>NZ_NPBF01000026.1 GCF_002272135.1 Virgibacillus sp. 7505 | reverse complement strand
ATATAAGGGTTTATATTAATACCTTTCATAAATATCATCATTTTGAAAGCGTTTTTACATTTTTGTTTCAGCAAGAAAAAAACCTTGCTTTTTTAAATTAAAAAAAGGATAAATGGATAGTTATTTTCCATTTATCCTCCAACTTTATTTGTTTGCTGTTCTTCTTTTATTAAACCAATACAAGGTTCCGCCTAATAGAAGCAGTGCAGCGCCAGCCAACAAATAATTAAACAGCTGACTTGCAGTATCAGGGAGAATCCCGCCGAATGGTGTCGCTTTTTTAGAATCTGCAGGTACAGGTGATACATTCTTCGCTGTATTGTCACCCGAAGGCTGTGTTTGATTCACTGGTAGATTCGTATTTCCATTTTGACTGTTCGCGTCAGGTTTCCCACCGGTATCTTCAGGTGGATTCTCTCCACCGCCGATTATCGGATCTTCTTGCCCGCTGTCTCCATCATCTCCTGGTGGATTTTCTGCAGGCGGTTCGTTCCCATTGTCTCCAGGGGCAGGCGCTCCCCCGCCAGTAGTGAACGTCCAAAGATCGGACTTCGTCTTCCCGCCATGCGCATCCTCTGCGACAGCATACCAGGCATATTCATGGTCAGAGGTCAACCCATCCCATGTAACAGAAGCAGTTTCTCCGCTTTTAACATTTTCCGCTTTCCCTATTTCCTTCGTGCCGAATACATTCACTTCTACATAGTTAGTAGCTACACGTTTCTTTTGGGCATCCAATTCAAGCCCGATAGAGAACTCGTCCGTTCCCGGGAATTCATCCTCATCATAATAGTTGTAATCATCCATATATGGGGAGTATGTTTTTACTTTGATTTGATCTGTTTCTGCATCAAAGAGCAAGATGCGCATATAACCTTGACCGCCTTCAGGACCTGCCTGGTAATCGGCAAGCATTTGATAGACTTTGCGATCGGTTACACCATCGCCATCGTCATCAATTTCATCCACGAGCATGTCTGCAGCATGATAGTGGCCACATAGAACAGCGAACACATTTTCATTATCCAGAACAAGCTCCTGATAGAGCTTTTCACCCACTGGATGACGGTTTCCAGATGACAGCAAATATTCATGGAAGTTCAGAATCGCCTTCCGATCCGGATGTGCTTTAAGAACCTCATCCGCCCATGCAATACCCTCATCATCTATGCCCCAGCCAAGATAGACCATAATATAGTCATTACCATTAGAGGAGATCAGATCATAATGTCCTCTGTTATTCTTATAAGAACCGCCGTACCAAGGTTTATCTTTGAAACGATCCTCTCCGAAATAACGGTAGTAATCAGTATAGTCATTACTCTTCTGCTCCACATCATGGTTCCCGGCCAAGACGCCGTAAGGGACCCCTGCGTCATCCAATACTTGCATCGCCTTATCTGCGACTTCCCATTGATATTCCTGATCCGAGAAGTTCACCAAATCACCAGTATGCATTACATAATCAATATTAAGTTTGTCTTTGTTTTCAGCTATCCAATTCACTTGTTCGTTGTAAATATGCGGATAACTCTCGGAATAATACTGCGTATCAGACATCCAGACGAAACTATAATCATAATCTTCATCTTCAATTGCAATTTCATCTTGAATCAGGACATTGATCTTGTAGTCTTTTACAAAGGCATCGACATTTACGGATCCTTGCAAATCGAAGTCCTCATCTCCTGCTACCTTATAATCAATCAGCTGCCAGTCTTCTTCCTGATGATTCCACGCATACATGGAAACCTTGCGTCCTGGCAGGGAATTACCGCTCCAATTGACTTCGACGACATTCTTTTCGTCAACATCCTTGGAAACAGGAACCTCAAATCGATGGTAAGGGAACTGCGTCTCACTGTCGTTAATTAAATACTTGTCATCTACATCCGCAACCTTATCGATATCCTCGCTGCTGAATGCTTCTTCCCCGTCTGGCGCGTAGTCAGATGGCGGCTCGTAATCTGCTGCATTCTTGTACGCTTTGATTTCACTATCTTGGCTGACTTTATATTTATGTCCTTGATAGAAAGTAACGTCCATATCATCTCCGGTAGGATCTGTCACTTTGACTTCAAGCTCCGGATTTTTCCCGACATTACCCGCTTCATCTTCCGGTTTGATCAATTCTGGAGCTACAGGCTGCTCTTCAGGAGTAGAGAAATTAATTGTACGAACCTCTTCATTTCCAGCTTTATCAACCGCACGCAGCAGAAGCTGATGATCGCCAGCAGCTAAGGCTGCAGATGAAGTCTCATAAGGAAGCTGAATTTCTTCTCCATCAAGTTCTGCAGTTAGGCTATCAAGACCGCTCAAAGCATCTTCTGCACTGGCATCAATCGTGAATGGTCCTTTATACGATTTTCCGTCTTCCATTGCTGTTTCAATGACTGGCACAGTATTGTCAACAGTCACGGAAACTTTGTCAGATGCTTTTCCATCCTTAGCTTCAATCGTGTGTGTACCATCTTCTGTTTTCGTCGTATCCCATTCATATGCATTTGCCTGGAATTTCTCGGGCTGGATGGTGAAAGTAAAGTCTTGAACCGGACGATAATTACCGTTATCTCCAATATCAATTACTTGATTTGGATCTGCAAACGCCGGATCATACAAGACAGTTCCATCCCCTAAAACAAGTCGGACATTCTTCGCATCAAAGTCATCCCGGTTTTCCGGAGATTCAAGCTGGAAAGGAGAGGCTTTGTTTCCGGCATGGATACTGATTGTATTCTTTCCTTCCTTCAGCGTATCGGGGTCAACCGGAACAGTAATTGTCGTGTACGTATCGATCCAGTCATCGAATATACGCAGCACTTCCCCATCTTGTACAACTGCATTTTGGAAATACGTATTGATTCCATTCACATCAAATGCGAAATAAGCTTCTGTTTCCAATGCTTTGTCTGTCTGCTCAACTTCTTTTCCGTCAATAAGCAATGCTGTTTCCTGACCTGCGTTATCAGAAGTCGCTTTTAGCTTATATGTTCCAGAAATGAGCTGTCCTTCCTCCACATTCAAACGCGGGCTGGATTCTTTTTGATCGCGTTCAATACTGACACGCTTTGTTTCTGTTTTTGTTTCATTGAAACCATCTGTTGCAGCCACGTAATATTCCACATAGTCCTTTGCAATCAGCTCTGGTGTGTAAACCGTATGATGGTAGTAGCCTGTCTGTTCGTTCTTGGTTAAATCAACTCTCTTGTAATCAGTGGTGTCATCAGTACGATAGAATATGGATACACGTTTGACACCTTTATCATCAGATGCTTCAGCAGAGATCTGCAGATCTTCTGTTTGATTGATGGTATCTTTGTCCGTCAGATCCCTCACTTCTGGTGCAACGCTATCTTCTTCCACTTGAATAGGTTCACCGTGAACTTGGTCAGAAGTTACAGTTCCAGGAGTACCCAGTATGGTACCAGCATTCAGCTTCAACATATTTGTCGAGCCATCAAGCGGATACTTGAAGTTGATTCCCATATTGGCAACAGTGTCTTTGACGCCTGACACCTCGTTATATGTTGCCATCGCAATTGTACTTCCAGTCTTTGTTGCTACACCGATTCCTCGCTGGTCGCCATTTGCCATCCCGCCCGACTGTACTTTGAACAAGTTTTCACCGAGGGTTAAATTCGTGCTGTAATTATTATTAAAATCATCAGCAGTCAAATCATTATTGGAACCGTTGATAATCCAGAATACAGCAGTCTCCCCAGGCTGGATGACTGGGCTTTCGTCCGGCTTCCAAGCGGTCACTCTCGTATCCGGATATACATAAGTCAAATCATAATCCTGCATATCGACCGGAGCTGTCGTATTGTTGTAAACCTCGATGAATTCAAATCCGTCCGCTCCATTTACATTAGAAGAATCGGGCACCAATTCTGTTACTAATAAAGAAGGGAGCACAGAAAAATCAGTATCCGGCTTTTTCACTTCCACTTTAAAAGTATCTGTTTTGGAACTGTTGAAACCATCGGATGTTTCAATATAATATTCCAGCGTTCCTGCTTCCAGGTCAGCAGTAGGAATTTCAGCTTTATATAGTTCTCCTGTGTGCTGCATGCTATATTGCTCGAATTCATCCGTGCCCTCTTTTTTGATATAAAGCGTCACATGCTGAATGAAATTCTCTTCTTTTATGGCAGCTTCAATTTGAAGCGGTGCAGGAATGGTAACTGTTTTCACCGGTTCATGACTAATTTCCGGAGCTGTTTCATCTTTTTCGACCTTGACGGTTTCTGCTGGAACTTGTCCATCAATCAAAGTGCCAGGTGAAGCGTTCAGCTGCAATCCCACCTTCTTCATTTGCGCGGTACCGGAAGCTTGGTACGTGATTCCTTGATTCGGAAACGTATCATCGATTCCTTCCGAGTCATTGTAGCTTGCTGCTGCAAGCTGTGCTCCGCTGTCGGTTTGGAATGCAATGGTACGAGCGGATCCATTTGCCATTCCATCATTGTTCATTTCGATTATTTGGTCTTCTGACAAATCAGTCTGATAATGGCTGTTAAAATCAGCTAGCCCAAGTGACTGGTTCGCACCATTCTTGATCCAGATGACAACCTTACCCTTTGGCTCCAATGTGACAGATTGATCGATATCCCAATCTGTCTGCCTTCCATCAGGATATTGATAGGAAAGTTTATAATCCTTCAAATCCATCGATTGATCGGAGTTGTTATAAACCTCGATGAATTCATACGCATCAGCACCGCTGATATTATCACTGTCTGGAACGATTTCCGTGATAAGGACGGGCGGCTGTGTCTGCGGATCAGGCTCGGCAACTGCTACTTGTATGCTCTGAAATCCACTTTCAGGAAAGCGGAGCGGTGCATCTCCACTGACCACATCAATGCTGTATTGGAACGTCGGACTCCATAGCACCTCTTTCGAAACGACAGCTTCCCAATTGCCATCACCTTTGTCTGTCATGTCGACCTTCCGTTCGGTCATTCCAGGAGCAGTAACATATGTAAGTACTGCGGAATCTGCGTTTCCGTTTTCAATAGATGCAGTGATAGTAAGATCCTGGCTGCTCTCGGCATTGGAAATCGCTTCATGAACGAGTGCAGGCTGCTCAGGTTGTTCCTCCTGGGCTGGTTCATCCGTTTCTGCTGCTATCTCTTGTTCACCTTTTTCAGTCTGCTCTTCGGTCTCTTCAGCTGGCTGTTCCTTAGCTTCAGCATCAGCTTGTTCTTCTTGTACCTGGTCCTTCGTCTCTGATTCAGGCGCTGGATCAGACTCTTGTCCTTCTGCAGCAGGTGCTTCCTTCACATCTTCCTCAGGGGAATCCTGCTCCGAGTCTTCCACTTTTTCTTCCTGTTCAGCTTGCTCTATCTTTTCGGATCCTGGTGATGGTGCTGCCAGGATGGTGGGTGTCTCTTGATTATTAGCAAAGTGGATACTTTCTGCCTTCTCCACGTCTTGGAAATGGAAAACAGAAACGGAGGTCTGCTCGTTCGTTGTATCAGTTATGGAAAGCTGCTGTTCATCGTCTGTGAATATGTAGGGGTCTGTCACGGTGGTGAATGCTGCGTCTGTCAATTCCGTACCGAAATGACTGTTGAAAGCTTCGGCGGTTGCCTCTTTGTCCAGAGCAAGTACTGCATAGCCGTCTGCCGGAATTTGCTCCTCTTGTTCTTGAACTGTAAGTTTTTGCTCCTGGTCGGTTGTGTATATGATGTTAAGATCCTTCCAGGATTTCGCTTCTTTTGTTCCATTATGTACTTCGATAAAAGATAAACCATCAGCACCTTGTTTCTCGCTGCCGTAGACTTCTGTAATAGAAACCATTTCTTCCCGAATCTTTTCCTCTGCATTTACGGCTGGAATGGATGCGGGTACAACTGTCTGCATAAGCAGCAAACATGCGCTGAGACCAGCAGCCATCCGATATGAACGCTTCATATAGCTCCCCCTATCTTTTATCGGGATTGTCTCCCCGCATTCATTCTAGAATTTATGTATTAAGGATCAATGAAGAGATTGTAAATTGTTGCCATAATACTTCGACAAAATATGCTAAAGTGTTAACCAGAAAAAAATAAAGCGACATCAAGCCGCTTTATTCTCCAAATTTTGTTGAGTACGTGATAATCTGTTCAATAAAATGCTCACTTGCAGGAGATAGTACACTTCCCTCGCGCCAAGCCACACCAATCTGCCTTTCTGTCGGTTCGATGAGCGGGATGCTTCTGACATGATGCATATGAAGTGCCTCCAAGGATGGAAGCAGGGCAATGCCCTGTCCTGCCGCGACAAAACCCAGAATTGTCATCATATCCTCACTTTCGAACGCCACTTTCGGTTCCAGTCCATATTTTTCGACTATCTGTTCAAACATCACCCGGGCACTGTAGCCTGGGCGAATAAGCAGAAAGGGCTCGTCTTCTATCTGCTTTAATCCCAGCTGCTCTTCATTTGCGAGCGGGTGTGTATCAGATACATATACATAAAGCTGATCTGTCCACAGCTTTCGCCAGGATAGCCCTTCTACCCCTTGATCCATATTACAGATACATAAATCAAGCTTCCCTTCCCTTAACTGGTTGATCAGCTCTTCCGTTGAGCCTTGATTCAGAGAGAACTCGACGGAAGGATATATCTCTTTATACTGCTTCAACAGCCGGGGGATATGCTGGAGTCCCTGGGATCTCATAAATCCAAGCGTAATTTCCCCATACTGCGGATCCTTCATTTTCCGAATGTGTTTTTCAGCCTTGTCCATTTCTTCCAATATTTTGACTGCATGTATATAAAAAGCTTCCCCGTACAGGCTGCGCACAATTCCCCGACCCCTTTTCTCAAAAAGCTGGACTCCGAGTTGCTCCTCCAGCTTCTGAATCGACCGGCTCAAGGCAGGCTGAGAGATGGCTAAAGCCTTTGCTGCCTGAAGATAGTGCTCCCGCTCCGCTACTTCCTTGAAATAAACTAACTGCTGCCATTCCATAAGCTGACCCATACCTTTCCTGCATGTTTTATATGTTATTTATGCATTATACAATACCAATTCAGTATGGTTAACTAAAAGTACAACAAGAAATGAGGGAATTAGTATGGCTATTGAAATTATCCTTATCATGATTGCCGCGGGTCTTATCGTCGGCTTTGTCGGTGCCGGGGGATCTGGGTTCATCATCAGCATCCTGACAGTGCTGTTCGGTTTCCCGATTCACGTAGCGTTAGGCACTGCTCTTACATCAATGCTGTTTTCATCATTCTCGGGTGCAGTCAGTCACTACCGTGAAGGAAATGTCACGTTGCGGGCTGGTTTGATCATTGGTATTTTCGGTGCAGTTGGCGCCTTCATCAGTTCTCATTTTTCCGGAATCATCCCGGAAGATATCTTGAATTACCTTACAGCCGGAATGCTCGTATTATCGGGTGTAGTTCTATGTATTCGTCTTTTGCTGATGGGCAAACCTTCCAACAAAGAAAATACAGTAAGTGCATTCATCTACCAGAACAAGCTTGTTTATTTCATTTCCGCTGCATTGCTCGGTATTATTACAGGTGCACTATCCGGATTGTTCGGTATAGGTTCTGCTCCATTCATCCAAATTGGACTGCTTATCCTGCTCGGACTGTCCGCGCAGCAATCCGCAGGCACAACGATGATGATCATTATTCCAATCGCCTTGGCTGGCGGAGTCGGCTATGCACAGCTCGGTTTCCTTGATATCAAATTACTTTTTGAAGTAGTTGCAGGAACGATGATCGGTTCCTATGTCGGAGCAAAATTCACAAAACGCGTTCGTCCTGTCTACTTGAAGACAGCGATGGTATTGCTTCCGATATTTGCAGGATTTTTACTATTATCTGCATAAATCACATAAATAAGCCGCCGGGATCCCGGCGGCTTATTTATTATCTATTCAGCAAACTTCCTACATAGCGGAGCAGGTCGTTTGCCGATGTGGAATTATAATCATATTCATCGATCAATGTTGCGACTACTTCATTCATTTTCTTCAACTGCTGCTCATCTGGCGTTTTTGTGGACGTTGTGATTTTTACTACATCCTTCAGATCAGCAAACAGCTTTTTCTGGATTGCTTCCCTCAGCCGTTCATGGGATTGATAGTCGAACTTTTTCCCTTTACGTGCATACGCCGAGATTCGGATAAGGATTTCTTCACGGAAAGCTTTCTTCGCATTCTCCGAAATCCCAATTTGCTCCTCGATGGAACGCATCAGCTTTTCATCAGAAGGCATTTCCTCCCCTGTCAGCGGATCATGCAGTTTTGTCTTATTACAATAAGCTTCTACATTATCCAGATAGTTATCCATCAATGTTTTAGCTGATTCTTCATAAGAATAAACGAATGCTTTCTGTACTTCTTTCTTCGCAATTTCATCATATTCCTTACGTGCTACTGCGATGTAATTCAAGTAACGTTCGCGGTCTTCTTTCGATATGGATGCATGACTGCTAAGCCCATCCTTCAAGGAACGAAGTACATCCAATGCACTGATCGAACGCATTTCCTTTTTAATGATCGTACTGGAAATTCGGTTGATAACATAGCGCGGATCAATGCCGCTCATCCCTTCATCGCTGTGTTCTTTTTTCAGTTCCTGGATATCTGCGTCGCTGAATCCTTCCAGCTGCTTCCCATTATAAAGATGCATTTTCTTCAGCAAGCTGATACCGCCTTGGTTCGATTCTTTCAATCTCGTAAGAATTGTGAACATCGCAGCAATCTTCAGTGTGTGCGGTGCGATATGGACATCTTTAATATCACTTTCCGAGATCATTTTCTGATAGATTTTCTCTTCTTCATCCACCTTAAGATTATAAGGAACCGGCATGACGATCATCCGGGAATGCAATGCTTCATTCTTCTTATTGGAAATAAATGAACGATACTCTGATTCGTTCGTGTGCGCCACGATTAATTCATCCGCACTGATTAACGCAAAGCGGCCGGCTTTGAAGTTGCCTTCCTGCGTCAATGAAAGCAAATGCCAAAGAAACTTCTCGTCGCATTTCAGCATTTCCTGAAATTCCATCAAGCCGCGATTGGCTTTGTTGAGCTCTCCGTCAAAGCGATAAGCCCTGGGATCCGATTCTGATCCATATTCCGCGATTGTGGAGAAATCAATGGAACCAGTCAAGTCGGCAATATCCTGTGATTTTGGATCGGAAGGACTGAATGTACCGATTCCTGATCGTTTATCTTCGGAAAAGAAAATTCGTTCAACAACGACATCTTCTATTCTTCCATCATACTCTTCTTCCAGACGCATCAGGTTTAATGGGGAAAGATTCCCCTCAATCCGGATACCATATTCATCCTCGAATTCCTTGCGAAGATGAACAGGAATAAGATGGAGCGGATCCTCATGCATCGGGCAGCCTTTTATGGCATAAACTGCACCCTCATCTGTCAGTGTATATTCCTCCAGCCCTCGTTTGAGCAGGCTGACGAGCGTGGATTTCCCTCCGCTTACCGGTCCCATGAGCAGGAGAATCCGTTTGCGTACATCCAGTCTCCGAGCTGCCGGATGGAAGTATTCTTCTACCAGCTTTTCAAGCGGTTCTTCCAAACCGAATAATGCATCCTTGAAGAAGCTATAGTTTTTCACACCATCTTCTTCTTCAATGCCTTTATGCTTGATCATATTATATACACGGGAATGTGCAGATTGAGCAAGATAAGGCCGGTCTTTCAACAAACGCAGATAATCAGCGAGCGTTCCTTCCCAGTGGAGCTTCTCTTGTTCCTGGCGATACTGCTGTACCTTATCCAATATATTCATCATTCATTAACCTCCCAGGCATTGTTAAACAAAAGGCGATTACCTTAATGTATGCCCAGGGTTTGGCTATCATGCCAGCAAATCCATAAACGACGCTTACGGCTTCTGCTTCCATCCTATTTCCATATACGATTCATTCGTATATTTATCCAGCATGACATCGTCAAGCTGAAGTGTTTTCTTATCATTAGGGAATATATGCATCAGCTGGGCCAGTTTCTTCACTATTTTCTTTGGATATGCTTCCGACATTTCCAGCATCAGCTGAATAGCTTCTGCTGCAGGAAGGACTTCCCGATAAGTGCGGGAAAGGGTCAAAGCAGAAAACGTGTCGACGACAGCTAATATTTGCAAATCCACTCCTAGTTCCGGCAAATAAGCACCATCCGGATAGCCTTGTCGATTCAGCCGTTCGTGATGACTTCGCGCATAGCGGCCGAGTAAAGGCTCACCTGCCTGATGCAGGAGTGTCTCTCCTTTGACCGTATGTGTTTGTACAATCTCATATTCCTCTTTTGTCAGTGACGTTGTTTTATCAAGAATTTCACGAGGTATATCAAGCTTGCCGATATCGTGAAATAAATATCCTGTTGCACAAAGTTCCAGCTGCACGACATTCATATGATAAGCGAGCATCGTGCCGATCACAAAAACGTCCAAGGAATGGATGAAAGCGTACGGATCTCTTTGCTCAAGCATATGCCAAAGACTGCTTCTTCCCATCGTCTTCAGGCTTTTGATGTACAGGTCCTTCAAGAAACGGATGCTTTCTTCCTCATAAAGCAATTTTCCATAGCGATATTCAAAAGCGATATAAGATAAATTTGTGTAAAAATGCTTTTCCATACTTCGTTTATATGTTGCTTGATGATCCATTTCTTTCTCCTGTAGCTGCAGAATCATCTGCTGAAGACGATCTGTCTTGCTAAATGGATCAGAAGTCTCTTCTTCCGCAGTTTCCACGATGACGGACGGCACTCTGTTATGCTTCAGCTGTTCCAGTAATGCTGCAGTAATGACTGTCCCTTTATCCAGTTTTGTCTTGTCTGCCAGGACAATGTCACTGCCCAAAAAATCACCTAGTAGTATATCTTGGATGCGTTTACGTTTTAGAATCAATTTCATTCTCCTTTTTCAAAAAAAGCTGCCACTCTGGCAGCCTGAGAATCCATTTTCGCAACTGGCTGGCATAGAATCTCATTCCTTAGCCCCTCAAGTTTTGCGTAACTGCCTTTCAACAGTGCTGCCGTATATGTATGTAATTGTTTCCTGGTTGTATTCTGCTGACAAATCAAGCAGCTTATAATAGTCCTCTTTTGTTGGCAGAAGGTCCACCATTTCCACATTCAGTGCTATTGCCAACTTACTGATGCCCACAAAAGAAATATTTCGCTTGCCGTTTTCAATATCGGAGTAGTACGATCGATTAAAACCCGCCATGCCAGCCAATTCCTCCTGTGTCAGCATCTGTTTTTTTCTCAGATATCGAAGCTTATCCCCAAATGTCCGAAGCAATAGCGTGTAATCTCTCATATTATTCATGCACTCCATTATACCTCGTTACCTCAGTAAATCCACCGGATATAAGTGACATTAGTATAATGCTACCAAATAAAACAGGTTAAAGTACTATATTTGCCCCCTTTTATCCATGTCTAAACAACTATAAAAAATAAACTGCACACAAGGTGCAGTTTAGGATAACCCATCGAAGCCCTGCTGGCGAAGAGCTTCATAAATGATAATTGCAGCAGTATTAGACAGATTCAAAGATCGAACTTTATCTGTCATATGAATACGAAGGCATTGCTCCTCTTTTCCTACTAGCAAATCCTTTGGAATGCCAGTCGACTCCCGTCCGAAAACGAATAGCAGATCTTGATCTGTGTTACTGAAATCATAATCTGAATAGTGCTTGGTACCGAAGTTCTCTATATAATAAAAGACACCTTCCGGAAATTTTTCATATAACTCTTCTATACTATCGTAGTAATGGATATCCACGTCATGCCAATAATCCAATCCTGATCTTCTCAGCATTTTGTCATCCGTCGAGAAACCAAGCGGACGAATCAGGTGCAATGCCGTATCTGTCGCAAGGCAGGTACGAGCAATGTTCCCTGTATTAGCTGGAATTTCTGGCTGGAATAGTACGATATGTCTTGGCATATACTTTCACCTCTGCTTTTCTACTTTCAACCTTACCAGTATAGCATAGCAGAGATCATTGCCCAATCTGGAAAAATTTATATACAACGTTCTTTGTATATGCCGGGGAATCAACGTAAGCCCAATGACGCATTCTGCTGTTGGCAGTATGAGCATTCACCAATGGCTCACCCTGCGCGTTCCGGGCTACCACTATTGTATTGTGATTGTAATTCCCATCACCCTCAAAATCATAGCAAATCACATCCCCAGGCCTCAGAAGTCTTGCATCGGCTACTTCCTTGCCTCGTAACCCTTGTTTTGATCCGCTCAAATACCAACGTAAAGCATTCGCCACTGTGAAACTATAGCTCCAATTTTCTCCATTGAACCACCATCCCGAATTCCGGTCCGGTTCTCCCCGCATTGGTGCTCCGCCCGCCCGCAGGCACTGTGAAATGTAATTTGTACAGTCTACTTCAAATTTCTTATAGGCAGGGTTATAATCATTCCACCAACGCTCGGCATACTGAACCGCCGCTCGTCTGTCGTAGGTGAATTGCCGGTCAAAATCCTGATCATTGCTTTCATAAACGACAAGTCCCTGGACATGAGGCTGGACAGCATCCTCTACCCGCTCATCATGAATGATCTGCCCATCACGCATACGGGCTATATGTGTATGCACTTCTTCTTCATGATACGTAGCATGCTGCTTATGCACGAGAAAAGTTGCACATAAGCGGTAGGTAATGATATCCTCTTCCCCATCATGCTCTTCGCTCAGGATTGTCCCTTCTCCTCGAATCTGGGCAACCTTCGCTCCATCCTTTTCATGGAAAGCAATTCGGTTTACGAGCCAATTCCCAGCTTTCTTCCTGTCGACTTCCTGCATCCAATAATCCGCCAGCTGTTCACTCTTTCCCATCTCTATCCCTCCTGTTCTTCCTTCGATATGACATGGCATATCCCCGCAGGAGGAGCAAGCCTCCTACTACGAATACGGATAAAATAGTCATGAATGTCTCCATGCTCCCACCTCACTTGTATGTATGTAGAATCATGACAGTATATGCTTCATCAGCTTGACTGATTCTATTTATGAAAGCGCAAACATTTTTAGTTACAAATGTGACAAATTTGTGTATCCTTATAAAAAAGGGGGAGAATACGATGTCTGATGTTTTGCAAACCATCCTTAGCCACAAATCAGTAAGATCATTTACGACCGAGCGCCTTACAGAGGAACAGATAAAGGAGCTTGTCTCCGCTGCTCAAGCAGCATCCACGTCGAGCTTCCTCCAGGCGTATTCGATCATTGGTGTGAGCGATCCTTTAGTGAAAAAGGAGCTTAGCACATATGCTGGCAGCCAGGAGTACGTCGTTAATAATGGCCACTTCTTTGTTTTTTGTGCTGATTTCTACCGCCATAAGGAAATGGCTAAAAATTTGCGAGCCGATATTTCCGAAACGATTCAAGGCACGGAAGCTTTGCTGATCGGTACTATCGATGCCTCACTGGCCGCCCAAAATCTTGCCATTGCAGCAGAATCGATGGGATTGGGCATTTGTTACATAGGCGGGCTCCGAAATAATCTGGCAGGCGTTTCTGCAAGCCTCGGCGTACCTGCACATGTATTGCCGCTGTTCGGAATTGCCGTCGGTTATCCGGAAAAAGTAAATGAAAAGAAACCACGGCTGCCGTTCGGAAGTGTATATCATGAAAATAGATATAATGTGGATAAAGGCATGCTGAATGCCCAGCTGGAGGAATATGACCGTACCATTCAGTCATATTACGTGGATCGGACTGAAAACACTCGGAAGACAACCTGGACCGAGCAGACGACAGATAATCTCCGTATCCCGAAACGTGTATATATGAAGGACTTCATTACGCAGAAGGGTTGGGCAAAGCATTAAAATAAGGCCGCTGCAGCGGCCTTATTTTATGAGGATGTAATTGTTTTAAAAAATGACTCCATACCTTCACCTAAGTGATGGAGCTGGTCGATAAGCAAGCTGAAGTTGTTGACTAGATCTGCTTGCTCACCAGATGCGTTTCGTATTTGCTCTACACTTCCTGATAGCGCAGTAATATTATTTTTAATATTCTCCAGAGAGACGCTCATACTTTTCGTAACATCTGTCGTTTGGGAAGACAGCTTCCTCACTTCACTTGCAACTACAGCAAAACCTGCACCAGCTTCCCCTGCTCGGGCTGCTTCAATCGACGCATTCAAACCCAGGATATTGGTTTGCTGCTGGATTTGGGAAATCTCACTTATTGACCCGACTGTCGTTTCTGTCAGCAACATGGATTCCTGAGATTGTGCTGCAATCTCTTCGCTTGAGGCCGCAAGCTCTTCCGAATGAGCCGAAACGGTATGCAGTTTATCCTGGAGTCCATCAATTATTTGACGCAGATTGCCAATGTAACCTTCCATTTTTTCTTGAGCATCCAGTGGAATAGCAATTGCAAATGCGCCAACAACCTCTTTATTGTCGCTCCGAATCGGAAAGGACTTCGCGTGCAGGGGAATACCGTACACTTCCTTAGGTAATAAAACCGAACCATATCGACCCGCTAATGCAGCTTCTAGGTTTTTATCCCCGGCTGGTATCGGACTTCCTACATGTATTCCAAAATCCACCTTTCCAGTAGGCAGATAACTTAAGAATTTTTCTCTATCTGTAATTCCGATCATCGTATCGGTACCGATCATTTTTTGCAGATCCTCTGCTGACTCAACTAAACTATGTAATAATTCCATTCTGATCCCTACGTTTCTTATTCACTTATTTGACAGTATCAGGACAATAGTTTTAGGTATTTCATACCATTTAAAACCTAAAAAAATATCCTTATAGTCCATCTTGTTATTAAATACCCAGCTTTTTAAATAGCTAAACCGTGAAAATAAAAAAAGAGCATATATATATGCTCCTTTTTCAGTGTGCCTCAGCATATTCCTCTTCAAACTGCAGTCCTTTGCGCATTTCTTCAAGTACTTGTTCGTCCTGCTCTTTGTCCATAGCTTTTCTGACTGCATCAAAACCTTCCGGCAACCCAATCTTACCAATTGCCCAGGCAGCTGTTCCTCGAATGACAGGTCGTGGATCTTGTTCCATCAGTTCTATCAAATCCGGCACAGCAGAAGTGGTCTTATAATGCGCAATGGCCAGTATTGCATTCCGCTGAATCGGTTTCTTGCCACGCCAGGAACCAGAGATCAGACCAAATTTCGCCTTAAACTCTTTATTCGACATCTTGAGTAAAGGTTTCAGCAGCGGTTTCACGACTTCCGGATCTGGCTCCATCTCTTCGTGAAGGTGGAAATCCATGCCTTTGTTCTTTGGACAAACAAGCTGGCATGTGTCACAGCCATAGATACGATTTCCAATTTTAGAGCGAAACTCATCTGGCAGGAAATCTTTCGTCTGAGTCAGATAGGCAATACAGCGCTGTGCATTCAGCTGGCCGCCTTGGACAAGCGCGCCTGTCGGACAGGAATCAATACATTTTGTGCATGTTCCGCAGCTATCTTCTACAGCTTCATCCGGTAAAAATGGAATGTTGGTAATTACTTCTCCAAGATACACATACGATCCGAATTCAGGTGTAATGACAAAGCTGTTTTTGGCACTGAAACCGATACCTGCCCGCTCCGCTACAGCTCGGTCGGACAACTCTCCTGTATCAACCATTGAACGATAGGTGAATCCTTCCACCCTTTCCGCAAGAAACGCAGTCAGCTTATTCATCCGGTCGCGCAGCACTTCATGGTAATCCATTCCCCAGGAGGCCCTACAGAACAAGCCGCGCGGTTCTTCCTTCGTACTTTTTGGTGCATTCGGCAATCTGGAAGGATACGCGAGCGCAATTGCAATAATGGATTGAGCAGAAGGCATAAGCTTCTTAGGTTCAGTCCGTTCCTCGATTGTACCCTTTTCAAAACCTGACTGATAATTTTTCTCCTGCTGCTGCTTCAGTCTTTCCTTCAGCTCCTGAAAGACATCGGCTGTTGTAAACCTTATTTTATCTACACCAATCTTCTTGCTGTAGGCAATCAGCTCCTGCTTCAGCTGTTCTGTATCCATCATACGGCCTCCTTTCTTTTATCATTATTTCCTAATATACATAGTAAAAACGCAATGCCTCGTTACGTTTAAAACGAGACACTGCGTTGGCTCAAGGGTAGTTAACAAGTGCGAGAAAAGCGAAATGATTACCCCGGTTTATAAATAGTATGTTAAGTAGTATAACAAGGTTTTTACATGCACGCAACATTCTAAACATAATTCGACAATTTTTTTTCTCGCCTCCTTTTACACCTCTGTTATACTGGATTTTAACAAGAGGGAGGTATGGATATGAGCTTGTACGATTATTTATTGACGCAAGACGGGATAATCACGAAAGAATCACTTTTGTATCCTTTTGAAGAACGTGGACTGCAATTCGGTGATGGTGTTTACGAGGTCATCCGTATATATCAAGGAACATTTGATTTGCTGGAGGAACATATCGAACGGCTTTATCGTTCAGCAGATGCGATCCGGCTGGAAGTTCCATTTGCGAAAGATGCTTTGATTGCTTCTCTTGTCCAGCTGACAGAGAAAAATGACGTTCAAACGGACGCAAAGCTTTATCTGCAAATCACTCGCGGTTCTGCCCCCCGTGAGCATAGCTTCCCAGATGTACCAAGTAATTTCTATGCTTATATCGAACCTAGTGAAAGACCTGTTTCCCTACTTCAGAATGGCGTTCGCACTATTTTGGCGGACGATATCAGATGGGATCTATGCTATATCAAAAGCCTGAATTTACTGCCGAATATATTAGCCAAGCAAACTGCCAAGGATAAGGGAGCTTTTGAAGCTATTCTCCACAAGGATGGCATTGTTACCGAAGGCTCATCTTCTAATGTATTCATCATAAAGGATGACATCCTTTTCACGCACCCGGCTGCAACAAACATCCTGCATGGCTGCGTGCGGAGCAGAGTATTGGCTCTTGCACCAAACACAGGATTGCAAGTAAAGGAAACAGCGTTTACAACAGACCAGCTGCTCCAAGCAGATGAAGTATTCATTACCAGTACAACAAGTGAAATCATGCCAGTCATTGAAATTGAGGGTAAACAAATCGGTGACGGGACACCAGGCGATAAAACGCGCGCTCTGCAGCGTGCCTATGAAAAAGAAAGCGGAATCCAAGCTACAGCATTTGCATGAAGAAAGAGACTGGGACATAACTAAATTACCATTGGTTAAAACCGAATGTTATTCTTGAGCGAACACTCCGCTAGTATGGGTAACTATTCAGATGACCGAACTTATGCAAATTTTTCTTAGGAAGATTTACAATAGAGTTCGGTTTTTATATGGCTAAAATATGTCCCAGCCTCTTTCTCTGTTTTTTTGTCTCTCGGATATCATGCTCAATAGCCTACAAGCTGTACGGCGTTCCAATTCGGGTTAAGTGGTGCAAGAGTCAGCTTCCATCTGCTGCTTTGCACCATCATCATGGCCGATAATTTCCTGCTTCACGTACTGGATGCTGCATCGTAGTGACTGTTTTTGATCTTCCATGCACACACCATCCCAATTCGGAATATTCTTTCAACTATAATAACTAAACTTTTTCCACCTAAAATAAAAAAAGACAGCCTCAGCTGTCTTATGTCAGTATTTCCTTTATCTTGTCTCTTTTCCAAAAGCCTATGAGAGCACAAATCAATATAATCAATAGAATAATAGCTAGATACGTATAGTTTAAGGATACGATACTTGACCCGACAAGTGCATAGGTCATCGTCCCCGGAAGCACGCCTAATATACTGGCGGCCATATATTGCTTGAATTTAACACGTGTCAGACCGGCAACATAACTGACCAAATCATAATTGAAAACCGGCAGCACCCGCATGACCAATACATAAAAGAAACCTTCGTCATGCAATTTCTGCTTGATTTTCTCCACTCTTTCGCCTAAATCCTTATCCCCGAACCGCTCGGAGAAAAAGTGAGCTAGAAAATATGCGACGATAGCAGCACCCGCGGAACCAATTAATATGAAGATGGTACCCTTAACAAAGCCAAACGCTAAACCGCCTGCAATCGATAATACAGAGGAAGGGAAAAAAATGACGGGTTTGACCGCATAGATTCCCATGTAGATTAATGGAGAAACGATCCCAAATGAGACAATCCACCCTTGGATATCCTCAGGTGACAGTTTAATATGTTCCCGGACGAACCAAAACAGAAAAAGTACAAGCAGCGCGATAGCCGTGCCCTTGACAACCTTTTTTCCTTTCATGATGAGCCTGCCTTTCCTTTGGTATAGTCCAGTCCTTTTTATTGTAGCACAAAAGTCTGTTACCGCTAGTATATGAAGCTCTTACCCTAGGGGTTCGAAGATAAAGGTAAAAACTGCATACAGGAATACTTATTCCCTATCTACTTCTTGGCTGATTAATGGTAAAATGAAATTTATGTGCATATGAGAGCAGATAAAAAGCGCTGAAGGCTTATCAGAAATACTGGATAATACAAAGAAGCTAGGGTAATTCCTTTATTCTTTATTCCTTTGATTCTGACTTTCAGAGCTGTAATTAGACAAGGAGCGTAATAGAGTGGACAATGCATGGTTTGAAGTCAGAAAAAGCGGCCCGCTAACCGGAGAAGTTACCATCCCGGGTGCCAAAAACAGTGCGCTTGCACTAGTTGTAGCAGGCTGTTTGACAGATGAGACAATTACAATTCATGATATTCCCGCTATCCGGGATATTTTATTGATAAAAGAGCTTGCCGAAGATATTGGTTTGCATATGAAAGAAAAAGAGAAGAACACATATGAGCTTACCGGCAAACATATAACATCCGGGAAACTTGATCTAGCAAAAACCTCAGATTTCCGTGCATCATATTATTTTGTCGGAGCTTTGCTGCACAAGGTAAAGACCGTGCAAATCGGATATCCAGGCGGAGATGATTTTGGATCACGCCCGATTGATCAGCATGTGAAGGCTCTTTCTGCACTTGGAGCGACATTCGATTTCAAGCAGCAGTATTATGAAGTAACTAGCGAGAAATTGACCGGTGCGGAGATTACATTTGATGTCATTACATCAGGTGCTACCATCAACGCTATGCTGGCAGCAGCTAAAGCAGAAGGACGCACTACGCTGCACAACGCTGCAAAAGATCCGGAAGTGGTTGATTTAGCGAATCTCCTGAACTTGATGGGAGCAAAGATCAAAGGAGCCGGCACAGAGAAGATCACGATTGACGGCGTTGAGTCCCTTCATGGCGGTATTGAACACACGGTGATTCCGGATCGTTTGATTGCTGGCGCATTTTTGATGGCTGCAGGTGTGACGAATGGCCGGATTACAGTTAAAAATGTCATTCCAGAGCACTTGGCTAGCTGTACGAACAAGCTGATCGAGCTAGGTATGACTATTACAGAAGACGATGACTCGATGACAGCTTCAGGAACTGCGCTGCAAGGTGCGCGTATCCAGACAGGCATGTATCCGGAGCTCGCAACTGATTTGCAGCAGCCTCTTACTACGCTGCTCACTCTAGCAGCTGGCTCTAGTACGATTTTGGACAAAGTATATCCAAACCGAAATGGGCATGTTGCAGAGTTGAAGAAACTTGGCGCTGACATTGAAGTGGTTGATCATCAGATCCTGATTCATGGTGTTTCTAAGCTTACGGGCGCAACAGTAAAAGCACATGACGTTCGCGCTGGTACTTCCTTGATTTTGGCTGGTCTAGCAGCTGATGGCGTAACCAAAATCACGGATGTCAAACATATTCAGCGTGGTTATGAGGATATCGTCGGGCTGTTCACACAGCTTGGTGCAGATATCACACTGCATCAGCCTGAGCATCAGACTCAAATGTAACATCAACCGCTCCCCCTTGATGGGGTGAGCGGTTTTTTTATGATTGCTGTAACGTGCTTTAGGGTATTATGAGATTGATTGGAGGGAAGCTGATGCGAATCACTATCTTAGCTGACACACATATGCCGCGTATGGCAAAGGTTTGGCCAGCTGCATTGCTCCCCCATCTGGAGCAGGCTGACCATATCATCCATGCTGGTGATCTTCAGGATAGCCGGGTTCTTGATTCCCTTGCATCTTTCGCTCCAGTTACAGCTGTTTCCGGAAACATAGACAGTCCCGAGCTCATTGATACATTACCAAAAAAACAGCTCCTTACCTTTCATGGAGTGAAAGTTGGGGTAATACATGGACACGGGAAAGGAAAAACGACTGAACAGCGCGCGAAGGCAGCATTTGAAGACGAACATATTGATCTGCTTATCTTCGGCCACTCACATATTCCCATTCATAAGGAAGAAGCGGATCTTGTTCTTTTCAATCCCGGCTCACCAACAGATAAACGGCGGCAGGAGCAATTCTCATTCGGCGAATTGATTGTTCAAGAAGATGGTACATGGTCTTTAAAACATATTTTTTACAAAGATAAGAAAGGATGAATGTAATGGATTTTACAGACAAAGTGGTCGTCGTAACTGGAGCAGGAAATGGAATCGGAAAGGCGGTTGCTCTTCAGTATGCCGCTAAAGGAGCAAAAGTAGCTGCAGTTGATCTGGATCATGCAGCTGCCGAACAAACTGTACAGGAAATGGCAGGAGAAGGACTCGCCCTTCAGGCCGACATGCGGAATCACCAGGACGTGACTGACTTTATGAAGCAAGCCTTTGACCATTTTGGACAGATTGATATTTTGATTAACAACGCTGGTATCAGTGCATTCAAGAATATGTTTGAACTAGAGGTCGAAGAATGGGATAGCATCATCAATACAAATTTGCGCGGCACTTTCCTAGCCAGCAGAGAAGCTGCAGGATATATGAAACAAAGCGGAAAAGGCGGCTCGATCGTGAATATTGCATCGACTCGTGCAACCATGTCGGAACCTGATACGGAAGCATATGCTGCTACTAAAGGCGGCATTGTCGCTCTTACGCATGCACTTTCTATGTCATTGCAGGATGACTACATTACGGTAAACAGCATCAGCCCAGGCTGGATCGAAACGAAGGAATATGATAGCCTGCGTCCTATCGATCATGATCAGCACCCATCAAAACGTGTCGGAACACCATCAGATATCGCCAGAGCATGCATATTCCTGACATCAGCTGAAAATAACTTCATCAACGGTGAAAATATTGTTGTAGACGGCGGCATGACACGCAAAATGATTTATGAACATTAAAAAGACAATGCCCATGGGGCATTGTCTTTTTAATGTTCAGCCTCTTCCTGCCTGGAAGCTTGGATACTTGGTCATACCGCCATCTGCAAATAATGTTATACCTGTCACGTAGCTGGATTCATCAGAAGCAAGCCACACTGCAACAGCTGCAATTTCTTCTGGCTTTCCGATATAACCCATCGGAATCATGCTCTCTACATCTGCTTTTTGCTTTGGATCTGCGAATTTCTCAGCATTGATTGGCGTATTGATTGCGCCTGGTCCGATATTGTTCACACGAATTTGTTTCGGAGCATATTCCAGTGCCAATGTTTCGGTCAAGAGCTTCACCCCGCCTTTACTAGCAGCATAATGTGCAAACAATGGCCAAGGAATCATTTCATGTACACTGGACATATTGATGATATTTCCTTTTACATCATTTTCAACAAAATACTTCAATGCTTCACGCGAGCCTAAGAAGGCACCTGTCAAATTCGTTCCGATAACTCGGTCCCAATCCTTCAGCGGCAATTCATGGGAAGGAACCGGGTTTTCGACACCAGCATTATTAATCATGATATCCAATTTACCAAATGAATCGATGGCTGTCTGAACAAGTTTTTTAACGTCCTCTTCCACCATTACATTTCCTTGTATAGCTACTGCATCACTGCCGCTGTTTTTGATTTCTTGGACTACCTCATCAGCTTTCTCGCCATTATTGTAATAATTCACCACTACTTTGGCACCTTCTTGGCCAAAGCGCAAAGCCATAGCTCTCCCGAGACCAGTAGATGAACCTGTGATGACGACTACTTTCCCTTGCAAACTTGGATACATAAGAAACTCTCCTTCATTATGATTTTGTATAGCCTAATAGGAAACCGGCAACAACGATCAGGATGATACCGATACTGATACTGATCAGCTGGCCCCTCGTTTTTTTCTCTCCTAATATGAAAATACCGCCAAGCGTGGATATGACGATTCCCATTTGAGATAAAGAAAAGCTAGTCGCTACGCCTACGCGCGGCTGTGAAATAAACAAAAACATATTTCCTGTCGCCCATATCAAACCTGGAATGATGTTCTTTATGGTGTAAAAATCATACGGTCTGTATTTCACCGTCAGGATGATTCCGCCTGCAACCATGCCGACAGCCTGCGGGAATAAAGCTGTCCATCCATCGACACCGAAGAGTCTGGCTATGACAACGTATACGAGGTAGCCAACTGTTGAGATGGTGATGAAAATCAGACCTTTTCGGAACGCTCCCCGGCTTGCCTCGTCCGTCTGTTCTCCTTTAGCACGTTTGGAAGTGAGCATTGCACCAATGATAATGAGCAATAATGCCAGAATTCCGAGAATGACAGATCTTGCTGTATTCCATTCACCGAAAACAATCACTCCAAATAGGGAAGTGGAAACAAGCTGCGCACCAGTCGAAATCGGCATCGTTCTGGAAACACCGATTGCATGTACGCTTTTTAACTGGAAGGTTTGACCAAGTGACCAGAACACCCCAGATAAAAACCCAATTAAGAAGATGAATCCAGTCAATTCAGGCCTTACGAAGAAATACAGTACAATCGAGAGCAACAATGCACCGATAGTCGTACCGAGGATTTGGTGATAAGGGGTCCCGCCAAGCTTGACATTGAATAACACGATACTGCCCCAGAACAATGCAGGCAGGACGGCAAGAAGGATATCCATCACGTCACTCCATTTCGATTTTGCTTTACCGGTAGTATGATGAGCTTTCTATCGATTTATGCATAAAAAAATCCAAAGCTTTAAAGCTTTGGATCACACATGCTGGAATGCCGTCGGCCGGTCCAGCTCGTATAATTTGCGATAATGCGCTGATTCCTGCAGCAATTGTGCATGTGTTCCGCGCATTTTGATTTTTCCTTCTTCCATGAATATGATCTCATCCATCTGTTCCATTCCGACCAGATGATGTGTTACCCACAGCAAGGACTTACCCGTCAGGCTATTGAAAATCGTATCAAGCAGGTCTCGTTCAGTGATCGGATCAAGTCCCACAGTCGGCTCATCCAGCATGACAATCGGTGTATCCTGCAGCAATACCCGTGCCAGCGCAATACGCTGACGTTCTCCGCCAGAAAAGCGCTGCCCGGTTTCTTGCATGGATGTCTGATAGCCTTCTGGCTGACTGGCTACTAAATCATGCAGTTTGACTTGTTTCATAACAGCTTTCACTTCTGCTTCGGTGGCTGTTTCATTTGCCAAAAGCAAGTTATTCGCCACACTTGTATAGAAAAGATACGGATTTTGATTCAATACAGAAACAAGTTTTGTCATATCAGGACGAATGGATGATGCTTCATATCCATTGATTTGTACAGTCCCGGAATCTGGTAACAGCATCCCTTGCAAAAGCTTGAGCAATGTTGATTTACCCGCTCCACTCTTACCGATAATGGCAATCTTTTTACCTTGTGTCAGTTCGAGAGATAGGTTTTTGATAACACTCCCCTGCTCTTCATATCCAAAATCCACACTATTCATAGTCAGCTGTACATTTTCGAAAGAACCTTCATAGGCTGCAGCCTCAACGGTTGTGTCCTGATCTGATTCCAGCTCGGTGACACGATTCAATGATTCCTCATACCGTGGGTACTTTTCCACAGCATTCGAAACAGGTAGAATCGCCTCGGACAGCGGAATGATGACAAGTACAAATGCAGCAATGAATACATCTGCTATTCTTCCATCCGTGAACAGACTGGCACCGAAAGCAAGCATCGTGACCAGCATGGCAGCAACAACGATTTGTCCGATGAATTCACGATAATATGACCAGTTCTTCGACCGTTTATCAGCTTTGTCCTGTGTTTCCTGACGTTTGAAAAAGCGGCTGAAGAAATGCTGTTTTTGTCCGCTCAAAAGCCAGTCATGTATACCAAGGAAACCATCTGTTACATATTGATACAGCTGGTCCTTATCCTTTTTGTATGCCTGATTGGCCGCACGCATATGCAAAAGTGAGAAAATCGGCATCACAACAACCAGCACGAAGAAATAAATCGCCATAAGTAAAGCGAATCCAATACTAAAGTAACCGAGTGCACAAATACTGATCACATATAGAAGGACAGCGGATGCAGTCGGCAGAATCGTACGCAGATACAAATCCTGCAAGCTTTCGATATCCTCCGCCAATATACCGAGCACTTCTCCCGTTTTCATCGACTTGCTCGTAGCTGCCTTCGGCTCGACCAGATGATAAAGCCTAGTCCGCATCTTTGCCAGCACGCGGAGAATGAAATCATGACTCACCAGTCGTTCGGAATAGCGGAATACAGAGCGACCAAGACCAAATGCCCGAACGAGTACAATCGGTACGTATACGAGCAGGATGTTTTCCGGCCGAAGTGATGATTTAGAAATCAAAAAGCCAGATGTGAACATCAATGCCGCAGCTGAACCTACTGTCAGCATACTCAGCAGCAGAATGGTCAGCATGCGATATTTATATTGTTTAACATATGGCATGATCCAGTCACGATGCTTCATGATTATCCCCCATTTGTGCTTTCAGTAAGCGGACATATTGGCCGCGGTTTGCCATTAATTGTTCATGCGTGCCACACTCCGCTATTCTTCCGTTATCCATGACAACAATTAGATCCATTTCCTGCATCCAATGAAGTCGATGCGATGCAAAGAACAATAATTTTTCTGCAGCAAGCTCCTCGATGACTTCTTTTAATTCATATTCCGTTTCAATATCAAGCTGTGCTGTAGGTTCATCCAAAAGGACAATCGAACGGTCACTCAAAAATGCCCTCGCCAAGACAACACGCTGTGCCTGACCGCCGCTTAAGTTACGGGCTCCTTCCCCAATCAAGGTGTCGGATCCTTCAGGCAGCCTATCAACAACATCCCTTAGACCAGCATGACCAATCGCTTCTTCCACTCGTTCATCCGAAGCTTCCGGCGCATAAAATCTTACGTTGTCCTTGATGCTGCCTTGGAATATGAATGGGTGCTGCGGAATGTAAGCTGTTTGTTTCTGCCAAGCTTCAGCTGAGAAGTCCACAGGCTTTCCATCCAGCTCCATTTGACCGGAAACGGGATCAATAAACCCGCTCAGCAAATCAATGAATGTTGACTTACCGGCACCACTTGCTCCAATTAAACCTACCTTCTGATTCCCTTTGATGCTTAGCTTTATGTCAGACAAAGCAGGACGATCATTGTCGTACATAACAGTCACATCATTTAAAACAAGCTCACTGTCTTCTCCCCAAGCACCTGCTTGATTTCCTTTATGCTTCTCTTTGGCAACCTTGATAACAGCAAGCATCTGGTCACCTGCATCCTTACCATCCAACGTAGCATGATAATCATTTCCCACCTCACGAATCGGAAGAAAATATTCTGGCGCAAGCAGGAGGATCATCAATGCTGGCTCCAGCAATAGTGTTCCATCAATCAACCGCAGACCAAGTGTCACGGCGACGAAAGCGATTGCAAGCTGCGTGAACAAATCCAGCGCAAACGAGGAAAGAAACGCAATCCGCAATGTACCTAACGTGGATTTACGATACTGTCCGCTTACTTTCTCGATCGTCTCACCGTGTTCCTTGCTGCGACCGAGGAATTTCAACGTTTCCAATCCTCTTAACGAATCCACAAAGTGATTGGAAAGCATACGATAAGCCTTCCACTGACTGTCCATTTTCTTCTGTGCGGCTAAGCCAAGCAAAATCATAAAAGCGACCAAGATAGGAATGGTAACTAATAAAATGACAGCAGAAATACCATCGTGCAGCCAGATATAAACTAGTACAAGCCATGGCGTAATCATATTGGAAACGAGCTTTGGCAAAAACAGCTCCAAATAGTCGCGTAGCTTACCTGCTCCCTCCAGCAAAAAGGTAACGAGATTCCCGGTTCCTTCCTGTTTTGTGTAGCGCGGTCCCAGCTTGAATACACTTTCCAAAAATGCTTTTCGCATATCCTTGACAGTTGCTTCTGCAAAGCGGAAACATATTTTTTTTATGATGAGCTGCAAAAGCTGCCTAGCAAGAAAGGCTGCTATAAAGCAGCCTATCAGTGGTATTTGGGAAACAAAGCTTTCCCCATGGAATAGGTGCGTGATGGCCTCCGCCAGCCATTTCGCTTGAAAGATAATGGCCACAGCTTGCAGCAGCGTCAATGCGGATAGCCCTACCAGCACCGTTTTTATTCCCTTGTAAGCCATTAAATTTCTGCCCATTAGTATTCCATATGCTCCTTATGATCTACACGTTTACGGAAAACGTAGTAGCTCCAAATTTGATAGCCTAACACGAATGGCAGCAATGCCAAACTGATATAGGTCATGACTTTCAATGAATAATCTCCTGATGATGCTGACTGTACAGTCAAGCTGTAAGCTTCACTGATAGAACTGATCATTACCCGAGGGAATAGACCAATGAACACAGAAGCAATCAACAGGATCATGATTAAACCAGACATCAGGAATGCCCAGCCATCACGTTTTCGTGTGATGAAGTAGCCAGATGCGATATACACAAGAATACCGACCATGAATAGATACTCTAAAATATTTCCATGGACACTGAACATATCTGTCTTAAAAAATGTCATTCCAAGGAATGCAACCAATAAAATTGCGTTGATTGGCAGCAATTTTTTTGCTGCACTGCGGCAGCGTTCACGTAACGTATCCATTAAACGTAGTGTTCCGAAGATAAGACCGTGCCATACGCAAAGCATTGTCAACGTCACACCGCCAAGAACTGTATAGACATTGATGACATCGGACACACCAGCATGCATGTGCATATTCTCGTCAATCGGTACACCTTGGATCAACGCAGTGAACATGATACCGAAAACAAGCGGCGGAATGATACTGCCGAAGAGAATCACCCAATCCCAAGTCTTGCGCCACGTCGGGTGCTCCGCTTTGCCTCGGAACTCGAAAGCCACCCCGCGGCCGATCAGACCGAACAAAATGAAAGCGAAGCAAAGATAAAAACCGCTTAGCATAGACGCATACCAGTTCGGAAAAGCTGCGAACATCGCTCCGATAGCTGTGATGAGCCATACTTCATTCGCATCCCAATATGGGCCGATCGAATTGATGAAAGCGCGTTTTTCCAAATCATCTTTAGCTACAAATTTACTTGCAATCCCGACGCCGAAGTCGAAGCCTTCCAGGAAGAAGAAGCCAACGAACAAAACAGCGACAAGGATAAACCAAAATTCATTAAGAGAAAGCATGTTGACCCTCCTTCGTGAATGGGTCTGCGATTGGTTCTGTTTCTTCTACATCATGCTCCGGCCCTTTTTTGATTTCACGGACGAACAAAGTAATCATGACCGCGAACAGAATCAAGTACATGGCCGAGAAAGTGATGAGGGAGAAAAGAACTTCTCCAGCTGTGACACCAGCACTGACCGCATCCTCTGTTTTCATATATCCAAATACAACCCATGGCTGACGACCGATTTCAGTCATGATCCAACCAGCAGAGTTGCCGATAAACGGGAAGCTGATTGCAACGATCATCAAGCGCAGATACCATTTGCTATTAACGAGTTTTTTACGTGCATAAAGATAAGCACCCCAGATAGATAGAGCTAAAACTGCTCCGCCTAGTACCGTCATGACACGGAAACTCCAGAATGTCGTTTTGACAGGCGGGATGTAATTGCCAGGTCCGTATAGCTCTGTATAACGTTCCTGCAAGGAATTCATGCCTTCTACTGAACCGCTGAATGTACCATAAGATAAGAAACTTAACATATAAGGGATTTTAAGTTCTCCCGTATTTTCCTTCGCTTCGGTATCGATATTGGCAAATACTGTCCAAGGTGCAGGATCGGCACTGTCTTCCCAAAGACCCTCACTGGCAGCCATTTTCATTGGCTGTGTTTCCACAAGATATAATGCCTGCTCATGACCGGATAAAGCGATACCGATACCACTGATCAAAGCGACAACAATAGCAACCTTAAAGGAACCTTTATAGAATTCCACATGTTTCTTACGCAAAAGAGCTATGGCACTAATACCAACGATGAATAATGCACCAGTCGCGAACGAACCGAAGACTGTATGCGGGAATTCGACCCAAAGCTGACCATTTGTCATGATTGCCAGAAAGTCATTCATCTCAAGTCTGCCATTTTGCAATACTTCTCCGACTGGATGCTGCATGAATGAGTTCGCAGACAGAATGAAGAATGCAGAGAAAATCGTACCTAGGGATACAAGCCAAATACATAATGCATGCACCCATTTTGGCAAGCGATCCCAACCGAAAATCCACAGACCTAGGAAAGTGGACTCCATGAAGAATGCCAGCAGCGCTTCAATA
The DNA here is from genome assembly GCF_002272135.1 of Virgibacillus sp. 7505. GTDB lineage: Bacteria > Bacillota > Bacilli > Bacillales > Amphibacillaceae > Terribacillus. Next base: position 61,683 of record NZ_NPBF01000026.1, on the reverse strand, counting down.
GCAAGCGGTGCACCGAAAACATCCCCTACAAAACGGGAGTATTCCGACCAGTTCATCCCGAATTGGAATTCCTGTAATATACCGGTGACAACACCGACTGCGAAGTTGATCAGGAATATATGTCCCCAGAACTTCGCCATTTTTTTATATTTATCGTCTTTTTTGACAACATACAATGTTTCCATGATTGCAATGATGAATGCCAATCCTATACTTAACGGAACGAATAGGAAGTGGAACAACGTCGTTGATGCAAATTGGATACGCGAAAGCTCTACAACATCCATTTTGCCGCCTTCTTTCTTTTCATAATTTTATCGGAAACTATGTGAAATTAGTCACAATGTCCTGTTACATTTAGTATACTCCTGTCTTCCTATTTGGGATTGTGAAATATTGAACAATTTGTGGCGTAATCGTCACAGCTTTGTTAACAAACAAAAAAATCCCTTTAGAAAGGGATTTTCAAGTAGTAGCTATGAATTTATTTTGACTTAAATTGAGTTCTGTTTCTTCATATTGTTAATAAATCCTGAATTGCCGCGGAGGCACCTTCCGGTAATTCAAATTCGAGTGCTTGCTGTAAATAATGCCGATCCTTTAGCCCGCTACTGCGGAAGTATTGCTCCATTACAGAACGTTTACCTTCTTTTCCGGGCAACAGCCAGTACATAATGTACCATGCCTCCATACTGCTTAGCGGCAGTACACCGGCAATTGTCTGATCCCTTACAGCAGTAAAAGGCATCTCTAAAACATTACCTCCATAGGAAACGGCAAAACCTGCCATCAAGTCCACTTGTACACCATCTGACATAGTGAAGGTTGTACATGACTTCGTTTGAAACCGGTCCTGCGGCAGCTTATCTTCCGATATGACCGCCATGTTTTGAAGTGTTCTTTTTGCACGGGCAAACTGCTCAGGCTCTACTAGTATATCCATATCATTTGGACTAACTGGCAGCCCTTTTAAGTACAGCAGCAGTGAACCCCCAACAGCATAAACTATCTCATTCGCTTCCAGCAGCGTTACGATTGGTTTGACGTGCAAGAGTTCGCCTTCCTTTCGTTACATTATAAATCCTTGATATACCAAACATCACAAGCATAATGTTCTGTTTCGCTCAGAGGCCTGTCCAAACGCTGAAAGCCTGTCTTCAGATAGAAACGATTTGCTGCAGTCATGTTGCTCAGCGTTTCCAAGTAACAGCGACTATAATGCTGGCTAGCAAAAGTAAGTGCTGTTTGCAGCAAATCGTGTGCAATGCCTGTCCCGCGTGTATTCTTGGCTGTATACATCTTCTGGAGCTCACAAACTTCCGGGTGTCCTTCGATCGGACCAATACCGCATCCGGCAACAATCGTTCCTTCCTCCTCCACAACCCAATACTTCGAACCTGGCTGCTGATACAAGGAATAGAAACGACCTAAATCTGGATCACTCCAAGCTGTTCCAGGCTTATCGGCACCGAACTCCTTTAAGCAAGTCCGAATCAGCTGCTCGACTTGCTGATTATCTTTTTCTTCAATTTCCCTGATTCTCATACTTCCACCTCATATGCTTTCCTTTCGAAAATCGGCTCGTTACTTAGAGCCATTCCGTCATGCTCCGGATCTGATTCGTACTATGTAAACGCGCATACTCCTGCAATACTTGGATCAGCAAGCAGTATTTCCTTCTGTTTAGGTACCCTCCTTATTTTACCATTATCCAAACAAATGTATAGAGAATACAAGGTATACAGAAATACAAAAACGCCGCAAATTTTCCTTGTTCCTGCATTTGTACCTTGATAGCATGATAGATAACGCCTCCTGAAACAAATGCATAAGACTTACCAAGAAGCCAGCCTGCCGCTGAAAACCCCAGCTAAGATGAAACTTGTTAACAGCGCTACACTTCTCCCTTTCCATCAATTGCCAAATTCATTCAAATCTGGTCCCAACCTAAAACAAAAACCAGACAAATATCCTTGTCTGGCTTACAAACTATCACGTTTTTCCAATTTTAATCCGATCTTATTCAATGCACGCTCCAAATTGGCTTCAATAAGAATGTCCTTTAATTCCATCTGCAGAGATAATGCTTTCAATGCTAAATCCGGATGGAATCCGGTCAGAATAGGGGTCACACCGATAAGCTTCAGCAAGGTGGCTATCTTTAGCAGTGAGCTGCTCACCACATGATCAATCTGTGAGATACCAGATAAGTCGATGACAAGATAGTCCAAATTCAGCTCCAGACTCTTTTGCAGAGATAGCTGAATTATTTTTTCTGCTCTATCTTCATTGATGAATCCGATAATCGGAAGCACTGCTACCCCAGAAGTAATCGGAACAAATGGTGCTGATAAATTTTGTATCTGCTTGTTTGCATTATCAAGCTCAAGTACAAAAGTCATAAGCGAAGCCATCGTTTCAAATAGTCGGATGTGTTCCTCTGTAAACGGAAATGAGTTCGAGTCAAGTCCGCAAATGGTTCCATAATTCTGTCCGTTCTCAAAATAGATCGGAATCCCGATAAAGCTGCCGCCTCCAAGATTCTTTGCTACCTCAAGCGAGTGAGAAAGTTCGCTTTTCGCCAAGTCGGGAATTATTAGTATTTTTCTCCCGTGATCCACACTAAGCTTGCATAATGTTTCACTAAAGGGAAGCTTTTCTCCTTCCTGGAGGAGCGTCTCTTTCTGATTTACAACTTTGATGATTTCATTATGGACGCTATCATTTTTAGCGATAAATAGTGTATTAATCTTCACGAATTCACTGATAATATCCAGCACACCCTGTGCCGCTTCATCGAAATTATCAAAAGCACTTACACTTTTGGTCATCTCCGCAACTGTTTTCATTTCCAGTACCTTTCTCCTTAAGCATCATTCGAATATCATACCTTTACCCTAATCAGCTAATGTTATAACCCATTTTATGAAGAAAAGTTAGTAATATTGTCACATAAAAAAAGCACGCTGATTGAACAGCGCGCTTTTTACTTAATTAGCCTTTTTATATGCTTCTGTCTGAGTTTCCGTCACATTTGCAAATTGTTTTTCGTCTTGTTTGACCATCTTCATCCAAGTTGCAAAACAGCCAACAACACAAGCCACCGCGAACACAATTAATAGATAAATCATTTTGTGCACCTCACATAGTCATTTGATTATGATTATGCCATGATTGATCGCAGAGGAAAACAATTTGTGACGACGTTCACAAACAGTTCAAATTTCACTGACACACAAATGTCACACTCATTCTCCGATACGGACAAGGTATCTGCCTCGGGCATGACCTTTCAATAAATTAGGTAATGCATCTGGCAATTGCTCCAGTGTCAAATCTTCTATCACGAATCGTTCCAAATCTCCTGGGTTAAAAGCGGTTGCCAGCTGCATCCATACTTTATCGCGAGTTGGTTTCGGGCAATAGACCGAATCAATTCCAAGCAAGTTGATTCCGCGCAGGATGAATGGGAAGACACTAGTCGGAACCTTACCTCCTGCTGTCAATCCGCTCACTGCAGCAGATCCATTATACTTGAGCTGGCTGAGGACCGCCGCTAAAGGTTCTCCGCCAACAGGATCGACTGCTGCTGCCCATTTTTGGCTGGCAAGCTGTTTGAGGTTGCCGTCATACACCTCATCACGCGAAATAATACGGGTAGCGCCAAGCTCCTTGAGGTATTCCTGCTCCTCTATTTTACCTGTGCTTGCTTCCACTTCGAAGCCAAGCTTGTACAATATAGCTACAGCGAAGCTTCCGACTCCTCCGGTCGCTCCTGTAACAAGTACTGGTCCGTTTTCTTTATTCAAACCATTCTCCAACAAGCGCTGAACGGAAAGTGCAGCTGTAAACCCTGCTGTACCAATGATCATTGCTTCTCTCGTCGTCATCCCTTCCGGCACTGGGACAATATATTCGGCTGGCACCCTTGCGTACTCGCTATAACCACCATGACGAGCAACCCCGATTTCATAGCTCGTGGCAATCACTTGATCCCCCGGCTGGAATCGCTCATCTTCGGAAGTGACAACTTCTCCAGCTAAATCTATCCCCGGTACGATCGGGTAAGACTTCACTACATTTCCATTTGGTATCGTTGCTAGGCTATCTTTATAGTTGACGCCAGAATAGTGGACCTTGATTAATACTTCTCCCTCCGGCAACTGGTCAACGGTCAATTCCTTCACCTGGACCGAGAAGTCTTCTCCCTGTTTATCTGCAATTAACGCTTTAAATGTTTCATTCATCTGCATACCCTCCTACTATCTACATACTAATCTTTTTCATAATCAGACACAATTTATGCGCATTTTGCTAAATATTTCACTTTTCATATTCCATTACCCTTTCTTTATCTGCAATGAAACCGACAGATATTCTTTCAGAATCTTGTCAAGTAATATGGCAAGCTATAATGCAGTGTGATATAATCTCGTGGTCTATCAGAGAAGAAACAACATTATAAAAGGGGGTTATCAGATGAAACAGATAAAGCAGCACTTCCTCAAAGACCTCGTATTCCTCATAGCTGGATCCTTTCTATTTGCCCTGGCAGTGAATATCTTCGCTATTCCAAGTGAGCTGGGTGAAGGCGGTGTAACAGGTGTTACTATAATCTTATTTTATGCTCTTGGCTGGGCTCCGAGTATCATGAACTTAATTTTGAATGGACTCTTGCTTATCATAGGATATCGATTCCTAGACAAACAGACTGTTTTTTATACAATTATCGTCGTCATACTCAATTCTATTTTCCTTCATATAACTGAGAGCTGGGAAATAGCTTCTGATCAAGTACTAGTAAACGCAGTTTTCGGCGGTTTATTTGCAGGTGTCGGCATTGGACTTGTACTTAAAGTAGGCGGCACGACAGCAGGCACTGCAATTCTTGCCCGTCTTGCGAATAAGTATCTTGATTGGAACACTAGCTTTGCCCTGCTGTTCTTCGATTTGATCGTAGTGGCAGCTTCATGGTTCATCATCGGTACTGAGAAGCTTTTGATTACTGTAATTATGCTATATATCGCAACTAAGGTAATGGAATTCGTGATTGAAGGGTTAAATCCAAAGAAAGCTGTGTTCATCATTTCCAATCAGAAAGATACGATCGCCAAAACAATTTCCACGCAGCTCGACAGAGGTGTTACGCTGCTGGAAGGACGTGGGTATTATACACAGAACCAGAAAGAAATTCTGTATGTTGTCATCAATAAACAGGAACTGCTTCCATTGAAGAAAATAGTCCGCTCTATCGATACGAAAGCATTCATTACGTTATACGACGTACGAGACGTTTTCGGTGAAGGATTTATGGATATTACAAAATGAGTCAAGGGCGTGTCCATTCGGCACGCTCTTATTTTATACATATTCTCCTGTGCAGTTAGCCAACGGTAATTATCGTACGTATTACTCGTAAATCGTATTAAGGATTATGGATTGCATGCCAGCAACCATCCATAATATGTGCTATTGTTAGTATATTGGCACGATATAGAGAAATGATAGTATAGACTTACTGCGTGACCGCAAAGAACTGGCATTGTATCTACATAAAATTTATAATGATACTTGGACTATAATTCGCCCGAAAAAGGAGTACGGAACCATTGGACAAGATAGAAATTGGCGGCCTCCAGTTTGGTTGGGAACTGGATAAAGGCAGATTCATATATGAAGAACAAGATGCAGTACTATTTTGGATTTCCAGTGCTATGCGTGAATTTTTTGATACCATAGAGGAGATTTCCGGAGAAGAGGTTTCCAACCTTGTTTTTGAAACAACAGGATATCGGCAAGGAATTGTTGTTGGAGAGTATTTCCAAAACAAACCTGATGTTGGAATCCATAAAGCTGCGGAACTCATTACAAACACGTATGCTTCAGCAGGCTGGGGAAGGACTATAATCAAAGATCTTGATCCCGAAAACCATACATTGACAGCAGAGCTGGTTGACAGCTGGGAACATAAAATAAATGTTTCTCAAGGAAAGACCGAAGGCGGCCGCTTCTTGCCAGCCCATTACGCTGGCATCTTCAGCGGTATGTTCGGAACAAATGTGTGGTATAAGGTGGAGCATTATCAATTGGAAGGCTATCAAAGCACCATCATCCATTACTTTCCTTCAGATGTTACAGTTTCAGAGAATATCCATCAGTTAGCACGGAAAAAAGAATCACAGAAAATCATGGAATTGGAAGCGACTGTCGAAGATAAGACAAGGGAATTGAAAAAGCTGGTGCGTGATTTATCATCACCGATCATTCCTGTACTCGATCATGTTGTTGTCGTTCCCTTGATTGGAAAATATGACGAAGAACGATCCGAGGAGCTGCTATTTAAAACGCTCGAGAATTTGCCTGCATATAAAGCAAGATACCTGCTCCTCGATTTGACAGGACTGGATAAGGACGTCAGCCAGTATACCGCGAACCTTATAAGCAAGGTTGGATCGGCTTCATCCTTGATTGGTACGCAGACATTACTTGTCGGAATTTCACCTGAGCTTGGCTTGCAAATTACCAACTCCGGCATCTCACTTGCAACATTCGACTGTTTCCAAACATTGCAGCACGGGATTCATTATGCTTTAGGGCAAATGGGTAAACAGATCATCTAATGCTAAGAGCCCCTTCAATAATGAAGGGGCTCTTTTTTGTATCTATGCGGACAACTATTAAATGCCTAATCCCAAACTAAATAATAATACAGCTAAGATAACTGCTGCTAATGGAACGATTACTGTCATTGCTCCAAATGCGGGATATGCATCTCGATGTGTTTCGCCCGCAATCGCTCTTATCGTAGTAACGGCATAACCTCCGTGCGGCAGAGAATCTAAAGTACCGGAAGAAATTGATACCGTCCTATGAAGAGCTTCTGGATCTACTCCTATATCCAAATAATGCGGAGCCAAGATTGGCAAGGCTATCGATTGGCCCCCTGATAATGAACCAGTCAATCCCGCAATAACCATTACAGCTAATGCTCCGCCTATTAATGGTGATCCTGGAATACTAGTCATAAAGTTCACTGCATCATCGAAAGCTGGGGTTATCTTTGCAACTCCGCCAAAACCGACTACTGCTGACGTGTTACCGATTGCAATAATTGCTCCAGTCGTACCTTCACCCACTGCATTCCAGAAGTTCCTAAAGTACTTTCTGTTTAATAACCATGTAGAGATAATCCCGCCAAGCAAAGCAAGAATCAATGCTGACTGGGCTAATGTATTATGGAAAGCAAAAGCAATAATTAAAACTATTAATAATGGAATTATGCTTTTTAACGGATTCGGGAGATCTTTTCTTATTTCTATTTGATCTGCATCTCTTGCAATGAAACGTTCCCCTTTTTTAGTGGCTTTTCTGATCATTTTCATCAGCCACCAATACCCAAAGACAATCATGAATACAGCTGTCAGTATACTGACTTCCCACCCTGCATAAGGACTTGTTCCGAGAAAGGGAATCGGGATCCAGTTTTGTATCTCAGGTGATCCTGCAGATGTCATTGTAAATGTGGTAGAGCCGAACGCCAATGCTGCTGGTATGAACCTTCTTGGTAAATCCGCTTCCTTAAATAAGCTGACCGCCATCGGATATACTGCAAATGCAACTACGAATAAACTAACCCCGCCATATGTCAATACAGCAGATGCGAGTACTATTGCAAGTACAGCATGCTTAATTCCTATCTTTGTGATAATCCAATGCGAAACACTATCAGCTGCTCCGCTATCTTCCATCACTTTCCCGAAAATAGCACCGGCCAAAAACATAAGGTACCAAGAGGTGATGAATCCGGCAAAACCATCCATATAGCCGGTTATAAAATCTACCTGACCCTCATCGGCAAACTGAGGGAATATTGGTATACCATTCAAAATTGCCACGAATAATGCAGATATCGGTGCGACAACTAACAGATTCATACCTTTCATAACTAGAATCGTCAGTAATACTAAACCACCAATAAGACCTATCATACTTAACATAGTGGTCACCTATTCCCATAATTGAAGTGTGATTTCTTAGTTTGATTTGTATTTTCTCACTCTCAGTAATGCTTGTTCTGCATGACCAGCGAAGTTCTCCAGCTGACATAGTCTAGCAGCATATTCCCCAATAAAGGCACTTTGCTCTTTGGATTCGATCCGCTGATAAGTAACCGTTTTCAAAAACTTACCGACCCAAAGTCCGCCAGTATATCGAGCTGCCCCTTTAGTTGGTAACGTATGATTTGTTCCTATAACTTTGTCACCATACGCAACATTTGTTTCAGGTCCGAGGAATAGACAGCCGTAGTTTTTCATGTTCTCCAAGAAGAAATCAGGATTTTTAGTAAGTATCTCAACATGCTCAAAAGCCAATCTGTCTGCTTCTTTTAACGCTTCTTGCTCATCTTCTACAATGATTATTTGTCCATAATCATTCCATGAGACACTTGCCACATCCGCAGTTGGAAGAATCTTTAACTGTCTTTCAATTTCTTCTACAGTTTTTTCAGCTATTTCTTTAGATGTAGTAATCAATGCACCAGGGGAAGTTGGCCCATGCTCTCCTTGTCCGAGCAAATCTGTCGCAATAAATTCTGGATCACTTGTTTCATCAGCAACTACTAGTGTTTCTGTCGGACCTGCAAAAAGATCAATACCTACACGACCATACAGCTGTCTCTTCGTTTCGGCTACAAAAGCATTCCCTGGTCCAACAATCATATCTACTGGCTCCATCGTTTTGGTACCAATTGCCATTCCCGCCATAGCTTGGATACCGCCTAGGATATATATCTCGTCCGCTCCAGCCTTATGCATCGCATAAACAGTAGCCGCAGGTACTTCACCATTAATCGGTGGTGTACATGCAATCACTCTATTAACGCCTGCTACTTTAGCCGTCAATACACTCATGTGAGCAGAAGCAACCATTGGATATCGTCCGCCTGGGATATAGCAGCCCACACTGCCAACCGGGATATTTTTGTGCCCCAGAATTACTCCCGGCATCGTTTCCACTTCAATATCTTTCATTGATTTTTTTTGTTCCTCTGCAAAACGTCTGATATTATTCTGAGCGAATTCAATATCCTGCTTCGTTTGTTCAGGTATAGAAGCGCAAATTTCCTCGATTTCTTCTTTTGTAAGACGGAAGCTTTCTGGTGTCCACTTATCGAACTGAAGAGACAATTCTCTGATTGCTTTGTCCCCTTCCTCCTCAATCCTTTGGATCGTTGATCTGACTATCTCTGCAATTTTCTCATCATCACGCTTAATATCTTCGTCAACTTTACCTTGTTTAAAATAAACAGCCATGCTAAATCCCTCCCAGTGAAATGAATACGTATGCAAAACACCTAACATGAATTTGCATACGTATGCAAAAATTAATTACAGTCAGTATATTAATTGAAACGCTTTCATTTGTCAAACTATTTTATCTTGTTGTTGTCCTGCGAATGAACTTTCCCTCTAATTTGATGAATTCGGGCCCATGCTTTTCTTCTTTCCGTGTAATCAATTCAATTGTTGTTTCTACCATTTCCTTGATTGGCTGGGCCCAAGTAGACAAAGAGTAATTGGGCCAAGAAGACATCTTTATATCATCAAAACCAATAACCATTGTTTGTTCAGGTACGTGAACGCTGCATTCTTTCAAGGCATCTAATGCTCCTAATGCTGTTATATCATTTGCACCGAATATTACCTCCGGCGTATTACCTTTTTGAATCAGATCCCGTGTAAGAAAAAAAGATTTCTCGTAGGTGTAATCGCCTTCCAAAATAGTGATGTCAGTATTTTTGTCTTTAAAGAATTCAGTAAAACCTTTCTGTCTATCACGGCTTGTTGATGTGTTCACTTTTCCAGTGATAAATACTATGTCCTGTACTCCTAGATCGTAAATGTAGGCACCTATTTTCTTTGAAGCATTTACATTATCGCAAACAACGGAATGGCACTCGAGATCCTTATCATGACGGTTAAATAATATAACTGGAATGTTATTTGCTTTAAGACGGGTTACAACATTTGACGACAAAAGTGCATCAGTCACAATTATTGCTTCCACATTGTATTCTAGGAAATGGTTGATCTCTTCTTGCTGGATTTCCTCATTCTCCGTATACACAAATAACACGGAATACCCCTTTTCCTTAAGCTTTTTAGTAAACAGACCTAATACTTCATGGTAGAAGGGATTTTGGATATCTTTCATAGCCAAGCCGATCATATTTGTTTTCTTAGTAATGAGTCCGCGAGCCAAGGCATTAGGCTGATAATTCAACTCTTCAGCAGCTTTCATTACTTTTATCCGGGTTTTTTCGGATACACTAGCACCTGGTGTAAAAACTCGTGATACCGTTGACTGTGATACATTTGCTAATTTAGCGACTTCGATAGCTGACGTTATTTTTGTCTCCATTTAAATTCCCCATATCTGATTTCTATTGGTGTCTTGCTTGTTTTTGATCCTAGTAGAATCTAGATGTAACAGCAACTAATCCTTTTTGCTTTCCAGTATCATCCGTACAAAAGGATATACATCACCATTTGTGGACTGATCAAAGTACTCCGTCTGCTGGAAACCAATTCGCTCGTACAACGTAATAGCCCGCTTGCTTGAAACCAGCTACGGCAAGACAGATCTTTTTCGGATGATATGCTTTTGTGATGTAATCAACCAGAAATGACACAAAATCTTTCCCGTTGCCTTTCCCGGTCAGATCAGGCCGCATACCAAATCCAATTTCTACTTCCTCCTTTTCTGATTCGATACTGCAAAATCCGATGACCTCTTCCATCTGTGTCACCACAAAAACTTTTCCTTCTCTGGCTGCAGGGTCGAGGAATTCAGCCATGTCTTCTTCATCTTGGTCCATATCATAAAAAGCATAGATACCTTCATATCTCCATGTGTTCGCAATCGATACTGCCTGTAGCTGTGTCATAGGTACAATCTGATACTTTGTCATTTTCGCTGTCTCCGAGCTGCTTGCCATTCTGCCATATATGCCTGCTGCCGTCTTCGGTTGTACGTTCTGAATACTAGATAGATACCGGTGATAACTCCTATCACAATCACCAGAATAAGCGCAATGATGGCAACGGTATAAAAGGATATTGCTGTCATGGGATTTTGACCTCTCTATCTCAAATTTAATTCCATTATAGATATAAAACATATGGAAAACCAAGAACATCTTACAAATTATAGCTTCGTACAGTTACAGGGATTAATTTGACTAGATAGGAAGGCTAGCTTGAAATAATTCCAAACCGCCACACAATATCTTTGTTTGTAGTTGATATGCACACAAAAAGCCAGCTATGAGATAAGTTCATAGCCGGCTTAGGTTCATTTGTTCACTTTTTCTTCTGCTGCTTTGATCTCTTCTTCAGTTGGTGTGATTGTATTAGCCACCCATTCTTCCCGATAATGGTGGTCCAATGCAGTCAAGCCTTTCTCTGCGTCGTCTTTTTCAGCATCCGGACTAGGAATCTTATCCTCTCGCTCTTTCCCCTGCAAATTCGATCCAGTCACGTCCGGATCATCCTTCTTGCGTTTTAAATATGAAAAGGTACCTGCTGCTGCGGCTACTGCGACTGTTCCTCCTGCAATCCATCCAATATTCGTTTTCTTCATCTTGTTACTTCCCTCCACTCATTTGTGATGATTCAGTAACGCTCTGATTATATATTCCTTGTTTGCGCTTTCTTCAAACTAGAATTATGCTTCCTGCTTCAGTTCGAACTCCACAAGATTTTCTCCTAGGACACTGAGTGTAATATGATTGTCACTCATATTGATATAGCCATATTTAGAACTGGAAGTATCTGTAATACTTTGTCTGAGATTGCCTGGCACCTTCCGCTCGCCATTTTTATAGCATGTATAGATGTGATCGATTGTCACATCCGGTATATGCAGGACATTCTTCAAATAGTAGACTGCCACTGTATTGAACTTGATATTAGAATTCACTTCATATCGCTCCAGGAAATCACGGAATGGTTCCACACCGCTTTTACCTAGCAGGTCAAGATCTTTCACCATGCTATAGGAGTCCTTATTCCGGCGGATCGGACGCTTCTTGATTGATTGGACTCGATTGGAGTCGACGACCGATATGTGCTGTACTGTTTCTGTTTCTGGTTCCTCTGCTGCTGCCGCTTCATATCCAAAACCTTGCTCCCCAAGATAGCTCTTTACCATTATGTCGAAAACCTTGCCTTGCAGATTTTCCGGAAACTTCTGTATCACTGTCGAAATGCGTTCCATCTCTGCCACTAATGCCTCGTACGACGTCGTCATAATTCCCCTCCTATAGCCTTTTTCTACTTGTTTCTCGATTGATTGTGCTATTTCCTGCAAATATTTCAATTTTTCTATATTGAAAGATTCCCTAAGTTACCATTCCACAATCCTTATCTTTTCACAGCTTCTTCAGATTTAGGCTTTTCTATGTAACAAGAAGAGCAGTTACTGCTCTTCTCCTCCTGCTCTTTCTTCCGCTGCTTTTTGTTTATCCCACAGTCGGAAAAATGGGTAATAAATAAGGAAGGATAGAATTAGAATGACAATCTGCAGAATTGCACCGGATATGCTGCCCGTAATCAAATAGCCTTGTAATATAGGCGGCATTGTCCACGGAGGTACGATTCCGATTGGCTTTGCAACGATTCCCCAGTCCATAGCCAAATACGTAATCAGTACCGATATGAGGGGTGTCACTATAAAGGGTACAATCAATAGCGGGTTCATGACGATAGGCATCCCGAATAGTACCGGTTCATTGATATTGAATATACCAGGACCTATACTTAGTCTGCCAAGCTGCTTCATCTGCTGACTTTTCGCGAACAATAGCATTGCCAGCACAAGGCCCAGGGTTGTTCCAGAACCTCCGATAAAGACAATATCATTGATTTCGTTCGTGACGATATGCTGAACAGGTTCGCCAAGCTCGAAGGATTTGGCGTTTTCTGCTGTCAACGTCAGCCAAATTGGCCCTGTTACTGCCCCGACAATTGTCGCTCCATGTAAACCAGTACTCCAAAGCAATGTGATCAATAAGAAAATAATCAGTGTACCAGCAAGACTCGTTCCGATGGATGTGAGCGGTTTTTGAAGCAGTACAGTGATGACGTTGTGGATACTGCCGAATGAACCGACGTTTTCCACGAGTAAGCGGATAACCCAGATAGCTATGATGGCAAAGAATCCTGGTATCAAAGCGGTAAAAGAGCGAGCGACTGCCGGCGGTACTCCATCTGGCAGCTTGATGACCAAATTGCGCTGTACAATGAATCGATAAATTTCTGTACAAAGCAGCGCAATCAGCATCCCCACGAATAGTCCCTTACTTGTGAACATCGCTGTCTGATACGCTGTTTCGGTAATATCCACGCCTTCTGGTGTCTTGCCTATTATATACGTTACATATGGTGTGCCGACGAAATATGCTGATAAAGATACAGCACCAGCCGCAAGAGGATCCACTTTATATGACTCAGCCAAACGATAGCCGATCCCAAAAACGGCAATCAAAGTCATCAATTCAAACGTGCCGCGATATGGGTACAATAAGCTCTCCTTAAGCTGCGGCCGCTCAGCTAGGAAATCCATATACGGCTGTATCGGGAAATTGGCAAGAATTAAAAAGAAAGAACCGATGATGATAAGCGGCATTGATAAAATAAGTCCATCACGGAGTGCATTCAAGTGTCGCTGCTGCGCTACCTTCGCAGCAACTGGCATTACTTTCTCCTCCAGGAACTGATTCACTTTACTCATGACTGTACCTCCTCAGCGGATTTACAGCAGTTTATGTAAACGCTTTCAAAATGATGAGGTTTTTTCTGCCCAATTATCTTCTATATAAATCTTGATGAACTAGGTTATGGTGGAGCAGCAGATCCTTATAATTTATCAGGATGAGTTAGCCCTTGTTGAAGAAAAACTATCATATCGCTGTACCTACGGCATTTCAAGACGACGGAATTGCCGGCAATATAGCTCCTATTAAAATTCAATCATGGCTTGAAAATCTGTTGTCAGGAAACACCATACAACAGGAAGAACTGGATATTATAACTGCCACCTTAAACGCCATCTACAATGGTTCCCCAATTGTAAATGTAAAGTGGGAATTGGGTCAACTTAGGAACATGCAGAAAACCTCTCGGAAATAGTTAATATTTTAATACAGATAAAGAAAAGGTCCATTCATCAAATTACATGAACGGACCTTTTTCAATTAGTTTAGTTTCTTTGGCTTATCTATTAGCTGCTGCAGTATTCCCTGCATAATCTTGTCCCGGGTTGCAGTCAAACTGCTTAAATCGAGAACTTCATCTAATTGTTCGCTTAAGCTTTCATTCTTAAGCTCTTTCACTTCATTATGGATTTTCTCCATCTTATCATCCAATGCGGACGCAGAATCAGCCGCTGCTTTTAACTCGCTTGCCAGCCGGCTGGGTATATCTTTCTCATATTTATAGTATATTTTGTGTTCAAGACTTGCCCAAAAATCCATAGCGATTGTTCTTATTTGTATCTCCACACACACGCTTTCTTCCCGGTCCGACAAAAAGACGGGTACTTTCACGATGAGGTGCAGACTTTGGTAGCCATTTGGCTTTGGGTTCTTTATATAATCTTTTCTTTCTATTACTTCGATATCTTTTTGTTTTTCAATCATTTCGCTCAATGCATAGATATCAGACTTAAACGAACAAGTGATTCTAATCCCAGCAATATCTTTAATATTTTCCTTTATTGCTTCCAATGAAAAATCTATATTCTTTTTAAAGATCTTCTTCAGAATACTTTCTGGTGATTTCAATCGTGAACTGCAGTGTTCGATTGGATTGTAATCATGAATAATAGAAAATTCTTCTTTTAAGATATTGATTTTCGTATTCACTTCATCCAGAGCGAATTTGTATACGGCAGTAAATCTTGTAAGTTCTGTTTTCAGTTCTTTAAGCTGCGATAGATTCTCATGTGTCAGTGGCTGCATGTTAACGTTCCTTTCTTCTTGCTGCACAGAATGTTATGACGACAGAAGACGGCCTGCCCTGTTTCCATTTTAGCAGGATTGGTCAGGTTCTCAGTATATCTTTATGAACATTGTCTGTAAAAAGAAAGAGACGCTCTCCGTGAGAGCATCTCTTTTCCTAATCAGCTTGTTTTTCTTTCCTTTTCTTTATCATGAAGGAGTGCTTCCCCTTCTATATCAATGTTCGGTAAAATCTTATCGAGCCATTTCGGCATATACCACGCCGCATTGCCCATTATGGACATAACAGCCGGAACGATTGTCATCCGTACAACGAAGGCATCGAATAGGACACCAAATGTCAGTGCCATCCCGATTGATTTAATCATCGCATCAGGAGTAACCATAAAGCCGACGAATACCGACATCATAATCAATCCAGCTGCAACGACAACCTTACCACTATCTCGCATACCCGCAAGTATCGCTTCTTTCGGATCACGAGTTTGGGAGTACACCTCGCGCATCCGGCTTACAAGGAATACTTCATAGTCCATCGCTAAACCGAATAGGATACCAATCGCAATGATAGGCAGGAAGGCCAGTATCGGACTTTCTCCTGGAAATCCGAACAGGTTGATCATGTTCCCGTCCTGAACAACAAACGTAACAAACCCTAATGTTGCACCGATGGAAAGCAGGAATCCTAGAACTGCTTTAAGCGGCAGAAGAATAGATCTGAATACTAGCACAAGAAGGACATATGCAAGCCCCACGATTAGTAATGCGAAGATTGGCAGTGCATCGTTCAGTTTCTGTGCAATATCAATATTGACGGCAGCAGTACCTGTGACAAGCAATTCCATATCTTCATTGGACAAGTTCCTGATTTCATTTACGATATCTTTTGTTTCCTGGTCATTTGGTCCGGTTTCCGGTGTCACACTTATGATAAATACATCCCCGGCTTCATTCGGCATTGCTGGGGTGACTGTTTTTACGTCATCCAGCTCGCTGATATCCTGGCTGACTCCTTGTAAATCCTGTTGGACTTCTTCGATATTTTCATCATCATCGATTTTAGCAGCAACGACTAAGGTAGAATGGAAGCCTTCGCCATAAGCATCCGCCAGTATATCGTAAGCTTTCCGTTCTGTTGTATCCTCTTGTTTTGCAGTTCCGTCATCCGGGAGACCTAGATTCATATGTGTGAATGGAATAGCAATAACCAAAAGGATTGCTACAGCAAGTAATGTAACAAGCAATGGCCGTCTCGTAACAAATTTACCCCATTTATTGCTGCCAGGCTTGCTTTCTGTCGTCCGCGTGATTTTCTTAAGGAGTCGATTTCCTTTAGAAGGAGCAATTCTGTGACCAAGCATTCCAAGGATAGCAGGCAGTACCGTAATCGATACTATTACAGACAACAGGATACTGATGGAAGCCGCTACTCCCATTACAGTCAAGAATGGAATTCCTGTTACAGCAAGTCCCAACAGACCGATAATAACTGTCAATCCTGCGAATACAACGGCACTGCCGGAAGTACCTATAGCAATAGCCACTGACTCCTTGACAGAATTACCCTCAGCCAGCTGCTGTCTGAATCGAGTCATGATGAATAAAGCGTAATCTATTCCTACCGCAATACCGAGCATCGCTGCCAGCGTCAGCGAGACATTCTGCATTTCAAAGAAGTTGGAACCGATCACGATTGTCAGCAAGCTTATTCCCAATCCAATCAAT
Source organism: Virgibacillus sp. 7505 (assembly GCF_002272135.1). Taxonomy (GTDB): domain Bacteria; phylum Bacillota; class Bacilli; order Bacillales; family Amphibacillaceae; genus Terribacillus. The sequence continues at coordinate 44,936 of NZ_NPBF01000026.1, read as the reverse complement.
GCTGATAGAATTGGCATACCTGCCGCCAAGAAGCTAGTGAACGTCACTGCAAGCACAAGGAAGGCAACAATGATTCCGACAATCTCCCCTGCACCCAAATGCATGCCAGAGAATTCTACGTCCCCAGTCAATTCTGTCTGGATTCCTGCATCGCGTGCTTCTTCGACTTTCTCCGTCACATTATCGATCGACTCTTGTGTTACTTCTGCTGCTTCATCCTTGAAAGTAACAGTACCGTAACCGACCGTTTTATCTTCATTCAGATTTTGCAGCTGAACTGGTGTTGCTACGGAGACAACATCCGAATCATCTTCTTGGATGCTGTTCAGCATATCTGTAATAACTTTATTGGATGCTTCCGAATCGAGTGCCTCACCATCCGAGGCTTTGAAAACAACCTGTACTTGCGCTCCCGCTTCTGAATCAGGGAATGCATCTCTCAGCAAATCATTGGCTTCTTCCGCCGGTGTATTGGGTATACTCAAATCCTCATTAAATGCCGTTCCCAAGCTGACTGTTACGATAGCTAAGGCAATAAGAAGTGCCAAAGCTCCGAATACGACGCTTTTTTTATAGTTTACTGCCCATTTCCCTAACCTATATAGAAGTTTTGCTATTGTAATCTCCTCCAGTGTCTTCTATTGCATACAAACATGTTAGTAGTAAGGATGCTGTGATCACAGCACGTTTGACTCTGCTTACACATTCGGATAAACTTGCTTCATCATTAACGCTAACGTTTGTACTTACATTTGTAAGTATACTAACGTATCAATATCTTTCAATAAATATGTGATAAATTGAACATAAAACGAACAGAACGAAGGGAAGTGTTAGTTTTTGAGGAAATCGAGACAGGATAGCTTATATTCGCAGCAATATATCATGGAAGCTTTGAATCAATTACTGGAAGAAAACGCTCTTGAAGATATCACGATAACGGAGATTTGTAAGAAAGCGGGAGTTGCCCGGGTTACGTTTTACAAGTACTACCACACAATTTATGATGTGATGAATGCATCTGTAGAAGTAAGTATCAAGCGTGCAATAGAGCAGCTCTCTAACATAAACACAACAGATAATATACAGGATGTCATTGCAGACATTACTGCTGGAATAGCTGCCAATCCGACTTCCCTTCAGCGTCAGATAAACGCTAATACGCATGGGGTGATTCTTGATTATTTCATACATGCAATCAGTCGCCTTTCGCAAGCAGATACCGTCTTCAGCAAAAAGCTGAACCACTCAGAGGTGTTATTCATAGCAGGCGGCATGTTCAGTATCATCATCCAGTGGTTCAAGAATGACTTGCAAGAGTCTCCTCAGTCCGTCGCGGCAATGATCATAGATTCCCTTCCTAGTTCGGCTCTAAAGAAATGAATGCAAAAGAGAGAAAGGCTGATGCTCTTTCTCTTTTTAAGTATATATAACATAAAACTTTTAAAGTGACAGCAGATGGAACAGATGAAGCTCAGGCCATAGAAGCATGATTTGCGCATAAGTCTTGATACAATGAATGCAAATTATAAAAAAAGTAATTCTCTATCAACGTTGTATCACAACATACTGCCGATCACGCCATCTGAATTTCCGAGCCAGATCAGCTATCTGATTTTCTCTGCTTATCGGAAAAGACGCTCCTCCGGAAATGTATAGACCAGCAGCCAATTGAATCACAGTATCACACTCTGTAAGTCGGTCAGCATCTTCTTCCCCATCCCAGCAAGTATATAGCTCTACCTTCTCTCCATAACACAGTTGCTCATCTACAAAGCGGAAGAGAGCTTCATAAGAGTGTCTTTCATCAGCACATTCCAATTCATACACAAACTTATTGGTAACATGCGGTAGGACAAGTTCCTTTCGACGTTCTATCGTTATACCAAGACAATCATCTTTTGTCTTATAAATAAGCCAGTACTTCTGTCCCTTCCACTCATGCATCTGTCTAAAATAGACTTTTCTCAGCTCATTTTCATCTATTTGTTCAGCAAGAATCCACAACGGATTGCTCCCATAATCACCTTGCTTGAGTCTTTTATTAGCGGCTAAATAATGCTTTTCTGTCATGTCATCCACCTGCTCCCTCGTTCATCACACCTAGTATACAAGAAACATGCTATACTAACAGCACACTATAACAAGCTATAACACATAGGAGCAGTTTATATGATTACAATCAATAAAAATGAAGCTATTCCGCTTTCCAAACAAATATATGTTTCTTTCGTAGATAAGATCCGTTCTGGTTTATTATCAGGCGGAACAAAGCTGCCAACTGTAAGACAGCTGTCTAAAGATCTTGAGGTTAGTCTCGTCACGGTTATGAAGGCGTATAAACAGCTTGAAGAAGATGGATTTCTGGAATTAAGCAAGGGAAAAGGCACGTATGTAAAAACACAGCAGCAATCAGAACCAAGTATACCTGGACAGGATTTTGACTGGCAGCTGAGCATACCCGATTATTTGCATCGTTCCCAATATGCGCGTTTTCAAGATTCGAATGCGAGTTATCATTTCTCTTCCTCTATGATAGATCCAGCTTTATTTCCGAATCAATACATGGATCAGTTGATTGCACAAGTATTTATGCAAAATCCCCGTATTCTTTCGCAGTACGGCGGCATACAAGGAGATCTGGCACTACGTGAGAAAATGGCTCAAAACATGGAGAAATCCAAAATCATAACCACGCCAGAAAATTTGCTGATCACAAGCGGATCCCAGCAAGGTATCGACCTTGTCGCCCGTACGTTTATCGGCCCTGGGGATGTTGTCATCATGGAAGCACCGACCTATCCAGGTGCCATTGATGTTTTCCGCAGCCGCGGCGCAACAATCCTTACGGTTCCGGTTGATGAAAATGGCATGCGCGTAGATATGCTCCATAGCTTATGTGAAAAACACAAACCAAAACTGATTTACACAACACCAACATTCCATAACCCGACTGGAACTATCATGCCGCTGCAGCGTCGTAAAGTATTGCTCGACATCGCAGAGAGCCATCATTGCCTGATCATGGAGGATGATCCATTCAGTGATATCTACTTTGACCGCAAGCCCCCGCTGCCGATCAAAAGTATGGATAAAACAGGACATGTCATTTATTTAAAAGGCTTAAGCAAAACGATTGCTCCAGGATGCCGGATCGGACTTATTGCAGCTTCTGGATCGATTTTTAAGCGGCTCTATGCCGCAAAAGCAAATATGGATCTTGGCAGCCCGCTCCTGCCGCAGAAGGTAATCCTCCCATTAGTGGATTCTACCAAAATGGAGCAGCATTTGAAACGACTGCGAGCTGCACTGAAGAGCCGGCGGGATACCGTGCTGGCAGTACTGTCAGAGCAGGCACCTTCAGGCGTTACATGGCACATTCCAAAGGGTGGCTTGAATATCTGGATTCAGCTGCCCGCATGGATCGACAGCAACGTTCTTTTATATGAAGCGAACAAGCGCCACGTCTCTTTTCTGACAGGATCAGCTTGTTTTGCCATCGAAAATGAGCATAGTACATTCCGTCTCAGCTATTCATATGCAAATGAAAAGCTATTACAAGAAGGTGTCATGATTTTATGCGATATTATGCAGGCAATGCACCCGGCAAGCTCTTCTTCGCCTACTTTCTAACAACTCGGCTCTCCTATAGGGATATGTTTTTTCAATGCCAAGGAAAAAGCTATCCCTAATCGGATAGCTTTTAACCAAGAAATAGATCCAAAAGATTGCTGCCCTGTGAAGATTGCTTATTATAAAATTCCGAATAACCGCATTGCGTACAAGAAATCACAAGAAACTGATTGTGCTGTACATCAAATAATTTCGATAGACCAGTTCCTGTCATCGCAACTTCCCTTTCAGAAACCTCTGTCCCGCCACACTTCACACAGCCTCTTTCTTGCATGTATGCCACTTCCTTTATTTTTTATTAATTATACGCAGAAAGTAGAATCAAGGTTTCAAATTATATCCAAATCATTACATAAATGATACAATATGAAATCTAACAAATTTAATATAATACATAAAGTGAGTGAAACTATGAAAAAAGCAGTAGTTGGTATTCTAATAGTTTGTTTATACTGTTTTCCTTATGTTTATAATTCGATGTATCAAGATTTTACTTACCGTTCTATGCTTGGCTATTTACTTATGCTTGTGGCAACTTTACTTCTTTCCTTCTTAGGGAAACTTTTTAGCCATCCAATCTATCTTATAATCGGTAATATTTTTTCGGTAATAATATCATTTTATTTCATTAGCCAAATGGCATGGAATGAAGACTGGGGAGGCTACTTCAAGCCTCTAACTCCAAATCAACTATTAATCTTTGCTAGTGTTCTATTTTTGATTCCTCAGGTAATCGCTATTCGATTAGCCAAAAAATTAAAAGATAAAATGCTAGGTTGAATTTACTTATTTCTTATTTCTCCCATTCATAGTAGTCAAATAAAAAAGAGGAGTCAGTCCCTATCGGCCATACTCCTCTTTTTTTATTTTTATATCAGCGTTTTAAAATGCTCTTGTAATGAGAGAAAGTATCAAAGCTTGCTTTACCGTGATATGCTCCCATACCGCTTGCCCCGACTCCTCCGAATGGAAGGTAGTGGGAAGTCATATGGCTGATTGTATCGTTGATTGCACCACCGCCGAATGAAATGCTGTTTACGATTTCATCCTGGAATTTTTCATCTTCTGAGAATAGATAAAGTGCAAGCGGTTTTGGCCGTTTTACAATTCGATCGATGATGTCAGCTGGATCATCATATGTGATAACTGGTAAGATTGGCCCGAAGATCTCATCCTGCATGATTGGATCATCCCACGAAATGGAATCAAGAATTGTCGGCTCAATAATAAGCTGTGAACGGTCGGATTGTCCGCCTGCCGCAATTGTTCCATTGTTCAGGAATCCTGCTAGTCGATCAAAATGTCTTTCGCTGACCACATGTCCGAAGTTCGGGTTTTGGACGATGTTATCGCCGTATGTTGCAGTTATTACATCCTTCAGTTTTTCCAACAGTGTTTCTTTCACACTGCTATGAACAAGAAGGTAATCTGGTGCTACACATGTTTGGCCTGCATTTGCGAATTTGCCGCGAGCAATTCGCTGTGCTGCTTCATCCAAATTTGCATCCTTATGAACAATTGTCGGGCTTTTACCGCCAAGCTCCAATGTCATAGGAGTCAAATGCTTAGCTGCAGCTTCTGCTACAATTTTACCGACTCCCGTGCTGCCGGTGAAGAAAATGTAATCAAAGTCTTCTTTGAGCAGTGCTGTACTTGTTTCCACTTCCCCTTCCACTACATGGAGATATTCTTCCGGGAAGTTATCATTGAATATTGTTGAAAGTATTGCTGATGTTTTCGGCGTCAATTCAGACGGTTTCAATACAGCAGTGTTTCCAGCAGCAATTGCTCCTACCAATGGGGATACCGCCAGCTGGAATGGATAATTCCAAGGTGCGATTACGAGTGCAGATCCATAAGGTTCTGGCTTGATGAAGCTTTTTGCACCTTCATGGGAGGCAGCTGTAGGGACTTCTTTTGTTTCAGCCCATGATTCCAAATTCTCTATAGTAAAGTTGATTTCAGCCAAAACCAGCCCTACCTCTGCCCGTTTAGCTTCCATTTCAGATTTATTCAAATCCTGCTTCACTGCGTCCAGGATGCTCTGTTCATGCGTCTGAATTAAATTTTTCAATTTATTTAATGTATCTATACGAAACTGTACATCTTTCGTTTGTCCGCTTCTGAAGAAAGTACGCTGACTCATTAAAAGGTCCTGATAGTTTTCCATCTTAAGGTCTCCTTTGCAATGTTGAGATGATCCACCTCATTGCATCCAATTAGTTGACGTATCAAATATTCAACGAGGAAAAATATAATACACAGCAGAATAGATTGCAAGGGATACGAATTGGAAGGGAAATGATCCACACAACAAAAAGAAGATCACAAAATGATCTTCTTTTTGGAAAAATGCTATTTTATACTTTTACAGCCGTTTCTTTTACCATCTCTAGGAAGTACCCCATCAACCGAGTATCTGCAGTAAGCTCCGGATGAAAAGCAGTCGCCAAATAGTGGCCATCTCTTGCTGCAACGATGCGGCCCGTATCTTCACTCAGCACTTCCACTCCTGGTCCTGCCTCGAGAATATAGGGCGCGCGAATGAATACTGCTGGGAAATCCTCTGCCACACCTTTGATTTCAAGATTCGTTTCAAAGCTGTCCACCTGACGGCCAAAAGCATTTCGTTCCACTGTCACATCCATCAAGCCAAGATGACTCGAATCTTGATTGTTGATCCGTTTTGCCAGCAGGATCATACCTGCACAAGTACCGAAGATTGGTTTTCCCCCTTCACCAAAAGCTCTCAATGGCTCCAGGAAATTATACCGATCGATAAGCCTGCGCATGGCAGTACTCTCACCGCCTGGCAAAATCAAACCGTCCAATTCTGCCAGCTGTTCCACTCGCTTGACGAGAATAGCTTCTGCTCCGACGGCTTCTACTGTCCGCGCATGCTCCTGCACTGCACCTTGAAGTGCCAACACACCAATTTTCATTGAGCAGATCTCCTTTCCTTACCAGCCGCGTTCTTGCATTCTGTTTTCTGGAGATAGGCTTGCGATGTCGATTCCTTTCATCGGTGTGCCAAGTCCTTTGGAAAGCTCAGCAATCAGTTTATAATCCTGATAATGTGTTGTTGCTTCAACGATGGCTTTCGCAAATTTCGCTGGGTTATCTGACTTAAAGATACCAGAACCAACAAAGACGCCATCCGCTCCAAGCTGCATCATCAGTGCGGCATCTGCAGGAGTCGCCACACCGCCAGCAGCAAAGTTTACGACCGGAAGCTTGCCTGCTTCACGAATTTGTAGCAATACATCATATGGTGCACCAAGATCTTTCGCGAATGTCATCACTTCATCCAAATCCATGGATATTAGTTTGCGTACTTGGGATTGCACCTTACGCATATGACGTACAGCTTCTACGATATTACCTGTTCCGGGTTCTCCTTTTGTACGAAGCATGGAAGCACCTTCCCCGATACGGCGGGCAGCTTCACCAAGATCGCGGCTTCCGCATACGAACGGTACAGTGAATTCCCGCTTGTTCAAGTGAAACTCTTCATCTGCCGGTGTTAGCACTTCACTTTCATCTATATAATCAACGCCCATCGCTTCCAGCACACGAGCTTCCACAATATGTCCGATTCGAGCCTTAGCCATGACCGGGATAGAAACAGCATTCAATACCTCTTCTGTAATTGTCGGATCCGCCATGCGCGCAACGCCGCCAGCAGCACGAATATCAGAAGGCACACGCTCAAGTGCCATAACCGCTACTGCACCCGCCTCTTCAGCAATTTTTGCTTGTTCTGCATTTATGACATCCATGATGACGCCGCCCTTTTGCATTTCCGCCATACCACGTTTTACTAAATCAGTTCCTGTTTTCGCCATGTTGACTCCTCCTATTTCTCTTCCGTTGTCGGAAAAGTTTGATAGGGGTATTGTACATATCATCAGGGTATAACACGCAAGGTTGGAGTATAACAATTCAATCTGTTGAATGCTTTTGCAGAAGGTGGTTGTATTCTTTCCAGAAATCTTCATACATTTCCAGGTCGAACTCCTCGTCTATCTTTTTCTCCTGCGAACTCTCGAATAATACTTTTGCTTGTTTAGCAAACTGCAAGATCTTTTGTTTATACAAAGTTTTCTTAACAGATACACTTACATTTTGGTATACGACCTTTCCTTCTGTCAGACTAGTGCTTGTAAATTTAACGAAGTCTGACAAAAACACTTCGTCACCTTTGTGCTGAACTGACCAGTGGATAGAGATTGGACATCCAGACATCAGCATCGTCCCACAACCATGGAGAATTAACCCTTCCTCACACTCTGGATGACTAATATAGTCCGCATCCAAGGTCCGAAGTAAAGCTAGTGCTGATTCACTAATTCCCCATTCTTCTCCCCTGCCAGCTTGTGTAATGACAGTACCATCCACTTCTAAATATAATTCTCCATGTGAGCATAAATCTTCTTCCTCATTGGAAAGCCAATATTGTGTTTCTATTCTCATGTTAAATATAGTCATTTTTTTACCTCTGTATATTCTGTTTATTAATCGTTCCGTAAAGATATTGATATACACCATCATTATCTACTAATTTTAATTAAAAAAGGAAAATTATTTACTTAAAATAAATACTTCCCTCTATAATAGGTATTATGAACCAAAATGAAAATAGAGAGGGACAAAAGACATATGTTCTCAAAGTTATTGACTGTAATAATAGCAGCTGCAGTACTTGGTGCAGGAGGTTATTACACGTACACTGAAATTATCAATCCTGAAAAAAAGGAAGCTGCAGCAGAAACACCCGCTGCAAAAGAAGAAGAAAAAGTAAAAGAATTCACAGATGATGAAGTTAAAACAGCAGCTGAGAAAAGTGTTGAGCAAGTGTATGACGCATTCCAAAAAGGACAAGAGGAATACGGTTTTGTAAAAGGCAATTATGATATAGATAAATTGAATGAGATTATCCAGCCTGTTGCAACGGAAAGTTTCTTAGAAAATAAAATGCCAGAATTAGCCGAAGCTACATATTGTGAATGCGATGCAAATCCAAAACCGAACCTTGCTTTCGATTCACGGGTAGAGATTACAAAAAAAAATGAGAATTATATTGTGACAGCAATAGCGGCTGGGAATGATATGGACAATAATGCATATGTCTACACGATAAAACTAGTTAATGACAAGAACAAGTTGAAATTAGATGATTGGTCATCCGAACAACCCAAAGAGGATCTTAAATTGACTTCTGATGAAGCTGCTGCACTTCTGCAAGCTACATACGAAGATGATTTTGAAAGTATCTCCGAATATGATGCAGATGGAGACAAGATTTACGTTTTCACTAATAGCACCAATTGGGAAATAGGCGTCAACTCGACAAATGGCATGCTGACACAAAGTACTGCTGAACAAGAGACTACTGATAACGATGCCTCTGCAAGTGATTCTACTGTTACAGAAGAGCAAGAAACAGAGGAAGAGTCAGTTGAAGAAGTATCTAATGAAACCGAAACATCTGAAGAAGATAACTCAGTGGAACCGGAAGAAGCCGCTGAACCTACAAAATCAGAAACTGTATCAGAGGAAACTACAACGGAGAATCTTTCCGACTATAATGGTTTCTGGAGCACAGGTAATAATGACGGATCACCTTACATGAACTTTGAAGCGATTGATGAAAATACAGCTCAAGTGAGGGTTACATCCGATCAACCACCAAACGCAATCCGCATGGCATCTGTGGAGGGAACAATTGCAATCACTGATAATCAAGCTACACTTCATTATGATGAGGACGGTCAAGGGAACCAGGGAGATATCCACTTCGTATTTGGCGATGGACAAATAACTGTCACAACAGCGTTGACGCAAAAGGGGGAAAGTCCCTTCTGGATGTTCTTTGATGGTACACATGTCTTGTATCCTAATTAATTTATTCTGTTATTATTTTTTCTATATTTCCAATAAGACTACCTAAACGTACACATCATGCTCTTTTAAAGAGCAATAACTTATCTGAAGTTGATAAATTATAATAAATCCACCAATAAAAAAGGTATACGTAAACGTTTGTGTTTGCGTATACCTTTTCTTCATCTAGAAATTTAAAGACATTTTATTTATTTAACTTCTAAGTGATAAAGTTTAGACATATTACCTATACCTCTAACATTTTGTTAGGTTGACATATTGATAAATTCAGAACTTATTTATTTTTCACAGGAAGTGAGAAGGCAGTTTTATAAACCTCAAGAATCGACTCTTTTGTACATGGACGAGGATTACCTCCTGTACACACATCAGCCATAGCAGCTTCTGCCAACGCATCGAGATCTTCCTCTTTCACACCAATTTCGTCCAATGTTTGAGGAATATTAAGGTCAATGGATAATTGACGGACAGCTTCGATAGCAGCCTGACGATATTCGTCTTGCGTCATATCATCAACTCCTTCAACCCCCATTGCACGAGCGATTTCCTTGAACTTTTCACCAGTGTAATCCTTGTTGAATTCCAATACATATGGCAGCAGTACAGCATTGGCTATACCGTGAGGCGTATTATAGAATGCGCCTAATGGATGAGCCATACCGTGAACCACGCCAAGACCTACGTTAGAGAAAGCCATGCCTGTCATATATTGACCAAGAGCCATGTCTTCGCGGCCCTTTGGATCGTTATTGACAGCATCCCGAAGCGAACGGGAAATCAATTCGATAGCCTTTAAGTTTAACGTATCAGCAAGCTCCCAAGCAGCTTGTGTCGTATAACCTTCAATGGCATGTGTCAGCGCATCCATCCCAGTGGCAGCAGATAACCCATGCGGCATGGAGGACATCATGTTAGGATCAACGACAGCAACGATTGGAATGTCGTGCGGATCGACACAAACGAATTTCCGGCGTTTCTCTTCATCCGTAATAACATAGTTGATGGTAGTTTCAGCAGCTGTTCCGGCTGTTGTAGCAACAGCAATCATCGGAACTGCTTTGTTTTTTGTTGGAGCAGTGCCTTCCAAGGAAACAACATCTGCAAATTCCGGGTTATTGATGATAATACCGATACCTTTTCCAGTATCCTGAGGAGAACCTCCCCCAATAGCTATAATATAGTCGGCACCCGCATTTTTAAAGGCCTCGACACCAGCTTTAACGATAGCAACAGTCGGATTAGCTTTCACTTGGTCAAAGATGTCATATGGCAGGTTAGCGTCATCTAGTAAATCAGTTACCTTTTTTACTACACCGAACTTAACTAAATCAGCGTCCGTAACAATCAATGCTTTTTGGAATCCGCGATTTTGCACTTCACCAACGATTTCGTTAATAGCTCCAGCACCATGGTAACTAGTTTCATTCAAGATAAAACGATAAGCCATTTTCAAAGACCTCCATTTTTTTTAATAGACTAGTTAATTCCTTTTTGTTGCTTCATATAGCTATGTGCATATTGACCTCTTGTACTTCCCGTCATACGATGTAGAAAATTCCAGCTTGTTTTTAATGACAAAATTATTTCTTCTCTTGGTTATACTGCAGATACACAACATGTGTTTGCAGGTACTCGTCTAGTCCGTGTTTTCCATCAGCTCCGCCAATACCGGATTTTTTCCATCCGGCATGGAATCCTTGTATTGCTTCAAAATTTTCACGATTGACATATGTCTCTCCAAACTCCAATTCCTTGCTTGCACGCATGGTTACATCAAGGTTTTGTGTATAGATAGATGACGTTAAGCCAAATTCACAATCGTTTGCCTGTTTTAAGGCATCGTCTAAATCCGTGAATGTCGCAATAGGAAGAACAGGACCGAAAATTTCTTGCTGCATAATGTTCATCTCATTGGTTACATCTACGAGAACAGTTGGTTCATAGAAGTACCCTTTATCTCGGGCAGCACGTTTACCGCCTGTCAAAATCTTGGCACCATCAGCTACTGCCTCTTGCACCATTCGATCTACAGATTCAAGCGCATCATTGCTAATAAGAGGTCCCATATCAATATCACCATCAACTAATGGGTTACCATAGCTTACTTCTGCCATTGCTTTTGTTACCTTTGAGATAAACTCTTCAGCAATATTTTCATGAACATATACACGTTCCGTACAGTTACATACCTGCCCTGTATTAATGATGCGAGAATCGATAACGGAACGCACCGCTAGATCCAGATCAGCATCATCCATAACAATCGCTGGCGCTTTCCCTCCCAATTCCAACGATACTTTTGTAATATTATCTGCCGCAGCACGCATCACAGCTGCTCCAGCATTATAACTTCCTGTCAAACTAACCATGCCTATATCTTCATTTTTCGCCAATTCTTGACCAACGGTACGTCCACTGCCTGTTACGATATTGATAACACCTTTAGGCAGACCCACTTTTTCAATAATCTTTGCAAACTCCAAAGCATTATTAGGGGATAAATCACTTGGCTTCAAGACAATTGTATTCCCCGTGACTAAAGCAGGCGCTGCTTTACGAGCAACGAGGAAAAAAGGAAAATTCCAAGGTAAAATACCGGCAATAACTCCAATAGGCTCTTTATGAACAAATATCTGTTCATTTGGCCGATCACTTTGGACTATTTCTCCTTCATAGCGTCTTGCCCACCCAGCCATATAATCGATGTAATCGGCTGTAAAGTTTACCTCTGTTTTAGCTAGAGCCAGCGTTTTTCCCATTTCCTCTGATATTGTTTGTGCTAAGATTTCTTCGTTATTACGTATCTCTTTAGAAATTTCCAGTAAGTAATTCCCTCTTTCAAAGGCGGGTATTTTCTTCCACTTTTTCTGTGCACGCTTAGCTGAGTCAATTGCTGCTCTTACATCTGTAACAGTTCCTCTAGGAATCTCTGAAATAATTTCCTCAGTAGCAGGATTCACAACGTTTAGTGTTTCCTGGGAACTAGAGTCTACAAATTCACCATCTATGAACATTTGATACTTCTTCGTAGTAATCTCCATAGTTTTTCTCCTTTCAAATATCGCACTCAATGCAAGCGCTGTCATTTTTTAGTATCATTGATACGTTTTAACTGACTTATATAGTCAAATTCATCTAAGATGTCAGGAAATAAAAAAGGAGTCAGGTTCTTTTAGGGGCCGAAAAGATATTAAGTACTGCTTATCTTTTATAAACGATGCTGTACTAGTCAAAGAAGTTTAGTTGAAAAACTGCGTATGCCAAATTCATCTAAGGGGTCAGGAGAAAAAAGTACATAGCTCCTTCTAGATAGTTCAATTAGAAAGATTTTCGAGGAGGTAAAATAGTTATTTTTATCGTTTCGTTTATACGGTCAGCTTTAACCACCTTTCCTTTTTTTGACATCTAATCATCTAGTCATCAGATGACTAAATATCTACTGCTATTTAAACATTAACTAGATATATTTGTCAATTTGTAACTTATGAATTTCCCTATGTAATGTGAATTTCTAAACTATCTCTTTGGTTCCAGTATTGTCTTCTTATTAATCAGACAAATAAAAGGAAGCAGTCCCATTTGCGGGCGTGCTTCCTTTCTACTATTAGTTCTTATCTGTTAACGTACTTCCTGTTTACTTTCTTCTTCCACCACACGATACTCACTACTTTGTCGAATCAAAAACATAAGAACTCCAACCAATGCAATGGCTCCCCCAACAATTTGCAATGGACTTAGCTTCTCCCCTAATAACCAGACAGCCAGAAGGGTTGCACCTACCGGTTCACCCAAAACACTCATCGAAATCGTAGTCGAATTCACATAGTTCAAGAGCATATTGAATATGACATGCGCTACTGTCGGGAAAATAGCTAACAGTAAGAATATCTTCCACTCATCGAAGTCATAACCGCGAACAGGAACCCCGGTCACTAGATTATAGATATTGAGCCATACAGCTGCTGAAAGGAAGACACAGAAACTGTATATCCAATGTGATACTTTTTTTACATTGTTCTGCCCGATTAATAAATAGCCAACAACAGCAATTACACATAGCAAGGATAAGAGGTCACCGATCAAAACGGATGGCGTTTGCAAACCGAAATCTCCCCACCCTACCATCACAACTCCAATAATCGAGATACCGATAGTCAAGATTACAGCTTTTGACGCCCTCTCTCTATAAATCAGAAATCCCCCTATCATCGCGACAATCGGCTGAAGTGAAAGAATGATCGTCGAGCTTGCCACAGTCGTCAGTTTCAAGGAACTGAACCAGAGAGCAAAATGCGCTGCAAGACATGCACCTGATAATATGAAGGCCAGCGCTTCTCTTCTTCCAATCTTTTTAAACTCCTTTCTTTTTATCCATACAATCGGAGCCAGCAAAAGACACGCTAAATACATTCGATTCATACTGAGGATAGTAGCCGGTGCATCAGACCATTTGACGAAGATGGCCGCGAAAGAAATGGCCACGATGGATATAACTAATAAAATGGCAGTTTGATTTTGTTTCATATGCAGCCCCTTCTCAAGCTTTATAATAATGATATCGAGTACATTCATTCTAGCTCTTCGCTTGCCAAATTGTCTTGATAAAATTTTAACTTTTGATAAAAAGAGGTCATGCATGATATGCATGACCTCTTTTTTACGAACAGCCGCCGAACTGGCGCTGTCTCGCTTCTGGATTTACTTGTTCATCTGCATGATAGGAGGATCGTACCATCGGGCCTGATTCGCAGTGACGGAAGCCCTTCTGCAGGGCAATTTCCTTCAGTTCAGCAAATTCATCTGGATGGTAGTACTTCTGTACTTTCAGATGCTTGAATGATGGCTGCAAGTATTGGCCGATTGTCATGATATCAACACGATGTTCCAGCAAATCATCCATGGCTTGCACAATCTCTTCTTTTGTCTCTCCCAAGCCCAGCATGATGCTTGATTTTGTTGGTGTGTCCGGAGAGATTGTTTTGACACGGTCAAGTAATTCGAGTGAGCGGTCATATGTTGCACGATGACGGACAGAAGGAGTCAATCGTCGTACTGTCTCGATATTATGGTTGAAAATATCCGGCTTGGCATCCATCAGTGTCTTGATGCTTTCATACGTTCCTTTCATATCGGACGGCAGTACCTCTACTGTTGTATTAGGCATCCTCCGGTGAATGGCACGTACTGTTTCCGCGAATACTGCTGAACCTCCATCTTCCAAGTCATCTCTGGCAACAGCTGTGACAACGGCATGACGCAGTCCCATTTTAGCAACAGAATCCGCGACACGCTCTGGTTCTGCCCAGTCCAGTTCTGTCGGCTTGCCTGAAGTAACCGCACAGAAGCGGCAGCCTCTTGTACAAATGGAACCAAGGATCATGAATGTTGCCGTTTTCCGGACCGACCAGCATTCATAGATATTGGGGCATTTCGCCTCTTCACATACAGTATGTAAATTCATTTCCCGCATCATTTTCTTCAAATCCATATAGTCTTCATTCGTGTTGAAATCAATCTTCAGCCACTCGGGCTTACGGAGCATACCTTCCCGACGTTGCGCCATCGTTTTTTTTACCATTTTCGTTCCTCCTTAACGTGCATATAAGAATTCGTGATTTTGGTATTTCTCTTTGGCAAGTTCTTCGATTGTTTTTAGTTGTACTTCATCCAGTTCAAGTCTTTCGAATGTTACACCTAATCCCTTTTGAAAACCATCATAAAAGGCACCTCTTATATCTTCCATAGTTGTCTGCACAGAGATAAACTCCTGCAGACTGGCAGCTTTGTTCCTAAAGCTCTTGTAAGCACGCTCTTTGACACGGTCACTTGGGTATAGGAACAATTCCAGCAAATCCTCTTGCTTCAGCCATATTGGAATCGATCCGTGCTGGAGGATGACACCTTTTTGCCTCGTCTGAGCACTTCCGGCTGCTTTCTTTCGGTCCACATTGATCTCATACCAAGAAGCTTCCTCAAAGCAATTTGCTGTCCCCTTCGGCTTCGAGTCAGCAGGTAAAGCGAATTCCGCTTTGATGCCCAGATTTTCAAAGCCGATCAGCAGCCCTTGTGATAAAACTTTGTACGCTTCTTTGATAGTCGATGGTACTCCTGGATAATCCTCCGATACGATAATGCTGTACGTCAGTTCCTGATGATGCAGTACTGCTTGGCCGCCAGTAGGCCGTCGGACCAGTTCAAATCCTCGCTTCTCGATTTCTTCTAAATTGAATTTGTTTGTCTTTTGGAAATACCCAACGGAAAACCCGCCAGGATTCCAACCGTAAAAACGTAACACTGGGGCGATCCGTCCCTCGCGGTGCCATTGCATAAGCATTTCATCCGCCGCCATATTAAAGGCAGGCGAATGATCACCGTCGTCCCAGAAAACCCATTTCCGCACGCTGTCACCTTCTCATTTACAAAGTTCAAATAATATTAACAATTCAATTCTAACGAACGGCAAGACGGTGAAGCAACCGCTTTCTCAAAAGCCTACTTTCCTACTAGGATTAAATACTCCCAATTACTTACCAATTCCCAGAGTACTTACTTAACTGTGAGGATCTTATGGCAAGTAAAAAAGCCGTCAAAATGGACGGCTTTTTCTCACGCTTGGGGCCAAACAGTCTTCGCAACATCGACGATGAAGCGCAGTTTCTCCCATTGTTCTTCTTCAGTCAATTTATTGCCATGATGTGTGGAGGCAAAGCCACATTGCGGGCTTAAGCAAATCTGATCAAGAGGGATATACTTTGTTGCTTCTTCAATCCGGCTGATTACAGCATCCTTATCTTCCAGTTCCCCAAATTTTGAAGTTACAACGCCTAGAACGACTCTTGGACCATCCTGCGGGATATACTGAAGCGGTTCGAATGTACCTGATCGCTCATCATCATACTCTAGGAAGAAACCATCGACTTTCTCTTTTGCTAACAGATCCTTTGCAATCAAGTCATAGCTGCCCCCGAACATATATGTAGAGCGATAGTTTCCTCGACAGAGATGCGTCGTCACAGTAAGATCCTCCGGCTTACCTTCCAATACACCATTGATCACCCGGCGTGCCAAATCAATCAAGAACTCTCTGGAATGCTCTCCATCGAATTTCGCATCAGGAGAAGATAGTGTAGCAATGTAAACATCATCTAGCTGCAAATAGCGTACCCCTGCATCATAAAATGCTTGGATGGCATCTTTGTAAGTCTGAATAACATCAGCTGCAAAATCCTCAATATCCGGATAAATGGAGTGATCACGAATATCTGTATGGAAGAGCTGATTCGGACTAGGAATTGTCTGTTTAGCTACCGCCCTTCCCGCAACGATGTCTTGGAATACCTTATAGTCCTCGAGGAAAGGATGATCAGGATTGAACGAAACTTTGCCCGTATTTTTAATGTTATATCGTTCTGTTTCTTCTCCTTTGAACAGGTAACCAGTGTCCGGAACATAACCTGTGATGCCGTTAAGATGTTCCAAAAAGTCTGTATGCCAGAATCTTCTCCGGAATTCTCCGTCTGTCACAAGCTCCAAGCCGACTTCAATTTGCTTGTCTACGATTCTTTTGATCTCTGACGTTTCGATTTCGCGAAGATCTTGTTTACTGATTTGGCCTTCTTTGAATTGCTGTCTGGCCTTGTGCAGTACATCTGGACGAAGCAGGCTCCCTACGTGATCTGCTCTGAATGGTGCCGTTTTTGTTTTCGTTGTCATGTTCATCTCTCCCATTTTTTAGTTTTCTACTTTTTTCTATTACGCCTTCAGCAGCCTTCAAGGCCTGCAGCAGATCTTCCATGAGGTCCTCCACATGCTCCAGGCCAACAGATAAACGTAAGAGCCCATCTGTTATACCTCGTTTCTTTCGCTCAGCTTCAGGCATGGAAGCATGTGACATCGAAGCTGGATAGGAAAGGATGGATTCCACAGCGCCGAGACTGACAGCGAAAATAGGAATGCGAAGCTGTTCAACAAAAATCTTTGCGTGTTCCCTGCTTGGCAGAGCAAATGATACTACTGCTCCATTTCCACTGGCCTGCCCGGTATGTATGTCATGTCCTTTATGAGTGGGCAAGCCAGGGTAGAAGACATCTTCCACAAGCGAATGCTCCTGCAGGAACAAAGCTATCCTCTCCGCCGATTCCGATGACTGACGCAATCTTGTACCTAACGTCTTTATTCCTTGGAGCAGCAAATAGCTATCTTGAGCTCCGAGAATAGCACCAAATGTGTTCTGGATGAAAGCCAGTCTTCCTGCGAGTTCTGTATCCTTAGTGATCAGCAGTCCTGCGATAATATCACTATGCCCTGAAAGAAACTTCGTTGCACTATGGATGACTACATCCACACCGAATGCCAATGGCTGCTGATACAGCGGCGTCAAAAATGTGTTGTCCAAGAAAGTTAAACAATCATGTTGCTTTGCTATCTGGACCACGGCCCGAATGTCAGTCACCTTCAAACACGGATTGGACGGTGTCTCCAAGTAAATGACCTTCGTGTTTGGTCGTACAGCTGCTTCTACAGCATCCAAATCGGTTAGGTCAACAAAGGAATGACTGATCTGGAATTTCGGAAGGATCTCTGTCACAAAACGATACGTTCCGCCGTACACATCCTCGGTCACTATCACATGATCCCCTGCTGACAGCAGCATGAATGCGGAGGATATTGCTGCCATGCCAGATGAAAATGCGAAAGCATCTGTACCTCCCTCTAGTGTAGCTACCTTCTGCTCCAGCGCTTCTCGTGTCGGGTTACCAGAACGACTATAATCGAATGGACCGAAATCATCGAAGCTTTCCTGGTGGAAGGTAGACGATAGATAAATCGGGACGTTCACCGCACCTGTTTGCTGCTCTTTGTGTAATCCCCGTATACATGTCGTTTCTGAATGTTGTTCTCCCATATGATGATGGCCTCCTAATCCAGTTTGGCGAATGCTTGCTGTAAATCACCAATCAAATCCTCCGCTTCTTCAATCCCGACCGAGAAACGAAGCAGACAATCGCAAATTCCTCTGGCCTCCCGTTCCTCAACAGGGATGTCTGCATGTGTCTGGGTTGTAGGATATGTGATAAAACTTTCCACTCCGCCAAGACTTTCGGCAAAGGTGATGATTTCCAGGCTTCGAAGGAATGGATCGACCCAGCTGCTTTCCTGGACCCGGAAGGAAAGCATGCCGCCTTTTCCTGTATACAGGACGTCTTTCACTTTCGGCTCCTCTGCAAGATAACTTGCGATGCGCTGTGCATTTGCTTGATGCTGCCGCATTCGAAGCGGCAGCGTCTTCAAGCCTCGGATGAGAAGCCAGGAATCGAGCGGAGACAAGACAGCTCCCGTACCGTTATGCAATGCAGCTAACCGGTCTGATAGCTCGATGCCTTTACTCACAACAATTCCGGCTAAAACGTCGTTATGGCCGCCAATATATTTCGTTGCACTATGGATGACAATATCTGCTCCTTCTGTAAGCGGCTGCTGGTAATAAGGTGTCAGAAACGTATTATCCACAATTAACAGCAGGTTGTTTGCTTTTGCCAGCTGCGCATAGGCAGCAATATCAATTTCCTGCATGAGCGGGTTTGTCGGTGTTTCAAGGAAAATTGCTTTTGTATCGTCCGTTATCAATATCGCAGTCTCTTCGACGGAATGAAATGGTGTATAAATTGGCGAGACGTCATAGGCGTCTGAATAGAAATCAAACAGCCGATAGGTGCCTCCATAAATATCCTCCGGCACCAGCAGGGAATCGCCCGAACGGAAAAGTGACAATACAAGCTGGATTGCCGCCATGCCTGAGCTGCACGCAAATGCCTGATCGCCTTTTTCCAGCTTTGCAAACCCTTCTTCCAGAACTGATCGAGTGGGGTTCTTCGTCCGTGAATAATCATATCCTGTAGATTCGCCGATTCCTGTGTGTGCATAAGCCGTGGACAGATAAACTGGCGGGTTGACTGCCCCAGTTACTCCATCACTGCGATTTCCAAGCTGTACAAATGCTGTTTCTAAACTATTTCCCATACCGCTTCTCCCCCTCCTCTTCAACAAAAAAAGAACCTTCTCCCCAAAAAGGAAGAAGGTTCAGTCATGACCGAATCAGCTTCTTATCTTTAAGGCGGATACCTTTTGGATTTAGCACCGTGTCTTCTCAGACTGGTTGCTGAGACATCACTGGGCCAAGTCCCTCCGTCTCTCTTGATAAGAAAAGTTCTATATAATTTTTATATTAAAGCTATGTTATCACAAAAGAATGAACAGTCAAGCAGTATTTAAAATTTTCTGCCAAATAACTCTTTTACTAATGGAATTTTTGGCGTAGTCATGCCGATCAGGAGAAATAGCAAAAAAAAATAGGATTGACACCTAGAACTTTTCAGTCTATCCTTTTCCTTACAACTGATATTTCTTATCGAGATTGGTGGAGGGAATGGCCCAACGAAACCAAAGCAACAGGCTGCAAGCCGCAGTACTGTGCTAATTCCAGGTGTTTAACACTGAAGATAAGAAGAGCGGAAAATCTTTAAAAGACCCTCTTCTGTCTAGAAGAGGGTCTTTTTTTGATCTTAATCCCGATTATTTTCATTGGAAATATCAAGATTGTTACAGGAGGTTTGAAAATGGAACAGATCAAGCAGACACTTGCGGAAGTACATACGGAGCTGGAAGACAATTTCGCAGAAGTCGTGGAGTGGAGACGTTATTTGCATCAGCATCCAGAATTGAGTTTCCAGGAGACAGAGACTGCCCGTTTTATCGCCGACAAGCTGCGCAGCTTCGGCTATGAAGATATCCAGACAAATATTGGCGGATTTGGTATCGTCGCTTCCCTATCAGGTAAGGCAGCAGGTCCGACGATTGCGCTGCGAGCAGATTTCGATGCCCTGCCGATAGAAGATGAAAAAGAAACAGCCTATCGATCCAAGACTCCTGGCGTGATGCATGCTTGCGGTCATGACGGCCATACAGCGGCATTGCTTGGAACTGCCAAAGCACTGATCAAGCATAAGGATAGCCTGAAAGGTAAAGTAGTCTTCCTGTTCCAGCCGGCTGAGGAAGTTCCTCCAGGCG
Source organism: Virgibacillus sp. 7505 (assembly GCF_002272135.1). Taxonomy (GTDB): domain Bacteria; phylum Bacillota; class Bacilli; order Bacillales; family Amphibacillaceae; genus Terribacillus. The sequence continues at coordinate 24,332 of NZ_NPBF01000026.1, read as the reverse complement.
GCGCAAAAGCGATGATTGAAGATGGTGCACTTGATGGTGTGGATTATGTTTATGGTGCCCACCTTAATTCAGCTGCCCCTATCGGAAAGATCGGTGTGGGCGAAGGCTTCAAGATGGCAGCAGTAGATAAATTCGCGATTACTATCCAAGGAAAAGGCGGTCATGGTGCAGCTCCTCATGAGGCTGTCGATCCAATTGTCATCGGAAGTGATATCGTCAGCGCCCTGCAAAAAATTGTCAGCCGCAGAGTCAATCCGCTGGAATCAGCAGTTGTGACACTTGGTGTGTTTCAATCTGGCCAAGCATTCAATGTTATTCCGGATACCGCCAGATTGGAAGGAACAGTACGGACATTCAACGCAGACATACGCCAGCAGGTAAGGAAACAAATAGAGTCCATTGTAGCTGGTATCGCAACTGGTTTCGGCGCAACCTATTCCATCGATTATTTACATGGCTACCCTGCTCTTTATAACTATCCAGAAGAAACTGCACTTCTGCAGCGTCTTTTTAGCGAACAATTCGGTGAAGAACAGGTTATTCCACTTGAAACCGGGATGGGAGCAGAGGATTTCGCTTACTATCTGCAAGAGAAACCGGGAAGCTTCTTTAAAGTCGGCTCCCGCAATGACGATACAGGCACCCATTATCCGCATCACCACCCTAAATTCGACATCGATGAGCGAGCTTTGCTCATCACGGAAAAAGCATTCACGAAAATCGTATTCTCGTTATTGGGAAGCTAAGGAGGAAGTATATTGAATAAGAAGCTTGCACTTATATTATTCGGCCTGATGGCCACCATCGCCCTGTTCGGGTGCTCCAGCAGTTCCAGCAGCAGTTCCGGCGCAAGCGGCGGAGAGCCCGTTGAAGGCGGTGACTTGAACGTTGCCATGACTGCTGATCCTGATACGCTTGACTGGATGTATTCCGGAGAAAGTGCCACCAGAAAAATTGGCTGGCATATTTACGAAGGTTTATTTGCACTAGATCATGATTATCAAGTACGCCCTTTGCTTGCTGATGATTATACCGTTAGTGATGATAAGAAAACCTATACGATCACGCTTCGTGACGGACTTAAGTTCCATAACGGGCAAGACGTAACAGCGGAAGACGCAAAAGCATCTATCGACCGCTGGCTGAAGGTCTCCTCTGTCGGTAAGATCACTGCAACGCATGTTGATTCCGTAGAAGCAACGGATGACCTGACATTGGTCATTACGCTTAACGATCCGTATACCGCTTTGCTTACTGATATGTCTGCACCAAAAGCATCAGCTGTCATCCTTCCAGCTGACATTGCGGAAGCTGCAGGTGAACAGCCGCTGACAAACGAGCAGCTGATCGGTACAGGTCCATTCAAATTTGATTCGTGGAAGCGCGGGAATGAGATTGTATTATCCAAATTCGAAGACTATCAATCTCGTGAGGAGGAAGACTGGGGAGGTTTGACTGGTAAGAAGACCGCATACCTGGATACGATTCACTTTAAAATCGTAAAAGACCCGCAAGTAATGCTCAATGGTCTGAAGACAGATCTTTATGATTACGTACAGTCCATTCCGCTTGATTTATATGATGTAGTTGATACGACACCGAATGTTGAACCAGCTATTTCCAGCAATGGCTATTCCGTCATTACACCGGATAAATCAGAAGCACCCTTCGATGACATCAAGGTCAGAGAAGCACTGCATGCTGCACTGGATAAAGAAGCAATCGCGAAAGCAACATATGGCAACAGCGAATTTTATAATCTGGACGGCGCCTTGTTCACACCAGATCAGACAGCTCTTTACTCAGATCAAAACATTGATAATTTCGACGCGTTTGATCAGGATGAAGCTAAAAAACTGCTTGAAGACAGCTCCTATGATGGGCAGCCGGTGAAAATCATCTTCTCCAATGACCATGCAGAGTATAAGAAAATTGCCGAAATCGCAGAACAGCAGCTTGAGGCAGTTGGATTCAACGTCGAGCTGGAGTCCTATGAATGGGCAACTTACCTGGAAAAATGGAGCGATGGCGCTAACTGGGATATGGTCGTAGTAGGCTGGTCTCCTTTCTTCTCGCCAAACCAAGCTGGTGTAGTGAGCCAGGATTCCAACAGCAGCGGCTGGTACAACAGCGAACGCTGGCAGGAGCTAATCGCCCAGTGGGGTGAAGCGGAAGATGAGGCTGCTCAGCAAGAAATACTCGCTGAGCTGAATAAGACGATTTATGACGAGCTTCCATTTGAGAAAGTAAGCAACCTTTCCACATTGGATGCACGAACTTCCAAGCTGCAGGATTATGATGATTGGTATGGTCCTCGCTTCTGGAATACATGGAAATCACAGTAATGCCCCGAGAAAATCGCCTGCGTTACCGCTGGCGATTTTCTTCCATTTCTAAATGAAGGAGTGACGCACGTGCTTCGTTACACGATCCGAAGACTGTTATCTGTTGTACCGGTTATGCTAGTCGTCAGCATCATTGTATTCCTGCTCGTTCACCTAACGCCAGGAAATCCAGCCTTCATCATCCTTGGTGAAGACGCTTCTCCTGAAGCTATTGCGCAGCTGGAAGAGCAGCTTGGTTTGAATGAGCCTTTGTATATCCAATTCTTCGACTGGCTCAAACAAGTCATCACCGGCGACCTCGGGACGAGTGTCTATTCTGCCCAGCCAGTGACGGAACTGATTTTTGGCAACTTTGGACCGACAATCAGCTTGATGGTATTGTCCCTGCTCTTTATTTTGGTCATCTCCATTCCGCTTGCAATCCTGATTGTGTCTTTGCGTAAGACGATTCTGGATCCGTTATTTACTAACGCTTCCCTTCTAGGCGTATCAATTCCGGAATTCTGGCTTGCGATTTTGCTTGTACTCGTTTTTGGCGTAACATTCCCGATTTTCCCGGTTGCAGGCTATATGCCGCTTGCGGAAGGCTTTGGTCCATGGATTTATCATTTGCTGCTGCCTGCTTTAGTGCTGGCATTAGTGGAAATCGGCATCATTGCCCGAATGCTGCGCGACAGCATGCTTGATTCCGTGAACCAGGATTATACAAAAACAGCACGGGCGAAAGGCGTCCGTGAACGTGATGTATTGATGAAGCACGTATTCTCCAATGCGCTTATCCCGACAACAACTGTTCTAGGTGCCACAGTGGCTGGTCTGCTTGGCGGAACGGTTATTATTGAAACACTTTTCACCATCCCTGGGATCGGACAGCTGCTTATCGATTCGATTCACCGACGGGATTACCCTGTGATTCAAGGTGTCGTGCTATTCATCGCCGCGATTTATGTCCTGGTCAACTTGATCGTCGATCTTTTGTATGCATTCCTTGATCCGAGAATCCGCTATGATTGAGCCGAAGGAGGTACATACACGATGATGTCCAAGAAACGAAATATAATTGCACTTACTATTTTCTTACTCGTTGCATTGGCAACCATAACGGCAAATCTGTGGCTGCCGGTCTCCCCTGCGGCGATAGATGCCAACCAGCGTCTGCTTTCACCATCTGGCACCCATTGGTTTGGTACAGATGATTTTGGCCGGGACATCTTTGCACGGGTTATTGTAGCTGCACGCGTGTCACTGGCTGTCGGCGTCATAGTAGCCGTCGTAGCAACTGTGATTGGCACACTGATCGGACTTGTATCCGGCTATTTCCGTAAGACAGATTTCATTCTGATGCGGATTGTGGATGGCTTTCTCGCCTTCCCTGCCCTTTTGCTTGCATTAGCACTAGTTGCAGCTTTAGGCGGAAGCATTACGAATATCGTCATCGCCCTGACAATTGCCTTCTTCCCAGTCATGGCTCGAGTCGTACGCTCTGCCGTGCTGCAAATAAAAAACGCACAATACATTGAAGCTGCAAGAACGACAGGAACGAATAATATGGTGATCATTTTCCGGTATATCCTGCCGAATGTACTCTCTCCAATCATTGTGCAAAGCACATTCATCTTTGCTAAAGCAATCCTGGCTGAAGCAGCCCTGAGCTTTCTTGGTGTCGGAGTGAATCCGTCCACACCGACATGGGGAAATATGCTGCAGGAATCACAAATTTATATCACGATAGCTCCATGGTTCTCGATCTTCCCTGGTATAGCGATCGTCATTACTGTTTTGTCGTTGAACATACTCGGGGACGGGCTACGGGATGCTTTTGATCCGCATAGCGTCAAGAAAAAACGGAAACGAAAACCAAAGCAGACAGCACCAGCTGCCTAGAGGAGGTTTCATTATGCTACAAGTAAATGATCTGCATGTACACCTGGATACCGCAGCTGGCCTCGTCAAAGCAGTTGATGGTGTATCCTTCCGGCTGGAAGCCGGGCAGACAGTCGGCATTGTCGGGGAATCCGGCAGCGGGAAAAGTGTACTCGCCCACTCGCTGACAAAGCTTAATCCAGAACCGCCCGCAACCTATCCAAAGGGTGAAATTCTGTTCGAAGGCGAGAACATCCTGACAATGGATAAAAAACGCCTGCGCAATTTGCGTGGAAAAGAAATCGCCATGATCTTTCAGGATCCAATGTCGAGCCTCAATCCTGTTTTCAAGATTGGCAGACAGCTTATGGAGGCCATCCAGACGCATCAGAAACTCCCTAAAAAAGAGGCTCGGCAAAAAGCAATCGAGTTACTGAAAGATGTCGGCATCCCGGATCCCGAACGACGTATGCAAAATTATCCGCACCAATTCTCCGGCGGTATGCGCCAGCGCGTTCTGATCGCCATTGCACTGGCTGCCAGACCGAAACTGCTTATAGCTGATGAGCCGACAACAGCACTGGATGTAACAATCCAAGCTCAAATCATCGAGTTATTGAAAAGCATTCAGCAGAAATATGGTACCGCAATAATAATGATCACCCATGATTTAGGCGTTGTGGCAAATCTAGCAGACCGGATTCTTGTCATGTATGCCGGTAAAATTATTGAATCCGGCAGTACAGCTGACATCTTCTATAAAACGGCAATGCCATATACATGGTCGCTGCTGCGCTCAATCCCAAGACTCGATGCAGGGGCTCCCGAGAGGCTGCTCCATATCGAGGGGCATCCGCCGAATCTGATTCACCCGCCAAAAGGCTGCAACTTCCATCCTCGCTGTCCATTTGCGAGAGATGCTTGCCTTCAGACTGACCCGCCGCTCTCGGAACGCGGAACAAATCATTTGGCTGCGTGTATGCTCAGCAAGCCTGAATTCGATAAAGAAAAACGAGCTGTAGCCGAAGGTAAAGGAGTGCTGCTGTCATGACTGCATTATTGGAAATAAAGGATCTTCACGTCCATTTCCCAATTAAGAACGGTGTTTTACAAAGGACAACAGGTCATGTGAAAGCCTTGAATGGCATAGATTTGACAGTAAAAAAAGGGGAAATACTAGGAATTGTAGGCGAATCCGGCTGCGGGAAAAGCACACTCGCCCGAAGCATCGTCGGACTGCAAAAGCCTACTTCTGGAGACATTCTTTTTGAAGGAAACACATATACAGACGCATCTGCCAAAGAGCTATACGAGCTGCGGCGCAATATGCAAATGGTGTTCCAGGATCCGTATACAAGCTTGAATCCGCGCATGAAAGTGAGCGAGAGCATCGCCGCTCCGCTTAAAGCGTACAAAAAGACTAAGAACCTGGAATCGCGCGTGAAAGAGCTGATGGAACTCGTCGGCTTGAATCCAGATGACCATTATAACCGGCTGCCTCATGAATTCTCAGGCGGTCAGCGCCAGCGGATTGGTATTGCCCGCGCTATTGCTCTGGAGCCGCAGCTGATCGTCTGTGACGAACCAGTCAGTGCGCTTGATGTATCCGTCCAGGCCCAAGTGATCAACTTATTCCAGGATCTTCAGAAAAAGTTGGATCTGACGTATGTATTCATTGCACACGACCTTTCCGTCATTAATCACATTGCTGACCGTGTCGCCGTCATGTATCTCGGCAAAGTGATGGAAAGATCCAATCGGGATTCATTCCAGACACATGCGCAGCATCCTTATACAAATGCACTGCTATCCGCTGTGCCGCTGCCAGATCCAGACAAAGAACGCGCGCGAGAACGCATCGTCCTAAAAGGAGAACTGCCCTCCCCTGCTAATCCGCCATCGGGCTGCGTTTTCCATACTCGCTGTCCGAAAGCAACTGAGTTCTGTAAGACCAACGTCCCCGTTCCGGAAGAACGCGGCGTACCTGGACAGGAAGTGGCTTGCTTCTATCCTGTTGGAGCGGAGGAGAAAGCGAGAATTACGTTATAAATTGAATAGCAACCTGCGTTGGCAGGTTGCTTTTTATGTACTATAACCATTCTCCCATGGATTCATCCATAATCTTTCTACCCCTGTCAGTTTATAACCATTGAACTCCATCCTATATAAATCCGGCTTAGACGATTGTAATAAGAAATCCAAACCATACTGACTGTCATAATACCCCATCATCAAGGTCATAACAGCACCATGTGTGCCTATCGCTATTTTAGATCCCTGATAGGTTTTCAATAAATCCTCCAATACTGCTATAGCCCTCTTTTGACAAGCAGCATTCGACTCGCCTCCTGGTAAACAGAAGTTTGGATCAGCAAAAGATTTCTTCAACAAAGGTAATAGCTCCTTATCAGAAATCCGCGCATCACCGGAAACAAAGACGCGCTCCCGCAGATCTTCGATTTCATCTACTTCTTTTCCCGCATGTTCTGCCAAGCCTCGGATTGTTTCAACTGCACGCGTGTAAGGACTTGAAGCAAAGACCTCTATCCCTTCGTCCTTTAAAGATTCGGCAATTTTTAAAGCATCCTGCTTTCCTTTTTCAGTCAAACCTCTTGTTCTTTCATTACCTTGCTTAGGCGATTCACCATGTCTAACCAAATAAATTATAGTAGTTATGTTTGCACCTCCAATCTTTAAATAACTTATCAGCTCCAGGGCAGAATTCACTTAATCAAATACACTCTCTTTCCTCGGATTGCGCAGAGCTTCGAACAGCATCTTGATTTGAGCTTCTGTATTTCTTTTCAACGACAATGGCGGCAGCTCCGATTCACCAAAAAAGCCTATTTCACTCGTCTCCACACTTTCCTGTGCTCCTCCGCCGACAAGCTCGCATTGCAGGAAAATCTTGTAGTAATGGAACATTTGCGGCTTGTCGGTATGCTTATCCGAATCAAGCACCGCTAAAAGCTTCTTAGGTACAACATCGTACCCCGACTCCTCTTTGATTTCCTTCACAGCATTCTCACTGGCCGATAGCCCAACCTCACAAAAACCGCCTGGCAGCGACCAGCGTTCATCCATCTTCTCCTTCACCAACAGCAGCTTTCCATCCTGAAACACAACTCCTCGGATATCCAGCTTTGGTGTCGGATACCCTTTTTCAGCAGCAAGAACTTCCCCGATCTCATCTTCCGGCTGGCCTGTGTAGTTTGCGATAATCTCCGCACTGAGCTGCTGCAGTTCCGCGTATCTCTCTTGGTCGAATACATCTTTAGAGAAATGCAGTCCTGCCTGGGAAATCGCCTGTATTCTTCTTGCCCATTCGAGCCATTTTTCCAAGACTATCACCTATTATCCCGTTATCGTATTTCATTCCTCGTCTACTAGTTTATGCACCAGTTCCTTAGCAGTGATAGGCTCTGCTAAATTTGGGTTTTGCCCGCACCATAAGGACATCATGTTTCTATCATTGTTTTGTGCAGCAGCGGATCGAATAGGCTTTGTCAATGTATTCTGGATAGGAAATTCCGGCAGTTCCGTCTCAACTTCCCGTATTTCACGGATGAAATCATTTTCGATGCCTCTGGCCGCCTTGCCAGAGAAAGCTTTCGTTAATGTTGTCTTGTCTTCTTGCTGCCCCTCCAGAATTGCTTGCTTATGTAAGGGGTTTGCACCGCTTTCTTTACATGTTAAAAATGCGGTGCCGAGCTGCGCTGCTTGTGCGCCTAAACAGCGAGCCGCACGAACACCGCGACGGTCCATTATACCTCCTGCTGCAATGACTGGGATATTCACTTGATCGACAGTTTGGGGTATGAGAGCCATCAGTCCAATCATGCTTTGTTCCACTCCAGCTAAGAAGTTGCCGCGATGGCCTCCTGCCTCACTCCCCTGAAGGACAACCGCATCCATTCCAGCGGCCTCGATTGCTAACGCCTCTGACAGAGTAGTTGCTGTGCCAATAATGAATGTGCCCGCTTGCTTTAAAGAGTTGATTACTACAGATGAAGGCATACCAAATGTGAATGAGCAAACGGGGACCTTTTCTTCAATGATAACATCCACCTGTTTATGATAGATTTCTATGGTCTGTTCATAAGATATGAATCCACTTCCCATTCTAGTTGAGCCTAGTTTATCTAAGAAGGGCTTTAGTGATTGTTGCGCCCTGGCAATTGCGTCCTTTTCTTCTTTGTAAGGACTCGGTACAAACAAATTGATACCAAAGGGCTTGTCTGTACTAGCTTTCACTTCCCGTATTTGATGCCGCGTACTTTCCGCATTTAGATAACCAGCACCAATCATCCCTAATCCGCCCGCTTCAGATACAGCTATCACTAATTCTGCTGTTGTTATTCCTCCCGCCATAGGTGCCTGAATAATTGGATGAGTAATAGATAAGGCTTCAAATAAACGATTTGCCATTCTCTGATTTCTCCCTTCACAAACTTCTATCCCTACTCTGCTTATTAGCGTTCTCTTTCTCCCATTCACTCAAATACATCCTGGAAGTGACATTGTTTGGGTTGCCTATCTTCGTAATCAGCTCCAGACTGTTTCCATCTGGATCATTGAAATGAATCTTAGCATGTGCCATTCCATCATGCGCCATCACAAAAGGTTCATGAGGCCCAAAACCGAAAGCCTCTCTCGGCTGATAGCCTCTATCTCTTAACCATCCGGATGCACCTTTTAGATTTTCTAAACTCACTTGAAATGCGACATGTCTTATGGATGGATGATAGACAAGCTCCGCTTTATCCGATTCCCAGAGACCAAGCCAGCTACGGTCCTTTTTAATCCAAAAGAAAGCTAGCCTATCTTCATGAATATGTGATAGCTCTATACCTAACCCCTGATAAAATGTAATAGATTTTTGCAGATTACTAACTGGGAGTTGTGCTTCGTACAAACATTCTATCATTAGTTCCGCTCCTCCCTCGCCCCACTACCAATATATAACAAAAAATCCATCATAAAAAAAGATTGAAAGTATTTTCTGAAAATAGAAAATAAAAAAAGCGGCCATATCGGCCGCCGCTTTTCTTAAGATCCGTACCAGAATTTATTTTGTGACAGCACACGATCATGACCTTCATCCCAGTAGTCTACTGTGTATGAATAATCATAGTTCATGATGCAGCGGATTCCGCTTCCCTGCGCATCGTGACCGATGCCATAGTTATGCGTAAATTCATGCTGTGCTGCGTATGCAGTATTTCTTGTTCCTTGATCAAGGTTTACACTAATCGCACTTCCGGAAGGTGCTCCGCTATAAACATATGCAATACCACCTGCATCAAATCGGCTGTCTCTTGTAAAACCAGCAACAAAATCATACCCGCGTCCATCCCAGTCACGCTGTAAGTCCTGCAGCAAAGCAGAGCTATTTGATCCGCTGGACGACCATTGTCCAACAGCCTCGACGACGTAGTCCACATCATGATCACGGTTGAAAGCATTGTCTGCTTGTTCCACAATTGAAATAATCCTTTGCTGCCAATCTGGATAAGCAGCTCGATATTCTTCATCGGCAACAGCCAGGACTGTCACCTTTTGGCTGCCTGTATCCGCTATACTAAATCCGCCTGTATTACTTTCTGTCCGGTGTTTTTCCACTTCTTTTCCTTTACTGTTAAACTCGACTACATCCGTTGATTGCTCAATAGACGGTGCAGACTCCAAGTCTTTGAAATCCCCTGCTTTAGGGAGCTTGTCTCCAATATGGTCAAAACCGACTGTTTCATGGTTATGCCCATGATCATGCACTTCGTCAGCTAACGATACAGAAGGGACTGATAATAAGGACGTGATAAGCAGAGCTCCAGCAAGAATCGATTTCTTTTTCATATGAATCCTCCTTAAATAGATTTAAAGTAGAATTCTATGATTTTCTGTCAGATTCCTGTCTATCTGGATTGGGAAAGAAAGACCTAGTTTGTCGGGAAAAGATAGCTTTTGTCACCTTCCCTTTACAAGGTTTTTGACAAAGATATACTACTTACTAACCAAAGCAACCCAAAACCTGAACTAATCTAGGAAACTCACTCTCTGCTGCATAGGATTATTTCAATGCAGCAGCTAATTTAGTAAAAATGACCCCCAGTGCATGCGCTCCAGCATCCGGATAACCAAGACTGCGCTCTCCTACCGTTCCAGCACGACCCATCCGTGCAACGATTTCCTTCGTCTTCTCCGCACCAGTAACAGCAGCCTCTGCGCCTTTTTTGAAGGCTGTCTTCACATCTTCATTAGCTGCAGCACTCTGCTTCCAGCTATCCGCACATGGTGCGAGTGCATCAATCAATGTCTTATCCCCGACCTCAGCTCCGCGGCCAAAGGAGCGTTCTCCAATATCCTGGATTGCCGTTACGACACGCTGCAGGATATCTGCGAATTCTGTTACAGTGAGCTCTTTCCTCTCACCAGCTGCTTTTCCGGCAGCACGGAATGCGCCACCCCATATTGGACCTGAAGCACCACCGCAATGCTCCATGATCACCATGGAAGAGGCATCAAGGAAGCTGCCAATCGTAAGGTTGTCTTCATCGAGAATATGTTTCCATTCCCGTTTCAATTGACGGAAGCCTTTTGCCACACTATTACCGAAATCCCCATCTCCAGCATGTGTATCCAGCTTGTTGAAGGCAGCTTCATTTTCAATGATAATCTCACTCATCTTATCCACTAAATAGATGATGTTTTCCAGTGTGATAGAGTCCTCTTTTACTATTGCATATGAATTATCCGTTTCTACTTGGTAGGATACATCGGTATTATCTGCTATTTCTTTGAAATCAGAAAATGCTGGCTGCTCCACAGGTCCATCAATCTTGAAGGCCGGTGTATCAGACTGGCTGGAAAGCAGTGTACGCAGCTCATCATCCAGTGACATGATTGTAACGGAAACACCTGCCATATCAATGCTGGTCATATAGTTTCCTACGAATATCCGGTTTACCTTTATATTCCGTTCAGCCAGTTCACGATTGACCGATTGATTGAACAGATACAATTCCTGTAATGGTGTCCCGCCAAATCCGTTAATCAATAAAGCTGCATCTTCCTCTGGCTGTCCTTCCTTCAGCAGATCCTCGACCATCCGTTTGGCTAATTCGTCAGCTGATAGAACCTTTTCCCGTCGGATACCAGGTTCCCCATGGATCCCGACGCCATACTCCATTTCATCCTCTGCAAGCTTGAAGGTCGGTTCACCTCCTGGCAATGTGCAGGATGTCAAGGCCACACCGATACTGCGTGTCCGAGAGACAGCTTTTTCCGCTACCGCTTTTACCTGCTGTAAGTCACGCCCTTCAGCCGCAGCTGCTCCAGCGACTTTATGTACAAGTACCACTCCAGCAACACCACGTCTTCCAACTGTATACAGACTATCCTCCACTGCGATATCATCATCTACCTTCACATAATCCACTTCCAGCCCATCTTCCTTAGCGAGGTGGGCCGCGTTCTTGAAGTTCATAATATCCCCGCTGTAATTCTTGATAATAAGAAGTGTACCTTTCTCTCCTGCCGTCTCCTTGATAGCTTGATACACTTGTATTTGAGAAGGAGAAGCAAACATATCGCCACAAACCGCTGCATCCAGCATACCTTCTCCGACAAAGCCTGCATGGGACGGCTCATGCCCACTGCCACCGCCGCTGATCAAGGTAACTTTATCTGTTTGCGGCTGTTTTCTTTTGATCACTTTATACTTCTTCAATAATTCGAGTTCCGGGTGAGCCAATACCAATCCGTGACACATCTCCAGGACAACATCCTCAGGTCGGTTAATGATTTTTTTCATTGGTTATCCTCCTCTAATACAAAGCAAAAGTGTCTTTCTACCTCCAGCTTAACAGAACAATCCAGCAATTGCACAAAATAGGTTGACAAGTCTGAATAATTTGTTTACAATCACTAAAAAAATAGTTTTCTTATCAAGAGAGGCGGAGGGACTGACCCAGTGAAGCCTCGGCAACCGACTGTTACTAGCACGGTGCCAATTTCAGAAGGATATTACATCCTGAAGATGAGAAGCGTGAACGGATGGTAGTTACATACCCGCAGCCCTTCTCTTTTATGGAGAAGGGCTGTTTTCGTACACTCTTGATAAGTGAGCTGCTGGAGGGTAAAGCATGACAAAAGTGAAATTTGCTTATTGGGTACCGAATGTGAGCGGCGGGCTAGTCATATCCAAGCTGCCGCAGAAAACGGACTGGAGTTTTGCAGCGAATAAACGCTACGCGCAAATCGCTGAGCAGAACGGCTTTGAATATGCCCTTCTGCAAACACGTTTTATCGCAAGCTACGGCGCTGATAAACAGCTTGAAGCAATAACCCTCGCCTCTGCCCTAGCAAGCGTCACCGAAAAATTAAACTTAATATCGGCAGTCCACCCAGGTCTTTGGCATCCAGGCGTCTACGCCAAAATGCTCGCTACACTGGACCATATTAGCGGAGGTCGCGCCGCTGTCAATGTCGTCAGCGGCTGGTTCAAACAAGAATTCATCAGCTACGGTGAGCATTGGCTCGATCATGATGAACGCTACCGTCGTTCCGAAGAGTTCATCCGTGTGCTCCGGGCGTTGTGGGAGGAAGAACAAGCTACCTATCGAGGAGACTTTTACAGGCTATCAGACGCCCCTTTAAAACCAAAACCAGAAAAGCAGATTCCTATATTCCAAGGCGGCAATTCCGATGTAGCTCGTGACATGGCTGCTCGTGTTTCCAATTATTATTTCATGAACGGCAATACACTCGAAGGCTTACAGCAGCAAATCCAAGACGTGAAAGCCCGTGCAGCCAAACAAGGCCGTGATGTAAAGTTCGCTGTAAACGGCTTCGCCATCGTCCGTGACACAGAAGAAGAAGCAGTATCACTGCTGCGTGATATTGTCAGCCATGCCGATACGGAAGCAGTCGAAGGCTTTCGTGCGTCCGTCAAGGACGCTGGTCAAGCAACCCAAAGCAAGCAAGGCATGTGGGCAGACTCTTCCTATGAGGATCTTGTTCAATATAATGACGGTTTCAAAACCGGTCTGTTAGGTACGGCAGAACAAGTGGCTGAGCAAATCATTCGTCTGAAGCAAATTGGTGTCGATCTTGTTCTAACTGGTCACTTCCATTACGAAGAAGATCTAGAGCGCTTCGGCCGTGAAGTCATTCCACTTGTACGTGAGAAAGAAGCAGCACTGGAAGATGTGACACAGCCCATTTAATATGGGCTGTTTTAACTTAATAAGCTTCCATGATAGCAGATTATTCTATACTATTTTTTAGCTCTCTATTTCTTTCACAAAAATAAAACTAGATTTTCCTCGTTTGTTTAGAAGCAAATCATCTCTTAGAATTTGGCTTCATTTGAAACTCCTTATACTCATTACTTGAACTTCTAATCTTATTTATTTCAAAAACCTACATTAAAAGTCCCGTTTCGCAATCTATCTCTATGTTAAAATAAGTGAACATGCTTTTCACTCTATCAATAAGGAACGGGAAACGATATGAATAAAAAGGACATCGCAACGATTCGCAGGCAATTTAAAAAAGGCAATGATAAACTTAAAATCTCTGATATTTTCAATGTATATATCATGAAAGAATCCAGTGACATCTATCATCACGAAAGTATGCCGTTTGGCATGCTGGATGAAGATCAACAGGAGCTGTTCTTGGGCAATTTCAAAAAAGTACTAGCAGGTCAGCCTGATGAGAAACTATTTGAACTGAAATTCAAACGGGATGTGGAGGACAGCAGCCAATTCATCCTGCACCGCGGCTTACTAACAAATGATGTAGAAGAATGGACGAACGACATGCTGAAGCTTGTTGCTAAGATGCTAGAAGACAGACAGTATGAGCATGATGTGGTCATCTCATTCATCAAGGCAGAATACCTGAAAGCCCAGAAACGCCAGGGTGATGATCCAGAGGAAAGCGCCAATGATACAATGTACTCCCACTCCTTCCTGCTGTGCAGTATTAACAAGACACAGGAACCGAAAAAAGAATTGGAATTTGATTATGTGGAAAGAGAATTCAAATACAATGTCACAGTAAATCCTGTTATCAATCTGCAAGCACCGCTATCAGGATTCTTGTTCCCATGCTTCAACGACAGCGCCGCTGATGTGAATCATGTGCTCTACTCTACAGCAAAAGCATTCGAGCCAGACACGGCATTTATCGAGGATGTTTTAAATGCTGAAGAAATCATGACCGCAAGAGATGATAAAAGTGTCTTTGAAGAGATAGTCAAAGATATAACTGGCGATCAGCTTAATACCTCTGCCCTTGCTAGTGTATATGAGGAAATTAATCGTGTAGTAGAAGAAAATGAAGAAGATGAAGCACCGAAGCTTGATAAACAGGATATCCAGCGCGTCCTGACTATGAGCGGCGTAGAAGACGTGACCCCGGAAAAAGTCGAAACTGCTTATCAAAAGGTTATTGACGATGAGAAATATGAAATGAAGGCAACCAGTGTATTGCCGAAGTACAATTCCAAATCCATTAAAATCAAAACGAAGGTTGCCAATATCGCAATAAGCCCAGAAGATCTGCGTTATGTACGGCAAGTTGTTTTCAATAACAAACGCTGTATTATGATTGAGGTTGAGGAAGACACTGTTATTGAAGGGTTTAAGATGGCGGAGGAAGCTTTGGTCAATAAAGTAAATGAAGAATAAGCAGAGTTCATCGGAACTCTGCTTTTTGTTTTGCTATGAGCGTTCATATAGTTGCTCTTTCCTGTCAATAAATAGTCGGAATCATTCCTCCATCCATACGGATTGGTGATCCCTTAAAAGCAGAAGCATATGGACTGCACAAGAAAGCAGCTAGTCTTCCTACCTCGGTTGGTCTGATAAATCGCTGTATGGCAGATTGGGGTTGATTATGGATCATAAAATGTTTTTCTTTTTCTGCAAACGTCATCTCTTCATTAGCGTATATTCCCTCGATAATTTGCTGCACATTTTCAGAAAGAGTAGGCCCAGGCATAATTGTATTAATTGTAACTTCGGATCCTTTTGTCAGCATTGATATGCTTTTAGCTAATGATAAAAGCATAGATTTTGTCATACCATATTGAGGCATCAGCCCCGAAGGCATTATGGCTTCCTCACTTGCTATGAAGATAATGCGGCCATCATTCTTTTCCAACATCTTTGGCAAATAATATTTGGACAAGCTGTTTGCAGCTAATACGTTGGTACGGAAGTATTTCTCCCATATTTCATCGGTTATATCTTCGTATTGCATAATTTCATAGATACCCATGCTGTTAATTAAAATATCTACATAAGGAAACTTTTCTAATAATGCTTCTCTTTGTTGCATATCAACGATGTCGGCTGCAGCATTTTGCGGAGAAGTTGTGGGATAAGCTGATTTGATTTCCTTGACTATTTGTTCTGCTTCTTCGTTATTCCGACCATTTACAAGGACGTTCACTCCTTCCTTAGCCAGTTCTAATGCAATTGCCTTCCCTATTCCTTTTGTAGAACCAGTAACTAATGCAGTTTTATTGTTTAATCCCATTTCCATTTTTATTTCTCCTTTGATATCATTTTAAGCTGTTTCATTTTATGTTCAGCTCGCCATTTCAAGGGTGTATTTCCTTCCCAGAAACGGAATGCCCGATAGAATGAGCTTTGATCTTTATAACCTAAAAGAAAAGCTACCTCTTTAAGATCTAAAGATGGATCTGCTAAATATTCTCTTGCCTGCTTGTGGCGCACATCTCTTACTAATTCTTTAAAGCTGGTTTGTTCACCAGTCAGCCGCCGTTGTAAGGTTCGTTCGCTCATACCCAACTCACCTGCTACATCTTGTAAGTCTAGTTTTTCCTTCGTTAAGCTGCGTTCTAAAATCCATTTAACTATTTCCTTCAAAGAGTTACTGCGTCTATGCTTTTTTAATGTTTCGTCCAATACCGGGGTTAAAATCTTCAGTAATTCATCATTGTAAGAAACAAATGGATGATCAAGTTCTCTTCTATCCAGTATTAATCGGTTGCGTTCTGCCCCCACTTGAATAGGACAACCAAAGTAATTCTCAAGCACTTGTACGTGATTCATTGAGTGTGTAAATTCTACTGAAGTTGCTTTTATAGGTAACCCAGTGCCGCGACGTCCTAGTTCCAGCAGAAATACAAGTAATGTTCCAATCAGTACTAGCGGAATAGGTTGATCGGTGTTCTGCCAATTAATTTCAATCGTGCATTGCCTTCCTTCTTCTACAATTCGAATATTTTCCGGAGGGCACATTTTTTTGTAACGGGCCATCCTGTTAAGAGCATCTCTGTAGTCACGAGCATGATAAGCTGCCAGGACAGGTGGTGGATATTGAGTAGTTTCAATGACTTGGGGAAGCATAAGCATTCCATCTTCTTTGTCCCCCATAATGTCGGAAAAAGCTCTCCATATAGCGATATATTGTTCCGTAGTCACCTCTGAATCTGTGATCACAGTGAGTGGCATTTTTGCTTTTCTAACTACCTCTTGAGCCGAAATCCCAAGCTGTGTAAATCCTGCCCAGAGTCCATCCGGAATCCTAATATAACTATGTAAAGTCATATATGTACCTCTCTATCTATCAACCCATTATTGCAGATAGTGAATCAGCATGATTAGTTAAGGGGATAGCAATTTTTATTTTAAATATATTATCTAGTTAAGTAATTAGCATTCAGTGACAATACACTTGTAATAGACGTCAATATTATGCTGCACATAAATGGTTACCTTTCTAAATAAGTGTACTTTATTAAAAGGATGAATTTCTGTGTTATTTTAGATGCGTGTTGTTTAGTGAGAATAGACTTTGATCCTATAGTTCCAAACAAGATACCCTCAATGGTTGTAAACCTAGGCTGACGCTCAGCAACAGTCACAGCAATCATGAATAGGGTCCTTATTAATACAAACAAGGATGCTGCGCGTTGCAGCATCCTTGTTTGTATTAATTAAGCTTTCGCTTTCTTTCTCTTAAAGATAAAGAGAACTGCACCTGCCGCAAGCAACACTGCTCCCGCCAGCATGTACGTATACATATTCGTAGCCGTTTTTGGAAGCTTACTTCCACTGCTGATCGGGCTAGTTTTGTCATCAGAAACTTTTACAATACTGCCACCTGAGTTGCTGCCGTCACC
Source organism: Virgibacillus sp. 7505 (assembly GCF_002272135.1). Classification (GTDB taxonomy): domain Bacteria; phylum Bacillota; class Bacilli; order Bacillales; family Amphibacillaceae; genus Terribacillus. Next base: position 6,965 of record NZ_NPBF01000026.1, on the reverse strand, counting down.
GCCATTATTTTGACTGCCCGGCGGGGGTGTGCTGTCTTTATCGTCTGGATTATCTTTATCTTCGTCTGAAGGTTTAGTATCATCTTTAGGATCTTCCTGTGGTTTGTCCCCTGGATTCTCATCTTGATCATTACCGTCATCATTTGGATCAGGCGTTACTGGAGTTCCTGGATCCTCTGGTGTTTCATCATTCGGATCTTCGGCCGGCGGTTCTGTCGGTGCTGGATCAGCTCCTAATAAATCAGTAATACGACCTTCGATGACAGGATCAACCACACCATTCAAATCTTCCACCATGTAGTCACGGAATTGTTCCCAATCGATTTCACCAAGATCCTGTACACGTCCCTCTGCATACGCTTGGGCGAATACCTCATAACCGTCCCCGCCTTTGGCAGTGAAGTTATTGGTTGTTACTAAATAGGTTTGGTCAGGATTGATATCCACATATTCTTCACCATTTTTCACTTGCATGCTTACAACACGGGAACCTGCTTCCTTCGTGCTGTCATAAGCAAATTTCATACCGGAAACCTGCAGGAAACCGCCGCTTTCTTCCGGTGCCAGGCGAACACTGTACTCCAGAATCTGCTTGATTTCATCTCCAGTCAATTGCACAACTGCTGGGTCATTTCCGAATGGTAAAACTGTAATAACTTCACCGACTGTAATCGGCCCTTGATCGATTGCTGCCCGGATTCCGCCGCCATTTTGCATAGCAATGGATACTTCCGGCATTTTTTCCTGTGCTTTAGTGAGCATTGCATCTGTAATTAAGTTACCTAGTTCCGTTTCGTTTGCACGCACACTGACATCACTGTCAGTAAGTCTTGGATTGGTAAGAGGTTTTTGTGCTACTGCACCTGTCTCTTGATTAGATAACTGATCAACTTCCGATTTATAAGCACTAAGTGTGTTAAGTGCTTCTGGATCAGCTTGTTTCTGTGTTACATCGATTAAATGGCCAGAGGAGCCGGTTACAACCCCTTGCTCGTTGAAGTTTACATCAAGCTCTCCTAGATATTGCGCATACTGATATGCTTGTACAATAACTGTCGGATCTTTTGCAGCACCATTTTCATCCGTCGTAACGACAGTCGGCTCGTTTAACTGTGTATGAGAATGACCGCCAACAATGACATCAATCCCGTCAACCTGCTCTGCCAGCATCAAATCATTACCGACTGAAGGGTTGCTGTCATAGCCAAGGTGGGAGATAGCAACGATTTTATTGACTCCCATGTCTTCAAACGCTGCAACAGCCCGCTCTGCTTCGGCTGCGTAATTCGTGATTTTTGCAGCACCTGGGCTGGATGTCATCAAAGTCTCTTCCGTAGTGAGTCCGAAGATACCAATCTTCTCTCCGTTTATTTCTTTCACCATTCCATCGTATACAGTGCTATCCTGCGCATCTTCTGTAAATGTGCTGCTCACTCGGCCACCGGCAAAAGGATCAGCAGATAAGTCTACGTTCGCAGACACAAATGGGAAGTTCGCACCTTCAATAAATTTATTCAAAGAAGCATGACCGTTCTCACTGGAACCAAGATCGAACTCATGATTACCGAATGTCATTGCATCGATATCCATCATATTTAAAAGCGCCAAATCCGCTTGCCCTTGGAATTGGTTGAAATAAAGTGTCCCAGAAAAAACATCTCCGGCATTAAATAACAAAGCCCCTGGCTTATTTTCCCGAACTTCTTTTACCGCTGTCACCATATTCGCCAGCGGCTCTACACGCGCGTGCGTATCATTCATATGCATGATCGTCAAAGAAAAATCTTCTCCATTTTCATCAGCTGCGTATGTACTAGTCGGTAGAACTATTGATGATAGAATAGCAATAATTGCGGCAGTACGCAGTGGAAAACGGAAACGCTTCTTACCTTTCATAAATAGATACCCCCAAATTTTTAATGAATCGCCGACAATATACACACTTATCCACCATGCAAGATTGTCGACTCTTCTACATAATTGTAGAAGTATACTATTAATTTATCATTAAAATATTGTGAATAATATATATAATTTCTAAGTTTTATGTTTATAAAATAAAAAGCTAGACGCTTCGTGGCGTCTAGCTCATAAATAGAAGTTTATTCAGCCTCCGTTAACTCCTTCGCAGCTTCGTAGAAGATTTCGGTGGCCTTTGCAATGTGTTCTGAATCAGACCATTCTTCAGGACAGTGACTTAGTCCCGCCCGACTCGGTATGAATAGCATGCCAACATCTGTAAAGTCAGAAAAGATCATTGCATCATGTCCCGCGCCGCTATTGATGGAGCAATATGATACATTACTTTCTCTGCTCTTATTTTCTAGAAGTGTACGGATGTTTTCATTTAATGCTTTAGGCTGGATGTACAACTGCTCTTCAGCCAATATCTCAATCCCATCCATTTGATGCGTGTTTAAGCATTCCTTCATCCTCTCAATCACATTCCGTACATGTTCTTCTTTCCCTGACCTTAAATCGACTGTGAATACAACTTTGTCAGGAATCACATTAGCACCATTTGGAAACACATTCAGCCGCCCTATAGTGAGAACCGTGCCGTTCCCTTCTTCCACAGCAAGCTCTGGCAATTGACTGATGATTTTGGCTGCTGCTATCAAAGCATCCGCACGACGGTCCATTGGAGTGGTCCCTGCATGGCCTGCCTGCCCTTTGACCGTCACTTCATATTGAGTCAACCCAACGATTGCATCAACAACACCGATAGGAATATTCTTTTCCTCTAAGATCGGCCCTTGCTCAATGTGGAGCTCAAGGAAAGCTTTCATCGTTTTGGAGTCTCTTCCCTTTGGTAGCGAAGGGTCCAGCCCTATTTTTTGCATCGCTTCTACTGTAGAAACTCCATCCCTATCTTTTAGGCTAGTAAAATCGTCTTCACTTAGCAGTCCAGTAATTCCTCGTGAACCCATCAGCCCTCCGCCAAAACGGGAGCCTTCTTCTTCCACTAATGCTACAATTTCAAGCGGATACTTCGGTTTCAAATCATATTCTTGGAAAAGATTCGCAACCTCGAGTGCTGCCACCACTCCAGCTGGTCCGTCATACGCTCCTCCATTTGGTACGGAGTCGAAATGGGAACCGATCATTACACTAGGTGCATCCTCCAGAGTGCCCTCCAGCTTTCCGAAAATATTGCCAAATCCATCTTCCGTTACATTCAATCCTGATGCTTTCATTTGTTTTTTAATATAGCTGCGGGCCTTTACATCCTCTTGGCTGTATGTGAGCCGAGTCGTACCATTTCCAGGTGTTGCTGTAAACTTTTCTAATGCTTCTATATGCTGTTCGATACGTTCTTTTGTTTTACTCAAGCTATTCTCTCCCTATTACAAGAAACCAACAAAGATTCCTGCTAGTATGACTGACACGATGGTTACTGTGATAAAGCCCCCGACAAGCATTGGCGGCAGCATCCGGCTTGTTAATACTTCTCTTTCTTTTTCATCTTCGGTCAAGGACTTGATAACTTCGTTTGTGATAATGTAATCAGCTGGGAAACCGTAAAGAGCCGTCAAGGAAACCGCAAATGCCATATTCTTGCTTACTCCTAAAATTTTACCTGCAATAAAGGAGAAGATGTACATGCCAATAACTCCGATAACGATAGTTCCAACCAGCGGATACAAGATCTGAAGCATCATGCTTGGTGTAGCCTGGTTCAATCCGTCGAAGATGAAGAGCATCAGCACTAAGATTGCAATTCCAAATCCATTTGCCTTTTGCAATGCCTGTTTCTCAAGGAAACCGGCACTAGAGGCAATAACTCCGAACAACAAACAAAGGACGAATGGACTGACTGCGAATAATGGTGCCACCAGAGTTGATACAAGATAGGCTGCATAAGAAACTAGTGCCAGCTTAAAGAACTTAAGGAAATCCGTGTTGTATTTTTCAGGCAATCTCCATTTGGATGGTGCTGCTTCCACAGTAGCAGCTATTTCTTCTTTTGCTTTATCAGTCACGTCCACCTGAAGCTCTCCATTCCGGTAAAGCTTCAACAGTCTTTTCCCTTCTTTCTTCAATACAAAAGATGTAATCGGATAGCCGGCAAACCCTTGCATCACGTAAATGACGATAGCAAACACCGCTAATGATGAAAGACCTGCCGCACTAGCTGCATCAGACATGATCAGGGCAGAAACTACTCCGCCGACTAAAGGCGGAATTGCAACGACCATTGTTTCAAAGCCATAAATAAGTGTTCCAACCGATAGCAGCAAAACAACGATTCCCAAAATACCAGACAGTGCAATCACAATCGTTTTCCACTGCGCTTTCAATTCTTTAACTGACAGCAATGTCCCCATATTGGTAATCAAAAGGTACATCATCATCGTCGCCACAACTGGAGGAACACCAGCCACTGCCACGATATCTGCAGGGAAGAAAGTCCAATAACCTACAAGAAATAAAATTGCACAAATGAATATAGATGGCACCCAAGCCTTCGTCCGAACCGCGACTAAATCACCAATAAATAAAATAAGGGTAAGTATTACTAACGCTAGCATTTGTGACATGAGGGGTCTCCTATCTTCTTGCTGTATTTTTAAAACAATTGAATAGTTAATATTCAAATAAAGACATGTATGAATGATAATATATTTCAAGTTTTCAGTCAATTTAAATTTTTCTTTTCATTATTTTTGGATATCCTTTTACAATTTGAGTCTTTCCGTATTATTGTCCTAACAACACTTTTTTCTGGATTTCTCTTTCCCTATTATGAAAGGACAGCATGCCCAATTTCTCAGCATAATGGAGAGTTATATACACTAGTCATTGGATAGTTTTACTAAATTGGAGGTCGGGTATTGTAGCTAAGATGCATGATATTAAACAACTTTTAATTAGGAGGCGACCATGGAATATATTAACTTAGGAAACTCCGGTCTTCGAGTTCCAAAGTATATACTCGGAACGATCCCATTCAGCGGTACGAATGGCTTTGAAGCTGCCGGTAATGTAAAAGAAGATGAAGCACGCAGAATGGTGGATATGTCATTAGAGGCTGGGATCAATATGTTTGATACCGCGAACCTTTATTCCGAGGGAGATTCAGAACGCGTACTAGGTGCTGCTATCAAGGGACGCCGGGACGAAGTTCTAATTAATTCGAAGACGGGCTTCCAACTAGGAGATGGTCCAAACAATGGAGGGGCTTCGCGCATTAATATTGAAGCAAGCATCGATCAATCGCTGCAAAGACTTGGTACGGATTACCTTGATTTATATTTTGTCCATCTATGGGACGGACAGACACCAGTCGAGGAAACGATTGAAACGATGACGAACCTCATTAGAAAAGGAAAAATCCGTTACTGGGGTGTTTCTAACTACAGCGGCTGGGCACTTGCGAGAACTTTCACTGTTGCTCAGCAGCCTGGATATATCCCGCCGATCACGCAGCAAATCTATTACACACCAGAAGCTCGTGAATCAGAATATGAGCTGCTTCCAGCAGGAACGGAACTCGGCATTGGCAATATGATTTGGAGTCCGCTCGGTGAAGGACTGCTAAACGGTAAAATCGGACGGAATAAAACTGCACCCGAAAACACCCGCCAAGGCGGCGGTTGGTCAGAGCCTTATGTGCAGGATCAGGAACGACTCTATAAGGTGATTGATGCACTGGAAGAAGTAGCAGCAAATCATAATGCTTCTGTGCCGCAAATCGCTTACGCATGGGTCAGAGACCGTCCAAACGTAGAGCCGATTGTTATTGCAGCTCGCAATGAAGAACAATTGAAGGAAAACATTGCTTCATTCGAAATAAAACTAACACAAGAAGAGCATGACCTTATTGAATCAGCAGCCCGTCCAGTACCAATTTACCCGCTCTGGCACCGCGCTATGAGCAGCTTTGAAAAAGGAAGCCCAGCGGAAATGACTTATTTGCAGGGTTATAAGCAGTCGATGGGATTGGATGGCTAATCCTAAACATAGAGATCTCAGCTCTAAAAAAAACTGGGATCTCTTTATTTGTACTTACTCTTTTCAACGCAAATTACTTTATCGTAATACTAATTGGTACTGACTATTTCCTATCATCTATAATATAAAGAAAGAGCACTATGACAAAAAGTCATAGTGCTGTAGGTAGTCTATTATTCATTCCACATCTTCCATTGCATCTGGATACACAACTTCACCAATAACTTCGCCGCTTGCTTCATCTTCTATAGAGATAGTTATAGAATATTCATCAGGATCAGCTCCGTTAAATAGCTGGTACATCATTCCGGACATTCCTAACCCGAAACTAGCAAATCCATCCATGCTATTCTCATAAGCTTCTTTATCCACTACCATAGTAAATTCTGAGAAATCTTTGTTATAGCTGATATCTTTAATTGATGGATAGTCACCGCTTGATACCATCTCAGCAGTGGATTTTTCAAGTTCAGCACTCATTTCGTCCATCAATTTTTTATGTTCTGATTTAGACATCTTATATGTATAAGACCCATCGTCATTTGCTGTAACTTCTATTCCCTTATCTTTTGCATCTGCTATAACATCTTCTGCGCTTTGCCCTTCAAAAAACGAAGCCGGCAAGGATACTTCAACACTAAGCAGGTTTTTATCTACTTCAACGCCACCTTCTTCATCACTTGCTTCACTCGCTGAGGCTTTTGCTGTTTCCTTCTCTGAGCTGCTCACAGTATCATCATTTGATGAGCACGCTGCAAGAAAGGTAAGTAATAATAAGAAAAGAATATAAGCCGATTTTTTCATTTTTGTTTCCCCCTTCGTTTAACCTTACTAAAGTCTTTTTTCCCACAAAAAAAGACTTCAGAAATTCTGAAGTCCTTTATCATCGCTTGGCAATGCGATAATCTGTGTGATACCGGTGGCCGGGGTCGAACCGGCACTCCTTACGGAACACGATTTTGAGTCGTGCGCGTCTGCCAATTCCGCCACACCGGCACGTTAAAAGTATA
>NZ_NPBF01000025.1 GCF_002272135.1 Virgibacillus sp. 7505 | reverse complement strand
TTTTGTTCAGTTTTCAAAGATCAATTTTGTTCTGTCGCTCATTTGGCGACTAAAACATCATATCATGTTTCAACTTACGTTGTCAACATGTATTTTAAATCCCTTGTTTGTCAGCCGTTGTTGCTCACTGGCGACGCATATAAATATAACATGCTGCCAAATCACCGTCAACACTTTTTTGATAAAAATCTCAAATTCACAACAGATTTTCTGAACACAGCCAGAACAGCGTATCACAGTACATCGCCAAATACCACATCAACAGCGGTTTTTCTGAGAGGACGGCGTGCATTACACCAACTGCTGCCCTCTCACATCCTTATCATAATTCTTTGATTTGATATTCCCGATGATACAATGCTCTGCCTTTTGTCTCCGTCAGCACTGCTTCAATGATTTCCTTCTCCTCCAAGTAATTGAGGAGGGCGCTCAAATCAGCTGCATATGCTTCCACTTCCGGTCTGTTTTTCAATTCCCCAAATGTCCAAGCACCTTCTTTCATACGCATAACACGGAGAAGATGCTCAGCTGCAGAGTGCGATCTAGCGTTGATGGCAACATTGACGGCAAGAAGCATAAGCTGCACACGCTGATCTGTTTCTTCCTTACTTTGAATGAATTCTTCACAAAGCTTATATACTTCCGAATCTATTCTACGCACCTGATTCCAAACGGTGACTTCTGGATGATGTCCTTTTTCGATTATAGACAGCCGTGCCAAGTAATGCAGACAACGTACCATTCGTGTATAAGCATCGAGATATTGGCCACTGTCATGAAGATCCTTCGTTTCTGCATAGGAACGAATAAGCTTCGCGAATTCAATCGTCATTTTCAGCTTACGCTTTTCGTAAGGAAAACCGGCCAATTCATTTTTCAGATTCTCGATATATTCATTCCGATCAAAGACGACCTTCCCCTCGAAGATCCATTCAACTGCTCGCCGATATGTACTAGTATCAATCCAATAATGAAGAAGCGTCTCTTCGACGATATGCATCGCAGCAATTTTCCCTTCATAACTATAATGCTTCGTAAACCATGGCTCTTCAGAATGTTTGACAATCACTAGCAGGATCATATCGAAGTTATCTGTTGTCGGGCTCACCGGCCTCGTCTTTTCTACTAAGATGATACCCAATGTATTCGGCATACTTGCACGTTCCTGATAAATCGGACGAAGAATGTTCTCCAAGGCGATCCCTCCGCAATGTAATTCTATATATTTTAGTAGTAATTCAACATATTTCCCCAAAATCCTTTTTTACCTGACAAAAGAAAAACCTTCATCACAATGTGACAAAGGCTTTTCTATCTATAGAAGAGTTCCGCTGAGGTTAATGCTTGGTTGTTTGCTGACAATCCGGGCACGTCCCGTATAATTCCAAACGATGATGGGTCACATCGAAGTTTGTAACCTGGGCAGCGAGCTTCTCTACTTCATAAAGGCTTGGATAATGGAAATCGACAATCTTGCCACATGAATCGCAAATCAAGTGGTAGTGTTCATCTGTATCACAATCGAATCGGCTGGAAGAATCTCCATATGTCAACTCTCGTACCAAACCGTTCTCACGGAATACGCGAAGGTTGTTATAGACTGTCGCTACGCTCATATTCGGAAACTTATCCTCTAGCGCTCGATATATATCATCAGCGGTAGGATGGATCTTGGAATTCAGCAAGAACTCAAGCACCGCATGACGCTGTGGTGTAATTCTGACTCCGGATTCTTTTAATCGCTCCACTGCTGCTTGTAATCTCTGTTCAGACACCGTCATGCACCTCGCTTTCACTTGTAAATAAAACATTTGTCTAAACGATGACTATTATTACATTATACTTCTTCTAAATTGTAAAGGGGTCTCCCTTACCTTGTCAATAAAAAACCATCGTTTCCTTCAAATATCCGGGACGAGCAGTACTTCTTCCGTCTCATGGAGAAGATTTGCATATCTGGCTGCAACAAATAAATAGTCCGATAAACGATTGATGAACCGCAAAACTTCACCGTTCCGATTCTCCTCCATCATGGCAACGATCAATCTTTCGGATCGCCTTACGATCGTCCGCGCCTGATGCAGCGCAGCCGCACTTGGACAGCCTCCCGGCAGAATAAATTGCTTCAGCGGCGGTAGTTCTGCTGTCCATCGATCAATCTCAGTCTCCATATCGTTTGTGTGTTTCGGCTCCAACTTCCATTGTACTTTCTTCTCAGGTGGTGTTGCGAGTTCAGCTCCGGCATGAAACAGCAGTGTTTGAACACGTTGCAATGATTTCTTAAAAGCATTGTTTTCTGCCGCAAGAAGGCTAATTGCTGTCCCTATTGCAGCATTTGCTTCATCCAGTGTGCCATAAGCTTCGACACGGGGATGATCTTTCGGGACTCGTGAACCATAGATAAGCGAAGTTTCCCCCTTATCTCCTGTTTTCGTATAAATCTTCATTAGTATCCTCTGTCTAAATCAATTTTATTTATATACTGTTTTTCAGTTTCCTCATCTGTATATACCGCTAGGTTCTTTTCAAAGACATCCATTGCTCGTTCTGTATAATAAGGAGTTTTACCTGCCATATGCGGAGTTAGTATCACTCGTTCATGGTCCCAGAATGGATGATCCTCCGGAAGCGGCTCTTCCTCAAAGACATCCAGCACTGCTGCTTTTATTTTTTCTTTATTCAGGGCATCCAGCAATACATCTGTCGCTACCGCATCTCCGCGACCCATATTTAGGAATACTCCATGTTTTGGCATAAGATCAAAGTGGTTCTCTTTATAGAAATACTTCGTTTCTTTCGTACTTGGAAGGATAGAAATCAGATAATCAGCATGAGGCAGAACTGTCTCAATATCTGTTTGTTTATACATCTCATCGAAATGCTCTTTCGGAGATCCGCTGCGGCTCACTCCGATTGTGTGCATGCGGAACGCTTTCCCCAAACGCGCCACTTCTTGGCCAATAGCGCCAGCTCCGACAACGACAAGCTTTTTCGCGGTAATCTCATCTATCATAAGATTCTTATCCCATACACGCTGCTCCTGCTTCTTAAGGAAAGCTCGTTCATTTCGTGCAACCGCTAGGATGGACGAAATCGCATATTCCGCCATCTGAATTCGATGGATACCATTTGCATTCGTAAGCATGATACCTTTCTCGGCAATAGTATCCAGCGGCAGGTAATCGACTCCTGCTGAAATCACCATGATCCACTTCAGTTTATCTGCTGTACGGAGTGATGCTTCATCCGCTCCATTTCCGCCAGTAACCAAAACTTCCGCTTCCTTCACCATTTTCTCTGTTTCTTCCTTTGAAGAACTGAAGTGGAATGTCACATCTGGATAAGAGCTTTCGAAATGCTGTTTCATTTTCTGATCTAATTTCACCGCTACTAATACTTGCATATGTATCCCCTCCAAGAAAGTTTGTTTACCTTCTTCTACTATAACCCTTTTCCGTTCTGCACGAAAAGCGACATCCTTCATTAAAAAAAGCTCAGACGATAAACACCTGAGCCAATTTTCATGTAGGGGAGGTTTCATACTGTACTATATGCACGTACGCAGCACCCAGTATAAGCATTTGTCATGGATTGAGCCCTTTCAATTCTTCCAGCACGAATAAACCATCCTTGCGTATAAGTACATCATCAAAATAAATCTCTCCACCGCCGTATTCCGGGCGCTGAATAAGGACCATATCCCAATGGACAGAAGAGCTGTTGCCGTTTTCGGTTTCTTCATAGGAATCCCCCGGTGTGAAATGCAAGCTCCCAGCAATCTTTTCATCGAAGAGGATATTTCCCATCGGCTCCTTGATTACAGGGTTTAAACCTAATGCAAATTCACCGATGTAACGTGCTCCTTCGTCCGTATCCAGCACCTCATTCAGTTTATCCGTATGATCGGAAACAGCCTCGATAATCTTCCCGTCTTTGAATGTCAAAGATACATTCTGATGGACAACACCCTGGTATGGACTTGGCGTATTATATGTAATTGTACCATTCACACTGTCTTTAACAGGTGCGGTATATACTTCTCCATCCGGCACATTATTCGTCCCCGCACAGATAACTGCGGGAATATCTTTTATGGAAAATGCAATATCCGTTCCAGGACCAACAATACGAACTCGATCTGTCCGTTCCATCAGATCCCTCAGCGGCTGCTGCGCTTGATGCATTGCAACATAGTCGACCGTGCTTACATCAAGTACGTAATCGTAAAATTGGTCAACGTTCATTTTCGCCTTCTGCGCCGCACTAGGTGTTGGGTAGTCGAACAGTACCCATTTGAGATTAGCGTGCAGATAATCATCAGAAGCCTTCATTAACTTCCCTTTTTTAACAAATTGATCACTTGGAATACCCCCAAACTCCGCATCATTTTCTTCTCCCTGGATGGCAAGAAAAGCATCGGCATCCTTAAACTGCTCTAGAAACCATTTATCCATTAAGCGGAACTGTTCATCTGGAGCATGCTCTATCATTATCCGATTTGTCTCTTCCTCTTGCCAAACAAGAAACGGAATAGCACCAAGAGTATATGCTTCCTTCAAAATTTCCTTTACAAGCGGTTTGCTGGATGGAATGGCGCTAATAATTACCTTCTCTTTTTCACCAAGCTTTAAAGAATGGGATAATAACAGCTTGGCCAATTTATTCAGGCGCGGATCTTTCACAGTATCATCTCCCTTTATTTTCCATAATATCAAAAAAACGACCCAATGTATGCACATTGGATCGCAGATTTTTATTACAGGTTTTCCCGGATGAACTCCAGCGCTTCTTCCGTATGTCCATCAACCTTTACTTTACGGAATTCCTTCTGAAGATTTCCCTCTTTATCGATTATGAACGTAGAACGTTCAATCCCGTAGTACTCTTTACCGAAGTTCTTTTTCAGCTTCCAGCATTCGTAATCTTCAGCCACAGCATGGTCTACATCTGCAAGCAAAAGAAATGGCAAGTCGAATTTGTTCATGAATTTCTCATGGCTTTCGACTGGGTCAGGGCTGACTCCGATGATGACTGCATTCAAATCCGTAAATTTATCATGGTTATCACGGAAGCTGCATGCTTCTGTTGTACAGCCAGGTGTATTATCTTTTGGATAGAAATACAGTACGATATTTTTCCCTTTGAAATCCTGCAGCGATACGATTTCCCCGTTTGTCGCCGGCAATGTGAAGCTAGGTGCTGCTTTGCCAATTTCTGTTGTCATGAATAGGCCTCCTCAAAATACGGATATAACCCTAGCCTATCTGATTTAGCCAAGGAGCACAACTAATCTCCTTCCCCATTCATCTTCTGCCTAACAACTGTGTGTTGCCACACTTTCAATACCAGTCCCGATGGCAGAAGGTATCCGATCAACGCTTCAATCAATGCAAGGAAACGCCCAATTCCTACAGGAAGAATATCACCATATCCAACCGTAAGCAGCGTAACGCCGCTGAAATAGATAGAGTGCATCAAGGAACCAGCAAGAGACGAATCGATCAAGTCGCCTCCCTCTGCAAGCACGATACCTTCGATTGACAGGATAAAATAAATCAAACCGAACGCGAGCATGACACTTATATATAGAAATAACAAAGATAAAAACAAATCAACCGAAAATATCGAGGAGCCTCTTACCTCATGTTTGAAAAAGGAATACATACAGCCGATCAGGGCAAAGAATATCACAATCACCAATACAAACACCATTTCCATCCCTCCGGTCCAGCTGCAAAAGCCAGGAGCTAGAGGATAAGCAAAGAATTTCTCCATGAGGAGTACACCCACTTCGGGCCTCCTTCTTATCCTTACGTCCCTAAACGGCTTTCTCCACTTTCCTAGTTAGTTATTAGTTTACGAGCGGCATGTCCCGACTATGTGCAGCAAGACGCTTTTTTCGATGGTCGGCAGCGCATATGCTATACTGGATGAGAGAAATTTACGGAGGTTTACCTATATGAATAAGACCAAATCAGAACAATTACATAAAGAAGCACAGGAGCATATTGTCGGTGGCGTCAATTCCCCATCCCGCTCCTTCAAAGCAGTCGGCGGCGGTTCTCCTGTTTATATGGAAAAAGCAGAGGGTGCTTATTTCTGGGACGTGGATGGCAACAAGTACATCGACTTCTTAGCTGCATATGGCCCGATCATCACTGGACATGCACATCCGCATATTACAGAAGCCATCACAAAGGCTGCCCATAACGGCGTATTGTACGGAACACCGACCCGTCTGGAAAACCAGTTTGCGCAAATGTTGAAAGAAGCTATCCCTTCCTTGCATAAAGTCCGTTTCACTAATTCTGGTACAGAGGCTGTCATGACGACGATCCGAGTTGCCCGCGCCTATACCGGCCGCAATAAGCTGATCAAGTTTGCCGGCTGCTATCATGGCCACTCCGACCCAGTACTCGTAGAAGCAGGCTCAGGTCCATCCACATTAGGAACACCTGATTCCGCTGGCGTGCCAGCGTCAATTGCAGCAGATATGATCACTGTTCCATTCAATGACCCGGAAGCATTGCACGACGCTTTGGAAAAATGGGGCGATCAAATTGCAGGTATCCTAGTGGAACCGATTGTCGGCAACTTCGGAATCGTGACACCGGAGCCAGGCTTTCTTGAAAAAGTAAATGAATATGCGCATGCGAAGGGCGCACTTGTCATTTACGATGAAGTGATCACAGCATTCCGCTTCACATACGGCAGCGCCCAGCAGCTCCTTGGTGTTGAGCCGGATTTGACTGCAATGGGCAAAATCATCGGCGGCGGTCTGCCGATTGGCGCTTATGGCGGTAAAAAAGAAATCATGGATCAAGTAGCTCCGCTCGGCCCTGCTTACCAGGCTGGAACAATGGCCGGAAACCCTGCCTCTATGGCAGCCGGTATCGCTTGTCTGGAAGTACTGCAGCAGCCAGGAGTGTATGATCGCTTTGAGGAACTCGGCGCGAAACTGGAAGCTGGTATCAAGCAGCATGCTAAAGATGCAGGTATAACAATCACTGTCAATCGTTTGAAGGGTGCACTTGCTGTATATTTCACTGATGAGAAAGTAACCAATTATGTGCAGGCTTCTGCCTCTGACGGCGAAAAGTTCGCTCAATTCTTCCGGCTTATGCTGGAGCAAGGCATCAACTTGGCTCCTTCTAAATATGAAGCATGGTTCATCACTACAGCTCATACAGATGAAGATATCGATCGTACATTAGAAGCAGTGAAAACAAGCTTCGAACAAATGAAATAAGGGTATGCTAAAAGGCATCAGCACTTTCGCTGATGCCTTTTTTTGGTCTGAAATATTTCTTCAGTAAATACTTTATTATCTCAGGGCATTCGTGTAACATCATAAGGTATAGTTTTTAAGGAAAGAACGGAGGATCCAAGACTATGAAACTTGGTGCCAGAATGCTTAAAACTGGCGTGGCAATCACACTTGCCTTATATGCAGCGACCTTACTTGGCTTAGCGCCGGTATTTGCTGCAATCGGAGCTGCCTTTTCGATGCGGCAGTCCGTTTATCAATCCTATATCGGACTCATGGATCAGGTGAAGGGGAATGTAGTTGGTTTGGTTGTTGCCATTGCAATGTTCTATACATTCGGAACCGAACCGATCATTATTGGTGTTTCTGCCATCCTGACAATCGGACTATGTGTAAGCCTGAAAATACGCGAAAGCGTCATTGCGATTGTATCACTCGTTTCAGTAATGGAGAATACGAGCGATATGGATTTCCTTCCTTTCGCACTGCTGCGGTTCTCGACATTGACGTTAGGTATCCTGTCCGCTTTCTTTGTGAATCTCGTCTTTCTTCCGCCGAAGTATGAAGTCGTCCTGCTGCAGAAGATAGATCAATTCAGTACCGAGATTCTGCAATGGCTCCGAGTTGCTACCCGCAGCTGGTCCGACCAGCCGGCACTGAAGGACGAAATAAGCAGGATAGAATCAGAAATCCAGAAAATAGACGATATCTATACGCGCTTCACAGAAGAGCGAACATACACACAAAAACAAAAACTCGTGAAGGCCCGAAAGCTAGTCGTCTTTCGTCAGCTCATCACGACCTTGAAACAATCACACGGTATCTTAAAGGAAGTCTATGACCTTGGAGATAAGATGACCGAGCTTCCGACACGCTCAAGTGACACATTCGTCGAAGAACTCGATAAAGCAATCATGTCACATGAAAAACTTATCCTGAGCGCCATGGGGCGAATCAAGCACCAGCAGGAAGACAGTAATTTCCGTGAAACGCTCGATCCGGATATCCCAGCACTTGTCGACCTGCTTATCCATGTATTCGAGAACAAGGAAAACGAAGAGAAAATGCTCTTCCTGCCGCTCGCTTCCCGTCTGATGGAATATCATCGGGAACTAGACAGACTAAAGCGCCTATTAAACAGCTATTTGAAATACCATAACGAGGATTCCACGGTTGTCATGCCGAAGGAATAAAGTACATCGCTCAAGTGAGTGATGTACTTTTTTATATCCATCAAAGAAAGTTATAGTATAAATGAGAGGGCCGCTATTGCGCGGGCATATAAATTACGTGCAGAGCATCTTTCCAGAGAAAACAAAAAAAGGATAGATGAGCAGGGGTCCCCTGCCACCTATCCTTTTTCAGTTGTACTCAATGTACCTGAATCCTCATCCAGATGCTGTATCTGATAAAGATTAAAGTAGTTGCCTTGCAGTGTCATCAGATCAACGTGAGATCCTTGTTCCACAATCTGTCCATCCTGTACGACCACGATTCGGTCTGCATGTGTAATTGTTGCCAGTCGATGCGCGACGATAAAGGTAGTTCGATCTGATGCAAGCTTCTCCAGTGCTTCCTGTATCAGATGTTCACTCTCCAGATCCAGTGCAGATGTTGCTTCGTCCAGAATAAGAATCGGCGGATTTTTCAAGAAAATACGCGCGATAGCAATTCGCTGTTTTTGCCCGCCAGATAGCTTAACCCCGCGTTCTCCGACGAGCGTTTCGTATCCTTCGTTCAGATGCTCGATAAAGTCATGGGCATTGGCTGCTTTTGCAGCAGCAACCACCTCTTCATGCGTTGCTTCAGGTCTTCCGAGTTTGATATTCATTTCTACCGATTCACTGAATAGAATATTATCCTGCAGCACCATCCCGATCTTATCCCGTAAGGAACGGGACTGCACATCGCGGATATCTGTACCGTCAATCGTTATCCGTCCGCTCGTCACATCATAAAAACGCGGAATCAAACTGACGATAGTCGATTTACCGCCTCCGCTCATGCCGACAAAAGCGATTGTCTCTCCTTTTTTCACATCCAGGGAGATATCCTTTAGCACAAGCTCTTCCCCTTCGCTATAACGGAAGGAAACATTTTCAAAAGATACATGACCATCGACCTTTGTCAGTTTCGCAGCTGCCGGCTTATCTTCAATATCATATTTCTCATCAATAAATTCAAAGACCCGATCCATTGATGCGACCGCTTGCGTCAAGGTTGTAGAAGAGTTCACCAGCCGGCGGAGCGGGCTGTAAACACGATCCATGAAGCCCGCAAAGGCAACCATCGTACCTAGTGTAAGATTACCTTGTATAACCTCATACGCAGCATATCCAATAACGAGCAGCGGCGCCAAATCGGTAATCGTATTCGTTACCGCAAAGGTTTTGGCGTTCCAGGTCGTATGCTGGATGGCGCTGTCCAGAAAATTACGGTTTTGCGTATCAAACTGCTTTTGTTCATAATCCTCAAGCGCAAAGCTTCGTGTAACAGGGATGCCTTGTACTCGTTCATGCAGATGCCCCTGCACTTCGGCCAAGGCCTGCGAACGTTGCCTTGTAAGACTGCGGAGACGTTCGTAGAAATACTTGATCGCTACACCGTACACAGGGAACAGGACTATTGCCACCAATGTGAGTGATACATCCATCGTGAACATGATCCCGACTGCAATGACAATCGTAGCCAAATCAAGCCATACATTCATTAAACCGGTCATGATGAAGTTTTTTGTCTGTTCAACGTCATTGATGACGCGGGAGATAATCTCTCCGGTTTTAGTCTGGGAATAATAGCGAAGACTCAGGCGCTGAATATGATCAAACAGCTGGTTCCGGATATCATAAAGCACCCGGTTTCCTGTCCATTGCGCCAGGTATTGCCGATAGTACTCAATCGGCGGACGTACAATGACAAAGATAATTAAAGAGCCGCCAAGCAGCCAGAAAAGCCGACTTACTTTATCAGATGTCGGTAAATCCGCATTGACGACATGATCGACCACATATCCCAAAATCAATGGGATAAGCAATGGTATCGCGAATTTAATAATACCAATTAAAATCGTAAATATAATTTTCCATTTGTACGGCTTTACAAATTGTAAATACCGTCTTGTACTGCTCAACACATATCACCTCTCTGTTGTGCACAATGATAAATCCCTGCCGATTTCCGGCAAGGATTCATAGCTTATGTTATTTATCTGTAGGTTAGGAACAGCTCATACCATGTATCGATGAAATCGGGTGAAAACGGTCCTTTTCCTTGCCTGATCCAGCTAATCAGTATATCGACCTGGTTCCATAGGATTCGTTCGATTTCGGGCGGATAATTCATTTGACGCTTGTGTACATTGAACTCATCTTCATCCAGCAGCGTAAATGTCATATCAGGATATATCTTGATATCCAGATCATAATCGATATACTTTAGCGCTTCCCCGTCATAAACATATGGGGAGCTGATATTGCAATAATAATAAATGCCGTCTGTACGCAGCATACCGATAATATTGAACCAGTACTTCGCATGAAAATAAACAATGGCTGGTTCGCGCGTGATCCAGGTCCGTCCATCGCTTTCCGTGACCATCGTCCGATCATTGGCACCAATCAGGATCTCTGCCGTACTCTTCAATACTGTGCTGCTTTCCCATACCCGATGGAGCTGGCCGTTATGCTTATAGCTGTGTATCTGAATTTTCGTTCCTGCCTCTGGGCCAGCCATGCGAATCTTCCTTCCTTTGTTATTGTCCTATGTAAGATGGTTTCTTTATATTATAAAGATATTTCAGACACAATGGAAATGAAAAACGCTGATTGTTGCCCAACCCATAGATAAAAGAGCCCTTCAGCGAGGGCTGAAGGGCTCCGTTCATACGAAAGTAACAGTTAGGACGATGTCCGTCTTTTTACTTGCGGGACTGTTGGTTTTGCTGCTGAACTTGCTGTACGTCTGTTTCAGAAGCAAATTCAGTACCGAATTGTTGGCTGGAACCGCCAGTTGCTTTCTGACGAGACTGCTGGTTCTGCTGTTGAACCTGCTGTACGTCTGTTTCAGAAGCAAATTCAGTACCGAATTGTTGGCTAGAACCACCTTGACGGGACTGCTGGTTTTGTTGTTTAACCTGATTTACATCAGTACCAGATTGTGTCTTTCTGTTCATTGTTATCACCTCCGCCACATTACTTTCTCCTGAATGTGACGTTGTTATCCAGAAAAGCGCAAAAAGAAAATGGTTTATTCTGGTACATGAATTTGCTGCAGGATTTTCTGATGCGGAACTGGAAATGGATAATCATCTATATCAGACATAGCGACGAATCTTCCCACTTCGGTTGCTTTGTCTTTTGTTTTTGCACGCAAGACAATCATCTCCCAAATAATATGGGAAAAGATATGCCGAACAGGCTGCAATGTTTCCTCCAGTTTAATATCAATCCCATATTCAAGCTTGAACCAATAAGCCAGCTGCTCCAAGGAAACCTCCGTCGCATCTGCCATCGGGAACTGCCACAGGTTCGCAAGCAGCCCGGTCTCAGGCCTTTTCTCAATAAGCACCTCTCCTTGCTCGTTCTCAACTACAACAGAGAGATACGGCATTGTCTTTTGCTTTTTGCCCTTTGATTTGATCGGGAGTTCTTCCTGCAGTCCCTGCTTGAAAGCTGTACAATGCGACTGCACTGGACATAATAAACAAGCAGGCTTTTTCGGCGTACAAATAAGCGCACCGAGTTCCATCAATCCTTGGTTGAAGGCCGAAGGGTTATCATGTGAGATCATTTCCTCAACAGCCGCTTCAAATATCTTTCTCGCTTTCGGCTTGGCAATGTCTTCGGTTATCAATAGAATTCTGGATAGAACCCGCATGACATTCCCATCGACTGCCGGCTGCGGAATTCCGTAGGCGATACTAAGAATGGCACCCTTTGTATACGGTCCGACACCCTTGAGTTTACCCAGCTCCTCCACCGTGTCCGGCACTTTGCCGCCGTGAGCCTCTGCCACCTCACGGACGGCGGTTTGAAGATTTCGTGCTCGGGAATAGTAACCTAACCCTTCCCACGCTTTTAAAACGTCCTGCTCATCGGCTTCGGCTAATGCCTGGATTGTCGGAAAGCGCTTCATGAAACGATGAAAGTAAGGAATAACCGTATCCACCTTCGTCTGCTGGAGCATGATTTCCGAAACCCAAATCCGATACGGATCCTGGTTTTCACGCCAAGGCAGTGTACGTTTTTCCTGCTGGAACCAATTAATCAAATCATCTTGAAATAAATCAGTCGAAAAATGCTGAAACTTAACATGTAGATCGTCTAATTGCAAAATCACTCACGCTCCGTGTTACAATATTAAAAGTATTAGGTGGTTTGGTTTCATCAGAAGGAGGACATTAAGATGGACACTGGTACCCATATCGTCATGGGGATAGCCCTCGGTGGGCTTGCCACACTCGATCCTGCTGTTCACCAAGATCCTGTATTGTTCAATGCAGTACTTGCAGGCACGATCCTTGGTTCACAGGCACCCGACTTTGATACAGTACTGAAATTACGTAACAATGCTTCTTATTTACGAAACCACCGGGGAATCACGCATTCAATCCCCGCTGTCATATTATGGGGATTAGCGATTTCCCTGCTGCTGTACGTGTTAGTACCAGAAATCGACTTCCTGCATCTATGGCTTTGGACATTTGGAGCAGTTGTACTCCATGTATTTGTCGATGTTTTCAACGCTTACGGTACGCAGGCGTACCGACCGTTCACCCGCCGCTGGGTTGCATACGGCTTCATTAACACCTTCGATCCTTTCATCTTCACGATGCATGTGATCGGTATTGCTCTTTGGCTGATTGGTCTTGATCCAGGTCTGACCTTCCTTGTTATTTACACGATCCTTATCCTGTACTATGTGAAACGTTATTTGGATAAACGGCGGATCATCAAACAAGTGAAAGAAAAAATACCTGATGCTCAGATCATCGCTACTTCACCAACAATGAAACAAGCATTTTGGCGCGTTGCCGTCACAGCCCCCGATCGTTTTTATGTCGGGAAGGTGGAAAATTGGCAGCTCCGCATGATCGACGAATTTGAACGGAAGCCATTACCAGATAACGAGCTCATGGAGGTTGCTAGAGAGGATAAGAATATAGCGGCATTCCTCAGCTTCTCACCAGTCTTCACATGGGAAGTAAACATGTATGATGATTTCACGGAATTGCGTCTGATTGATTTGCGCTACCATAATAGCGCACAGCATTATCCATTCAAGGCAGTCGTTCAGATTGATGATAATCATCAAGTGATGAGTTCCTATACAGGGTGGATTTTTTCCGAACAGAAACTGCAGCGAAAACTGGTCACAGATGACAATCCGTCTGCATTATAAAACCTGGAGATTTTCTCTCCAGGTTTTTTATTGTTGTCTGCGTTCCATGAATAAATAATGGTACTTCGGATTACTTTCAAGGAATTCATCCAGTCTTGGGCCATAATGCTGAATCCACTGACGCACAATCGCCTCTGTCATTTCCTGCCCCTGGTATTTACGGCCAGCCTTTGCACGCGTTGCTTCGAAATCCTCCCAAAGAATCTCTACCCATGTCCGAGCCTCATCTATTGTCAATCGTTCGTTTTGCTGCTGCAAAAGTGCTGCAAGCTCACGGAATTTATCTTCCATACTTCTTTCTTCCCTTCCATCAAAATCCCAACATATTCGTGAAAAATACGCACAAGCTATTAGTACTGCGGCGCATCCAATCCTTGCTCGAGGAGGCAGATAAAATGTCCAAGTTTGATCGTTTTTCTAAGACAGGCACCATCAATTCAGTTATTCAATCCCCCCGCACTACAGCGAAGCATGCGAATAACCAGGTGAATGGAGAAACACAGCAAACACAGACTGATATCATCATCCGTACTCAAGCAGTAAAGAAAAACCGCAGATAAAATATACCTCGGCTTTTCAGCCGAGGCAATTACATAGTCGTCCTGCCGAGTACACTGATCGGTAAAGCTTCCAGCTCTTGTCCTTTTTCACTGCCCTGGCGTCGGTAGCCCCAGGCGAAGACACCATTGAGATAATCAATCGTAAACACATGCGACCGATCACCCTTGATTTCATACGTTGCACCTGGTTTGAATTCATCCGGATTCATCGTATAAGCTTTGGCCATCTGCCGTTTACGCTCAATAATCTGATATTCACTGAAGTTACCCATCTGCTCGGCCTTCTGCTGCTGAATCTTCAGCTGTTTCATTTCTTCCTTCAGTTGCTCCACTGTTAAGTCACTATAACGTAATTGCATCTTCGCACCCTGCTTTCCGCTAATAAAGGTCTTTTTCTTTCGCTTCCTCTATATACTTCTGAATCAGTTCCATCGAAAATCCCTTACGATAAAGAGCCATCTTGATTTTCTGATTAAGCTCATAGCCTTCCGCTTTTTGCGCGTATTTGCGCAAAAGCTTATCTCCCTGATATCGGACAGCGTCCAGCTCAGCATTTGTATCCTGATCGGTATCCGAGAGTGCCAATGAAACAGCTTCCTTTGCAGCAGCACTTGAGAAGCCTTTTGAAAGCAGCTGCTGCTGTGCAAGCTGGATCTTCTCCTGATGAGATTTCTTTGCTTTAGTCTGCAGCTTCGATCCAGCAAGCTTGACAGCTTTTTCCAGCTCTTTTTCGTACGAGTAATATGTCATCGCTTGATCTGCCGCTGCACCGGTAATACCTTTTTCCTGCAATTCCTTCCGGATGACGAGTGGACCTTTACTTGTCGTATTCACCTTCGTCCGAACAAATGCACCGGCAAAAGCTGCATCATCGGTATACCCCTGTTCCTCAAGCCTTGTCAAGGTCTCTTCGATATGTGTCGGATTTTGCTCCTTCTTCAGCAAATACGTTTTTATTTCTTTTTTGGAACGCATCCGGTAGCTTAGATATTGTAAAGCTAGGGTAAAACACTTATGTGCAGCATCTTTTTCGATAATGGACTGCAAAGCTTCCTCGGATAGTTCCTGTCCTTTGGTGATACCGCTTGTAATCAGGACATCTTCATCAAGACCGAAGCCAAACTTCTCGCCTTTACCATAGTCGAGAAAGATATTATAGCGCCCGATATTATTCTTTTGAGTCGTGATCTTCGTGATTTTCACCATTTTCGACACCTCTATGTCTTTATTCTAACACGAAATGACACCATACAAAATTGTAAGCTCACCCAATATAGAAGGAGGAATTAATCATGAATATCGTCATCGCCGGCGGAACAGGCTTCGTCGGAAAGCAGCTGGCAGAGACATTGATTGAGAAGGGGCATCATGTGTATATTCTAACTCGATCACCAGAAAAGAAATTAGATACCAAGCAAGTCACGTATATCGGCTGGCTGAAGAAAGGTTTCGACCCCCTTTCCCAGCTTCCGGAGATTGACGCAGTCGTCAATTTGGCCGGAACAAGTCTATTCGGCAAGTGGACCAAGGAGAAAAAGGAAAATATCAGGAGCAGTAGGTTGGAAGCTACCGAAACACTTGTTGATATGATCGGAAAAATGCCGAAGAAGCCGAAAGTATTCGTCAGCGGTTCTGCTGTTGGGTATTATGGTACGAGCGAACAGGACGCCTTCACTGAAGAAACAACGAAGCGCGGGCAGGATTTTCTGGCAGATGTGACGTATGAGTGGGAAGAAACAGCCAAGCAAGCAAAAGGACTGGGAGTCCGAACTGTACTTGCACGCTTTGGCATCGTTTTAGGTGATAAAGGAGCTCTTCCGCTCATGCAGCTGCCTTTCCGTTATTTCGCAGGCGGGAAAATAGGGAGCGGCGAGCAATGGCTTTCCTGGATCCATGTTCAAGATGCAGCGGGGCTGATTGCTTATGCAATCGAACAAGAATCAATCAAAGGACCGCTCAACGTCACTGCTCCCTCCCCGAGACGGAATAAGGATTTCAGCAAGGCACTTGCCAAAGCGCTGCATCGACCTTATTGGACTGCAGCACCTGCCCCGGTAATCCAGAAGGCTTTAGGTGAAATGAGTACTTTGGTGCTTGAAGGACAATGCGTGTATCCAAAGAAAGCGCTCGACAACGGGTATCAATTCCGCTTCCCTGCTTTATCCGAAGCGCTTGAACAGGCTTTATAATGTTTTATGGATAACCCAACTGACTTGTGCACAATTATCGGACTTAGGTCTGTGGATAATGTGCATAAGTCGGTTTTTCGTTTATTTTACAATAATGGTACTGTTGATAATGTTGTTGATAAATGATCCAATAAAATTATTAATCCTGATTCTCACTTTATCTCGAGTACTTGAGTAGATAAATTCCGTACATAAGATTAAAATAAACATAACGGTTATACGCCATTATATTAGGCTATAATGATAGAACGATAGAATTACGGAACAGCGGGCCAAAGAGGAGAGGATTGCCATGCCAGATCTACAACGCACCAAGCAGGGAAAGTTCAGCAAATTTTTCCTGAATAATAAATTTGTCATCGCGATGCTGATTCTTTTCATCATCGGGCTGAACATACTTGTCTATTCCAGCGTATCATTTATTTTCACACCCATTGTCGTCATCGTGAAAACAATCATACTGCCTATCATTTTGACTGGGATTGTCTATTACCTGACAGTGCCGATCGTCAATTACCTAGAGAAAAAGCGAGTAAAACGCGTCTACTCCATTATCGTCCTTTACCTTGTTATCATTGGAATACTGACTATTCTCATCAGCTTGGTCATTCCTGTATTGAAGGAGCAGACATTAAGCTTGATTGAGAATAGTACCGACTATTTCGAGCAAGGGATCGATGTTGTCCAGTCCATAACAGGCAGTAACGTGGTCAATCAGATTCAAGCCTCAGGCAATTTTGATTTCAACCAAATCCTGAATGAGCTGCAGACTCGCGGTACTACCATGCTCAACAATTTGTTCTCTAACTTAACAAGCTTTGTCGGTGCAGTGACAGAAGTGATCATTGCTATCGTAACAGTGCCTTTCATCCTCTTCTATTTACTGAAGGATGGCAAGAAACTGCCAGTCTATATTCTGAAGTTACTTCCAGTACGCTTTCGCAGTCAAACATATGAAGTAATGTCAGAGATGAACCATCAAATCAGTTCCTACATACGCGGTCAGATTATCGTCAGCTTTGTCATTGGCGTGCTGCTGTATATCGGTTATTTGATCATTGGACTTGAATACGCACCAGTACTCGCCGTCATTGCGGCGTTCACGAGTGTGGTTCCGTATCTTGGTCCAGCGATAGCCATTACACCTGCGATCATCATCGCTATTGTTACATCGCCGTTCATGCTCTTGAAGCTGATCATTGTTTGGACTATTGTGCAGCTAGTTGAAGGAAAATTGATTACTCCACAGATAATGGGGCGGAACATTCGTGTCCACCCAATTACAATCATATTCGTTATCCTGACCGCAGGAAATCTATTCGGCGTAGTCGGCGTAATACTTGCTGTTCCGGGATATGCGATTTTGAAGGTCATCGTCACTCACACCTTCCATTGGTTCAAAAAGAGATCTCATCTATATGATGAAACGACCAAAACCAACTAAAATAGGAGCTGCATATCGCAGCTCCTATTTTTTTATGGTTTCAAAAGTACTTTGATATTATTATCGGACTTTTCATCGAATATCTTGTATGCTTCCTTCGCTTCACTGATTTTCATTGTATGCGTGATGATATCTGTCGGATCAAATACCCCTTCCTCTACCATCTGATATAGCTTCGGCATCAGATGGATTACAGGAGCTTGTCCCATTGTAAGCGTCACGTTTCGGGTAAAGAAATCACCGATTGGGAATCCATTTGCTTCTGTTCCATATACGCCAGTCAGCTGAACCGTACCAAATTTCCGGACTGCTTCACTAGCTGTAATGATTGGCTGAATTGTACCAAATTGATTGTCATGTTCAGAACCGAATGATACACCTTCCGGCACTGTTCCATCCATGCCGACACAATCAATTACAACATCAGCTCCACCATTCGTATCACTATGAAGCAAGGAACCAATTTCAGGATTATTGGAAAAGTCATATGTCTCTACATTATTCATCCGCTTAGCATGTTCCAATCGATGCGGCACGTTATCTACTGCTATGACACGCTCTGCACCTTTCAGCCAAGCGAACTTCTGCGCCATCTGACCAATTGGACCAGCTCCCAGGATGATGACAGTATCTCCTTTTTTGACGCCGCTGTTTTCTACACTCCAATAAGCTGTCGGTATGACATCGGATAGGAACACGACACTTTCGTCCTTTAGTTCACTTGATTCTGGTACTTTAAAAGAAGTGAAATCAGCAAATGGTACTCTCAGATACTCTGCCTGTCCGCCGGGATAGTCCCCGAATTGATCTGCAAAACCGAATAATCCGCCTGCATCGCTATGCGGATTGCCGTTCGAGTTATCACATTGACTTTCCATCTGGTGGTTACAATAATAGCATTCGCCGCAGCCAATATTGAATGGGATGACAACCCGATCCCCTTTTTTTAGGTTTTTTACATCCGGGCCCACTTCTTCTACAATGCCCATCGGCTCGTGTCCAATGATATAATCCTTCTCTGGCGTGATTCCTCCATGATACAAATGCAAATCAGAACCACAGATACCAGTAGCTGTAATTCTTACGATCATATCGGTAGATTTCTCGATCGAGGGTGCCTCCACAGACTTAACTTCGATATTTTCCTTACCTTGAAAAGTGACTGCTTGCATGCTACCAATCTCCTTTATACAGTAGTTGAAGGACTATACCTTTTGCCAAATGAACCTAAACCTTTCTAAACTTTCCTCAAAAAAATGAAACCATTAGGTAACGACACACGTCTTTATAACTGAGGACGATAAAATATGTTTTCTAACAATATTACCTCCCACATATTTCGTTCGTCTCACCACACTTATTTCTAACAACAACAGAAAAGCAGGCAGCCCCCGCTGCCTGCTTTTCCCCGTTTATTGACTTCCTGCTTCCTCTCACCGCTTAACTTCTCTATAATAGATAAGTGAACTATTTTTATATTTCATTTTCCTCTAGTAAATTTATATCATCTTGAGTCATCTGAGCTGGAAATCCTGCGTAACCTCAGCTCTTTCTGCCAGCTGCCACATGGTGCTGTCAGCATATGAAAGGAGAGCATTATGTTCAAAGTCATCGCAATCGACTCAAACCAAGTGAAACTTGAATTCGTCGGAAAGGACGGAGAAGTATACACTTTTGACACATACGAAGAAGCAGAATCCTTCATGCAGCATGTGAAGGCAAAAGATACACTACCGGAACGATACCGAGTTCTTGTAAAGAAAATCGACTGAAGTCCCCTTTCTTGCATGACAGGCAAATGTTCCTCATAATAGAAATCAGAAGGATACAAGGAGGCACACCTTATGAAATGGAACCTATCACAGCTCCTGGAGAAACGGCATGCTTACACCCCAAAAGCAAAAGCATTGCTGCAGGATAAGGAAAAATCGAAGGAGCTCCTAGCTAATGTATCAACTAAAGCAACGGACAATAAAGGAAAGCTTGCAGAAATCTGGTCAGATTTGCAGCTGATGGTGGACATGCTCCGCGATTGGCGCAAAGGTGCTTACAGCCAGCTGCCGAAAAAGTCACTGCTTATGATTGCAGCAACCTTCCTATATTTCTTAAGCCCAATCGATTTTGTCCCGGATTTCATTCCTGGCGGATTGCTTGATGACGTTGCGCTCATCGCTTTCACCTTTAAGCAGATACAGCAAGATGTAGCCGCATATAAACAATGGAAACATCATCAGCCGATTGAAACTCAAACAACTGGTGCTTCGTAAAAAAAGAGTGCAACTTGCACTCTTTTTTTTTACGGAGAAATTTCCCATTTTGCTTTTTCAGCATAATCTGTTATATTTATAGATTATGAGCCCAAATTCCATTTTGGGTCTTAGTTGTTTTTTAGATGATAAATTGATAGAATCAATGTCGTTGTTTAACTCAATATGACGCCTGATAAGAAAATGAAGAGGTGAAAGATAATGAAGAAGCTTCTGGCTTCAAAAAAAGGATTTTTTGCGCTGGCCGTTATTTTCTTATGGGCCAAAACGTATTTTTCCTATAAACAGGAATTCAACCTGGATATAACAAATAGCATGCAGGAATTCCTGCTGGTAATAAACCCTTTGAGTGCGAGCATCGTATTCCTAGGACTTGCTTTCCTGGCAAAGGGCAGAAGGATGGGAATCTGGCTTTTAGTCATTGATTTCATAATGAGCTTCCTGCTTTACGCCAATGTCCTGTACTATCGCTTCTTTAATGACTTTATTACCTTGCCAACATTAAAGCAAACAGATAATTTAAGTTCCGGAATGGGCGGCAGCATCTTTGGATTGATGGAAGGCTATGATTTCATCTACTTCCTGGATTTCATTTTGCTGATCGTTTTGTATATCTACACAAGAAAGAACTGGAGTATCGAACGCCTTGCTTTCCGGAAGACGGCCATGGTCATCATCTCCGGTGTGGCTCTATTCGCAGTAAACCTTGGACTGGCTGAAGTCGATCGCCCGCAGCTGCTGCAGCGTACATTCGACCGCACATACTTGGTAAAGTATCTTGGACCGTACAACTATACAATCTATGATGCAGTTCAAAATGC
This sequence comes from Virgibacillus sp. 7505, assembly GCF_002272135.1. Classification (GTDB taxonomy): domain Bacteria; phylum Bacillota; class Bacilli; order Bacillales; family Amphibacillaceae; genus Terribacillus. The sequence continues at coordinate 349,937 of NZ_NPBF01000025.1, read as the reverse complement.
GAAGACTTCCACGCAGCGAGTTATGGCTAGTCCGAGCGACTTATCTGAAGTAACGGAATTCACGAAGGAAAACTATGCTGAACCGAATGAGAAATACTTCGGTAATGCAGAAGGTATGAACGTCATCAAAATTCATCTGGAAAGCTTCCAAAGCTTCCTGATCAATTACAAACTGGATGGCGAAGAGGTTACACCGTTCCTGAATTCACTTGTGAATGATAAGCAAATAACGTACTTTGATAACTTCTTCCACCAAACAGAACAAGGAAAAACCGCAGACGCAGAGCTGTTAATGGATAACTCCCTTTATGGTCTGCCGCAAGGATCTGCCTTCTCAGTAAAAGGTACGAACACGTATCAAGCAGCACCTGCCATCCTGAACCAGGAGCAAGGCTATACAAGTGCTGTATTCCACGGTGACGAAAAGACATTCTGGAACCGTGATGAGATTTATAAGCAATTCGGAGTCGATCATTTCTTTGATTCCACTTATTACAACATGGAAAACTCAGTGAACTATGGTCTAAAGGATAAACCATTCTTCGAGGAATCCATGCCGTTGCTTGAATCACTTGATCAGCCATTTTATGCGCATCTGATCACACTGACGAACCATTATCCGTTCACACTTGATCCAGAAGATGCAACGATTGATAAAGCAACAACTGGAGATGCTACAGTAGATAACTACTTCCAGACAGCACGCTACCTGGATGAAGCATTGGAACAGTTCTTCAAAGACCTGAAAGAATCAGGTATGTATGATAACTCTGTTATCCTGCTTTACGGAGATCACTATGGTATCTCTACGAACCACAACCGTGCTATGGAAGAGATTACTGGAAAAGAAATGACGGATTATCAAAATGCTCAAATGCAGCGTGTACCGCTTATGATCAAGGCTCCCGGTCTTGAAGGCGGCGTGAACCACACGTACGGCGGTGAGCTTGATGTCCTGCCGACACTTGAACACTTGCTTGGTATCGATTCATCTAAATATATCCAGTTCGGTACAGATCTTCTGTCTGAAGAGCATAACGATGTAGTTGGTTTACGTAATGGCGACTTCATCAGTAAAGATTACACAGTTTTAGGTGACACGTATTATGACACTGCCACCGGTGAAATAATCGAAGATGAAACCCAGATTGAAGAAATCAAAAAAGAAAAAGAGGAATTAGCCAAGAAGCTAAGCCTTAACGATAAAATCCTTTATGGTGACCTGCTCCGCTTCTATGATCCGGAAGGCTGGACACCTGTAGATACAAGTGATTATGATTATAATAATCGTTCAGAGGAAAAATAATTGCGGAACACCTGCCTATTATGGCAGGTGTTTTTTGTTCAAGCCCATTTTACTAATTTCTTTAGACAATGGCCTGCAATATCGTTACAATTAAGAATGCTGTATATAATAGAAAATAGGGAATACATCATGTAGCTGTCAGCAGAAGGAGGTACAGCCTTATCGCAAGCTTTATTTATGCTATATCCATTATATTGATCGGACTTATCATCGGAAGGGCTATCCGGATCGTCGCTGAGAAATATCGGCTGCCGGAATGGTTCTCCCTCAATTATTTTATGAATGCATTGATTCGTGTTGTCCTGCTTGTACTGAATCCAATTATTCTTATTAGTGCCTTTTGGTCAGCTGACTTGACCAATGCCAGGCTCATCTACTTACCAATTTTTGGCATCGCAACTATCTTTCTCGGCGCAATTCTCGCTCTGCTGTTTTCCAAATGGCAGAAGCTGCCGAAAGACCAGATTGGGTCCATGTTCGTTTCTGGCGCATTCCTGAACCTTGGAAGCTTCGGACTACTCTTCTGTGTGCTCTTCATTGGGGAGCAAGCAGTCGCGTACGCTGCAATGTTCCGCCTGCTTGAGGAATTCACGTACTATACGATCATTTATCCAATCGCAAAATCATACGGTACAATCGAAGACAATGCTTCAGGATCGCGTGTGATGCGTATTATCAAGGATCCATTCATCATGATCACCTTCTGTTCTATCATCATTGGTGCTGTACTGAACTTATCACCAATAGACAGATTCGAATGGCTGGGAGCAAGCAATTCAACACTTGTTGCACTGGCATCCATCCTGCTTCTGATCCCAATCGGATTCAGCATGCGAATTGCTTCTGTGAAAAAGTATTGGAAGCTTAGTATCTGGCTGATTCCAATCAAGTTTCTTGCTGTGCCGCTTGTCATTACTGGCAGTGCTTATTTGCTTGGTCTTGGCAGCTTGTATGACGGTATATTATTACAGGTGCTTCTCATTATGTCCGCCATGCCGCCGGCAGTTGCTTCTCTCGTACCGCCGCGGCTGTACAATCTCGACATGGAATTGGCCAACTCCAATTGGATTGTTGCGACATCTTCGTTAATTGTTGTCTTGCCGATCTTGTTCGTCCTCGTAAATTGGATGAACTGAAAAAAGCTGCTGCCTCATCTATTGAGGCAGCAGCTTTTTTAATCTTCCTTTACGGAAATATATTCGTTTTCCGCTTGTCCTGGTCCATTGACGTTATTCTTGAACTGGCTCAATCGACCATTCCTTTTTTCGCCATGATTTTTGTTTTCTTTAAATTGATGATCATTATTGGGCTTTTTCTTTGGCATGATAGAACCCCCTTTTCGCCTAGTATGCGGAGAAGGACTCTATTTATTCCACTTTACCCGCAAGCAGCTGCTGCTGGGATGCGAATTCCCGATATAGATCGTGACGTTCGAACAACTCCTCGTGCGTCCCGATACCAGTGATTCGCCCTTTTTCGATAAATACAATCTGATCAGCATCCACAATAGTTGATAGCCGGTGTGCTATCACGAAGGTAGTTCGATTCTGCATCAAATTCTGCAGTGCTTGCTGAACGTAAATCTCTGAACTGCTATCAAGACTTGAGGTTGCTTCATCCAGCATCAGGATTTGTGGATCACGTAAAAGCGCTCTTGCGATAGCAATACGCTGCCGCTGTCCTCCTGATAGCTTCACCCCTCGTTCGCCAACCTTCGTTTCATATCTGTCAGGCAATTCTTCTATGAACTGTTTCGCATACGCCATTTCAGATACACGTTCCAGTTCTTCCTGTGATATTTCCCTTTCCAAGCCATAGCAGATATTATCACGAATCGTGCCGGATAATAGAGCCGTTTCCTGTGCCACGTAGCCAATTTGGCGGCGCCAGTCATGCAATTTAAAGTCTTGGATAGGTGTCTTACCCAGTAGGATTGTACCGCTAGTCGGCTCGTAATACCGTTCAAGCAAACCGAATAGAGTCGATTTTCCGCCACCACTCGGGCCGGCAATGGCGGTTACCTTCCCAGCAGGCGCTGTAAAACTGAGATCATGCAGGACTTGTTCTGCTTGATAAGCAAAACTAAGATTGTTTATATGCAAATCCCCGTCCACACGATGTATCGGTATTCCTTTATCGCTATCCTCTGTATCTTCTCCAAGAACATCATAGATACGCTCTGTTGCTCCCATCGCCTTCTGAAGATGGGTAAAGAACATGGACAGCTGCGTCATCGGCATGATGATCTGGAACAGATACAGGATGAAAGCTACCATGTCGCCTGCGGATAATGCTCCTGATGCAACACGCACACCACCGTACCCGATAATAGTCACAAGCAAAAGCATCATGATAAAGAGCATGAGCGGCGACAACAGCGCTTGAATTTTAGCTTCCTTCAAGCCATACGTAAATAAAGTTCGAATACCTTTGTTACCTCGTTCCAGCTCTACATGTTCTGCATTCGAGGCTTTGACAAGCTTCATTTCCGGCAATACCTGGTTCAAAACTGCAGTGAACTTCGCTGTCTCCTCCTGCATTATTTTCGATACCCGGTACATCCTGCGCCCAAGTATCATGATGATTCCGATTGCAATCGGAACTGCTAGCAGCATGACAATCGTCATCTTCCAGTCAAGTACAAGCAGAATGATAATCGATCCGACGATGGAGATAATACCTGTAACGAAGCTGGTCAGATGATCCGTAATCAGCTCTTTTACAACCGCTGTGTCATTCGTCACTCGGCTGAGCGTCTCTCCTGTTTCATTATCGTGATGAAATCTGATTGGCAGATGCAAAAGCTTATCCCACAATCGTTCTCGCAGTTTAGCGACAACATGGTGGCCGATTTTCGCCAGCAAGTAGATGGATAAGCCACTAGCTAAAGCTTGCAGGACAAAAGCGATGACTAAAATAGCAATTTGGGTACCAGTAATGGATTGTCCAGAGAAGCCATCCACTAGATTCTTCGTGAACAATGGTACCGTGAAGCCGACTCCTGTCGTCAATAAACTCATCACCAATGCAACAATGACCATCATCTTAGGTGGTTTAGTACCTTTAACCAGCGCCAGAAATAATCGCCAATCAAATTTTTTCGTTTCTATTCGATTCTGCTCCATTTTGTTCCCCCAAGTTCTATTAATTGTTCATCTTCTGCAAAGAGCATTGCATAACCTTCATGAGCTTTGATCACTAAATATTCTTCTCCCTTCTTCAAAAAGGATAAATCCTCTGGAAGTGCGGGCTGCTGCCAAGAGAAAGACTATTCGCTGACTTTAAGATTACCTGCTTGGATCCCGTACAAATACGATAATAATAATTCGGTACAGATTTATTGGCATCAAAAAGGTTAGCTCTTGTACCATTATCAAGGACAGTTTCCTGCAAATACGGTTCCAAATCTTGCAGCAGCCTATGCAGCGTTTGCTTTTGCCCCTTCATCTTTTTAGGAAGCACGGCGAAACTGACTGTGTCACAAGCATCTAATAATCGCTCCATCAATTGTCTATACGCCTCTTTAGTCAAATCGGTTTCCTTTAATTCATACATCGTGTGCCCTCCAAAAAAAAGAAGTTCTCCTACCGAGAACTTCTTACACTAATGTCAGGAATTTTTCTTCAGAAATGATACGCAGCGGCCGTCCGTTCTCAATCATCCGTTCCGCTTGGACTAGCTTACTCGTTTTCTTGCCAGCAGCAAATTTCTCATAGTCTCTTGCGCCAACAACGAGATAGCGGGTAGACGTGTCCATTTTATCTGTGTGCACGCCGCCTACATTGACAAGTCTTTGGATTGCATCCTTCCGCTTCAAACTCTTCATTGTCCCCGTAAACATCACCTGTTTCCGGTAGAACGGGTGTGCAGGATCAAATTGATCTGTCTGTGGCTTGATATCACCGTATCTGGATTTGCTTCCCGTGGAACTTGTATCATGGATGCTTTTTCGACTAACCTTTAATGCTTTTGTCAGTTCTTCTATACTCTGTACTCCGGAATCCGCCATCGCATGCAGGAAAATATTCGCTGCAACTCGTGCATCCTCCATGGCATTATGATGCTCGAACATGATCTCCTTGCTGGCAGCTAACGTATTCAGCCGATGATTCTCCATATCCGGCCACACCTTCTTGCCGATGATTCGCGTACACAGATAATCAAAATCCGGCATTTCCAATCCATAACGTGCCACCGCTTTACGAATAACACCCATATCAAAACTCGCATTATGCGCGATTACGACATTGCCGGCCAGATAACTGCTTAACTTCGGCCAGATTTCCTTGAACGTCGGCGCATCTTCCACATCCCGTGGAAGAATCCCATGCACCTGGATATTCTGTTCTTCAAAATCCATCAATGGATTGATCAATGTATACCACTCGTCAATCACACCTGACTCATCCGCTACAGCAACACCTACCGAACAAGCACTTGACCAATAACGATTCGCCGTCTCGAAATCTATACTTACAAACCGCACTGCATCGTCCTCCAAATCGACTTTTGTTAAGTAGATTATATCACAGCAGCCGAAAGAGTCCGATCATCGTGCTTGTAAAAAATAGTTGCCAGTAACTGAGAGAAACGCTATAATATTTTTGTGACGTATAAACTACATACGGGGCATTAGCTCAGCTGGGAGAGCGCTTCGCTGGCAGCGAAGAGGTCAGCGGTTCGAGCCCGCTATGCTCCATCTTACAAAACCCTTATTTTAAGGGTTTTTTCTTGTTTTAAAGGTAATAAATCATACATTGAATCAACTGCACAATACCTCGGACCGCATTAGCTTCTTTCTACTTTCATGCTTTACTATACCTACCATTTATCACATCTCTAGTAATAGAACCTACTCTTTCCTGCCCTTTTCCCTTTGCAATTTTCATAGGTCCTTTAGAGAAATCACCTGTAAAGCCACTTGAGACAGTACCTCCTATTCCTCTTTCTAGACATTTCACTCTAGCAGACAAACATACATTTCGACAATTTAGGTATAAAAATCTAGTCCTTCTATTTGAATTTGAATATACATGTAAAAAACAGGTCGGGGGAGGTTCAAACTTCCGATTAAAAAATAAAAGGGAAGGAAAAAGGAGTTGTGCAAGATGACATTAGAAATAGGAATCACGGTATTCACGTTCCTAGTTACTATGCTGGTCATCCTCTGGAGGCCACGGGGGCTTAATGAAGCTATCCCGGCAGCAGTAGGTGCCGCGATAATTTTATTGACAGGAATTGTTTCAGGGCCTGATGCGGCAGATATAGTGGATAAGATTGGGGGAGCCGCAATTACGATCATGGCCACAATCGTCATGGCGGTCATATTAGAGAGTTTCGGTTTCTTTCACTGGGTCGCTGCAAAGCTAGCTAATTTGGCTCGGGGTTCGGGGTATCGGTTATATTGGTACATTCAGCTTTTATGCTTTTTAATGACACTCTTGTTCAATAACGACGGAAGTATCTTAATTACAACACCAATCCTAATTTTACTTCTCAGGAATCTCCGCTTACCGACACACCAGCAAATTCCATATTTATTAAGTGGTGCCCTTATCGCTACAGCCTCCAGTGCACCGATTGGAGTAAGTAACCTCGTCAATTTGATTGCCTTGGAAATAATCGATATGTCACTTTACATGCACACAGCTATGATGTTTGTTCCGGCGACATTAGGATTACTGTTTATGTCTTGGCTAATGTTCATGGTTGTGAAGAAAAAATTACCTATATCATTACCTGAATCTGTAAAGGACATCGAAGAACACTTCTTTACGCAACACTTTAAACCGATACAAGGTAGGAAGGTATTCACAGACACTAAACAAAAACGAACAAAATTCATGCTTATACTATTGTTGTTTGTATTCTTAATACGCTGTCTGCTGTTTGTCGCTTCTTATCTGTCCATCCCTATTTCAGTCGTAGCAGTCCTCGGCTCTCTTGCGTTGCTGGCATGGCGCTGGTATTACTTACGTACAAATCCGATCGACATCATCAAAAAAACACCGTGGCATATACTCGTTTTCGCCTTTTCTATGTATGTCATCATTTACGGCCTGCATAACATCGGACTAACAGAAGTGCTTGTTAGATATAGTGAACCGATTATCAGCCAAGGATTGATGTATGCAAGCTTTGCAATGGGAGGACTTGTTTCGATTCTGTCTAACATCTTCAATAATCACCCAGCCTTGATGATCGGTACATTCACAATGACTGAAATAGGACTTGATCCAATCACTTTAAAGACGATTTATCTAGCGAGTATCATCGGCAGCGACATCGGATCACTATTGTTGCCAATCGGAACACTTGCTTCACTGATCTGGTTATATATCTTGAAACAACATGATATTACATTAAAGTGGATGGACTACCTCAAAGTATCGGTTATTGTCATCCCTATATCCACCATAGTTGCTTTGTTCTTACTCTATTACTGGGTCAAGATATTTTTTTCTTAGCGGCAGGGGTTTAATGAAATATATCCTCCAATTTAATTAAAGATAAGGGATTCAACCAATCGAATTCATTCTCTATAATTCCTTATCTTGTACTAATAGGTAAATACTTAGGTTCATTTTTACTGTATGCAATGGGAAGGAAAAGCGAACTAAGTAAAACACCTAAAGTGCACCAACTGTCACTTCTGCGATACATCTATTTCTTTCATTTAAACACCCCGTATTTACTGTCTTGTTATTAAGCAGTCCCAGCCAACACACTAAGCAGACACTTTCTTAAGGAGGTGTCTTTTTACAATAAAAGACCCCCTTGGACTTGTAAGGGGGCTGTACTATATTAGTTGTATATCTGATGCTCCTTGATATACTGATAACAGCTTTCTGGCAGCAAATACCGCGGCTCTCCTCCAACAGCAAACTCGTCGCGGATATATGTGGAGCTGATCTCCATCGCCAGTCCTTTATCAATCAAATGGAAAGTTTGTCCGTCATCATGATTTCGCAGCAGCGGAGAATGGCTGATTACCTTCAGCATATCAATATCGTTACGTGCCATGACTATAAATCGGTTATCGCGAACAAGTGCTTCACTGTTCCCCCATTTTCCAGCGCCGATATCCTCTAGCAGGTCAGCTCCCATAATGAAGTAGACCTCATCATCGGGATAGACTTCTTTAAAATGCGTTAGTGTCTGCTCGGTATAAACATTCCAAGCTTCCTGCTTCATCTCATAATCATCTGCAATATAGCAGTCATTATCTTTTATCGCCATCTGCACCATCTGCCAGCGATGTTCGTCTGTCGTATGAAGCTGTTTGTCTTTTCGCTTACTGGAGCATGGCAGGAAAATGACCTTATCCAGCTTACAACGGTGAGCGACCGTACTGGCCGTCCATAAATGGACATTTGTAACAGGATCGAACGATGAGCCATAAATTCCGATTTTCCCCATGCTACTTCTCCTCCAGCTGTGATTTGATGCGCTCGATCAATTCCATTTTATTATCCCAGCAAGCTGTGCTTAAATCGACAGGATAAGCTTCTGGATTATGAGTCCGCTTATATTCATCCCATAAGAATGTGAGGCTGTGTGTGACATAATTCCGTGTTTCCTCTAAAGATGGCAGTCTGTACACGAGTTCACCCTTTTGAAAAACAGGCTGCTGAAGCTCCTTCGCTTCAAAATCTGTTACAAATTTACTAATGTACGGATAGGTTGGATGGAACATTTTGAGTCGTGGTTCTTCCTCCGGATTTTCATGGGCAAGCGCAATATAATCTCCTTCTGATTTTTGGTTTGCTCGATTGATAATCCGATAGACCCGTTTAAGACCAGGGGTAGAAACCTTTTCAGGATTGGCGCTGATTTTGATTGTATCGGCCATATTTCCATTGTCATCTTCAATGGAAACTATCTTATACACCGCTCCTAATGCTGGCTGATCAAAAGCAGTAATAAGCTTCGTCCCGATACCCCAGTTGTCGATTTTGGCTCCCTGTGCCTTCAGAGCACCAATAGTCTCCTCATCCAAATCATTGGATGCGGTAATTTTCGTTTCCGTAAAGCATGCTTCATCAAGCATTTCCCGTGCCCGCTTTGATAAGTAGGCTAAATCGCCGCTGTCCAGACGAATAGCATTAAAACGGATCTTGTCACCCATTTCTTTAGCGACCCTGATAGCATTTGGCACACCGGACTTTAACGTATCGTACGTATCCACAAGAAACGTGCAATCCACATGCGTTTCGGCATATTTACGGAATGCTTCATACTCATCACGATAAGCTTGCACAAGCGCATGCGCGTGGGTTCCAGCAACCGGTATACCGAACTTTTTGCCTGCCCGCACATTTGACGTTGCATGAAAGCCGCCGATATACGCAGCTCTCGTCCCCCAAATAGCCGCATCCATCTCCTGGGCACGCCTGGAGCCAAATTCCATCGCTGTATCTCCCTCATCCAATACATGCATGATACGGGCAGCTTTTGTAGCGATGAGTGTCTGGTAGTTCACGATATTCAGCAGTGCTGTTTCGATCAGCTGTGCTTGAGCAAGCGGAGCTTCTACCCGGATGATCGGCTCGGTACCGAAGACAAGCTCTCCTTCCTTCATGCTGTACAAATCCCCAGTAAAGCGCAGGTCGCGCAAGTAGGCGATGAACTCCTTCTCATATCCCAGCTCCTGCTCAAGATACTCCAGATCTGAATTCGAGAAACGGAATTCTTTCAAATAATCGATGACTCGCTCCAAGCCAGCGAAAACAGCAAATCCATTACCGAAGGGCTGTTTACGGAAAAACAGCTCGAATACTGCTTTGCGATTATGCTTTCCATCCTTCCAATACGTCTGTGCCATATTGATTTGATAAAGGTCTGTGTGCAATGCCGTGCTATCATCCTGATAATGTGTCATTATTCCGCTCCTCCTTTTGTAATCTCTGCTCCTAACGCGCTTTTAAAGTGATGCAGGGCGTATGTATGCCCCTCTTGGTTGAAACTAGCAACAGCATCTGCGTGAACAACGATTTTGAAGCCATAATTATATGCATCGACCAGTGTATGGAAAACACAAATATCTGTTGCTACACCAACAGCATGAATCTCCTTGATACCACGCTCATTTAGCCGCTGCAGCAAATCGGTCCCTGCAAAAGCACTGTATCTTGTTTTATCCATATAATAAACATTCAATTCATGCTTGGCAGATTCATATGCATCCGACAGCTTGCCATAAAGTGCACGTCCCTCTGTCCCATCTATATTGTGCGGTGGATACAGCTTGCTTTCTGGATGATAGGCATCCTTCTCCTCATGCTTATCAATTGCAAAAACAACATAGTCACCGTTCCTAATGAATTCAGAGGTAATCGCCGTAAGTCGTTCCTCTATCTTTCGTCCTGGCACCCCGCAAGTCAGTGCCCCATCTTCTGCTACAAAGTCATTCGTATAATCGATATTTATCAATGCTTTCATCTTTCATCCTCCTCTGGATTAATGACGAGCTGTATAAATCGATTGCTTCAATTCCGCATCAATGAACCGATAAAGCTGAGTTGGCAGCTTGGATGTTCGCTGTGTCTTCTGCCCTTCAACTGCTTCGATGAAAGGCAATGTTTTAATTTTGCGTGCAAAAGCTTGCTCATTTTGAATTGCTTTATCATCCGTTATCGTCAGCAAGACTGCCTGCAGTTCCGAGTAAGTGAACAGCTCTGGCAAGAATTGCTTTGCTACTGTAGTTTGCAGTAAATCTCGTGTTATATGAGTAATAGCATGACGGATTATACTGGCGTGATCAAATGCTAAAAGATGCTGCTCCAGATCTTGTACAGGGAACAGTTCCACTTCTGCGGCATCATCATTCGCTTTTCTCTCAAATAATCTGTATTCCGGGACAATAGCATAATGCGCATTCGAGATGATCCACCCGCGCGGATCACGTCCTGGGTCATCGTATACACCAAAGTGTTTCAAATGTATTCCTGCTATTCCCGTCTCCTCTTCCAATTCCCGGCTGGCTGCCTCGATGGCTGTTTCTTCCGGTGTAACGAAACCTCCGGGCAATGCCCACTTCCCTGCTTCGATATTCGGATTTCCTTCCGTATCCTTCTCGGCACGCTTGATGAGCATCAACTTGAGTTTCATTTTTGGCGGAGCATATGCTTTGGTCTTTTCGGAGGTAATGGTAAATACAGCTATATCCGATGTGTACCCATCAGGTGTCCGGTAGCGACTAACATCATAAGGTATCTTTTTATTATTCGACTTCAATATGTTAATCTCCTTTTAATTAACATTATGTTAATTGTTAATTGTATTATATGCGGGATTACCACTCTATGTCAATGATAAACAAAAAAGCCTCCTCCTATAAGGAGAAGACTTTTAAGTCTGTGTAAAGATCATGACGGTTGCACTTGCTGCAATAACGAAGACAATCAAATAGACTCCTGTCATAAGCTTTTTCTTATTTAAGATAGACTCAACTGAAAATAACAGAAACATTATGGACAAAAGTGGCAGCATCAGCTGAGGATTCACTTCGTAATCCCGGTCGATATATCGATAGACACCAATTGCAATGACAATGATAGCGAGCAGAGCATTTATTTTACGTAACATTTGCTTTCTTCCCTTCCAAGTCGCATGATACCATAGACAGTATAACAGGACATAGCTCCTTGTTGAATAGAAAGGTTGTATGTATTATGCCAACTTACGATGAATGGCAAGTGACGTATAAAGAGACTGCCATCCGGGAAATCCAGAAATACTTCAGAATATATGAAATCGGCAACGTATCCGAAGCGATCTTGGAAGCCGGGTCTGCACGGATTGCGCAGCAAGCTGAGCGTATCGATGATAGCACATTTGCATCCTTGCTGGAACAAATCGGACGCAGCTTAGCTGCTAATGATATACAGGATGTCAGAAATAAATATTACGAATTGGAACAGCTGCCTATTTAGCCAGCTTGCAAAAGTACGTTTCGATACGGCTCAGGTACTTTTTCTGTTTTCCGTTCTTTTTTTACAGTCCGCCAAACTCGAAGATTTTCACTTTACGGATACCTACAAATCGGAACAGCGCTCGCTTCATTAAAATCTTATGTGCATTCCCTAAATAAAAGCGGCTGTAAAACCCTGGGCCTTTCATGGTGGAAACACAAACCGCTTGCTTGCCTTGGAGCAATCCTTCCGGCAGTAGACCCTCGTGCCGATAGGCAAAATTTGCTGAGAAGTTTTGATCGATGAATCCAAGCAGCATAGCCGGCGGCCTTCCCCAGAAAATAGGATAAATGAACACAAGCAGATCAGCTCGCTTAATTTTCTCCCGATACGCTTTAAAACGCGGATCAGTATGCATATCACGACGACGCTTTTTTTCATGGAAAACCAATGCTGGATCAAACTCTTCGGCATACAAATCGATTGTTTCCACTCCGCTGATGGCAGGATTGTGTTCAATACCTTCCTGCACTGCACGGAAAAAGGCATAGTTGAGAGATGCATGATTTGGATGGGCATATACTAACAATGCGTTCATCGATTTCCTCCTGTGCGTAAGATATCTACTTATACGGAAAGAAATTAATAAGGTTACAAAAAAAGAATGCGGCGATTATGCTGCATTCTTTTAAATTCTGTTCAGGCTGTAAGGACAAGAATAAGTATGGCTACTATCTGATAGCCGGCTCCAATGATACTTGTCGCCAAACCTCCGATTGCCATACCTTTTCCAGTTCTTTCCGGGTTCTCCGCTTTTCTTATCGTATGTAAAGCAAGGATGAATCCAATAATGCCAAAGAAGATACCGTATAAAGAAAGAAACAAACTGATGACCCCGAATACGAGCGAAATGAGTGCTGTTTTCTGCATGGATCAAAACTCCTTCTTTCTAAGTTCTGTCTCCATTGTATCCCTAGTCTCACCTTGCTGTCCTGTTTCTTAACTTTTCTAAATTATTTTATCCTTAAACAAAAAGTATCCTCTTACGAAGAGGATACTTTTTTATCATCAGCTTGCTTTGCCCAAACATCTTCATCGACGTTCGGAATGCCCGCTACGCTATCTGAATAGAACTGTGGATTCTTTCCTGCCTGTTTTTGTTCCATATAATCTTTTAATGCACGGAAAGCAATTCTTCCGAGCAGCACGATCGCAATCAAGTTGATGAATGCCATAAGTGCCATGAATAGGTCAGCAATTCCCCAAACAAATTCCAGGCTTGCCAATGAACCGACTGCAACCATAGCCACTACAGCCAATCTATAAATGAATAGCCATGTTTTGCTATGCTTGATGAAGTTAATGTTTGATTCTCCGTAGAAGTAGTTACCTACTACAGAAGAGAAGGCAAACAAGAAGACGATTAACGCAATGAATATACCAGCCCAGGATCCGACAAGTGATTCAAGTGCATTTTGTGTAAGAACGATACCGTCAGATTCTGAACTTGTATAAAGACCAGAAAGGATGACGATGAATGCTGTAGCTGTACAAACGCCGAAAGTATCAACATAAACTCCTAGTGATTGAATAAAACCTTGTTTTACCGGATGGGATACATTGGCAGTGGCTGCTGCTTGAGGAGCACTACCCATTCCTGCTTCGTTTGAGAACATGCCTCGTTTAATACCCTGCATCATCGCAACACCGACAGCTCCGCCGGCAATCTCTTTAATACCAAATGCATCCTGGAAAATGATAGTGAATGCATGCGGTATTTCGGAAATGTTGAAGATAATGATTCCAATAGCTAAAAGGATATATCCTCCAGCCATGACTGGTACGATGATTTCGGATACTTTGACAATTACCTTCGTACCTCCAAAGATGATAAGAGCGCTAATCACTGTCATGATGACTGCCATAAGTTCTTTGCTGATACCGAAAGAACTATGGAACGCACTAACAATCGTATTCGCCTGTACAGAGTTAAACGCCAAACCGAACGTCAAGGTGATGATAACGGCAAAGGTAATACCTAGCCAGCGCTGACCTAATGCTTTCTCCATATAATAAGCTGGCCCGCCGCGGAAAGAAGATTCTCCATCCCGCGTCTTATAAATCTGCGCAAGTGTTGCTTCCACGAATCCAGAAGCAGCACCAAGGAAAGCCATCAGCCACATCCAGAATACCGCTCCTGGACCCCCGACAGAAATAGCCAGTGCTACACCTGCTAAGTTACCAGTACCTACACGTGCCGCGGCACTGATACAGAAAGCTTGAAATGAGCTGACCCCTTTCCCATCAGTGGTCTTTTCACCAATTAATTTAAACATGTGTGGTATTTGCGTGAATGTAGTTAGTTTAAGTTTCAGTGTAAAATAAAGACCGACTAGGAGTAATAGTCCCATCATAATATAAGTCCACATAAAATCACTGGTAGACTGAATTATTTTTAATAATATCTCCATCTCTTTCTCTCCCCATAAAAAAATACACGATGTAAACTAATGTAACAAAATCTAACATGATACGCAATGTTTATTCCTTCCATAGCGATCTATCATCCGTGCTATACTGGTGTTTACAAAGACAAGGTGGGATATGAATTGAAACAATCTAATGAGAAAAAGCCCTTCCGTTATCCTTTGGCAATCTCGGTGGGTATCATAACAGCTATACTATTTGGAATCGCCTTTCAAAGCCCTACTGTTGGACTGGCTGCTGGATGTATGTTAGGTATCATTTTCGGCACAATGCCTAAGGGAACAAAAAAGGAGGAAGAATGATGATTGCGGTTCGTCCTTATAAAACAGAAGATCTACCGGCAATTGTCAAATTACTAAAAGATGAGAGCTGGACTACCCTTGCAGCTGATCCAGCTAGTTTTGACCAAGCTATGAAAGGCTCTGCCCCCGCTCTCGTTGCGCTGCATAATGATGAAATATGCGGCTATATTCGCTGTATCACTGATCAAGTTATTACCCTGCTCGTCGCTGAACTGCTTGTGGATGGAAAAATGCGCGGACAAGGAGTCGGCGGCAAGCTGCTACAAGAAGCACACGACCTTTTCCCTTCGACCCGTATGGAAATGCTGGCGACCAGTACATCGAAATCATATTATGAACAGAAAAATTTCCGGCCTTTTTATGGCTTCCGAAAGACATATGCGGAGTAATAACTTCTAAATATAGTCCATATGATATATTTTTTCGATATATTGTTTGTTAAAGTGCATAATGGGAATATATTACTAACTCAACAAGAGGAGGTAATGAAAATGGCACATGAAGATCGCGCACAGAATGCTGTGGAAAATCTTTCACAGGAAGATAAGAACGAGATTCTGAACAATTTCCAGAACTTCCAAGATTATTTAGGTAACAAGGTAAAACAAGGTGAGCGCCTTGGCTTGAGCGAAGAAGCTTTGACTAAAGCCGCTAAGCGCGTTGCTGACTATTTGGCAGACAAAGAGGAACCTCGCAACCGTGAAGAGTATCTGCTTAAGCAGCTGTGGCTTGTTGCTGATGAGGAAAACAAGAAGCCCCTTGCGAATACACTTGTGAAGCTAGCAAATCAAACAAACTAACGAAAAAAGCGGATCCGGATTGGATTCGCTTTTTTATTTACTATAGATCGGCTCCGGTCTATCACTGCTGATCTGACAGGAAAGCCCATTCGTTTCAATACTGATTGTACCTCCCTTGGCTGTTGCATAAAGCACAGCTCCCACTTTGCTAAGATTTCGAACGACTTCCTTGGTTGGATGTCCTAACTGATTATCTCTTCCGTAGGAAACGACTGCAAAATCAGGCTTTACTTTTTTAAGGAAGGAAAGTGTATTGCTCGTACGGGAACCGTGGTGCGCAACTTTATAGACCTCCGATTCCACTTCATAATTATGTTTCATCTTATATTCCTGCTGTGATTCAGCGTCACTCATAAGCAGAAAATCCACCGTCCGATACGTAAGCCTCAGTACGATGGAGGCCTGATTATTCGTGGCTTTAGGATGGTTGGCATTTAATACTTGAATAGATAAAAGCGGGTCTACCGATATATAGGAACCTTCTTTGGCGATAGTCACCGGGATTTGTTTTTCCGCCAGAATTTCTGTGTAACGCTGATATGTCCTCGTCGTATACAGCTTACCGCTGTCGAGCACTTGGCTCACCTTGAATTTCTCGAGTACCGGAAGAAGTCCGCCGATATGATCGATATCCGGATGAGTAGCAACTAACAGATCCAATTTCTTTACTCCCCGGGCAGAAAGCTCAGATATTACCTTCTCCCCTGATTCTGCGTCTCCTCCATCCACAAGAATATTATAATGGGATGGTGTTTGTATCAGTATGCTGTCACCTTGGCCGACATCAAGAAAATGTACCTGCAGCCTCCCTGATTCGTCGGTTTGTGAAAAAATATAGTCCCATATACCGCTTCCGCTTTCTGCTGCTGTATTCATCGGGAAACTAAGCATCAAGCAGAGACAGAATAAAAACACCCACTTCTTCATTGCGTTCCGCCCCCTTTTCCATAGGATGCAGTCCGCTTACTAATCATATGCACCAAGATGCAGCTCCTAATTTTAACAATCGATTGGACATGCTATACTATTAGCAATTGAAAGGAGCGACGAATCATGTTTACACATCGCATTGACTCAGCCACTTATATGAAGCTTTTGGAACCTCAGGACAGTGATAAACTGTTCCAGCTGATCGACAGTTCCCGTGATCACCTGCGCCAATGGCTTCCTTGGGTAGATCAGAATACGACTGTCGAGCATAGCAGACAATTCATCCAGCATACTTTGGCGCAGTTTGCAGCCAATGATGGATTTACAGCTGGCATTTGGTATCAAGGGGCTTTAGCAGGAGTAATCGGCTTCCATAAAATTGACTGGCAGAATCGCTCTACCAGCTTGGGTTATTGGCTGGGAGAAGAGTATACTGGTCTTGGTCTTATGCAGAAAGCTGTCAGCAAATCCTTGGATTATGCCTTCCTTGAACTTCGATTGAACAGAGTCGAAATCCGTTCGGCAATCGGAAATGTACGCAGCAGAAGAATTCCGGAGAAGCTTAACTTCACCCATGAAGGAACAATCCGCCAAGCAGAAAAGCTTGTCTATGGTTACGTGAATCACAATGTTTACGGTATGCTCTTGGAAGAATGGGAAGCAAAAGAAAACAGTAAGACAAACGATGATGAGGTAAATGGATAAGCATTTCTTACCAAATTAATTACAATTCCATTACATGCGTTTAGTCTCGTCTCCAACCGGCTATATAAACACTAAGGAGATGAGAAGAACAATGGAAAAGAAAATGCATATTGTATCATCGACAGATGACAACTACGCACAGCACTTGGGTATGACATTGAGTTCTCTACTTGAAAATACTTCAAACCCTGAGGATTTTGTCATTTCAATCATCGATGGAGGAATCAGTCAGCAGAAGAAACAGCTATTGAAAGAAACAGCAGCCGCCTACAATACACCACTGGATTTCTTGAATGTAGATTTGGATGCATACGGAGGCGCAATCGCCAGTCGCCACATTTCAAAAGCGGCTTACTATCGCATTTCCATCCCTGAAATGATGAATCCAGCTATTGAACGGACGCTGTATGTTGATTGCGATATGCTGGTACTAGATGATGTCAAAAAACTATTCGAAATCAATATGGAAGGCAATATCGTTGCAGCCGTAGGAGACTATGGGGAACACCGCCGTCTGGAGAAAATGGGAATCACAAAAGAAGATCGTTATTTCAACTCCGGTCTGATCCTAATTGATATGAAGGCTTGGCGCGACAATGATATTACAAATAAGGTGCTGACATTCATCAACGAAAATCCGGATAAGCTGGCTTGGCATGATCAGGATGCCCTTAACGCCATCCTATGGAATGACTGGCTGATGCTTCATCCGAAATGGAATGCTCAAACTCATGTTATCTTGAAAGAATATAAAGCGAAGTCACTCAAGGAAGAACGCGTGCTTCGGACAGTAAGAGAAACACCGTCAATTGTCCATTTCTGCGGAGAAGAGAAACCTTGGCAGGAAGGATCCATACACCCTTACACAGATGGCTACTATAAATATTTAGCAAAAACAGCATTCAAAACTGCCGCTAAATCTGAAAATCCCTTATCTGTATAAACTGTTTGTAAAACCGGAGTTAAGATAACTCCGGTTTTTTCTATGCGTTCTTCGCATATGTTACACTAGTACAAAAGGGGGTGCTTTTTCTGAAAGCTAGACGCACGCTTTATGCTGTGCTGCTGCCGATTGGTATCGCCGTAATCGCCCTATTCATTTTTCGCTCTTATTTTTATTTCCCTAGTACCGTATATGGTGAATCAATGGCTCCGACTTTGGAAGACCAAAACAAAATTCTCATTAGCCGCGTTGGCAACATTGATCGTTTTGATGAAGTTGTTTTCCATGCACCAGACCAGGATGCAAGCTATGTAAAACGGGTGATCGGGATTCCCGGCGACAGGATTGAATATAAAGATGATGTGCTTTATGTGAATGGCAAAAAGCATGCAGAGCCTTACCTGAAAGAAATGAAGGAAATGATGCGGGAAGATGCGTTATTTACGAATAACTTCAAGCTTCGTGATGTCATCGGAGAAGACACAATTCCTGATGGTTACCTGTTCGTCATGGGAGATAATCGCAGAAACAGCAAAGACAGCAGGATGTTCGGCTTGATTTCACAAAGCTCAGTCATCGGAGAAGTGAAGTTCCGCTATTATCCATTTCCTCAAATGGGATTGACCAATTAAATAAGTTGAGCTGACGAACAGTGCAGGTAATTGCACTGTTTTTTTATTTTCTCCAAATTATGGTTGACTCCCCTCACTCCGGGTTATATAGTTAGTTACATGAGTGATGAACCAATTATCCAAGATTATTAAAGGAGCAAAAGTATGCTTGATGATTCAAAGCCAATCTTTATCCAGATTAAAGAACAACTAGAAGACTCCATCCTCAATGGCTCCATAAAAATTGGAGAAAGAGTGCCCTCAACCAATGAATTTGCTAAACACCACAAGATAAATCCAGCCACTGCAGGAAAAGGGATCAACCAGCTAGTAGACGAAGGTATATTATTCAAGAAAAGAGGCGTAGGTATGTTTGTAACAGAGACAGCACAGGATATTCTTCTTGAAAAGCGGAAACAGCAGTTTTTTGATGCATATATCGTTCCGATGAAACAGGAAGCCAGTAAGCTCCATATTCCGAGGGAAGAAATCATTCGCATGCTGAAGGAGGAACAATGAAGATGACAATTGTAGCTGAAAGCCTGATAAAGGAATATAAAACTGCGACAGCCTTGAAAGGAATTGACCTTCGTATCTCAGAACCGAAAATCTACGGTCTGCTTGGTAGAAACGGTGCTGGAAAAACCACCTTCATGCAATTGCTGGCTGGCTACGATAAACCCTCAAGCGGAGATTTACGTATCAATGGTATGAAGCCTTTCGATAACCGGGCGGTTACAGAAAATACTTGCTTGATTAAGGAAGCAGATAATTTCAAAAAGGAGCTTACCGTTCAGCAAGTGCTGAAAATCGCTTCTATGCTCTACTGCAATTGGGATAAAAAGCTGGCGGCCGACCTTTTAGAAGGATTCGACTTAGACAAAAGACGACGCGTGAAAAGTCTCTCCAAAGGCATGGAGTCTGCTCTTGGCATCATTGTTGGCCTGGCAAGCAAAGCACCTGTTACGATGCTGGATGAACCTTATATCGGACTCGATGCCGCATCCCGTGCTTATTTCTATGAAGTACTGCTGGAAGAATTCCAGAGCAATCCTCGCATCATCATCCTGTCTACACACTTAATTGATGAGGTCAGCAGCTTGTTCGAAGAAGTGATTATCTTTAATAAAGGCAGTATCCTTTTGCATAAAAGTGCAGAAGAACTTAGAGCGCAAAGCTTCTGCATCTCAGGACCGGCAGCACAGGTCAAGGCCTTTACGGACGGCAAACAAATAATCAAAGAAAAAAGCTTTGCCGGTACGTCACAAGCCTATCTCCTATCCACAGAAGCACCTGCCTTAACTGGTGACCTGACAGTTTCAGGGGTGCCACTGCAAGACATGATGGTTCATTTAACAGAAAAAAGAGGTGTCCGTGCATGATGAAACAAATACAAGCTTTACTCTATTTCTTTGCTGTCGACAGCAAACGTACAGTTGCTATCTTTTGCTCTATACTGCTGCTGTGCATTACAGCATTAACTGTTCTTGGCGTTACTGTTGCAGATATCATGTACATCGCCATCTCAGCACCAGCATATATCTTTATGATCATCTTCGGTTTCAGAACAATTCAAGAGAGTCTCCCATTTGCTATTAAGAGGGGTATCACCAGGAAAAGTTATCATACAGCCGTCGGTATTTTCATTTTGCTGATCAATCTTGTAATGCTCGCTTTTCTTGCTGGAGTACAATTAATATTGGATGCTGTGTATCAGATAGCTAATGTAACGAACATCCATATTATCCGTCCAATTGGAGCGAGCACCGAGCTGAAAAGTATTTTTTATAGCTTGCCGCTTGATTATGCTCTCCTGTTATCTTTCTTTGCTGCCGGACTTTTACTTGGTATCATCGCCTATAAATTTGGCTTTCTGGGGGGTGCGGTACTCGGAGGCATTGCCTTAATTGGTATAACCGTGTCTCTGACTATCCAGGGATTAACTGACGTCATTACTTGGATACTAGACTTAGCTGTACTTCCAGCATTCGGACTGGTTTTTGCAGTTGCGCTTGTATGCTATGTAATAAGCTGGATCTTTATCCGCACCAGCAACTCCCAGCCTACCTCATAAAAAAAGAGACTCATGCCTGGGCATGAGTCTCTTTTCTATTATTTACTTACTACAGTAATTTGTTCATCAACCAAATCCACTACCATACTGCTCACGTTCTCTTCCTCAAGGATATAGTCAGTAATTTTATCCTCTACCTGGTCTTGGATAACACGGCGCAATGGACGTGCACCAAAACGAGGATCATAGCCTTTTTTCGCAAGGAAGTGTTTTGCAGCTTCTGTCACCTCAAGCTGGTAGCCTTCTTCTTCCATATTCTTCGTCAAATCAGAAAGCATAAGCTCAACAATTTGCACCAAATCTTCCTCTTTCAGCTCTTCAAAGCTGATGATGGAATCAAAACGGTTCAAGAATTCTGGTTTGAAGTAAGCTCCTAGTTTCTCAATCACAGAAACAGCTTCATTTGCAGATTTCGTAAAACCGACAGAAATCTGTTTGTCTCCAGTTCCGGCGTTGCTCGTCATAATAATGACGGTCTCCTTAAAGCTCACTTTACGGCCTTGGCTGTCAGTCAAATGACCGTCTTCCATGATTTGCAGGAACATATGCTGTACATCCGGATGTGCTTTCTCGATTTCATCCAAAAGGACGATCGTATAAGGATTACGGCGTACGCGCTCAGTAAGCTGACCTGCTTCTTCATGTCCAACGTATCCTGGAGGAGAACCAATCAGTTTCGCAACGGAGTGACGCTCCATGTACTCACTCATATCCAGACGGATGAAGGATTCTCGTGTGCCGAACATCTCTTCCGCCAGTGCGCGAGTAAGTTCTGTTTTACCTACACCAGTCGGTCCGACGAATAGGAAGGAACCGATTGGGCGCTGCTTGGATTTCAATCCAGCTCGGCTGCGGCGGATCGCTTTAGCAACTCGTTCAACTGCCTGTTGTTGACCGATTACCTTGCTGGACAGGTTAGCAGCTAGGTTCTTCATTTTGTTCTGTTCTTCAGACTGGATTTTCGTCACAGGGATACCTGTTTTCTCTTCTACAATCTGCTGGATTACCTCAACTGTCACTTCAGCTTTGTCTTCATTCTTTGGTTGCTCAAGCTTCTGTTCAAGCTGAATTTCTTCCTGGCGAAGATACGCAGCACGTTCATAGTCCTCGCGACCTGCAGCTTCTTCTTTCTCTTTCGCAATTTGTGCAAGACGAGTCTGAATGGCATCTTCGTCAGTCGTCACTGTAAGCAGGTTGATACGGGATCCGGCTTCATCAAGCAAGTCGATCGCTTTATCCGGCAAGAAGCGGTCCTGGATGTAACGCTGAGACAAGCTCACGCTCGCTTTGACTGCTTCTTCTGTGTAGGACACTTGATGATACGCTTCGTATCTCTCCTGTAGCCCTTTCAATATCTCGATTGCCTGTTCTGCTGTCGGTTCTTTTACGATGACCGGCTGGAAACGGCGTTCAAGCGCTGCATCCTTTTCGATTTGACGGTACTCTTTCAATGTTGTTGCTCCGATCAGCTGCAGCTCACCGCGAGCAAGTGCTGGTTTCAGAATATTACCTGCATCCATTTGGGAACCTTCAGCAGTTCCAGCACCGACTAATAGATGAATCTCATCCACAAAGAGAATGACATTCTTACGCTGCTGCAATTCGGAAATAAGCTGTTTCATCTTTTCCTCGAATTGACCGCGCACACCTGTGTTCGCAACTAGCGAAGCAACATCAAGCAAGTAAATTTCTTTATTTTGCAGCTTCACAGGCACATTGCCTTCAACAATCTGTAAAGCCAACCCCTCTGCTATTGCTGTTTTACCTACCCCTGGTTCCCCGATTAGTACTGGGTTGTTCTTATTGCGTCGGTTTAGCGTCTCAATGACACGTTTGACCTCTTGCTCACGGCCGATGACTGGATCTATCAGACCAGCACGCGCTCCATCAGTAAGGTTCTTACCAAGTGAGTCTAGCAATCCTCCGCGGCCATTGCCGCCAGCTTGCGCTTGGCTGTTTGCACCAGCCTGGAAGCCGGATTGTGCTCCGCCAAACATATTTTTAAAGAAATCATCCATTGTTCCGCCATTGGAAGCGAAACCGGCAGGGTTTTTAGACATATTTTTCATTTCATTATAGCAAGTATGGCAGAGCTGTAATTGCTGTTTTTGATTATTGAATTGCATTAACAAGTTCACGTTAGCTTCTCGTTCACCACAATGTTGGCATTTCATAATACAATTACCTCCCCGATTAGGTTAGTTTAATTTATTTGGTCAAGTGTCTAACTTTGACTTTGACTATCTTTGACCTTGTGACTTTATTATAGTCTGACCTTATTTGACTTTCAAGTGTTATGCTTTAATTTTTTTATTTTTTTCAGAAAAGGTATTTAGTGAATAATTAATGAAGAAATAAAAAAAGCATCGCCTTTATTAGGCGATGCTCTCAATTACTTCATATTTTGTTTTTCTTGATTTCGCAGTTCCACACGTCTAATTTTACCAGACGAAGTTTTCGGAAGTTCTTTAACGAACTCAATTTTACGTGGGTACTTGTAAGGTGCAGTCGTATTCTTTACATGCGTCTGCAATTCCTTCACAAGGTTTGGATCATTCTCATCTACACTTTCACGCAGGATGACGAATGCTTTAACTACATTACCGCGGATTTCATCCGGGCTTGCTACAACCGCGCATTCTGCTACAGCCGGATGTTTCACCAAAGCATCCTCTACTTCAAATGGTCCAATTGTATAGCCAGAGCTGATGATGATATCATCGCTGCGGCCTTCGAACCAGAAGTAGCCATCTTCATCTACAGAAGCTTGGTCACCTGTCACGAAATAGCCGTTGCGTTCCGCTTGCTGACGGCGTTCTGGCTCACGGAAATATGTCTTAAACAATGCAGGACTATCGAGTTTCAAGGCGATGTCACCAACTTCACCCGTTTTAACGCGATTTCCGTCCTCATCGATTACAACAACTTCATTTCCTGGAGTCGGTTTACCCATGGAACCTGGTCTTGGTTCCATACCTTTCATAATACCAAGCAGCAATGTGCTCTCTGTTTGGCCATATCCATCACGTACAATGATGTTGAAATGTTTCTGGAAGACATCAATCACTTCCCGGTTCAATGGTTCACCTGCTGATACCGCACTATGCAGGGCACTCAAATTATAGCTGCCAAGATCAGTTACTTTGGCCATCAGACGATATTCCGTTGGTGTACAGCAAAGTACATTGATTTTGTAATCCTCGAGTAGGGAAAGGTAAGTTTTAGCATCGAATCGTCCCATGTAGACAAAGCCTGTTGCTCCAGTACCTAAAACAGAAAGGAATGGACTCCAAACCCATTTCTGCCAGCCTGGTGCAGCTGTTGCCCATACGATGTCTCCTTTGGAAGCCGACAGCCAGTTTTCTGCAGCTGTCCGCAAGTGTGCATATCCCCAGCCATGTGTATGGACTACACCTTTGGGATTACCTGTCGTACCACTTGTGTAGGACATCAATGCAATATCTTCTCTGGAAGTCTCTACCGTTTCCAGTTCTTCTGAAGCTGTTGTTTTGAGCTTCCCGAGATCCTTCCAGCCATCGACTGCTCCGCCGACTGCAAGTTTGATTAAGCTATCTTGATTCTCGATGCCTTCAAATTGCGCAGTAAAGGCATGATAACTGATGATGCTCTTCACTTTTCCATGATCGATACGGTATTGCAAATCCTTCGTCTTCAGCATTTCGGAGCTAGGGATGATCACAAGTCCGAGCTTCAAGGCTGCTGCATAAATATGATACGCCTCAACGACACGCGGTACCATAACCAGTATCGCATCCCCTTTTTCCAAGCCCAATTCTTTCAGAACATTACCTGTGCGGTTTACATCCTGGAATAACGTTTTATACGTTACTTCCATCTTATTACCCGCCTCGTCCATCCAAATGAGCGCCTTACGATCTTCATCTGTAACGAATCGCTCCATTTCATCAACGATGTTGTATTGCTCTGGTGCAATCAAATCTTTTCTTTCCATACTTACGCCTCCTAAATGGCTGCCTGTTTTAACTAATGCACTAATTATAGCAGACCAAAGCACGACTTCCCAGTAATAATTGTTACCAAATTATAAAACTTGATATTAGTATCAGGTCTCAATACTTCTCCAAAGCGTCATAGTCGCGTAACTGCGATAAGGAGCCCACCTTTCTCCTCGTGTATGTATAGCTGCTGGAGTCGGTTTTTCAGTGAGATTGTCATATGATTTCAAGGCGTTTTGCACCCCGATATCAGCAGCTGGTAATAAGTCGGAACGCCCTAACCCGAACAGCATCCAGTTTTGCGCGGACCAGCTTCCAAGCCCCCTGATCTTCGTAAGCTCTGAAGCAATTTCTTCATTAGAAGCAGCAGCAAGCTGTGCGAGATCCAGCTTCCCTTCTATAATAAGACGACTTGTATCAATTACATATTCAGCTTTCCTTTGCGAAAACTGCAGCTTCCGTAAGTCGTCATATTCCAAGGAAGCAACGTTTTGCGGTGTTGGATAAAACCAGATACCTTCCTCTTTTGTCCCGAATGCTTCGACAAACCGATTTGTCAGTGTGTAGGCGAACTTCAAATTAAGCTGCTGGTGGATGATTGTTTTCATCAAACAGTAGTATAAGTCTGTATCTTTTATGATAGGTGTTCCTGCGTGTGCATAAAAAAGCCGCTCCAAATCTGAACCGATAAAATGAGCAGCTACTTCTGTAAGGTCAATATCCCATTGAAGCCAGTTCTCCACCCAAGCAAGTATGTCCTTCTGTCTCGAAGAATCTGCAGAAGACACTTTGACAACCGGTGATGTAATTGTTCCATTGAACTGGAGCACGACGATATGACGCGATTCATCTCCCAATACAACAGGAAGCTTCAGCTCATGCCCTTCTGCATCAACGATATTCAGCTGGTCCATACTCCATCTTTTCATTAAATAATGATAATCGTATGTATGTAATCCTTTAAGCTGCTTTTCCCACATCAGTAGCATCTCCTATCCTATTTGTTTTATCGCAAAATCAATTACATCATGCATCACTTTCGTCAAACGCTTATTTTTATGCCAAAGTAGCTTTGTTGTGGGCTGATTGATTGGTTCATCTAGATCTACAGTGCTTAACTCGCCTGATTGCAATTCTTTTTCCACTGTCATGAGCGGTAAGTAAGATAAACCCAAACCAGCCATTACGCATTGCTTGATTGCTTCTATACTGCCGAATTCAATGACATTTTCCGGTTGCAAATTCTGTTTTTGTAATGCTTGCTCTAATTCCGTTCGATAAGCACAGTCTTTCTCCGTCAAGATCAAAGGATGCTGCATCACCTCAGCCAAGCTAGCGGAGGGGTAAACTGCCAGCTGATGGTTCGGGGAGCTTATCAAAACGATCTCCTCTTGAAATAGAGAGACTGACTCCAGTAAAGCATTGTGATGTTTCCGCTCCATAATAAATGCTATATCCAACTCGCCTTCCTGGAGCATTTTCTCCGCAGTTTTACTAGACGGTACGGGTTTCAGAATAACCTGCACCTGTGGATACTGATTTCGTATAAAGCGAAGGAGTTCAGGCAGCCGGTAGATGCATTGACTTTCGCAGGCACCTATCAGAATTGTCCCTTTATTCTCTAGCTCATCCGCAAATACATGTCGCATTTCATCATGCAATGCCAAGATTCTTTTAGCATAGCTCAGCATTTTAATTCCCGCTTCAGTAAGATAAATCCTCTTTCCAAGACGCTGGAACAAATCAACTCCATATTCCTTTTCCAGCGCTTTTATTTGTGCGGTAACGCTAGATTGTGCGTAATCAAGCAGCTGAGCAGTCTTTGTGAAATTAAGTGTTTCAGCCGCTACAGTAAAAGTCTTTAAATGGTTGATGTGCATATATACACTCCCTAAATCGCTTTTTTCGATCATAATAATCAAATTATTCAGCTTTTCCTATGCATGAATGCAGTATACACTTTTATATAAATATTGGAAAAGGTTTACGCCAACTGGCTTGGAGTAGCTCCTCTTAAGATTGAACTTAATTGCTGAAAGGAGAGAAAACGATGAAGGACACTTCTAAAAAAACTTGGCGGGACTACTTCATGGAAATCGTCCATGCTATCATCCAAACCAAATAAAAGAGCTGACCCAATTCGGATCAGCTTAAAATTGCGTAATGGCTTTCGGCAGGATATCCTGTTTGACCAGGTCATCCAATGTACGGAAGGTATATCCTTGCTTCTTCAGTTCAATAATCAACTTCTCCAATGCAACGGCATTATCTTCAGATACAGAGTGCAGCAAGACGACTGCACCCGGATGCATTTGGGCCATCACTTGATCATACGCGTACTGCCAGCCTTTTTGTTCGCCTGTTTTCCAATCAGCATAAGCAAGTGACCAGAATACATTCGTATAGCCAAGTTCTTCAGACCACTTCAGCGAACGGGCACTAAAGGTACCTCGCGGCGCCCTTAAATAGTGCATGTCGTCTTGATCTGTCAAATCAGCGACAGCATCCTCCAGCATTTCAAGCTCTTGCTGCATCTTTTCTTTAGAAACCTTCGTCAAATCTGGATGATGATACGAATGATTGCCGACAATATGACCTTCGTCGACCATCCTTTTCACCAAATCAGGGGCTGATGATACATAATGACCTGTAATAAAGAAAGCAGCCGGTACTTCGTGCTTCTTTAATACATCCAGAATATCTCCTGTATATCCTTGTTCATAGCCGTTATCGAATGTGATATATACCGTTTTCTCCCCAGAACCATCCAAATAATAACTATGATATTCATCCAAAAGCTGCTGGTATTTGCCTACTTCTGGTATACTGCCACCCTTGCTCTTAACAAATCCCCAGCCATAGCTGACCGGGCTTTCTGCCGATACAAAGGATGGTGAGACAAGCAGCAGACATAACAGCAGCATAAATGATTTCCATCGCATATGGCACACTCTCCTTACGGATAGATTGCGCCATATCCACGTCTCCTATGCGATGCAAAAATTAGAAAAGACCGTGCATCAGCACGGTCTTACTTTAATTTATTTTCCATTTCATCGAGCATCCGAAGCATTTCATCGATTTCCTCCAAGGAAGTCTCCTCCGGTTCGATACTATCCAAATAATCCATGAAAGCAGACAGACGCTGCTTCAAGTCATCCACTTTACTCGTTGCCAAAGATAAAACCCCTTTACCGCATTATCTGGCTTCAGTATACCACAGCGCTGTTCATTATTGTACGTTGAAGGTGAAAGACAGATGATCTTGAATCGGAATCCAAGCACCAATTCCCTGTTTGGTAACATTTTTAACAACAATCTGCTTTCTTGATCCCTTTAACTCCAGGTAGACTTCCCCAAAAGTAATCGTACCCTTTTCATTCACTGCCGGTGCATAAGCCGTAAGAATTCCAGACTTATTCAAAGGAACACCGTAAGCATTTTCCTTATTGGTACCTCTTCCTATTACCGTTTGGAAGGAAAGCGGAAGCTTTGTATTCTTCTGGGCCTGCTGCAGCATCATTAATTTGATATCCCTAGGGTTATCTATTTCAGCTGTCAGTCCACCCTTCACATATCGTTCTTCCTGCTGCTCGTAATTCATTTGCTTAGCCGATTCTCCACCAGCATTGCTCAGCTGGTTCGTATTCACTTTTTGATATTGCCAGTTGATATTTGTCTCTGCAGACTGGTATTCAAGCGGCCAATGCCCCATGTAGATCATCCCTCGATACCCGATTGCCAACGGAGATGGTTTCAGAGTCGATTCATTAAGAATGCGAATCAGTTCCGGATTTTGGATGACAATATCACTTTCTTCCGTCAGTTCTTTAACAAGCTCACTTGGTTCCAGAACAATTTGATCCTTATTTGAGTTCGGATAAGTATTTTCCTTTGAAATATTTAATACGTGATTTGGTATTTCAGTGTCCTTCTTTTGTACATTCTCAGCTTTCCCTGCTATGGAGAAAGGAAGAGTAAGCAAAGTCAATGCCATGATTGCTATGATGATTCTAGCGAATTTCATAAAGAAAAGCCCCTGCCTTTCAGATTTTTTTCTAGTATCTGAAGACAAAGGCTATCCTATACATTTAATAATGGTTCAAGTGAATGACTTCCAATCTTTCCTCGATCTCGATACTATCCTTGACTGATTGCACCATGGAACAATTGTTGTGCGCAAGCTGGAGATTCTTCTCCAGTTGCCCCTTGTCCAAATGAAAACCACGTATAACGAAAGTAAGCGTGATCTTAGTAATACGGTTTGCTGCCAGTTCATCCCGTTCTACCTCTGCTGACACTTCCATATCGTCAATTTCCAGCCGCTGTTTCTCCATGATCTTCCGGAATACTGACGCACTGCAGCCTGCTATCGAGGAAACCATTAGCTGATAAGGCCGGATACCGAATTGCTCATTTCCGTCTATATCCAAAGTTTGATGTGGTAGTTCGATACGGAATCCATGCTGTTTCATTGTCAGCTTCAATTTCCTCATCTCCTTGCGAATTCTTTATGCGTTATATTCCCTCTTGTATGATTTTCTAACCTACATCCGTACGATTGACCAAATCCAGGAAAAACTATACAGTAGGATTGGGAAAGCATCTTACATACAGGGGTAATAGACATATGAGAAATGCGTACAGTTTTTGGATTTTAGTCAGTATTGTCGCAGTCTCCGGTTTCAGTCAAGGGCTGCTGCTTCCGCTGATCGCCATCATATTTGAACAAGACGGTCTTTCTTCCTCCATGAATGGATTAAATGCAGTTGCCATCTACATCGGTATCCTGCTCGTATCTCCTTTTATGGAAGCGCCGCTCCGCAAATTCGGTTATCGGCCAGTCATTATGGCAGGTGGACTAATTGTCGTGGCAGCACTGCTCGCTTTTCCATTATGGAAGTCATTTTGGTTCTGGTTTGTACTTCGTCTGTTGATTGGAATTGGCGACAATGCCCTTCATTTTGGAACCCAGACATGGATTACATCTTCATCTCCTGAAAAGGTACGCGGGCGGAATATTTCGATTTATGGACTTTTCTTTGGAATTGGCTTCGCTGTCGGTCCGCTTATGACTTCACTAGTTAAGGTTTCAGAATCCTTGCCATTTATATTATCTGGCGCGCTTTGCTTGGTCGCTTGGTTCACCCTTTTTCAATTGCGCAATGAGTTTCCAACGGAAGAAAATACGCAATCATCACAGCAGCAAGGGCTTCTGCAGCGCTTTGGATCCACCTTGAAATATGCATGGGTCGCTTTCCTGCCGCCGCTCGGCTATGGATTTTTGGAATCTTCCTTGAACGGAAGTTTTCCTATCTATGGCTTACGTCAGGACATCGGCGTATCAGAAGTATCTATATTGCTTACCGGATTCGCCATTGGCGGGATTGTGTTTCAGATACCGCTTGGTATGCTTAGCGATAAGTTCGGCCGTAAGTACACGCTGTTGACCGTAATATTGCTTGGAACAATCTTTTTCGGGACTGCTGTATTTACAGAACAAAATTATATTGCCCTGTTCATCTGTTTATTTGCAGCCGGAATGGTCTTAGGTTCCACCTTCTCCCTCGGCATAAGCTATATGACCGATCTGACTCCAAGACATTTGCTGCCGACAGGTAATCTGCTTTGCAGTATCACCTTTAGTATCGGCAGTCTTGGTGGTCCTTATATCAGTGGCGTGTTTATCGAAAAATTGCCCGATCTCAGTTTCTTCGTTATTATGACAGTCATTTTCGCTGGTATCTTTACAACATTGCTAGTTCATGCGATTTTCACAAAACGAGCTGTCGTAGCAGAACAATAGTAAAAGGGATGAGCCCGTCTGGGCACATCCCTTTTTAATTGATATATCGGGAGAATCGCTTCTCCAGCCGTTCCTGGAAATAGGAAATGATGATACAAAGCGGCCAATACACAAGTGCCACCGTAATGTACATCGTCATGGAATCGAATGTACGGCCAGCTACAATCTGCGCCTTCTGAAACATTTCCGGCACCGTAATAACCGCTGCCAGACTCGTCGCTTTCACCAAATCAAGAAATACATTCGTAAGCGGCGGCATCGCAACTCGTGCAGCTTGCGGGACAATGACCCGCGTCAATGTCTGCCAATAGTTAAGACCAAGTGCATAGGAGGATTCCCATTGGCCATAAGCAATACTGTTCAGCGCCCCCCGGTTTACCTCGGCGATATAAGCTGCACTATTCAAGCCGAAAGCGAGAACAGCACAGGTGAAAGCATCAAGCCTGATTTGTACGACAGGCAGCCCTTGATACA
Source organism: Virgibacillus sp. 7505 (assembly GCF_002272135.1). Lineage (GTDB taxonomy): Bacteria > Bacillota > Bacilli > Bacillales > Amphibacillaceae > Terribacillus. The sequence goes on along the minus strand of NZ_NPBF01000025.1, from coordinate 318,609 downwards.
AGATGAATAAAAACACCAGTATCGGTGTCCCGCGCATAAACGAGATATAAAACCTTGCAGGCCATCGAAGGACAAAGAATCGGGAGCTGCGGCCAACCGCCAGGAAAAAGCCGAGAATCAAACCCATTCCCATACCGGCGAAAGCAACTGCTATCGTCATAGGCAGTCCTTCAAGTATAAAGGGAAGGTTCTCCCACGCTAATTCTGCATCAAAAAATTTGCCGATATCCACTAGCTCGAATGGTATCATTCCGCTTCTTCCTGCTGTTTCTCCAATATTTCTTCTATTGTCGGAATATCTTCATCCGGCTGCTTCGAAACATCTGCACCGCCGAAGAATTCCTCAGAAAGCTTCGTCAATGTACCGTCTTCTCTCATCTCACTCAAGACCTTATCCACCTGTTTCTTCAATTCTGTTGCATCCTTCGGCATGATGGCCGCATTGGCTGTTTCATCGAATTTAAAGTCAGGATGGATTGTGATATTGAAATCCGGGAAGGCTTGCAGTGCCAATGACTGCAGATAATAATCATTGATGATCAGATCTGTCCGTCCATTATCGACATCACGTAAATAAACATCATTTGTTGTATTACCATACGCTACTACTTCGGCACCTAATTCCTCAGCTATTTCACTGTAGCCAGTCGTTGCCTCACCACCAGCCTTTTTCCCTTGCAGATCCTCCAAAGAATTGATACCGGAGAAATCATCTTTACGCACAATCATTGTTGTGTAAGAGTATTTGTACGGTTCACTATACGCGAACTTTTCTTTCCTTTCATCTGTCACGCCAATATCATTCGCTGCGAGATCCACTCGTCCGTTCTGGACCGAAGCAAGCATGTTATTGAAATCAGATGTCTTGAATTCCACTTCCAAGTCTAGACGTTTCGCGATTTCCTTGATTACCTCTACATCATATCCAGTAATATCATCCGAACCTTCTGGATAATAGCTAGCTGGATACAAAGTACCTGAAGTTCCAACTGTAATCTTTCCGGAATCCTGAATAGCTTCCCATACTTTATCTTCAGAAGCTTGATCAGAACTATCATTGGCAGAAGAACCGCAAGCACTCAAAACAAGGACGACCAGTAAGCTGCAAAATACAAGTAATCGTTTCTTCATTATGATGTTTCTCCTTTATCGATTTACTTATTAGCTTCTTGTTTCAACAATTCATCAACTGTCGGCAGTTCTTCATCTGGCTTTTTGGAAACATCCGCACCACCATAAAATTCCTCTGACAGCTTAGACAATGTGCCATCTTCCCGCATTTCATCAAGAGCCTTGTCCATTTGCTTTTTAAGTTCTGGAGCATCCTTTGAAAGGATCGCGCCTTGTTCAATTTGGTCAAATTTGAAATCCGGATGAATCATGATGTTGAAATCAGGAAAAGCCTGCAACGCCAAGGATTGCAAATAAAAGTCATTAATGATTAAGTCAGTCCGGCCATTATCGACATCGCGTAAGTACACATCATTTGTTGCATTGCTGTAAGTTACAACCTCTGCTCCAAGCTGCTCTGCAACCTTGCTGTGGTTTGTTGAAGCTTCTCCTCCAGCACGTTTTCCTTTTAAATCCGCTAAGCTGTGAATACCAGACAAATCATCTTTCCGAACGATCATGGATGTATAGGAATACTTATACGGCTCTGTGAAAGCGAATTGCTCTTTTCGTTCGTCCGTTATCTCTATATCATTTGCCGCAACGTCTATCCTGCCGTTTTGTACAGAAGCAAGCATGTTGTTAAAATCGGATGTCTTGAATTCCACTTCCAAATCCAGACGCTTCGCAATTTCTTTGATCACTTCTACATCATATCCCGAAAGCTCATCAGAACCCTCCGGGTAGTAAGAAGCAGCAAATAAAGTACCGGATGTACCAACTACGAGCTTACCTGAGTCCTGAATCTTTTCCCATACCTTATCATTGCCAGCGCTTTCAGATTTGCCTTCATCATTGCTTCCGCAAGCTCCCAGAAGAAGCATAATTACAAATAAGCTACATATAATACCTAATCTTTTACCCATGAAGTCACACACTCTCCCCTTGTTATATTTTCATATATCCTAAAAGATAACAGGTAATCACTTCTATTTCAATATTTTTCTGAACTGTTTCATTTTAAATATCAAACTGTTATATACACACATATAATTTATTATTTTTTTATATTGATTTTAAACTAGCGGTCAACTATAGTAGAATTACTATTACATTATAATAATTATAAACAAATCACAATCCATAAGGAGGGTTATTAACGACATGAAAAAACATGCTGAACTTATCGCCGCATTATTCAGCGGTGCCTTGATTCTCATCACCTATTTCACTTTTCATGACTCTGTAGCTGGACCTTTCCTTTACAGTGCAGCATATCTCATCGGGGGATTCTTTAAAGCGAAAGAAGGTATGACAGAAACTATTACACAACGAAAGCTTAATGTGGAAATGCTGATGATTTTTGCAGCTATAGGAGCTGCTATTATCGGTCATTGGCTTGAAGGTGCATTGCTCATCTTCATTTTCGCCCTTTCCGGAGCTTTGGAAACATATACAGAGAATAGAAGCAGTCAGGAATTACGTGCATTGCTATCCCTTCAGCCAGATGAAGCGACCAGAATGACCGCCTCCGGGAAAGAGAGTATTCCTGTCGATCAGCTTCAAGTCGACGATCTTGTAATCGTGCTGCCCGGGGAACGTATTCCCGCAGATGGAATCATCCTAAAAGGAGTTACAAGCATTGACGAAAGTGCCATTACCGGGGAGAGTATACCGGTGACAAAAGCAGAGGGAAACGAAGTCTTCGCCAGCACCGTCAATAGCAGCGCTGTATTGGAAATCTGTGTCACGAAGCCTGCGCAAGAAACATTGTTCCAGCGAATCATCACAATGGTGCAAACAGCCCAGGAACAAAAATCACCTGCTCAGCATTTTATCGAGCGCTTCGAAGGTCCCTATGTCAAAACGGTTCTGATGCTGGTTCTGCTCCTTATCCTCATTCCTCCTTTTATAATAAATTGGTCGTTTACCGAGTCCTTTTACCGAGCTATGATCCTGCTTGTCGTTGCCTCTCCATGTGCGCTGGTGGCTTCGGTCATGCCAGCCACCCTATCCGCTATCTCAAAAGGAGCAAGAAACGGGATCTTGGTCAAAGGTGGGTCTCATCTGGAAACACTCGGGCAAGTAAAAGCTGTCGCATTCGACAAGACAGGCAGTTTGACAGTCGGGAAACCATCTGTCACAGATTTCCTTGTCAGTAAAAATGCTGAAGCCAGTATTGTGCTAGAGGCAGCTTATGCTATCCAATCCCAATCCTCTCATCCTCTTGCTAAAGCTGTTGCAGCATATGCCAATGCTGATAGCATCGAGCAAGCCGAGCAGGTAAAGGATGCCGCTGGACAAGGTATGAAAGGGATATGGCTGGGAGAGGAATGGCGGATCGGAAAAGCTTCCTATATGCAGAAACCGGCTGATCAAGAATTAACTGATCAAGCTGATGCATTGGCCGCTGCCGGGAAATCCCTTGTTTATATAGAGAACGAACAAGGAGTAGCCGGCGTATTCGCTCTGCAGGATACAATCAGACCGGAAGCAAAAGCTGCAATTCGTTCCTTATCCAAGCTCGGTATTTCCACTATCATGCTAACTGGTGATAACGACCAGACTGCAAAAGCCATCGCCAAAGAAGCAGGCATCACAACGTACCGCGCCAACTGCCTGCCTGAAGAGAAGGTTGCAGAAATTAAAGAGCTGGAAAGAAGCTACGGAACGATAGCCATGGTTGGTGATGGTATTAATGACGCACCTGCCCTCGCTACTGCTCAAGTCGGAATTGCCATGGGAAATGGAACTGACGCTGCACTCGAGACTGCCGATATGGTTCTCATTAAGAATGATTTGCGTAAACTAGCCGATGCCATTAAGCTATCGAAGCGTATGCGTAGAATCATCAAACAAAATATCATTTTCTCAGTCGCTGTCATTCTGCTGCTCATACTGGCAAATATCAGTCAATATCTTGGGTTGCCGCTAGGTGTGGTCGGGCACGAGGGAAGTACTATTTTGGTCATATTGAACGGTCTCCGGCTCTTGAGATAAAAAAAAGCGGCGCCCTTATCAGGCTGCCGCTTTATTTTTCTTCCGCTCATCCAGCATGGCATTGATCTCACCGCCAGTGATGATGATGATGCCGGAAAGATAGAACCAGATCATCAGGACAATGACAGCCCCAAGAGATCCATATGTTGCGGAATAATTACCAAAGTTATCAACATAAAAGGAGAATAACAGGGATGCAATCATCCAGCCGATAGCCGCGAAGGCTGCACCAACCATTGATTCTTTGATTGAAATTTTCTTACTAGGTGCCAGGACATACAATGCAAGTAGTACAATGAAAAATATTACAAAAGAAATGACCCAGCGCAATGCTCCCCATACAGTCAGGAATCCTTCATCCAATCCGAAAATGGAAAAAATGTAAAGCCCAATTGTTTTTCCGAATATCGGCAGCAGGAATGCGACTGCAATAACGAGCACCATGGCGATTGTCAATACTACGGCTACTCCTCTAGCTACGATGAATGAACGATCCTCATTGACATTGTAAGCCTTATTCAATGCACGGATGATGGCATTAACACCATTTGATGCGGACCATAGTGTTGCTAGAATACCAATGGATAATAGTCCACCGTTACGCTCATTAACAAGACCCGTAATATTTTGCTCAAGCAAATTCATGGTTGATTCTGGTGCGAATGTTGATAAAGTATTCATGATATCTTGTTGGCTGACCGGCAAGAATGCGATCAAGGACACAAGAAAGATGATAAATGGAAATAGTGATAGCAATAAAAAATAAGCCAGCTGGGCAGACAAGCCAGTCACTTCGTCATTGCTGATCCGCTGCCCAAGCTGTTTCAGAAAGCTCCCCATGGTTTCTCCTCCTTCTCTCTCTAAAGCCGCCTTTTCTTTATCTGGCTGCTACTGTATTACTACCGCTTGCCAATTGTTTCGGACGCTGTCCGGCCGGTAATTCGATCTGATCGTCCAGCTTGCTCACTTTCTGAAGAGCAGTCTGTACTTCCTCTAGTCCTCTCAAGCCTTTATCAGCGGTATTGGATAAACTAGTCGCCACTCGAGCATAGGATGTTTTTACATCATCCATTAAGACGCCAGGATTGCGGAGGTAGAACACCGCTTCAGAACCTGCACGCATCAAGTTACCGCGTACATGATCCCTTGTCTGTGCATCACATAACGAAATCAAGCCGCCGACAGTAGCACCAATCGTTAAACCCAATGTGAATTTACTTTTCATCATACCGGCTCCTTCCATTGTGTCTGTTGTTTTATTATCTCGCATAATTCCGCACACCCAGCCTCGAGCATCTCATAAACAGCTTCAAATTCACCAGTGAAGAATGGATCAGTGATATCCTCTCCAGCACGCTCTGGAATAAGATCTGTGAAAAGCTGATAACGTGACGTATGAGCAGGAGCTATAACTGATAAATCCCGCAAATTAAGCTGATCCATTACGATGATATAATCGTATGCTCCTAAAATTTCTGACTGGACTTGCTTAGCCACATGATTAACCATCAAAATGCCCTTATGTCCGAGAAGCTCACAAGCCGAAGGGTGCATCTCCTTCCCTTCATGCCAGTGGCCGATACCGGCTGAGTCAACAGTTACAAATGCAGATAGACCTTGTTCCTCTATACGCTTGCGGAAAATCACCTCAGCCATCGGCGAGCGGCAGATGTTGCCTAAAGAAATAAACAACACATTTATCATTCACTCAACTCCCTCGTTTTATAAATGTGAAAATGTGCGAATGTCTGGTATTCCATTCCCCATGAAACAACGATTCAAACGACCTAGTGCTAATGCTATAATATGGAAAAGGAAAGGGTGATAATGATGACGACCATGTATCCAAGCGCTTTAACTCCCAACTCCACCTTCGCAATTACTGCTCCGTCAAGCGGAGTTCCTGCTCCTCTGCATTCCAAAATACATAAAGCTAAAATGCAGCTCGAGAAACTCGGTGCTCATGTGATCATTGGAGAAACCGTCTGGACACAGCAAGCCGCTAGAAGCAGCTCTGCTGAAACTAGAGCTCACGAACTGATGGCTTATCTGAGTGATCCTGAAATCGATGCAATCATGCCGCCATGGGGAGGAGAACTGCTTGTACAAGTATTGCCTATGCTTGATTGGGACAAGCTATCCAAGAGCAAGCCCACATGGCTGATTGGTTATTCGGACACAAGCACACTTCTATGCAGCTATACACTCCAAACAAATTTTGCAACTGCCCATACGACTAACTTTTTTGATTTGAATATGGAAGCACTCGATGAAACAACGAAGCAATGGCATAAGATATTATCTGCAACGTCCCGCAAGCACATGGAGCAGCACTCATCCCCTATGTATCAATCATCATGGGATGCGCTATTTGATCAAGACAATCCTGAGGGCTTCGACTTGGACAGCAAAACAGAATGGAAAACCACGACAGGTGAAGCCGTTTCCTTTACTGGTCGCTTAATCGGTGGCTGCTTGAATACCTTGACCGCTATCGCCGGGACGAAATATGCTCCTATTCAAACTTGGCGGGAATCTTTTAAAGAGGATACGATCGTCTACTTGGAATGGTTGGATTGGAGTACTGCTGAAACTTACCGGAATCTTTGGCATTTGAAGGAACACGGCTGGTTCAACGATGCGAGCGGATTACTATTTGGCAGGCCTTCTCGAAGCACTCCTTCAGAGGATTATACAGACGAACAGATGATTCATGAATTCGCAGATGAAATTGGATTGCCGATAATCTACGATGCCGATATTGGACATATGCCGCCGCAGTTCACGATGATCAATGGTGCGTTGGCAAATGTATCATATAAGAACGGCAAGGGAACTCTAACTTATCTGGAATAGGAGAAGAGGAGCTAAAAGCTCAGCTCCTCTTTCCTTGTTTTGCCGGATGTGCCGCAGCGAGATGCGGGTGTCCGTATAATTTCTCCCTAAAAGTTCCTTCTGCATATTCCTTTTTATATAATCCTCGCTCCTGCAAGATAGGTACAACCAATTCCACGAAGTCTTGCAGGTCTTTTGGTGTAATGTAATGTGTCAGATTGAAGCCATCCACTCCGCTTCGCACAAAGAAATCCTCAATCTTGTCCGCGACCTGCTCAGGACTGCCGATGATGATATCCATTTCAGCTGGCTGACTGAATTTCTCCTGTATCTCTTTTACCGTAAATGGTTTGGCAGCATCCTTTGTCAGATAAGCAGCTCGCGATTGACCTTGTTCCGTATGCTTGTACGTGAACAGTTCTTCTTCATTTTCATAGGAAGCTAAATCATAGCCTGTGGACCCGCCATACTGGGCTTTGGCAGCATCTGCGCTCCAGTATTGCTTGATCTCGTCATATTTAGCATGAGCCTTCTCTTCTGTTTCAGCTACAACGACGTGCAGGAAGGTAAAAGCCTTGATTTCATCGCGGCTTCTGCCATAAGCCTCCGCACGCGCTTTGATATCCTCTATATAATAGCTGATTTTTTCTGGTGTCGGTCCGCCGACAAACACACACTCTGCATGCTTTGCGGCAAAATCCCTGCCTTTTTCGGAAGTACCTGCTTGGTAGAGCACCGGTGTGCGCTGTGGGGATGGCTCACTTACATGTGGTCCTTCCACTGAGAAATATGTACCCTTGTGCTTGATGCGGTGCACCTTTTCTGCGTCCACTAGAACCCCTCTTTCCGGGTCCGAAATAACAGCATCTTCTTCCCAGCTGTCCTCAAGCAGCTTATAAGAAACCTCCAGGAATTCATCAGCTATTCTGTAACGCTCATCATGCTTTACCATCTTCTCCAGTCCAAAATTCTGGGCTGCATTCGGCAAATAGGAAGTAACGATATTCCAAGCCACTCGCCCATTGGTCAGGTGATCGAGCGTCGAAAATTTACGTGCATTATGAAAAGGCTGTTCGTAAGAAGTACTGACCGTGACAGCGAAGGACAAATGCTTCGTCACAGCTGCCATGGCCGGGATAGCGAAGGCTGGATCATTAAGCGGTACTTGCACGCCATCACGCAAGGCTGCCTTTTCATCTCCTCCGTAAACATCATAGACGCCAAGCACATCAGCGAAGAACACCGCATCGAACTTTCCTTTTTCCAAAAGGCGCGCAAGCTCCATCCAGTATTCCAGCGACTTATACTCCCGATGTCTTCTGTTCTCCGGGTGCTTCCATAAGCCATGGGCGTTATGATTGGCGGCTGTCATATCAAATGCTTGCAGGATAATTTGTTTGGTCATCGCTTCCACTCCTCTATTTATGTAAAAAAGCCTCTTCCGTTTTACAGAAGAGGCTCCTTATCCAAGGTAAAATGCTCCTCTTATCTGTCAGACTTCTCGTCTGCTGGAATTGGCACAGTGCATTACTGCCTGTTGCCGAGGCTTCAAAGGGCCAGTCCCTCCACCTCTCGTGATAAGAAAATACTATTTGATTATGTTAGTTTGTTTTCAATTTGTTCCCGATATTGACTGAGTGTGCCTGGCGAATTTCGCTTGAGCTTTTGAAGCAGCGCTTCGTATTGAATCTCTTTCTCACTAATGCGCTTCCGGAAAGCTGCCCGCTCTGTGTCGTCCGTACAAACACGCACCAGATCACGCAGTGCTACAATCTCTTTCTGCAGCTCCATCTCTGGTGGAATATAGCCAGCATTCTTCAGGATCTTATAGCTCATACGCATATCCTCCGGTACACCGGATAGATCCTCCAGCTCCAAAGGTTTTCCAGCACCAGGAAGATTACGGAACTCCCCATTTGCTTCTGCCTGCTTGATACGCTCCTCCGCAAGAAGCGAAATCAGATCCATATAATCACTCCCTGCATACAAGAAAAGCAACCGATCATGATCGGTTGCTTTTCATTATACAATAATCTGAATTATTTACCAATGAATTGCTGTGTCCAGTAGTTACCGTTTTCTACATAACCTACACCGATGTTAGTGTACTCAGGGTTAAGGATATTCTCACGGTGACCTTGGCTGTTCATCCAAGCTTCAACGACTTCTTCAGGAGTCTTTTGTCCTTGAGCGATGTTTTCACCTGCAGTTTTATAAGAAATACCGAAAGATTTCATCATATCGAACGGAGAACCGTAAGTCGGGCTGTTGTGATCGAAGTAACCATTATCAGCCATATCTTTGGATTTCGCACGTGCTACTTTGCTTAGTTCAGTATCGGCTTTCAAAGCTTTAAGACCAGCTTTTTCACGCTCTTTGTTAGTCAAGTCTACTACTTGCTGTTCGAATGCACTCAGGCCTTCAGCAGCTTGCTTTTCTTCTGTTTGCTTGTTATCAGAAGCAGTTTCTTGTTTTTGTGCTGGAGCTTGAGCTTTTTGTTCAGTTGCTTGCTCTTCAGCTTTTTCTTCCTTTTTCGGAGCAGCAGCTTTTTGCTCTTCTTTCTGAGCAGCTGGTGCTTTTGCTTGCTCTTGCTGAGGTGCTGCTTGAGCAGGAGTCTGTTCTTTTTCTTGCTGAGCTGGCTGCTGAACATTGTACTTCGCTAGCAAGCTATCAGTATTAATGTGAATGTTATAAGCTGATAGATATTCATTCACCCATTTATTCAAATCTTCGATAGAAGAGAAAGATCCGCTTTTCACTACTTGTGCTACGTGCACTTGAGCTTCTTCTTTCGTTGGTTGAGCTGGTGCAGCATTTGCTGTTCCTGCCAATGCGCCTCCCGCTAGAATAGCTGTAGATAGTGTTGTTACTAATACTTTCTTAAACATGATGTTGCTCCTTTCGAGATGTATGTTTTCTTGTTGCAGCAACATCATAGCATGGGTTTTTGTGTAATATTGCAGCCTAGAATTTCCAATAGGCACTCAAACCTGTACAGCACTGCGAAAAGTCCGATTCTTATGCGAAATGGTACCCGTTTAGCCGACTACGAAACTAGTAATAAACAGACGCTTTACTATTTATTGGATGTAAATTAGGATTGACACCTTTTTCATTCCTAGTTTTTGTAACAATAGAACAGTATTTGTAATCTATCTGTAAATTGACTTACGCTTAATCCTTGCATATAATCCTTTACTCCTAATCTATTTAGTTTAATCTGCCAAATTAGGATAAAGGTATCTCTTTAACACCTCTATACCAGGTGATAGAATGAATTATGTCGAATTTAAGCGCCTTTTTGGCTCTTTGACAGATCTACCCCCATAAAGCTTTATACGGGGGAGAATGAATATAGTAGAAATATGTCATTATTGGAGGAAATATAATGTTTGCTAATCCCGAAATTGGAATAGACCTTGGCACTGCAAATATACTTGTGTATACGAAACAAAAAGGAATCGTATTGAATGAACCATCTGTGGTTGCAATTGATATGGAAACAAAAAACGTTGTGGCAGTTGGAGCAGAAGCGAAAGAAATGGTTGGTAAAACACCACAGAATATCGTACCGATTCGTCCATTAAAAGATGGCGTAATCGCCGACTATGATGTAACAGCTCAATTATTGAAAGAAATCCTGAAAAAAGTGAGCAAGGTGATGGGCTCTTCCCTTCGCAAACCAACTATCGTTGTCTGCACACCGTCTGGCAGCACATCCGTTGAACGACGCGCTATACATAATGCGGTCAAATCGTATGGTGCAAAACAAGTACACTTGATTGAAGAACCAATTGCGGCAGCAATTGGTGCTGACCTGCCAGTGGATGAGCCAGTTGCGAATGTAATTGTCGATATCGGCGGTGGTACAAGTGAAGTAGGTATTATATCATTCGGCGGCGTTGTATCTTGCCGTTCTGTCCGCATCGGCGGAGATTCAATGGATGAAGAGATCATCCAATATATCCGCAAGCAGTACAATATCCTCATTGGAGAAAGAACTGCTGAACAGATCAAAATGGAAATCGGCTATGCATTGATTGACCATGATGAGTTGATGATGGATGTCCGCGGCCGTGATATGGTAACAGGATTACCTAAGACTGTGGGTATTTCTTCTAAGGAAGTACAAGTAGCTCTTAAGGAATCCTTGGAACAGATCCTTGAAACAATACGCATGACATTGGAAGACTGCCCGCCTGAACTAAGCGGAGATATCGTTGACCATGGTGTGATCTTGACTGGCGGAGGCGCATTGCTTAAAGGCATGCAGCAATGGCTTGCTACTGAAATCAGCGTCCCTGTTCATTTGGCTCCGAATCCACTGGAATCCGTTGCAATCGGTACTGGCCGTGCCCTGCAGATGATCACAAAACTGCAAAAAGCAGCAAAATAAAAAACAGGCGTATCAGTCAGCTGATACGCCTGTTTTTTTTACAGAAAGGCGAAAAAGACCGCTTAGAAACGAAGGAATAAGCGAGAAATCCTGGAGTAAGGCGCCTTTTCCTCCCGCATGGCTTTATCGCTTAAGCCTCAGTTTTTGGTCTTTGGAGCTAGACATGGAAAAGCGGAAAGGATCGCTCAGAATCGGAGGAGTAAGTGAGAGTCATGCGTAAGGAGCTTTTTCCTCCCGCATGGCTTTATCGCTTAAGCCGTAGTTACTGACCTTTGGTGCTAGACTGTACCAATCCGATTCCGATTCCGACTGGATCAACCAAATAAGCGAGATAAAAAGAATCAAACTCCATCTTTTCTCTGACAACAACCGCCCCTTCTTGCTTGGCTGCTAGGATTGCTTTATCCAAGTCTTCCACTTCAATCTGGATTCTTGTTCCATGCGGAAAATCATGCGGTCCTTTACTTATTCCGCCATCAATTCCTCCGGCTGTCTCCACATTTTGATAACCCCAATTCGGAGCGTCAATATTCCAGCCAAAAACATTAGCGTAGAAGCTAGCTGCCTTTTCCGGGTCTTGGCTATTCAGCTCAAACCCCATCACTTTACCCCTGATTTTCTCCATTACACCTCTCCTTATCTGTTCAGAAGTTCGCGAATACTGTATGCATGCTCTTCAATTACTGGCCGCAGACCTGGATTGTAGAATACAGACGCTGGATGGTAGGTCGGGAAGATACGATATATCTTCTCGGAAAGCACGAAGGAATCCTCCTCTATGCTTTTCAGCTGCTGTATTGGCTGTTCTATCAGCTTTCCAGCAACTTCCGTGATTTTTTCCTTCGAACCGGTTATCCGCTCCCAGCCTATTCGCCCCAGTGTCACGAGAATTTCTGGTTCCGTCTGGGCAATTTCATAATCTAGCACAGGCGCATGTGCAAGCACTTCAGCCTTGGTCGGTGTTCGATTATATTTTTTCGTGACAGTCTCACCGCGTATTTGTTTTGTTTTATATTGATAGGGTCTGCTTCTGACTGCGCTTGAAATAAAAACTTCCGATCTATCCACAGCTGCTCGCTCCAGAAACAGATCCAGCTCCTTGCCTGCTCGTCCACTGAATGGCATCAGGCTATGTATCTCCGTCTCTCCCGGTGCTTCTCCTATAAAGAAGAGAAGCGGATGCTTCGGCCCTCTCCCTGGCAGGAAACCTTCACAAGGATAAGGAGCCATCCTTTCTTTGGCTAACTGAACCAACTCCTCCGGCAGCATGTCAATCCTGCTCCTGCAGCACGCGAAGCAAGGCACCGACTTCTTCAGCTGATAATGTGATACCTTTACCCATCTTCTCATGATCCGGAGCCCAGTCCCGTATATCATACTTCGGCTCCCGCCCGTTCCAGCTGATCAAATTGAGTTCCTTCTGCCATCCTTTCGGTGAAACGGATAGCACTCCGAGTTCTTTCACAATCTCATAAGATAATTCCGCCATTATTACTCCCACCTTTTCCCTTTTCCCTTTTCCCTTTTCCCTTTTCCCTTTTCCCTTTTCTAAAGTCTAGCAGAACTTTTTGATATAATGAAACGATAATGAGCTTAGGGAGGAAAAACAGATGCAAAACCCAATTCGATTGAATGATACACAGCGCAACGAAATGATAAGTTCCCTGCAGACTTATTTTGAACAAGAAAAGACGAGCAGCTAGGCGACCTGGCCGCAGGTCTGCTGCTCGACTTCATCATCAAAGAACTAGGTCCTGTTTTTTATAATGCTGGTATCGAAGCATCCTATCAATTTATGAATGAGAAGATTGAGGACCTATTTGGGATTCAGGTGCGGGAGCGATGAGTGCTCCTCAGCTTAAGCGATATCTGTAAAAGTTCCCAATTCCACTGTTTTGCTTTGTTTGATCCAATCAGCCACTTTACCAGATGTGAGTAATTCTACTTCATCCAGTCGCGGATAGTTGTAGGAGGAACCTGTATAGATAGCTTTATCCAAATAACCCGGATGTGACATTACTTCTAGTGTATCTGCGTCACCGAAGATCTCTAGCAATGAAGCTTCACTGGCCAGAGCTTTTTCAAGAGACAACTCGAATTTATCGGTGGAGGCGTACCCCACTGGAAGCTTCATATTATGACGGACAGGCAAGTCATACTTATTGGCAAGCTCCAGGAATACTTCATCGATTTCGTTATAGGTATTGATATGGTGATGACTATCCAAATGTGTCGGTGTAAGTCCGAATGAAAGAAAGCGTTCAATCTGCGCTTGCCACTCTGCTTCCACTTCCTTCCGGTCAATCGTATAGGAGCCTTGATAGAATGCAAGATTACGAAAAGAACCATTACTATCGACTATTGTTTTATGAGTCGATAACAGCGGTTCCCCGCATGTCAGCACTAAATGGATACCGACGCCCAGTTTCTGATGCTCCTTAGATAGCAGAGCAGCATGTTCGGCACCAGGCATATTTACCATCAATGTAGCTGATGTTAATATCCCATTTTGATAACAATCAAGAATACCGTAGTTTACGGCACGGGAATACCCAAAATCATCCGCATTTATAATTAGCTTCTTCATGAATCCCTCTCCTTTGTGAGCAGAATGCAGGCTATACATTACTTCTCTATAAGAGAATGGATTACCTCCTAAGACGTCGCAGCTGGCAGCAATACCCCACCCAACATCTCCTTAAATAGTTCCTCCTGCTCCTTCAGTTTTTCCCACGGAACTGCTCCGACCATAGCTTGTAAATACATCCCATCCTGGTGCAGAAAATAAATATTCCCGATCGCTTCACTGTTCAATTCTTGTTTGAATTCCTTCGTACGAATCCCTTGTTCGATAAGATTCTTGAAATATGCTGTAGCCCAGCGAATTCTATCTTGGAAGAAAATCATTTTTTCTTCATCCCGCCAGTGCATCAGCAAATACTCATACACAACTGTACCGAAGGAGCTAGAAGCCGTTTGGAGCTGTTCGCTAGATTGATCAATATAAGCAGTCAGAACCTGCCAAACAGAGGTATTTGTTGAAAGCATATGATCCATATAACTCTCAAACACTTTATCCTTCTCATCCAATATGGCTTGAAACATCGTTTCGGTATTTGGATAATACGTATAAACTGCTCCTCTGCTCCAGCCGGATGCCTGGACGACATCGGTCATTGTCGTATGCTGATATCCTTTTTGAATGAATACCTCTTCAGCCGTTTTCAGCACTTCGAGCCTTTTCTTCTCTTTGTATGCGTCCGTCACTTTTGGCAAGTGCCTCTCCTCCTTTTATCTTTCGGAAACTGAACCACGCTGTCATACCAAGTGTCAACAACAAACAGCCTGTCAGTATGAATCCAAGAATAGGACCGAAAACTGTCATGATAATGCCTCCTGCTGCCATACCAAGAACTGCGCCCGCTCCCATAAAGCTGTTGATTGTACCGTAAACTTTTCCGGTTTCCGTAACCTTTGCCTGCAGCTGAACAGCTGTATGAAAAGGCATGTTAATTGAACTGAACCCGAATCCAATCGCAAAAAACAACAGTGGTACAAGAAACACATATATAGCCTCAGGTAAATAGCTTGCTCCCCCAAGTAGCAGGACAACTGTACCTATTCCAAGTGTACCGAAAATAAGCGCTGGAGCAAGCGCCATCCGCAACCTCTTCGATCCAAACAGATAAGCAGCAAGGAACATTCCAGCACCGCTGGCAGCTATTGAGTAGCCAAAAACAGTGGTTGGCTGCTCCAGGACTAGCCGCAAAAGCACCATCACTTGGCTGTCAGCAAATTGCAAGACGAGCATGGCAGCGCTAATAAGCAGAAGGGCAGCATACAGGTGATGGGACTGGCGTATGATCCTGATGCCATCTTTCATTTCTCCTATTAGATCTAATTCTTCTCGCTCAGTCTGGAGTCTCGCAACCTTAATTGTACTTAATAGTACGGCAGCAAACAAAAACGTACCGATATCTACCAGTAGAATATACTTGACTTCCATCATAAGTAAAAGCGTGCCTCCAAGAACAGGTCCTGCTATTTTGCTGATTGTCCCAAGCACTTCACTAACAGCAATAGCAGTCGGCATCTGATTATCTGGCACAAGCTGTTTAACTAAGCCATTCTCAGCCGGAGCAAAAATAGCGGCAAGGGAGCCAATAGCAAAAAATATGAAATATATTTGCCAAATAAAAGATGCAGCGAACAGCATACCCACTGCACCAGCACGCAGCAAAGCTGTTGCGATCATCACATATTTCCTGTTCCATCGATCTACCATGACTCCTGCTAGAGGACCGAAAACAATTCCTGGAACTGCTTGACTAAGCACCAGCCCTGATAGCTCGATGGGCGTTGCTTCAAATGTCAAGGAGACTAAAGTAAACATAGCCAGCACATGAAGCCAATCGCCTAAACCTGAAACAAATTGTGCAGCCTGAAGCGTGATATAGCGTTTATTACTCCATAATGACTTTTCCATTTCTTTTTCCCCCTTATAATAACGACACGTTTGTCATTATTATAAACGACACTAATGTCATTTAAAAGAGAAAAATAAAAAACCGAGCAATATCTGCTCGGTCCAGTTAATTCGGGATATATTCTGTATTAGACTCAGATTCCATTTCGTCTAGTATTTTCAATTCTTCTGTCAGATGCAAGAACCAGTCCTTATCGCCAGAAATAAGAGATAAATCAATAAGATTCAATAGATGCGCCCTGCTCGGCTCTACGCTTGGCGGAAAATACTTGATCTTGCTTTGGAATGTTTCGATCGTTTTACCGATCGTATTTTTATGGTCACTTTCTGTTACGTATACTTTCACCGTGTTCAGTTTCGCATTCACTGCTTCTACGAACCCGGTAAATAATTCATCATTTATCGAATGTCCTGTTACCCAGTCACCAACAGTTACAAAGCTTTGATTATCAGACATATCGTTGTCCTCCTTCAGCTTAACCGGCTGGCTAAGCAATGGTGATTGTTGTAGGTTGTTGAATACTATAAAAGATTCATACCAAAAGCGCAATACTTTTGTATATAAAATTTTAAAATATTCAGACAAATAGTCTTTC
Source organism: Virgibacillus sp. 7505 (assembly GCF_002272135.1). Lineage (GTDB taxonomy): Bacteria > Bacillota > Bacilli > Bacillales > Amphibacillaceae > Terribacillus. Next base: position 302,186 of record NZ_NPBF01000025.1, on the reverse strand, counting down.
AGCAATTTCACAACAGTTACAATGCTTGGCTGTATATTCATTTTATACCCCATAGCCCTTTTCTTTAATCACACTGCTTGTCGTTTTCTCTCTGCCTCCGAATGCGCTATAATGTGACTATATATTGCAGGAGGTTGTACCATGATACGCAGCATAGCGATAACACGTGACAAAAAAATACTCAAAGATCTGCCGTATCAGGAGCTAAACAGTCCCGACATTCTCTGGTACTGGGTCGATTTTAGTGTACCGACAGAGGCCGAATCAGAAAAACTCGGCGAGATCTTCCATTTCCACCCACTGGCAATTGAGGACTGCTTCCATTTCCTTCAGAGACCGAAGCTCGATGAATATGACGGGTACCATTTCCTCGTTCTTCATGAGCTGAATCACGAATCGTTCATGTCAGATGAATTGGATATCTTTCTCTCTGAACGTTATGTAGTCACTTTTCATCTTGAAGAATCAATGGCTGCGGACCACGTTTGGCAGCGAGTCATGAATGAGGGTCCAAATGAACACTCTCCATCAAAAATCGTCTATCATCTAATAGATAAATTGGTTGATGATTACTTCCCTCCGTTGTATAAAATGGAGGATCGGCTGAACGAGATTGAGGATGAAGACAGCCACAAATCACCTCAAACTTTAATCAATGAAGTATTCGATATCCGCAGTGATTTGCTTAGAACCCGGCGTACGATTGCACCAATGAGAGATCTGATCTACCGGCTTCTCAGCATTCAGAAATTCGATTTTGTCCAAAATCAAAAGGCCTACTTCAATGATATTTATGATCATTTGCTGAAACTTACGGAAATCGTTGATTCCAACAGGGAGCTCACCTCGGATATGCGGGACAGCTACGAGTCGATCAATAGCAATCGAATGAATGCAATCATGATGACCCTGACTATTGTCTCCACCATTTTTATTCCTTTAACCTTTATTGCCGGTGTATACGGGATGAACTTCGCCTATATGCCGGAGCTGCACTGGAAATACGGCTATCCGATTGCCATGCTGCTGATGGCTGCCATTGCCGTAGTAATGCTGTGGCGCTTCAAACGAAAAGGCTGGTTCAATATCTTTAAATGACAAAATGCGTGCAGTATCATCTGCACGCATTTTGTCATTGGTCGTCCACTACTTCTTTTAATAATGACATAGCTTTCAGCGAAGGCGGGAACCCATTCAACAATGCACAATGTTGGATTGCTTCCATCATCTCTTGGACAGATATGCCGGACAGGAGAGCAGCTTCGAATTGCTGCCGAAGTGCACGCTCATCTCCGTTTGTAACGAAAACAGCTATACTGAGCAATGCCAGGAATTTACCGTTAAGCCCGGTATATCCAATCTCTCCACTATCAACAGCAAGGTTCTCTTCTTCCTTCATCAGCTTAGCCACCAACGCCCAACCTTGATCTTTTGCTTCCTTCATCGGGAACCCTCCGCTTAATCCTTGGGCATAACTAGACCTATTTTCCTAGTTGCACATTTCTATTATCGGTAGAATCCTTAAGTTATGAACAATTCAGAAGAAAATAATTCAAATTCTTCCTAAAGTGAGAATAAAGATTATGGCCTGGCATTCCACGGCTCGATTGTTCCGACGATATAGCGGGAATGTCTCTGTTTGACTGCTTTTCCTACTCCTTTTACTATTTCTTCATTTGTAAGCCACCTGGAAGTGCTTCCGGTCAGCTGGAAACCTAAGATGACTTCATAATAATCGATAGTATCGGGATAATGAGGTACATAGTTTTGTAACGGATCCTGAGCACTGCTCCCTTTTATATGAAAAAGCTCTATCCTCTTTGACGCATTGCCATATGTGTTACAAAGAGCTTGTATTGCACTGTTTCCGCTGTGGTGAATCCAGCTTACAATGATATCTGGCGGCGGAACATCCTCCAGCTTTTTTTGAAAACTTTCAAGCTGATGGTAATCTGCTTGTATCGTTCGAAGGCGCTCTGAATGGGCAGCACATTCAGCTAAACGCCTGAGTTTTTTCTCCGTTCGAGCAATGACTGTCACCATATGCCCCTCCTGATTCCAGTCAAGGACAGCTGCTTGGAGCATGCCCGTTCCTCCAATTACTAGATAATGTTTCATGGTGGTCTCCTTTAATGAACAGGAGTCTGCCAATGGCAGACTCCTATCAAATTCATTTCCACGATTCAGGGTACATATTCAAATCAAGTCCCCATAGAGGACCGACAAGCGCAAAGACTCCTAGAATGAGCAGAACGAGGGTAAATATGTTAAGCACAAAGCCTATCCTGACCATCTCTGCTATTGTAATTTTACCAGTTGCAAATATGATAGCGTTCGGCGGCGTTCCAACCGGAAGCATGAATGCACAGTTGGCAGCCATCGCAGCAGGCACCATGATAGTATATGGATGAACATCCAAAGCTAAAGCCAATGATGCCATGACAGGCAGGATCATAGTAGCAGTCGCTGTATTGGATGTAATCTCGGTCAAGAACAATACGAGTGTTGTCGAAATAACGATGATCACAAAAATATTTAATCCTTCCAAGACTGTAAGCTGATCACCGATCCATTGGGAAAGCCCGGAGCTAGTGAAGCCAGCTGCGATTGCAAGTCCACCTCCGAATAGAAGCAGAACTCCCCACGGCAATTCTTTCGAAACGTCCCAATCAAGAATCCTTTGCCCTTTTTTACTTGAACTAGGAATCAAGAATAATATTACACCTGCCAAGACTGCTATTGTCGTATCACTGATACCCGGGATAGCTAGTATCTCCAACACAGCATCCTCCTGCCAAAGAAAGGTGCGGCTGACCCACATGAATGCAGCAAATGTAAATATGGCAAGCACGGCTTTTTCTTCGGATGACATTTTTCCCAGATCCCGTTTTTGCTTAAGGATCAGCTCTTTTCCACCCGGTAATTCCTTCATCTTGATTCGGAAAACGAATTTCGTCAGATAAAACCATGTCGAAAACAAAAGGACAATAACAATCGGTACGGCTATCAGCATCCAGCCGCCAAAGGAAATCTCTACGCCAAACAAACTGCTTGCCATTGCCGCCAGGATAATGTTCGGGGGCGTACCGATCAGCGTTCCGAGACCGCCAATCGTTCCTGCATACCCAATCGCGAACACAAGTGATTTTTCGAACTTCCGATTATCTTCACCAATGTCTTGCTTGCTGGCTTTTGCCGCTTGACTGGCTTGATAAATAATAGCTGTCCCGATCGGCAGCATCATCATGACCGCTGCCGTATTGGATACCCACATCGAGAGGAAACCAGTAGCAATCATGAATCCAAGTACGATACGTGAGGTACTCGTTCCGACTACACTGATGATATTCAATGCAATACGTTTATGCAAATTCCATTTCTCCATTGCCATAGCAATCAAGAAACCGCCAAGGAAAAGGAATACAATCGGATCTCCATAGCTTGAAGCCGCTGTGTCTCCATCAAGACCTTGTGTTATTGGCAGGAGAATTAGCGGTAGTAAGGAAGTAGCTGGTATTGGAATGGCTTCTGTGATCCACCATGTCGCAACCCACAATGTCGTAGCCAATACCATGCCTCCTTCATAGCTCAATCCTTCGGGGTAATAAAACAAAATGACAGAGAAAAACAATAGAGGACCTAACAGCAATCCAATTAACTGGGGACGTTTGTAAGTACGGGGTGCCTTGTTGGAAGTGCCTGATTGGTTCGATGATTGATCTGACACTTTATTCTTTGAGGTTGGTACAGCGAAAAGCAGCAACTGCTTGGTTCTTTCATGCGCATGCCATAGCCCTTCCCATAACGATAGCATACTAGACTTCATTCAATCGCCTCCTTCAAATTTAAGCGCTTACATAATAGTATAAGCAACTAAATAAATTACATGTTAAGCCTATTAGACTCCTGGTTGTTCTGTCAAATATTTGTACAATAAAACAGCGGGCATTTGCCCGCTGTTTTATTGTCAACTTGGAATACCTGACTGGATGGAAAGCTGTTTCTTCAGCTTCCCTCCCTGTATTACCGTCTTTATATTATTTGTGTCAGCCATGGAAGCGATATTTTCCAATGGGTTTTCCTGCACAATAACTATGTCTGCTAATTTACCTTCAGCTATTGTCCCGATTTTATCTTCCCAGCCTAAGCACTCTGCAGCTACTTTAGTTGTCGCAATAATTGCTTCCATCGGACTCATGCCAATGTCGCACATCAGTGCCAGCTCACGCAAGTTCATGCCATGCGCCATAACACCTGCATCGGTTCCCATCGCAATTTTGACACCTGCTTCATATGCTCTTGCTACGCTCTTCTGATGAATTTCCATTACTTCCTTCGCTTTATCAACCGCATAAGCAGGCATGCTTTCATTCGCTTCACTTGCTTCCACGACACTGACAGGGGCGAGCAACGTTGGAACAAGGTACGTACCATGCTCCAGCATGAGCTCGATTGCTTCATCGTCAAGGAAGATACCATGCTCGATAGAATGGATGCCTGCTCGGACAGCTTGTTTTACACCTTCTGCTCCCTGGGCATGTGCCATCACTTTACGCCCTTTCCGATAAGTGGCTTCTTCTACGATGATGCGCAGCTCTTCCATGGAGAATTGTGTGAATTCCGGATGATCGGTCGGACTCATGACACCTCCGGTCGCATGTACTTTAATAATATCCGCACCTGCCCGGAGCATCTCCCGGACCTTCTGACGTACCTGCTCCGGTCCATCGCAAATACCAGATGGAAACCCTGGATAAGCCTTATTAGTCAAATCCATATCGGACACCATCCAATTATCGCCATGACCACCTGTGATCGTAAGCGGATTAATGCTTATTTGCATACGCGGTCCGCTAATCAAGCCATGTTCGATGGCCTGTTTTACGCCAAGGTCGGCATAACCAGCATCTCTTACTGTCGTGATGCCTGCATCCAGTGTTCGTTTCATGTACGTCAACGCTTCATAGAAACGCATCGAAAAAGGAGTGATAAGTGATTCCCGTACATCTTTAATTTCCATCATCATATGCACATGTGTATCAATCAAACCTGGCAGTATATAACCGCCCTGTGCGTCAACGACTTCTTTGGCATCAATACCGATAAAGTCAGCCGATGGCCCCATAGCAGCGATACGATCTTCTTTAATGGCAATCACAGCATCCTCTATTACCTCTCCTGTTCCATTAATTACGATACCATTGCGAATAAGCTTGTCCATTTTACAGCCTCCTTAAATGTATGTACAAAATGTACTGGCGACTACTGATCTGGCTGGAAAAAAGAAGCGAATCCGCCCTTGAAAAGCAGCCGCAGCTGACTTAAACCATTGCCTTCACCTTGATGCTATCACTAATGGTTACTTATTAAATAACCTAAGTAGCACAACTCGGTCAGCATAACTCTAGTCCTTTGATGTAATTCCGAATGGAGTCTTTGCCCGGGAAATAATTGAAATGACGTCTCCTGCAGCGACGATGATAGCAAAATCACCTGTTTACTTATTCCAGCAACAATTCTTCAGCAATAGCAAGGAACATATTCGCCCCATCCGCCAATGCCGCTTCGTCAATAAGGAATTTCGGATGGTGATGGGGAGCTGGTGTCTGGTTATCCGGAGAACAAGCGCCTACGAATACGAAGCAGCCAGGAACAACGTTTGAGAAGGCTGAAAAATCCTCGCCTCCCATAATTGCTTCTCCTTCGACTGCTACCCCTTCGCCCAGCTTGCGTCGGATTGCTTCAAACGCAATAGCAGTTGCATCCGCATCATTGACGACTGAATCGTAGCCGTACGTATAATTAAATTCATACTGGCAGCCATTCGCTTCGGATACACCCTTGATAATTTGTTCAATCGCCTCGACTGCCCGTTTACGGACGTCCTGACTAAAGGAGCGAACGGAAGCCCCAATCTTCACTTGTTCTGGAATGACATTGACAGCGTCTCCGGCTTGTAATGTCGTGACAGACACAACCAGTTCATCTTTCGGGCTCGTGATGCGGGAAACGACCGTTTGCAGGCTGGTAATGATCTGAGCACTTGTAACGACTGGATCAATTGTGTTCTCTGGCTGAGAAGAGTGTCCTCCTTTCCCTTTGATCGTGACATGGAACATGTCTGAATTGGACGTAGCAGCTCCCGGTGTAATCGTCAGCTGACCTAATGGCGTAAGAGAGGAAAGATGCAAACCGAACACATAATCCACACCTTCGGTCACACCGGCTGCAACCATTTCTCTAGCGCCTCCTGGAAGCAATTCTTCTGCGTGCTGGAAGAAGAAACGTATTTCACCATGGATTTTATCCTGCTTTGCACTTAGTGCTTTCGCGACTCCAAGCAAAATGGCAGTATGACCGTCATGTCCGCAAGCATGCATGACACCATCGTTTTTTGATGCATAAGGAAGACCTGTTTCTTCTTGTATCGGCAAGGCATCCATGTCAGCCCGGAAGCCGATCGTTTTACCAGGATGAGCCCCCTTCAGTACCGCCATTACACTTGTTTCAGTAGGTCTAGTCACTTCCAGATTAGGAAAAGTGCTTAATGTTTCATAAAGGAAAGCTGATGTCTTATACTCTTGGAAAGACAGCTCCGGATGCTGATGCAAATATCTTCTCCAGCTGACAATCTCTTCTACTTGTTCATTGGACAATTCAATTTCGGTCTGTTTCGTTAGCATAAGATCTCCCCTTCAATAATTACAATAATGAAATATTTCAGAAAATTTGTATGTTCACTATCATAGCACTCCCTGATCTCGTATTAAAGACCCTAGATGAATATCCATTCAATTTTCCTGATAAAAATCAGTTAGATATTACCTATAAAAAGTTTTAAGTCAGCGATTGTTAACGTTAAATAAGAAATATTGAAAAAGAGGAGTACAAAGACTCCTCTCTAGAAAACAAGATCCTCTGCAATACCAAGGAAATATTGCACACCATCCTGCATTGCTTCTTCCTCTATTCGAAATTGCGGATGATGATGAGGTGCAGGAGATGGATTAGCATCTTCTTTGGCACCGACAAAAACAAAGCATCCGGGAACAGCATTCGCAAAGGCGGCAAAATCTTCGCCTCCAAGGATTGCACTGCCATGAAGCACTGCATCTTCCCCGAGTTTTCGCTTCAGAGCACGCTCTGCTATTGCAGTAGCTTTCTCTTCATTGATAACAGAGTCATAACCATACGTAACGTCCAGTTCAAAATCAGCACCATTTGCCTCTGTAATGCCTTTTACCATACGCTCAATAGCAGATATCGCATTCTTCCGCACATCTTGCTTAAGCGAACGCAATGATGCTCCTATATGCACTTCATTCGGAATAACATTTACTGCATCTCCAGCCTGGAGAGTGGTGAGTGAAACGACCAGTTCTTCTTTTGGGCTAGTCATCCGTGATACTACTGATTGCAAATTCGTGATAATCTGGGCACTGATAACAATTGGATCCACCGTTTTATCGGGCTGTGAAGAATGCCCGCCTTTTCCCTTTACAGTCAAATGGAACTGATCGGAATTGGATGTAGCTGGTCCATAAATGACACCAACCTTACCGCGCGGCAATTGAGAAGCAACGTGCAGTCCAAACACCATATCCAATCCTTCGGTAACACCTGCTTCTACCATTTCTTTAGCACCGCCAGGAAACAGCTCTTCTGCGTGCTGGAAGAAGAAGCGGATTTCCCCACTCATCTCTTCCTGCTTGGCACTTAAGATTTCTGCTGCTGTGAGCAAGATGCTAGTGTGCGCATCACGACCGCATGCGTGCATCACACCATCGACCTTTGAAGCGAAAGGAAGATTCGTTTCTTCCTGTATAGGCAAGGCATCCATGTCTGCTCGGAAACCAATTACTTTACCCGGTTTCGCTCCCTTCAGCTTTGCCATGACACTCGTCTTTGTTGGTCTACTCAGCTCTAGATTCCCAAAACTTGCTAATGTATCATAAACGAATTGTGAAGTACGCTCCTCCTGAAAAGAAAGCTCGGGGTTTGCATGTAAGTGCCTTCTCCAGTTCAATAGATGTTGTTTGTGCAAGTCATTAGCTTCTAATACTATTTCGTTTCGTTCCACAATGATCCTCCTCGAGACTAGCTCCCTTAAATATTTTATATAAATGAATTATTCAATTGTATGAATTATAAAGGGAAGCTTCAAGAGACAATGGATCGATTACAGACGCCCGGGATTATTTCCAATTTTTTCTTTATAACACCTTATGATTCTCCCCCTTAACCAAGAAATGCCCCCTCTAAATATGAGCAAGATTAGGTTAGAATTTAAATATGTAAGCGCTAACAATTGACGTGCAAAAGTTGGAGCTGCCTCCACGTATGCACCGATTGGACTGCCTTACAGCAATTTCATTAACCATTATGAAGGAGGAATCGTATGCAGACCCGGTTTTATCGTCGTATTGTGTGGGTTACCTCAATGCTCCTAGTCCTAACCACGTTTCTACCCTTTGTTTCCAGCCCAGTAGATGCCAAAAAACAGAAAGCAGAAGTTATTAATCTTTTCACTGATTTCAGTTCAACACCGCTTGGTTTGGACAATCCAAACCCTACCTTCAGCTGGCAAATGCAAGCTGACCACCAAGGAGCCAAACAAAAAGCTTATCAGCTTGTTGTAAAGGATCCAGGAGGGAAAACTGTCTGGGATACTAAGAAACAGCATTCTGAGGAGTCTGTCGCTATTCAATATGAAGGAAAAGAACTGAAACCAGCTACTCGTTATGAATGGGAAGTGTCCGTTTGGAACGAAAATGGTAAGAAGGCAACAGCAGCCAGCTGGTTCGAAACAGGATTATTGGATACAGATATTTCTGCTTGGGACGGTGCCGAATGGATTGGTACCGAAGCAGAAGATATGGTGCTCCAAGCGTATTATTTCAATGTGTATAAAGTACATTACAGCTTACAGCTGGATAAGAAAACAAATACAGAAAAAGCCAGCTTCATCCTCGGCGCTAATGATCCAAGACTGATGGATAAGAATAAGAACATGTACAATCTCGAGAATGATGTGAATGAAAGCTATGTGGAATTCGAGCTGGATGTCTCGGATGTACAGAGAGATTCTGGGAATGCCAAGCTGCTAATCTATCGGGCGGGCTATGAACCGGAAGATGATCCTGCCAGTCCAATCACAGTACTGGATATTTCCCGAGACTTGATCGATAACAAAAATAAGCATAAGGCCCATGACATATCAATCTGGGGAAATTCAGGTGTCTTCCATATATTCATAGATGGGGAGAATCGAATCACTCCTGCGAATGGGTTCAATGTGAACCCCGTCGGATCAGGCGGTAATTATATCGCTTTCCCAATGCTGTCCGAAATCGGGTTTTCAGTGGATAAGAAGCAGCAGGCAAGCTTCCGCAATCTGAAAGTGACGAACTACCGCAAGCCATCCAACACCCTTTTTGAAGAAAATACAGAGGCAAAAAATTATAAAGGCATTTTTGCCAAAGCGAAAGGCGTAACTGTTACATCTGGTGCTTACAACGTTGCTGGGGGCAACAAAGGCGTCTTTGCTGTTGCCGATCCGAGTGGTCATTCCACGCCGCTGCTGAGAACCGAGTTCAAAACAGATAAAAAGAAAATCAAAGATGCCAGACTGTATGCAACAGCCCGAGGAATATATGAACTCTATCTCAACGGAGAACGTGTCGGAGAAGATTACTTCAACCCGGGTTTGACACAATACAACAAAACACAGATGTACCAAATCTATGATGTGACGGATCAGCTTAAGTCTGGTAAGGCAAATGCCTTCGGAGCCATGCTGGGAGAAGGATGGTGGAGTGGTGCCAGCACATTCACGACCGAAAACTGGAACTATTTCGGCGATCGCAATTCCCTTCTGGCAAAGCTCGTTGTCACCTATGAAGATGGCACGACAGAAACCATCACAACGAACCCTGACTGGGAGTACACGACAGACGGACCGCTCGTTTACGGCAGCTTCTTCCAAGGGGAAGTGTACGATGCAAATAAAGAAATGAAGAATTGGAGCAAAGCCGGCTTTAAGGCAAAGAATTGGAAACAGGCTGTAGAAGTGCCGTTAGATGAAACGACGACCGCCGGGAATCTGGATTATAGTGATATGCAGATTACGGGACAGGTCGGAGAAAACGCCCGGATTGTCGATACATTGACAGCAAAAAGCATGGAAGAAGTGCGACCAGGCGTATATGTATATGATATGGGCCAAAATATGGTCGGTGTTCCGCAAATCAATCTGAAGAAACAGAAAGCTGATGAGAAGATTACCTTGCGCTATGCCGAAATGCTTTACCCGGACAGCGAAGAATCTGGTGAGAATACCGGTATGCTCATGCTGGAAAATCTGCGCGCAGCTTTGGTTCAAGATACGTATGTAACGAAAAAGGGTAACCAGACGATCCAGCCTCGTTTCACTTTCCATGGTTATCGCTATATCGAGATTACTGGTGTAGATAAGCCACCTGCTCTCAAGGATGTGAAAGGGTTGGTGATCAGCTCCATTCATGATATTGATTCGAGCTATGAGACATCCAATTCAACTGTGAATAAGCTATGGGAAAACATAACTTGGAGCATGCGAGGAAACTTCCTCTCTATCCCGACAGACACACCCGCGCGGAATGAACGCATGGGCTGGAATGGCGATATATCCGTTTTCTCGGAAACAGCCACCTATATGGATAACGTGAACCAATTCCTCCGCAGGCATAATCTGGCTAACCGTGATCTGCAGCGCGCTGACGGGCGTTATTCCGACGTAACACCAATCGGCCCTGGCTTTGGCGGTATCCTGTGGGGAAGCGCTGGTCTAACAGTCCCGTGGCAGTCTTACCAGCAATATGGAGATGAAACTGTTCTGCAGGAACATTACGACAGCATGAAACAATATGTCGATTATCTGGGTACAAAAGTGAATGCAACGACAGGATTGATAAACGAAGGTCCATTAGGTGACTGGCTCAGCCCTGAAAACAGTAAGACAGAAAATGTTTTCCTCTGGGCGGCTTATCATGTGTATGATTTGGAGATCATGGCGAAGACAGCTGAGATTCTTGGTAATGATGACGATGCTGCACATTATTGGGAACGCTACGAAGAACGGAAGCAATTCTTCAATGACAAGTTCATTGATCCGGAAACGAAAAAGACATTGAAATCTGACGGTTCCATTTCGGATAGTCAAGCTTCCTATGCTGTACCTTTGGCTCTCAACGTATTGAATGAGACCAATGCAGACGCTGCTGCTGATCATCTAGCAGCCACAGTCCAGAGAAAGAATACGGATGACTTAGGTAAGGAGCGTCAAGAGTACTCTCTCATGACAGGTTTCATTGGAACAGCAGCGATCAGCCAAGCACTTTCTGATTATAGCCACGATGATATCGCTTATCGTTTGCTGCAGCAGGAATCCTATCCATCCTGGCTGTATTCAGTGAAAAACGGTGCAACGACAATTTGGGAACGACTTAACTCTTATACAGAAGAAGACGGATTTGGCGGCAATAACAGCATGAATTCCTTCAATCACTATTCATTCGGTGCCGTTGGAGCGTGGATGTACAAAGAATCATTAGGTATCAAACGAGATCCTGATCACCCAGGCTTCAAGCACTTCCTGCTCGAGCCTACACCAGATCCGGATCAGGTGATGACATGGGCGAAGGGACATGTTGATTCCATGTATGGCCGTATCGAAAGCAGCTGGAAAGCAGACAATCAAGCCTTCAGCTACGATGCTGTCATTCCGTCGAATACGACAGCAACAATCACAATCCCGGCAAAAGATACGAAGTCGGTTCGAGTTAATGGAAAACCGATCCATAAGGCAACTGGTGTCACCTTCAAGGAGCATAAAAATGGAGAGGTTTCCTTCGATGCAGAGTCAGGCAGCTTTACATTCGAATCCATTTTGCCATAACTACCCTAAGGCTTCCTCAATGGGAGCCTTCTTTTTCTGCTATCCTCTTACCTCTGATGTACGTAAACGACTATGATGCATCAATCCTCGCCCTTTCTCACCAGCTTAAACATTCGGATATAAAAGGACACTGTCATTGCGATACTGCACATAGAAATAATGAACAGTAAGAAACAAATAATAGCTGTTACACCGCTATCTATTACACGGTTTATCATGAAGCTGGCAATAGTCAGAATAGTGGTCACCAAAGCCATCTTAGGAATAAATGAAGAAGCACGCTTCAGTTTATCCTGCTTCGTTTCCACATCCGTGTAAATTGGTGCAGCATCTCTTGGAGCTACAAAGATATACATTCCATAAGAACTGCACACAAGTGTCCAGCCTGCGTGCTTGAACATATCCAGATACTCTTGTTCCTCTGCTTCATCCAGGGTGCGGTAATCGATCATGTATTGTACCTGTTTCGGTTCCCCGCGGACAAGTCGGTAGCCCATGAAGGCAAAATCCTGTAAATGCCAGCCTTTGGCTGCCTGTTTGGCAAGCTTCTGCATATCCTCTTTTTCCGAAAAAGCCAGTCCGCCTGAAGATATATACTTTCGTTGTCTCATTGTCCCTTCCTCCCCTTCGTCTGCAGTACAATTGTCGCCAGGTCGAGCATCCTGCTCCGCCTTTCAACTTCCTCTTCCAACTTGGAAATACCAGCAGCAGTCGTAACATAGGTTTTGCGCCTCGGCTCGCTTTCAGGTTCAGCTTCAATCAAGCCGGCATCCAGCAATTTCTTTATGATGGTATACAATGTTGCAGGCCCTATCTTAAACGTCCCATCTGTTTCTTCTTCTACGTACTGCATAATGGCATACCCATGCCTGGGCTCCACTAATGCGACTAGAATATAGAAAACCGGATCTGTCAGTTCTTCCAGCGAATTTCCTTTAGCCATAACACCCATCCTTTATATCCATATATGATATATCACTTATGGATATAATATTGCATTTGGAAACTGTTGGCAATAGGTATAAATATTTTTTATAAGGCTGTTTTCGTAAATATTGTTGCTATTGCTAAAACAAAAGAAAACTCGCATTTGAAAATTGCGAGTTTTTGTTATTTAAAGATTTGCTTCTTCAACTAAAGCACCTGTCAATTTAGTCCAAAATCGTGCTCCGTTGAGAAAGATCTGCGGTTTTTTTTACATATTCCTCTATATAGTCTTTATCATTACCATTTAGTTCATTTGGCAAGTTATCCGTTGCAAAATACCTCATATCTTTCGACTCATTATAATCAATCTTCATATCTCCACTGAAATTTTTGGTGTAATAAACGGCTGTTGCAGAATATAATTCATCACCATTAGGTACTTTTAAATAAGAATTTGAACCAGAGTGTACATTAAGTAACTTTAGATTTTCAACTATTAACCCTGTTTCTTCAAATACCTCCCTTTTTGCCACCTCTTCAAAACTTTCTCCTAAATCCATTAAACCACCCGGTAAGCCCCAATTTCCATCGTGTCTCTCTTGCAATAAAATCTCATTTTGCTTATTTACAATGATAACAACTGATCCAGGTAAAATAATTGGTCTATGACCCACATACTGTCTTAGATATTTGAAGTATTCCATTAGGATTCCCCCTCGATTATTCCGTCAACTGTCCCAATTGCCGAACAAAAGCAATCCGGATTCTCCCACTAACCAGCCCTGTTAGTTAAACAGGATTATTTTCATTATTCTAATTTTAACACAAGCCCTTAAATTCGGTAAAAAACAACAATCTACGCGAAAACAACTTTTATAAAAAAAGCAGAGCATATCTGCTCTGCTTTTCAGGTTATCTGGATTTAGAAGTAAATAGCTTCGGAATATCCGATACAAACCTCAACGGCATACCATTGACAGGGTGTTTAAAGTTCAGCTTGCGTGCATGCAGGCAGAGGCGTTTGATCGACCGATCCTCCGCTCCATACTTTTTGTCCCCTGCAATCGGATGTCCGATATCTTGCATATGGACACGAATCTGGTTTTTCCGTCCTGTCTCCAGGCTGATTTCCATCAATGTAAAATCCTTATTCCCTTGAAGTACCTGATAATGTGTCACTGCCTTCAATCCGTCGTTCTCGTACTTACTGGAATACATTTTATGTGTACTTGTTTCCTTCAGCCAGGAGGTAATGGTTCCTTCTGACTTAGAGACGTCGCCTTCAACAAGAGCAACATAAGCCCGCTCCTTCGTTGTTTGCCACGATTCCTGCATTATCTTTTTAATTTTCTCCGATCTAGCGAATACCATCACACCGGATGTATCGCGGTCAAGACGGTGAACGACAAATATCTTATTATCACTGTGCTGCGCTTTGACATAATCAGATAGCTGACGGTAAGCGGTATTTTCTTTTTCATTATTGGAAGCGATTGACAACAGTCCAGAAGCTTTCTCGATAACAATGAGGGTGTCATCTTCATACATGATTGTTATGCCCTGAAGCGGTGCTGCTTCTGTTACTGTATCTGTACGGATCGTCACTTCCTGACCCGGTCGCAATTTGTCATTGAATTGTGTGGAAACACGACCATCAATGGAAACCTGGCCGCGGGCCAAGATAGATTTCACTGAATTACGGCTCTTGCCTACAACCTTTAACAGGAAAGGTAATAGTTCTGCTTCTTCTGTTACGTTATATACTTTCGGCTTCGCTGGCTGGAACCCACGAGAGCGCGGACGTTTATTTTTCATAATTAAATCCTTTCTATGCCATTCGTTATGGCGTCATTGGTGCATCTCTTCATCTTAATTGTTCTGGATTGGAAATACAAGCACTGCTCTTGAAGATAAAGGAATTTTATACAGATTCCTATACATTTTGTCCAAAAAAATATAAGATGAACAGTATAGAACAGCAGGAGTGAGATCATGAATATTGATGGATTGGAGTCATTTCTTGCAGTTGTCTCCAATAAAAGTATATCCAAAGCATCAAAAGCATTACATATTACACAGCCTACTTTAAGTACAAGAATACGGAAACTGGAGCAAGAACTCGATTTCGTGTTATTGAAACGCAGCTGGGACGGAATCGAACTGACAGAAGAAGGATATTTTTTCCTTCCCTATGCGATTGAGCTTCTTGAGGAACTGCAGGATGCATCATTTGCGCTCACTGGTGATAACAAGATCAGCTATCAGCTGCTGAGCAGTATTACAGCTGGCAAAGATGAATTGCGGATTGGAATCAATATATGGCTTGCACCGGTATTCAACCACATTATCATCCCCTACATGCAGGAGCACTTCCCGCACATTCCTTTTAAATTCATTACAAGACCGACGAATGTCTTGAAGAAGCTTTTGGAATATGGCAGCATTCAGCTTTCCATCCATTACGAAAACAGAGCTAGGACTCCGTTCCTTTGTGAGCCGCTACTCCAAGACGAATTAGTCTTCGTTTGTCATAAGGATGATGCACCAATTTTAGACGGGAAGCTCGCAAATTCAAACAAGCTCGATAAGAAATTGATCGTCTTCGAGCACGCAGCATTGACTAATAATTTGGATAAAATCAGTTCTCTTTTAGGATTAGTGCAGGCAAAAGACTATCAGATGGTCGATGATGTTCAGAACATGCTTGCTTTTGTAGAAAGCGGACATGGATTTACGGCACTGCCGCGATCCATCTTGTATCATATAAGCGAGCAGCGAATGCCCAATATTGTCATTCTGCCAATAGACGATCTGAATCATACGGCTTCAGTAGCAGTAGAATATCGGGAAAATTGCCGATTCCAGGAGCCGATCAGCGGTTTGACAAAGGAATTGAGACGATTCGTCCAAATCATGTACAAGGAAAAAGAGCTAAGCGAGTGATTCGCTTAGCTCTTCTCTTTTGATAAAAGTATCCCTGCCGGAACGTTTCGCCTCGTAAAGGGCTTCATCCGCTTGACCGATGAAATAGGATAGCTGAATACCGTTTGAAATAGCAGCACTATATATACCAATACTTACAGTCACCTTATCTGCTACAGGTGAAAAGGCATGGTCAATACGGAGTTCCTGGACCGCCTGCCGAATTGCTTCAGCCAGCTCGTCCAATGTCTCTGACGGCTGATCGAAAACAGCAAGTACGAATTCCTCGCCGCCATATCTGGCCCAGCCAGCTGTCGGAATATTTGTTGTCTGATAGACGCTTTGCGCCAAGACGCAATACCTCATCTCCCCGGAGATGTCCATAATGATCGTTATAGCTTTTAAAGGCATCCACATCCAGCAGGAATAAAGCAAGCTGCCGTTCTCGCTCATCCGCCAGCTCAGTATTGATATAGTCCTGGAAGCCCCGTCTATTTGGTACACCAGTCAATTCATCCAGCATCGCTTGTTGCTTCAGCTGCTCGTTCATCGCTTCGTTCTGGGCGATCTGTGCTTCCAATTCCTCATTCATCTCAGTCAGCAAAAGCTTATTGTAAAAGTTTGCAGCGAACCCTTTATACAGCAGCTGCGACGCCAGCCAGCAAAAAAAGATGAAAACAGTAAGATTCGTATAATGACCAGACAGTATATTGTCCGACTGCTGGTAAATAGGTAAGCCAACATAAAGAAAAATAACGTTCGGAAGAGCAAGCAAGAGATAATGCTTACCGTTTGCCAAAAATAACGTCGATACACACATATAATTGACCACAAATGCCATGACATGACCGTAATGGAGCTGATCAAGCAGTGTCACCATCGCCCCCCAAGCAAGGAACAGAAATACAAAGAAATGAGCCGTGATCATTCTATAACTAGTTGAAATCTTCTTTTTCCCCATTATGTATATACAAAGCAAGTAGATTGCAGCTGCACTGAATAGTCCGAGATACAAGCCTACATATAAATCAATTCCACCTGGAAGCTGCCGCACAAGCAAAATAGCTTCAAAGATCAAGATGATGATGGCGAACAGTTTCGTCCTTTTCCAATTTTCCTCTAAGACAGTTTCCTTCAGCTTCTGTTTGTTTTCCTTAGGAACAGACGGCAGTGTAAAGGCATGTTTTATACCCATCCTTCTCCTCGTTTCTCCATTGAATGAGCTTATTATACAGAAAATAAGACTTTTAGCCTAGCAGATTTCCAGCTTAATTAATTAGTATGTTGACAATTTTCTGAATTTAGTTTAGTTTTTATTAATATTCTTACATAAAATTGGAGGCAGATGTACATGTGGAGTGAGATCAGTAGCAACCCTGTCATGATCACCCTTTTATTAATTGCTGTATTAGGCTTAGGAGAACTCATCTCCATCTGGACAAAAGCACGCATCCCGATGCTGCTATCAGCTTTGCTTCTCTATGTTGGTCTCTTGTGGGCTGGAATTATTCCAAATGGACTTATGTCGGAATCCGTTATTACCGCATTCGGATCCCTGATTGTTGCACCATTCATTGTGCACCTTGGTACACTTGTTCCTTTCTCCTTAATCAAAGGACAGCTGAAGCCTATCCTGATTGCACTCATTGGCTCTCTTACTGCGGTAGCACTTGTCTTGGCGATTGTTCCGTTGTTCTTTGATTATGAAACTGCAGTAGCTGGTGCAGGTCCGGTTGTCGGCGGAATTGTAGCATATCTTGTTACGAGTGAAAAACTGACCGAATTAGGATTATCCAGTCTTGTTATCATCCCAGCACTGGTATTGAGCATTCATAAGCTATTCGGTATCCCGCTTGCTTCCTTCTTCTTAAAAAGACATGCAATCATTGTGAAACAGCAAGTACAGGCTCGCCTGCACAGCGGAGCAGCTTTGGAAAAAGGCGAAGTGACAGAAGAACGGCCGAATAAAGTAGTCAAAGCACAGAACGAACGCAAATTACTTTTGCCGGAAAAGTACCAAACATCCCTTATTTTCATCCTGCAGCTATATTTAGGCAGTGGCATCGCTGTCATCCTTGAAGCTGTCACAGGCGTCAACTACACCATCTTCTGTCTGATCATCGGGGTTATCGGTGCCTATATCGGCTTCTATCCCGCAAAAACGATGGAAAAAGCAAATGCAACCGGCATCGCTATGATTGCAGTTATCTTTATCGTTATTTCTTCCATGGATGATGTGACACCAGCAGCATTGGCGAGCTATATTCCAGAAATCTTATTGATTTGTGTGCTCGGTACAGCTGGCGTAACGATTGGAGGATTATTAGCTTCCAAGCTGCTTGGAGTAGGTAAATATCTTGGCATGCCTGTTGCACTGACAGCACTTTTCGGATTCCCCGCGGACTACATCCTTTGTGAGGAAATCAGCCGCGAAGTCGGGGACACGGAAGAAGAACGGGAGGCCATCATGAACGAGATTGTGACGCCGATGCTTATGGGTGGGTTTACGACAGTTACAACTTGTTCAATCCTCATTGCCACTGTTTTGATCGGAACTCTGAACTAAGAAATAAAGGAGAATTATATGAACGCATCTGCATTAAAAGATTATATAGAAACAAACAAACAAGACTTCCTGGACCAGCTGTTCACCTTGCTGCGCCAGCGGAGCATCAGTACACAGAATGACGGTATCGAAGAATGCGCTGAACTATTGAAAGGGATGATGGAGGAACTTGGGATCCATACAAGAATCATCCCTACAGCCGGCCATCCTGTCGTCTACGGAGAATTGATCAAGGATCCGGAAGCTTTCACTTTGCTTATTTATGGCCACTACGATGTTCAACCACCCGAACCTTACGATGCGTGGGATTCCCCTCCATTCGAACCCCAGATCCGCAACGGCAAAATTTATGCCCGCGGTGTGGGCGATAACAAGGGACAGCTGATGGCGCAGCTGTTCGGTGTCAAAAGCTACTTGGCTACAGTCGGCGAGCTGCCCATCAATATTAAATTTGTCTTTGAAGGAGAAGAAGAAAAAGGCAGTACAAATCTAGCAGCCTTCGTGGAAGAGCATAAGGAATTGCTGCAAGCGGATCTTGTCTACACATCTGACGGTCCATCCCATAATAGCTCTTCCCCGCTCGTACTGCTTGGGGTACGCGGGATGCTGTCCATTCAATTCGATGCCAAAGGAGCAGATCGTGATAATCATTCAGGCAACACTGGGAATATCGTTCCCAACCCTGCTTGGAAGTTGATTGAACTGATGCATACGATGCGTGATGCTGACGGTCACGTCAAAATTGAAGGTTTCTATGATGCGATCCGCCCGTTTACTGCTTATGAGGAACAGCTGCTCACAAAGCTCCCTTATGACAAAAAGTCCTTAGGTGAGAAAATCGGCTATCCCGAACTGGCCATGGACGGTCCATCCTACTACCAGAAGATGACTGGCGAGCCCACTTTCAATATCTTCGGAATGGAAAGCGGCTATACAGGTGAAGGAACGAAAACGATCATCCCTTCTACAGCCCGGCTCAAAATGGACATCAGGCTTGTAGTGGATCAGGATCCAAACGATATCTTTGAAAAGATTCAAAAACATGTTCAAACCTATGCGCCTGATGTAGAGGTTACATATTTGGGCAGCATGCAGCCATCTCGCACAAGAGCAGAGCTGCCGATTGTGCAAAAAGTTATCAGCGCTGTCGAGAATGCTTACCAAACAGACCCGCTCATCCAGCCGAGTATGGGCGGCTCCCTTCCGGATTATGTGTGGACGGGGATTCTCGGTCTGCCATCTATCATCGTGCCATATGCGAACTTTGACCAGCATAACCATTCGCCGAACGAGAACCTTGATGTGGATTACTTCTTGAACGGCATCAATTGTACAGCTCACGTTATCCATACACTGGGGAATTCTAAGTAGCAACAAAGCCATGCCTGCTCAGGCATGGCTTTTAAAATATTTACAACCATATATGAGAATCGACTGCCTTGTCTAATAAGAATTAACCTATCTCCTGCATTAAAATGAAAGCGCTTTAATAAAAAGGAGAGGAATGGTTATAGTGAAAAAATGTCTGTTATTGCTGCTCGTCCTGCTGCTGACATTCGCAATCCCCTTCTCTGCCGATGCCAAGAAACTGCCTAAAAGGCAAATGGAATATTTGGAACGTGGAGCTGTTGCCGTTAAGACGGAGGATGGTATTTTCTTAAGCTGGAGATTCCTCGGGAACGATACGAAGAAAACCTCCTTCCATATTTATCGTGACGGTAAGAAAATCACTCGGAAACCAGTGAAACACAGCACGAACTTCCTCGACAAAGATGGCACTGCGGAAAGCGTCTATCGTGTAGAAGCAATCGGGAAAGGTGTGGACCAGGATAATATCAAAGTATGGCAGGACAATCAGCTGCATATTCCCCTCAAGAAGCCAGCCGATGGCAAAACACCGGATGGAAAATCTTATACTTACAATGCCAATGATGCCAGTGTCGGTGATCTGGATGGCGACGGCGAATGGGAAATCATTTTGAAATGGGATCCATCCAATGCGCAGGATAATTCCCGCTCTGGCTACACTGGCAATGTCTTCATCGATGCTTATGAAATGGATGGAACCCATAAATGGCGAATTGATCTTGGCAAGAATATACGTGCAGGTGCTCATTACACACAAATGCTCGTCTATGATTTTGATGGTAACGGAAAATCCGAGCTTGTCGTCAAAACAGCTGACGGTACAAAAGATGCGCAGGGTAAAGTCATCGGAGACCCTGACGCTGATCATCGCAATGCATCGGGCTATATCCTCGAAGGACCAGAATATTTGACCGTCTTTGAAGGTAACACAGGCAAGATCAAACAAACAATCGACTACGAGCCAGCCCGCGGTGATATTTGCGATTGGGGTGACTGCTACGGAAACCGAGGCGATCGCTTCCTTGCCGGAGTCGCGTATCTGGATGGCAAAACGCCGAGTATCATTGAAGCCAGAGGCTACTATGAAAAGACAGTCATTGCAGCATATACCTATAAAGATGGAAAACTGAAAAAGCAGTGGATGTTCAATAGTGAAACGCCTGGAAACGAAGCATATGCACAGCAGGGTAATCATAATTTGAGTATCGGAGACGTGGACGAAGACGGCAAAGATGAAATCATCTATGGCGCAATGGCGCTGGACGATGATGGAACTGGTCTCTATTCAACCGGTCTTGGTCACGGAGATGCCATGCATCTTAGCGATTTAGATCCAAGCCGACCAGGGCTTGAAGTATTCCAAGTCCATGAATCGTACCCGAATGAAGCAGGTATAGAGTTCCGCGATGCTCGGACAGGAGAACTGATCTGGGGCATCCCGACAAACATAGATGTTGGTCGCGGGCTTGCATCTGACATCGACCCTCGCTATCCTGGAGCCGAAATGTGGGCAATTAACGGGGCTTGGAACAGTCCGACAGGAGGACTTTACGCTGCTTCAGGGGAGAAAATATCAACGAACATCCCTCCTGCCAACTTTGCTATCTGGTGGGACGGCGACTTGACTCGTGAGATTCTTGATCATACTTTCGATGAAAGCATCCAAACTGGCACTGGCTTGATCGGAAAATGGAACCCGGAGACAGAAAAATTGGATACTTTACTTGATGCAGAAGGAACTTATTCCAACAATGGAACAAAAGGGAACCCTGCGCTCCAGGCTGATTTAATCGGTGACTGGCGTGAGGAGGCCATCTGGCGTACTGAGGACAGCAGCGCTCTCGTCCTTTACACGACAACAGACATGACCGAAGAAAAACTCCCTACCTTGATGCATGACCCTGTTTACCGCTTAGGCGTGGCTTGGCAGAATGTTGCCTATAACCAGCCGCCGCACACAAGTTATTTCTTGGGAAATGATATGAAACAGCCAGAGATGCCGAGAATTGAAGTAACAAAAGCTAAATGATTGCTGTTTAGAGTACAGGAAACCTCCTGTACTCTTTCATTTGCCTCCTCTGATAAGAACACGGAGTAGGCAACAGCATAGGATAAGATATAAATGCAGCGAAGGAGAAGAAAAAATGTATTATAGAAATCAGTCCCACTATTACGGGTACCCAAGTCCAAACGATTGGCGCAATTATCAGTGGCAGCAGCCAATACACGATCACGGAAATTCACCATATGTTGTCGACATCGAACAAGCTACAGAGCATAATCGCTTCTTCCGGACAGCTATCTGGACTGGAAAGCACCTCCAGGTCACTTTGATGAGCATCAGACCAGGAGAAGATATCGGTTTGGAGAGACATCCGAATGTTGATCAATTCCTACGCATTGAATCCGGTCATGGGCTAGTTCAAATGGGTCCTAGGAAAGACTACTTAAACTATCAGCAATATGTTCAAGATGATTTTGCCATCTTTGTCCCTGCTGGAACCTGGCACAACGTTATAAATACCGGTCAAGCCCCTTTGAAGCTGTACTCAATTTACGCTCCGCCTGAGCATCCCTACGGCACAATCCACCGAACCAAAAAGGAAGCCATGGCCGCGGAATAGCATAAAAAAAAAGACCCACAGCTGTGGGTCTTTTTTTATTAGCTATACGGATATTGTCTGCGATCGTGCTGAATGCTGATCCATTTTGTCGTTGTGAATGCATCGAGGCTCCACTCGCCATTCAGGCGGCCAAGTCCGGAGTTCTTCACGCCGCCGAATGCGACTGTCGGTTCATCATTGATCGTACCATCGTTGATGTGGATCATACCTGTATCCATTTGTTTCGCAAGCTCCGCACCGCGCTCCACATCTCTAGTGTGGATTGCGCCGCTCAAGCCATAGTCACTGTTATTTGCATAAGCTAGCACTTCTTCATCACTTTTCACCTTCAATATGCTAACGACCGGGGCAAACAGTTCTTCGTTTGCAAGTGTCATATCTGGTGTCACATCGCCAAATACTACTGGCTCGACAATGTTTCCTTCAACTTTACCTTTGATTAAAGGTGTTGCACCTTCTTCGATACCCTTCTCAATCAATGCTACCGTCGTTTTCACTTGCTGTTCATTGATAAGAGGTCCGATGATAGTACTTGGATCTTTCGGATCACCGCAAGTAAGCGTGGAAACCTTTGCCAAATACTTTTCAACGAATTCATCATACACATCTTCATGCACAATCAGACGGTTGGCAGACATACAGATTTGGCCTTGGTGCGTGAAACGGCTGAATACAGCTGCACTGACTGCAAGTTCCATATCTGCATCCTCTAAAACCACCAATGCACTGTTGCCGCCAAGCTCCAAATGCGCCTCTTTCAAATTCTTACCTGCTACCATTCCGATATGTTTACCGACTTTAGTAGAGCCTGTGAAGGAAACAGCACGCGGAATCGGATGCTCTACGAAGTTATCACCGATTTCACTGATTTCTGTCACAATCACATTCAGCAAGCCCTTCGGAAGGCCAGCTTCCTCGAAAAGCTTCGCAATCATCGTACCGCCAGTAATTGCTGTATGCTCATGCGGTTTCAATACAACACCATTACCAGCTGCCAATGCAGTCGCAACAGACTTCATGGATAGGAAGAATGGGAAGTTGAATGGGCTGATAACACCAACAACTCCAACCGGCACACGATACACACGGTTTTCCTTGCCATCAATCGGTGACGGAAGAATTTGGCCGTTCATGCGGAATGGGAATGTAGATGCTTCCTTGATGATATTTGTAACGAGACCAATTTCGAATTCAGCCTTCAGTCTTGTACCGCCAATTTCCTCAATGATAGTCTCAACAAATGCCTCATGATTCGCTTCAAGATAAGCAACTGCCTTTTCAAAGACAGCACGCTGTGCTACCGGGTTCGTTTTCGCCCATTCTTTCTGAATCCGGGCAGAAGCTTCATACGCCTCATTCAAATCATCCAAGCTGGCTGCTTGATAAGTTGCGATAAGCTCACCGTTATATGGATTGCGGTTCTCCATTTTCACGCTGCTCTGGCCTTCACGCCATTCTCCGTTAATATACTGACTGTTCAAGTGCTTGAAATTTTCCATGTTGGTCACCTCTATTATTCTTTGATTGAGATATTCTCTTTTGCGAGATTTGCCAGAGTTTTCACATTTGCATTGATTTCTTCCATCGTTGCTGTCAGCTCTTCAATAGCAGCTGATTGTGTATCTGACTCTGCATTTGCTTCTTGAATGGAATTGCTCAGCTTACCGATGACAGTTTTAATTTTCTCGGTAATCTGATGAATCTCGGTAACCTGGTCCTTGGACCCAGT
The DNA here is from genome assembly GCF_002272135.1 of Virgibacillus sp. 7505. GTDB lineage: Bacteria > Bacillota > Bacilli > Bacillales > Amphibacillaceae > Terribacillus. The sequence continues at coordinate 278,115 of NZ_NPBF01000025.1, read as the reverse complement.
TGCCATCTTGCGGATTTCATCTGCAACTACACTGAATCCGCGGCCCTGTTCTCCAGCTCGTGCAGCTTCAATAGCAGCATTGAGACCAAGCAAGTTGCTTTGATCCGCAATACCTTTAACTACGTTGGATACTTCCTCGATTGTATCTACGCTTTCGGTTACCTCAGAAGCTTTCTTGGATATGTAATTCATGCCTTCTGCCAAACCTGAGATGGATTGCGCCATATCCTGAATTGTTGCTGTCACATCGCCAATAACGTTAGAAAGGTTTGAAGCAATCGAGGACAATTGATTTGCACTATCAATGCTCAAACCGACTCCAACACCGCCGATTACATTCCCTGCTTCATCGTGAAGCGGAATAGCCCGGGCGATGATACTGACACCAAAAAGCTCTTCCGGAACGACTGCATATTGATTCTTATTCTGCCGGATTGCCGCTGTTACGATATCCCCATCCATCAATGGATCTCCGGGTGTAACATTCAATGAAAAGGTCTTAGCCGGGAAATTGATAACCAGCTTCTCTGTGTTATATATACCAATCGTGACATCTTCATTGATTAGATCCTGCAAGAACGGCCCTATTTTCACGAAGGCGTCCAACATTGGATGCAATGCCTGTTCCGTTTGCTCATGTACTTGCATACTCATGACATCATGCTCCTATTTATAAAATTTCACTCTATTACTATATATCGACAATATTCCAGATTTGTAAAGTTAATTGGTAGAAATGGTATATGGATAGCCAAATATCCACAAGGCATTATTCACTATGCAAGCAACAAAATGGTTAAAATTTCGTGTTTAATAGACTTTATGACCTATCACAATAGAAGAGGTGATCAGCATTCAGGCTAGTGTTCATATTGGCAGACAGCAAACAATAAATGTAGGTGTAAGGTTTATTGGCTTTTGCTTAATCAATTGTGGACTTGCTTGATCAGTATCAGAAGAGATTATTTCTAGCGTGTCTTTATTAAAAAAAGTATTCAGCAAATTTCCCAGCCAAGATTCTTCTGCTATTGGTATCTCAGCTGGTATTGCGTTTCGGAAATCTTCTGTAATATATTTTCCATTTGTTTCTTGATACACAGGATCCGAACTGCAAATAAAAATATCTAAGTTCTTGTTTTTCATAGAAACGGATGAATTAGGGTCTGATGAGGCTTCAATGCATGACAAGAGAGGAAGATACAGCAGCATATAAGATATATCGTAATAGAAAGAGACTTGACCTTCATTGATGACACCCCTTTACGCCTGATACCATTAGCATAGCAGAACAATCGGCAGTCTTAGTGTAAATTTACACAAAAAAGCCAGCTGAATGAGCTTCCTCATCAGCCAGCTTCTTTATCTTCTTTTCATTCCTCTTTTACGAGCTTTTATGATACGCCAATATCCTATCTGGAAAAGAACCACTCCTATGACGATGATTACTATACCAGTACTAATCGCAAGCATATCATCAACTCGCCAGAACAAAATCAATAGAATACCGACGATTTCCATCAATACTCCAGCTATAAGCAGCCATTTGTTCATCCTATTTCCCCTCCTCTTTACATGAGGTCCCGAGGGTTAATGATAGCAAGAGTTTGGTGATCCTGCCACTTTCCATTAATTTTGACATTTTGCTTGGCGATACCTTCCTTATGGAAGCCTGCTTTTAGCAGCACCTTGATAGAACCGATATTATGCGGCATGACACCTGCTTCTAACCGATGGAATTCCAATTCTTTAAACGCAATAGATACTACTTGGCGGACTGCCTCTGTCATATACCCTTTTCCGTTTTGTTCCTTATCAAGGAAATAGCCGATCCAGCAGCTCTGAAGATTCCAGCGCACAACCTCCGACAGCATGATAATACCGATTATATGTCCATCCAATAGAATGACAAAAGAATATCCAGTATCCTCCGCGGCAGAAGTAATAGCCCTATCAGTACGCTCCCGTTGTCCCTCCAAAGTGTAAAAATGATCATCACGGCTACCCGTATATAGCTGAAAGAACTCCTTATTACGCAGTTCCAAAGATAAAAGTTCTGCAGTATCCTTTTCTTCGACTAACCTCACTTCAATCACTTCTGCTCCCCTCGCCTTCTCAACATAACATCCCAATCTTCCCCTGCTTCGCGGAATCCTAATGTTCGATAAAGTGATATGGCACGATAATTCTGCTTGGTCACAACCAGATAAAATGTTTCATAGCCTTGTTGACCCAACCCCTGCTCACTATACTGAATCAAGTTTGTGGCTACTCCTTTACCTTGCCATTCAGGAGCAGTGACTACATAAGCAAGCAAAGGAAAACTGCGGTAGATTGTCACCATCGTAACACCGTTGATACCTTCTGCAGTTTGAGAGAAATAAGAACATGAAGGCAGGAATTCACCGTACTTTCCATCAATTACAGCCTGTATTTCACCTAGATAGGCGCTCATGCTGTCATATTCCGCATCTATTGTATTGCGAAAACCCTTATGAAAAAGAGCAGCTAATGCCGTTTTGCTTTGCTCATTAAAAGGATGGAGACCAGTCTGCTTTCTCTCGGCAAACATAATGTTTTTGCACATAATCACCCGCCGCATCACTTTAAATCCGCTTCTCATAATAAATCAATGTAGCCCGTTCATTTAATGGCTGTACCCTACCAGTTAGCTGATATCCTATTTTCTCATACAAATAACAGTTACCCCTTTCTTCCCGCAAAGTAGCCAAACACCAAATCCTTGCATCCGAAAACATGGTCTCTATCAGCTTAAGAACATACTGGGCAATTCCTTTTCCTTGGTGGCTGGGATGAATGAAGATTGGACTAATCCAGTAGGTTCCTGGTTCTTTCGAAAAAAGACAAATTGCGCCCGCAAATTCCCCTTCTGTTTTTATCTTGTAAAATCCACCGTCGGTTCTGTTAATACGGGCTATTGTACGTGACAGCGGCTCATTTGCAGGGTTTGAGCCCATATCCTGATATTTATCAAGCAGAGGCTGAAAAGCTGCTACCTGGCATTCATGGATCAGCTCCGCATCAGCCACTGTCGCTTTATGTAATGTGATATGCATTCGCTTACCTCCTTTCGAGAAATGGGAACCAATAATATGACCAGATTTCTAGCAAACTCTCAGGTCTTTGGTTCTGATTTTTTCAAGATTGCTACAGTCTTAAGTCCCATCAAGAAAGCCCATATACTGTATACAATCAGCACTCCCCATTCCAACCATTTCAAATGACGTACATCTACACTTGTCATAAACACGAGGAAGGTGAACAATATAATTGCATCAGTATAGTTAAATTGTTTTATCATGGTTATCTCCTTTTGCTAATACTCTTTTTTCCGCCCGAAGCGAAGTATATAGGCAGTCAGGGAAAGTACAATAGCCGCACAAATAAGCAAATCCGGTATCCATAGTACATATCCGTCCAGATTGGGACGAATACCTATCATATAAATACATGCAAACACCCAAAATCCTAGTTCCTTCAACACTTGGATCGTCCGCAACTTGCAACTCCTCCTAAAAGATTGTACCTTTTATACGGTAATAATATGGAAATAGTTTCAATAATTACTCTATTCCAATAAGCTATTCGGTTAATTCACCATATGAGATACTAGAAAAGCCAGAAAGGAGATGTTCCATGTACGCTTATTTCAATTTTGCTGATGCAAAGGGACAGACACAGCATCGGCGCTTTACAGAGCAGCATACATTGCTGTCTGCACACTCAATAGATGAAGTCATTCCCTGCCTGGAGCAGGTGCAAGCATATACAGAGAAGGGATATTATGCTGCCGGTTACCTTTCCTATGAAGCCGCTGGAGCATTTGATCCAAGCTATATTACTGTTCCAGATTCAAAGCTGCCCCTTTTACAATTCGGTATTTACAAAGCCTTTCATCATGAACAGCCCGAATCAATAGATGAAGTACCAAATAAGCTCAATTGGCAGCCGGCAATCCCCAAAAAAGCATATGAACAAGCTATCCAGAAAATAAAAGAGGAAATCGCTGCAGGCAATACATATCAGACGAATTTTACGATGCGTCTGCGCACAGCATTTGCAGGTGATCCTGCTGCTCTTTTCCGCCAAATGCAGCGGGCGCAGTGTGCTGATTACACTGCCTATCTTGCTTGGGAGGATGCTGCCATTCTATCTGCTTCTCCTGAACTATTTTTCCGCTGGGATGGAGAGCGCATCATCACAAAGCCGATGAAAGGTACGATCAAACGCGGGCTTACGTACGCACAGGACCTTGAACAGCGGGAAATTCTAGCTGCATCTGTAAAGGACCGCGCTGAGAATGTCATGATTGTAGATTTGCTTCGTAATGATATCAGCCGGGTTGCAAAGCTTGGTACAGTACGTGTTCCAGCTTTATATACTATTGAAAAATACCCGACAGTATATCAGATGACCTCGACTGTGGAAGCAGAAACTGTCCCAGGTACAACAATAACCGATATCATGCGCGCCCTCTTCCCGTGCGGCTCAATCACAGGCGCCCCGAAGGCGAGCACAATGAAAGTTATTTCGGACCTAGAACCGGAACCACGCGAGGTCTATTGTGGTGCTATTGGCTATATTGAGCCCGGTGGTGAAGCTGTTTTCAATGTGCCGATCCGTACTGCAATCATCTCCAAATCAGAGAAACAAGCTACCTATAGTGTCGGCGGCGGTATCACCTGGGATTCGACTGCTGAGGGTGAGTATGAGGAAGCTATTGCCAAATCCTCTGTGCTGCAGGAGCAGCTTCCAGATTTCAAGCTGCTGGAAACAATCGCATATTCAAATGGTCGTTTTACGCTGGAAAATAGACATATTCGCCGTCTGCTGCAGTCAGCAGATTATTTCAGCATCCCGATTGAAGAAGCAGCTGTCCGAAAGCTCCTGCACCAACATCAAATCAAGCACTCGGGAGCATCACACCGGGTGCGTCTTTTAGCTGATTCGAACGGAGAGCTTGAGCTTTCCTACAGTGAAATGCCAGCATTGATGGAAAATAAACAGAGATTTGCTTTGGCTGCGACACCAATAGACAAGACCAATCGATATTATTATCACAAGACAACTTATCGTAAAGTGTATGAAGATTACAAGATAGACAAGCCTGACGTGTTCGATACGCTGCTTTGGAATGAAGCTGGTGAACTGACCGAATTCACGATTGGCAATCTTGTCATCGAGCAGGAAGGCAAACTATTGACGCCTCCTGTTGCCAGCGGTCTGCTGCCAGGTACGTTGCGGGAAGAATTAGTGGAAAAAGGAACGATTCAAGAAGCTGTCTTGACGAGATCTGATCTTCAAACTGCTTCTCGTATCTGGCTGATCAACAGCGTTCGTGGCTGGGTAGAAATGGAGCCCGTCCATTAAGGACGGGCTGTTTTTCTCGCTTTCAAAATAATGAAGGAAGGCCGGCGAAGCTCATGCTCTATCCGCGGCAGCTGAGCAATTGCCTTTTCACTTGGCATTGGCTCGGTTATTTCTTCGAGACTGAAACCATTTTGTATCAGGCCATTGCATAGCGCAGCAATCGACCGATGATAATAAACGACTCCATCCACATACCATTTCGCTTCACGTCGCCCTTGCTCCTGATAGTTGTCTACTGCGAAATGAATCCGGTTCCCTTCTGCATCCGTACTCCATTTGTTTCCTTCTTTTCTGGCAGTCACGATTGGATGCTCGGTGGAGAACAACAAAATACCGTCTTCCTTCAAAGCGTCATGGATGGACTGGATGACTGCTTCGTAGTCTGCAACATAATGCATGACAAGCGAACTGACAGCAATATCGTAACTATCTATTGTCATTACTGCATCCTCTAATGCTGTTTGAACATATTCGATTGAAGGATGACTATTCCTTGTTCTTGCCTCCTGCAGCATTTTGCTGGATGGATCAATGGCTGTTACATGCTCAGCTCCCTGCTCCACACAATACTTAGCTAAATCACCCATGCCACAGCCAATATCCAGGACACGCATGCCCTTCAAGTCAGGCAGCATTCGTTTTATCTCTGGCTGCTCTAGGAGTTCATTGTAATTCACCGGATCTTCCCGCAAAGCTTTGTAATTCTCAAAAAATACTTCATTGTCATAAATATTCTGCTTCATCCTAACGCCTCCTAATCTATAATCGAATACTATTTCATTTTGGCATCAAATAAAAAAAATACTAGACTTATAATTCTGACTTTTGTATCATTTAGATTGAGGCGTACCTTCTTTAAGGTAATAAAAAAGATCACCTATGTGATCTAATTAATTCTTCTCTTTTAGCTTCTCCATCTCTTTTTTCATCTGCTTTTTCATCTGTTTGAACAGCTTTTCCCGTTCTTTCTTTACTGCTTTTTTCACTGCACGTGAGACAAGCTTCTCCACATCCTCTACAGTTACGTTCATTATTTTCTCTGTTTCCGTTTTTTTCTCCTTCGTTTCGGTATGCCCGGTCAGCTTCTGGATTGCATCTGCAAAAGTCATTTTTTCTCCAAGTAATTTCTTTAGCTCTTCAAATGTAGTGATATCCTGTTCTGCATAGATCCGCTGCCCTTTTTCATTCCGCTGAAATGGATAATGTGCACTTTCCAATGCAATCGCCCATCTTCGCAGCGTCGAGGTTGTCACATCCAATGAAGCAGCCAAATCCTTTGCCGTATACTGCATTTCTTTTTCAGACAAATCCATCCCCCCTTGCTTTATGTATAAATGGAAACACTTTCCTAAAGTATACTATAGGAAAGTTAGAATCCAAAGCACAGATAAGCTGATCAAGGTTTAATCTAGTAATCTGAGGTATTGCCGTACAGACCAGGCTTGGTGCTGATGAAATAATCTGCTTGCTGCTTCTTCAGGGGTCAGCCAAATCAATTCATGATCCTCTTCCATTGGTCCACTCTTCTTTACGCCCAGTGAACAGCTGTAGAAACTCCCTATATTTTGTATATATTGGCTGCCATCTCCAGACTTGAAATATTGAGTCCCTTGACATAAAAAAGCCGGCTTGTTAATTGTGTAGCCGGTTTCCTCAAGCATTTCTCTTTCCAGACATTCTAATTCGTTCTCGCCGTTCTCTATTCCTCCTCCAGGCAACATTAACAAGTGGTCATTTTTTAACCGAATCACACCTATTTTTCGGGATGGGTCGTACAGTATTCCGTAAACAGCTCGTCTCTCCACATAATGTTTTCCTAATACCTTATTGCCAAACGCTCGCATACGTATCCCCCTTTGCTTCCGTACACGAAAGTATACAGTAAAAAGAAAAGCCCACAAGGGGCTTTTCTCATGATTTGGATATACGTATTGTCTTTATTTCATATGGAGTGAAGGATAATTCTATACTCCCTTCCTGAGGGCTTTGGTATAAGTTTCTTTCCCTCAAATCACATTCCTCCCAGAAGCTATATTCGAACTCTGGCTGTATTGCCACCTGCTGTGTGCCGCCCGTGTATTCATGCAGACGGATGATGATGTCGTCATCATCTTCAGCTTTCTTAACGGCATCCAGCTGTACATTCGGATTATCTATAGAAAATAGTTTTGCTCCGTCTTTGTCATTTACTCCGCTGTAAACCTGGAAAGGCTGATTCAGCTTCCATGCCTCCTGTACCGTATTCGCCTCTACCCATCCTTTCTCATGGGGATACAGAGAATACGTAAATTGATGTCGCCCTTGATCTTGTTCGATATCTGGCGCGATCGCCGATTTGATCAATGACAAGCGAATGGTATGATCTTTGATATCGTGTCCATACTTGCAATCGTTAAGCAGACTGACGCCATAATTTTGCTCCGAGAAATCGACCCATTGATGAGCGACAGATTCGAACCTGGCTATATCCCAGGACGTATTCCAATGTGTCGGCCGTTTGACGTTGCCGTATTGGATATCATAAGTTGCTTCTGTTGCTCGAATTCGGACAGGAAAGGCTGTTTTCAATAATTGCTGCCGCTCATGCCAATCTACCTCTGTCTTAAAATCTATTACTTTCCGATTGCGATAGAAGATAATATCCTGATGAATAATCGAACTGCCGTACTGCCAGCTTGCTTCTATCACAAGCTGCAGTGGTCCCGCTTCCTTCAACGTAAAATCAAGCAGGTTCGTGATTTCCTTCTTTTTCTCCTGATAAAATAGATCGATATCCCAAGCATCGTAATCCAGCGGCTTATCCTCAAACACCTGAAACACATTTCCATTCTCTGACTCAGCTAGCACATGACGCTTCGCTTTTCTATCGTATAGCGACTGAAGCTGGCCATATTCATTAAAGCTGGCTTCATAAAATGGTGTCACAAGCTCCCGATTGTTCAGTTCGAACCATTCATTTTCTGGTTCTGGAACTTTTTTGTCGGTTCTTAAATGAACCTGTTTACTTCCCGTCCCCGGAACAGCTGGCACATCGACAAACCATCCAGCTTTGTGTTTTTGTGCCACCAAAGCCTTGCCATTTTCATCCTCCCACACACCTTCATCCTCGGTCTCTATCTTAACGATACCATCCAATTCCCAGGATGAGGAATTGACAATACTCCATGTATGCTTTTTATCTGTAATCAAATCATCCGCGGCATCTTTCTGCAGAGATTGAAGCTTTGCATATCCATCCTTGTATTCCTTCTCACTATCTTCATACACTTCCCGAATGGAAGATCCCGGAATAATATCGTGGAACTGATTACGCAATACCGTCCGCCATACCTCTTCCAATGTTAGAGAAGGATACTTCAAAAAGTCTTCTGTCTGGATCGCTTTCCACACATGGAGGAACTCCGTTTCACGCAGCTTAAGCTCCATCCTGCGGTTCATTTTTTTATTATAGGCCTGGCTCGTGTACGTACCGCGGTGATATTCCAGGTAAAGCTCTCCATCCCAGACTGGCATGAACTCTGATGTATTCTGGGTCTGATCATGCAATGATTCAAAATAACTCTTAACATCGCCTGTTTTAACATTAGGCAGTCCCGGCATACGGTCCAGCCTTCTCCTCATCTCAAGCATCGTTCTGTTCACTCCGCCACCGCCATCTCCGTAGCCATAGGACAATAGCAGTTCCTTCGTGAGTGCTTTATTTTTATAGTTATCCCATGTACCTGTTACGGTATCTGGCAGGATTTGACCATTATAAGTGGCGAACCACGTATTTTCACGAGGTGATGGATCTGGTGTCGTGATAAATTGGGTCAATACTTCACTTCCATCTAATCCCCGCCATGTAAATGTATCATTTGGCATCCGATTGAATTGGTTCCAGCTGATCTTGGACGTCAGGAATGTATTGATTCCTGCCTTGCTGAGAATCTGAGGCAATGCCCAGGAATAACCGAACACATCCGGCAGCCAGAGGTAGTTCACATCTTTTCCGAATTCCTCTTGGATGAACTTAGCACCCTGAAGGATCTGACGCACCAGTGATTCACCAGAAGGCAAGTTACAGTCTGCTTCCAGCCACATCGCACCGTCCACTTCCCACTGACCATCAGCGATTCTTTCTTTTATCTGGGCGTACAGTTCCGGGAAGTCTTGCTTTACATAGCTATAGAGCTGCGGCTGTGTTTGGAGAAATTTATAGTCGGGATATTTTTCCATCAGACGCAGAACTGTCGAAAAGGAACGGCCAGCTTTTTCCCTTGTATGTTTCAAACGCCACAGCCACGCTACATCAATATGGGTGTGCCCGATACAGCGAATCGTTAGTGGGGAATCGCTGTCAAGACCATCCAATTCTTTTTGGAGATAGTCGTTTGCTTCATAAATAGAATGATAGAATGTTTCACTTCCAGGGGAGCTCCAATCAATTAACCGGATAGTTTGGTCTAACAGCGACAAGAGCTGAACCCGCTCTGCAGCATTTTCGTCTAGTACACGGATCGTTTCAAGAATGGCAAAGGCCGTATAATACAAATCATCCGTTTGCTCCTCGAAAATGGCTAGCTCAGCCCGTTTTATTTGATGCTCCTGCTCAACCCTTTTGCCGCCTCCTTCCAAGCCGGACCAGAGACGAAATGCCAAGTAGATAGAATCTCCATGCCAGTCGTCCTCAAAGAAAAGCTCCTGATGATTGGAGTCCACTGCTTGATACTGGACATTGTTCACATAGCACTGTGATTCAAAGCCTGAATTTCCTCCACCGCCAGTCTTGCCAAAATCAAATACACCCACAACCTGCTTTCCTGACCACTCCTCAGGAAGAGAAATTTCCTTAGCCAGCCAAAGATAACGATCCCGGCCTTTCCAATGGTCACCTACATGCAGCTTCTCCTTAAATTCGTCCAAACCAGGAACATTAGGTGCCACCTTTTTCTCTCGATCCTCCAATGCTAGAAAATGCTGCAAATCACGCGGATCACGATATCGGTATTTCTCCAATTCTTCTATTCTTCTTTCCAGCTGTCGTTCTTTCAAACTCAACATACTTACACTCCTTTAGCCCTTGGATGCTCCGCCGAGACTGAAACCCTTGGACATGTATTTTTGTGCAAAGATATAAAGAATAATAGACGGCATCGTGTACAGCATGGAGAACGCTGCTAATTTGCCGTACTCGATAATGCCGTAGTTTCCGAAAAACTGGTACAGTGTCACTGACGCCGGAAGTTTTTCCTGTGTCTGCAGCAAAATATAAGGAACAAAGAAGTTTCCCCAGCTGCCTGTAAATGTGAAGATTGCAATGGTGAAGATTCCCGGCAGCATTAACGGCCCAACCACTTTGCGCATGCTCGTCAGCACCGATGCACCATCCACCCATGCAGATTCCTCCAGTTCAATCGGCACCGCATCCATGAAATTCTTCATCATCCAGATAGCATAAGGCAGACCTGATGCTGCTAGGAAGATCGTCGTGAAAAAAATGGAATCCTGGATGTTCAGGAAGAGGAACAGCTGATAGACTGGCACCATAACTGCCGTGATCGGTAAAGACGTCATGAATAAGATAGTAAGAAGGAATGAACGCTTGTAACGCAGCCTGTACCGAGAAAGCGGATAAGCAGCCAATCCAGCAACAATCACGACAATCGTTGCCTGCCCAAGCGAGATGAACAAACCAATCGCAAAAGACCGGATATTACTTGGATCTGACAGAATGGCCGTAAAGTTATCCAGCGTCCATTTCTCCGGCAGCTTGATTGCTTGGGTTGCCTGCTGATCGAAGGAAGCGAATACGAGCCACAAAAAAGGCAGTAAGAAGCAGATAGCTAAGAAGATCAGCGCCAGATAGTGGATTACTAATTCTTTTTTCGATACCTTCATTCTGCATCCCTCCTCCTTATAGTTTTACTTTCATAAAACGCATGTACAGCAGACTGGCTATCGTCCCGATAACAAGCAATACGAGAGAAATGGCAGTACCATATCCGAATTGGTAATTTACAAATGCTTGATTGTACATGAATATCGGCAGAATCTGTGTAGCATTGCCTGGTCCCCCTCCTGTCATCGTGTAGATCAACGTAAAGACGCCGAGCGTCTGCAAGGTTACCAGCATCATATTGGTTACAATCGAGCCTTTGACAATTGGCAGCGTCACACGGAAAAATATTTGCCAGCGGGATGCACCGTCTATGACTGCAGCCTCTTGCACCGATTTTGGCACATCGTCCAATGCCGCTTGGAAAACCATCATTGAAAAGGCAGTACCATGCCAAATGTTTGCGATGATGACACTTACCATCGGGAAGGTGAATAACCAGGTGATTGGCTCAAATCCTATGCCTTGCAGGATCGCATTAAACGTTCCCGCATCACTCAGGAAAGCTACCCAGCAAAAAGCTACGACAATCTCTGGTGTCACCCAGCCAGCAATCACGATCACACCGATGAATCGGCGAAAGCCGCGTCGCTTCTCCTTCATTAACAATGCAAGGATCAATCCTAAGACAACCTGTCCGATTACGGCAGAGAAAAGTAAGAAAATAAGCGTCCGGAACACGCTTATTCGAAATTCAGGATCTTGGAACATATTGGCGAAATTTTGGAATCCGATAAATTGAATGTTGGCTGCATCGGTCCCTGTAAGTGACAAATTCGTAAAAGCAAAGCCGAAAGTCAGTAACATCGGAGTTATGAAAAACAATAATAGAAGAATCCACGACGGAGACAAAAAAAGTATCGCTTTTCTATGCATACATATTCGTCACCTTTCTCCCGCCCAATCAGAGGGGGCTGGATATTCCAGCACCCCTGATGGGATGGTTTCCTATTCAGCCACCTTCGTATTTTCTTTGCCCACCACTCGTTCTACTCCAGCTTTATATTGCTGCACGGCATCTTCCGGAGTCAGCTTGCCTGTTGCCACTGCTTCGACTACTGTCTGCAGCTGCGTGGACACTGCTGGATATTTATCATTTGCCGGTCTGAATTGCGCATTTTCCAGGTATGCCTGTGCCTCTTTGGCATACGGACGGTTCACATACTCTTCTACTTCGACAGCATCTGTACGAGTGTTCAAGTTCCCGTCTGTCAGCGAACGATTGATGCTGTTGTCTTTTTCCATCAGGAATTGAATGAATTCCCATGCTTCTTCCTTCATATCTGCTTTAGATGGAATGGCCCAAGCCCAGCCTCCACTCATCGTAATTGCCCCTGGCTCCTGGCCATTTTGCGTCGGCATCGGTGCAAACCCGATTTTCTCCTCGACATTTTCAATTGGAGCTGCTCCGTTCTCTGCCCAGTTGCGGGCATTCCAGCTGCCATCCAGTGCTATTGCCAGCTTCTTTTGCGGGAATAACTGCTGGAAAGCCACGTTTCCGGATTGACCGCTCATGACCACAGAGAAGTCAGGGCCAACTTTTTCTGTGTTGTATACCTGTTCAATGAAGCGGAACGAATCTAGCAAACCTGGACTATCCACTATCCATTTTTTATCGGAATCGTCATAAAGTGTGTCGCCTGTTCCATATAACAGCATCTCCAGCGTCTGCATGGAAACTGCCTCGCCATTGGCTTTTCCGACTTGCATGAATAGCGGTGTCACTCCGTCTGTCTTCTCTTTGATCGTTATAGCTGCATCCAGGACTTCATTCCAATTTTTCGGCTCCCAAGGAACAGGAAGACCTGCTTCCTTGAATAGTTCCTTGCTGTACCAAAGTCCGCGTGAGTCGGAAGTCGACGGCACTCCATACACCTTGCCATCTTCCGCTGTTACACCGGATTTCAGATTTTCTATGATGTAATCCCATTCCTCCCATTCAGCGATACGATCATCCAAAGGATCAAGATACCCGGCATTTGCATCGGAATTCAGCATGAAGGTATCCTCCGATACAACATCCGGTGCTGTTTCTTCCGATTTCATCTGCAAGGCAACTTTTGAGAAATAATCTCCTTCACTTGCTGTAATAGGTGCTATCTTCACATCAATATCCGGATGCTCTTTTTCGAATTCATCCACGACGCCTGAGTCGAAGAATTTCTTCAGTGAATCTACTGATCCAGGTGACCGATAAACGACAGTCAATTCTTTCTTCCCATCCGCTGAATCCGTATTGCTGGAGCATGCTGCCATCGTGACCAGAATGAGAATAAGCATCAACAAACATATACCTTTAGCACTCTTCCACATCTACAACTCCTCCTTCTGATTCTTGCTTAGAACTTAGTTATGAAAGCGCATACATTTAATTCGTAAAAGAAAAGCCAGGTTTTAACCTGACACCTATAACGGATTATATGCCCTCCTTTCCTCCTTATTCACACGAAAATAAATATTGAATTCTTAAACCCAGGTAGTGGGCTATCTTGACATTGAAAAGCACAAAGAAGAAGGGTGGATCAGAACTTCAATAAAAAAGCTGTCAGCCATTATGGCTGACAGCTTTTTACTAGTACATGGAACTTAATCGAGAAGGCTTGTAGGATATAGTAAAACCAGGAAGTTCCTGCTGTAATAAAACAAACAATAACCTGCCTGCATTGTTGAAATCTTCTTCTGTTTTTACTGCATCAGATATAAGTTTTTCACCTTCCCAATCCAGCCACTCTCCGTACCCCTCCGCCCAGCTTTCTATGTCCTGCTTCAAAGTCCCTGACACCGGAAGATCATCCAGGTCCAGATTCCATTTGCAATCAGCACACCAGACTGCTTCGGCAAAATCTGCCTCGAAAAGGATATGTGTAGTTCTTTGACAGCTGCATTCCATTTAGACAGCCTCACATGAAGTATGCACCAAGTGATCAAGCAGTTGCTTAAGCACATCAACATTTTTTGCTGGAAGCTCCGCCGCTTTCATTACTTCCTCGCTTTGGACGAACACTCCATCATCTAAATAATCCTTATCATGCATTATCAATTTTTCCATGCTTTCTCTAGTCGTTTCAAAATGGAATTGCAGGCCCATAACGTTATCTCTGTATATAAAGCCCTGGTTCTCGCACACTTCATTTCCGAAAAGGCGCGTGGCACCGTCAGGTAACGAGAATTGTTCCCCATGCCAATGAAAAACGGTCATTTTCTCTGGGACGAAGGGAAATAGAGTTGTTACAGTCTGAATTGGGTGCCATCCTACTTCCTTTTGCTCCCCCTGAAACACAGTGGCTCCTAATGCCTTCGCAATTTGCTGAGCACCGAGACAAATACCGAAAACAGGCTTTTGTAGGTCTATCAGCTGACAGATCAACGTGCGCTCATCTTCTATCCAGTGATCTGTATCATTGGCACTCATAGGTCCGCCAAGTATAATTAGCAATGATATATCCTTGGCCTCAGGAAGAACTGCTTTTTCATAGAGATGATGAACACGGAAGCCATGGCCACGCGACTCTCCCCAATCCTTTATAGCAGCAAGATCCTCAAACGGAACGTGCTGCAGAACGTCGATAACCATTCTCTTCCTCCTCTACAAGCCCAACTCATAATGATAAAACTGCTTATCCCGCTCGTATCCTTTTCTTTCATAAAGACGTTGTGCCTTCTCATTGTCAGGAGCTGTACTAAGCGCGATACTCCCTGCACCAGTTTCCCTCGCAAATGCCTCCGCCACATCAAGCAATTTTTCTCCAACACCTTGTTTTCTAGCATTTTCCGCTACATACAAGTCATTCAATATCCACGCGCGTTTCATTCCGATAGAAGAAAAAGTAGGGTATAGCTGCGTAAAGCCGACATATTCATCTCCATCCTTGGCGAGGAAAATGGCAGAATCACCTTTCTCCAGTCTTTCTGTTATGTACGCTTCTGCCCCGATTAAATCTTGCACTTGCTTGTAAAACTGGCGGTATTGATCGAAAAGAATCGCTGTTTCTTTTACGTCTTGTATGGATGCTCTGATGATAGTCATTAAGCCACCTCTTCTTTGGAATCTTATTCTTTCAGTTTCTACTTATCATTCAAGCCCTTTCCATCAAGGATTTGCTGCATATATTTTTCAACCCTTGCCTCACGGGTTTTGCTTTGTTTAGCTTGAGAAAAATAAAATATATATGCTCTTTGCCGTCCTGGTGTCAAAGCCTCAAAGGCAGTTTTTAGAGCAGGGACTTCTTCAAATTTTTTATGAAGTTCTTCTGGAATTATGTATTCTGTGTGCTCTTTTAAATCCACTTTTAAACCGGCTTTTTCGATTTCAATAGCTTCTTGGATATAGGCTTTTATGGTAGTTTTCATTTCCGTTATTTCTTTAACACTTTTAAACCGAAGTTGACGCGCTGCCTGTACATTCTCAGTTTGCTGAATCAGGATCCCCTGAGCATCTTTTAACAAAGCACCTTTATGAAATAACAGCGCACAATAATCTTTAAATCCATGTATTAAAACGATATTTTTCCCTTCAAGCGTGTAACAAGGGTGCTTCCACTTGAAATCTTCGGTTAGCTCACAATCAAGAATAATATCTCTCAGGTTTATAAATTCATCTTTCCACTGCTTAGCTTTACTAATAAATACATCCACCTTAGGATTTTCTTTAGTATTTGTCATGCAGAAATCCCCTCCTCAATTTCAATCAAAATACTCTATAGATAATTATGCTCAATTTTCTCTCTAACTGCACCATCATTTTTGGAACAAATGGTGCAGAAGCCTGCCTCTGTCCTCGAAAAACTGCTTCATAATGCTGTAATGCTGCGTCTCTTCAAGCCCGATCTCTTCAACTCCCGCTGCATCAAGCTGAAGAATCTTTGCATCCGGATAAGCCATCAGCAGCGGTGCATGAGTGGAGATGATGAACTGTGAGCCCTCTTCCACCAGCTCATCAATTCGAGCCAGCATCGATAGCTGGCGGATCGGTGATAAAGCTGCCTCTGGCTCATCGAGTATGTATAAACCTTTTCCGGAAAAGCGCTCCATGAATGCAGCAAAAAATGCTTCTCCATGGGACTGCTCATGCAGGGATTTCCCACCGTAGGAATCAATGATTTTTTGCCCGTGGCCCTCCCGATCCATTTCCTCAATATTAGTAGCTACATTATAGAAAGTCTCTGCTCGGAAAAAGTATCCGTCCCGCGGTCTGTTCCCTCCACGGACTATCCGGATATGTTCATGCAAATCAGAATGTGATTCGAAACTGGAGAAAGAAAAATTCCTTGAACCGCCCTCTGGGTTAAAACCAAGCGCTACTGCAATTGCCTCGAGTAGGGTCGACTTCCCCATGCCATTTTCTCCAATGATATACGTAACATTGGGATGGAAAGAAAGTTTGCCTAACTTTTGAATGACCGGCAGTGTAAATGGGAAATGATTAGGAAGCGCTGCAGATTCTTCCTTCAGGCTCATTTGTCTCACAAATTGATTGGTCGAAGTTAATTTCACATTATCAATCCTATCTTCATGGAAGTCAGTTCAACAAAGGAAAGGAGCATAAATCATGCAGGAATATATTCTGTTAGCTATACTGCTTGTCTTATTTCTAGCAGTCATCCTATCCACACGCTATTTAAATAAAGCTGTTAAAAGTTTATTCATTATTTACTATCTAGTACTCAGTGCTCTGTTTGTTATTGTGAAGGAGCGCATTGATAAAGCATATGAAGGAGCAACAACACCTAATGTCAACTGGATCGTGAATAATGAATGGGTCGCAGATATCCGTCATTTACTGTTTGTACCGATGATCGGTCTATCGATATTTCTGCTGTATAAAGGTTATAAAGATCCAAAAGGTCCCTGGAAACGCTCCAATATCCTTGGCGTCACTATACCGCTGGCGGCCCTGCTAGCAGTCCTTTATTTTCTGTTCACGTACACATATGGCTACCATTCTTGGGATATGTGATCATTTCACCCTTACTATTCCACAGCAGGAGATGTAGTTGTAGTTATGGAAATTATATACTATTAAACTAGTAGGCGGGGATAGTTATGGATTTCCATGCACAAACTAATAAATATACCTACACATCCAGACAAGCAGATCCAAACTGGATGAATCTATTGGAAAAAATATTGGATTATAAGCAAGTAGAACATGCCCTGGATATAGGCTGCGGAGGCGGTATCTATATGAAAGCATTGGTCGAATTAGGCATACCATCTGTAACAGGCGTTGATTCATCTGAAGTCATGCTCGAAGCAGCGCTTGAGAATTGTCATGGTATGCAAGGTGTACAATTCCACAAGGGTGATGCACAGAAAACAGGATTGAGACAAGCTAGCAGTGATCTTATTCTGGAGCGTGCGCTGATTCATCATTTACGGGATTTACAGCCTTGTTTTTCCGAAGCCCACCGCTTATTGCGACCTGGTGGTATCTTCCTCATCCAGGATCGTACGCCGGAGGATTGCTTGCTGCCAGGGAGTCCTGAGCATATAAGAGGATATTTCTTCTCTAGTTTTCCGAGACTTGCAGAAATGGAAATCAGCAGAAGACATGGTTCAAATAAAGTGATAGAAAATCTAAGAATTGCCGGATTTCGAGAAATAGAAAAACATACATTATGGGAAGTTCGTCACGTACATGAAACGAAAGAAAAATTGCTGGCTGATTTGCGTGCCAGACTGGGAAGAAGCATCCTTCATGCATTAACGGATGATGAACTGGAGAGGTTGGTTCTATTTATAGACGATTGTATCACAGAGGAAAGGGATATTGTGGAAAGAGATAGGTGGACGATTTGGAAGGCGGTTAAATAAAAAAAAGCTAAGCACTGACTGCTTAGCTTTTTCTGCTTACATTACTTTTGATAGACCAATTGTTTTCTCGATGATTACAAGCGCAATGACCGACAACGCAATAAAGATTACGGCGATGGCATTGACGCTAGGATCAAAGGTTTGGTCGATATAACCGAACGTTCGAACAGGAATTGTGATCGTCTCCGGCGTACTGACAAACAAACTGATGGAGATTTCACCGAATGATGTTACTGCTGCAAAGACAGCACCAGCGATGATTCCCGGTTTGATCAAAGGCAGTGTGACGCGATAAAATGTCTGCCATGGTGTCGAACCAAGGTTCATCGAAGCAAGCTCCAGTCTGCTGTCCAAGTTCGTGATACTGACAGACACAGTACGCACGACATACGGGAAGCAAATTACGATGTGACCGATGATAAGCCCTAATGTTGACCCAAATAACCCTAGTGAAGAAAACAGATACAATAGCGCAACTCCGAGCACGACTTGCGGAATCATCAAAGGTGACATGATGAAGGACTGAATCAGCCCTTTACCTGGGAACGATAATCGAGCTAATGCATAAGACGACATCGTCCCGAGTAATACCGTCAGCGGTGTCACGATGATCATGACGAGTGTGCTGGACCAAAGTGATTGCATCCACTGTTCACTCTGAAAGACCTCTTTAAACCATCGTACTGAGAAATCGGTTGGCGGGAACTGCGGATACTCCGTCGGACTGAAAGCTGACAAAATGATGACGAGTACAGGAATCGTCAGGAATAGATAGACAGCTATGCCAGCTATCCAAATGAGACTGTCGAGCCATCTTGTACCTTTCTTACCCATTCACACGCACCTCCCATTTCTTCAGGATATAACCGAGTACAGCAATCACAAGGAACACGAGCACCATCAATGTAAAGGCCATCGCTGCTGCTAGCGGCAGGTTATAGACCTGCATGATTTGCTGGTAGATGGAAAGCGGCAGTAAAGGCTGCATTCGTCCGCCCACTAAAAGCGGTGTAATATAACTGCCTGCTGCAAGCGAGAAGACGATCATCGCACCGCTGATCATTCCTGGTATCGTTAGCGGCAAGGTGACACGGAAGAACGTCGCAATGCGGTTTGAGCCAAGAATCATGGATGCAGAACGCAGATTACCCTTGATATCCGACATGGAAGTTGCAATCGGCAGAACTGCAAACGGCAGCATGACTTGTACATAAGCAATAATGACAGCATTCATATTCCAGAGCATATCCAGTGGTTCATCTATGATTGACGTCTTCATCAGGACATCATTAACGAGTCCGTTTTGTGCAAGCAGGATAATCCATGCAAATGTACGGATGACCACACTCGTCAGCAGCGGAGAAACAAGCAAAATGTAGAAAAATGCCCGCCAGCGCTTAGAAGATCGAACAAGCAAATAAGCAGCTGGATAAGCCAGAATCAAGCAAATCACCGTAGTGATAACTGCTACAAATAACGTCTGCCAAATCGTTTTTAAGTAAACTGGTGTTGTCAGCACCTCGACGTAATGACCTAACGTGTACCCGCCGATAACCTCAAAGAAATTATCTACTTGCTGGAAACTCAAAATCAGCAGCTGAATGAGCGGCAAAAGCAAGAAGATACCGAGAAAGATCAGAGTCGGAGCTAATAAAACAGCATAAAATTTCTTTTGTTTAGTTGCTTTCATGATCTAAAACCTCTAAGTAAATGATATCTTCTTTGTTCCACGAAAGTGCAAGCTCCTCGCCTGGAGCCGGAAGAACAGGAAACAGAGGATCCGGTGCATGGACAGCCAGTTCGATTCCGCCAACTTCTGTCCTGATCCGGATGGCATTTCCGATGTAGCTGCTCTCTTTCACAACAGCATGTACGGTATTCAGGGAGCCTATAGCTGCATCCTGTTTAAGGAAGATACGTTCCGGCCGCAGCATGAAACGGGCACGCTTCGGCTGTACATCTTTCCCGTGAGGCTGAGCCTCCAGCTTGAATCCAGCGGCTGTTTCATAAACGGTACCTTCGCTAAGCACTGCATCAAATATATTCACCTGACCGATAAATTCAGCGACAAAGCGGTTAGCTGGGCGCCGGTATACGTCAAGCGGCTCGCCTACTTGCTGCAGGACACCATCTCCTAAGATACCAATCCTGTCGGACAGGCTAAGCGCCTCTTCCTGATCATGTGTTACGAGAACAGTAGTGATGCCAACACTTTTCTGGATTCGGCGCAGCTCGAACTGCATCTCTTTCCGCAGCTTGGCATCGAGGTTGCTTAGCGGCTCATCCAGCAGCAGTACACTTGGTTCAATAGCAAGTGCACGGGCAATTGCGACTCGCTGCTGCTGTCCGCCGCTCAGCTGATGCGGCATGCGCGTTGCATAGGATTCCAGCTGGACAAGTGCAAGTGATTCATCCACTTTCTGCTTGATTGCTTGCTTGGACATTTTCTTGTTCTTAAGACCATATGCCACATTATCCCGGACGGACAAGTGCGGGAAAAGAGCATAGTTCTGAAAAACCATCCCGAGGTTCCGCTTATAAGGAGGTATATTCGTTACGTCCTTATCTCCGATATAAACAACACCAGTCGTCTGACCTAGAAATCCCGCAATGATATTCAAAAGTGTCGATTTCCCGCAGCCGCTTGGACCAAGCAAAGAAAAGAACTCCCCTTGTTTAATTTCCAATTCCACTTCTTTTAATGCTAAATGATTGCCATAATCCAGGCTGATTCCTTCGAGTTTTATTCCACTCATGTTAATCCCCCAACTCTCGTGACCATCTATTTGTCCATTCGGATACTTGGCCTGTGGAAACCTCATAATCGACCCACTTCAAGGAAGCAAACTGATCTTCCCCGACTTTGACTTTATCCTTGATTGCGTCACTGTATTGTGTATTTTCATTTGCCATACCATAGTAGGATTTCTCCGAGAACATACTGTGCACTTCAGGACTGCTCAAGTAATCAAGCAGCTTATAAGCATTCTCTTCATGCGGTGCATTTTTCATCATGGCCCAGCTGGCTACAGCTGCCACCGCACCGTCTTTCGGATATACAAAGTCGATATCCATACCAGCATCCTGCAGCGCAAAAATCCGGCCATCCCAGAATGGAATGATGCTGATTTCTCCTCTATCCAGCAATGTCTGGATCGTTCCAGGATTATCTGGATAAGCGACAGCATTTTTATTGATCTTTTTTAGTTCCTCAAACGTGTTATCGATATCTTCCGGGTTGCCTTCTTCCCCCCCGAGGGCCTGCGTCACACCTGAGAAGAACTGTAAACCTGCCGAATATGATGGAGAAGACAGCCCAAGCTGTCCTTGGTATTCCTCATCAGATAAGTCGAGCCAGTTTTCCGGTACATTCTCTACTGCATCCGGAGCATAGGCGATACCCAGCTGCCCCATACTGAACGCTGCTGCATATTCCTTGCCGTCTTTTTCGAATCGCTGCTGAACAGAATCATACAGCTCTGCTACATGCGGCGCTTTCTCTTCATCAAGCGGCTCCAACAAATCAGCAGACATAGCACGCTGAATCGTATCAGGCTGCAGGATTAACAGATCGTACGGGACGTTGGAGCCGTCTGCTGCCCTCATCTTCATATACCATTCGGCATCTGTTCCAGCAATGACATTGACCTTAATGCCTGTCTCTTCCTCGAAGCTATCAAGGGCTTCCCCGATATTCGCTTCCCAGTCACCGCCGTATACACCGATAGTGACGGATTTTTCTTCTTCACCGCTGCTGCACGAAACCAATACAAGCAATAAAATGAGTGCTACGCTGGCAGCAGCGTATTTACCTATTCGTTTCATTCGTTTCCTCCCCCGTCACTTGGCGTAAAGTATTTAAAACATCCTGTTTTGTCAGCGGCTGCTTTTGTGCTTTGAACTGACGATGCACCTGCCGTTTGAAATCATTACGCAGATTAGCTGGGTAGCGGCGCAGCTCGGTTGCCAATGCAGCACTCGCTTCCGCTGTCCAAACACTTTCGTAATCTGAACGAAAAGCACCGAAATCCCAAGCCTCTTTATCAGCTGCTTCCATTTTTGAACGCGCATCGTTCGTTGCAGCTTCGTCTACGCCATTATCGCCAAAGATGACTCCATAGCCTTCTGCTGCACGCTCCGCAGAAAGCAATCCATCCGCCACTTCTGCTACCACTTTATCGATTGGACGAAGATAGCCAGGACCAAATCCGCCTCCGCCTGGTGATGTGATGGAGATGATGTCTCCCTTCGCTGGGCGGAGTACATCGATTTTCGGCAACTTCTCCGCTTCCTCTTCTGGGTTACGTACAACATAGCCTCGCTGTCCAGCTTGTCCGCCAGCTAACCCCCAAGGCTGGAATCGGAATCTCTCCATTCCCCTTGCAGTTACCATGGAATCCGACTCCAAAATACGGAAAGCAAGCGTAATGGCATGGCCGCCGCGATACTGCCCTGCTCCGCCTGTATTTTTCTCATATTCATATCGCTCGACTAAGACAGGGATATGCTGTTCCAAGCTTTCAATCGGCGTATTTTTTAGGAAGCCTGAAGAATGATCTATCCCGTCGATACCATCCTGTTCCAGCTGAGCTCCGCCTCCGCCGCCCATCGGTTCTACGACAGCCATATTCCGCGTTCCATCAGGCTGCGGGACAGACAGAACGACAATAGCCGATTGACCGGCGCCCGCAGCTGGTACAAGCTCAGGTAAAGCCTGGGCAATCGCACCTAGCACAACATTGTACATCCGCATCGTGATCGAGTGACGGATACCTACTGCCGCTGGATAAGCGGGATTCACTAACGTCCCCTTCGGCGCAACGACAGCGAATGGTCTCGTAATCCCGCCATTGTTCGGAATATGCGGATCAGATGTAATGATGAAATTGATCAGCCCTTGGTACAGAAAACTATGCTTCTGTCCGTTTGTCACCAAGTTGAAAGCTGTTTGTGTCTGAGGATCACTATCCGAGAAATCGAGTGTAATATCCCCATCTTTTACACGCAGTGTGACTGCCAAGCGGATCGGCACCTCTGATACCATGTCATCATCCAAGTAATCGGCAAACGAATACTCCCCATCAGGAATCTGACGAAGCACTTCACGCGACCGTGATTCTGCTTGCTCCAGTAAGTCAGCGATACCATTTTGTACAGCTTCCAATCCAAACTTGTCGATCATACGGTGCAGACGGTTTTCAGCTGTGTTCACGCTTGCCACCATCGCGTTGATATCCCCTTCATTCAAATCGGCTACCCGGCTGTTCAAACGAAGGAATGATAATACATCCTTATTTGGCATCCCTTTGCGATACAGCTTCACAGGCGGGATCCGCAAGCCTTCCTGGTGCACATCTGTCGCAGTCGGGGAAATACTTGCAGGTACAAGACCGCCAACATCACTGACATGGACGAATGCCCACGCATAGCTCACCAGCTTTCCATCATGGAAAATCGGTTTGAACACATGCACATCCGGCAAATGGGTAGCAAGACCATCCGTTGTATACGGATCATTCGTGATGATAATATCACCCTCTTCGATTTCCTCCCCTACCGATTCAATCGCCTTACGCAGACTCAATCCAAGAAAGATCGTTACGCCGATTGATTTTGGATACATGTAGAACTCGCCTTCAGGAGTAGCTAGTGCTGTCGCAAAATCGGCGGATTCTTTAACGAACGTTGTGAAGCTTGTCCGCTCGATGACGTGCCCCATCCCAGTAGCGATGGCATTGAAATAACTGCGCATAATCTCTAGTTGTGCGGGATTCGAACGCATTAGTTCATCTCCTTTCTTTCCAATAACAAGTTGCCTGCTTCATCTGTTTCGGCTTTCCAGCTAGGCAGAACAACTGTCGTTGTATCCGGCTGTTCAATGATTGCTGGTCCTTGTATCTCCATACCTGGCTGCAATGCTGTTCTATCTACAATAACTGCGGTGTATGTTTGTCCATTGATCCGAACGGAACGCTCGCTTGTTTCCAGAGAATTCTGGTTCACCACAGTGGCTGCATGACTATTCACAGCTGTTTCTCCAACAATACGCACTTTAAAATTCATCAGCTCTATGCTCGCGTTTGGATCGCTATGTCCGTAAAGCCGCTCATGCTGCGCATGGAAAATTTCCGCTACCTTCAAACCAGGATCTGATTTCAGCCAATCTAGCTGGAACGGTACCTCCAGTTCAAACGCCTGTCCTTTATAACGGGCATCGATCGTATGATGAAGCTGCGTTGATTGGAGGAAAGCATCTACCTGCTGACGGTCCAGCCATTCTGTTGCTTCCTGTTCCATCGCTGTGAAGATCTCGTGCCATTCCGCATTGTCCATTTCATTCAGCAGTACCTGTCTGGATGTGATCGCATCATAAACAAAATCAGCCGCCAAAGATCCTTGTGCACAAAGATTACCTGGATTTCCAGGTATAAGAACCCGTTTGGCCTGAATTTCTTCTGCAACCATATTGGCAAGAACTGGGCCCGCACCGCCAAAAGCCATCAAACTGAAATCGCCTGGATCAATTCCGTGCTGCTCCAATACATTACTTAACTCGGTGAACATATTCGCTACTGCTACCTGAATCGTCTGGTCAGCCGCTTCCAGCACATCACTTTCTAGATGGTCAGCAATTTTCTGAAAGGCTGCAGCTGATCTATCTTGGTCAAGTCCGACATTTCCCCCGGCAAACGATGCACTATTTAAATATCCGCTCAAAAGAAACGCATCCGTTAGCGCTGGTTCTTCCCCGCGGCCGTAGCATGCAGGTCCTGGGTCAGATCCCGCTGACAGCGGTCCTACCTTCAGGATGCCGCCTTTATCAATCCATGCAAGCGAACCGCCGCCTGCTCCAATCGAATAAATGGCCACTGACGGAAGAATGGTTGGCAGCCCCCCCAATTCATTTGTTTGGGTATAGAGAATTTCACCGCCTTCGATCAACGAAATATCAGCACTTGTACCGCCGACGTCAAAAGTGATGACATTATCAATACCTGATGCGTCAGCTGCTTGAACTGCTCCCATAACACCAGCAGCGGGACCTGAGAACAAGGTTTTAACTGGCTGTTCAGCCGCAGCGTGGATTTCCATCAATCCACCATTGGATTGTGTGATGAACGGCTTCGCTTGGATACCTTCCTGCTCAAGCCGTTCCACGAGTGTTTCGAAATAGCGCTTCACGTTGGGCTGTATGTAAACGTTCATCGCAGCAATAACTGTGCGCTCATATTCCCTCATCTCTGTCCAAATAGATGAGGAAGCCTCGACATACAAATGTGGAGCACGTTCCTTAATTCGCCCCACAACCTGCAATTCATGCGCAGGGTTCCGGTAACTATGTAAGAAAGAAACAACAAGCCCTTCTAGGCCCGCTTCAACAGCTTGATCAATTGCCTGATCTACATCATTCATATCCAATGATGTGAACACTTCGCCGTCGGCTTGCATCCGTTCTTGAATTGGATAAACATGCTGCCGTTCAATCAGACTTTCCGGTAATCTGGAATGAAGATCATATGGCACTGGAAGACGCAGACGCTGGATTGATAGAATATCCCTGAAACCAGCCGTCACCAGCAATCCGATTTTTGCCCCATTCCGCTGTAAGAGCGTATTTAATCCAATTGTCATCCCATGCACGAAATAAGATATCTTCGTCAAATCGATACCCTTTTCCTTGAAAAGCTGCAATCCATTCGTTATACCGCTAGCCGGATCCTTGGGTACAGTTGGTGTCTTTACATTCCAGATGCCAGATCCATCTATCTCCTTTAGGGTTAGATCGGTAAAAGTCCCCCCGATATCGATCCCCAGCTCATAATGTATATCACCCAACACACATCTCTCCTAAATAATAGCAATTTCTTAAAACCTATAAATCTGATAATATCAATAGGGATTATACCGTTTGCTAATTATTTTGACAAATTAATAGCTTGAACAAAAAAAAGGAGATCAAATATTACTTGATCTCCTCGTGTAATTAACTACTAGTGGCATAAGCCAAACTCTCTATTTAGAACGTGTGTTTTGTTAACAGTTTGTTTACAGCCTCTGCAATATCGGTATCACGCAGCTTATAAAAAGTCTTTAAATAATCTACTTTACCAACCTGCCCATACTGCTCACGCACGCCTATTCTATAAGTCGGCACAGGGTGATTCTCAGCTAATACTTCTGAGACTGCACTACCCAATCCTCCGATTACATTGTGATTTTCCGCTGTTACGATAGCTTTGGTCTTTTTAGCATATTCCACAATCAATTCTGCATCAATCGGTTTAATGGAATACATGTCGATGACAGCTGCTTGGATCCCCTGCTGTTCGAGAATTTCTGCAGCTTGCAGTGCTTCTGCAACCATAATGCCGGTTGCAATGATCGTGATGTCTTCGCCGTCACGCAGCAGCTTTCCCTTTCCGTCTTCAAAGGTTTCATTTTCCTCATAAAGCTTGATGGCATTCTTCCGAATTGTACGGATGTAGTGGATGCCTTGCTCCTTTTCAATACGCCGCAGTAGGTAGCCAAGCATGGTCGAATCACTAGCCTCATAAACATGCGCTTGCGGAACCAGCCTCATGAGACCGATGTCCTCAAACGTCATATGAGTTCCGCCGTTATGCTCTGCCGTAATCCCTGCATCAGACCCGAGGATTTTGATATTTGTCTTAGCATATCCGCCGGATACAAACAGCTGGTCGAATGTCCTTCTCGTAGCGAACTGACCAAAAGTGTGTACGTAAGGAATTTTCCCGGTAAGTGATAAACCAGCAGCAACTCCCATCATATTAGCCTCCATGATACCGCTGTTGATAAGCTGATTCGGTATCTCAGCTTTGATTTTATTCGTTGTGATTGCACTCATCAAGTCTGCCTCCAAGGCAATGACTTCCGGGTTTGCTTTTGCCAGTTCCAGGATGGTTTCAGCGTAGACCTGACGCATCTCTCGTTTTTCTTTTTCATAAACAGTCGAGATCATCCTCTCACCTCCTGCTGCAGTTTCGTTTCCAACTCATAGATTGCCTGTTCAATCGCTGCTGTATCTTTTTCGTTCGGCCTGATGTGGTGATTATCTGCCAGCTCCTCTAAATACCGGACTCCCTGTCCTTTGATCGTATCCAAGACTATGGCTACTGGTTTTTCCTTTTGACTGATACCTTGTGAGATTGCTTGATGGATGGCCGCTACATCACTTCCGTCCACTTTGTGAACATAAAAGCCAAAGGCATCCATTTTCGCTGCAAAATCAATCGGATCAATGATATCCTTTGTCGGACCATCTAACTGCTTCTTATTATCATCAATGAAAACACATAAGTCGTGCAGTTTATGATGAGCTGCGAATTGAAAGGCTTCCCAGCATTGACCTTCATTCAGTTCCCCGTCTCCTACGATACAGAATGTCCTGTTATTACGACTGGAAAGTTTATGAGATAGAGCAACTCCCACGGCTGCAGATACACCTTGACCAAGCGAACCCGTTGTCATATCCACTCCTGGCGTCAGGTTTTTGTCTGGATGAGAAGGCAGTTTTGTACCGTTTTGATTCAGTGTATACAGCATCTCCTGAGGAAAGTAACCTTTTACCGCAAGCGCCGCATATAACCCTGGGCCGCCATGGCCCTTGGACAGGATGAAATAATCTCTATCTTCCCATGCTGGATCATCGGGATCGACTTGCATCACGTCGCCGTACAGTACTGCTAATGTTTCAATGATAGACAAGCTTCCTCCATAGTGTCCAAACCCTAAATGGTGAAGTTCCTGCAGCGTCTTCAATCTGATTTCGTCCCGAAACCTCTCTACCTTCGCTAAATCCATCCTCTATCTTCTCCTTTCCTGTTCAGCTTCTATTACGCACCAATCTGATTGGAGTCATTTGTCTTTTTATTACGCTTGAACAATCCGAAGACAACGGCCAGCACGACGAGACCAACAACCGTTACAGTGACACCAGCCGCACCGAACATTTTCGCCACCTGTCCAAGTACGATGCCAGATGCCGCAAAGTCTGCGTCTGAGAAAGTCGTACTAGCGAACCCTAGATCTCCTAGTACCGGCATCAAAAATACAGGAAGGAAAGTAATCAGCAGACCATTTGCAAATGCTCCGATGGTTGCACCTCTCACTCCGCCAGTTGCATTCCCAAAAACACCTGCTGTAGCTCCTGTAAAGAAGTGCGGTACAACGCCCGGCAAAATAATAACCGCTCCCGCGAGACCAAGTGCCACCATGCCAACGATTCCTCCCAGGAAGCTGCAGAAGAATCCAATAAGAACTGCATTCGGTGCATAAGGGAAAACTACCGGGCAATCAAGTGCTGGTTTAGAATTCGGAACAAGCTTTGTAGATATCCCTTTGAACGCCGGAACAATTTCGGCTAGCACAAGGCGCACCCCTGTAAGGATGACGAATACACCTGCTGCAAACGTGACACCTTGGATAATAGAGAAGACGATATAGTGAGTGCCTCCGCTTAATTCACCTTCCACATATGCCGGACCAGCAAATAGTGCAATGATGACATAAAGTACGACCATGGTAAGTGAGATCGTAACCGAACTATCCCTCAGGAAGCCCAGCCCTTTCGGAAACTTGATGTCTTCTGTAGATCTGGATCCCTT
The DNA here is from genome assembly GCF_002272135.1 of Virgibacillus sp. 7505. Classification (GTDB taxonomy): domain Bacteria; phylum Bacillota; class Bacilli; order Bacillales; family Amphibacillaceae; genus Terribacillus. The sequence continues at coordinate 249,411 of NZ_NPBF01000025.1, read as the reverse complement.
CCCTACTACCTTTCCTACCACACCGGAAAGTGCGTAGCCTAGGCTGGAGAAATGACCGAAGCCTACATTGTCGTTACCTGTAATTTTCCGCATGAAAGGCTGACAGATTGCCGGAAAGGCAGCCATGATCAATCCAAGCGCCAAAGAACCGACAATGATAAGCGGAATTCCTTTCAGTCCTGATACAGCAAGGATGACAGCCAGCATACAGGCCATATATAGCGTGTGATGACCTGTGAGAAAGATGAATTTCAATCTAGTGAAACGCGCGATCAGGATATTGGCTAACATACCAAAGAACATAATAAATGCAGTTGTGCTTCCATATTCCGTCAGCGCCATCGCTACGATAGCTTCATTATTCGGTACGACACCATTTACATTGAATGCGTGCTGGAACATTTGTCCGAATGGATCGAGTGAGCCAACAATGATATTCGCACCAGCAGATATTACCAAGAAACCAAGGAATGTTTTCGTCGTCCCTTTGATAATCTCGCTCAGCGGCTTTTTCAAGATGATTAATCCAACCAAGGAAATCAATGCGACCAATACGGCTGGTGTGCTCAGGATGTCAATGACAAGTTTCAGAAATCTTTCGACCATTAGATTTTCCCCCTTTGTTCTTTAGGAAATGATACCTTTCTGTTGAAGAACCTCTTGAAGCTTTGCTTTGATTCCATCCATATCGATGATGCTGTCAATTACGATCACTTCACCTAAATGATGCATCCCATCTGCAATATCCTTAGCAGCGATAAACAAATCTGCATCATCAGGCGTCGCGGAGCTCAAATCAGAATGGCTGACCTCTATCCCGGTAATACCCAACTCCGCCAGAACCTGCTGGACATTCATCTCCAACATAAAGCTGCTTCCTAGTCCTGACCCGCAAACTGCTAATATCTTCATAATAACTCCTCCAATTTTTAAGCTATAGTTGAATAACTTTTGAACAATGCAAGTATCTCTTCCTTACTATCGGATTCAATCAATGTCGTGACATTTTCTTTATCACTGAGCAGTTTTGTCAGCTGCGACAGTGCTCTTAAATGTGTCTTGTTATCAATCGCCGCAATACAAAATAGCAATCTAACTCCTTTTGTACGATCTGCTGAAAAATAGACAGGCTCCTTCAACCTTAAAAAGCTCATCCCTACTGCATGTACACCGGATTCTGGTCTGGCATGCGGAATAGCAACATCCGGACCTATCACCACATAAGGACCTAGTTTTTCTATGTTTTCAATCATTGCCTCTACATAGGATGGCGAGATAGATTTATTTTGCAGTAAAGGCTTGGCAACGCAGGCAATGGCATCTTGCCAGTTTGATAAACTTTCAGCGAATTGAATCGTATCTTCATATAACAAGTCTTGTAACACTGGCTGATTCTCCTTTCTGCGCTCTGTTTTACGATGGAATTGAAGTGTTCGCAGCATGTTCTCCAATTGTTTTTCGTCATGGATGGTAGCATATCGACCGATCTCCTGAAGCAGCTCTCTGACTGATACCCCACTGTATTGGATACCAAATAAAGTTTCATACACGCCATTCACTAAAGAGCTTTTTTCGGTGGGCGACATGATCGGTTTAACATGAAAGCACGGAATACTCGCTTGCAGATCAATTGTTGAGAAGATGACATCATAATCCATTTCAGTTTTCTGTTCGAATTGACGAAGCGAGCATGTATCTTCAACCACGATTTCCGAAAATAATGATTCGAGCATGTATTTCACCATCAAGGAAGAACTTATACCGCTCGGACAGACGACTAGCGCTCTTTTCTTCCTTGGCATTTGCTGTGTCGGCTTTTCTAATAGCGCGCCGAAGTGAATCGTAATAAATCCTAACTCTTCTTCCGGTATAACAATATTCAGCAGGTCTCCCACCGGTTGTAACAGCTCTTGTACAATCAGATACAATTCTTCGTGCTCATTCTTTATCTGCTGTAAAAGCGGGTTGTGTATCGGTATTCGGTATTTCATTCGATAGTAGGCTGGTCTCATATGCTGATAAAGGGTACGTACGACATTCGCCCTCCGTTCAAACACGACAGCAGCCTTATTCTCAAAATCCAAAACCAGCTGCTCGCACAATTTATACAGCAAATCTCGCGTATTGCTTTCCTGCTGAATTTGACCTAATGAAAGAGCAAGCAAGTGGATGCTGAAATAACAGACTTCATGTTCATCAAGCGGCAGTTGAAGCTTTTCGAAAACAGAAAGTGCTACATCCCACATTGCATCTTGTTTCATATTCAGAATTTCGTCTTCATGAAAACGAACTGTTTTTCCTTCACGAAGTCGGCAGGCATACAGCACTAGAAAATAAGTGAAATGATCAAGTCTTTCCTCCACGAACTGAAGTCCAATATCCTTTTCCATTGTCTGTAATAAAGCTTGCACATCTCCTGCCGTCACATCTTTTATATGTGCCGTCAGATGTTCCACTATTGTGGGAAATGCGGGATTTTGCAGTATCTTCGCCAGATGGTTTTGCACCAAAATTCTTTTATCCGCTTCGGAGCCTCTAAGGTGATAGCCATTTTGTCTTGTATACCGAATCTCTACTAAGAATGGATTAATCAGCTTATTGGCACGTTTTATATCTGCAACTACCGTATTTTTACTAACTTGGAGCACATGCGTTAAATGATAGGATGATACAGGCTCCGTCCTTATAAATAGATATAGGTAAAGAAAAGGCAGACGATCTTCTTCTGTTAATAAAAACTGCTGTCCATTTTGTATCAGCTGCTTCTTCTGATAACACTGCACCACCTCCTGTGGAACACGAATGAGCTGTGTACCCTTATATAAGATTTGCGGCAGCTGCTCTGCTGTAAGCCAGTCATTCAGCTTTTCCAAATCATAAGTCAGCTGCCTTTTAGATAAATGAGTGAGATCCATGAGCTGCTGCAATGTAATATGCTGTGAACGGATAAGCAGCTCAAGCAGGATGGATGGCCGCTTGTCTAGCATCATTGGATTCACCTCCTGGTTCCATTCTATATTAAAGCGCTTACATTTTGACTGGTGATTGAGTACAAAAGTTGTATGTCCCTCTTTACAAGATTGGGATAATCACTTTATTTGTACCTAAAATGAGATCAAAAAACCTTGGAAGGAGCACTCTCCATCCAAGGTTTTCTAGTTTTACAGCTCTTCTCCATTCGAACTGATCACATTCTTATACCACTCAAAAGAATCCTTTTTAGACCGCTTCATGCTGCCATTTCCTTCATTATCACGATCAACGTGGATCATGCCGTAGCGTTTTTTCATTTCACCAGTTGTGAAGGAAACGATATCAATGATGCCCCATGGCGTGTAGCCTAACAAATCGACGCCATCGTAATTAACAGCTTTCATGAGCTCTTCGATATGAGAGCGCAGATAATCAATTCGCTGCGGATCGTGGATGGATCCGTCTTCTTCTACGGTATCCACTGCTCCGAATCCGTTTTCGACGATGAACAATGGAATTTGATAACGGTCGTAGAAGCGGTTCAATGTGTAGCGCAAGCCGGTTGGGTCAATGGACCATCCCCAGTCACTTGCTTTGATATAAGGGTTCTCTACACTTTGTGCCAATCCGCCATTTGTCATATTCCTGTCTTGCTCGACTTCTTTATCACTTTTAACAGTTGTACTCATGTAATAACTGAAACCGAGGTAATCAACCGTCCCGTTACGAAGGATCTCTTCGTCACCAGCTTCGAATACGATGTTGTAGCCTTCCCGTTCGAATTCCTTCAGTACATAGCTTGGGTAATAGCCGCGAACATGTACATCCGGGAAGAAGTAACGTTCACGCATCAGCTCTTCTGCGAGCATCACATCGTTTGGATTGGAGGAATATGGATAAATCGGCACGTGTGATACCATGGCGCCAATTTGGAATTCAGGGTTGATTTCCTTCCCTTTGCTAACCGCTAGTGCACTGGCAATTAGCTCATGGTGACCAGCCTGGTACATCACTTCACGTGCATTTTCGCCCTCTTTTACCGTGACACCAGAGTTTGTCCAAAGGAATAAAGGATTATCGGTATCCATTTTATTATTGATTTCATTGAAAGTCATCCAGTATTTAACTTTGTCTTTATAACGGTTGAAGCATACTTCTGCGAAACGGACAAAGTGATCGACAACCTCCCTGCTGCGGAATCCACCGTACTCACGCGCCAAATGTAATGGCATTTCGAAATGGGACAGCGTGATGACCGGTTCAATTCCATGCTTTAGCAGTTCATCGAAAAGATCATCGTAAAACTTCAAACCAGCTTCGTTCGGCTCTTCTTCATCACCTTTTGGGAAGATACGTGTCCAGCCGATGGATGTACGCAAGCACTTAAGACCCATCTCTGCAAATAATGCAACATCTTCTTTGTAGCGATTGTAGAAATCGATAGCTTCGTGGTTTGGATAAAACTTATCCGGTTCCACCGTTTCTGTAAGTTCCCGCGGCACACCATGTGCACCGGCTGTCAAAACATCAATAACGCTTGGGCCTTTCCCATCTTGATTCCAGCCACCCTCGAATTGGTGGGCGGCAAGTGCGCCGCCCCATAAGAAGTCCTTCGGTAATGTACTCATCTCTATCTCCTCCTATTTCACAACCGTCAGCAAGTCATTGCCTTGTGTCGTAATCTCTGTTTCGTCAATGATGATTTCTTTGTAATTAGCCGGATTGGTCACAATGATAGGCGTAATTGTCTGCACTCCTGCCGCTTCAATCGCTTCAATGTCAAACTCACTCAACACATCTCCTCGTTTGACACTGTCTCCCTCTTTTACATACAGCATGAATGGTGAGCCATCCAGCTTAACTGTATCAAGACCTACATGAATCAACACTTCTGCACCTGACTTAGAGCGTAATCCGATCGCATGCTTTGTCGGTGCGAGCATAACGATGGTTCCGTCAAATGGAGCGTAAACTTTATTTTCACTAGGCTCAATTGCCAGCCCTTTCCCCATAGCTCCTGAACTGAACACTTCATCCGGAACTTCTTCCAGCGCAACTAATTTACCGCTTAGTGGAGCATGAATCGTTTCTTCATTGTTTTCTGCTGCAGAGGCTTCTGCGTTGCCAACTTTCTGATCTACTGCCACACTGCTGTCAGCTTGTGCTGCAGTATCTTCACCGAAACCGAAAATCTGAATCAAGATGATTGGCAGCACGATAGCGATAGCGGCACCGATAACAATACCTATGAAACTTGTAGGGTAGTCTCCATTGATACCATTCACAATAGTTAATGGTCCCGGAAGTCCAGCATAAGCGAAATAATATGGATTGAAGAAACTTGCTGCAATTGCCCCAATTGCACCAGATATACAACCAATGATAAATGGTTTCTTGAATCGCAGTGTCACACCGTAGATTGCTGGTTCAGTTATGCCGAATATACCTGTAACACCTGCAGAAACACCGACTTTTTTAACTTCTTTACTTTTCGCTTTCAAAATAACACCAATTACCGCACCAACCTGTGCGATAACCGCAATCGTTTGATAAGCCTGGAAAGAATCACGGCCGTATTGCTCGAAGTTTGCCAAGACCATCGGCGTGATGCCCCAGTGAACACCAAAGATAACGATAACCTGCCATAAGGAACCAATGATCGCTCCAGCAAGCCATGGTGCGTACTCAGCCAAGAAATTGTATCCGTTTGCAATTCCGTTTGCTCCAAGAGAAGTCAATGGACCAATTGCTACAAGCGTGAGCGGAACCATGACTATGATAGAAATCAATGGAACGAACAGCGGGCGGATTACTTCGTTCATATGCTTGTTCAAGAAGCGCTCCAAGTAAGAAAGGATCCAGACTAGGAATAGTGGCGGCAAGACGGATGATGTATAAGTCGTTTCCGTCAAAGGCAGCCCAAGGAAGTTCATGCTGTTTCCGTCTGCAATGCTTGCTGCCATCGTTGCCCAATCAGGACTGACAAGCGCCGCACAAGCAGCAACTGCTATATACGTGTTTGTCTTGAAATGCTTAGAGGCCGTAATAGCAATGAAAATCGGCAGGAACGTAAACGGCGCCCATGAAATAAAGCTAAATACTTGATACGTACTTGTCGTTTCGAAGCTCGGAAAAAGCAAATTTATAAGAATAAGTGCACCTTGCAGAATACCTGCCGCTGCAAGCACATAGATGAATGGCGCAAATACAGCTGACATTGTCGCAATGATTCGATTAAGAATTGAGCCTTTGTTCTCGTTACCTGCTTCAGCAGTATCAACATTTACGAGTTTGGCAAATTCATCATATACTTCGCCGACATGCTGACCGATAACGACTTGGAATTGACCGCCATTTTCTACAACAGTGATGACTCCCGGCAAACTTGAAACCTGTTGTTTAGCAGAAGGTTTCGAACGTTTCAGCACTAAACGTAAACGTGTCGCACAGCGGGTAGCATTTACAATATTCTCTTCACCACCGACAGCCTCCAATATATCTCCAGCAAGTTTTGGATAATCCCTTACCTTTTCAGCCACTTGGAACACCTCTTTTTCTTATAGTATACGCTTACATTATAATTATACCGGTATAATTTATCAAGCGTGAACCAATAAAATTAATAGAGCATTTTAAAAGAGTAGGGTTTTCGTTATAGGCCTAGTGTGCTAAAATCGCTCTATCTAAACAAATAAGGAATGTAGCTATGCTTAAATATCAGCAGATTGCCAATGAAATTCAACAGGATATTGAAAAGAATGATCTTCCGCAAGGCACCAAGCTGCCTGTACTGGAAACCTTGATGTCCCAATATAAAACCAGCAAAAGCACCGTCATCAAAGCTCTTAGCCTGCTAGAACGAAAAGGTCTTGTCTATCAAGTACGCGGCAGCGGCATCTTCGTACGGCGACGCAACCGAAAAGGCTACATCAGCTTCTCGAACCAAGGCTTCAGTGATGAGCTGAGCGGATTCGATATAACTGCCAAAGTGCTGGCGCTCGAAATCCGAAAACCATCAGCAGAAGTCGCCTTCAACCTGAAAATCAATCCTGAAGACGACGTCTATTACGTCAAACGAATCCGTTATATCAACGGACAAACACTTTGTCTTGAAGAATCCTATTACAATAAAGCAATCGTCACCTATCTAAATAATGAGATTGCAACCGGGTCCATCTTTGACTACATCAGCAATGGCTTAGGTGCTAAAATCGGTTTTTCCGATATGTACGTGCATATCCAGAAGCTGAATGAAGATGAAGCACAGCATCTTGGACTTCTTGCAGGTGACCCGAAACTATTCGTGGAGACGATCTTCTATTTGAACAATGGTCTTCCTTTTGACTTCTCACGAATTTCGTATAATTACGAGCAGTCTCAGTTCTTCTTCCAGTCGACGGGGTATTCTTTGTAACATGAGAAGAGAATTGATGAAGGTATTCGAAGATTGGGAGGCGGAGCTAGAGAAGAACGAATGGTATTTTGCTGATTGTTATGAGGAGTTAACAATGAACTTATCATCATCTGAGGCTTTTTCTGCTATACCAGATGTCATTTCTGTCCTCCTCACGGTTATAGATACCTGCTAAAAGAAACAATTGATTTTTTAGATACTTTATACAACCTAGCAGATACAACAGAAATACATCCTATAATTCAAGCGAAATGGGAAAACATAACAGTTCATATTCAACGTTTCGGAGACAATCATAGGCATGTTGCTTGGAAAGGTCTCAAGCACATGCTCCGTATAAGCAAGATGCCATAAGTCTAATAGAAAATAAAAAGCAACCAAGTGCGTTAGCTGCTTGGTTGCTTCTTTACGTATTAAATATTCGGTTTAACCATTTCCTCAGGCCTCACCATTTCATCAAATTGCTCTTCTGTCAGCATTTCAAGCTTAACAGCAGCTTCTTTCAGTGTTAGTCCTTCTTTATGTGCAAGCTTAGCTATTTTCGCTGCGTTCTCGTAACCGATATGTGGATTTAATGCAGTTACTAGCATCAAGGAGTTCGTTAGATTATCCTGAATTGTTTGTTCATCCGGCTCAATGCCTACTGCACAATTATCATGGAAGGATACCATGCTGTCGCTTAATAGCTGAACAGACTGCAGGAAGTTATAGATGATTACTGGTTTGAATACATTCAGTTCGAAATTACCCTGACTTGCTGCAAAACCGATCGTTGCGTCATTTCCCATAACTTGGGCTGCCACCATCGTCAATGCTTCACATTGAGTTGGGTTGACTTTCCCAGGCATGATAGAGCTGCCCGGCTCATTTGCAGGAATGATAATTTCGCCGATGCCACAGCGAGGACCGCTCGCCAGCCAGCGTACATCATTGGCGATTTTCATCAAATCGGCAGCTAGTGCCTTCAATGCTCCATGGGCATATGTCATCTCATCATGGCTTGTTAGCGCATGGAACTTGTTCGGTGAACTTATGAATTTTTGTTCTGTGAACTTGGTAATCTCTTCAGCAACAGTATCTCCAAACTGTGGGTGGGCATTGATACCCGTTCCAACAGCTGTACCACCGATTGCTAAGGCACGCAATTTTTCAGTAGCTTCTGTAATCATTTCTTTTGATCGATCCAGCATATGCACCCAGCCACTGAGCTCCTGGCCAAGCGTTAACGGTGTAGCATCCTGCAGATGTGTACGGCCGATTTTCACGATACTTTGGAACGTTTCCGCTTTTGTGTTCAGTGTGTCACGCAGCTGATCGACGGCAGGAAGCAGCTGTTCATAAACAGCCAGCACGCCTGCGACATGCATTGCTGTCGGGAATGTATCATTCGAACTCTGGCTTCGGTTCACATCATCATTCGGATGAACCATTGCATCTGAACCTTTTTCCTTCAGCAAAGCAGTAGCAAGGTTTGCAACCACTTCATTCATGTTCATATTAGACTGCGTACCGCTTCCAGTCTGCCACACCACAAGCGGGAAATTGTCATCGTACTTACCTGTAAGAATGTCGTCACAGACCGTTACAATAGCGTCCGCTTTTTCTTTGTCCAGATTTCCTAGGCGCTGATTTGCAATCGCCGTACTGCGCTTTAATATAGCGAAAGCTTTCACTACACGCTCTGGCATTCTTTCTGATCCTATTTTAAAATTCTCTTTACTTCGCTGTGTTTGTGCACCCCAGAATCTATCCGCCGGCACCTTTACTTCCCCAAAAGTATCTTTTTCGATTCTATAATCCATGGTAATCCTCCTCAGATTTCCTATATCTTTGTACCACTTTAAAAATCGTAACACTCTAACTGTATAATGTATAATGCATAATAAATATGTTTTTAATTACTCTATGTAATACATAATAAATGGAGGCTTACAGCATGGAATGGGAACAACTAGAATATTTCCAGACACTCGCACGTGAACAGCATGTCACAAGAGCTGCTCAGATCCTGTCCATTACCCAGCCAGCTCTCTCCCGATCGATTGCTCGACTGGAAGGTCAAATTGGTACCCCGCTATTTGACCGTCAAGGCAGAACAATTAAATTGAATAAGTATGGAGAACTACTATTAAGACGAGTCGATCTCATCTTAAAGGAATTCCAGGAAGGAAAAGATGAAATCCAGTCTTTGCTTGACCCGGATAAAGGAGAAATTTCACTTGGATTTCTGCACACACTCGGAACAACAATCGTCCCTAATATAATTGCAGCATTTAAAGAGGAATATCCGCACGTCCGTTTTCATTTGAAGCAAAACCATTCGAATTGGCTGCTGGAGAACTTGCAATCCGGCAACCTGGATCTCTGCCTGCTTGCATCATTCCCTATGGAATCCAAAATGGCATGGACTACGTTATGGCAGGAGGAACTATTCTTGTTCTTCCCAAAAAATCATCCATTGGCCAATCGAGAATCCATCACTTTAGAAGAAATTGCAGACGAGCCCTTTATTCTAATGGAAGAGGGCTACGCATTACGCGTAACAATTGATTCTATCTTCGAACAGGTTGGTCTTGTTCCTAAAATTATGTTTGAAGGCGAAGAGGTAACGACGATTGCCGGTTTCGTCGGAGCAGGAATGGGCATTTCCATCCTTCCTGATGTTAAAAGCTTGGATCGAACGAAAATCGCTAAGGTTCGTATAAACTCCCCAAAGTGTGAACGAACAATCGGTATCGCTAGTATGGAAGGAAAGTTTTTATCTCCTATAGCGGAGAAGTTTAAGCAATATATTGTGGAGCATTTCCACCGAGAAAATTTATGAAAAACCTGTTTTCGTTAATATTATTTGGAACGTATGTTACCAATAATTCTTTATTATTTGAGTGATGCAGACTAGGAATTTAAAGCTGCTATAATAACTTTAGGAGGGATTTTCTAGGTATTACGACATACAAGAACAGCTTCGTTATGTGAAAAAGAAACTGTTCTTGGCTTGCTTTTATATGCTTATTCCAACAGTTTTGCCATAGAATACTCATTAAAAGCCCTACCATCTATAACAAGTGATTTTCTTTTCGTTCCTTCAATATCAAATCCACTTTTCTTGTATAGTGCCACTCCAGCAGTATTTTCTGTAACTGCAGTTAGCTCTAATCGTGTTATATTATGTTTTGCAGCCCACTTAGTGACGGCATCAAATAATTTGGTCCCTATCCCTTTTCCTCTATATTCTAGTAGTACACCTATAACAAGATAAGCAGAATGTTGTGTTCTCTTTACGCTTCCGCCCATAGCAAATAAATATCCAACTAACTTGCCTTCTTCTTCAGCCACAAATATTGTTGCATTACTTTGTGTTTCAATCCGTTCTAGTTGCTTTTGTTGTTGTTCGGGAGTGGTTTTTCTTTCACCAGCTTCCATAAGCATAAACTCGGAGGTTTTCTCAACTTCCTTTATTAGACTTATCAAGTTCTCTGCGTCTTCAACCCTTATCTCTCTAATTAACAAAACAATCTCCTCCACTTCCCAAAACCTGTACTTTAATTGTACCTAAAATCATCTATTACTTTAAACTGCACTAGTTTAAACAGGCAATAAAAAAGGCACGTAAGATCGCATGTCCTCAAGCAATTATCATAGCTTTCTTTTTTCGATACGTACTTTCACACGAGAGAACTTGTATGGAACTTCTGAACATACACCCTATTTTCGTACACTTCCCAGTACCGACTCAGATCGAAGGGTTTATAAGTACAGTCTTTCTCTAGCTTAATCTCGGGATTGTATTTACTAAATTCATAAATATAAAATTGCATAAGGTTATGAAGCATTGTTTCTTCTGAGTTCTTTACTATTTTTATATGAACCATATGTCTTCTCCACTATTCTAGTATTTTTACATAATTTAACTAATTATAACAAAGAAGTATCTTGCAAATTTCTCTAAATAAAAAAACTGCACCTTATCAAAGATGCAGTTTTATATTAAGCTGTTTGATTTATCTTTAGTTTCTTATCGGCTTTCCGTTTCTTCCTATATTCAGCTGCAGCTGTGAAGACGACATCTGTGGAGGAATTAAGCGCTGTCTCAGCAGAATCCTGTACAACACCGATGATAAATCCTACACCTACCACTTGCATAGCTACATCAGCAGGGATACCGAACAGACTGCATGTCAGTGGAAGCAATAGCAATGATCCGCCGGCAACGCCGGAAGCACCACAGGCACTGATAGCTGCAAGAACACTAAGGATAATGGCAGTCAAGATGTCGACTTGGATATTAAGCGTATGAACTGCAGCTAGAGTCAAAACAGAAATTGTGACTGCTGCACCCGCCATATTGATTGTTGCGCCTAGCGGTATGGAGACAGAATACGTATCTTTATCAAGGCCTAGTTTTTCGCTAAGCTTCATGTTCACCGGGATATTAGCAGCAGAACTTCTTGTGAAGAATGCTGTAATCCCGCTTTCCTTCAAGCATGTAAGGACTAGCGGATAAGGATTTTGCCTGCTGAGCAGGTAAACAATAAGCGGATTTACCACAAGGGCTACAAAGAACATACAGCCAAGCAGGATAGCCAATAGCTTACCGTAGCTCAACAGTGATCCCAATCCGTTTTCAGAGATAGATTGGTAGATTAGACCCATGATACCTAACGGAGCAAGCTTGATTACCCAAGTAACTACTTTCGAAACAGCATCTGACAAGTTGGAAATTACAGACTTGGTCGCATCCGACGCATTACGCAGCGCCAATCCGAACAGGATGGCCCAAGCAAGGATGCCGATATAGTTGGCATTTACGATCGCATTGACGGGATTATCAACTATGTTCAGCAATAATGTCTGCAGAACTTCAGCAATACCACCTGGTGCCGCGACATCTTCCGGACTATCGGCAAGTGACAGACTGACAGGGAACATGAAGCTTGCTACTACTGCCACAACTGCAGCAGCAAATGTACCAACAAGATAAAGCACAATGATCGACTTCATATTTGTCTGCTTGCCTTTTTTATGCTGGGCGATAGCCGCTGTTACTAAGAAGAGCACCAGAACTGGCGCAATTGCCTTTAATGCCCCGACGAACAACGTACCCAATATTGTGACAGGCTGTGCAGCATCCGGAATCGTAAGAGCCAGTATGATACCAATAATAAGACCAATAATAATTTGCTGCACTAAGCTTAACCGATTCCACAGTTTCAAAGCATTTCTCATGAAAATCCCCTCACTATCTTATGCTGTACTAAGGGAGAAGTTTTGTTTAAGTCCACCCTAAAAGGACAACTGTCTTTATAATAAGAACAATTATAGTGTTATTTTCATGGGATTACAAGATTAATTGACAAATTATCATTTATTTACAATTTCGGCTAATTTATCTCCTGATTATTTCGTTTCACTTTAAGCACTGCCCAGACACTTATCCCAGCCACAATAGCTCGAGTCAATACCGGGTGCTTCGCCGCTTTAACGATCATGCTTCGTATTCGCTTCCATCCGAGATTTGCGCCACGTTCGTGCATTCCGTAACCAGCATGATACAGATTACTTTCCTCAGGAGTGTTAGATTTCCTGGTCTCATCATACTGTGTCCGAGGAGAAATACGTTCCCATAATTTATCTGTCAGCCTAGGAAAATTCGCTCCTAAAAATTGCAGCATCTTTGCCTGGGAGCCTACATAGATATCCCTTTTCGGATGCGACGCTGCGTATAGGATTGCTTCTGCTACCGCTTCTGGAGGATACATCATGCCTTTATGAACTGGCTGATGTGCGAGATAACTTCTGGCATGCTCGGTATACGGTGTATCAATTCTGCCTGGATGAATAAGTGTAATGGAAGCTGGTGCCCCTTCTCTTTCCATCTCTATTCGCAGGCTGTCAGTCCACCCGTGGATGGCGAATTTCGAAGACGCATAAACAGACTGAATCAATGTACCCTTATCACCGAAAACACTGCCGATATTGATTAATGTCCCTGGAACTCCCCGCTCCAGATAATGCTGTACCGCTGTCCTCGATCCATACACAACACCCCAAAAATTGGTCGCAAAAAGTCGCTTCATATCCTGATAGCTAACATCCATCGCGTTGCCGTATATGGTCACACCCGCGTTGTTAACCCATGTGTCGAATCGGCCAAAAGATTTTATAGCCATCTCAGCAATCTTGTTTACTTCCTCTTCCATACCTACGTCAGCTCGTATATAAACGGCTTCGTGGCCAGCCTGAAGTAATTCTTCTGCTAACTCCTTTAGCGCTGCTTCGTTCCTTGCAGCTAGGACTACTTTCGCGCCTTTAGCTGCTGCCATGCTGGCAGTTACCAGCCCGATACCGCTGGATGCCCCGGTTATAACAATGACTTGATCGTTTAATTTTTTAAGTTTTGTAGTACATTCTTCAAAGGTTTCATGGCTCAATTCCGTTCAGTCTCCTTTTGCTTTCTCTGCTCGTTAGTATGAGACTGATCCGTCATTACATGCATCACTTGGAAAAACATTCTTTCAAAGTTACTGGAAGCTGAAACCAATACCTCCCTTTTCCGTATACTTGTATGTCGAGAGAACAGCTAGTTACTTTTAATTCATGGATGATGTGCACAAGACATACATTTCTAAAGGCTGCCGCTTTTCTCTACATAACATAATGAAAAGGATGAATCGCTTTTGAGTAAATCAACGAAATGGATCACTGGTATCTCTGCTGTCGCCCTCATTGCAGGAATGACAGGATGCTCCAATACGACAAAAGCCAGTTCTCCTCCTAAAGACACAGACTGTAAGGAATGGGAACAGGAAGGCGATGCGTGGGAATGTGAGGACTCCAGCTCCTCCCACTACAATCATTACTTCTACAATGGAGCGTTTTATAACAGCAAGAGCAATCTGAACAGCGCTGTTAAGAAGAACACATCGACCACCAAAGCTAGCAAAGGCTTCGGCAGCGGATCCAAATCATTTGGCGGATAATATGTATAAAGGGGAATATTGAAATGGAATTATTTTTAAGCTTCTTATCCTATTTAGGGGCTGCAATTGTACTGTTAGCCATCGGTACAGCCCTTTTTGAAATCTCGACAAAAGCAAAGGAGTTCAAGCTGATCACACAGGGAAACCAAACAGCTGCTTTGGTTCTTGGCGGAAAAGTAGTTGGTCTTGCATTGGTGCTAGGCTCATCCATCGCACATTCCATCAGTATGATGGATATGGTCATCTGGGGTGCAGTAGGGATCGTCAGTCAAATTGTTCTCTATTATATTGCAGAGCTGGCTACTGTTCGTTTCAGCATCAACAAAGCAGTCGAGGATGACAATAAAGCAATCGGAATCCTGTTGTTCCTGCTATCACTCTCACTCGGCTGGATTATTGCACAATGTCTTACCTATTAAAAAATCCCCTCTATAGGGGATTTTCTTTTGTCATTTCACATATAGCACATAACAGGACCGATCTTCATCAATCTCAGTAGAAGTAACACTCATCTTTCCAAAGGACGGTACTTCCACAGCGTCCTTCGTCAAATAACGCAGCACGTCCCAATGCCTGTCTACTTTGATTGTATTCAAATACGTATTCGCTGCATTCCCTACACTGCCAGGGTAGAGAACTTTTCTGAATTCTATCGGAATACCATGAGCCGGATCATAGGTTCTCTCATCTGGCTGTCTCTGGTTCTCACCAAGGTCCTTTAAGGTAAGTTCTTCTTCCTTGCCATTCATTTCATTTGCCAATAATTCATATTGTCTCCCTTGCAAAATATGATAGGTGCATAATTGCCTGGCCAGCATTTCATCTTTTTCTATGGAAGGAGCTGTATATTCCAAGAACGGCTCATAAGTGCGTAATCCGCGATCAATATAATACGTTAGTTTATTCATTTCCTGCCTCCTGCAAAATTCCAGTATCTAGTATACTTAGTATAAAACAACTCATTTCTGAAAGGTGATTCTGTCGTGAAGCCGTTCAAACAAAAACGAGAAAACTTCTATCACTCCATACCTGATTTTTGGGCTGATATGTATGGGGAAGAATATAGTTTGTATGATATACGGCCCATCACCGAAAAAGATGCAGATTCCAAAAGACTTTTTGCATACCGCTGCGGAAAGATTCTTTTCAAGACCAGCGAGCTATTAGCACGTGAAGACATAGATGATGAGAGCTTGCTTCAGCTTGGCTTTCCTAAGAAAACATTGCGCTTCATCCGACTGCAAACGATGAAAAACAAAACCATCATCGGACGATTTGATTCCGTAGAAGTTGATGGAGAGGAAAAGCTATTGGAATTCAATAGTGATACACCTACATTTATCAAGGAACTGTTCCATGTCAATGGCTTGGTATGTAATGAATTCGGATATAATGATCCGAATCAGGAAGAGGAGAAAAGACTTCAAGCTGTATTAAGAGATGCGATCATCGGGGAAGCACGCAAAGTGAGCACCAATGCACCAAATATTGTCTTCACTTCCCATAGCGACAATATAGAAGATAGGAATACAGTGCTTTATTTAAAAGAACTGGCAGACCTCCCATCAAGATATACACCATTAGACAAATTGACTATTCGCAAAAACGACGGCCTATATGATGATCTTGATAATAAGATCGATGTTCTCTACCGCCAAACCTTTCCTGTAGAAAGCCTTATCGAGGACGAAGATCCCGATAGCGGCGAAAGAATCGGTGTTTTGCTGCTGGAGCTTGTGGAGAAAAATAAACTGCGAATCATCAATCCCCCAAGTGCATTCCAGCTCCAAAACAAAGCCGTCATGGCAATCGTCTGGGCACTGCATGAAGAAAATAATCCGTTCTTCACAGCTGAAGAACATGAATGGATCGATAAGTACTTTCTTCCGACCTATCTGGACCCAGCTCCATTCCTGGAGTCAGGTTCCAGCTTCGTAAAGAAGCCTGCGTTTGGGAGAGAAGGCGATACAGTCGAGATATACGGTAACAATGGAGAGAAAGTGGTGGAGGACAAGAACAAAAGCTACACAAGCTACCTTCCTATCTATCAAAAGTATGTAGATTTACCGAAAGTCACCGTTAACACTGTGAAAGGTGAAAAAGAACTGCATCTTATGACAGGTACTTTCCTGTTGAATGGCAAGCCAAGTGCCATTGGATTTCGGGTAGGGAATCAGATTACGGATAACTTGTCTTATTTTTTGCCGTGTGGATTGCGCGGTTAGATAGGAACACCGGAGGACAATATACGTATGTATATCTCTCCAGTGTTCCTGCTCTCAATAAGAAAGTCATTTAATTATCACATAATGGATTTAATGTGATAATTTTACATATAAGGGTATAAGGAATTTTGTTAGTTACACTCCCTCTTATTCTGATTCACTACTATAAGTAATCATTAATTGTTGCATTTTCATATCCTCTACCTGCTCATTATAATTGCCTACAATTTCTATTACTTTCATTGGTAGAAAAAAGGTCAACTCTTGATCTCGCTTCTTACGTAGAAAAGTTATAGTTTTCATAGAGTCGACGATTTTTCCCTTTTGATCTTCACTAACAATTATATTATTAACGAGATTATAAAAGTTTTCATCCAGCTCTATAATATCTTCAACATGTTTTTTTAGTATTTCTTTTTTATAGCTGAAATCTTCTTCTGGTAATAAACGTTTAGACTTGACTCTTGTAAATTCTGACACCTCAGATCCTCCTTGAAAAGTCGAAAAGCTGCGATATATTATCTTCTTCTTGGAAAAGATCCTCAATAGCTTTACGGTATGTTTCAATGTAGGTGTGACCACTTTCAGCAGACCTTTTTAATTGGTCTATTTCTTCATCCAGATTCGCGTTTCTCAATGGCAAAAATGTTTCAATTACAGAGACAGACTTTACTTTATATAGAGGATACTTATACTCCTCTAGGAAACTAGCATAGCTAGCAGGACTTGCTTCTATCTGATTAATTTCTGCCATCACTTTTAATTTCTCTTCCTTAAAAGATACTGCAAGTTCCTCGTGGATTGCTTCTTCAAGCTTAGAAACAGTTGCTAATTTTTCTTCTAAAACAATGGTTCCTTCTCTATACAGTCGGAGAGACGCGGATATATTTACTTTTATGGGATCACCGTTAGTAGCTGTAAATACCATATCAGTCCCAAGGTAACTTTTATTTCCCTTTGACATAGCAGAAAGCAACTCTGGTATTCCATGACTTTCTACTATCTTATGAAGGTTATCTATTATTCCGCCATCCTGTATTCTTTGTAGGCTTTCTTTAATTGTTCCCATGTGATCATTTAGTAATTTAACGACCAGAGCTATATCTCCTCCAAAGGATGCAAAAGGGTTCCCTGTATCACGTACTTCGACGTTTCTTTCTAACAGCTGCTGAAGTTCATTAATTTCCTTATCTAAGATTCCTATTTCTTCAATCATGATATCCTTTTGATCCTTGGTTATATATCCAGCTTCATAAAGACTGTTAAAAATAGTATCTTTGTTTTCGGTAATAGAATCCAATTGATTGATAAGTGAAGGCACCTTGTCATTAAGAGATCTGATAATTGTATCTACTTCTCCTGGATGGAATAAGTAATAGCCAATATAATTCGCTTTCCCATCTAAGCCATCAAATGCACTAGGATTAACTCCAATCAATTCCTCTATTCCCCCATTTGTTCCGCCTTTTTCAGATGCTATAGTAAAATCGATGGCAAGCTTCTGAAAATCCCTTACAACTTCATCTGGTACACCCGCCATCATTTCACGCAGTCCAGGTACATCAGGATTTGTGTCAATCATCGTGATATTACCTAATGTAAAGAAACCTCGCACTACACTTACTGCGTAAAGCGGATCATCTTTTGAAATGACTTGATTGATGTTTTCACCTTTATCTTTATAATATTCCATTGCAAAATCATGAAGTTCTTTTGGGGGTATTTCATATATATCATTATCATTTAATATAGAAAACTCTTTTATTACAGCTCTTCTAAACTCTGTACTAGCCACATATAATTCATAATAGTTAGGTTGAGCACCATTTACACTAAATACTTCATCAAAAGTGCCGTATGAGAGATAAGCAATTGTATTATTATTATGCCCCAATGAATGAGAGAGACCCGTAATGTCTGTGCTTTCGTTGAGGTTAAAATGATTTGAAGCTTCTCTAACAAAATTATCAGTAGCTTTTGCTTGATCGGCCGTTTTTCCGGCCAACATTGATTTTAGATTGTAAAGCCAATCGTTAGTATCACTAGTGCCTTGTGAAATAACATACATTTCTTCATGGTTTCCTGTATTGATGTGAATAGCAGTTCCATTATAATCCGAGTCTGCTATCGTCTCATTAGTTGATTCTGACGAATTGTATATACTGATTTCTCCATCTAATAACTCTCCTGTCTCCTCTAAATAGAGTTGCCTAATATAATCTTCTAACTTATCAGCTTCTAGATTGCCATATTCGATATCAATAAGACGGGACTTAATCTCTGGAGTGTCTAACAAGCTATTAGCCAAATCCTTCACTCACTTTCATCACCAATCAATTGTATTGATTTAAGCATATCGAGTGCTTTTTCTTTTTGGATTTCTTTTGATTTTGTACATTCTTCTTTATTTGTTTCTTCTTTACAAGTAATTGTGGTATGTGTTTGAATTGCTTCGTTGTTATCGTTCCAAATTAAAGCCTCGATAATAGATAGTGAATCATCTTCATATTCAGCAATTTCTATATGCTGTTTCTCATTACTAGACTCTATAGCTTGGAAATTCAACTCTCTTCCAGCACTATTCACCATTTGTTCTTTACTATCTTCTGCACTTAATTGAGAATGTGAATAGCTTAGGCTTTGAATAATAAAAGCTTTTCCTTGGTGGGAAGGATAAGAGATTACTATAGTTTCTCCTTTATCACTCGATTGAATATTATAGCTTTCTTTGCTTATAACCATATCCTTAGGGAAGTCCATAGTAAAACTATTTGAACCAGATAATAATGGATAATATCCTTTTTTTGTCTGCTCGGTGGATTGTAAAAAGTCCCTTGTAAATTCATCTTGAAATGCCGGCACATCTGGTAAGTCACTTGGATCCATTTCAGAAGGAGAAACGGAGTTTTTTTCGTTGCTCATATTACAACCTCCTACAAATAGTATTGTTAAAATAAGTACTATCATAACTTTCATTCTCACGCAGCCTTACCTCCAATGAAGGATAGTTGGTCCTTAAAAGTATACAAAAATACATCCATTCATTCCCATTATTTTAGTGTAATTTTCCAAAAACCATACTTTAGTCGGGGATATAAAGCTGCTTGGTAGCACTTCCCAAAACAGACAATATATATTGTCCAGCATAGAAACAACAAAAGGACAAATCACTCGCTCCAAGTGATCTGTCCTTTTTATTCTTGCTCAATCTAAAGTTAATACAGCAACACACTCCACATGCACTGTATGCGGGAATAAATCTACCGGCTGAACTTCCTTCAAAGTATATCCGAAATCATTCAGTTCCTTAATATCGACTGCGAATGTTTCTGGATTACAGGATACATAAACGATCCGCTTAGGTTTGGATCGGCCGATTTTTCTCATAACTTTCCCGCCGGCACCAGATCGCGGAGGATCCAGCAGCAGTAAGTCCGGCGTGCCAAATTTCTCTAAGACTTGA
Source organism: Virgibacillus sp. 7505 (assembly GCF_002272135.1). Taxonomy (GTDB): domain Bacteria; phylum Bacillota; class Bacilli; order Bacillales; family Amphibacillaceae; genus Terribacillus. The sequence goes on along the minus strand of NZ_NPBF01000025.1, from coordinate 229,356 downwards.
TCCATTCCAAATCTGGCATTATCGGCTAAGAAATAGGTGTTGGAAATGCCGTTGTCTGCTGCATTGCGTTTTGCTGATTCGATGGAACTTTCTACAATTTCGATGCCGGCAAGTTTTTCTACTTTGCTAGCAAAAGGAAGTGAAAAGGTTCCTACCCCGCAAAACAGCTCCAGCATCGTTTCTGTTTTTTTCGGCTGTGCCATTTCAAGGGCAAGGTCGATCAGCTTCTGTGCCTGTACTGGATTTACCTGGAAGAAGGTGTCAAACCAAAGACGATAGCGATAGCCTCCGATTTCATCGTAAATGAAATCACGCCCGGCCAGTAGATGCATGTCCTCCGCTTGGATGCTATCGGCCCAGTCTGTATTCACCAGCCATAATAGACTTTTTACCTTCGGGTAATTTTCAATCCGTTTCTTGAGCTGCTCAGCGGCCTGAGCCAATCCTGCATCCGGTGTTTGTGTCGCAAATAGTGCAACCATGATTTCCCCTGTCACAAAGGACTGCCTTACCATCAAATGCCGAAGCAGGCCCTCATGCGTATCTTTGTTATACCCACTTAATGCATGGTCCTTTACCCAGCTCGCTACTTCCATTGCGACTGCCTTCATCTCTTCTTCCATGATCAAACATGTCTCGAGCGGGATGATCTTACGGAAATTTCCTTGTTCATGCAAGCCCATTGAACCATCCGGCGCAAAAGCAAAATCCATCTTATTGCGATAATGCCAAGGGTTTTCCATACCAAGGGTGTCTTTCACTAGCTCTGGATCAAAACCCTGTTCTAACAGAGCATCCTTAACATGTGTTGTTTTATGTCTTAATTGCCCTTCATACTGCCAATGCTGCCAAGCGCATCCGCCACATAGATCGAAATGTGGGCATGGTGCAGTAACGCGTTCTGGATGTGCCTCCAAAACTTTTTCCAAAGTCGCTTTGGATCTTTTCGCATGCGGCCAAGCGACTGTGGCCTGCACTTTTTCGCCTGGTAATGTCTTCGGGACAGTCAGTTTCACTTTCCGCAGCTTGTCCTGTCCCTTATCCACCCATACAACTGCCTGGCCAGACCCTTTATTATCTAGTTGGCCTATTTCTGTTTCCATGATTTCTGGATCGAGGATTACTCTCGTTGCTTTATTCATTATTTTTCCTCCCTTCTTATGAGGAATCTATTTATCTATCAATTAAATGGTAGGTAATTTTTCTGAAATGATTCCTATACTTTTTTAACATGTTTTTCAGCAGGATGCCAGATAAAGTTTCTGCTCCATGTATATCTCAATACTTACAAATGGAAAAAGACCTGATTCCATTCAAGGAATCAGGCTTCTATTATGCAAAGATCAAGGATATTCGACTGGAGTACCAGGACCTATCGGCAGCCCAGTCCACATCCAAATCAGCATCATTACTACCCATCCGATAGTAAAAACAATGGAGTAAGGAAGCATAGTCGAAATCAGCGTTCCAATTCCGACCTTTTTATCATATTTTTGGGCGAAGGCGATGACGATCGCAAAGTAAGGCATCAGCGGGGAGATAATGTTTGCGGTTGAGTCGGCTATTCTGTATACGAGCTGTGTGAACTCAGGTGAATATCCTGACAGCATCATCATCGGGATGAACACAGGTGCCATGATAGCCCATTTAGCAGAGGCACTTCCGATAAACAAATCGATAAGAAAAGCGACTGCGACGAAGATCAAAATCAGCGGTATGCCCGTAAGACCAGTCGCATCAATGAATTCTGCACCTCGTACAGCGAGGACAGTACCAAGATTTGATTCATTGAAATAAGCAACGAATTGCGCTGCCGCGAAAGCAAGGACGATGTAGGAGCCCATCGTTGCCATGGTATCCGACAATTGATTGGCGACATCTTTATCATTTTGGATTTCTTTTGTCATAAGACCGTACACAAGCCCTGGTATGAAGAACACAATCAAGATGACTGGAACAAGTGTATTGAGGAATGGCGCATCGATAATACTGCTTTCACCCGCGCGCAATGGTCCCCACGAGGGAATTACCAGCAATGCAATGCCCACGATAGTAATAAGGAAGGCGATAAGTGCTCCCCATAAGCCCCTTTTCTCTAGAGGCTTTAAGTAGTTAACCTCTCCCTGGACAGCACCTTTGTACGTACCAAGTCGTGGTTCTACAATCTTGTCAGTCACCCATGTACCTAATATGGTAATCAGGAAAACGGAAGCGAACATAAAGTAATAATTCATTGCGTAATTCATGCCCTCGGCATATGAAGGATCAATAAGTGCTGCGGCGTCTCTCGTCATACCGCCAAGAAGCGGATCAAGCGACGTGAGTAACAGATTTGCGCTGTAGCCTCCCGATACTCCAGCGAAGGCAGCTGCGAGTCCAGCCAACGGGTGCCGTCCCAGACCTGCAAATAATACTGCTCCCAATGGCGTCAGCACCACATAGCCTGCATCTGCAGCCATACTGGACATCACCCCAGCGAATACTAAAGCCGCTGTCATCAGTGTCCGGGGAACGGACGTTACAAGACCACGAAGCGAGGCACTGATCAATCCTGACCGTTCTGCAATTCCGATACCAAGCATCGTTACCAAAACTGTTCCAAGCGGAGCGAAATTAGTGAAGTTAATTACTGCACTCTCGAATAGATATAAAATCCCTTCAGAGTTCAGCAGGTTTTTGACAGCGATTGTTTCCCCTTCATTCACAGGGTCCTCTACACTTACACCGATAGCAGAAAAAATAGCCGATAACACAACCACTGCTGCAGCAAAAATAAAAAATAACGTAACCGGATGCGGAAGCTTGTTGCCAACTCTTTCGATAAAATTCAAAGACCGCATGATGAAATTATTTTTTTGCGACTGCTCCATCCCCTATACCTCCTGTTTAAATTAGTTTAAAAATTCAAACAATTGTATAAAAATAACAACCTAAGTATAGACAAGAGTGTGGGTGAATGAAATAGGCAAAAAATCCAGTTCTTGGTATTATGATTTTATATATAAAAGACCCAGTATAATGAAATAATATTTCACATATACCAGGTCAATATGAGGATTATCATGTAGTAAAAAGAACGACAATTACATATTTCTATCTGATTCTATTATTAATTTCTTCCGCCGCGGGAATTTGATTTAGCTTTTCCTCTTCTTTGTTCATCAGGACGTTTTCCTTCGCCATTCTTTTTCTCACGAGGTGCATAGGAATCTTTAACCATGGAATCTCCCTCCTCTTCTCATCAAATTGTTCAGAGTTAGGATTTCCGTAATCAATTTCGTTATGCAAAATGCTGAACATGTAATTATAAAAGAGGAGCAGGAATGAACTAAGCATTCAACCTGGGAAATAGTTTTACTATGTGTTCAAGGATTTTTAAGTAAAGACAGTGATATTCAATCCAACAGTTATTCACGGAAAAGTGAAAAGGAGGAGAATCATAAAGTGGTTAAAGTTAAACCATCTGTTCTAATTTTGGGAACTTTCCATATGGGAGAGCGTGGCAACCGAGATATTTATAAGCAAGATACAAGAGATATGAAAGCTAAAAAACAGCAGGACGAAATGGAAGAAGTCGTTGAATGTATCAAGCTATTCAATCCAACCAAAATAGCAGTTGAATTTGAATCAATCAGAGCAGATCTTCTTGATAGCCAGTATAACGATTACGCAAAACAAGGGATAAAAGATGAATTAGAGAGTGACGAGATACATCAAATCGGTTTTCGACTTGCTAAAGAACTCGGTCATGACAAACTATTTCCAGTGGACTGGAATCGTCCTGTGGGAGGTGTTCCTTTAGGATATGTTTATGATTTTTTAAAAGAAATCGACCGAGAGTTGTATGATCAAGTGATTGAGGAAGGTGACAGACATAATGAAAGTGTACAATCCTTACTGGAAACAAAAACAGTGAGAGAAGTTTTGATTTATCTGAACGATCCCCGTAATACAAAAAAGCAACAAGAAACGTATATGAAATTTGCATTAGCTGCCTATGAGGATTTCTACGTTGGCATTGATTGGCTTACAAATTATTGGTATCGCCGTAATCTGATTATTTTCGCAAATATAAAGAGACTCGTACAAAAATCCGATGAAAGAATTCTAGTGATATATGGAGCAGGACACAAATATCTTCTTGATAATTTTTTTAATGAAAGTGCATTGTTCCATGTTCATGAAGTTTCAGATTATTTATAATCAAAAGTTCCTTAACGATGTGCAAATACGGTCAAATGAAAATTCTTCGAGTTTGTACCGATTTCTGTTCTATGTTATAACCTAAAAATAGTGTTTTGCTAATGGATTAGACGGTATGCATCGTTTATACCATTAATCCAGCTAAATATAATTATGGACAGCACATCCATATATAAACGTTAGGAAGTGTCATTCACCTTGGTGCAACAGGATTTTACAGAAGGCCGCATTATGAAGCAGCTCTTCACATTTGCCGGACCTATTATGCTTACGAACTTATTACAGGTTTCGTATCAATTCATCGACAGTCTCTGGGTCGGGAATCTTCTGGGCGCAAATGCGCTTGGTGCAGTTACCGTATCCTCCACTGTTTTGTTAACAGTACTTGCATTCATAATCGGAATAAATAATACTACCTTGACGGTCTTGTCCCAGCAGAGAGGACGAGGAGACGCAAAAGGATTAAAAGACTATCTAAACGCCTTCGTTGTCGTACTCGGATTATTATCCATTTTTGTTGGTATTATCGGTTTGCTTTTCTCCCGTCAGATTGTCATCATGCTCGATACACCTGCTGAGATGGTGGATGAAGCTAAGGCCTACTTACAAATTAACTTTATCGGTATTCTATTTTTAATGGGATACAACTTTATCGGCACTGTCCTAAGAGCTTTAGGGGATAGTAAAACACCGTTAAAGTTTGTTTTCATCGCCGTCATTTTAAACACCATACTCGTTCCGCTATTCATATCAGTCTTTGGCTGGGGAATACAAGGCGCAGCATATGCCACTGTCTTATCGCAGGCAGTCGCTTTCCTTTTAGGTTTGGGATACATACTTCGCAATGGACTCGCTCCGTTGTCTATCCCCTTCTTACCAAAGAAGGAACAAGTATTGCTTATTTTAAAGCTCGGCATTCCATCTGGACTGCAAATGATGGTCATCTATGCTGGTGTAACAGCCATTATGAGTGTCGTCAATTCCTTCGGCGGCGCGGTCGTTGCCGGCTTTGGAGCCTCTCAAAGAATTGACAGCCTGATTACCCTTCCTGCTATGGCATTAGGAACAGCCGTCAACAGTATGGCTGGTCAGAATATCGGTATTGGCCGCTGGGATCGAGTAAAAGAAATCGCCAAGTATGGAGCACTCTACAATTTAGCCATTATGCTCATGATTGCAGTCCTTGTCTTTTTACTCGCTGAGCCTTTAACAAGTTTGTTCATTGAGGAGAAATCAGCCGTTTCATTCGGTACCGACTACTTAAAGATTATTGCTTTCTTTTATCCCTTTATCGGGCTTAATTTCATTTTAAACGGTATAGTGCGAAGCTCGGGTGCCATGTACCAAGTACTGATTTTAAACATCCTATCCTTCTGGCTGTTGCGCTATCCGCTGACGTATATTTGCTCCTCTTACATTGGGGAAAACGGTATTGCACTGGGAATGGGGATTAGTTTTATTCTAAGCAGTATTTTTTCTTTTAGTTATTATAAGTGGGGGAAATGGGATAAGAAGGAATTGTTTGCAGAGGAAAAGCGTTAATCATTTAATACTTAACTACTACTCGTAAGACAATAACCAATTTGTTGTATAATAATAGAAAACAATAACACATGAGGTGATTAGCTTGAACCTCCTCACCACGTCTATTGCCATCATACTCAGCCTGTAATTGTCTGTATTTTCTTTGGGAGACCTTTACAGGCTGAGCCTTATCCCAAGGAGTTGGTGGCAAGTGAAACCATGTAGACAAAATAGAAGCCGTGCATATTATCGGCATCATCGAAGAAGAGTCATTCAGCGTAAAACGAAGATTGGAAAACTTTACGGATGGCACGTACGCCATACTGGCTATTATGCAAAAGGAAAGGTACATTGCTCTTGCTGGATGTGTACCCAAAAGACGAATAGAGATGGACTTCCTCATTCCCAAACCATTCAATTAGATCGTTTGAATAGTCAATTATGTAATTACTTTGATGACTGTGAAATTTAGTCTTTACAGAGCAGGATGATACATTTATCCTGCTCTTTTTAATTTGCTTAGAAAGACTGCGGAAATGTTTAGTTCTATCCGTATCCATAATCTCTTTCATATCCAAAGAGTATAGACAGCAACAAAAAGGACAAATACAGATACAACAAAACACGTAATAGCATCCGCCTGACGCTTTGCCTTAAATTGAGATATTCCCATAACAATCATCATTAGGCCTAAGAAGAAAAACATATATGGAGTTAACTCATGATTACCTGTAACCAAACCATAAACTGCTATCATTACTACTATAAAAGCTAAGGCAATTCGTAATACTTTTAACAAAATAACAGCCCCTAACATAATGTACGTGTCAATCGAACCCTTTATCGTGGGTCCCTAATTTTAGAGTTAAAGTTTCCTCATCTTTTCACCAGACTTAATAATGATGTTGACACCAAATGCATTACCCGATTCGACGTGGTTCTCTATATTAGAGACATCGATATCCGTCTTTATTTTTACAACCTTTATCTCTTTTCTATCTAAACTAATCTCATAAGGAGCTTTATTGTTCATAAGTGAGACCATTGGAACATCATCTTCAAAGTGGAAATCCTCGTGAAATTCAAGAGTAAATTGAACATCATCGCTACTGTAATTTTCAAAAGATAAATTACATTCTCCACTCAGTGTAGATTCATCAACCATTTCAAATTCACAATTACTATTCTCCACATTGTAATAAACAGCATCAATTCCTTCCGCAAATGTCTTTTGATAAGTACTAATAATCATTTGGGGCAAAACAACAACTAAAATAATTGCAACCAAGACTGCACGCTTATGAAATTTCTTCAACGACCTGGTAAGGAAAAACAAACTCGCAATGAATAGAGTCAATGAAAATACAACAATGAAGTTCAAACCATTTACAGTACGAATCGTAAAATTCAAGACTGATAAAATGGTATCTCCATATGGAGTTCTATGGGGAAAAGGAAAACTTATTGCTATAGATACAATGAAAAGGAAAAGCGCAACCCATAACATTTTTTTACTTCTTATCAACTGTACACCTCCGACTCAATAGTTAAAAAATATATACCTATGTCTACGAAAACTACACAGATTTAGATTCAAATATACTTATTATGTAAAAGAAGAATAAGTAATTAAGTCACCTACTTTTTTAAAACTACATATAAAATAGACCTTGAAATCGGAGTATTTATTTTCCGACAACAAGGTCTGATTAAAGAATGTTTATTCCACTAACCTGTAATAAAAACGGCCTAGTATCATTCGGTTTATTACTGTTATTTATATTAGTCAAATCCACTTTTAGGAACCAAACTGGCTCAGGTTTCCACTTCACTTATAGGCTAAAATTCTACTGCTCTTCCACCTCATCAAGATACTTTCTCTCAAAGTCATCAAGCAATGCACGTACTTCATCTGTTGACTTCGTGTTCATGCATTGGTTTCTTAATTCACTTGCTCCTCTGAATCCACGTAGATAAATTTTGAAGAATCGAGGAAGAGGCTTGTACGCACGGGCTTCTGTTTTAGAATATTTGTCATGGAGATCCAGATGCAGTCTCAAAAGATCAAGCAATTCCTTGCTGCTGTGCTCTTTCGGCTCCTTTTCGAAGGCAAATGGATTTGTAAAAATACCGCGCCCAATCATAATACCGTCAACTCCGTATTGTTCAGCGAGTTTCAGGCCAGTTTCACGGTCAGGGATATCGCCATTGATCGTTAGGAGTGTATCTGGCGCTATCTCGTCACGAAGTTTCTTGATTTCCGGAATCAGTTCCCAATGTGCATCTACTTTGCTCATTTCCGCTCTTGTACGCAGATGGATGGACAGATTAGCAATATCCTGTTCCAATACATGTGTAAGCCAATCGCGCCATTCTTCTATATCGGTGTAACCAAGTCTGGTTTTCACACTAACTGGCAATCCGCCAGCTTTTGCAGCTTGAATCAGTTCTGCTGCAACTTCCGGACGGCAAATAAGGCCGCTTCCCTTTCCATTTCCCGCAACATTAGGAACAGGACAGCCCATATTAATATCCAAACCTTTAAATCCCATCTCTGCCATACCAATGCTCATTTGACGGAAGTTCTCAGGCTTGTCTCCCCATATGTGGGCTACCATCGGCTGTTCATCCTCCGTGAAAGTCAAACGACCACGTACACTGTCTTTTCCGTCTGGATGACAGTAGCTTTCTGAGTTCGTGAACTCTGTAAAAAACACATCTGGTCTGCCAGCTTTGCTCACTACATGACGGAACACAACATCCGTCACATCTTCCATAGGTGCCAATACAAAAAATGGTCGTGGTAAATCACGCCAGAAATTATCTTTCATATATAAAATCCTCTCATTATAGTTACCAGATCAAATATTTATTTAAAGAGCAAAATGCCTTTGCTTCTTTTACACTTATAGCATTTACATATCAAACTACAGTAAAAAATACAACATTTTATTTTACTACTAACTAGTAAAAAGTGCAAAGAAAACTGTATAACAGCGTAGATACACAAAAAAAGACCCAGAAATCGGAGATACTTATTTTACCGAAATCAGGGTCCTTATATCAAATCTATGTACAGTTAAGCCATCAATTTAATGTCTCTACAAACCGTTCCGTAATTTGCTGAGGTCTAGTAATCGCACCACCGACCACAACAGAATACGCACCAAGTTGCAAACAGCGTTTTGCCATTTCAGGAGTTATCACATTTCCTTCAGCAATGACAGGAATACTAACACTCTCAATTACTTCTTTTAAAAACTCAAAATCGGTATCATAAAGCTTCTTATTCTTTATTTCCTCCGTGTAGCCGTACAAAGTAGTCGACACACAATCAAAGCCAAGCTGATCAGCTTGTATGGCATCCTCTAAAGTAGCAATGTCCGCCATCAATTGTATCGATGCATCCTTTTCTCGAACATACCGTACTAATTCCCCTAATTCAATTCCCTCAGGCCTTCTTCTTTCTGTAGCATCCATAGCGATCATTTCACATCCGCTTTCCAACAGCTCATCAATCTCTTGAAATGTGGGTGTGATGTATACCGAGGAATCATTGTAATCACGCTTAACTATTCCGACGACTGGCAGTGTCACTTCTTTTTTTATTTCTAAAATATCTTCTTTAGAATTGGCACGAATACCTTTTGCTCCTCCTTGCTTAGCAGCTAATGCCATTTTGGACATGATGAATGAACTATGTAGTGGTTCTTCTGGTAAAGCCTGACAGGATACGATTAAACTATTTTTCACTTCATTTAGCATTTGTGAATTTCCTCCTGATGGATTATAGATACTGCGCTTAAACTTAAGTATAACTAATATCTCTTATACTGAAAAAAAAATATCTGTAAATAAACTTTATTTGTCCCTCAATAAGCGTAATAACTGTAAACCGTCTGATGGATAATTTCTTAAAGGACCTGCCCAACGAGGATAGGGAAAAGGTATAACTGATGAAATAAAAATAATTATATTACAGAGTACTACTCCATTTAAAATAGAGCTCATAAAAACTTGAGAAATCTCTCGTTTTAAATATATAAATAAATAAACAAACAAGTAGAAAGGACATAACTGGACCACCTGCTAAGGCGAAGATTCTTTGTTGTTTATCTAAACTGCTTTCCCAGCTACAATAACCAAAATGAGACCAGCGAATATGAAAATGCAGCCTTCCTATACTAAAATTTTGCTTGTTATCTTTATTCCAATTTCCCAGATAAATTCTCGCATGGGATTTAGACGATAAAACAACCTACATTAATATAACTACTGGAGGATAATAATTATCTTCACTAAAGCACACTACTCCAGAGAAATGTAGCATCATCTTAATCGCCAAAGATAATTTTAGCAGTCTCTAACGCTGATGCTGCTTTTGGCCATCCGACATAAAAACTGAGATGTGTAATCACTTCTATAAGCTCTTCTTCGGTAACACCATTTTCTTTTGCCAAATGCAGATGGTACTTAAGCTGATCTAAATTGCCTCCGCTCACCAGGGCTGAGACAGTCACCATACTTCGATCTCTGAGGGAAAGTTCCTCTCTCCTCCACAAATCACCAAAAAGGACTTGCTCTGAATAGTCGACAAATGTTGATGCAAAATCCCCAAGTGAAAATCTCACGGTTGGTTTTATTGGTTTGTGCATATCCTTTCCTCCTACAATCAAATTATCATCTGCGCAAGACCATCTCCAAAGGACCAATTCTCTAAACTTGTTTCAACTAACACAACAAATATATCTTCTTTAGGTATATTAATTTGACTGTGCAATTGATTGGCTAATTCCTTATATAAGGATTGTTTCTGTTGCTGCGTCCTTCCTGGACCACATGTGATTTGAATATACAAAAGACTATTACTCCTATCATTTCTAAGAAGATAAGTCGGGTCGTAAATAAATTCTTCTTTCTTGTGAGAATGGAATACCTGAAAGCAGTCCTTTTCCGGAACATTGAATTCTTTCATAAGTGCCTCCATTATCGTATTGCTTACAAGAGATAAACTATCTTTATCGTGCTCATTCTCCATATAACTCACTCTTACGAACGGCATCTTCATGTCATCTCCTCTCCCTTGGTTAATTTTAATTTTACGCCCGAAAACTTGTTTTGTATAATTGAATAATATAAACAATATTATTCAATTATCGAATGGAGATTATTAAAAATGGATTTAAAGGAGTTAAAAGCATTTCAAACAGTTATCCAAGAAGGCACATTCTCAAAAGCTGCCCAAAAATTGAATTATGCACAGTCCACCATCACCAATCAGATAAAAAGATTAGAAGCGGAATTGGGATTCAAATTATTTGTAAGGGGCTGGGAGGCTAAGTTGACCCCTTCAGGGCAAATTTTCGCCAAAGAGGTAGATCAGCTTATCCACCATTGGGAATTTGTATTGGACCAGTCTCAAAAATTGCAAAAAGAAGAAGTTGGAACACTTAATATAGGAGTCATAGAACCTGTTGCCACCTCTGTTCTTCCTGCAGTCCTCCAAAAGTTCCGAATCCAAAAACCCAATATTACATGCAATTTTATTATCGGTAATACTGACTTTCTCCACAAGGAACTGCTCAATCATGAAATAGATTTTGCCATTTCAGGAGAACCAGCCATTCACACCCAGCAATTTGAAGAGTTATACAAGGAAGAGATATCTTTCATCATGGCAAAAAAACATGCTGATACAATTGGAGACATTTCCTTAATTAAGGATCTTTATGAGCAACCCCTGTTTATAGGTGGGGAAAGCTGTTTATATCATATGAAATTACAAAAGGAACTATCGCGAAGACACGTTAAACCATTCACTTATACAATTGGGCAAATTTCTGCCATACCCGAATTTCTTAAGGGTTTCCCTTCGATAGGAGTGGTACTTTCCTCTTTAGCATTATCAGACGAATTTATCAAAGTACCAATAAAAATGGAGGATCCTTTCATCCCAATAGGTATCTTATATAAAAAAGAATCAAATCAATTCCTGAAAAATACAAAGAAATTATTGTTTGAGTTATTTCGTCAAGAAACTTATCCGTCATCTTGATCTTAGCCTTAGAGGAGGAGAGAAGAACAGAGAATAATAACTATGGCTATGCACAAAAAAAGACCCGGATATCGGAAATGTTTTTTACCGAAATCCAGGTCTTATTAGGTGATGTTCTATTAAGTTAGACATAACAGAAAGAAATAAATATAACCCAAAACATTAATATAGCCGGCAGATTCACAATAATATTATATACAGTTGTAGTCGGAAGCCAATTATAAGATGATATATCATTTGTCTTTTAATGCATAACCAAACGAGAAAATATTCTTTCAATCATTTATTAAAATTATAGAGGCTTACTCACCTACCATTCCGTCATTATCACGATCGTCCATGTATGGGTATAACCAATGATCACTCGTTATCGGCATACTAAAACCTGCCGCTTTCGCTTCTTTAATCGTCACCTGTCCATTGCCGTTTGTATCTACACTAGAAATATCGTCGCTTGTGTTTGAACTGGCTGATTCGGAAGGCATATTGCCTGTTAATCCGAGTGATTCGTTCACTTCGTCCGGGTTAACATTTTCAAATGTATCAACAATCTCGTTTCCTCTTAATGTATAGGTATACTGATAACTTGAAGGAATCTGGGTTTCTGTATCCGGATAGGTGATGATGGCTTCAAAATTAGTGGCTCCTCCTGCATCACGGATATTTTTTTCCATATAGGCTTGATCACCGTGCCGGTTGAGGGTGCTGTCTTGAGGAGTAATATTATAAGCATTCGATACCCCTCCGAGAGAATCAGCAATGATATGCCCCTCATCTAAAACGTCACTTTCAACACCAGGAACCTTTGCCTCATCAGAATAGTACCTGCCTGATGATAATACAGGTTCACTGCTGTCATCTTGTAAAATGATTTCATCAGCAATGACACGTACCAGTTGCCCGTATTCATTAGTGAATGCCCAATATTCACGGTCCCCATAACCAATGTCCACGGCGACATGCGGTTGACGATAACCAGATAAATCACCACCATCTACCTCCATAATATCGTAGCCAGGAAACTCTTCATCATCTGCACCGGTTGAAGCTTCCTTCGCTTGAGGCTCCTCGCTTTCTTGTTTATCCTCAACCTTCGCTTCAGCTTCTTGCCTTTCAGTTTTGGTATCTGAACTCTCTGCTGCTATTACTTTAGAAACTGTTTCTTTATCGGTAGTGGCTGCATCTTCTACATTGGTACAACCAACCATGAATATGATTGTTAAAAGTAAGACTAAATAGTTCATTCTTGTTTTCATTTTAGGATTCTCCTATGAGTTTCGTATAAATCACTCTTAAAGTCTCGTATTATATCCCCTTGGGTATTATTCCATGAAATCTGCTACGCTGCTGCTTCCTTTGACTTCCAGAGGTGTGTTTCTAACCCTTGTTAGCTTAATTGATCTTTTATACTTCTCCTATCAATATTTCTTTAAGTAGATTCTTACAGTCAAATAGATGACTAGTTCAATTTTATCATATAGATATCTTATTATGCTTACAGTAATTTCTTGATTAGTAGATTTCTTAGTAATTCTTTAGGCCCCCTTTGCTTTACTTGATATAAAAAGACAATGTAAAAACCTTAAAATTGGTAGAGCTAATATTGCCAAATTCAAGGGCTCTTTATAGGAAGGTCTTGTACTCGTAACTTGTTCAACAATGATAAACACTTCCTAAATCCTTCCGAACCCCCTATTTTCACATTTTTCTGTTCAAAGTTGGCTGTTTTTCACCTTTATTCCTCAGTTAAAATAAAAACCTCCGATAATAGAAATAAGACCCGGAAATCGGAATTGTTTATTACACCGAAATCCAGGTCTTATTTGATTGGGAAGAGTTTATTTTAGTTAGACACCTTCAACTCAATCTCCGCAACACATTCAATATGCCCAGTCTGAGGGAACATGTCTACAGGCTGTACTTGCTTCGTCTCGAAGCCACCATCTTCCAAGAAGCGTAAATCACGAGCTAGCGTGCTTGGGTTACAGCTGACGTACACGATGCGTTTTGGCTTCATGTCGATCATTGCTTGAAGCAAATCTTCTTCACAGCCCTTACGCGGCGGGTCGACGACGATAACGTCAGGGTTTAAGCCTTGTGATTTCCACCATGGCATCACTTCTTCGGCTTTGCCAACGTAGAATTCTGCGTTGTCCATGTGGTTTAGTTTGGCGTTCATTTTAGCATCGGAAACTGCTTGTGGTACGATTTCCACACCGTAAACTTTCTTCGCTTTTTGAGCTAGGAATAACGAGATTGTACCAATTCCTGAGTAAGCGTCAATGACAGTTTCATTTCCGCTCAGGTTGGCATATTTCAGCGCTTGGTCGTACAATACCTTCGTTTGTGCCGGGTTGACTTGGTAGAAGGATTGCGCAGAAATGGCGAATTTGATATCCCCGATTGTATCGTAGATATATTCTTCTCCCCATAGCAGCTTCGTCTTGCGGCCAAGGATGACATTCGTGCGTTCCTTGTTGATATTCTGTACAATCGATTTGATTTGCGGATACGTTTCATGCAGCTCCGCAACAAGCTCTTTTGCATATGGCAGTTCGTTTACACGTGTAACAAGTACAATCATCGTCTCATTCGTCTGCTGGCCTGTGCGGACCATGATATGGCGCAGCACACCGCGATGTGTTTCTTCATTATAAGCAGGAATGCCAAGACGGCTGGCGATGCGGCGGACAGCTTCTACCATTCGGTCATTGACTTCTTCCTGAATAACACATGTTTCCATATTTTCGATGATGTCATGACTGCGTTTGCGGTAAAAGCCTGTGATCATTTCACCGTTGCGTTCTGCTGTCGGAATCTGGATCTTATTACGATAGCGCCATGGATCGTCCATACCATGCGTTGGATGCACAGGTACATGCTCCAGATGGCCGATTTTCTTCATGGCGTTTTGTACTTGTTTTTGCTTCATGTCCAGCTGCATCTTATAGCTCATATGCTGCAGCTGGCAGCCGCCGCATTGGATGTATACATCACATGGCGGTTCAACTCGATGTTCACTTGGCTTTGTTACTTCAAGAAGTTTACCAAAGCCGAAATTTTTCTTCGTTTTAATCACTTTCACTTGCGCTGTCTCACCTGGAAGCGCATATGGTACAAACAATGGATAGCCGTCTATTTTACCGACTCCGTCTCCGTCATGTGTCAGGTCTTCGAAGGTCAGTTCGATTGTTTGATTCTTTTCAACTGGTGGCGCTAATTTTGCCATTTTCATCGTCCTTTTTGATTTGCTTTCAAGATTGTATCACATTGTGGCTGAAATCAGAAATCCAGGTCAATTGCCCGGGAAATATGTCGAAAAAAGAAACAAGACAGCTTAGTCAACTAAGCTATCTTGTTTCTGAATGAATTCCTCTGTCACGAAGTATTCAATGTGCTGATGCAAATTGACGAATTCACCTGGCAATAAACCACCGTATTCGCCATCAATGTTCAACTGCATTTTATCAGCAGGTTTTACCTTAATTCGGTTCGCTCTTGTATAGAAGATAAGATCATGATCCAAATGCGCTCCTCGGATTGCCAAGGAAGCGATACGGATGAATTCAGCTATGTTCGTTTTGCGTAAAATCACCAAATCGAATAACCCATCATCCAACAGCGCGTCCGGTGCGAGCTTCTCGAAGCCTCCGACAGAGTTTGTGTTGGACACAAGGAAAAGCATAATCTCGTCCTCGAACCATTTCCCATCATACTCAATTTCTACCTTGATCGGACGAAGCGATGGCAGCATTTCAATGCCTTTTAAATAATAGGCCATCTGGCCAAGCATCGTCTTCGTCTTGCTTGGAACATCATAGGTAAGCTCAGTCAGCTTCCCCCCGCCAGCAATATTCATGAAGTAATGATCATTGACCTTACCGATATCAAGCTTGCGAGTCTTGCCTTCTACAATAATCTCAGCTGCCCGCTTGATGTTGCGCGGAATATATAGTGCCCGAGCTAAATCATTCGTCGTACCGACCGGAATGATACCGAGCTTCGGCCGGTTTGGCTGTTCAGCTAAGCCAGATACGACCTCGTTGACAGTACCGTCCCCGCCGCATGCAACGACAAGATCATAGCCGCGCTCTACTGCCAAACGCGCTGCCGCCGTTGCATCTCCTTCACATGTGGTTGCATGCGCCGAAGTCTCATAGCCTGCCTTTTCAAAAATTTCTAATACATCCGGGAGTTCCCGTCTGAACGCTTCTTTACCTGAAGTTGGATTGTAAATGATCCGAGCGCGTTTCATTGTATTGCCTCCTACCAAACCTTACGTTCACATTGTCCAAGTCTTATCATAGCTTTTTTTTCCTATTTTGAAAAGGTCTTTGCCCGTTTCTGGAAGCCTATCTCCTGTCAGTATAGGAATAATATGACCTTTTTAACCGGGTATCCGCAAATTACTGTCCTTTGGTCAAGTACGTCAACAGGCCTGCCATTCCCAGATTTTTCATGAAAAATTCCATCTTGCTAGCTTGTAAACTGGCATATTACTGGCTCTTTTCGTATATGTATTGATGTTCTGCTTTATTTTGTAGCGACAATATAACGAAGTAATATAGTTTTTTCTATTCATCCGATAAACTAAAAGAAAGATGAGGAGGAGATGAAACGCATGGAGAACAAATGGACCGACGTTGATAATGTGTTTTTGAAAAGCTTGCTGCCTGCTGAAGAGGATCATGAATATGTACTGGAAGCAAATCGAGAAGCAGAACTGCCTCAGATCGATGTATCCCCCTTGCAAGGAAAGCTGCTGCATTTGATGGCCAAAATCAGAGGTGCTAAGCGAATCCTTGAAATCGGTACTCTTGGCGGCTACAGCACGATTTGGCTTGCCAAAGCGCTTCCCGCTGCCGGAAAACTGTACACCCTGGAAAACCACCCCTATTACGCCGAAGTAGCGAGAAGCAATATTGAAACAGCTGGACTGGAGGATAAAGCAGAAGTTATCGTCGGTAATGCAATAGACACACTGCCAACACTCTATGACGAGCAAAAAAACGTTTTTGATTTCATCTTCCTCGACGCCGATAAACAAAGCTATCCAGAATACCTGAAATGGGCTATCAAGCTAGCAGCACCTGGAGCCGTCATTATCGCCGATAATGTAGTCCGCAGAGGCGAAGTAGCGAACGAGCAGAGCACAGACGAACGCGTGCAAGGCGTACAGCAGTTTTTGAAATTGCTTTCCGAAGAACCTCGTATTGAAGCTACAGCTGTGCAGACTGTCGGAAGCAAAGGCTATGACGGATTTGTTCTCGGCTATGTAAAATAAAATAAGGTAAGATGGGCGCTTTCTTTATGTTTAAGCACAAGCGTCCATCCTTAATTGAAATTCTCCTTCAGCCAATACTTCATCCCATCCACCATATCCTCTGTAAATTGATGATCGACTTCATTGTATATATCGAAAGTGACATCTGGACTGCTGCAGTGTGTGTAATAAGCATACTGTCCAGAACAATCGAGAGTCTGATCGCTATCTCCATGCATTAGCAATACAGGCTTGCCGCTATATGTATAATTTATTGGGTCATACGTTTCCAGCACTTTTCCTTCCTTGCCTGACAGTTTGTCTCTTCCGTCAGCTCTCCTGAAAAATGCATCTGCCACAACAAAAGCGCCGGATCCATTCACATTGACCAAGCCTTGTATGTCAGGATTCTTTGCAAAAATACTATTAGCTATAAAACCGCCCATGGAACTGCCAATGACCAGTATATTTTTCTTATCTATTTTCAAGTCAGCTACCAATAAATCGAATTCATCGATTGTCTGAAATACTGTACCCCAGAACATTTGCTGACGAGTATGAACGTTAAAGTAATTATCTACAGTTCCTCTGCTGTCATGATGGACTATATCAGGTAAAACGACCGTATAACCTTCATTCTGAAGCTCTTCCGCCAAGTCATAATATCCAGCCGTACTGCCTGCCCATCCATGATAAATGATCAGTATAGGAGCTTTTACGTTTGTACCTTGAAAAGAGCGATAAGACAGACAGTTTCTGTTTACTGTTAGCATCAATTGAGTGAATTTCCACCTTGCAGCCTCCCCTTTCTGATATTCTATCAAAACTAGCAGTGACCTGGGGACGACCTTAAAAATTTCAACACAATAAAAAACCCCGCCAAAAGGCGGGGTTTTTTATTAGCGTTTATTCATTTCCGCAATCAGGATTTTGTTTACCATCGGCGGGTTGGCTTGGCCTTTTGTCTGTTTCATGACTTGGCCGACTAGGAAGCCGAGTGCACGGTCTTTCCCGTTCTTGAAGTCAACAACAGACTGTTCATTTTGATCAAGGATCGCTGTAATGATTTCTGTCAGCTGACCTTCATCAGAGATTTGGACAAGTCCTTTGTCTTTTACAATCTGCTGTGGATCGCCACCATTTTCAATAAGCTCCGCGAATACTTTCTTCGCTAGTTTAGAGGAAAGAGTGCCATCTTCAATCAATGTAATCATTTTAGCTAGTCCTTCTGGCGTTAGAGCTGTATCAGCAAGGTCTTTCTGCTGTTTGTTCAAATACGCAGAAACCTCACCCATCAGCCAGTTGGAAGCAGCTTTCGGATCAGCGTCAGCTTTCAATGTCGCCTCGAAGAAGTCGGACATTTCCACGCTTAGCGTCAACACCATGGCATCATAAGCAGGCAAGCCAAGCTCATTTACGTAGCGGGCTTTACGAGCATCTGGAAGCTCAGGGATGGATGCACGAATGCGTTCTTTCCAAGCGTCGTCGATGTACAATGGTACAAGATCCGGTTCCGGGAAGTAACGGTAATCGTCAGAACCCTCTTTAACACGCATCAGAATCGTCTCTTTTGTAGACTCATCATAACGGCGAGTTTCCTGCAGGATTTCTCCTCCAGCAAGCAATACCTTCTGCTGGCGTTTTTCTTCAAACTCCAGACCTTTTTGAACGAAGGCGAAGCTGTTCAAGTTCTTCAGCTCTGCTTTTGTACCGAATTTCTCTTGTCCGATCGGACGAAGGGAAATGTTGGCGTCACAGCGCAGGGAACCTTCTTCCATCTTCACATCAGATACGCCAGTGTACTGGATGATGTTGCGAAGCTTCTCAAGGTAAGCATACGCTTCAGCTGGTGTACGAAGATCTGGCTCAGACACGATTTCGATCAATGGAGTTCCTTGACGGTTGTAATCGACAAGGGAGTAGCCGTCGCCTGTGTGAGACAGTTTACCAGCGTCCTCTTCCATATGGATACGTGTGATACCGATTTTCTTTGTATAACCGTCCACTTCGATTTCAATCCAGCCATTCTCTCCGATTGGCTGATCGAATTGTGAGATCTGGTAAGCTTTCGGGTTATCCGGATAGAAGTAGTTCTTCCGGTCGAATTTTGTATGTGTCGCGATTTCACAGTTCAGTGCCATCGCAGCTTTCATAGCAAAGTTCACTGCTTCTTTATTCAAGACTGGAAGCACACCTGGGTACCCAAGGTCGATTGGGTTGGTGTTTTCATTTGGTGCGGCACCGAATGCATTTGGGCTCGGGCTGAAGATTTTAGATTTCGTTTTCAGCTCCACGTGTACTTCGAGTCCGATGATAGTTTCGAAATTCATCCTTTTACGCCTCCCAATGCCGGTTTCTGTTTGTGATGATCTGTCGCTTGCTCAAATGCATAAGCAGCGCGGTAGATCGTCGCCTCATCAAAGTGCTTCCCGATGATCTGCAAGCCAATCGGCAGCCCTTCACTGGAGAATCCGCAAGGCAGGGAGATTCCTGGTACGCCTGCAAGGTTTACAGGGATTGTCAGGATATCAGTTGCGTACATAGTCAATGGATCTTCTACTTTTTCGCCAACTTTGAAAGCTGGAGTCGGAGTTGTTGGTCCAACGATGACATCATAGTCCTCGAACACTTTGTCAAAATCGTTTTTGATCAATGTACGTGCTTTTTGTGCTTTTTTGTAGTACGCATCATAATAGCCGGAGCTAAGAGCGAACGTACCAAGCATGATACGGCGTTTTACTTCCTCACCGAAACCATCGCGGCGGGAATATTTGAATACATCGATCATGTTTTCCGCTTGTGTAGAGCGAACACCATAACGGACACCGTCAAAACGCGCCAAGTTAGCAGATGCTTCTGAAGAAGATAGCAAGTAGTATGCTGCTACTGCATAACGGGAGTGCGGCAGGGAAACTTCTTCCCAAGTTGCGCCAAGATCTTCATATACTTTCAATGCAGCCTTGATGGATTCACGCACTTCATCAGAAACACCTTCGCCAAGATACTCGGAAGGAACGGCAATGCGCAAACCTTTCACATCTTGTTTCAAAGCTTCTGTATAGTTCGGGATTTCCACGTCTGCACTAGTGGAATCCATTTCATCATGACCTACGATTGCTTGCAGCAAGTGTGCGTTATCTTCAACCGTACGAGTCATCGGACCGATTTGATCAAGAGAAGATGCGAATGCAACAAGACCGAAACGGGATACAAGACCGTATGTAGGCTTCAGGCCAACTACACCACAGAATGCTGCTGGTTCACGGATGGAACCGCCTGTATCGGAACCTAGGGAGAAGAATACCTCTCCTGCAGCTACAGCAGCTGCGGACGCACCGCTGGAACCGCCAGGAACATAATCTGTGTTCCATGGGTTGCGTGTTGTGAAGTAAGCGGAGTTCTCATTGGAAGAACCCATCGCAAATTCATCCATGTTCAATTTACCGATTGTAACAGTTTTCTTATCCTTAAGCTTGGAAACAACTGTCGCATCGTAAAGCGGGTCTGTGAAGTTATCTAGGAACTTACTCGCACAAGTTGTACGAAGACCTTTTGTTACGATATTATCCTTGATACCGATAGGAATACCGAATAGCGGGTTGTCGCCGCCCTGCCCGTCCAATTCCTTTGCAGCTGCACGTGCATTTTCTTCATCAAGCGTCAAGAAAGCTTTCACTTCATCGTCTACTTCCTTGATACGCGCGTAGGAAGCATCCACAAGATCCGTTACTGTGATCTCTTTGTTATGTAGCTTTTCCTGCAATTCTTTCAATGTATAATCAAACAAAGACATAATCTTCCTCCTCAGTCCAAAATCGACGGCACACGGAACTGGCCATTTTTCTGATCCGGTGCATTTTTCAATGCATCCTCCCGGTCGATCCACTTGCGCGGTTCATCCTCACGCATAACGTTCTTCAAATCAAGCACGTGCGTCGTAGGCTCCACGTTATCTGTATCAAGCTCATTCAAAAGCTCGGCATACCCGATAATCGCATCAAGTTCCTTCGTCATTTTTTCTGCTTCTTCATCAGTAATTGCAAGACGCGCCAAATGCGCTACATGCAACACCTGTTCTTTCGTAATCTCTGACATACTGTCACCTCCGGAATTCACCTTACATGTATATAAAAATGATCATAGCAAAAGGAGCTGCCGTAAAGCAACCAGACTATAACATATAACTATTTTAGCACGTTTTGACCGCCAAACGAAGTCAAGCACAAGAAAAAGAAAAAGCCCGCCTTATCCGAAAATAAAGCGGGCGATTGAGGGTCTTACTTAAGGGAAATAGTACATGATGTACTTATTCGGCGAAGGATTGGAAACTCCTTCTTACAAAAAGAAAAAAATGCAGATTTAGCTGCATTTTTAGAATGGTAGATTTATGATTGTGTAAGCGCGTGGTTGACTATCAAATGCACTATCTTCTTGATAAGATTCAGCCAAGACAACACTAGCACCTAAAGTCAATAGAACCGCCGCAGTAAGCAAAAACTTTTTCATAATTAAAACCTCCTAGATTTTTAATAAATCATCATAAGATTTGCTTGCCAATTTATAATAATATGCTGCATTTTTATATTTTTTTATCTCTTCGAAGTGTGCAGCTATCATACTCGAATATGTTATAAGGTGAACACTTTCTTGTTGCTCTTGTAAGTAAGGTATCAATTTATTAGTCATGAGCTGTTCATAATCATCGAATCGTTTCTCAACTATTGCTTTGAATACATCCAACTCTATTAATATCTGACTTGGAATTACTTTTTGTTTTTGCAATATGACTTCAGCTTGATTTATATAATCCTTCGCGTTGAAATAGTCTCTAGTCAAAATGTATTCCCTGATTAAAGCCATAACGGTCGTTAATTTGTAACTGCTATGGGCATCCTCGATATCAAATGCTATCTTGAAATACTTAATTGCCTCATCTGAATTTCCGCCCCTTGAATGTAAATAACCCAAGTTATGGTTAGTCAGTTGAATAACGTCATGAGATTCTGTAATTTCGCCTAGATGTTTTGCTAGATTATACTGCTTAATTGCCTCTTCAAGCATATGAAGTCTTCTATAAGCAATACCTAGTATTATATGACACTGTGCACAACGTACAAATTTATAGCTATTTCTAAAAATAGCTAACGCTTTGTTAGCATATTCTAAAGCACTAAGATCATTAACCAACTTACTGTGTAGGATACTTATTACATATAAGAGATCTGCCTTTTCATCATCGAGAAGATCTAATGTTTCCATAATAGACTCAGCTTCCTGGTATAAATTGAGTGCTTTAGGAAATTCGGATAACTCCATATGGTAATAATTCCCAACAAATTTATTCCAATAAAAAGCTTGACGTGCATCAAAAGAGTTCTGAACTTGTTCTAAACGTTCAATCTGCTCCTTCGCTTCCTGTACTCTGCCTTCCACCAAAAAAACCTAATCTTCTGTATTTCGAACAACATCTCATGGTCGGAATTATTCGCTTTGAACAGTGTTTCAAGTTCCTCGAACCGCTGTCTTCGTTCGTCGGCATTGTGCACTTCATACAGCATGCCGTACCATTCCTCAGCCTTTTCCTTGATCATATCCTCGTTCTCTGCGTTAAGCTGGATTCCGAGTCTTTCGCATAACAACGTAATGACTTCTGGACTGGCGTCAGTTTTCTGGTTTTCGATTTTGGACAGGTAGGATTCCGAAACAATGCCCGCTGCTAGGTCTTCTTGCGTCATGTTTTGCTTGATTCTATGTAGTTTAATTAAAGGGCCTATTTCCATGTGGGCTACACCTCGAAACATGTTTATTTCTTTCCGCGTAAGAGCTTGTGCCCAAGACCATTGCTGGGATGTGTTCCTGTTTTCATTCTAACACATCCCAGCTTTAAGTATATTGGGAAAGTAGGGATTGAAGCATGTGCTTCTATACCTATTTCCTGGTGATACTTTCCTAGTCTTGTCTAAAAATGTATTGTTTTGTCTCTTCTGTTATGGCTGCTTTAATTAAGGATGTAAACTTCAGGTTCTTTCGTATCGTGCTCCCTCGTGATGATTGCTTCCGTTTGATCATTCGAGGTGATGTTGATTTCCAGGTCATAATAGTTCGGGAAGATATCCATGATCTGGCTGTACGCATACTGCGTGAATGCAACGACTTCAGCGTTCCCTTCAAATTGAATCGGAATATCGATCGTCAGCTTCTTAAGCTCGTCATTTTGGTAGAATCCTCTGCCAACCATTCCTGTGTAGTTCGGGAAGAAGCTTGCCACCTTCGTAGTGAAAGCGGAAATATATTGACTTTCATCAGGGAAATTCTCCTGTGCATCATCAGAAGGGAATAAGACGTTCTTTTCGTCGATCTTATCCCAATCCCCGACCGAGCTGCTGCCTTTATCTACAGTCGTTTCAGCAACGAAGTTACCTGGCACGACAGATTCCTTCTTGGCTTCCCGATACACCGCGATATGAATTGGAACTTCGCTTAAGCCGTCGATACCGCGCATTCTTTCGACAATCTTCTTGGCCATTTCATTCGCTTGCGCAAGCATTTCATCCTGCGGGATATCCTCCCGGTAAGGACCTTTGCCACCAGTCGTAAACTGGTATTCCGACTTCATCGCAAGAGCGATGGAGACTCCGCCCAGCTTGATATCCCCGTTATCATCCTCGACCATATAATCCTGCTCCAGGATATGCGATAGATACTTCGGATTATCACGGAAATCCTTTTCCGATGCTTTATCTTCGTTCAATTCCGGATTAAGGCCAAGCTCCTTGGCTTTTTCATCATCGGTCTTGTCCTGTGCCTTGGCATAACGGCCGATCCAGCTGTAAAGTGTATCACTATCGAGCATTTGACCTTCACGGAAATAGTAATCTTCCGGACTGAATACATCCTTCGAATGGTTGCGAAGCCCCTCTTCGACTTCGTCAATATCCAAACGGTTGGCAATCTGGTTGATGATTACGCCGCGAGCTGCGCTAGTCTCATAGTTGACGACACCTTTTGATTTACCGCTCTCATAAGGCAGCAATACTTTGTATTCTTCGTCAGAGAAATTGTAGCTGGAAACGACGGATGTTTTTTCCCCGCCATCTGCCGTTTCCTGCTTCACTTCCTCTTCCCCGCCGCCAGACGGCCCGCAGCTTACCAGCAATACGAGTGCTCCTATAGACAGAACACCTGCTAATTTCTTCATGTGTTTCTCCTCTCTATTCCTGTAACGCTTCGATCAGACGTGCTTCATTCCATATCTCTATACCGAGCTTCTCTGCTTTATCATATTTCGATCCAGCATCCTCGCCTGCAATCAATAAATCTGTCTTTTTGCTGACACTGCCAGTTACAATGCCACCAAGTGCTTCGATTTTCTCTTTTGCCTCTGGTCTTGTGAGAGCGTCCATTTTACCGGTCAAAACGATGGTTTTGCCGCTGAAGATGCTGTCACTGGTTACTTCCTGCGGATTGATGCCCTTATATGTCATATTGACGCCTACAGCTTTCAGCTCTTCAATCAGTTGGGTAACTTTGTCTTCCTGGAAATGCTGATAAATGGAATCAGCCATTTTCTCGCCGATTTCATCAATCGCAACAAGCTCCTCAACGGTTGCCTGCTGCAATCTGTCGATCGTTTCAAAGGCTTGCGCCAATGTTTTCGCGGCTTTCGCTCCGACAAAGCGGATGCCCAGCCCGAACAATAAACGTTCAAGCGAATTTTCCTTGGACGCTTCAATTGATTTGAGCAGATTGTCCACCGACTTCTCGCCCATACGCTCCAAACCAAGTAAAGCATCCCGGTCGAGTTTGTACAAATCATCAATGGTGTGCACCAATTCAGCACGATACAGCTGGGTGATGACCTTCTCCCCTAGTCCATCAATGTTCATGGCATTACGGGAAACAAAATGAATCAGCCCTTCGACGAGCTGTGCCGGACAGTTCGGATTGATACAGCGCAGAGCCACTTCTTCCTCCAAACGAACAGTCTCACTGCCGCATTCCGGACAGTGCTCCGGCATATGGAATTCCTTCTCTTCTCCTGTACGTGCATCAGTAACGACACGCACTACTTCTGGAATGATGTCACCGGCCTTTTTAATGACAACCGTATCCCCGATTCGAATATCCTTTTCGCGAATCAGATCTTCATTATGCAAGGTTGCGCGCTGTACTGTCGTTCCTGCCACTCGGACTGGCTCCAGCAATGCTGTCGGTGTGATGACACCAGTACGCCCGACATTCAGCTCGATATCATACAGCTTCGTCGTCACTTCCTCAGCTGGGAATTTGTATGCAATTGCCCAGCGCGGTGTGCGGGCCGTAAAGCCAAGTTCATCCTGCTGTTCACGCTTGTCCACTTTGATTACGATACCATCGATTTCGTAGCTCAGTTCACGTCGTTTGGCGCTCCATTCCTCGACATAAGCAAGTACTTCCTCGATTGTTTGGCAGCGGCGGCGTTCTTTATTTGTCTTGAAGCCTAGCTGCCCCAAGTAGTCGAGCAATCCGCTATGGGAATCCAGATTATTGGTCTCCCATTGACCGGAGCCATAGAGGAAGACGTCCAGATTTCGGCTGGCAGCAATCTTCGGATCAAGCTGACGCAAAGACCCAGCTGCTGCATTACGCGGATTCGCAAAAGGCGCTTCTCCGTTTTCTTCCTTCTGGGCATTCAGAGCTGCAAAGGACTTTTGCGGCATAAATGCCTCTCCGCGCACCTCGATTGCTTCCTCTAAATCAATTCGAAGCGGGATGCTGCGAATTGTCCGTAGATTCTGGGTAATATCCTCACCAGTCGTACCGTCGCCACGTGTTGCTCCTTGGACGAACTCTCCGTTATCGTAGCGAAGGGATACAGCCAGTCCATCAATCTTCAGCTCACAGATATAGGAATAGTCATCTGTCTCCAAGCCGTTCCGGACCCGCTTATCAAAGCTTCGCAAGTCTTCTTCGTTGAACGCATTGCCCAAGGATAGCATCGGCACGCGATGCTCCACTTTGTTGAATGATTCAAGCGGAGTCCCGCCAACACGCTGGGAAGGCGAGTCACTTGTGATAAGGTCGGGAAATTTCGCTTCGATATCAAGCAGCCGTTTCAATGTCTGGTCGTATTCATAATCAGACACCTGTGGATTATCGAGAACATGATAATCATAATTATATTGATTGAGCTTCTTGCGCAAATCCGCAAGCTCTAGAATTGCTTCTTCTTTGTTCATGCTTGCCACCTCAGTTAAGCTTTTGTGATCGGTGCGAATGAAGCAAGGAGCCGTTTGATGCCTACTGGCGCAGGAAAGGCGATATCAAGCTCCATCGCTTCTCCTTCTCCATTGACCTTGACTACTGTTCCTTCGCCCCATTTCTTATGGACGGCCTTGTCGCCAGGTCCCCATCCGAGAGCGTCCGCTCCGGATTTTGGCTTCGGCTTGCGTACGATACGCTTTTGCTCCTGTGGTTTAGCCACTTGACGGCCGCTTCCAAGTCCAAACGGATTCTGTTTTGTTTCTTGGATGCCTTCCAGCAATTCATTCGGAATTTCACCGATAAAACGGCTGACAGGGTTCATATTCGTCCGTCCGAACAATGTCCGCATCTTAGCGTGCGTGAGGAATAACTCCTCTTCTGCACGAGTGATGCCGACATAAGCAAGGCGGCGTTCTTCTTCCATCTCTGTTTCATCCATTTGTGAACGGCTATGCGGGAATACATTCTCTTCCATCCCAATCAGGAATACGACTGGAAACTCAAGCCCCTTGGCACCATGCAGTGTCATAAGGATGACTTTATCATCGCTGGATGGATCTTCATCCATCGAATCGATATCTGCAATCAGCGCAAGATCTGTCAGGAATGCAACCAGTGTCTTATCTTCACTCGTCTGCTCGAAGTTTTTTGTTACTGTTTTGAACTCTTCCAAGTTCTCAAGTCGGCTCTGTGATTCGATGCTTCGTTCTGCTTTCAGCATCTCCTCATAACCGGAACCTTCCAGTACCTGCTCGACCATATCTGTTGCAGTCAGGAATTCAGTCTGCTTGCTCCAGTTGCTGATCATCGCTCCGAACTCACTAAGCGCATTGGCAGCTTTGGCGCTCACACCAGTAAAATCAACTTCCTTCAGCGTATCGAACAAGGAAATATCGTGCTCATTCGCATAGGCCTGCAGTTTTTCGATCGATGTTTTACCAATGCCTCGCTTTGGTTCATTGACCACCCTCTCGAAGCTGATATCATCATCTGGATTGGCAATCAGACGGAGGTAAGCTAGCATGTCTTTGATTTCTTTACGGTCATAGAACTTCGTGCCGCCAATCATTTGATACGGCACGCCCGCTTTTACAAACGTTTCCTCAATGGATCGGGACTGGGCATTCGTCCGGTAAAGGATAGCAATATCGCGGTAATGCCGCTTTTTCTCCATCATGACCATTTCTTCGATTTTCTCTGTTACATATAGTGCTTCATCCCGCTCGGTGGCTGCTTCATAGTAACGAAGCTTTGAGCCATCGATATTATCTGTCCAAAGATTCTTCGGCTTACGACCTGTATTGTTGCCAATTACCTTGTTAGCTGCATCCAGTATTGTCTTCGTCGAGCGATAGTTCTGCTCGAGCATAACGACCTTCGCGTTCGGATAATCCTTTTCGAAGGAAAGGATATTGGTAATGTCCGCACCCCTCCAGCGATAGATGGATTGATCAGAATCCCCTACTACACAAAGGTTCTTATATCGGGATGCCAGCTGGTTTACCAAGCGATACTGTGCGTGGTTCGTATCCTGATACTCATCCACATGGATGTACTGAAAACGACGCTGGTAATATTGCAGCACTTCTGGCACCCGGTCAAATAGCTGTATTGTCTGCATGATCAAATCATCGAAATCCAATGATTGATTGCGGCGCAAGGTTTTCT
Source organism: Virgibacillus sp. 7505 (assembly GCF_002272135.1). Taxonomy (GTDB): domain Bacteria; phylum Bacillota; class Bacilli; order Bacillales; family Amphibacillaceae; genus Terribacillus. The sequence continues at coordinate 201,400 of NZ_NPBF01000025.1, read as the reverse complement.
GGTACAGGTCAAATATTTCTGCCACTTTTCTTTCGTAGACACTTCCAGCTTCCTTGCTGTATTGTTCAGGTGTAATCAGTTCGTTTTTCGCTGAGCTGATGGCACCAAGCATCGCACGCGGATCGTATTGCTTCGGATCTAGATTAAGCCGTTTTAGCGCTTGCTTGATTACAGAAAGCTGATCGCTTGTATCCAGTATGGAAAAATTGCTATTGTATCCTATTCTGTCTATATCACGCCGTAAAATGCGTACACACATAGAGTGGAAAGTCGAAACCCAAATCTGTGAGCCTTCATCTCCAACTAATTTGTGTACACGTTCCCGCATTTCACGAGCTGCTTTGTTTGTGAAGGTAATCGCCAAAATACTGCGGGGCGACACTTCCTTCTCACCAAGTAAATAAGCAATCCTGTTCGTGAGTACTCGTGTCTTACCGCTTCCGGCACCTGCCATGATCAGGAGCGGTCCTTCGGTATGCTGTACCGCCTCTGCCTGTTCTTTATTCAAAGCCTTTATTAAATCATTCGCCAATCGGCTCATGTTTGCACCGCCTTTATTTCTTCCCTTTTACTGCTGCCACTGTCTTCAGGGCAGCCTTTATATTATCATACACGCTGTTTCCGACAATAATCACATCAGCATATTGCTTCATCTCTGCTGCCTGCTCCGGGGAAGCGATGCCGCCTCCATAGAATAGCAACGTATTGGAAAGCTGATTTTTCACCTTGCTTACAAGTGCAGGATCTGCATACGCTCCGCTGTTTTCCAGATAAAATATCGGGAGCTTGTACATATGCTCCGCCATATACGCATAAGCAACGGTGTCTTCTTCGGTTGGCAGCTCGCATTGGGTATGTGTGAAAACCTTCGCTTCCGGATTGATGACACAGTAGCCTTCCATCATGATTTCATCCCAGTGCATCATATCCCGATACGCCTTGACTGCTTCATGATGCAGCCCCATGATCCATTGCTTATCCTTGCTGTTCATCACCATCGGCACATAATAAAAATCGTAACCAGGTGTCAGCGCATCTATCGTGCTGATCTCCAGAATCACCGGAACTGTGTGGCGGCGAATCCGCGCGAGCAAATCAAGTACACCATCAAGCGTCACATTATCTGTACCGCCGACAATGATAGCGTCCGTACCGGATTCACAGATTTTCTCCAAATCTTCGTCACCGATTTCCTTAGCCGGATCAAGCTTGAATATATGTTGCCACTCTTTCATGTTATACACGTGCATATCCTCCATTACTTGCTTCCATAACGTCCATTATAGCAAAAATCGACTTGATAATTTAGTGGTTAAGGCTAGGAAATACGAAGAGTTTACGAACGAAGAAAGCCCGGCAACCAATTGCCAGGCTTTCTTTTGTCATTGAATCCGATCTGCCGGGAAAATCAAGCCAAACTGACTTCGCGCTTTCTCCATGATTTCCGCTACAGCCAGCGCCAGTTCATGTGTGTTGATACTTGATTCCCGTTTTCCTGATTGAATCAGGTTCACGAATTCCTCTATCTCATATCTCATGTTATTGTCGTTATCCTGCGGACCGCTGATGGTTTCCTCTGTGCTATCGTGGTATTGGATCGAAACGTTTTCAAAATGACCGATATGGTCGATCCTGATGGTCGCATCTTCTCCTTGGATTTCAGATGGTAAAGTAGAGCTGGTAATTTTCGAATAGTAAACAACCGCCTCCATTCCATCATACGTCAGCGTTATTGTCGCTTGGCCATCCACGCCGGACTCAAGCAAAGTTCCGCTCGCCTTGATTTCCTTCGGCTTACCGAACAGTGCAACAAGCGGATACAAGCAATAGATCCCGATATCCATCGTAGCTCCATTACTAAGTTCCGGATTGAACGCATTCAGAATCGTCCCTTGTCGATAAGCATCATAGCGGGATGAGTACTGACAAAGCTGTGCCACATATCTGCGTACCGTTCCGATTTTCGATAAATTCTGCTGAACGGCATGGAAGTTCGGCAGAAACGTCGATTTCATCGCTTCCATCAGCAACACATCGTGCTGCTTTGCCGTTTGTATCAGATCATTCACTTCCGCAGTATTGGAAGCAAGCGGCTTTTCACATAAAACATGAACACCATGCTGCATGAAGATCTTCGACTGTCCCGCATGCAAAGCATTTGGACTCGCAATATAAACGGCATCGATTTCTCCGCTCGCCGCCATTCCTTCAATGTCGGTGAACGTATGTACTGCTTTGTGCTTACTAGCGAATTCCTCCGCCTTTTCTAGCTTACGTGAGTAGACGGCCGTCAACTCGAAGTTTTCGACCTTTTTAGCTGCTTCCAGAAAAATTTCTGTAATCCAGTTCGTTCCGACAACACCAAAGCGTACCATCCAATGTCAGCTCCTTAGTCTTCTGTTTTTTCTTCCAGACGCTCAAGTACCGTATTATAACCCTCATTACCATAATTAAGACAGCGTTTCACGCGGGAGATCGTCGTTGTCGATGCACTCGTTTCCTGGACGATTGCATGATATGTCGCTCCAGCACGAAGCATCTTCGCCACTTGAAGGCGCTGTGTAAGAGATTGTATTTCGCTGATTGTCGCAATGTCGTCGAAGAAGCGATAGCATTCCTCGATATCCTTTAATGAAAGAATCGCCTCAAATAATTCATCTAAATGCTCACCACGGAGCTTATCAAGCTGCATGCAGCTTCCCTCCCCCATACGCACGGATGTGCTTCTTACCTTATCTTTTATCATACATCATCTGAGCGGATTTGCGTAATACGACGTGCATTGGAATTTTATACTAGCATAAACGCTGAAAGCAGCAGGGAAACTAAGACCACAAAAGGAAGGGGGGCTACAATTGAAACCTAATATGGGGATAGTACAAGCGATGATCCGAATTACTGCTGGAATCAGCATCGTCGGATATGCAACAGCTGTTCTTGTGACAAGACCGAGGAAGTTATCCGCCCATTTAGCCTTGCTGGCAGGCGCAATGAAAATTGCGGAAGGAATCGTACGCTATTGCCCAAGTATGACCATCATCAATCAATTTTTGCATAAACAGGATTCCCAAGATCAAGAGCAAGATTCCCAGGGGAAAGAAAAGGATTCCCAAGGAGAATAAAAAAGAAGAACTGGCCCGTATACCAGTTCTTCTTTCCTTTATTTCCCGAATCCAATATCAGTCCGATAGTGGAAATTCGGATTATCTTTAAAAATTTCAAGTCCTGTTTTGACACTTTCCACCGCATCCGTGCGATTATGGTGTACAGAGCCGATGAACAAGATGCGGCCTCCGTTGGAAAGATAACCGTCTGCCGTTTTTTCCGTACCGGCGTGGATACAGTAAACGTCCTGCGGCAGCTCTGTTAAGTCAGGAATTGGAAGCTGCTTGTCATAGCTTCCTGGGTAGCCGCTTGCAGCGATGACCGTTCCGGTAGCGTAAGCATCCTTCCACGTCAGCTTAGGATCTTCGCCAGCTGTTACATCCTGCATGACCTGCAGCAAATCATTCTCCAATAGCGGGAGGATGACCTGTGTTTCAGGGTCTCCGAAACGGGCATTGAATTCAATCACTTTTGGTCCGTCTGTTGTTTCGATAAGACCGGCGTACAAAACACCTGTAAAAGAACGGTCTTCTTTCACAAGTCCAGCAGCAGCAGGCTTCAGAATACGTTCGATTGCTTCATCAATCACTGTCTGCCGTAAATCAGGAATTGGTGCATATGCACCCATACCGCCTGTATTCGGGCCCTGGTCATTATCGTAAACGCGCTTATGGTCACGAGCAGGCACAAGCGGATAAACATTTTCCCCATTGACGAAAGCCATTAGAGAAAATTCCTTGCCATCAAGGAAATCCTCGATAATAACAAGGCTGCCCGCTTGGCCGAACTGGTTGTCGACCAGCATGCTTTCTACAGCTTCCTGCGCTTGCTCAACTGTCTGGGCAACTACGACACCTTTACCAGCAGCAAGCCCATCTGCTTTCACAACGATCGGTGCACCTTTTTTCGCAATATATGCTTTTGCTTTATCTGCATCAGAGAAAGTCTCACTGGCTGCAGTAGGGATAGCATGTACACGCATAAAGCTTTTAGCGTAATCCTTGCTTCCTTCGATCAAAGCAGCTTCCTTTGTTGGTCCGAATACATTCAAGCCTTCCTGTTGGAAAGCGTTGACGACACCAGCAAGCAACGGAATTTCCGGGCCGACAAATGTCCAGTCGATTTGTTCTTCCTTAGCAAAATGGACCAGGTCTTCCACAGCTGTTACATCAATCGGCACACAAGTGGCCAAGTCGGCTATACCGCCATTACCTGGTGCTGCGTATAATGCCGTTACCTCAGTACTTGAAGCTAGCTTAGCGACGATACTATGCTCGCGGCCGCCGCTGCCTATAACCAGAACTCTCACAATGTCTCCCCCTGACAATTAGTGCTTGAAGTGGCGCATATCTGTGTAAACCATAGCAATATTGTGCGCATTGCATACAGCTACAGAATCCTCGTCACGTTTTGATCCGCCTGGCTGGATGATAGCTGTCACACCAGCTTTCACTGCCGCTTCGACTGTATCCGGCATCGGGAAGAATGCATCCGATGCGAGCACCGCACCTGCTGCTTTCTCACCAGCCTGCTCCAAGGCGATTTTAGCAGCTCCAACCCGATTCATTTGTCCTGCCCCGACACCGATCGTCTGATCATCCTTTGCCACAACGATGGCATTGGATTTCACATGCTTCACAACTTTCCAGGCGAAGAGAAGATTCTTCATTTCGTCTTCTGTCGGCTTTCGGTCAGTCGCAACAGTGAGATCCGCTTCTGTTACAGCACCTGCATCATAATCCTGTACAAGCAGACCGCCGCTTACGCTGACGACCTTTTTCGGTTGTCGGATTTTATCTGCAGCAAGCTCCAATAAACGGATGTTTTTCTTCTCCGTCAATAAAGCCAATGCTTCTTCTGTGAAGCTTGGCGCGATGACAATCTCAAGGAAGATCTCCTTCAGCTGCAATGCCGTATCTTTATCGACTTCACCGTTCAAAGCAACAATACCGCCAAAAATAGATGTCGGATCTGCTTCAAATGCTTTTCGGAAAGCATTCGAAATAGTTTCTCCGATACCGACACCGCAAGGGTTCATATGCTTGACTGCAACAGCAGCAGGCTCTTGGAACTCCATGACGATCTCCAGTGCTGCATTCGCATCCTGGATATTATTATAAGAAAGCTCCTTGCCATGCAGCTGCTTCGCATTTGCGATGGAAGCACCTTTGACGATTGGATCCTTGTAGAATGCCGCTGCCTGATGCGGGTTTTCCCCATAACGCAAGGATTGGACTTTTTCATATGTCAGTGTCAATGTTTCCGTATCATGCTCTTCATTCAACTCAGCAAAATAACCCGCTATCATCGCATCATAGTTTGCTGTATGGCGGAATACCTTACCTGCTAAGCGGCGTTTCGCTTCATAAGAAAGCTCACCCTCCTGTAATGCAGACAATGTCATGTCGTAATCTTCTGGATCAACTAGGACAGTGACACCAGCAAAGTTTTTGGCTGCCGAACGAAGCATGGTCGGTCCGCCGATGTCGATATTTTCGATGGCATCCGCTTCTGTAACACCTGGCTTCTCAATCGTATTTTTAAACGGATAGAGATTCACCACGACCAAATCAATTGGCGTGATGTCGCGCTCCTTCAGCTGCTGCATATGGCTTTCGTCATCTCTTCTAGCTAACAAACCGCCGTGTATGGCTGGATGAAGCGTCTTTACACGTCCGTCCATGATCTCATCAAATTTCGTTACGTCAGACACCGCTACAGCTGGAATGCCTGCTTCTTGAAGCTGTTTCAAAGTGCCTCCAGTCGAAATGATGTCATAATCCAATGCTGCCAATCCTTTGGCAAATGGGATGATACCTGTTTTATCTGATACGCTGATTAACGCACGTGGCATTGCAGTCATTCCTTTCTACCTTGTTCTTTGAGTATGTACGAAATCGTTTCCGGATAAAGGCGGTGCTCAATTGCTTGGATTCGCTGATGCAAGGTTTGATGTGTATCATTTTCCAGGACCGGAACTGCTTCTTGGGCAATGATATTTCCAGTATCCATTCCCGCGTCAACGAAATGAATCGTCACTCCGCTCACCTTCACACCTGCAGCCAAGGCTTGTCCGATCGCATCCTTGCCGGCAAATGCAGGCAGCAGCGACGGATGGATGTTCAGGATACGCTCTGGATATGCCTCCAGCAGAGTGTGTCCGATCAAGCGCATGTAACCCGCCAGAAAAATCCATTCAATCTGTTTTTCCTCCAGCTTAGTAAGGATAGCTTGTTCATAGGCTTGCTTATCTTTAAAGGCTTTCGGATCGCAGACAAAAATCTCCGCTTCCCACTCTTTTGCTTTTTGTATAACAGGTGCTTCCGGTTTGTCACAAACAAGCAGCTGGATTGTACAAGGTAATTCGGCAGCCTGCACAATCGCTTCTGCGTTGCTGCCGCTGCCGGAAGCAAAAACGGCAGCTGGAATCATGCGGAAAACTCCACGCCTGTCTTATCCGTCACGTCACCGATGATCCAAGCGCTTTCGCCAAGCTCCCGCAGAATGGAAACTGTTTCTTCTGCATCTTCTTTAGAGACAATTAGTGCCATACCGATTCCTGTATTGAAAACACCGAGCATATCCTCAAAGACTAGCTCTGCCTTTTCCATTAGGAATTCATAGACAGCCGGCAGCTCCCAGCTTCCAGTCTGTATCCGGACTCCAAGATCCTCTGGCACTGCGCGCGGCAGGTTTTCATGGAAGCCGCCGCCAGTAATATGAGAGATACCATGGATATCAATCTTCTCTTGGACAGCACGTACTGCTTTTGCATAGATTTTGGTCGGTTCAAGCAGGATTTCTCCTAATGGACGATCAAATGGCGCGTACACTTCGTCCAGTCTCAGACCATGCTGCTCAATCAGACGGCGCACTAGAGAGAAGCCGTTGGAATGCAGACCACTGGAAGCAATCCCAATAATCGCATCTCCTGCTTTAACATCAGCACCGCTGATCAGCTTCTCCTTTTCCCCAATACCTACGACAAAGCCCGCCAAGTCATATTCTTCTGCTCCATACATACCTGGCATTTCAGCTGTTTCGCCGCCTATCAATGCAGCACCTGCTTCAACACAGCCATCAGCAATACCTTTGACAATCTGTTCGATCTTCTCCGGTTCATTTTTGCCGCAGGCAATATAATCAAGGAAAAACAACGCTTGTGCACCTTGAGCGATGATGTCATTCACACACATAGCGACAAGGTCGATTCCTACCGTATCATGCTGATCCATATCAAAAGCCAGCTTCAGCTTCGTACCAACTCCATCTGTTCCGGAAACAAGTACCGGTTCTTTATAGGAGAAAGACGACAAGTCAAACAGTCCTGCAAACGCACCGACACCCCCGATCACTTCCGGTCGGTTCGTACGATTGATATGTTTCTTCATTAAGTCTACTGCGCGATAGCCTGCTTCGACATCCACGCCGGCTTGCTTGTAAAGTTCGCTCATGCTTGCCCTCCTAACATTTGTACGCCGGAAGTACGGTATCCGGGTAGATTTCAGTTGGATAGTTTCCTGTAAAGCATGCCTTGCAAATACCATGTGTCATCGTATCGTTGTCACCAACGATGCAATCTTCCAGACCCTCGACTGATAGGAAAGATAATGAATCTGCTTCGATCAACTCACGCATCTCTTCAATGCTGTGATTAGCCGCAATCAGCTCTGATGTCGTCGACGTATCAATACCGTAAAAGCATGGATTTTGAATCGGAGGAGAAGCGATACGCACATGCACTTCGGTTGCACCAGCTTCCTTCAGCATCCGGACAATCCGTTTGCTTGTCGTTCCGCGCACGATTGAGTCATCAACCATGACGACGCGTTTTCCTTCGACAATACCGCGTACAGCCGATAACTTCATTTTTACACCCTGTTCACGAAGTTCCTGGGAAGGCTGGATGAAGGTACGGCCAACATAGCGATTCTTGATCAAGCCAAGCTCATATGGAATGCCAGAAGCCTCTGAAAATCCGATAGCCGCTGAAATACTTGAATCAGGAACACCTGTTACAACATCCGCTTCAATCGGGGCTTCCTGCGAGAGCACTTTCCCCATCTTTTTACGGGAAGCATGCACGTTCTGGCCATTCAAATTGGAATCCGGGCGAGAGAAGTAGACATACTCCATGGAACAAAGCGATCTTTCAAGAGTGGAAGAAAAACGCTGCGTATGAAGACCAGCATCACTGATTGTTATCAATTCACCTGGCTCCACTTCACGTACATATTCCGCTCCTGTAACATCAAATGCACATGTTTCAGAGGAAACTACCCATGCATCACCAAGGCGGCCAAGTGACAACGGACGCAATCCCTTCGGATCGACAGCTACGAACAGCTGTGTTTCAGTAAGGATTGTAAGGCTGTAAGCACCTTTGACCATACTGAGAGCCGACTTGATTGCCTCTTCCAGTTCTATCTGACCGCTGCGCTTGATCAGATGGGCAATCACCTCTGTATCAGAAGAAGTCTGTAAAATGCTGCCCTGTGCTTCCAGCTGCTGCTTCAGTCCATATGCGTTAACGAGGTTTCCGTTGTGTGCGATTGCCAGGCTATCTTTCTGGGAGCGGAACAGCAACGGCTGTACGTTTTCATAGCCTCCGCCGCCAGCAGTGGCATAGCGGACATGGCCGATTGCTGCATTGCCGTTCAGCTTGTTGAACTGTCCTTCGGAGAATACCTCATTGATCAGGCCGATTCCTTTGTGCAAATGAAGGTTTTCCCGGTCAGTCGTGACGATACCGGCTCCCTCCTGCCCGCGATGCTGCAAGGCATGAAGGCCGTAGTACGTCACTTCTGCTGCTTTCTCATGTCCCCATATCGCAAAGACGCCGCATTCCTCATTCAAGCCTTTGATTTCAGCAAGCATGGAATAGCTCCTTTCCAAAGTGCCTCGAGTGTCGGTACTGCTTCTGAGATGATGGATCGTCCATCTTGTTCAATTACAAGCTCTGCTTCTTCTGTTACCAAACCAATTTGCTTTGCTCCTGGCACTGCCTGTTCGAAAGCTGCCTGGTTTTCTGGAGAAACCGTCAAAAGGAAGCGTGACTGTGATTCACTGAAAAGCGCTGCCGTCATATCACCGTCGATTGTTACCTTAGCACCAAGCTCTGTACCGAATAGACTTTCTGCCAATGCAACAGCAAGACCGCCTTCTGCGAGATCATGTGCAGATGCTATGAATCCTCGCTGAATGCTAGCTAGTACTGCTTGCTGGTTGCTCGCTTCCACATCTAGATCAATAGCAGGTGCTTTACCGTAATAACGTCCTTCCAGTACATTCTGCAGCTCGCTTCCGCCGAATTCAGCCTTCGTTTCACCTAGTAGATAGATAGCATCACCAGCTTGCTTGAACTGGCTTGTCGTTACATGCGCCAGGTTCTCTACCAAGCCGACCATTCCGACGATAGGTGTCGGGAAAATTGCTTGCTGATTCGACTCGTTATAAAGCGATACGTTACCGCTGATAACTGGCGTTCCCAATGCTAAACATGCAGCGCTCATACCATCAACGCTTTTTTCCATTTGCCAGAAGTTCTCTGGTTTATCCGGGTTTCCAAAATTCAAGCCATCTGTCAGCGCAAGCGGCTTCGCACCTGAACTGATGATATTACGAGCTGCTTCTGCCACAGCAATCTTGCCGCCAGTTTCTGGATCCAGATAAATATAGCGGGAATTACAATCTGTCGTCATTGCAATTGCTTTCTCTGTTCCGCGTACGCGCACGATTGCCGCATCACTTCCAGGTGCGACGACCGTACTTGCACCAACCATGGAATCATATTGATCATAAACCCATTCTTTGCTGGCAATCGTCGGCTGCTGCAAAAGCTGCTTCAGCGTCGCTGCATGATTCATGACAACTGGCTTATAATCGATAGACTGGAATTCTGTGTAATAGTCAGGTACCTTTGATTCTTTGTAATAAACTGGTGCATCCTCAGCCAAACTATCTACCGGAATCTCTGCTGCAACTTCACCATGATGCAAAAGACGGAACTGTTTGTCATCCGTTACAGTACCTACAGCAACCGCTTGTAGTCCGTATTTTTCGAATACTTCGATGATGCCCTGCTCTTGGCCTTTCTTCACGACAAGCAGCATGCGCTCCTGGGATTCAGACAGCATCAATTCATATGGCGTCATGTGCTGTTCGCGCTGCGGTACAAGATCAAGGTTCATTTCCATACCCATACCAGCTTTACTCGCCATTTCACTTGCACTTGATGTCAAACCAGCTGCGCCCATATCCTGGATACCTACAAGTGCTTCATGCTGGATCACTTCCAAGCAAGCTTCGATCAAAAGTTTTTCCATGAATGGATCACCTACCTGAACAGAAGGACGTTTTGATTCAGATTCTTCGCTCAAGTCTTCTGATGCAAACGTTGCACCATGGATACCATCACGTCCAGTTGGAGCACCTGCGTAAATAACTGTATTACCAACACCAGCAGCAATCCCTTTTTGGATATCCTTTTGGTCGATCAAACCGACACACATTGCATTGACGAGCGGGTTGCCTTCGTAGCTAGCATCAAACTGAATTTCTCCGCCAACAGTCGGTACACCGACACAGTTACCGTAGCCAGCAATGCCGTGGACAACTTCCTCAAGCAAATATTTAACACGCGGTGTCGTCAGGTTACCGAAACGCAAGCTATTCAGTAGTGCAATTGGCCGGGCTCCCATCGAGAATACGTCACGAATGATACCGCCAACTCCGGTCGCTGCGCCTTGGTAAGGCTCGACAGCAGATGGGTGGTTATGACTTTCGATTTTAAATACAACCGCTTTGTCATCACCGATATCGACAATTCCGGCACCTTCACCTGGTCCTTGCAGGACATGCGGTCCTTCCGTTGGGAATTTGCGCAATAGCGGCTTGGATGTTTTGTAGCTGCAATGCTCGGACCACATAACGGAGAAAATGCCTGTCTCTGTGAAATTCGGCTGTCTGCCAAGGATATTCTTTACAGATTGGAATTCCTCATCTGTCAATCCCATATCTCGGTACAAACGATCCTGTTCGATTTTTTCCGGACTGATTTCAGCTTGTTGTAACATACATTTCCCTCCAGTGTTGTAGTACGGATTGGAACATTGCAAGTCCATCGCTTGAACCGAGCAGATCCTCGACAGCTCGTTCCGGGTGAGGCATCATGCCTAGCACATTACCTGCTTTATTGACGATTCCGGCGATATCAGCCCGAGAACCATTCGGATTGTTCTTGTAAGTAAAAACAATCTGATTATTTTGCTTCAACTCTTCCAGTGTTCTATCGTCACAATAGTAATTTCCTTCACCATGGGCAATCGGAATTTGAATTAGCTCGCCTTTTTCATAGCCGCTTGTGAACATCGTATCGGCTCTTTCGACAACAAGGGTTTCGTAATGACACATGAACTTCAGCTTTTCATTCCGCAGCATTGCACCCGGCAGCAAGCCTGTTTCCAATAAGATCTGGAAGCCATTGCACACACCAAGGACGGGCGTGCCTGCTTCTGCCTTTTGCTTTATTTGGTTCAGCACATCGGACACAGATGCGATGGCTCCGGAGCGAAGATAATCACCGTAGCTGAATCCGCCCGGAAGCAAGATAGCATCATAGTCTGTCAGATTCGCATTTTCATACCATACTAGATCCGCTTCTTCTCCTAAACCGTCTTTGACCGCATGGTACATATCCCGGTCACAGTTGGAGCCTGGAAAGACGATGACAGCAAATTTCACGAGTGTATACCCTCCTCGACTGTATAGCTGTATTCTTCCATGACAGGATTGGCTAGCAGCTTATCACACATACGCTGTACTTCCAGTGCTACATCCGCTTCATCCGGCAGTGTCATTTCGATGTACTTTCCGACACGAGTATCTGCTACATCCGGGAATCCATTTGCCTGCAATGCTTCCTGTACAGCCTTACCTTGCGGGTCCAAAACCCCTTCTTTCAGCGTGATAAAGATTTTTACCTTTTTCATTTTGCTGCCTCCAGTCGATTTAGAATTGCATCATATACGTCGATCAAGCTACCAAGGTCTTCACGGAATACATCCTTGTCCATCTTGCCGCCATTCTCCTTGTCCCAAAGCCGGCATGTATCCGGGGAAATTTCATCAGAGAGAAGAATGGAGCCGTCTTGGTCACGGCCGAATTCCAGTTTGAAATCGACCAGCTGCAGACCTACTCGGTCAAAGAACGTCTGCAGATGCTGGTTGACCTCCAATGCTGCTTGCTTAATATAAGCAAGTTCTTCTTCATTCACATCCGTCAGCAGTAATGCATGTGCATCATTGATGATCGGATCATCCAAACTATCATCCTTATAGTAAAGCTCTGTCAAAACGGGTTGGAAAACGGTCTTCTCCGGAATACCAAGCCTTCTCGTAATGCTTCCTGCTGCAACATTCCGAACGACTACTTCGAGCGGTACGATCGTCGTCTTTTTCACAAGCTGCTCTGTCTCGCTGAGCGGCTTGATGAAATGCGATGATATGCCCTGCTTCTGCAAGTATTCAAAAATATGGGTCGAGATAAGATTGTTGTAGCGGCCTTTTCCTTCAAAGCTTGCTTTCTTCTTGCCATTGAATGCTGTTGCATCATTTTTATAAGACAGCACGAGCTCTTGCTCATTTTCGGCTGATTGAAACACTTGCTTGGCTTTTCCTTCGTACAGCAATTTCCCTCTCACATTCTCCACCCCGTTTGTCAAAGTATTATTCTAATCCGATCTTATGGAAAATCTGATCTACATTTTTCAAGTGGTACGTATAGTCGAAGCAGTCATCAATTTCTTCCTGGCTAAGGAAGGCAGAGATTTCGGTTGTTGCTTCGATGAGCTGTTTGAATTGTGTTTCTGTCTCCCACGCTTCCATCGCTTTCGGCTGAACGATATCGTACGCTTGTTCACGGCTCATGCCTTTATCAATAAGTGCAAGCAATACACGCTGGGAGAAAATAACGCCGTAGGTCCGATCGATGTTACGCTTCATGTTTTCAGGGAAGACCGTTAAATTCTTCACGATATTGGAGAAGCGGCTCAGCATATAATCAAGCGCGATTGTCGCATCCGGCAGGATGACACGCTCTGCAGATGAATGGGAGATATCGCGTTCATGCCAAAGAGCAACGTTTTCGTAGGCTGTGACCATGTGACCGCGGATCAGGCGTGACATACCGACCATGTTCTCAGATCCGATTGGATTACGTTTATGCGGCATTGCAGAAGAACCTTTTTGACCTTTGGCGAAGAACTCTTCCACTTCACGCGTTTCAGTTTTCTGAAGCCCGCGGATTTCAGTCGCGAATTTCTCGATGCTAGTTGCGATCAATGCCAGAGTGCCCACATATTGTGCATGTCGGTCACGCTGCAATGTTTGCGTGGATACTGGTGCCGGCTTCAAGCCTAGCTTCTTCGTAACGTATTTCTCCACATACGGATCGATATTCGCATATGTACCGACCGCACCCGAAAGCTTGCCATATTGAATCGTGTCAGCTGCAGCGTCAAAACGCTCCAGATTACGTTTCATTTCTTCATACCATAACGCCATTTTCAAACCGAAAGTCGTTGGCTCGGCGTGCACGCCATGTGTACGTCCCATCATGACAGTATGCTTATGTTCCTTCGCTTTAGCTTCCAAGATCTCGATGAAATTGACGATGCCTTTACGGATGATTTGGTTGGCCTGCAGCAAAAGATACGATAAAGCAGTATCTACTACATCCGTGGATGTCAGGCCGTAATGCACCCATTTCCGCTCTTCGCCCAATGTTTCGGATACAGCGCGAGTGAAGGCAACCACATCATGACGTGTTTCCTGCTCGATTTCCAAAATGCGATTGATATCAAAGGATGCATTTTCGCGCAATGCTTTTACATCGGCTTCAGGGATGATGCCTAGGTCACTCCACGCTTCGCATGCTAAGATCTCAACCTCAAGCCAAGCCTTATATTTGTTTTCATCCGTCCAGATGCTACCCATTTCTTCTCTTGTATAACGTTCAATCATGCTTTGTTTCCTCCTAGTGATCGTGTAAAAGCGTCGCTTTCATCCAGCAGGGTCTTACGTGACGTCCCAACCATTGTGAAATGCCCCATTTTCCGTTTTGGCTTTGCTTCTTGCTTGCCGTAGTCATGGATATGGGCTAGTGGTCTGTCAGGCTGCTGCCAATACTGGTCCAGCTCTTCTCCTAATAAATTTATCATAACGGCGGCCCCGATAAAATGGACCGGCAAAAGCGGCAAACCACATACTGCTCGGATATGCTGCTCGAATTGCGATACCGTACAAGCTTCAATTGTATAATGACCGGAATTATGCGGTCGCGGCGCCACTTCATTCATATAAAGCTCATTACCCGAGACGAACATCTCGACGGTAAAGGTACCGACAACTCCGGCTGCTTCCGCCAGCTTGCCAGCAGCGTTACGTGCTTGCTCGGCTACCTCGTTCGTAATGCTGGCAGGTGCGATAGTCCGATAAAGGATGTGATCTCGGTGTTCATTTTCTGCTGCCGGGAAATACGTTATCTCTCCATCCTGGCCTCTTGTCAGTACAATCGATATCTCCTTATCGAATGTTAGCCATGATTCTACAATGCAGCGTCCATTCTGCCGAACGAATGCAGCAGCTTCTTGCAGGTCTTCCTTAGATTCCAGTTTTAGCTGTCCTTTGCCATCGTATCCGCCTCGGCACGTTTTTACGACCGATGGAAAACCGATTTCCCTAACCGCTGTCAGCAATTCCTTCTCGTCTGTCACTATCGTAAAAGGCGCTACTGGAAGATCCAGTTCTTTCATCAGATTCTTTTCATTTGCTCTATCTCGACTGATTTCCAATAGAAGGGAACCTTGCGGGAGCTTTCCCTTTTCCTCCAGCAGTTTAGCTGCATCCAAATCGACATTTTCGAATTCATAGGTGACAACATCGCTTAAGCTCTCTAGTTTTCGGATAGCGTCTCTATCATCATAGGGTGCTTCGATATGCAAGTCCGCTACCTGTGCAGCTGGACAATCATGCGCCGGGTCGAGGACAATGATTCGATATCCCATATGCTTTGCGGCTGTCGCCATCATGCGGCCGAGCTGCCCGCCCCCAAGGATACCGATAGTGATGATATTATTTGGTCGCAAGCTGATCCCTCATTTCTGCTACTTGTTTCTTCATACCTTGCTGATAAGCAGTCAGGCGCTCAGCAATTTGTTTGTTATGAGTGCCGAGGATTTGGGCCGCCAGGATACCGGCATTTTTAGCTCCTGCTTTTCCGATTGCTACTGTAGCTACCGGAACACCGCCTGGCATCTGAACGATAGAGAGCAAAGAGTCCATCCCATCAAGTGCTTTTGTCTGTACTGGTACTCCAATCACAGGCAACGTCGTTTTACTTGCTACCATACCTGGCAGATGAGCTGCACCGCCTGCACCGGCAATGATCACCTTCAAGCCTCTTTCTCTAGCATTCGCTGCATAATCAAACATATCCTCAGGTGTCCGATGAGCTGAAATCACTTCTTTCTCAAAAGATATTTCCAGCTCTTCCAAAAGCTTGCACGCATGCTCCATTGTCTCCCAATCAGAGATGCTGCCCATGATGATTCCAATCTCTGCCATCCAAATCCCTCTTTCCTCTTTTTGCCGTAAAAAAAGCCTATTCACCTCTCCCGCTAACTGAGAGAAGACGAATAGGCATACGATGTCGTAGGCTCATAATCATGCAGTCATCTTCCCTCATAGTCCGCCATTTACGGTAGCAGGTAGAGACTTCCGGACCGTATTTCCGGAAATATATGAGGTACGATCTATAAAGCACAGCTTCTAGCTTTATGCTGTAGTGTTGTCAAATCCAGCCGTGTCTTTCATGCATGTTTATGATAACAATTCTGACACACATCGTCAATGAAAAAATCGAACGATGGTTAAATTGTTATATTTAATGTTCGGTTTTTAGTAATTTCGTATCAAAAATAACTTTCCTTCCGATCGGTTCTACCTTCTTTGTTCCATTCTCGGTGGTCTCTCGAAAAATTGGTTCTTCCATCTTCCGGACTGGCAGATAACCCTCTGCTTTGATACGATCCAAGCAAGCATCGATTGTCTCATTCTCACCGAGCTCAAATCGTTTCTTTGCCGGCTTCTTTTCTTTTGGCATTACGAATACGCTCCCTCTTTACACTTTTCACCCAGAAACCGCCAAAGATTTGACGAGGCTCGTAGGCAATGATAAAAGCCTTCGGATCGACTTCTTTAATAGCCTCATACAACTGAAGTTCGTATTTACGAGGTGTCAGGATCTGCATGGCAAGTCGGTCCCCGTCCATACCGTAAGCAAACCAGCTGGTAACGCCATAACCCTTTTCACGAAGTCGTCTCGTAAACTCGATACTCGGGTCGGATGAGATGACGTTGACGGTAATGTAGCCGAGTGCCAGCTTCTCTTCTATCTTCGAACCGAGAATGACACCGATTCCGAAGCCAAGTGCATAGGCAATCAGGTTCTGGATTTGATCCAAATTGTCTAGGACTAGGCCAAGACCAATCGTATAGATCGTAATCTCGAATACACTGACGCCTGCTGCAATATACCGTCTTCCTTTTAATGTGAGGATGACACGCAATGTATTAAGACTTACGTAAACGATGTTAACAACAAAGATGATCAGCAGCATGACGAGCGGTATTTCCAGCAACTTGCATCCTCCTCTTACACAAAAAAATTAGTACCTTATTGAATCAATATCCATACTTACGTTTTTTCCTGCGGAACAAATGAATCGGTATCGCAATCAATATGATCACTGCCATGATACTAGCTATCGCTGTAATAGCCGGGAACTCTTCTGCCCTCGCAGCAGCAATGGCAAAATACGCCCAAATGAATACAAGCGGATAGACACTATCCCGGAAAACATGCATAAAGCCAATAGCCAGAATTGCACCGGCGATTAGAATGATGATTGTCCATACTTCTCCTGACAAAAGCCATCCTTCAATATTATCAATCCCTAGCGATACAAATAAAATGCCGACATTCAGAATTGTCGCGACGGAAACCCAGCCGATATAAATCGAAAACGGGAACAAATCAAATTTCCGTCGGTCAGATGAAGTGGCAATGGTTTGATACAGAATAATCAAGGAGACCAGCAGCGCCACCATCGGAATGATAGAAATGCTGAATAGCTGATAATGGAAAGTGAATAGCCAGGCAATGTTGAAGATACAGCTCGCTACGAAAGCTCCAGCTGCCTTTCCATACCATTCTGTTTCACGTGTCGACCGCAGAAATAAGCGGATGACCCAAATAAAAGTGAACAAATAAATAACTCCCCAAAT
The DNA here is from genome assembly GCF_002272135.1 of Virgibacillus sp. 7505. Classification (GTDB taxonomy): domain Bacteria; phylum Bacillota; class Bacilli; order Bacillales; family Amphibacillaceae; genus Terribacillus. Next base: position 183,950 of record NZ_NPBF01000025.1, on the reverse strand, counting down.
ACTGAAAGCATAACCTGCTGGCTGAAATAATACATCAAGCTGATCAGATAGTTGACGGGTGTTCTTCCCTCCGAGCGGCAAGGCGTTGGACAGGTAATTGACGACGATGACTGCGATAAATGCCAGTAAGCTGAACCAAGCCAGCTTCACTGAACGGTTACTCATAGGTACTCCTCCTCCTCGCCCGCTGACAGACGATTTTAATCTCTCGTAAGTATAATACAATTATACCCGTCACCGCCGCAATCAACGCATAAAGGTAAAATCCGATCACAAAACTGTCAATTTTCACCCAACTAAAAAACCGCCCCGATAGGAGCGGCTTCTATTATGCCAAAAAGATGAAGTATAACAGGAATACAACGAACAAGAACCACATGACAGGATGGATTTCCTTCGCGCGCCCTTTTGCAAGTAAAGTAAGCGGATAGAAGATGAAACCAACTGCAATACCAGTAGCGATACTGCCTGTGAGCGGCATCATGAGAATCGTAAAGAAAGCTGGTACAGCAAGCTCTGTTTTATTCCATTCAATTTCCTTCAAGGAAGTGGCCATCAGGACACCAACCACAATCAAAGCTGGAGCTGTTACTTCATTGGTGATGACAGATAACAGCGGGCTGAAAAATAATGCCAACAGGAAACAGATTGCAGTAACGACGGCTGTGAAGCCAGATCTTCCCCCTGCGCCTACGCCTGTAGTCGATTCAACATATGCAGTAGTATTGGAAGTACCTAAGATAGCACCTGCAACTGTCGCACCGGAATCTGCAAGCAACGCTTGTCCAGGATTCGGCAATTTACCATCTTTCATCAAACCAGCTTTGCTGGCAACTGCAACCAATGTACCTGCTGTGTCGAAGAAATCGACAAATAGGAAAGTCAGGATGACAGTCAGCATTTGGATTGTGAAAATATCACCGAAATGAGAAAATGCTGCACCAAATGTAGGTGCAAGGCTTGGTACACTTCCGACAACGTCACCAACTGCAGTTGGAGGATCGATCAAGCCGACAATCATACCTGCTGCCGCTGTAATGATCATTCCAATGAAAATTGCTGCACGGAATCCGATAACCAAGAGGATTGCTGTAACAAAGATACCAAAGATAGCTAATAGCGCCGGACCGCTGTGGATATCGCCAAGAGCCACAACCGTATCTTCACTCATAACTACGAGATTCGCGTTCTTCAGACCGATGAAAGCAATGAAAAGTCCAATACCAGCACCGACTGCCAGCTTCAAGGTCGGCGGGATCGCATTGATTAAAAGTTCTCGCAAACCAGAAAGAGATAGAATCATGAAAATCACACCAGAAGCAAGTACGCCTGCCAATGCAGTTTCCCATGGAATTCCATAAGTAAGCACAACCGTGAAAGCGAAGAATGCATTCAACCCCATACCTGGAGCGAGTGCTATTGGCAATTTAGCGAAAACACCCATGATCAGGGTACCAATTGCGGAAGCGATAGCTGTAGCAGTGAAGATTGCGCCAGCGTCCATACGGCCGCCATTTATTGCGCTGTCAGGCACGCCTTGCAGAGTCAGCACATTCGGATTGACGAACAGGATATATGCCATCGACAAAAATGTCGTGATACCGGCGATTATCTCAGTCCGGTAAGATGTGTTCAATTCGTCAAAACGGAAAAAACGTTTCATAACTTGTTACTCCTCCTGTTGCTTCGATTGGGCAGGATAAGCTTTCAAATAAAAAACACTTCTGCCAAGGGCAAGAAGCGTTTCTTATCTACACCACATCTGATTATGTAACTCAGATCGAAATGTCAGCGTAGTCAGGTTAATGACGGTAACCTGGTAGAAACTCATGGGCCATATTCCCAAAATTATACGAAGACGAAAATATATAGTATTAATACTCTTTCACTATAAAAGCATTTTGCCTGCTTCGTCAATGTTTTTTCGGTAAATGTACCTAAGAATAGTATTAGTAATCGTTTCCATCCTATTCAACTGATAGTGGGTTGCACCTTTTCTGCATGTTGTTCTTCAAAATATGATCGAATGATAGCGTGATCAGAATGTGGTATAGCTTTTCCTCTAACGAACTGCGCGCCGTTGATTTGTCCGCCTGTAAGCAGGACAATATCTCCTTCTTCGCTGAGATCTAGTGCAAGACAGACAGCTTCGGCTCTCGTCTTTGCCGTGGACACATTATGCACTCGGTCAGTAAAGCCCTTACACACCGCATCGATGATGATTTTCGGATCATGATGGCCTGGATGATCAACAGACACTACAATCTCATCAGCTCTTCCCTCGATTGTCTCTGCCATTTTCGGCATCTTCCCGAAATCCCTGATACCGACTCCCAATATCATTACAATCAAGCGACGATGCGGAATAGCGTTTACCGCCGTCAGGAGCTGATCCAATGCAGCTGGAGTGTGGGCATAATCGAGAATGATTTTCCTGCCGCCGTACTGTTCGATTACCTCAAAACGCCCCTCGGGACTTTCGATTGTTGCTAAGACATCCACGATTTCTTCCAGATCAAAACCAAGCTGCATCGCTGTCCCTATTGCTGCAAGAAGATTAGCCACATTGTACTCACCATAAATCGGTGCATGAATTGTATAGGAGCTTCCATTTGTATAAAGCTCAAATTGGATACCAAGCGCATCTGTGTGTATATTTGAGGCAATCAAATCTGCCCCGCTATTTCTCTTAAGGCTATATGTCAGCAACTTCCCTTGGTACGTATCCAGAATATCCTGCGCCATTCCTTCGTCATCTATATTTACGATCGCAGTAGCGGCTTGTTCAAATAATTTCATCTTCGCCCGCTTATAATTCTCCATCGTTCCATGGAATTCCAAGTGCTCTGGCGATAAATTCGTATGAATTGCAACATCAAATGTCATGGATGCGGTACGCTTTTGATCCAATGCAATAGACGTTGCCTCCATCACAACCGCCTTCTCCCCCTCCATCGCCAGCTGTTTGAAAAGCACATGCAGATCAGCAGATTCCGGAGTAGTAGGCGTACTTTTAAAGAAATTGATTTTCTCTTTAGACGTAATGATACCGCAGGTTCCAATTGACGTAGTCCGAAGCTGAAGCTGATTCAGCAAAGATCGGACATAAGCCGCAACTGTCGTTTTCCCATTTGTTCCGGTGACAGCAACTGTAACAAGCTTTTTCCAGGCCTCATCTGATAGCAACACTGCCATCTGCGCCATCGCCAGCCGAGCATCCTCTACGACAAGGAAGGTGCAATCCTCATACTGGCGATAATAGGATTTCAACAATTCTTCATCCGTTCCTACAATGATAGAAGCACCTTGCGCAATACTATCCTCGATAAAGGCGTGCCCATCATGATTATCCCCTTGTATACAAACAAAAACATCATGTTTCGCTATAAAACGGGAATCAAAACGGACGTTATTGGCAATCGTACTGGAAGTACCGTAAATACGTTTGAAATTGACTTTATTCTGTTTCATTAAATTGATTATCATGGCTACCCCCTGAGTTACCGGTCAAAGTATTTTCTTCTTTTACCCGTAACTTACTGCGGTTATACCATCACTTCAAAAAACATGCTCCAAGCCCCATAACTCTTCCAGTTACAACCATTGCCTGCCAGCTATATACACTTTATAATGTAAACATGATCCATCAAAGGTGTTGACATAAAGTGAAGAAGTATTTCATCGGCAGTCGTGTCATCAAGACAGGGATTGCTGTGTTTTTTACTGCATTAATTTGTGAAATCGTACACATATCTCCGGCTTTTGCGGTCATTGCCGCTATCGTGACGATTGAGCCGACAATTCATGCATCCATACAAAAAGGTCTGATCCGTTTACCAGCCAGTATGGTCGGAGCAGCATTTTCCGTTCTTTCCATCTATTTATTCGGAGCTTCTCCGCTGACCTACACGGCAGCGGCTTTTTTGACGATTCTGGTTTGCTACAAACTGAAGCTCCATGCAGGTTTGATTGTAGCAACGATTACAGCGGTTGCTATGATCGACGTTGAGCATACTAGTTTATGGGCGGATTTCTGGGCCCGTCTCGGCGGAAGCGTCATTGGAATCATCATTTCTACTTTGGTTAATATGTTTATCCTGCCGCCAGATTACTTCAAGAAATCTCGTCAGCAGTTAGATTTGGTTATATCGCATACAAATGAGCTGCTTCATGCCTTTGTCGAGATACGGATTAGGCAAACACAAGGAGACCAGCCAGTCCAAAGTTTGACAGCATCATTCCGCCAGCTGACCGACCAAAGGCTGCTCCTGGAACAGTATGTGCAGCACCAGCAACAGGAAATCCGTTATCATTTTCCAACTTCAAATGCGAAAGCGGTACTGGATAAAGAGGCCGCCCTGACTCAGAAGCTGAAATTAGTCCATTACCATCTTTGGAATTTGATTCACGCTGGGCGAAGCGGCAAACAGCTGCATTGGAATATAGAACAGCGCAACCGTTTTAGTGCAGCAGCTGAAGCAGTCCAAGAAAGAATGTCACATTGGATGAAGGAAGATCAGGTGTCAGATGAAAGACTGTTCCATGACTTGTTCCAGCTATTCTGGAACATCGACATGCCGAAAGATCCGGAAGATGGCTACTTTCCGATTGAGAGCATCTATCTGTATGAATTGCTTTCCATTCACGAGCTCATATGTGACCAGCATTCCGAAAAAAACAATTTGCTTATACAAAAAGAGGCCATGCTATCTGATTGATAGCATGGCCTCTTTTTTTATTCCCACTCGATTGTTGCTGGTGGCTTACTAGTTATGTCATACACGACGCGGTTTACATGATTCACTTCATTGACGAAGCGTACAGAGATACGCTCCAATACATCCCAAGGGATACGAGCCCAGTCGGATGTCATTCCATCGATACTAGTTACCGCACGAATACCTAGCGTGTAATCATACGTACGAGCATCTCCCATTACACCAACGCTCTTGAAGCCAGGAAGGACAGTGAAGTACTGCCAGATATCACGTTCAAGACCAGCTTTCGCAATCTCCTCATGCAGGATGGCATCGGATTCGCGGACGATTTCCAGTTTCTCTTCTGTGATTTCACCGATGACTCGGATTGCTAGTCCAGGACCTGGGAACGGCTGACGGTGAACGATTGCATCCGGCAAACCAAGCTCTGTTCCTAGTTCACGTACTTCATCTTTGAACAATGTTTTCAATGGCTCGATCAATTCAAACTGCATATCTTCCGGCAGTCCGCCCACGTTATGGTGAGATTTGATCGTCTGTGCTGTTTCTGTACCACTTTCAACGATGTCTGTGTACAGTGTACCTTGTGCAAGGAAATCCATGTTTTCAAGCTTGGATGCTTCATCATCGAATACATAGATGAATTCATTACCGATGATTTTACGTTTCTGTTCTGGATCGGAAACGCCTTTCAGCTTGCCCAAGAAACGGTCTTGAGCGTGCACTGCAACCAAGTTGATTTTGAATTCGTCACGGAAAGTCTTCTCAACCATTGCACCTTCGTTTTTACGAAGCAAACCATGATCCACGAAAATACATGTCAGCTGGTCGCCGATTGCTTTGTGGATAAGAGCAGCTACTACGGAAGAGTCCACTCCGCCGCTCAATGCACATAGGACATTTTTGTCACCGACTTGCTGGCGGATCTTTTCTGTTTCCATTTCGATGAAGTTCTCCATTGTCCATTCCGCTTTTGCATGGCAGACGTCAAAAACGAACTGCTTCAGCATATGGTTTCCGTACTCGGAATGGCGCACTTCAGGGTGGTACTGAACACCATAAAGGTTACGATCTTTGTTGCTGATGGCAGCAACTGGGGTGGACGGGCTTGTAGCATCGACGCTGAAGCCTGGTGCTGGATCCAATACTTTATCACCATGGCTCATCCAGACTAGCTGTTTTTCCGGTGAATCTTTAAAGATGACAGATGGGTTTGTCAATGTGATTTCCGCACGGCCGTATTCCCGGCTGTCAGCACGCTGGACATTTCCTCCGAAATGCTGCATCATCAGCTGCATACCGTAGCAGATACCCAATACTGGAATTCCTAGTTCGAAGATTTCTTCGTCACAGCGGAAGCTATTTTCGTCATATACACTGTGCGGTCCGCCGGAAAGGATGATTCCTTTCGGGTTCATCTTGCGAATCTCATCTGCTGTCAGTTTGTGGGAATGTAATTCGCTGTATACACCGAACTCCCGGATCCTTCTTGTGATCAATTGATTGTACTGGCTTCCAAAGTCCAGTACCAATATCATATCTGTATCGATATCCAAAGTCTGTCCACTCCTTCATTATTCTCTAGATATAAGCAGGTCGGGTGCATGCACCACATTTTACCTTTATCACGTCTTGAAAAAACAGAAGCTGAATCCGCGCCATGTTCAAGGCGGAATCCAGCAAAAGTAACGTTGTCGGCTCAAGCCTTCACAAACGTCAGCAGCACTGTACTGCGTCCTTCTGAAGGTGCTTATTGCCTCTTATTCTATCAATGTGCCCAAAATGGGTCAAGATGCCGCTTGTTTAATTAAATTTTCCCACAATTCTACAGCATTTATCCATGCAGGTGCACTTTTTTCATTGCGGTACAGAATTCTTTCGTATTCGCTCGTAAGCTCAGACATCCGTTTATTGCCGAATTCCTGATCAATTGTAGCGGCATATTCCCTGAGTGTCTGACCAGAATGACGCTTGAATCCCTTATGCGCCAGCAGCCGCAGCAAATAATGATAGGCTTTACCATATGTCTCCTCGGATTGTTCATTCCGGTATTTTCGAATGTAATAGGCTGTCAGCCATTTATATCGGGTGAAATACAAGGCAATAGCGGCTAATAAAAGTACGGCCGACGGAATAATCCAATACAGTGGATGAAGTGAATTACTAGCCGTCTGGCTATCTGCCACCTGTTCTTCTTCCTGCTGCTCTTCTGGCTGCTCTGGAGCCGGACTTTGTTCTTCCTGTTCAGGCGTATCTGTTTCTGCTTCTGGAGTTTCTTCTGCCGCATCTTCATCACTAGTAAACTCTGCAGGGTTCGTAAATCCTTGCGTTGGTTCAAACGGAACCCAACCAGTTTCCGGGAAATACACCTCCACCCATGAATGGGCATTTCCGTTCGTAACGATATAAGAGGACATCCCATCTGGAGTGGATATATTCGGGTTCGAGCCCGGCTGTCCTGCCGTGAACCCTTTCACCCAGCGCGCAGGAATATCAGCTGATCGTAACAGTACGACCATTGCAGAAGAAAAGTTATCACAATACCCGATTTTGCTTTCAAATAGAAACTGATCGACATAGTCCTGATCATCTTCCGGTACAGGTATATCCTGTGTCTGATACTGGAATCCGTTTTGATTGAAATATTGTTCCACTGCCCTCGCTTTATCATACCGTGTATTGGCAGAAGAAGTTATCTCCGCAGCCAAATCACGGACGCGCTCCGGCAAATTCTCAGGCAGCTGCGTATAACGATAATGGGTATTGTCGTCATCCAGCTCAGAATCATTGCGCAGGTCTTCGATATTATACTGTGGTTCCTCGAAGGCAATTGTGTAATTCTCATCTGGATACTGGGCTCGATTGAATGTTTCCACCACTCCGAAATCCGAATCAACTGCAGCTCCTACTTGGCCGCTGAAAAATGTCTGCACACCATAAGGATATACGAGCCTGTCCAGCACTTGATTTTGACTAGGATAGACGATTGCTTCCCGCGCTTCCGTAGCTACATTTTCCGTGTAAAGATCGATTCCGACCGGATCGCCGCTCTGGAAGCTTTGCGGTTCTGCCTCTCTTGAGCGTTCCCAGCCTTTTCCTGTATACACATCTTTACTGTCAACACGCCAATAACCGCTTGCATCTGTTGCTGCCCAGAAGGCAATGGAATTATCTTGTACGAACGGTCCCCCCAGACGGGAATCATTTTCTCCGTATCCGACTTTTTGAATACCGCCTTCTCCTTCATTTTCATTGTTGTTATCTGACATCGTTTGGATGAATGGCACGGGATCAGCCCATTGCGGCGGGAGCTTCGGTGCTGCATAGCCTACCGCAGCCGAAACGGCAAGTATGGATAGAAGCGGGATACTCCAGAGCAGAACTTGCTTCGGAAACTGCCGTTTTTCTCCGCCCTGATATAGCCTCGCGAAGGCAGAAATCCCCATCGCGAAAAAGCTGATCAGAAAGACACGGACAATTGCTCCGCTGCCATCATAAGGTGTAAACGTATCAAGTATCCCGATGTACAGGAATGTCATGATAATAAAGAAGAAAATGCGATTGGCAACAATGAACCAGTAATAAAGCAAATAGCTCATCAGCCAAAGCAGAGTCAAAAATAATAGCGTTCTAAAAAATGGCGTAAGGAATGCAAATTCGCCAGTGAAGAGCAATTTGAGATTGCTTTGCAGCTCCGATAGGATGAAAGTGAACCAGCTTCCGGATATCAAGTTTTCCTGCATTAGAAATACTTGCAGAACTAATACCATCAAAATGAACTTCAACAAAAAGCTAAGCCACCAGCGCAGCTTGAGAGCGGACAACAGGAAGCAGATAGCTGTGAACACGACAAAGACTGGCAAATTGCCTGTATCGCTGATCTGATCAAGCGGACGAAGCCATTCCCAAAACAAAAGGAATCCACACACAAAGATAAGATAACGCAGCCATTGTAATTGACCGACCCTTCTACTCATTCCGCTGCACCTCCGTTTTGGCTGTTTGCTGAATCGGATAGATGTCCATTAGATGACCAAGCTGGCGAACTTCCCGTATAAGGTTCTTTTCCTTGGTTCCGACTTCAGCGTGGCGATAGATGTATAAAATGGTCAGTAGATAGCCGCTCTGCCTTAGTTTGCGCAGCACAGCCAGCTCCCGGCTGTCCAAATCGGTTGTTACATAGTAGACTGTCGACCCTTTAGGCTGTCGTGACAGTTCTGCTGCCAATGCCTGAAGCCGCGGCTGTTCCTGCTCCTGCTGTACAGTAGTCAAATACTGCTGCACACGCTGAAGCTGCGCACTGCCCATTGCGGCAGGCAGCCACTTGGCTGAATTGCCGATGCTGATGAAACCGACTTGCTCATTTCTGCTTTTCAGCTTCTGATAGACAGAAAAAGCAATGACGACTGCATATTCAAAAAGATCTGCCGTCTGTCCGGTTCCCCTTCTATCAAATGCGACAAGTACATCTGCACTTTTTTCCTGTTCGAATTCCTTCGTCATCATATCCTGTTTTCTGGCGGAAGCTTTCCAGTCGATCCAGCTGAACCGGTCACCCGGGGTGTACTCCCGTATGCCAGAGACGACGCTCGTCTGCTTTGAACGCGGAGCATAAGCAACAGCAGCGCCTTCTTCAAAGACGCTTTGCGGATTCCCGACTGTAATCTCTCTTTCAGCTGGGTAAACATGCAGCTTCTGCATGACTTCAAAAACCGCTTCTTTTTCGACCAGTTGAAATGGGTCGCCAGTACGCAGACGAATTTGATGAAAGCTATGCTCACCTCGCGGAAGTCTATCCAGCACATAACTGACTCGGAGATGCCTCCGGAACCAAGGAAACAGAATATGCTGCTTAGGCTGACGCAAATGGGAAATCTGGAGTGTTCCATCTGGTCTGCTCACCTTCAGCAAGGATCTGTCATACAAATCTTCCATTTCTAAATATACAAGCGGGAAAGGGAAACGACGAGTCAAGCTGATTTCGACGGTCACTTCTCCGCCGCTCCTGATATATGATTTGGAAAGCGTACGATCCACCTTCCAGCTGCTGAGTGGGTAGCCCAGCATCAGGAGCACATAAAGCAGAATCGGAAGAAAGGCATAAAATAGGAACCAGCTCACAAAACCGCCTTGGAACATGCTATAACAAAACAGGATGGCAGCCAGCAAGGCTATACCAACGAGCTTAAAAACAAAGCGGAACTTACCTTTCATGTACAGATTCCCTCTCGACAGGTACGTCTATAGCCTTCAGCAGACGCTGAACCAATCTTTCAGGTGTCAGCCCATCATAGCGTGCCTCTGAACGGAGTAAAATACGATGGCCTAGAACAAATGGCGCCAAAACTTGCACATCATCCGGGATTACATAATCGCGGTTATGAATATAGGCATATGCCTTCGCAGCCCGCATCATAGCAATAGATCCACGCGGACTAAGCCCAAGATAAACATCCGGATGGCTGCGTGATAATTGCGCCAAATCCACTATATATTGCTGTATCTGAGAATCGACATACACGTTTGCTGCCGCTTCCTGCATGTTCAGCAAATCGGCTTTAGTCATGACAGGCTCGACGCGATTGATTGGATGTTTCATACCAACAGCATCAAGCATCTGCATCTCTTCTTTTGCATTCGGATATCCCATCTGTATCTTCAGCAGGAAGCGGTCCAGCTGTGCCTCAGGCAGCGGATAAGTTCCTTCGTAGTCAACAGGGTTCTGTGTTGCCATTACAAAGAACGGATCATCTAGCGGCAGTGCATTGCCCTCTACTGTGATATTCTTTTCTTCCATCGCCTCAAGCAAAGCAGACTGTGTCTTTGGAGATGTACGGTTAATCTCATCGGCAAGTACGATATTCCCTAGAATCGGTCCAGGACGAAACTCAAATTCCAGCGTTTTCGGATTGTATATGGAAACACCTGTAACATCAGATGGCAATAAATCAGGTGTGAATTGGATACGCTTGAAATCACAGTCAACTGAACGGGCAAGGGAGCGGACCAGCATCGTCTTGCCCACACCAGGAACATCTTCCAATAGAACATGACCTCCAGCGAGCAGCGCAGTCAGACTAAGTACAATTGGTTCTTCTTTCCCTATGATCACTTTATTGATATTATCTATGATCCGCGATACAGCCGGATGAAAGATTGATAGCTTCGTCATGCAAGCATTCCCTTCAAATAGGATTCGACAGAATATTTTGGACAAGTGTTCCTTATATGTTACCTGCCATACACGGATTGCCGCAAGCTATTTACTTGTAAAATTATTGGCATAACAAAAAGAAGGCACACATTGTGCACCTTCTTTTTATAATCAGGATTGACGAACCCTTTTAGGCTTGACTTCCTGCCATTTGAATATCTTATTAAGGAAATTGAAGATATGCTTAGATTCTTTTGTCATCAATGGGCCAAGTATGGCAAGAATCAGCACGTACAGCGCCGAGAAAGGCTGCAGCACCCCCATAAGTCCTCCCGCCAAACCTATATTGGCCATGATGATGGAAAATTCTCCACGGGAGACAATGGTCAGGCCGATGTTCGTGGACGCTTTATGTGACAGACCTGCCCGTCGTCCTGCAATCATACCAGCAACGAAGTTACCGATTATTGTGATAGCAACAGCTCCGAGTGCAAGCCATACAGCGTCTCCCAGTGTTGTCGGATCGATGCTCAGACCAAAACTGAAGAAGAAGATGGCCCCGAAGAAATCACGGAATGGGACAACCATATGCTCGATCCGCTCACCTTGATCGGTCTCAGAGAATACAAGCCCGAGCAGGAGCGCACCGATTGCTTCGGCTACATGGATTGTCTCCGAGAAGCCTGCAATAAAGAATAGTGATGCGAAAATGACAATGATAAATACCTCATTAGAGGAGATACGTAGAAGCTTGCTTAAAAGAGGTGCTGCCTTCCGTGCAATGACGAAGAACAACAGCATATAACCTAGCGCAATCAGAATGGACAGGATTGTTCCTCCCAAGGAATTGGAGTCACCTAGTACCAAGCCTGATACAGTGGATAAATAAACAGCGAGGAAGATGTCCTCAAACATAATGATACCTAGAATCAATTCTGTTTCCGTATTACCGGTACGGCGCAAATCAACGAGGACTTTTGCGACAATCGCACTGGAACTGATTGTTATGACACCTGCAATGATCAATGTTTCCTTGATTGGAAAACCAAGTATGAACGGATACAGGAAGCCGAGTGCAAAGTTGATCCCGATATAGATACTGCCGCCTACGACAATATTTTTACCTGATTTAATCAGCTTCCCGATTGAAAATTCGAGTCCCAGATAGAACAGGAGGAATAGAACACCAATTCGTCCGAGGAATGCGATGATTTCTTCACTGTGGACAAACTGGAGATTAATGATGCCAAAACTAGGTGCATGTGGTCCGACCAGCATCCCGATGATAATGAGGAATGGGATGATGGAGAAGTTTAACTTGTTGGCAAGTATGGCTGCGATTGCGATTAATACAAGCGCAGTCCCTACTTCAAAGACTAAATGGTCCATAGTCTATCCCCTTTCTTTCAAGAATAGTTCACTGCTGGCACGTTTTATATCTGCCCGCTCGCCGGAAATGACGATTGTATCTCCGCTTTTGAAAATCGAATCAACACCTGGATTCAGCTGCTTGGAATGATCTTTACGAACGATCCCGATGATATTGATATTGTAGTTCTGACGAATGCCGATTTCTCCAATGGACTTACCGATAATCGGTGCATTCGGGCCAAGCCTAAACCATTCGATCACAAGGTCATCGAATGCGACTTCAATTGTTTCCACTGCTTTCGGCTTATACGTCATTCCACCGATGATAGAAGCTAGCTGTCTTGCCTCAGAGTCGGTGAAAGTAACACCGGAGATGCTTTCGTCCAAATCTTCATCATCGTAATGGTAAACTTCCCGACGGCCATCATCATGGATGATTACGACAACTTTATCGTCATTTTCCGTCATAAGCTCGAACTTCCTTCCGATACCCGGCAATTCTGATTCACGGATGTTCATACTGATGCCTCCTATTTTAAATGTTTTGCTTTCTGGACGACTTCCTTGAACTTACTGTCGCTTAGTATTTCCTGCAGATCGTGGATCGAATCAAGATCCGCCTTCGCCATGAATACGATTCCGCCTTCTTCAACGAATGCAACATGCTCCCCTTCCTTGACGCTGAGCACATCCCGGATATGTTTCGGAACGGTGATCTGCCCTTTTGAACTAAGCTTTGCTAATTCCATGATTTCGCCCTTCTTTCAAGTTTTCCTTACATTCTTTACTTTCCTTACAAACCAAGTTTACTATATACCCAAACTGCATGCAAATGACGCGCTTACATTTTGGAACCTTTTCTGCCAGCTCTGTTCAATAATTTGTCACAAACAAACCACGTTTACTTTGCCAAATTACACTAGTCAACTTACTGCGTATCCTTTATACTAGAAATAAGAACAAACGTTCTAATCAATAGAGCATACTTAGGAGGACGAACAGCCAGATGCAATTTCGATACGCATACACTGCAGGCAAAGAAGCAGTTATCCGGCATGAGCTAGAGCGGAGCATTTCCAATTATGTGAAGGAAATCATCCCGGATGCACATCGACTCTATTCCAAGAAGACCTCTTCCACCAGTAAAGGACAAGTTCGACAGGATTGGCGCAATATCCTCAATAAGGATGGTAAGGAAATAAACCAGATCTATATCGAGATGTACAAGGAATTAACAGATGGGTCTTCCTACTACATTGCGGACGTCGAATTGACAAAATAAAAAACGATGCGGAATAACTCCGCATCGTTTCACTTTTTTATCGATAATAGCTCTCTAGACCTTTCACAATTCCAGAAGCAGCTTTTTCCTGATAACCGGATGTTGCCAGATTAGCAGCTTCTGCTGAATTAGTGATATAACCGATTTCCGCCAGGATTGCCGGTGCATTGGTATTACGCAGCACGCTGAAATCAGCCGCCTGTGTACCACGGTCAATTGATCCTAACTGGGAAGAGAGATTATCCTGCACTGTCGAAGCGAGCTGTACACTCGTATCGCCATCCGGATAATAATATACTTCCGTTCCATTGACATATTCTTCAGAAGTGGCATTCAAGTGAATGCTCACGAACATAGAAGCATTCGAAGCATTTGACATAGCCGCTCTTGCTTCCAGTGCCACGAATGTATCATCGTCTCGCGTCATGATGACATTCGCTCCTAAATTCTCCAGCTGAGCCTGTGTTTTTAAAGCAATGGAGAGAACGACTGACTTCTCGTAAAAATAATCTCCGATCGCTCCGCTGTCTTTACCGCCATGACCTGCATCAATCACAATTGTTTTACCTTTTAACGGTGACAGGCTGTAAGATGCTTCATTTTCACTTGTCGTGATGAAATCCATGCTCACGTAACCCGTTGTACCATTATGTTCAATTTGGGCCCAGTTATTATCAATTGACAAAATAGAGACTGCATCTCCATTATACAAACTGTCAACGACATCAGCTGACATATTCGGAGTCGATCGAACATTCAAGGATGTAGCAACTTGAACATAACCTTCTGTTGCGTCAGCAGTCTGGGAAGTCTGCTGCACATCTGCTTGTGCAGATCCAGAATCCTGGATTCCGCTGACAAACACCATACTTATGTATCCTTCTTGCCCATAATAATCTATCTTGCCCCAGTCATGACTGACTTCCTTGATTTCAATCGCCTGTCCGCCTTGCAGCTTACCGATTACTTCTGCATCATTAGAAGGCTCCGCTCTTACATTCAGAGACGTCGATACGTCGATAGTTCCGCTATTCGCATAACTCGTTGCCGGCAAAAAAGCAACAACTGCTATAAGTGCGATAATAAAGACCAACAGCGAGCGGTGCGTCAGATGTTTCCCTAGCATACGATTCCCCTTCCTTATTTGTAGAATTTTGTAGATTCGCCATCCATTATAGATGAATATGTTGCCAATTAATAGTCTAATAGTCTTACCAAATAATTTACAATTCTCTTTACACAGAAGAAATTTAAGTTTTCATAGGCTACTTGACCAAGCAATTGAAGGTAAAAAGCAGCAAATACTGGATTTGCTGCTTTTTACCTTCGTGAATATATAGGTTATTCTGCGTATTTTTTTACTCCTTGCACAAGCCCAGTGGCTGCTTTGTCCTGATATGCACTCGATGCAAGCTTCTCCGCTTCCGCAGCATTTGTGACGAATCCGATCTCTGCCAGTACAGCAGGCATACTTGTGTTTCGGAGAACGTTGAAATCAGCACTCTTAATGCCTCGATCACGTGACCCAAGCTGGTTAACAAGACCGCTTTGCACACTGGAAGCCAGTGACTGTCCGCTGGATGACCCAGGATAATAATAAACTTCCGTACCGCTGGCAGATGTTGCTGATGAAGCATTTGCATGAATACTGACAAACACATCCGCACCTGCTGCATTTGCCTTAGCAGCGCGGTCTTCCAGCTCAACGAATGTATCCCCGGATCTAGTCATGACTACGTCAGCACCTTGTGCCTTGAGCTTTGCTTCTGTTTTCTGTGCAATAGGCAGAACAACATTTTTTTCAAGCACACCGTTTGCTACAGCCCCGCTGTCTTTCCCGCCATGGCCAGCATCGATGGCAATCGTCTTTCCTTCTAATGCTCCTGAACCAGTCTGTATGTAAGTCATGCTCACGTAGCCTGTCTTGCCGTTGTATGTAATCTTGCCCCAGTTGTTTGCCACTTCCATCAGATCAACTGTTTCTCCCGGGTGCAGACTTCCGATAATGGCAGAAGAAGTGGACGGCTCTGCCCTGACATTCAAAGTCGTGTCTACATCAACCGTTCCGCTTTGGGCGAAACTTGTTGATGGATAAAGCAGAATAAACGCGCCAAAAAGAACTAGAATTCCTATAAGTAACTGTCGTTTCATATACATGCATATCCTCCTTTGCTGATACGAATCAGATGTTGTCACAATTATAGAGGACATGCTGTATAGCAGATAGACCCAAACCGGTAAAGGGTGCAGACGTTCTAGATGGCAGACTTGTTTTTCCAGACATGGGTGTCCCTGCATAACCTTCTTCCCATTACTAAACTGCCATGGAGCTGCTTAACGATTAGCAAAAATCTGTTCTGTACTATGAGAGTAAACTTCGATAATGTTTCCAAATGGATCTTGGCAATAAACTAAGTAATAGGCCTTTTCTTCATCGAGCGGCCATATCTTGCTGATAATCTTCCCGCCTGTCTTCTCGATTTTTTTTGCCATTCCATGAACATCTCCCCCTTCAGCCACTACGCAAAGATGGAATATCCCTGGATCCCAAGGTTTCCTGACAGTCTCCCCCTTTGTTTCCGGAACGATAAACTCGAACAATTCTATGCCAACCTGGTTTGCTGCACTCATATGGACATTCCGAATATGCTTCACTTCATCTCCCTGAAGATCGCGGGTCATGTCTCCCTCTTCCGTTTTCATATCGAATGGTCCCGCAATGATTCGGAAGCCCAATGCCTCCTTATACCAATTGATCGCTGCATCAAGATTGGAAACTGTCATGCCAATATGCGTTATCGCCGTCATTTCGCATCTCCCTTTCCAAATTTCAGAGGATTTTTTTACAGAAATTTAATATCCTTTTCCTATTTCACTTCACAAACGTTTTCAAACACCGATTATATAGGTGAACAGATCTATGTTCAGAGGGGGATTACCATGAAAAAGAGACATGGCTTAGCAGTAAGGTTAATGATTGTCGTTGCAGTGATCACGATCATTTGCGGCGCGGCTGTCGGGACAATCAGTTATTTAACAGCAAAGAATGAACTGATTGATGCTGGAAAGATGGATTTGCAGCATATGGCGAACAGCGCCACCAGTCTTCTCACAGTGTTGAACGAGCGCGTGGAAAATGGTGAAATGACCTTAGAAGAAGCACAAGAAGAAGCCCGTACTATATTGAACGGTCCTATAGAGGGCGGCGCGCATGATTTATCGCAATCAAATTTCAATTATAAAAATGGCGCTGGCTATATTATCGCTTACGATTCCAAGGCAAATATGGTGCTTCATCCAAGAGAGGAAATTGGCTCGCCGCCGGGAGATGACAGCACGAAGAAAAATCGCGAAGACTTGATTGTATTAGCGCAATCGACGAATGATAATGACAGCTTCATGAGCTACGATGACACAGATGAAAAAACAGGAGAAGTCAGAGAAAAGATGGCTTACGTGAACTATTTCCAGCCCTGGAACTGGACGGTTGGTATTACGGTCTATACTGACATGTTTTATAAGGATTTGGAGACAGTCAAATGGATTATCATCGGCGTAACGATTGGTATCACACTAATCAGCCTTGTTCTTTTCTATTTCCTGATCCGTCCTAAATTGGCACAATTAAAAGAAGTGACGGACGCAGCTACACAGCTCGCCGCTGGTGATTTTAGAGAACAGGAGCTCAAAGAAACAAAAGATGAAATAGGCGTCTTGAGTAATGCTTTCACAAAGATGTCTGGCGAACTGCGTGCTTTGGTACAAAGCATCATTCAATCCAGTGATAAAGTGTCAGATGCAGCTTCGGAGCTTTCCGCTGTAAGTGAGGAAACATCTGCAAGCAGTGAACAGGTCGGGGTAGCAGTAGACGACATCGCCCAAGGAGCCAGCTCTCAAGCCTCTGATCTGGAAACAACAACCTATCATCTAAGCGGATTCAACGATAGCATCCGCCTGATGACAGCACAAAGTGATGCAATCGCCCAAGCGGCACTTCAAACAAGTGAAGCAACGGCAAAAGGCAGCGATATGATGCATGATTTGACGTCAGCCAACAATGCATCGATGCAGTCCGTAGAAGCTATCTCAGCCGGAATGCAGGAACTCGATAAGAACCTGCAGCAAATAGTAAGAATTACCGATGTTATCGAAAGTATCACAGAAGAGACGAATTTGCTTGCTCTAAATGCAAGTATCGAGGCAGCACGGGCTGGAGAACACGGCAAAGGCTTTGCTGTGGTTGCAAGTGAAGTTCGGAAGCTGGCTGATCAGTCTAATGGTGCTACAAAGGAAATCCAGCAAATGATCAGCTCCATTACAAAAGAAGCGGCAGAGAATGTAGCCCGGATTGAGTCCAATAAGCAGCAGGCAGAACAGCTGAATCACTCTGTCGTTGCTACCGCAGCTGAATTTGCGGCTATAGAAGCTGCAGCAGAAGCTACGAAGAATGCTGGCAGCAGACTAATTGAAGAAATCAAACAAGTCACTGCACAAACGAATGACATTACGGACAGCATCCAGAATGCATCCAGTGTATCTGAAGAAACGGCTGCCAGTGTGGAAGAAATAGCAGCATCCATCGCTGACCAGATTCAAGCTGTTGCAAATATTGCAGCATCCGCAGAAGAACTGACGCATATAAGCCGTCAGCTGAATGAATCGATTGCTGTGTTTAAGCTATAAAAAAAGCGACCCATGAGCATCAGCTCTGGGTCGCTTTTTTTATCAGGTACATCCTTCACATTCGTAATAGCGTTTGCTTGCATCCAATGTACGCAGCAAGCTGCCGATTTCGACTTCTTCTGGTTCAACGAATTCCAAATCTGCCACACGTTCCTTAATGGACTGGCGGGCTTCTTCTTCAGAAGCTGCAACGTGACTGAATTCACTTGTTTCGCCAGTTGGCAGGATTTTGTACTCGAATAGGTATCTTTGCATATTACCGGCCTCCGTAACACAATATCTAGTGTACATCCACTATACACCATCCCATATATGCAGGTCAATCGTAAAGATGCACTTCTAATATATTGCTAGTTTTCTTAATAATCTGTTTCCCAACCACGCCTTTTGCTAAACGGTTTTTCTGCTCGCGAAGGAAATTTACCTGTAGCCTTAATAAGTTGGGACAGCCCAGCATACGTTATACAAAGGAGGTAGGGACGTTGGAATTTCCTATGATCATAACAAACTTCTGGGATGCCGTGCTTGGTGTACCCATCGTTCTTATTTTTACGCAAATCGTGAAGCATCTGCTGCCGCTTCCCGGCAAGTATACGCCTACGATTGCCTTACTGAGCGGTTTGATTTTATCTATCTTTTTCAGCCATCCCCACAATCTCATTGCTGCAATATTTATGGGATATTTTTATGGCTATGCTGCTATTGGAAGCTATGCAGCCTTACGGACGACCCTTCGTGCCTATCGGAAAGACAAGCATGATTACCGCTAACGAGACGAACGCCGGGCAGGCGTTCTTTTAAATTCCATACACATTCTGGAGAATCGTATTCTTTACCCGCCCGAATGCTTTAGCATCATAAGCATGTGGATAGCTCATAAGCTGCAAAGGAAGTGGTTCCTCTCCCCGGCGTAAGGGCGGTTGCTCATAAGGAAAGTCGTGCAAGTGAAACCCGAGCTTTTCATAGAACCGCACACGCCGGGCAGCATTCTCTCCCCCATCTGGCGGCTCCACCTCAAGAATAATTGGTTTATCCAAGCTTTCTATGACTTCCCTCATGATTTTACTGCCCATCCCTTGGCCTCGAAAATCTTCATTGACTGCAATGTGTTCGATAAATGCTAACTCTGGCAATGTATAAATCGCGCAGAATGCCGCAAATTCACCCTGTTTTTCATATACATGAATGTGATAATCGTCCCTCTCTAGCAGCGTTTTTTGCTCCGCATAGCTGCGATATTCCTCGGGAGGAAAAGCACTTTCCATCAATTTATAGATCGTATTGAAATCCTGCATTGTAAAACGTCCTTTTTTCTATTAGTATACATGAAAAAAAGCGACAGCCGCAGCTGACGCTTTTTCATGCTTTAGGTTAGCACTTCAGTAATACCTTTCACTACTGCAAAAAATGTCACCCAAAGCGGAATACTCAAGCCTGTACCATATAATAACCCTACGAAAAAATTGTTTTCATTTTTTTTCATTTCTGTCCACTCCTTCATTTTTGAGGATGCAGAACTTTCTTATATAGATTCTATAATGAAAGCGTTTACATAGTAAAGGTTTTTCTTATGCCAAATTTCTGCACCATACGCTTTCTCACTTCAAGATTTCCCATATATTGACGGTGATAAACACTTCCCCTGCCAAACAGGACATTTGCATTATATATACACCATTTATGACCATTCAAACTACCGAACATATTTTGTCTTTATTTTGAGAAACTAATGTCTATACGGAAGGAGGAATACAGATGGCTAAATCAAAGCAAGAAACTGCCAATGAAGTTGCTGAAAAGATGTATGATGCAAAAGATTATAGCTATACAGATCTTATCGATAAGGGCACAGCCCTTACACATGAACAAGTTACAGATACTTACACCGAAGGAACCATAGACGGGAAGATCGATAATGTAAGGAAAGACGGATCTCTTAAAAATGGAGAAGGAAGAGAAATCCCTCGAGAGGGGTTTTAAATAAAAAGGGACAGCACATATTGAGCTGTCCCTTTTTCCCTATTGCCTCCGGACATCTCTTGTCCGTTGGTGAAACCATTCATAAAAACGGTTCGCTTCGCTTGCTGGAATATCTTTGATTTTATTATGCAAAACGGGCTTAGCCCGATTGACTGATTCGATTGTTGCCAAGTTGAGCCAGCGCTGGAGAGGATTCTGATTCCTGGCAATCTCGATCATTTTATTTCTTTTTGTCACAAACAGTGTCGTTGTGAATGCTCCCGTTTTTATCTGGAAGAATTTCTCGCTGATCAAATAGCTTGTATGTTTAAAATTCAAATAGCGATACATACCTATCAAAATTAGCAGAACAAGAGATACCATCCACCACTTCATTTCATAGCCTAGCAATTCTGGACGCCAGAAGTACAAGGTGATGGTCACTCCGAGCCATATAATACTTGGCTGGAGCAGGCGGTAAATCAGTACTTTTTGCTCAAGCTTCTCCATCGAAAGCTGTACCTGATACTCCGGTACTACCTCCGAAATCATAGCTTGTGCCTGCTTTAGCGAAAAATATGGATATAACGAGTTGATCGTTTCAGTCTCATCACTAATATCCAGTGAACCTGTACTGATCAGCTTCACTTTCGCTAATCCTAACAATCGATGTAATATCGGCTGCGTAATCTCAATCCCTTGCACCCGATCTTTTCGGATGGAAAAGGCTGACTCACTTAAAAGTCCCGTCTGGATATACATATGGGAATCATCAGACGCGAGCTCATAGTTACCGTACTTCTGCACGACTCGCCACATCCCGGCAAGCAGGGATATCACAACTATTCCAATAACACCAAGCGTCGTAATCCACCAGACTTTCAATAGCGGTAAATACTGACGTATTTCGCTCCAATCAAAGAAAATATCGAATTTCAGAACGAAAGAAATCAACAGCGGTACAACGAGTAAAAAACTCAGGGACGTGAAGGACGCTCTGATAAGCTCTTTTTTTGTCGGCTTGAAATGGATCGTTTTCTTCTCAGTACGAGGAACACTCTGTTCAGATACCGTATCTTCTTCTTCCAGGACTTCTTCGCTGATCACTGTGTTCTGTATAGGAAATGCCTCCTGTACAGTTCCTTTTGTCAGCTGCTCTAAACGAAAGGCTTCTTCTTTAGTTAGGACCTCGAATTCTACAGCTTTCTCCTTGGATCCTGTTTCGAATTTAATCGCAGTCAATCGAAGCAAGCGATGCAGAAGATTTGTGTGCCTCGTTACATTTTGGATTTTCTCGTATGGAACTGTTCGGCTAGATTTTGAGAAGATGCCGCTGTATAGATGGAACGCTCGCTCATCGGCTGTGTACTTCTCAAAAAACCATTTGAGGATATCACTGGTAATGGAAAGAATTAAAATGGCTAAGACGCCATATTTCGCATATGTACCCCATCCATCTGTATCAGTAAAAAATACAGCAATAATGAGAGGGAATATCCAATTCCTAATTGTTTTTGCGATACCAAAAAGCATAATGGCTGGATGATAACGTCTTTTCTCCATCAGTCATCCTCTTCCTTTGCCTTGCTATACGCTGCAATTTCATCCCTCAGTGCATAGGCTTCTTTATCAGGTAATGCCGGGATGCTGTATTCGCCAGCCATTGTCTCGATCTCTACGGCCCGAAGATTATATCTCCTTAGCAAAGGCCCTTGTTTCGTTTCGACAGATTGGATTTTTGTCACCGGAATTAGCTGATCCTTTTGGAACCATGCACCCTGTCTCAGCTGAACATATTCCTCGTCTATGTCGTAGCGCCAGTTGCGATGATCGATGACTGTTGCCAAATAACCGATAATACCTAACGGAATAGAGACGATAAGTAATATCAAAAGCACTGTTCCAATCCAAGCCGGCCATTCGAATAGATAATCCAATCCAAATAGGACCGCAAAAATCAGCAGTACGACTACATCAAAGATGCCATCGCCTATTAATCCAACGCGCAATGATTCTTTCGGCAATTTATGCTGGGGTTCTTTTACTTGCGTTTGCATCTGTTTCCTCCCTTTACTCCCTTTACTCTCTCCTCTTCTATTACGTTTAGAGAAATGATAAGTTCCAAAAATTGTACTAATGAGATAGTACACTACTGCCAAAAGGTAATCAATATAATTTTTGGAAGAAAATTCTTAAGATTTTCTTAAGATAAAAAGAGTGAGGAATATGTGTCGGGCTTTAGTGGATGTGATATATCCTACAAAAAAAAGAATGGATCCGGCAAGACCGGATCCATTCTTTTTATTTTGCAGGCTCAGGATTAACCTGACTGCTGACTTCTTGTTTTTCGATTTTCCTTACAGCATCACTGCTCGTGTCGACACGTTTTACAAACAGTGCAAGCACAAGTGCCACAATGTTAATCGCTAGTGCTACATAGAAGGAAGCATGGATACCCGCCAACAATGCTTTCTGCGTCATTAGTGCAGTAGTTGCTTCTGTTAAAGTGGCTGGGTCCACTCCTGCCATCAAGCTTTCGCCTTCATTTTTCGTTACAGTGTTCATAATCGTTACAAGGATTGCTGTACCGATTGAACCAGATACCTGCTGAGCCGTGTTATTAACAGCTGTACCATGCGGGTTCAGAACAGTTGGAAGCTGATTCAGACCATTTGTCATGATCGGCATCATTACCATAGACATACCGAACATCCGCAATGTGTAGATGAAAATGATATAGGCATAGCTGGAATCCAGCTGTAAGTGAGCAAGCATATAAGTAGAAACAGCCGTGATAGCCAATCCGACAACTGCCAAAATACGCGGTCCGAATTTATCGAACAACCGGCCGGTAATCGGTGACATCACACCCATGATAATGGCACCTGGAAGCATCATCAATCCGGAATCCAAAGGTGAGATTCCGCGTACATTCTGAACGTATGCCGGTGTCAGGATCATACCTGAGAACATAGCCACAGCGTTTACGACAGAAATAACGGAAGAAAGTGCAAACATCGGATGCTTGTAAACACGCAAATCCAGCAATGGTTTCTCCATGCGCAACTGACGCATAACAAAGATGACTAAAGCAATTGAACCGACAATCAATGTCGTTAGAACGATTGGATCTGTCCAGCCATCAGAGCTTGCGGAACTGAATCCATAAAGCAAGCCACCGAAACCGATGGAAGATAGCACTACAGATAGATAATCAAGTGTAGCTTCTGTATTTTGCTGCATCACATTCTTAAGCTTCCAGACAGCAAGTAACAAACTGATCACTGCCAAAGGAAGAATCATTTCAAACAATAGACGCCAGTCATAGTACTCTACGATATAACCTGACAAAGTAGGTCCGATAGCTGGTGCTGTGATCATAACTAAACCGAAAATACCCATGGCTGTACCGCGTTTTTCACGCGGGAAGCTGACGAGCATGATGTTCATAAGCAAAGGACCCATTACAGAAGAACCTGCTGCCTGGACCATCCGTCCAGTCAGCAATAGGCCGAAGTTCGGTGCGAAAGCCGCCAAAGCCGTACCTAATGTAAAGATGATCATTGATGTAATGAACAACATTCGGTTGGAGAACCGAGTAACTAAAAATGCGGAGGCTGGAATCAGCACCCCGCTGACCAGCATATAACCAGTCGCAAGCCATTGGACTGTGGAATAATCCTCAATATTTAAGTCAACCATGATTGATGGCAAGGCGACATTCAGTAAAGAGTTATTCAAAAAGGAGACAAACGCTCCTACAAATAAAATTGCCAGCATCAAATAAGGTACTTTTCTTGGTTGTGTTGCTTCGGTGTTCAAATTTCTATCTCCCTTTATTCAATTTTTAGTGCTGCAAAAGCGGCCGTTTGCAGAGTGTTGCGTTGATTCCTTGTTTTTGCAGAGTCTCAACTAGCTTCTTCATCAAATCATCGCTTTTCTTGATTACAGTGCTGTACATCAGTCGACCTCTTTTCTTTGCAGTCCTTTTTTTATCAAGCTAATTTGTGCTTCATAATTGAAAATGGCTTCTTCATCCGTAAGATTATGAACAAATACCTGCACAAGATTATGAAAAGTAATAGCTCCAACGATCCTGATGACATGCGTCAATTCCTGCTTATCTTCAATGTTCAGATAAGAGGTATCCACCATCTCAAGTGTTTGAGAACGTTCATTCTTCAAGCTTTCTTTATATATGTTATTTGCCATAGTATTTTCTTTCCTATGGTTCATATTCAGAAAAGCATACCGAAGAAAGTCATTATGCTCTTCATGATGACGTAAAGAAATCATATATCGGAACTGTTCCACCAAGGCTTCAAATAAATTACCTTTCTTTTCCTGAAGAATAGAATTCAGCTTTTTATTGTTCTCCTGCGCTACCTGATTCAGCAAATAATAATACAGGTCTTCCTTATCCTCGAAATACTGATAAAAGCTGCCTCGCGGTATTCCGGCATCTTTAATGATGTTCGCTATAGACGCTTCATGCAGAGGGACACGGGAGAATTCTTTTTTTGCTGATTGAATCAGTGTATTCTGTTTATCTTCCGGTAAAGAAAGAAAGGTTTGTTTCGGCATTTCTTCCCTCCTGCCTAAACATATGACACTGTGTCACAATTGATGATAAATTGATTATATGTGACACCGTGTCACATGTCAAGGCTATTTTACTAGTTATTACCATACGAATAGAAACGGATTGCCCGATAGGCAATCCGCTTGTCTTCTATCTTATCATCAAGGCAGATTATTACCTGCTGCTCGATACAATTTATACCACTCTTCCCTAGTCAGCTGTACATCCTGCGCCTTACAGATCGACTGGATTCGGTCCGGGTTCATAGAACCGATGACCGCTTGGATAGATGCAGGATGGCGCAGTATCCAGGCAATCGCAATCGCTGACTTGCTAACAGCATACTCATCAGCAAGTTCCTGCAAGACTGCATTAACTTCCGGGAAGTCTGGATTGTCGACGAATACACCTTCAATCATCCCAAATTGGAATGGAGACCAAGCTTGTACCGTCATCTTATTAAGCTGACTATAAGGGAGTAAACCTCCGTCCCGTACGACTGATTCTCTATTTTGCATGTTTACATTCAAACCGGCGTCAATTAGAGGCGTATGCATAAGACTGAACTGCAGTTGATTGATGATCAAATCTTCTTTCACATATTGCTTCAGCAGCTCTATTTGATGAGGATGATGGTTGCTGACACCGAAGTATTTCACCTTTCCGCTTTCCTTCAGATGTTGAAAAGCCTCTGCCACTTCCTCCGGCTCCATCAGTGCGTCAGGACGATGCAGCAATAAGATATCGAGATAATCTGTCTGCAGCCTGTTGAGGATAGCATCCACACTGGACTGGATATGTTCCTTCGAAAAATCGAAATATCCTTTGCGGATTCCGCATTTTGATTGTAGAATTACATCCTCCCGCTTAATCGTGCTTTCTTTAAGTGCTGAAGTAAAAACCTCCTCTGACGCTCCTGCGCCGTAAATATCAGCATGATCGAATAGGTTGATGCCAGCCTCAGTACTCGTCTCTATCACTTTAACAGCTTCCTGCGTATTCAGATCACTCATCCGCATACACCCTAAAGCAATTGGGGATGTGTTCAATTCACTTGTTCCCAGTTTCATCGATATCTCTCCCTTTTGTCTTTTACTGCAATACTTGCTTCAGTCGTTCCAGAGCCCATTCCAGCTCATCCTCGGTAATGATCAAAGGCGGCGCAATGCGTATGACTGTTTCATGTGTCTCCTTGCAAAGCACACCTAGCTCCTTCAATTTCTCGCAAAATGGCCTTGCCGGCTCCGTCAATTCGATACCGACAAACAATCCTCTGCCTCTGACTTCTTTGATTTTATCCGATGTCAGCTGCTGCAGCTGACTCTGTAGATACGCTCCAAGACGCTGAGACCTGGCGGCGAGATTTTCTTCTTCGAGCACATCCAACGCAGCAATCGAAACAGCACACGCTAACGGATTACCCCCGAATGTGGAACCGTGTGAGCCAGGGTTGAAGACTCCCATCACATCTTTATTACCTGCCACACAGGAGATAGGAAAGACTCCGCCGCCTAACGCCTTGCCAAGGATAAACAAATCAGGAGTGACATCTTCCCAGTCACAAGCAAATCGCTTACCTGTACGTCCCAGTCCTACTTGGATCTCGTCAGCAATGAATAGGACATTCTCTTGCTTACATAATTCCGATGCTGCTTTCAGATACCCTTCTGGCGGAATAATAATGCCAGCTTCCCCTTGGATCGGTTCCAGTATGAAGGCCGCAGTATTTGGCGTGATGGCCGACTTCAAAGCATCCAGATCACCGTACGGAATTATCTTAATTCCTGGAATCATCGGACCGAATCCGCGGCGGTATTCCGCTTCTGAGGATAACGAGACTGCAGCCATTGTCCGCCCATGGAAATTTCCGCTGCACACAATGATTTCTGCAAGGTCATCAGCAATCCCTTTTACATCGTACCCCCAGCGTCTGGCCGTCTTGAAAGCTGTCTCCACAGCTTCAGCACCAGTGTTCATCGGCAGAATCATGTCCTTCCCCGTTAAAGCCGCAACTTTTTCATACCATAATCCTAGCTGATCATTATGGAAAGCACGGGAAGTGAGCGTAACCTTCTGTGCCTGGTTGATTAGCGCTTCCATTATTTTCGGATGCCGATGCCCCTGATTCACTGCTGAATAGGCACTAAGCATATCCATGTAGCGCTTGCCATCGGTATCCTCTACCCAAACTCCCTCCGCCTTCGCTATGACGATTGGAAGCGGATGATAATTATTCGCTCCGTATTGGTCTGTCAATTGCATTAAATCCTGTGCATCTGTAGCCTTCATCCCAACTGCCCCTTTCCAGGTTCATTTGGCGCCCATGATACAGCGCAATCACTCTGCTTCCATTCTAACAAAGTAATAACACTATGTAAGCGCTATATCGGAAATAAAAAAATGAATCGTCTTCCGTTAAGAGTCAGACGATTCATAGATTGGCATTATGCCGAAGCGATGAAGAACAATAAATGCATATTGCAGCAAAATGCCTCCTAATAAAACAGTCAGCACCGTACCCGGTCCAATAGGACCAGCAAGCAAAAAAGCAGATACAAGGCAAATCGCATATAAAAATGTCCTGGCAGCGGCTACACTTGTATGCAGCTTATCGATTAAGACAAGCATAAGCCGGTCAATCGGAATAGGTGCGAACTTTGTATGCAGGTACAATGCTGTTCCTGCCGCAAGCAGCAGCTGTGCAGCAAGGAACAAACCCGTTCGGGTGATGATCGACTCCAGATGCATTCCTGACAGCACAAATAACCATCCATCAAGAAAAAGACCAGTTGCGAATGCAGTCAGCAAACCAGCTAATTCAGGTGCTGTACGAGTAAGCAGGGAATTTACCATAATAAAAAGACCTGCCAGGATGATTTCCCACATTCCTACTGTCATCCCTGCACTTTCAGCTAGTCCAACAAGTACTGCATCGAACGGCGATGTGCCCAAATCCGCTTCTATAGTTAAAGCAATTCCAAGCGTCATCAAGAGAAGACCTGAAAAAAAGAATATGCCCCTAACCCTCATTTTCCTGTTTCTCCATAATAAGATGAGGAATCCCATCTTCATCGAATTCATCTGAAACGCCTTTGTATCCTAGCTTTTCATAGAATCCTTTTGCTTGGACTTGCGCATGGAGTTTGTATTTCTTTTTGCCTGTCTGCTTCGCTATCTCTTCAAGACTTGAAATGATGACACTGCCCAATCCATACTTTCGATACTGCTTCAGCATGCAAATACGTTCCAATTTAGCGTAATCATCTACATAACGAATACGGCCTGTTCCAACTGTTTCTCCTTCATGATAGACAAGGATATGTTGGCAGCCATTTTCTAACTCATCAAACTGATCGAATTCATCCTCTAACGCGACCCCTTGCTCTTCCACAAACACCGCTAATCTTATTTCCTTCGCTTTTTCTAAATCACTCTTATCCTGTATCATTTTATATGAAGCCATCATACGCCCTACCTTCATTATTTATAAATCTATTTAATCAATAATTTGTTGCAAATGCAACATAAATCATTGAATGGAGTAAGTATTTACTTGGCACATACCATTCACTTTCTGCGAGACATGTATTTGCAGCGTGAATTAACCTGATAACCACCATAAAAAAAGAGCTGCAATGTTAATTGCAACTCTCTTCACCCGCGTATCTCTTTCCCTTCAAGCGGCTTATTTCGGAATAAAGCATAAATTCCGAGGATGACTCCTCCGAGCAAACCAGCAATCAAATCTGTCATTGTATCCGTGTTTCCGCTTCGCTGCATCACACTTGTCACCGTCATGTCTCCAATAAATTCGACGCTTTCCCATATTGCACTTCCTATCGTTGCCATACCGCAGACAAACAGGAAGATGATCCACCGTGAAATATAGATGCCTGCTGGCCGCAGCACTTTATAACGATAGACGGCCAGTGCAAGCCAAGCGATATACATGCTTCCAACTACATGAAGCGTGACATCCCACCATTTGTACTTATCATAAAAATGGAAGATAGCACCCAAGATAAACGTACAGATAAGCAGGCCATAAAATCCGAGAATATGCGGTACACGGAATGGCGTGCGCTGGAAAAAGAGCAAGCCAAGCGGCAGTGCACTCATAATTACCCTGCCTCCGCCTTTCGTCCAGGAATTTGTATCTCCATTTTTAAGTTCTATCACAAAGGAGACCACCATGAAGCATATGAATAGAAAGCTTAATGCAATAATCGTTTTCCTCAAACCTCATCTCTCCTTAGACTCTTTTTTCATAGTCTAACCAGTTTGGAGAGATTCTAGTGTTGATACGAAAAAAAGCGATCCACCGGATTGGTGAATCGTCTTTTCTATTGAAGGAATTTCTCCATGTCTTCGTCTAAGTAAACCCAGCCCTTCCAGCCGATATGAATCGTGTCACGCATAAAATGCGGATCATATTCGTGCCCGGAATAGTCGGCATAGGTAAAACCATTATCATCAATCTGCTTTTTAATACGATTATAATAGTCTTCCCGCCCTTGTTTTGGGAATCCTGTGTAATCGTAATACTCTCCGTTAACTGGGATGATGACAAAGAGCGGTTTAGCATCTGCTTTTTTCAGAATATCCAGCATCAGCTGGAAATCCCCGTATTCAGGAGATTCCGCATAGGAATGTCCTTTGTTTTTGCCTTCCATTTCTTTTATATGGCTCTTCTTATGTTTATATACCTTATAGTCGATATGGAATTTTGAATTCTTCGTGCGTTTTTCACCGTAAGCATCCGCTTGAGCCTGCAGTTCCTCCCAAGTCTTGTCCTTCACTTTATCCGACTGATGCCGGTTCGACGGCTCATCCTTGATGAGTGTGAAATATAAATCCTTCTTCTTCAGCATGGATATGTAAGCTTTAGCTGGAGCGGATAATAGATTGAACTTGATTTTCTTTTCATCTAAGTATGCATCGTAAAGCTGAAAGAGCATCGTGTCATTCTTCACCGCGTCATATGTCATCAGCCTTTGCATCAATCTCTGCTTCACCTGCTCATCTATTTCTTTATTGAATGGCAGCTGGTATGCCTGCAAGGACGAATAATTAGGCGCAAAATGCTGTTCATCTGTACCATGTTTTACGAACCACTGCGGTGACACGATGATCACCATCCTTTTATCCTTCAGTTTGTCAGCTTGTGTTGCAAAGTTGAGATCATTGATGATGGATGTTGTACCGCCTTTTCCCACTAAATAAGGAGTAAAATCAGCTCCCGTTGCTTCGAAGTAATTCGACGGATGAAACGGATCCCAGCGTGATAGCTCGGAGGATCCGTAAATCGGAACATATCCTGGATCAGCAAGCATCTCACTTTGTAAATATGTTCCCTGAAACATATTCGGTTCCAGACTGGTTGCTGACTCTTGCAATCGATCTGCCGGCACCAGTTTAGCCAGCCAGGAAGCCGGCACAAAGACGAGACCGGCAAACAGGACCAATGCTAAAATAATCGGTCCGAATAGATACTTCTTCTTCATTATTTCAGCTCATTCAGACGTTCGATAATTGCATTTGGTGTATTCCACGTATCACGGTCGAACTCTGTAATCGGTACATTGATGCCAAGCTGTTCTTCAAATTGAACAATCAGCTCCACTGTTGCAAAGGAATCCAGCAATCCTGCTTCGAAAATATCTAGATCGTGCTCCTCTTTTACAACATCATCTTCACAAACTTCTGCAATAACTTGTAGTACTTTCTCTTTGAAATCCATTAATATATTCCCCTTTTATTGAAATGGTCTGCCGGAAAACAGATAAAATCCGAAACAGACGACATGAAAAGTAATGACAATCGACACAATTGTCATAATCTTGCCTGTCGGCCAGCGCTTATGTTTTTTATTCCACGTCTCAAAATAATTGAAAGCTGTCATCATCAAGGCGTGATAAGCCCCATAGACAATATACTGAATTGCTAATCCATGCCATACTCCCATCAGCAGAAATAGCAGGATATAGCCGAGATTTGAAACGAGCATTTTGTTTTGGATCCATTTTTTCTTTTTCATCAGGAAGACGAATCGCATGAACACATAGTCTCGGAACCAAAATGACAGCGACATATGCCATCGGTTCCAAAAATCCTTAATGTTACGGCTGATGAACGGCATGTTGAAGTTCTCCGGTGAACGTATGCCCATCATATAGCTGACACCGACTGCAAATAACGTATACCCCGCAAAGTCGAAGAACAGATATAAGCTATAACTGTACATATACAGCAGATGATAGCTGAACCGGCCGTCTGCGATATGATCGAGATTCATGATGAAATAGGTGTTGATTGCATACCCGATGATGAACTTATACAAGAAACCGAGGAAGATCTTATTGATCCCTTTATAAAGCAGCTCCTTGTATTCTTCTGGCGTCCATCGCTTTTCTTCGTCCTTCTGAAAACGTCGGAACCGATCAATCGGACCAGACGAAATCGTCGGGTAAAACAGCATGAAATTAACAAGCTGATAAATCGACAGCTGCTGTTTGATCAAACCATCTCTCGTTTCAATGATGACTTGTACAGCACGGAATGTCAGATACGAGATTCCGAGAAAGCTTGCCCAGTTATCCACAGCCAGGAACGGCAGAATCTTCGATAAGATCAAAGGCAAAATTGACAAGAAACTCATTAGATAGAATACAAGACTGCTATTCTTTTTCTGCCTATATGAGATATAACCTTTGATCAGCACCAGCTGCAAGATAGTGAAGATGATGAGTGAATAAAACCCTTCATCTCCGCCTGAAAAGATCAAGGCCAGGACAGCAATCGAAACGAACACATTGTAATAGCGCAATTGCTTGCCCATGATACCGAGAATCATCGTTGGCAGCAGCAGGATGCCTAGAATAATAAAGAAAAGGAACGAACTATACGGGGTCATGCGAATACCTCTTCCTTCATCTTCTTACGGTCGGCTTTCCCGTTCATTGTCATTGGAATGATTGAATGATAAGTGAATTTACGCGGAATCATATAAGCTGGCAGCCGCAAAGCAAGATCCTTCCGAATAGCTGCTGTGAGCTGGTACTCTTTTTCAAAGTCATGTTCCTCTGGGACGACAGCGGCAATCAAATATTCAATTTCCTCTTCCGGCACATAAGGAATGATAATGGCAGACTTGATATATTCGGATTGATGTAAGTGGAACTCGATTTCCTCCAGCTCCATCCGGTAGCCATGCAGCTTGATCTGATAATCCAGTCTGCCTTGGCAGTAAACTAATCCGTCCTTGATAAAACCAGCATCTCCAGTTTGATAAGCTTGCATATCATACAGAATGCCATATGCTTGTTCTGTCAGCAGCGGCTCACCAAGGTACCCTTTTGTCACACTCGGTCCCACGAGAATAAGCTCACCTTTTTCTCCATCCGGCACTGGATTACCTGCTTCGTCCACGACGAGAATCCGCATATCCGGTTTCGGACGGCCGACCGGCAATGCTTCCTCTTTTGCCAGCAATTCCGGTGTCACTTCGATCGACGTCACGGCAACTGTTGCCTCTGTTGGTCCGTATGTATTGAAAATCCTCGCTTGCGGGAAACGCTCCTTCAATTCTTTTGCTGTCGCAAGCGGCAGAACTTCTCCACAGAATAGGAAGGTATCCAGCTCTGGAAGCATCTCCGCATTGAAGTCTGGGTTAGGAAGACACATTTGAACAAAGGATGGTGTAGAAGTCCAAATTTGCAAAGCCGAATTGCTGAGGTTTTCAAACAGCTGCTTTGGCTTATTGATCACATCTTTCATCAGCGCATGGATGGTACCTCCGCTTTGTAACGCCGGATAGAAATCCATCACAGATAAATCAAATGAGAATGGTGCTTGATTCAGGAATACTTTTCCTTGTTCGAGCGGAAAGTCACTCGTCATCCAATCCGTGAAGGATTGCAGGTTCGCTGCTGTTACTTGCACACCTTTCGGATTCCCGGTGCTTCCGGATGTGTAGATGATATAAAATACTTCATCTTCCTTCACCCACAAGTCACGATCGATAATATTTTCTTCTTGTTCCAGCTTTAGAGCTGCTGGGTATAAAACTGCAATATTATCGAGCCTAAGGTCAGAATCAGTTGTATTGATGACCAAGCCCGCTCCGGATTTCTCCACGATAAGCCGCACCCTTTCCATCGGAATGGATGTATCGATAGGGATGTAAGGATAGCCAGCCTTTACACAGGCAAGGAAGGATACCGGCATATCCGTTCCCATATGACCGTACACAACAATCGGCGTCTGCCGTTCAAGCTGACAGCTATTTTGGATAAGAGCTGCCAGTCTGTCCGAGCGCTCCCAGAGCATCCTGTAGCTGATCGCATCCTCCCCATTACGGAATGCCGTCTGCTCCGGTCTAATTGCCGCATGCTGTGCAATAGTTGTTAAAAGTTTCATTGTGATATCTTCTCCAATTAAAAATCGTTATATATGTAGTTGCCTGTATTGGCTGTATGGAAGCCATACAGCATGAACAAGGTGATAAGTATTGCCAAATAAAAACATGTATGCACGACAAAGCGGACACCTGTATGTGCATACAGCTGCTTGATCTTATTCATTTCTCCCTCTGCCTTCTATTCAAATTTATACCCGGTGCCTATGACAGTCCGGATATGATGGGACTCATCACCAAGCTTGGCTCGCAGCTTCTTAATATGCGTGTCTACGACTCGATTGTCCCCTTCGAAGTCTATGCCCCATACATGATTCAGAATTGTTTCACGTGAAAGGACGTTATTTTTATGCTGCAGCAGAAGCAGCAGCAGATCATATTCCTTCGGTGTCAGCTCGACTTGCTGTTTATCCACTTCCAGCTGACGTGACTTTGTATTGACCACGGCATGACCGAAGCTGAGCATATGACCATTTGGCAAGTAATGTTCTGTCGCTCGCTTCATCAAGGAATTAGCCCGCGCAACTAGAACTTTCGGACTAAACGGCTTCGTTACATAATCATCTGCTCCCAGATCGAATCCATGAATTTTATCATCATCACTGGATTTGGCTGTCAACAGGATGATCGGCACACCCGATTTTGCACGGACCTCTTTTGTAACCGCAAATCCATCCATCTTCGGCATCATGATATCCAGTATGACCAGATCGGGATAAATAGCATCAAACCAATCAATAGCACTGCTGCCATTATCGGTTTCATGCACTTCCCATCCATCCATTTTAAAGTAGTCCGCCACTACTTCCCGGATGCGTAATTCATCCTCGACAAGCAGCACTTTCTTTCTCATCGTGAATCCTTCCTTCCAACTGATATACATAAATTAACAAGCTCATATGTCCTTCATGTGTCCAAATAAGTAATTTTCCCCATTACTTATAAAATCGCACGATGAAACGGACTCCTTCTGGCGTATTCTCCACTCCGTAGCTGAAGTGGTGCAAATCGAGAATTTGCTGTACGATTGCAAGTCCCAAACCTGTACCGCCTGTCAATCTGCTACGGGATGCCTCTGTGCGGTAAAAACGGTTCCAGATTTTATCAAGCTGCTCCTCCGGTATTTGGGAACCCTTGTTATCAATCATGAACACACTGCGGGCGGTAACCAGATCTGTTTCAATACGGATAGTAATGACAGAATCTGTTTCACTATGACGGACTGCATTAACAAGCAGATTCCGCATCACCCGCTCCATCCATTCATAATCTGCTGTGATCGGCATCTCATTCCTAGGCATCACTTCAATGGATACCTGCTTTTCCTTTGCCATGCAGTATAGTTTGTCGGACAGATCTTCTATCATTTCACTCAGAAGGAATGATGATTTCCTTAGTTTAATAGCTCCGTTCTCAAGCTTGGCCAAATCAAGCATATCTCCTATCAGCACTTGCATCTTGTCGGATTCCTCAATGATCACGTCAATATAGTGATCCTGTTTGTCCGGACTGATTCCATCCTGCAGCCCTTCTGCGAAGCTTTTGACAATACTGAGCGGCGTCTTCAGCTCATGTGAAGCATGCTCAAAGAATTCACGCTGCGCTTTTTCCATCTGTTTACGTTTCTCCATATCCTGCTTCAGCTTTTCATTGGCCTGCTTCAAGTCATCCAGTGCTACATCCAAGTTCTGTGCCATGATCAGCATGCTATTGGAAAGGCTGCCAAGTTCATCTTTTTGCTTGATTGGCTTCACCGACGAAAAGTCTAGGTGGACCATTTTTTTAGCCATTTCATTCAGCTTGATCAACGGACTGCTCACAAGACGCGAGTAGAACAAAGAAAGCAAGAGAATGAGGACGAAACCCGCGATGCCGATATACAGATAAAATACGCGCAGTGCTTGATTTGTATCTTTTGTTTCCTGCAAGGATGTAACAGAGAACAAGTATTGCATCTCTCCATCCTTTTTGACTGGTTCAATCAGTACAAGGTTATGCTTTCCACTCCATGATTCTATCCAGTCCAGCTGTTGACTCCCACCTTTGTTAAGCTGCTTCAGCAGATCTTCATCAAGCGGGAACCATTCCAGCAGGGCATCATAAAGGAGACCTAATCCTCTATTGGACATACCGCCCCGAGGCAGCGAAACGCTTTTTACTTTACCTTTCCATGTCATTTCATTTTCTTCGAGATGTTCGCCGACACTTGCCTCATCCTTCGTAATAACAGATGGATAAATGACCGAAGTGACCGACAAATCTGTTTCTCCATTAACTACTAACGCATCTCCTTCACTGATGTCCAGCGCATTCAAGTCGATGCCATAATCAGTGACAAATAAAGATAACGCTACCTCGAGAACTTCTCCTTCTTCTGTTTCCAGCTTAATGTGGAATGGATCCTCCACCAGCTGATATCCCTCTTCATCTACAATCGTTAACGGACTTTTTGTCTCCTTCATATAAGATAGCGTCTGCTTCGTCAGCTCGTCAGAGCTCCAGGAATTCTCCTTATAACCATCTGCTAATGAATGCAGATGCTCGGCAGCTTCTTTTGTTTTATAGTGCTGATAAAAGCTATCAAAGAACACAAGCTGAAAAATCATTATCATAGCGTAAAATGCCAAGAAGAATAAAGCTGTCACAGCGAACAGCTTGATGGTTATACCTCGTTTTCTCATGTTTTACTCCTTTATGTAATACGACAGTTAATTATGTATACAGTAATTCACGAATATGTTTTTTGTGTGTCCGTACACAACCTTCATCAGCGTACACGGATTTGTATAAATATGGAACCCCTTTTTATAAAATCCAAAAGCCTGCCTCTTGCATAATCTAACTTCGAAGCATTTCAATAGAAAGAAGGGGACGGTATGGGGAAAGAAAATGAGTACATGGACTATACGAAGGGCAATGTCCAGTATTTTAGCGATGTGAATAAAAACCGCCTGTTCACTCGGAATAACCGCAATTATATTAACCGGCTTGGCCGGGATGTATTGAATACACTCGGAGACGTATCTCTTCTGGATATATATTTGAGCAAAGGGAAAACAGTTGAACCCCATTATCATCAAAACGCTGCAGAACTTGTTTATTGTATAAGCGGATCAGCTCAAGTTTCCCTGATCAATCCATTCACAAACAAAGTCGAAAACATCCGCATCACCCGGGGCCAAGTCGCGAATGTCCCGCAAGGCTGGTGGCACTGGGAAACAGCAGCAGAAGATCAAACGCATCTGCTGGCAATTTTCGACGCACCATACCCTGAATATATTTTCGGCTCGGATATCCTGGCGAGGACACCGGCAGAAGTACTCGCTAAAACCTATTGCTTGGATAAAACAAAACTTCAGGAAACATTGCGCCCGCTCAACAACCAGACCATCATCATCGGCCCGCCAGACGAATGCAGCCAGCAGCGCTCTGAGGATCAAGAATCACATGATACAAGTCAAACAGAGGACTACACAGACGGGTACCACTACTACCGCTTCAAATAAGAACAGCCTCTCCTTATGCCGGAGAGGCTGTTCTTATTTAAGTAAGGTATTAGTTCAATTGTTGTTTATCGAAGCAGCATCCGCAAATCCGCTTCATTCTCTAATAGATCCTGCAAGGTATACGCATCCAGCACCTGAAGATAAGCCTGCAGTGCCTTACCTAATATTCCCCTCAAACCGCAAACAGAAGCAATCGGACATGTATTGTTATCCCTATTGAAGCATTCCACCAAATAAAAATCATCTTCCATTCTACGCACAACCGCTCCGATATTGATTGCTTTTGGATCACGTGCCAGTTTAATACCTCCGGAACGCCCCCGAACAGCTTCAATATAGCCAGCCTGGCGCAATTCATGCGCCACTTTCATTAAATGATTTTTAGATATATGATATGCTGTCGCAATTTCTTGAATAGTCGATAGCTTGTCTGGTTCTTTCGTTCCCAAATAAAGAAGGATCCTTAGAGAAAAATCGGTATACATCGTCAATCGCATCTTGGTACATCCTCCTCTTCTTGAGGATTATAGCATAACTGAATAAATGAATGGGCATAAAGAGAATGTGACATTTTCGTTAAAGTGGTATTTAAAATATATCTTTTATCTGCATTTAGTTCTATGATAGAGATAGATCGATGAAAGAAGGAATCCAACATGTTATCAAAAGAAACTATCGACATCATCAAAAGCACGGTACCTGTGCTAGAAGAACACGGTACTCAAATTACTACTGTCTTCTATGAAGAATTGTTTAAAGCACACCCTGAACTTCTGAACATTTTCAATCATGCAAATCAGGCAAGAGGCAAACAGCAAACAGCACTCGCTAATGCTGTCTATGCAGCTGCAGTACATATCGATAAGCTGGAAGCCATTCTGCCGACAGTCGTACAGATTTCTCACAAGCATGTGAGCTTAGGTGTAAAACCTGAACATTACCCAGTTGTAGGCGAATACTTACTTAAAGCAATCAAAATGGTTCTTGGAGATGCTGCGACACCTGAAATTTTGAAAGCATGGGAAGAAGCATATGGTGTCATCGCTGATGCCTTCATCGGTGTTGAAGCGAATATGTATGAAGAGAATGAAAAGAAAGAAGGCGGCTGGGCATTCTTTAAAGACTTTGTCGTCGAAAAGAAAGTCCAAGAAAGTAATGTTATCACGTCATTCTACTTGAAACCTGCTGATTCGGAACGTGTACCTGATTTCGAACCAGGTCAGTATATTTCCGTCCGTGTATCCATACCTGGGGAAAAATACATGATGATTCGTCAGTACAGTTTATCTAAGACGCCTTCATCGGATACGTTCCGTATTTCCGTGAAGAAAGAAGACGATAATAATCCCGATGGCAAGGTTTCTGTCTACTTACATGAACAAGTAAAAGAAGGAGACAAACTCGAGATAAGTGCACCTGCTGGTGTCTTCACACTTGATAAAAATGCGGATAGACCGATTACTTTCATCGCAGGTGGTGTTGGAATTACGCCAATCATGAGTATGTTAGAGACTCTAGCAGCAGAAGATTCCAAGCACGAAGTCGTCTTTTTGCAAGCTGCCCGCACTCCAGAGTTTGCTGCTTTCACTAAGCAGATCCAAAGCATTCAAGAAAAAATGCCTAATTTAACGTATCAGACATATTATGAAGATAAAAGAATCGATGAAACTGTCCTCAAGGATATGGTGAAGACAGATAGCGATGTGTATGTTTGTGGTCCAGCTGGTTTCATGGAATTTGTCATCTCTACTTTATACCACTCTGGTGTAAGAAAAGAACAAGTTCATTTTGAGTTCTTCGGCCCTGCCGCTGATCTTGAAAAAGCTCAATAAAACAAGTAAGCGCACTGCCCGAGGCAGTGCGCTTTTTTTATTCTATCCGTTTGTCTTGCTCTTCTATACTTTTCACAATATCCTCAATTGTCACATGTGCCAACGCTTTCTCCATGACAG
The DNA here is from genome assembly GCF_002272135.1 of Virgibacillus sp. 7505. Lineage (GTDB taxonomy): Bacteria > Bacillota > Bacilli > Bacillales > Amphibacillaceae > Terribacillus. Next base: position 145,327 of record NZ_NPBF01000025.1, on the reverse strand, counting down.
CCTGTGCTCCAGCGAATATCGGAAGAATGGCTGCTTGGATATTTCTGCCCACTGTACATTGTGGATTTGGATTTCCATGAACACTGAAGAGCTCGTTCTCCGGGACTGCTTCCACAGCTTTGTACACATCAAGCAGCGTAATTTCATTAAGCTTGCGAGCTAGTTCTGCTCCAGCTACTCCTGGCCGTACATGGACCAAATCCGCTTTTTTCAGCATACCCATGATCTTACGGATAACGACCGGGTTCGTATTGACACTGGCTGCGATGAACTCAGACGAATTGACCTCGTCCTTATTCACCTCAAGAAGTGTCAGTATATGAATACCAACAGCAAAACGGCTGCTTATTGACATAATTTCCAGCTCACTTTCAAATGAATTCCTATCTTTATAGTATAACGCAAAATGAAACAGGTAAAAGGAAAGTGTTGACAGGTTATCTCCTGTAACCTATCATATTACATGTAACAATTTAAATTACAGGTTAATCATAAGGAGGATTTCTCATGAAAATAGGAGTTATCGGAGCAACGGGTAAAGCTGGCAGCTTAATTACAAGAGAAGCATTGGATCGCGGACATGAGGTGACAGCAATCGTACGCAACGCTGCAAAAGTAGATCAAAGCAATATCAATGTACTGGAAAAAGAAATATTCGATATCAAGGCAGATGATATTAAAGATTTTGATGTAATCGTCAACGCCTTCAATTCTGCTCCCGGTCAAGAGAAACAGCATATCGAAGCGGGTCATATTCTTATTGAAGCATTGAAAGATGCTCCTTCCACTCGCCTGCTCGTTGTCGGGGGAGCTGGAAGTCTGTTTGTGGATGACAAGAAGACAACGCGTATCTTCGAAACACCAGACTTCCCGGATGCTTATTTGCCGACAGCTACCAACATGGGAGAAAATCTAAAAGAGCTGGAAAACAGTGAAGGTATCCAATGGACATACATCAGTCCTGGCGGATTCTTCGATGCAGAAGGTAAAAGGACTGGCAGCTACCAATCCGGCGGTGATGTCATGATTTTGAATAAACAAGGCAACAGCTATATCAGTTATGCTGACTATGCTATTGCTATGTTGGATGAGATCGAGAAACCTGCACATCCAAATGAACGCTTCTCTGTCGTTGGGGAAAAGGAATAATAAAAAGGCGCAAGACCAAACGGTCCTGCGCCTTTCTATTATTTCAACAGATTCAATGATTCGCGGTTGAATGCTTCCAAATCATCAGGTGTTCTGCTTGTTACGATGTTATGACTAACGACTACCTCTTCATCTTTGTAGTTAGCACCAGCATTGATCAAGTCTTTACGAACACTGCGATAGCCTGTAATATCCTTGCCTTTAAGCAAGTCTGTATCGATCAATACTTGCGGACCATGGCAGATGGCGAATACAGGTTTCTCATTTTCTACGAAAGCTTTCGCAAATTCACCAGGACGGTCATCTCCGCGAAGCAAGTCAGGAGAGAATCCTCCAGGAATCAATAATGCATCGAAATCACTTGCATCCACATCGGAAATCGCTTTGTCGATTTTCACTTTCTCGCCGTGCTTACCATTAACTTCTTTACCAGCTTCGAACTCAATGTTTACGACACTGTGGCCAGCTTCTTCGTATGCTTTTACCGGACTTGTATATTCGATATCTTCAAATTCATCTGTAATTAAAACTGCGATTTTTTTACTCATATATAGCCCCTCCTATTATTTCCTTAACTTAAGACTAACAGATGATTTTCACTCTGTTCAAGTATCGTGCTCAACAGAAGATCACCCGATACTGATAACTCCAAATATCAACGCTGCAATCGTCATCACAATGGTCGATCCGAATGCCCAGAGCATTGCATAGCGCTGCAATTCACCAAATTGGATACCTACCATACCGATTAAAAGGTGGGCTGCAGCTACTAACGGGCTCAATACGTGCACTGGCTGCCCAAGCAACGCTGCACGACCGATTTCTACCTTGCTGACACCGTACGCCTGTGCTGCTTCTGCCAGAATCGGCAGTACGCCCAGATAGAATGCATTATTGGACATAAAGAATGTAAATGGCGCACTGATGATAGCAATGATGACAGCGAGATAAGGGGACATGAACTCTGGGATGATGGATACGAGTGTATTCGCCATCGCATCAATCATTTCCGTTCCAGACATGATACCTGTAAAAATACCAGCAGCTATGACTATCGTCGTGACTGCTAATCCGTTTTTCGCATGCGCTGCCATTCGGTCCTGCTGATCACTCATACGTGGGTAGTTGATCATCAGAGCGACAGCAAAAGCAACCATGAACAATATTGTCAGCGAGATGAAGTCCATGATTAGGCAGACAAGCAATGCTATTGTAAGCAGCAAGTTGACCCAAACAAGCTTCGGACGGCGATAAGCTGGCACCTCTTCTGCAGCACTGATTTCCCGTTGTGTTTGATTATCCAGCTGCACAACACCTAGACGCTTCCTTTCCTTTCTACCAAGAATGAAAGCTACTGTTATCGCATAAACGAGCCCTACTCCCATAACAGGAATTATCGGTATGAACAGCTCAGATGCTTCCAGATTCAAAGCAGCCATAGCCATAGCCGAAGCCCCGCCCCATGGGGTGATGTTCATGACTCCCATCGAAAGCATGGCTACTGTAGCAAGAATCAAACGATTCATCCCTAATCGTTTGTAAAGCGGCAGCAAGGCCGAAACAGTGATCATATATGTCGTTGTGCCATCTCCATCAAGTGCTACCATCATAGAAAGAATTGATGTACCAACAACGATTTTAAGCGGATCTCCCTTAACCACCTTCAAAATGAAATTGATCAGCGGATCGAAAAGACCAGCATCAATCATGACCCCGAAGTAAAGGATAGCAAACAGGATCATTATAGCGGTGGCCGCTATTCCCTCTACACCTTCCAGCATCATCGGTCCGAGCGAAGAAGTGAAACCGCCAATTATTCCGAAAAGGATAGGAATAAGCGTCAACGCCACAAGCGGCGATAGCTTTTTAGACATAATCAAATACATAAATACAGCAACCATGGAGAAGCCCAATAAAGATAACAAAAGAATGTCCTCCTTCAAACAGCGCTACTTGTTAGCGCTTTCATTTGGAAGAAGTGTAACATTATGTTCAAGACATGCACAGTTTACTTACATTAAGTGCATTTTTTTCATTTTTCTCACGGAGATCAGGATGTGTTTTCAGCGCTGTATTTATACTTGCGTACAGGTCTCCCGACTGTTCCATAGGTGACTTCGACCTCCGCTTCTTTTCTCGATACCAGATATTCCAAGTAGCGACGGACAGTGGAATGGCTTATGCCTACTTTCGCTGCTACTTCCTCAGCCTTTTCGCTGTTCTGCTGCTCCTTCATTGCTTGTCGCACCGATTCCAAAGTATGACGGTCGACTCCTTTTGGATAGTCCTCCTGCTCCACTGCTTCTGCTGTATGTATGTTCGGGTGAAAAAATGCGTCTACTTGCTGCTGACCTATTTCATTGCCCGGTTGAAGTTCTCTTTTATAGATAGAATATTCCTTTAAGACACGATGGAAGCGATCTCCATCTACCGGTTTAATCAAATAACTGTACACGCCCCCGCGCATTGCCTCACCGACCGTCTCCGTATCATTCGCTGCTGTCAGCAGGATGACATCTGTCCTCCGGTAATTCTGGCGGATGAACCAAAGGATATCAATACCATTCATATCAGGCAGATAAACGTCTAGCAGTACCAAGTCAGGCTTCAATGCCTGAAGAAGACTCTTTGCCTGCTCACCATTTTCTGCAACACCAATCAGTCGATACCCTTCCATCTGATTCAAGTAATTCTGAAATATCATTGATGCTTCTACATTATCTTCCACTATCAGAACGTTCATCCGATCCATTTTCCACGCTTCCTTTCGGGAGAACAATTGTTGCGAGTGTTCCTCCTGCTTCACTGTCTCCATAATACAAAGTACCACTTAGTTTCTCCAGTGCTGCCTGTACGATAGTCAGTCCAATTCCATGCCCATCGCCAGCATCCTTTTTGGTTGAATAACCATCTACCAACACTGCCTGTTTTTCCTTTTCAGTAAGCCGCTTCCCATTGTCCTCGATATCGACTATCACTTCTTGACCTAAATCTGTGAAAGACACAAACACTCTTCCTTCTGTACCTCGGTACTTCGAAGCAGCCTCAAGAGCATTCTCTAATAAATTGCCTATAATTGTCACGATTTTCTCCGTTGCTTCCGGCCGCAGATCAATGTTCATACTGCTGCCTTCATCAATCGTCAATGATACCTTCAGCTCTTTGGCCCGATTGAATTTTCCTAGCAGGCAGGCCGCAATCATCGGTTCTTTTATGCTTGTCATCAGCAAATTGACGACACTCTGCTGTTCCTCCACCTCCTCTGAGATGAGTACGAGTGCCTTGTCATATTCCTGTAAGCGGATCAACCCATACAATGTATTTAATTTATTCATGAATTCATGATTGGAAGCACGCATCTGATCAGCTTGCTGCTTCATCTTTGCGATTGTCTCCGAAACATCGATCACTTCTGTTTCAGGACGTAATGTGAAGACGACACCTAATGTTTCTTCCGCTTCTTTTATCGGGGAAGCATCCACAATATAAATATCTCCAGCAACAAAAGTATACTTGTTATACCTACCTTGGCCGTCAGTCAAAACTGCTTGGTAAATAGATTGCAAATTCGTCTGATCGATGGCATCCTCCAGCACGGATTTACGCTTGAATATTTCTTGGGCTCTTCGATTAATAGATGTGATGTGACCTTTGCGATCGATGGCTATGGTAGCATCTTTGATCGATGCCAGCGTTGTCTCCTTTTCTTTGAATAAGAAGGAAATCTCCTCTGGTTCTAATCCATAAATCAGCTTTTTCACTCGTTTGGCCACGAAATAGGCACCTACCAGCCCAACTGCGAAAATGAGCAGAAACCATATGAGGACCTCCTGTATGTAGGAAAGTATTTGGTCATTCAGGTTCTGCTTTAGAAAGCCGACCGACGCTACACCAATGATCTCACCAGCTTCATTTCTTATCGGTGTTTTCGCTTTAACCGCATAACCGGAGATACCATATCCTTCGTAAATGACTTCCTTTCCTTCTTCCAATACAGGGTCATTGCTCGTCTTTGTCGGTTTGCCGATTCTCTCCGGTTCTGGGTGAGAAATGCGGATTCCGTTCGTATCAGCGATGACAATATAGTCTGCACCGCTATTTTCCTGGATCTTTAACGACTCCTGCTGGATTATATCGTCATTTTCCCTCTCCTCCAGATGTTCAAGAATCGTTTCATCCTTCGCAGTAAGTTTAGCTACAGCCATCGCTGTGTTTCCTGCATCCTCCTCGACTATCTCATCCACTTTCCTTATGAATAGAGCGCTTACTAATAATAGACTGATCACGAGCAGGATTGTCACTAAAAGGACAATCTGACCTAGTAAACCAAAACGACGCCTTCTCAGCAATTTCCCCATAATAGTCGTCCCCTTTATTCCTCTCTTCTATTATCTTACTACTTTCAAACTTTAGGAAGAAGAAAGGTTACGAAAATAAAAAAGCACCCACCTGAAAAGTGGATGCTGTCTTATTATCTGCTTGTATAACCTGCATCTGCATGAATCGTAGTACCAGTTACATAAGAAGATTGATCAGATGCCAGCCATAGGCTTGCTTGAGCAATCTCTTCCGGTTGACCGAATCTGCCAAGAAGGCTTAGCATAGGTGCGAATTCCTCTTCTGTCTGTCCAGTTTCCTGCAAAGAACCTCTGAGCATCGGTGTATCAATGGCTCCAGGAGCGACTGTGTTTACACGGATGTTCATTGGACCATTTTCAAGAGCTGCAACCTTTGTCATACCTACAACGCCATGCTTCGCTGCAACGTATGCGATGTTATTAGGCTGCGGACGGAAGCCGCTGACAGAAGAAATGTTTACGATACTGCCGCCTTCACCTTGCTTGATCATTTGCTGTAATTCATATTTCATACAAAGCGCTGTACCTGTTAAATCCACCGCGATCAAACGGTTCCAATACGCTTCGTCGAATTCTGCTGCTGGTGCATTATCCGGTGTAAGAGCTGCATTATTGATAGCCACATCCAGACGTCCGAACTTTGCTACTGTCTCTTCTACCATCTGTTTTACTTGTGCTGAATCAGATACATCCACTTTCACGAAGAAAGCAGTTCCGCCAGCAGCTTCAATTTCTTCGACTGCCGCTTTACCTTTTTCTTCATTGAAATCTGCTACGACAACCTTCGCTTTCGCTTCAGCGAATAGTTTCCCAGTTGCCAGGCCCATCCCCATAGCTGCGCCGGTTACGATCGCTACTTTACCTTCTAAAACTGGAAATGTCATCATTACTTCCCCCTTGTGTTTTACGCTTACGTTTCTACTATAGAAGAGTCCTTTTGGCTCGACAATATGCGATAATGGAGAAAGAAATTTATCTTGAACAAGACAGAGCAATCTGTTCAATAAAAGTGAGGAAAAAACTGTGAGTACGATTTATCCAGACAAACGCGTAGAAAGAACCCAGCACGCATTAAAAGAAGCTTTAATGAGACTGTTGGCAAGGAAAGCGCTTCATAAAATCCATATCTCTGAAATAACCGAAGAAGCCGGTGTCAGCAGAGGGACCTTCTATACCCATTATGAAAAGAAAGAAGATCTGCTGGATGAACTCTCTGAGGATATGCTTGAAGAAATGACTCTCTCCTTCCGAAAGCCATATGAACAATTAGGAATGATAGACTTTCGGAGCCTGCCGCCAGAATCCATCGTTCTTTTCGATCATTTCCTGGAAAATAAAGCATTTTACCAGCTGATGCTTGGCAGCGCTTCAGATAATTTTTTCAAAGAAAAAATGACAGATCAGCTTCATTACCTCTTCCGGACAGACTATGCTTTTTATTTCCGTCAAATTGATGCAGAAATAGATCTTGAACTTTTCTGTACGTATCGCATCCACGGCATGATCGGATTGATTGTGGAATGGATTCAAAAAGGATTCGATAAACCTGCACCTTTCATGGCAGAACAGCTGCTGCATATCTTTAGGTTCCATACCGAGAGTGTTATGATCAGGCATTAAATAATCAAAGAACAAAAAAGCCCTCCAAAAGAGGGCTTTCCTAATTAATTGTTTTCTGCATTATTTTTTGTTTTTACCCGGACCTGATACACAACCAACAAAATAATGAACCATACAGGTGTGACAAACAAGGCTACTCGTGTATCTTCAGCTAAGGCAAGAACTACGATGACAAACGCTAGGAATGCCAGGATCAAATAGTTTGAAATTGGCGATAGCGGCATCTTGAACTTGCTTTTACTTGCCAGCTCCGGACGAGTCTTACGATATTTCAAGTGGGCTAAAACAGTAATTCCCCAGATGAAAATAAAGCAGACTGTCGAGATACTCGTAATCAAGGTGAATACACCTTCAGGCATGACATAGTTAAGGATAACCGCGATTAATATAACGATTATGGAGAAGAACAACGCGTTCTTCGGCACTTTGCGGAAATTCAGTTTCTTGAAAGGCTTTGGTGCGTGGTCTTCCTTAGCCAAGGAATAGACCATGCGGCTTGTACTGAATACCGCGCTGTTGCAAGCTGATGCTGCAGACGTCAACACGACAAAATTGACGATACCCGCAGCTGCTACGATTCCTACTGCGGTGAACACCTGTACGAACGGACTTTCCTGAGGATTGATTGCATCCCATGGATAGATACTCATAATGACGATGAGCGCGCCGATGTAAAATACAAGAATCCGTATCGGAATATTATTGATCGCCCTTGGGATGACTTTTTCCGGATCTTCCGTTTCCCCTGCTGTCAGACCGACAAGTTCAATTCCGACAAAGGCGAATACAACCATCTGGAACGATAGAATGAATCCATGGATACCGTTAGGGAAGAAACCGCCGTGATCCCAAAGGTTCGCGAAGCTGGATGGTCCAGCATCTGTAGAGAAGCCTCGGAGAATCATGAAGACACCGACAACTATCAATGCCAAAATCGCAATAATCTTGATTAAAGCAAACCAAAATTCCATTTCACCGAACAGTTTCACTGTGGCTAGGTTCATTATGAGCAGAATCACAAGTGCAACCAAACCAGGCATCCACTGCGGCACTCCCGGGAACCAGAATTGTGTGTAGATTCCTACTGCTGTTAAATCAGCCATTGCAATTGATATCCAGCAGAACCAATAGGTCCAGCCAGTAACAAAGGCAGCTCTGTCACCGAAGTAATCTCCGATAAAGTCCACGAATGATCCATATCCAAGATTACTTAATAAAATCTCACCCAGCGCTCGCATGATAAGAAAACAGAAAATACCGGTAATTAAATATGCAAATAAAATGGATGGTCCAGTCAGATGAATTGACTTGCCGGCACCAAGGAATAATCCTGTTCCAATTGCTCCTCCAATAGCGATCAATTGGACGTGCCTGTTTTTCAATCCTCTGGCTAACTTTTCTTCAGCCATATGTATGCTCCCCTCTTCCTTCATTTCGAGCATGGAATATGTGTAGTAAAGCCCTGACTCAAAATAAGTATACTAGTATATAGTATCCGAACAAAAAGAGGGGTGCAATAATCAAATTTTTCTAAAACTTAACTTTATAGGTAAGGATTACAGCCTATTTTTATGCTTCTTGAAGAAATACGCCCCAATAATTACTAGATAGATTGCCAAAGTGACTGCTGTGATGACTACTGACGTGGTCCATATTACACCAATTAAGATTAGTAACAGTGCAATGATTGCAAGCCATGTGGTCACCGGAAATGCTTTGACATAATATGTTGCTTTGTTTGTCTTGCCTTTTCGGGATTTCAAATGGGCGAATGCAATGATCAGCCAAATGAAAAGAACCGTATAGCCAAGCGATCCCATCAAATAATCGAATGTCTTACTTCCTATGAACAAGGATATTAGTACCCCGACATATAAGAAAGAAGTACAAACAAGTATAGCAACAACCGGCACCTGTCGTTTTGACAGCCAGGCAAACCGCTTTGAAATCCTGCCGTCCAGTGCTTGTGTATAAAGCACACGTGATGAACCGTAAAGGCCAGAATTCATGGACGAGATGATTGCCAGTAAGATGACAGCGTTCATGATATGATCCGCTCCTGGTATTCCGATAAGCTGGAAAACAAGGACAAATGGACTTACTGCTGAACTGTTCACTTCATTCCAGGGGATAAGACTCACAATTATGAAAAACGGAAATAGATAAAATGCAATGATACGGGTAAGCGTGCTGCGTACTGCCTTTGGCACGACCTTTTCCGGATTTTTCGTTTCAGCCAACGTTACACCAATGATTTCTGTTCCTCCATAGGAATAGATCACAACAAGCATTGCGGTGACCAGTCCTCCGGCACCATTTGGGAAAAATCCGCCATGTGCTGTCAAATTGCTTAATCCAGGAGCTGTGTGATCTCCGAATGAAACTAATAATAGGACAACACCAGCAAGAATGAAGAGAATAATAACACTTATTTTGATTAATGCCAGCCAGTATTCTGTCTCAGCGAATGCTTTTACTGAGAAAAGATTCACAGCTGTCACAATCACTGCAACAATCAGCGTCAAAAGCCATACCGGATAATCAGGAAGCCAGTATTGCAGGAAGATGGCTGCTACAACAGCCTCAGCTGCTATATTCAAAACCCACATTTTCCAATAAATCCAATCCAAGAAAAATGCCGGGAACTTTCCGATACTATTTTGGACCAAATCACGGAATGTTCTTGCTTCCTTATTTTGTACTGCCATTTCTGCAAGTCCTTGCATGACGAATAAAAGTATGATGCCTCCAATTAAATAAGCAATAATGACAGAAGGTCCAGCCATATCGACAGCTGAGCTTGAACCTTTGAACAAGCCGGCACCGATAGCTCCACCCAATGCCATCATCATAATATGCCGCGCTGTCATAGTCCGTTTTAATCCATGTTGATCTTTCTTCATGATTGTACCTCCATCTTGATGTTCTGAGCATTTCTCCAAAGAAAAAAGCCTTCCGTCTCGTCTCCATCTAGGATGGAAAAGAGACGGAAAGCTTTTTCACTTCCGCGGTACCACTCTTGTTGGTTTTTTAAAAACCCACTCTTCACCTTGTAACGAAGGTCACTCGTCAAAACCTTAGATTAAATCTGTCAGCCCTGCTGCTCCAGGGTGAGTTCGAAGGAGGACATAGACTGCGTTTCACCACCCCGCAGCTCTCTATCACTATGTCTATCCTTCTACTACTCCCATTCGTCGCTTTTGTTAAAATATTTCGATCAATTTCGAATTATTCATAATAATAAGCGCAGCAGAATAGTTTGTCAACATTTCTTACAAATTAATTCACTTGGAGTTTTACTTTGCCTAACAAACTGAATTCAGCTTCATACAGCCCCTTCCCTAGTGGAATTGGTGATAAAAATGTACCCGAGCTGATTACCATTCCCTTTTTCAGGAACATGTTCTTTTCAGCTAATTTCTCTGTCAGCCAAGCTACCGAAGTGACCGGATTCCCCATTACTTCCGAGGCAAATCCAGTACCTAACTCTTTTCCGTCATGTGTTAATGTAAGCTTGATGCGTTCTACTTCACCCAACGTCAAATCATCTCTGCCCTTATCCGAAACAACCACTTTCCCTGTCACACCATTATCGCAGATTAAGTCCATCAGTTGGAACTTCGGGAACCAGTCAGTGAAACGGGAATCGGGTATCTCTATACCAGCTGAAAGAACACTTTTTTCCAAAATCTCGGCTTCTTCCGCCCCGACACTTAGATCCTCCTTCAAAATAAAAACTACTTCAGGCTCCAGCAGCGGAGATAACATCGAATCCAGCTCTATTTCGGTATTACCAGTATGTACTGTGTCTTCGAATAACGTTCCATAAGCCGGCTCCTTCGCTCCGAATAACGCCTGTGTTGCGGGGCTAGTCATACTGATTTTATGCCCTTTACGTTGCTTGCCGTTTTTTTGCGTTCTTGCTTTGACAAAAGTCTCCTGTACTCCATAAGCCTGTTCTACTGTTAGCTGATGTTGACGGCTGATAAAGTGGATTGGCTGCTTTGTGTCCTGCACTTCAAGAAGCCGTGCTGCCAACTCCTCTTTACTGACTTGTTTCGTCTCTTCTGGCATTTCTTTCTCCCTCTCTTTGTTTGAATTATCTGATTTATAAGATTATAGTATACACCTTTCTTTATTTCCAGGTAAATTCCGTTTTACATCTAGTTTCAAGATACTCTTTCTCTCCAATTAATTCTGCACCACAATAAAAAGAGCACCTATCTTTGATAGATGCTCTTGTTTTCTTCTTATTTTTCGATTATTTTTGCATTTGTCACATTCGCAAGATTAACAACTTCTCCAGCTACACCGAACCAGCCGTTTTCACTTGCCTTAATTTCATTAACGACGTGAACATAAGAACCGGACTGATAATCTGTGAATGTGTACTTTTCTCCACCAATAAACGTAAATTCTACATCAAACTTCTCTTGCACGAATTGTGCCTCCTTCGAATTTTATCTCATAAGTCCTTTTCCCTTCACTGACATAGTTAAACGCTTATTTGCTTATTATCAAACTATTTAGTAATCTTAAGATATAGCATTTTAGCTAAAAAGGGAGATTATAATGGAAAAGTACATATTTCTGCATCTTGTTGGAATCTTCATCCTAATTGGCGGTATTTTCTTATCTCTAACAAATACATTTATCGGCGTGAGTATAGCTGTGTTTGGGGCTCTTATGCTTGGAGTTGGAGCATACTTGGTGCCGAGTAAAAAAGCGAAGTCTTAGCTTCCAGGCATTATAAGTTCCATGCTATGAGCTCCAAAAATATATCCCAGCTATATTCGCAAAGTTACTACGGCAAATGTCAGACTGTAATAAATTATAGTCCAGCGTTGAAGCTGCAATTTTTTTTAGACAAAGAAACCATCGAAAAACCTGTTTGCCCCGCCCACCAGTTTCCCTCTACAATCTTTCTAAGGATTCTTGCAACATCATCATCCTTTATAATTCGACACTTTCCCTCAAAGAACTACAAATTAAGCCTCTATAAACACATTGTCAAACCACTTACAATATTAGTAAGACAAGTATATAGCGGAAGGATGATGCAATGTGTTGCTTAAGATGAAATGTGTCTTCTTACATGCTTTTAAGAAAGGTGATCCAGGCGGTGCGTCCATTCTTTTCTCGCGTTATTTTCTTGTAACTTCCATTTAATTCACAAGATATCCCTCTATTACTTAGCATACAAATATGGATGCAACTTCCATTTCTAATCTTGGTATAACAGAAAATGAAAATCTTGTAATTGATCCGACAGGCGGTGAGTTATAATGGATGGAACCGGCATCTATTATACTTTGGTTCTGAAGTCCAAATCCATGATAGAAGACGGTGGTTCTGGAACAACTGGCATCTATCGTGTATATGAAGATGGTACGATTATTGAAGAATACACAGAAGGCTCCCAATAAAGAAGCCTTTTTACTTAGAAATCGTATTCTGCTTCTCTTTTCATTCGTATGGAAGCTTGTGCTTCCGCCAAGTCGAATGCATCTTCAATAAGTCTCTGCAATCGAAAATGCACATCATCATTTATAATTTTTCCATTCAGGAAATCCTTTTCTTCTGCAAATACAAAAGTCGACACAAGATGAGCTTTCATATACGAAAGAATTGGTTTGAGCTGCTGCTCTGCCACTAGAAAATGTTTTGCTGAGCCAGCAGTGACCACGATACCTGCGACCTTATCGCGTAATGCTTGTGTTGGCAGCAGGTCGAATACATTTTTCAGTGTTCCTGGAATGGATGCTTGGAAGATTGGTGTACCAATAAACAGAATGTCTGCTTGCATGATCTGCTCGGTTACATATGCCGTGTCACCAGTGTAATCCAAGTAGTTTCTTCCATCGCTGAATTGCAGCTGATAGTCAGCTAAGTCCAATAGCTCGTGTTCTGCATTCGGATAAGCAGTAATCATCTCTTCCCAAAGAAGCGACATTGCTGTCTTTGTCTTTGATCCGACAATCGAGCCGGATATTCCTACCACTTTCATTATTCAGCGCCTCCCTGCTTCGTATATTTCTTGATTGCCGGAAATATTTCAGTACCGATATACTCGATGTTTTGCTCCATTTTCTCGAAAGGTACACCGCCGAAATCAAGCTGAGCTAGATAACGCTGATGACCGAATTGCTCATGCTGATAGAGGATTTTCTCAATGATTTGCTGCGGACTGCCAACATTGATGATGCTTCGATGATCGGCACCTTGTGCGAATAATTGTTTTGGGAACCCTTGTCCATTCGTCTTTTTCATACCTTCATTAATGTGCGGATAATAATCACGTAACGCTTCCTGCGTTGTCTCTGCTGCATAAAAGAATCCTGTCGTTGCTACTGGCAGCTGAGTAGGATCGAATCCTCGCGCTGCCAGCGCTTCCCTATACGTATCAATTGTTCGTTTGAATACACTTGCCGGACCACCAAGCATCGCTACTGTCATAGGTACACCAGCATAGCCTGCTTTCACGGCACTCGCTGGAGTACCGCCCACAGCACGCCAAATTGGTAAAGAACCAGTTACTGGACGCGGCAAAACTTCAGCGTTTCGCAAAGGTCTGCGGAATTCACCGCTCCAATTGACGATTTCTTCCTCATTTAACTGAAGCAGCAAATCAAACTTCTCTTCGAATAGTTCCTCATAGTTATGCAGATCATATCCGAGCAATTCAAACAACCCAATACGTGATGCACGACCGGCAATGATTTCCGCGCGACCATTGGATATCAAGTCAAGCGTCGCAAAATTCTCATACACTCGTACAGGATCTGATGTACTAATGATTGTCGAGGAACTTCCGATTTTGATTCTTTCCGTAGCTTGCGCAATTGCTGCCAGTATGACAGCATGAGCCTGTGATGCAAAGTAAGGCTGATGGCTTTCGCCAACACTGAAGAAATCGATACCAGCCTGATCGGCAAGCTGTGCTAACCGTACCATCTGCTGAATCCTTTCTTTGGCAGAGATACGCTCTCCTGTTCGCGGATCTGCTAAATGGTCGCCTAATGTGTATATTCCGAATTCCATTCCCTTACTTGGATCAATGCGATATTTTTCCATACTCCTGTCTCCTTAAAGCTTTATCTTACAACCATTATCCTCCAAAGCACTCCTATTGGAAAGTACGCACTTCAAAGTGGTATAGTATAGAAAAGGATACTGTGAAATGGGGGATATAAAATGAAAGATGTACCTGTAGAAATCCAACCGGAAATGTGTAAAGTGACCGACGCGCTTGGTATTCTTGTAGGAAAGTGGAAACCGGTCATCCTGCTGCATCTGCTTAACAGCGGAACACAGCGCTTCAATGAGCTGAAGCGAAGTTTACCCGGTATCACGCAGAAGATGCTGACAAACCAGCTGCGCGAATTGGAAGAAGAGGATATCATCGAACGTAAAGTATATGCACAAGTGCCTCCGAAAGTAGAATACTCTATTACAGAGTATGGCAGAAGCCTAGAACCAATCCTGCATGCGATGCATGTATGGGGAGCTAAGCACACAATCCATAAGCAATCGAAGAAGCAAAATGAAGCGGAAGCTAAATAAATAAAAAAAGATGAACTGTCGCCAGTTCATCTTTTTTCATTATGCTTGGTTTTTCAAACGTGCTGCTGCTTCTTTCACTTGTGCAAGACCAGCTTCTACGATAGAAGCAGCTTCGCCAGGAGAAGCATTATGACCTTCGATGATTACTTCTTCGATGATTTCCATTCCGAAGATACCGCCGAAAACATTACGCATATAGTTAACAGCCATTTCCATTGGTGCAGCTTCTGGTGCAGAGTATACGCCGCCGCGTGCATTTAGGAAGATTGCTTTTTTGTCAGTCATCAATTGGATCATGTTGCCTTCTGCATCATATTTGAATGCAAATCCTGCAGCATAAACATAGTCGATGAATGTTTGCAATTTAGCAGGAATAGTCAAGTTCCATAGTGGGAACGCGAATACAACTACATCAGCTGCTGTAAGAAGATCCATCGCTTTCTGTTTTGCAGCCAATAGACGCTGTTCTGTATCATTTAGTTCAGCACCAGTTTGTACTTTACCGAAAGCATCGAACAACTCTTGGCCGAAATAAGGTGTATCCTCTGCGAATACATCATAAGTAGTGATAGAAAGGTTTTCTGCACCTTCCATTTCCTGCATGAAAGTTTCATACATCTTGCTAGAAATCGCCTCAGAAGCTGGGCGGTTATTTGCTTTGACAACTAATACGTTCATTTTGTAAAACCTCCATTATTCCTCATTCAGGATCGTATTCCCCTAAATCCCCTGTTAACTATTATTAAGTTTTTTAGACGCTGCAACAAGTACGCACTTAAAAGTGGCATAGTATCTTTTAGGATACTATTGGGAAGGTACAACAAAAAAGCAGCCTATCCAGGCTGCTTCCTTAGCTTAATCTTCTTGATTCTGATGTAATGGAGGTGGAATAAGCCAGCCCTTTTCCTTCATAAGCTTGAGGAATTTGGCACCTAACATCGCTTTGTTTGTATGGAACTGTCCGAACATCATGCCAACGTCTTCTCTGATAGACTGACCCATCATCGTACTGCAGCTGACAAGGCCGGCAGCCACTGCAGCAGAAGCCGTAGCTGCTACGTCTGGATCAATAAAGCGTGCTCCAACCGGAATGGATTCCAGATCCACTTTTGGTGGTTCCGGAGCAGCAGGAGGCAACGCAATACCATTTGCTTTCAGTATCTCTGATACTTGCTTAACCTCTGCTTGAGCCCCATCAATTGCTTCGCCGATCAATTTCTTTAAGTCATCATCACCAACATGATTCAATAGCATCTGATGATTTGCAATCATCTTATTACCAGTTAAAACAAATGTCCACAATCCGTATACTTCGCCATAATGCAACGGCTCATCCTGCGGGTTTCCGCTCAAAATTCCCATTGTCATCCTCCTAAACAAGTTCATACTTGTGCCGCCTTTCCCTTGCACAGGTATTAGGATGAGCCAAATCAGGAAAAATTATGTACAAAAAAGCCGGCCCATAGGCCAGCTTTTTTACGCTTGTTCCTTTATCTGTTCAATTCCTCTGCGAAGTGGCGTTACTTGTCTTCCAAGCAGTTTTTCAAAATCATCGCTTGCTACTTCCAGAGCACCCTCTCGGATTCCTTTCTGAATATCAACTAGCATTGGCAAAAGGAACTCCGGAACACCTGCTTCCTTCATGATTTCAGCATAAGCTTGATCATCGACTTGCTGCACTTGCACTTCCTTGCCCAGGACTTTGCCTACTTCTTTTGCAATTTCTGCTTGAGAAAGAAGCGGTCCAGACAGTTCGTAGATTTTGTTTTCATGCCCTTCTCCTGCTAATACAGCTGCCGCTGCTTCTGCATAATCCTGCTGCAATGCCCAGCCAACTTTTCCATCTCCTGCAGATGTGACCCAAGGCGCTCCTGCAAGAACTCCTTGAATACTGGAAGCCTCATTTTCAAAGTACCAGTTGTTGCGAAGGAACGTATACGGAATCCCTGTATCCATGATCGCTTGCTCTGTAGCTTTATGCGTCGGAGCCAGGAACAGCTCACTTTCCTGTGCATTGACAAGACTTGTGTAAGCAATGAATTTCACTTTTGCTTTAACTGCAGCTTCTACTGCCTGTGCGTGTTGTCGAATGCGTGTGTCATTGTCTCCATCTGCAGAGATAAGCAATAGACGGTCAACCCCAGCAAATGCTTTATCCAAAGATGCAGGCTGATCAAAATCACCTTGTCGCACCTCTACTCCTTGTGCACGCAAATCTTCGGCCTTTTCTGGATTACGAACACTTACCGCTATATCTCCAGCAGGAACTGTTTCCAGTAATTTCTTCACAATTTTACTTCCTAGATTACCAGTAGCACCTGTTACTAAGAGTTTCATATGTATAGCCTCCATCTTCATGTAATTAATTCTATTACCTGTAATCAATATAGTTACCAGTAAACGTACTTGTCAACAAAAGAGCCTTCTCATTATTGTCCAGCATAACTTTTAACCGATTCATTATTCTTTTTAAAAAAGTTTTTATCATACACGAACCTCTAATGGATAACTCATCACTATAAGCATCCCTTTCGAACCGATAACTCGGCGTCCCGTATCCTTGTATCCATACTTCACGTAAAGCTTACGAGCAAACTCATTCGCTACATTCACCGCAAGCACAATTTCATTTATGTGCGGAAATTGATATTGCACAAATTCCGGAAGCTGCTGCAGCGCAGCTTTTCCGTACCCTTTTCCGAGTTCATGGTAATCCGTGGATAAAGTACGCAGCAGTATTGCTCTGGGATTATCGGAATATGGCTGTACGCCTTCCTGTTCATGTAAAGCGAAATAAACGACAAGACGATCATTCTCTCCCCCTAAGATAGCGTGACGATTCGGTTCGGCCTTGCATAAGGGGATACTCTTGGACGGATGTGCAGTAAAACGGAGCTGTTCTTCTGATAGTACATAGGCATCAACCAAGCTTGCATATGTTTCTTGAAAGTGAATTAGTTCCATAACGTCTTCCCTTTCAGTAAATTGTTGAACTAAATTAAAATGGAATTTCCTAATTAACAGAATGCGTGGTTAGAACTTTTATAGACTACGATGTCACGCGCACATAATATCCATCAGGATCAACAATACGAAAATCAAGTTTTCCCCATGGCCGAGCGGCAAGTTCAGATTCAATATGTCGAGGATATAAACGATGGATTTTGTTAAATACCATTTCCACGTCATTTACAGGGAGAATTAGTTCAACGCCTTTTCCTTTCCTCGATTCAGCCATAGCAGCAAAATAGTGATCATCATTCAGTACGGATTCATCAGTGAGCAAAAGTGACCCGCCATCCTCACCCTTAAAGACTGCTCTTTTCTCATCATAATCGGCACAGCCTTTGCCGAATAGACACCGATAGAAAATCATGGATGCAGGTAGCTCACGTACGAATAGTTCTGTATGAAACATGTTTAACACCACCCCATATTTTTATGACTATCAGAACAGAGGTCCATTAAAACCATTCAACCTTGCTATAACGCCAATCTGACCAGCATGATATGCTTCATGAGAATAGACATGATGGAACAGCCAGCGCATTGTCGGTTCAGATGGAGGTTTCCATCCATCTGAGAAGTCAGGAACATCTACCAGCCTGTCCCAGTCTTTTACTTGTAAAGATTTCAGAACTTGATCAGTCTCTTTCCTGATTTGGAGATACTGTTCTAACGGATTCCGATCACTTCCCGATAATCTGCTTTCTTCCCCCAGCCCGATCTGAAATACCCAGTAATCCTCCGTTTGAGCCATATGTTCGATTACCCAGGAAATAGTATTATGGTAGGCATCAGCATCCCATTGCTGCGGAGAGAGTTCCTGCAAATAAGGAATAAGAACCTTTCTGACATCATTTCGATATGTATATATGAAAAGCAACTCCTTCCACAAAAGATATATATAGAATATTCTATCAACACAAACAATATTTGGAAAGGATCAGACCTCCAGGTGGAAGCACTTTCTGTCTGACCTTGAATGTTCTGC
The DNA here is from genome assembly GCF_002272135.1 of Virgibacillus sp. 7505. Classification (GTDB taxonomy): domain Bacteria; phylum Bacillota; class Bacilli; order Bacillales; family Amphibacillaceae; genus Terribacillus. Next base: position 126,643 of record NZ_NPBF01000025.1, on the reverse strand, counting down.
TAAAGTTCGACCTAACAAAATAGGGGTGCTTGTCAGCACCCCTTTTAAGATTTAATCGTGCCGATACACGTACCAGATTTCGATATCAATCCCAAAAAATAACATTCTTTTGAGCGGCTGTCTGAAACGTTCTGGAGCCGAAGGAAATCATCAGACTTTTAATAAATTTGGAACCTGACGAAAGGAAAGCCACAACAACCTTGGCAGATAGTATCAGTAAAAATAAAAAACTGGAGGATAACCTCCAGCTTACTTTCCAGCTAAATATAGCCCTAACTCTGACAGTAGCGCACTGCCGACATAAGTTCCGGTAAAGACAAACACTGCGACAATACCGACTTTCCAGGACGTCTTGCGCAAATCAACTAATCGATCCACAACTGAAATTCCTGCAAACGTTAAAATAGGTGTTGTAATGGCAAGAAAGTCCACATAACCAATTGCCTCTACAAAGAAATCAAAGCACATGCACAAGATAAGGGACGTGACAGCGACCCAGCCAAGCATTGGAAACTCTTGCAGTATCTTTACTGGCGTTTTCTTCATTAAATCAGACAGCAGCACACCGATCATCGAAAATAGCCATAATGTCAGTAGACCCATAATTGTCATCCATTCAACGGGCGTGGATTCAGGGTTCTTGAGCAGCTTGATTTGCTGGGTGAAGAGGATCAGAGCTGTACTAAGCAGAATGATAAGGCCATATTTAACGTATTTATTCAGCTGCACGGACATCTGTTGGCACCTCCTGCTGTTTTTTCGTTCTCGTCAGTTTGTTGTAAAGGAAACGCTGCAATGGGACGGCCAGGAACACCATTGTGAAAGTTCCGAGGAAACTGGTGAGCAGCTGACTTGCTGCGGCGTAACCAAGGATGGTGCTTTCCATTTCAGGAACCCGTTCGATCAACGTTGCAGATGAGGCAGTCATCATGCTCGCGGAACCAACTCCGGATGCCATCGCCAATGCTTCTACACGAAAACCAATATCAAGCATAATCGGTGCAATCAAACTAAAGAAAATGGTACCGAAAAGTGTTCCGATAATATAAAGTGACAAAACTCCTTGCCCTTCCTTCGATTCCAGTGTGTACTTTTCCGATATGTATGCAAGCTCCCCTTCCCGGCCAAGACCTAGTGTCGCTCCAATAGCTTCTCTCCGCAAACCGATAAGCAATGCCACCGGCAAACCTAATAATACAGTCCCAAGATTTCCAAGTTCCTGAGCAATGAATACCCATCCGACATTGAGGATTTCCCTCAGCTGCGGCGCAACATCCGCTCCGTACCTTGCCATTAGCGGCAGCATGATAAAGATTAAATATTTGCTGGAAAACTGCACATTCACTTTGCTGTATATTTTTTTCAAAAAACCTTTCCGAATGAATGGTAAGCCAAGAATCATCGTAATCAGAATCGCAAAAGCAAGCGGCAGCAGTGAAACAGAGAATGCTCCGAACGAAAGGGATTGTGTCCCGATCATTTCTGCTGCGGTAATAACAATAAGTGCGAAGACAAGTAAAATGACATAATTACGCTTCAATACCATGCTCCTCCTTTTTTTCTAAAATAGATGAAATCAACTGTACATATTCCGCGTAAGACCTTTTGTACAGCTTTGTTCTATCTATCTTGCCATTCAACTTTTCAAGCACCTGGAACAAAAACCTCGGGAAGATATCATAGATATATTCCGGGTCGATATCGATGAAATCATCACCATGAATCGTACCTGTAAAACCACTGTAGCCAATTTGTATACACGGCATCATATAGGACAAATCCCCAATATCGCCCGCTGCACTAATGCTGTTGTCTTCCCAAATATCCTCAATCTGTTCCTCTTCTTCAAAAGCTTCCTTTACAAAAGATGATAAATAACGATTTTGCTGAAACGGTAAATACCCCAATTGGGTATCAATTTCAACTTCACCCTGGAGCGCCATTGCACTGCCTTGTGCCGCAGCATCCAATCGCTTTGCGACTGTCAGCATATATGATGTCGATAACGTGCGTAAATCAGTTCCTACTTTAATATGATTTGGTATGACATTTGTCGACATATCAGATTCCATCACAATTGGATTCAGTCGGACTTTTTCTTTTTCATCCAGCTGCTGCCGGCTGAGACTTATCGCCGTATGAAACAACGTAGACATGTTGTAGGCATTGACAGAAGAAAATGGATCGAAGCCAGCATGTGTAGACTTTCCTTTAAAGGTGTAACGCTTATATAGGAAACCTGCCAAATCACAATCAATTTCGATGGTCCGTTTCGAAAATTCACCGCCCATCGCATGCACACAAATACTCACATCGATATCATCGAACACACCAAGCTTCATTGCTTCCGGTTTTCCGCCGTAATGTGAAATGATTCCTTTTTGCATCAGCTCATCACGAAAAGCAAGATCCAGATATTCCTCTGCAGGAACAAAAATAAAACTGATTGTATAATCGAATTGTTCATATGCCTTTGAATCGACTAGCTGGCGATAAAGGGAAAGGGCAATGGCAACCTGTGTGTAATGCCCGCAGTTATGAGCAGCACCAGTTTCTGGATCAGCCCGGAAATGTGACGGTGCATACACGGCGTCTAATTCAGCCAAAAAAGCAATATGTATAGGCTTTCCTTCACCAAGTGTTGTTCGCAAACCAGTTGTGCTGAATTCTTGAATGGAACACTCCGGATTACTTTTAATCAGATAGTCCATGACCGCTTGTTTTGTGTGTTCCTCTTTGTAACCTAATTCAGGACTCTCGTAAATGGATTCTCCAAGTTTCTTAATTTCCTCGTAATATGTATTTAACAGAAATGCCGCCCCCATTCGCTAAATATTTTAACAATTAAGATTAATTTAACTATTCATACAGAATAAAGTCAATAGTAAAAAGTGTTTTATCGAGTAAAAACCGAACTTTTTTCATGATTCATTCATTAAGATTCGTTTAATTTTTATTTTTCGCTTTATTACACTATAGAACAAGCGGAAATCAGTACTGACAAGGAGTATTATTCGGTTTTACCTTTCACTTTCTTCCAATCAATTACTGTCTCTATCTTTCTCCACAAAAAAATACACCGCAAAAGCTATGGCTTCTGCGGTGTATCTCAAACAATGTTTAAAAATCCCCTTGTTTAACTCGCTTGATCAACTCTTCCAACCAGTGAATGGTATGTTCCGTTCTTGTTGTTACATAGCCACTCATAAAATCAATGAATTTTTCTTTTTCTTCATCTTTTTGGACAAGCTTATCGAATGTTTTGATTTGCTCCCAGCGATCATTGATTCTTTCTAGCTTATCTTCGAGAATACTGACTACTTTGTCACGATCGACATATTTGATATTAGCCAAGCAAACGACCATGTCACTTATCTTATCTGCATTTTTCATGACTTTATAGATCTTTTTCGGCAGCTCTTCGCGACCCTTTTCTGTAATCTGAAATACTTGCTTATCGGGGCGATGTTCTTCTTTTATGATTTCCACTGCTTCAATTAATCCTTGCTTAGCTAAGGCATCGAAATGATAGTAAAGCTTGCTTTCAGTCAGCCCGCCAAGTTGATCTAATGGGATAGGCTCGGATAGCTGTTTTTTTAGTTTATAAGGATAGTTATTATCCTCCATCAGTTTGCTGAGTATGAAAATTTGAATGGACATTCTCTTTGCTCCCTCAAGCAGAATGATCTTATTATATCAAATTTAAACTGTCACTTTAATAGCTTCTGTTTCTTCGCTGCTATTTCCGCCTTCTGCCGCCTTCGGTTTATGAACGAAAGCAATGATGATAATGTTAATCAGCATTGCAGCCGCACCTACCGCAACCATCGACCAGATAAATGGACTTGGGCTTGTGCTTCCGAACAGATTAGCAAAGTATGCTTGCACAGAGTAATACATTGGTGAGATATGACTCATCCATTCATATGGCGCATACATCATATCGCGAGACATTGTAGCACCGTTTGCTAGTGTTTGCATCAACAGGATTGGCAAGTTTAGGATCATACCAGCTTGACCAAGCAAGAAGATGAAGATGGCAGCAAAGTTGAAGCACACCATATAGTTCAAAATTTGCTGCCCTAGCATACCAAAGAACAAATCACCGCTAGGATCATTCACTAGATAGACAATTCCTGTAGCTACGAATGCAGCAGCAACTGCAATGATTAAAGCAGTCAATTGTACATATAGGAATAGACGGGTTTTACTTGCTTTTCCTTGGCTGGCTTTAAATGCACCAACTAATTGCATTGCTCCGATCATTGCACCAACATATCCAGCCATTGTTAAGAACATAGGCAGCATGTTGTTATTCATACCGTCCGGCATTTCATTGATCGTTACAATATTACCTTGATATGCAGTTTCAATTTTATCGCTTAGTGCTGCAGCTTGATCCTCAGGTACGTTGAAGTTCATCAATACACCTTCAGCTGTCTGCTGCGAGAACTGTGCACTCAATTGGTTATTAATCTGCCCAACTACTGAGCGCATCGTAGAGGAAACAGTCGTTGCACCAGCTTCATTCATTGTGAAGTCGATACTAGAGGAAGCTTCTCCACTTTGTACATTCTCCGAGAAATTATCCGGGATATGGACAACTAATGCCAAATCATTTTTCTCCAAATCATCTAGTGCTTGCTCATTCGTCATATCGGTTTCGATATCCTTAAAAGGCAGCTTTTCTGTCAGCTGATCTGCGATTGTAGCACCAACTTCTCCAGCATCGTCATTTACGATGGCAACCTTTAACTGATCGACGTTCCCTGGTATTGCGGAATACCCAGGCAGGAATATTCCCAGCATGAAGACAGCATATAGAATACCCATGAAAATGGCGCCGATAGCTCCTTTAGATTTTATGAAGTGTGTATATTTCATAATTGCATCCTTCCTTAAGTAAGAGATTATTTTAGTTTATTTAAAGTACTCAAATCAGAGTACTTTTGTTAGAGCAACTAATATCTTATTTCACTTTCTTAATGAAGTCAACAATGTTTTTCTCCCTTTCACGATGCAATCAAGATTAATCGTATTCTCTTCACACATTTGACATAAAAAAATCCTTATACAACTGTATAAGGATTCACGTTTACTCAATTATTATTGTTGCTTTTATGTTGCTCGAATTCTGAAGCCTATATCCTGGTTCACCGAAGTATGGCATCCCATCCTTCCAGAAGAAACGCTGGATCCTTGCATGACGGTTTGGGTCGTATAGTGGGTTTCCTTCAATCTTCTTATAGGATCTAGCATGGTAGACAAGCAGATCAAAACCCTCTTCCGTCACAGTAAAGCTGTTATGACCAGGTCCATAAAGACCGGTAGTCTCCGAGCTTGTCAGCACAGGATCTGGCAGCTTTGTCCATGAGGCAGGATCAAGCAGATCAGCGTCTTCATCTGCATATAACAGCCCCATCGCATAGCGGTCATCCGTTGCACTAGCAGAAAATGTCAGGAATACTTTTCCGTGTCGATGCAGAAATGCAGGGCCTTCGTTAACGTTGAAACCATCTGTCTCCCATGGGTGTTCAGGTTCTGCCAGTAGCACTTGCTCACCCTTGATCGTCCATGGATTTTTCATTTCGGCAATATAAAGATTAGAGATTGTATCATTCTCTGTTTTTTGAGCACACACAAGATACCTTCTGCCTCGATGTTCGAACGTCGTGGCGTCCAATGAGAAGCTTTGAAAATCTGTATTGATTGCTCCCTTTTCCGTCCATTCATGGGAAAAAGGATCACCTGTACATTCCAGCACATATGGACGTATTGCCCACACATCCTCTTTTTCTCCAGCTGCAAAATGTATGTACCATTTGCCATCTATTCGATGCAGCTCCGGAGCCCAGATATGCTCTGACAATATGCCGGATTCACGCGCCTTCCAAACCGTATATTCCTCTGCCTCACGAAGACCTTCCAATGTCTTGGCGCGGCGCAGGACAATTCTGTCGTACTTCGGATAGGAGCCGGTGAAATAGTAGAATCCGTCCTCTGCTTTCAGAATATATGGATCAGCGCGCTGCTCGATGAACGGTTCCGGGAAAGCCTCCGTTTCAATCTTTCCTTCTATTTCGTATGTCCCAGCTTCACTAAGATCTGGCAGATTCGGCCAGCTTACACGGTATGCAGCTTGTACGCCCTCTTCAATACATACGTCGACTGTCTTCGGAAGCTCCACAAGCTCTCCTTGCTTCGCGCGAACCTCTATATGTTGGACATCAATTGTTTTCATCCTATCTCCTCCATATTCTTATGTGAATGGAAGCTCCTTGATGGACGGCAGGATCAGATCGGGCTTGATACTAGAAATATCCGCCTGTTCTTTTGTTGTATTTCCGGTGAGCACTAATGCTGTTTTTAAGCCGAACATAGCTCCCATTGCGATATCGGAAGTCAGACTGTCTCCGACGATCATCGTCTTTTCTGGTTGACTTCCAGCTTGCTGCATTACCTTTTGGTACATAAAATGCGATGGCTTGCCGACGATAATATCGGTTTTCTTGCCTGTTGACGCTTCAATCGCTCCGATCAGTCCACCCACATCCAGCTGCAAGCCATTCTTTCCCGGGAAAACAGGATCCTGATTGGTGGCGAGAATCCTGGCGCCGTGAATGACAGCTCGGAATGCCTGGTTCAGATCATGATATGTAACACCAGTATGCAAGGAAATCACGAGCCAATCGGCATCCTCTGGTTCTGCTGCAAGCGTCAGCCCAGCTTCAGCAAGTTCTTCCCGCAGCCCTTCTTCGCCCAGCACCCACACAGGCAGCTTCGGATAATGGGTCTGCAGATAATCCGCTGCAAGATAGGAGGAAAGAATAATATCTTCCTTTTCCCACTGAATACCTTGCTCCCTGAAATATGCTGCAATCTGATTTCGGGAATGCGTGCCTCGATTGCTCAGCCCAATCACCCGTTTACCAGCTTCTTGCAGGGTCCTGATCGTTTCAGCAGCTCCATCTATCAATGTAAAATCCTTCCATATTGTTCCGTCCAAATCGAATAGAATGCTATCCATTGCTTGGTAGTAAGTCACATCCATCGCCTCCTTGCTTTGATTATACCCGCTGCCAGCGATCTCCGTCAGGATATGGGCAGCGTTTATCCGGAAGGGAGGCTCGGAATACAACAAAACAGCCGCAGTGTGCACACGTATGATCCGCTGTAAGTGACGGACAAGCCGAACATATTGCTAAACGAGCAGACACGGTGTCTTCTTCAGCCAATACAGGCTCCAATGCTAATTGATCTGCAACAAGCGCTGCAGCCTCCTCCACTGTAAAGCTTTTCTTTTGCTGGCAAGTCCGGCAAGTCATCGACTGCCGATCCGATCCTGCAGCGGGTAGCTGATCTGCTCTTTCTTGAATTGATTGATAAGAAGAAGACCCGTACAGCGATCACGCAAATGGTAAGCTTCATTCAAGCTATCCTGTACAAGTTGTGATCCTATGCCAATTTCCTCAGCTGAAGCAGGTGCTCCGACCTGCAACAGGTAATATTGCAATGCTTCCGGCGTCGGGAGTGCCGCAATCTTCAGACGGATTTCTTCCCAATTTTCCTGCAAGGAAGCCGCATAAGCTCCTGTTGATTCTGAAGGATCAAACTGCTCAATCCAATCTTTATATAATTCCGTAATGATGCTGCAAGCAACACCGACTTTGGCTCCATGAAGAAGCTGTCGTTTATCTGTCTCGAGTAACTGCATCTCCCAATAATGGGACAAGTGATGCTCTGCTCCTGAAGCAGGGCGGGAGAAGTCCAACACCTGCATGATGAGACCAGATTCGATTAGTGCTTCCATTAAAATTCGTATGCCCGCTTCATCCGCCTTGGCTATTTCCTCGACATGTTCGACACATGTGTCCAGTGAGTGTCTCGTCATTTTAGCTGCAAGCGGATTGTATGGTTCTCCTCCTACTCTGGCGGATATTTCCCAATCGAGCAAAGAAGTGAATTTTCCAAGGATATCTCCGAAGCCAGCTGCTGTAAGCGATCGAGGAGCCGCACATAACACATTCAAATCGGCAAACACAGCCACCGGGGCGGCTGTCTGGATTGTCTGCTTCACTCCCCGCAAGATCAGTGGCGCTCCTTTGGAGGTGAAACCATCGACTGATGCTGCTGTCGGAACTGCCACAAATGGAATGGAGAGCTTCTGGCTGCAGAAACGCGTAATATCATGGATCGTTCCCGCCCCTACTGCCAACAGGACATCTGTATCCACCGGTGTTTCAACTAGTACCTGCACAAGCGAGGCTTCATCGGCATTTACTTGACCATGGTGATTTGCTAAAAGTTCGATCGTTTGGACATGGATATTATCCTTTTCTAGCAGTGCTGCCAATTGCTCCCCTGCGGCTGCTCTAGTCTGAGCATCCATAATAAGGACAGCTTTACTCAAACCTTTCTCATTCAAGTAATCTCCAATCGATGCAAGTGCGCCAGCTTCCACTTGCAAGAGCGGAAAAGTATCCGGATTTATCCCGAACTCCTCTGCCAATGTCAGCATATCAGCAGATAACTGCATCAGATTCCCTCCTTGATTGTCAAAACTGTCACGCTCATTGGCGGTAACGTAACCTGTAATCCGCCATCCTGCTCGGCGAAATCTGTAAATGGCACTACCTCCACTTGATTTGGCGCATCAAATGTATTACGGGCATCTCTTTTGTCAGAAGTGAGAATCTTGCCGCTAACAGTTCCTAATGCCGCACCGCGAAACTCTGTATTTATTGCAACTTCATTTGTATGATCCAGATTACAGAAGCTCACATGAATCTTGCCATCTTTTCCTTTTGATACAGAAGTACTGACAGCTGGATATACCAAATCGCCATGCTTTATTTCATCTGATTCCAGGTGAGAGGAAAGACGTTCTGCATCCTGGTGCACTTGGTACAAATCAAATACATGGTACGTCGGTGTCTTGATCATTTCCTGTCCTTCTGTCAGGATCATCGCCTGCAAAACGTTGACTGTTTGCGCGATATTAGCCATTTGGACCCGGTCACTATGATTGTTGAAGATATTGAGTGAAGCACCAGCTACGAGCGCATCACGGATTGTATTTTGCTGATACAGGAATCCTGGGTTAGTGCCAGGTTCCACGTCGAACCACGTTCCCCACTCATCGATGATCAGCCCAACGCGTTTATCAGGATCGTATTTATCCATGATCGTGCCATGCTTTTCAATCAACTCTTCCATATGAAGTGCACGCTTCAGCGTCAGATGCCATTCGTCTTCGGAAAAATGAGTAGCAGAGCCCTTACCAAGCCAGAAATCACCTGGAATCGTGTAGTAGTGCAGACTCAATCCATCCATCATAGATGCTGCTTCTTGCATGAGTGTCTCTGTCCAATTATAATCATCGACATTAGCCCCGCCTGCAATCTTATACAGCTTGTTGTCTCCATAATTACGTACATAAGTTTGATAACGGCGATATAAATCTGCATAATATTCCGGCCGCATATTCCCGCCGCAGCCCCAGTTTTCATTTCCAACACCGAAGTACGTCAGCTTCCATGGCTCCTCGCGGCCGTTTTCCTGGCGCCAAGCCGTCATTGGCGATTCACCATCGAATGTCATGTACTCAACCCACTCCGACATTTCCTGGACGGTGCCGCTGCCGACGTTTCCGCAAATATACGGCTCTGCTCCGAGCAGCTCGCAAAGCGTGAAGAATTCATGAGTTCCGAAATGGTTATTCTCTACGACTCCTCCCCAATGGGTATTGACCATTCGCTTACGCTCTTCACGCGGACCAACGCCATCCTTCCAGTGATATTCATCGGCAAAGCAGCCGCCTGGCCATCGCAATACCGGTATATTAAGCTTTTGAAGAGCTTCCAGTACATCATTGCGGATGCCTTTTGTATTCGGTATCGAAGAGTCCTCCCCGACCCAGATCCCTTCATATATACCTCTGCCAAGATGCTCAGCGAAATGACCGTAAATATTTTTATTGATTTTCCCTTCTGTGACATCAGCTTGAATGATCAATTTAGTCGACATGCTTATCGCTCCAATCTATCAAAAGTAAACTAGCTGGCTAACTGTTCGGCGTGCTTCATCGTAGAGAACACCTTCATGCTCAGCCACATCCAGCCAAACGCGCTGATACTGAAGCAGAAGAACAGCAGCAGCACCGGCAAGCCGATGCTATGATACAAAAGCGCAAACAGAAGTACACCGATCGACAGCGTGATATGAAACCTCGTCAGCCCAATGATGAACGCACTCCTGATAACCTGGAATGTACCTGCCTTGTAATTCGCCAGCAGTGGGAAGCTCCAGAGCACAACCGTCATATAGCAGAAAATGAGCACATAGAAAAGGAAGGGCACCAGGAAGAATAACTGTCCATCCGCTTGTCTGATAAGCAGATAGTTTGTATACAGGATGAAACCCACTGCTCCAAGGAACCACCCTAACTTGTTTGCTGACCAAAACTCCTGTTTAAATGCTTTGCGGAATGCTTGGTTCACCTTTACTTCCTCTCCATTCAAAATCCGGCGGGAAACCTGCAATGCAGCTACCGTTGCTGGAGCTACTCCGGCAACGATCAGTCCTAAGAGGCTGTACAACAGGAACAGTGCATTCAAGTGTGCAAAACGGGTGATCCACAAAAGAGACTTATCGAGATTACTCATCGCTTTCTTCAGCATGGTTTTAACTCCTTTCTAATCAGGCTCAGCCTTTGACGCCGCCCACAGTCAATCCGGAAATGAAATAGCGTTGGAAGAAGATGAACAGAATCACAATCGGAACAATTGTCATAACAGACCCTGCAATCAAAACATCATAGTTATTCCCGTAAGGCGTAAGCAGTGTTGCCAGCCCGAGCGGCAGCGTGAACATATCATTCGAACGGAGCACGAGCAATGGCCACAGGAAGTTATTCCAGCTGCCAAGCCCTTGCAGGATTGCCATCGCTGCCAGGGAAGGTCCCATCAACGGGAGCATGATTTTAAAGAAGATGCCATATTCTGTCGACCCGTCAATCCGTGCTGCATCCATCAGCTCTTTCGGCAGACCAAGTGCGTATTGCCGGAAGAAGAAGACTGCTACCGGAGCAACGACACCTGGGAGAATCACGCCCAGATACGTATCAATCAACATCATATCGATCATAAACTGGAATAACGGCAGCATCAGAATCTCAAATGGCACCATCAGGATGAACACAACAGCGACGAAGAAAATATTGCTTCCTTTAAAGTCATACATCGCCAGCGCGTAGCCAACCATGGAAGAAAAGAACAAGGACAAAACAATCATCAATGCAGAAATCCAAAGACTGTTTCCATACCACGTCCAGTATTCTGCCGATTGTGTGAAGATGTAAGTGTAATTGCTTAGCGTCAATTCATCCCAAGGAAAGCTGAATGATATGCCGTTTCGCATCATGGAAGATGACGGGATAAACGACGAAAGCACCAAGCTTATGATCGGGAAAAGCGCAATCAAGCTGACAATGGCCATAACAAGAGTGGCGATGAAACCGAGTGCTTTGCTGTTGGATTTTTTCATCATCTATCCTCCTTCTTGAATGTGCCGGTAGCAATTAAATAGATAATGCTGATAACGAAGATAATGAGCATTAACACGACGCCGAGCGCAGCCCCGAAGCCCATATCATTCTGCTGGATCCCCTGCTGGTAAATATAAGCTGCAATCGATAAACCGATGTTACCTGGTGAACCAACTGCCCAGAAAACATAGCTTTCTTCAAACATTCGAAAGCCGTTGATGATTGTGATCGTACTGACAAAAATGATGATCGGCTTCAGCATTGGCATCGTAATGAAACGGAAGCGCTGCCATCTAGTGGCACCATCAATTTGGGCTGCTTCATACATTTCATCTGGCACATTTTGCAAGGCTGCCAGGAAGTAAAGAATATTTACGCCGATCCAGCGCCAGCTGGCTAGCAGGACCATCAGTCCGATCGCCGCCCAAGGTGTAAACATCCATTTGATTGGATCGAAGCCAAACAGCCCGATTAGCTGGTTAGCAACAGCGCCTTCCTGCTCACTGAACATGAAGCGAAAAATCATACCGCCGACAATGGTCGATGTAAGTGCCGGGATAAAGAGTGAAGCCCGGAAAAGCGTCCGGAAGCGGACATGCTTCGAATTAAGAATTACCGCGAGCACCATCGGTATGATAGTCAAAATCAATACGGTAAGTACGACATAAGCTGTCGTATTGGAAACAGCTCTGTAAAACGTAGGGTTAAAAACGCGCTCATAGTTGCTCATTCCAATGAATTCCACCTGTCCAGGAAGCACACGCTGGAAACTCATGATCACTCCCTGGATTGCAGGATACACTGTGAAAAGAAGCAGAGACAGGACAAATGGCGAAATGAAAACGAACGGGACTACTTTCTTTGAATTTAGAAACCGGAGGAACTTATTCTGTTTCTTCCGTGCTCTCACCGGTGTCACTGGTGTAACTGTATTCATCACAATCCCCCCTCACCCTTAATTTTTACTGGCTTTCCGCAGCCGGATGACATTCCAGGAAGTCCTATTCAATTGCGCCTTCAGTCTGCCGTCTTCCAACCTCGATTCACCATTGCTGTGCGGCGCGACGCGTGATGTGTCTTTTGTGTTAGCTGCCTTCAAATCATGATGCTCCAGCACGATATGCTCTGCAAGTTCATATCCTTCAAAGCTGCGTAGGTCAACATCGAGCGGAATAGCTTCTTCCAAATGCTTGTTCACTAGGAAAATTGTTAACGCCTCTTCTTGCTCATCATAAACAGCAGCGCTATCAATGAACGGGACATCTGTGAAGTCTTTGCTATCATACTTCGGAGAAGAAAGGATCGGCTGCAAGCTGATTCCCCGACCGAATACGGATGCGTGCAAGTAAGGATAATAGATTGTCTGTTTCCAAGATTGGCCGTTGTTCTCCGTCATAATCGGCGCAATGACGTTCACCAGCTGAGCCATGCAAGCCATCTTCACACGATCAGCGTGACGGAGCAAGGTAATGAGCATGCTTCCAACCAATAGAGCATCTTCAAAATTGTAGACGTCCTCCAGCTGAGGCGGTGCGACTGTCCACGGATCCAGCTTTTCATCATGCTCCCTGGAGTGATACCATACGTTCCATTCATCAAAGCTCAAGTTGATTGTTTTCTTGCTGCGATGCTTTGCTTTGATGTAATCACAGGTAGCAGTTACGGTCTTAATAAAATGATCCATATCCATATTCTTCGCCAAATAGTTGGCTGGATCATTGGAAGGGTTGCCGTAATATTGATGCAGGGAGATATAATCCACTTCGTCATATGCGATATCCAATGTTGTCGCCTCATACTCTGGGAAAGTCGGCATATCCGTATTCGAGCTGCCACATGCAACAAGCTCAATACTCGGATCGACGAGTTTCATTGCCTTACCTGTCTCTTTGGCGATTCTGCCATATTCGGCCGCTGTCTTATGCCCTACCTGCCACGGTCCATCCATTTCATTTCCTAAACACCAAGTCTTGATGTTATGGGGCTGCTCGTAACCATGCTCCCTGCGTAAATCACTCCAGTACGTCCCGCTGGGATGGTTTGTATATTCGATTAGATTACGCGCTGCATCAATACCTCGCGTACCAAGGTTCACTGCCATCATAACTTCCGCTTGCGCTTTCTTCGCCCAATCCACGAATTCATTCGTCCCTATTTCATTGGTCTCGATTGTGCGCCAGGCCAGCTCCAGCCGTTTTGGCCGGCTTTCCTTCGCTCCGACACCATCTTCCCAGTTATAAGCAGACACCATATTACCGCCAGGATAACGAACGATAGGCACTTGCAGCTCCTTCACCAGCTCAATTACATCTTTTCGGAAACCTTGTTCATCAGCATCGGGATGACCAGGCTCATAAATACCGCCATATACTGCTCTACCTAGATGTTCAATGAATGATCCGTAAATACGTTTGTCGACTTCGCTGATCTGATAACTCTTATCCAAAACCATCTTCGCTTGCAATTTATCTGCCATTTATCCCCACTCCTCTTTCTTTTTTGATAACGCTTACAATTAAGGTAAAAAAAGAAGGTGACACACATCGCATCACGTACGAACATATTCCACCTTTAATCTCCACATCCAGAAATATGTACGTATAAGTTTATATATTCAGTATAGACAGATGTGTCTGTAAAAACAAGCGTTTTTTGAACCCAGAAACAAATATTATAAAAACCCCAAGCTGCGATAGTGCTGCTTGGGGTTTTTAGGGAGTCTGTTCTATTCCTGCATCGTGCTTTCGATCTTATCAGCAGCTTCTTTCATGGCTTCCTCAGGCGACTTATTCTTCTGCCTCAGCACAGAATCTGCAATTATTGTATTATACTCCGTCGAAACATCTGGTGTATTTTCGGTGATATTCAATGTGTTGATCTCATCCTTCACCTCTAAAAGCATATCGAAGATACCGTCACCGAAGAATTGATAATACTTATTATCTTCTCTGACTGCTTCACTTTCCCATACATCCCAGCGAGGCGGGTCAAATCCGAGAACCTTCCACAGATTGATGCTTCCTTCTTCCGAAAGCTTGGTGTATGCCAGGAATTCCTTCGCCAAGTCCGTCTCTTCTGACTGATTGGTTACGACTGTTCCTGTACCACCCATACCAGCGGAACGCTTACCGCCTTCTTCCCAAGCAGGAAGCGGTTTGATGGCAATTTTACCTTCCATTTCCGGCATATTATCAAGGAAGCGTCCCATGTACCAAAGCGGCGCTAGTATGGCAGCTGACTTTCCTTCTGAATAATACTTATAAAAATCCTCTGATTGGTTCATACCACCAGGAGTAAGTTCAGCAATTTTCTCTGTATAAATAGCATCATACAAGAATTGAAGGGTCTTTACATTGGTTTCGTTATCCAATGTCAAATTTCCTTCGGCATCAAAGAAGTCCGAATCCTGCTGTGAAACCATCGGCCACAAATCCATCAGGAAGTCACCTGTACCGACGTTCCACATAACTGCATCTGTTTTTTCTGTCACTTGTTTACCGGCTTCTACGAAGTCATCCCATGTCTTGATGGAATCGATATCAACTCCTGCTTGCTCCATAATTTCTGTATTATAGTACATGACAGTTGCCCCTACGTGAGTTGGAACGCCGTAATAGTCGCCCTCTTTCGCATATAGGTCAAAACGAGCCTCTACAGAATCAGCAAGTACTGGTTCTACATATTCGTTCATTGGTTCAAGCTGCGGTGTTCCTTGTAAAAAGTTCGGAAACTTACTCAATTCGATATCCGCTATATCCGGTGCACCTTTACCTGATTGCAGACTAAGCAGCAGATTATTGTGCATATTATCGTATGGATATGTTTCGGCTACGAGCTTGATAGGCCGATCAGGAAATTCCTCATTCCAGCGTTCCGCTGAATCCTTGAATAAATCCATATGCTGACCGACAAAAGTCCAATAAGTCAATTCAGTTGCGTTCTCCAAGTCTGCACCGACAACTTCTGTTTCATCCGCCTCACTGCCTCCGCCTCCACTGCCGCCCTTGCTGCAAGCGACCAATACAATGATCATCAAACCAATCATCAGCGTCTTCAAGACTTTCTTCATCAAAGCTACCCCCTCATTTTTTCATTTCAAAGCAGTTATTGAAAGCGTTTACCAAAGAGGTCATACCTCCCTTTCCGTAATCGGCTAACTGAGGATTGTTCTGGATGATAGCGCATACATTTGGATGCGTCAGCCTATACGATGCGTGTTATGAACATGGTATCATCGCAGAAACAATCAGTCAATAAGTTTTGGTTTATTATCCTCATAACTTATACGAACAAGATATTAATATATCAATTATCTATAACACTTATTTAACAAGTCGTATAAAAAAACAGAGCTGACCGTTCCAGCTCTGTTTACTTTATCTTTTCTAACGCATCTGCCTGTATAGCTTGTGTCGACTGCCTCGCTACCAGCTTAGTCGGAAAGACAATACTCTCGATTGCCCCTTCAGAGCCTTTGCCGTGATTACTTTCGATTAAATCCAGGATCAATTTACCTGCTGCCTTGCCAAGCTCTGACTTTGGATGTTCAACAGAAGTAAGCTTCACTTCCGACAATTCGGTCAGGAAGGAATTATCAAAGCCCACAATTGACATGTCCTGTGGAATTTTCATATTGTGTTCCCGCAGCACATTGATCAGTTTGATGGCCAGTTCATCGTTATAGCATACCAATCCAGTCGGCTTGGCATCTGTCTGATTCAATAATGCTTCAAGCTCTTGTATTGGCTTATCATGCTTTTCCTCCGTACTGTATGTCACGATATGCTTCGGATTAATTGGCACCTTATATTCACGGTGCGCCTTCAAATATCCTTTCATCCGCAGCGTTCCCTGCATGTCGTCCGTTTTGAAGAAACCGATAATATCCTTATGCCCTTGCTTGATGAGGTGCTCTGTTTGCAGGAAAGCACCACGCTCATCATCGACAAGCACCCGGTACGGTTCCAATGCATCATAATAAGCATTGATCATGATATACGGAATCTGCAGCCGCTCCAAGTTCAAATAGTAGTTTATATTCGGGTTAGCTGAAGCACTTTTGGTCGGCTCAATAATTGCGCCGTCAAAACCAGTAGTGATGATCCGCTCGAGATACTCCCGCTCTTTTTCATGATTGTTATTCGTATTAAACAAGCTTACATTATAGCCATGATCGCTTAAATAAGCTTCTGCTCCACGAATGATCGATGGGAATATATAATCTGAAATGTACGTAGTTACGATGGCAATATTTTTATTTTGTGTACCATTGTGCTGCAATTGCTGCTTCGAACGATCGGCACAGAAAGTACCCGCTCCCTGCTCGCGGTAGAGCCATCCTTCTGTCACTAGTTCTCCAATTGCCAGCCGCACTGTATGACGGCTCACGTCGAATTGCTTCATCATCTCGCTCTCAGATGGAATTTTTGCATGCGGCTCATACGTACCATCGAGGATTTTAGATTTGATTGCCTGTTTAACAATTGCATATTTTGTCTGCATAACTTACACCAGCTTCCTTGACATGTTCGTATAAGTTAGCATAACACATGCAAAGGGGCTGGCGCACTATGTTGCTTTAAAATAAAAGTCCAATCACGTAAAGTCAGATGGCGGTAAGGAGATGTCTACCTTCCTTTGCCGATCAGATAACGATATGATACGATCGGGACATATGTCCTTTCCTTTGCAAATAACGGACATATAATATAGCTGGAAGGCAGGCCTGCTTATGCAACCTGTACATAATGAGACTCTTCTTGAATCTTATATAGAAAAGTATGATATCAGGAAGCCATTTCCGTTTATACCGTGCCGGTAACGGTGATGCTATCTGTGAACAAGGAGAACATGTATCGCAGCTGTATCTGCTCGTAAAGGGAAAAGCAACCGTCTCTTACATTGCAGAGAATGGCAATAAACTGATCGTTTCATTCAAGCAAGCTTTTGAATTATTTGGTGATATAGAATATATCAAGCAGATGGATGCATTACATACGGTAGAGGCTGCGAGTGAAGTATATTTGATCGGGATACCAATTGATTCACTACATACATATGCGGCGTCATATCCGCCTTTCCTTCAGCTTTTGCTGCGCGAGGTAACAGAGAAGTTCCAGCTGAAATCAAAAGCGTTCAGCTTCAGTCTGACCCATGGCGCCCTTACCAGGTTAGCGAGCTACCTATTCCGTATTATGTCAGAGTATGACGGAAAACGGCTGACTGGTTCCCTGCCCATTAACCGGACAGGCGACATCGCGGATCATATCGGGACGACCTCCCGGCATGTGAACCGTTTACTTACTACGTTAGCTAAAGAAGGTATTATCGAGCGCAGCAACAGTGCAATATCCATAAAAGACTGGGAAAAACTTGAACAGCTAGCAAGTCGATCAATTTATGCTTAATAACTGGAGGTAGACAACATGACAAAGCGATATGATGCTTTATTTTTTGACGTTGACAACACTATTCTAGACTTCACAAAAACCGAGCAGGAAGCTCTGCCGCTTCTATTCAGCCAGCATGGCCTGCCAACAGACGAAGCAGCGATGACTGCGTATCGCACTATCAACCACAGACTTTGGAGTTCTTTTGAAAAAGGGGAAATCGATCGCGATAATGTTGTCAGTTCCAGATTTACTGAGTTCTTCGCCCTCTACGATAAACAAGTAGATGGAGCTGATCTGGATGCCGCTTATCGAGAGCTGCTCGCACAAGGAAGACATATGATAGCTGGTGCTGCAGAAGTATTGGAGAAACTATCCCAGGATTATCCTTTATATATCGTGACAAACGGTGTTTCCGAGACACAATTCCGCCGCCTGAAAGCGACCGGACTGCTTCCTTACTTCCAATCAGTTTTCGTATCAGAAGATACTGGATACCAGAAACCGATGGCAGGGTTCTTTGACTATGTGTTTGAACGCGTTCCTGGAATTAAGCCAGAGCGTTCATTGATTATCGGTGATTCCCTAGTGGCCGATATCCAAGGAGGAAATATGGCAGGCATGGATACTTGCTGGTTCAACCCTGGCAGACTGCCTAACCATCTCCCGCTTCATCCGGATTACGAAATAACTAAATTAGAGGAACTGCTAAGTATACTAAGAGAAAACGCAGTTAACTTATAATCGAACATCCATGGATAATGGTGTGGTTTTAAAAATCTTATATCCTACACCCTTTTCTCCAACTTCTCTCGATAGTATATAAGGCTGTGGATGTTAAAAGAAGATGTGCAATCAGCACATCTTCCTTTTATTTACAATGCTCTCTCATGCAAATAGTTTTGGACATATTCGGTAAATTGACGTAAAGCAAAGAACTGTTCATGTCTCTCATGCTTCGAGAACATCCAGGAGTTGCGCGTTATTTTGTTTCCTTCTTTATCTTGTATCGGGATCTTATGGAGTTCATTATGATTCCGGACTACTAAACCAGGCAGGATCGAGAACCCTAAGTTATTCGATATCATATCAAGACAAGTGTCTGCACGATCGACTTCCATTATGACTTGTGGTGCTACAGTAAAATGTTCATACCACCATTTATCTATCATGTTCTTCAGCTTAATATCCGTCTTATAGCTGATCATTGGAAGCTGAGGCAAAGAGTCAATCATTAATGGTTTGCTGGAGACGACCACCATATCCTCCTCAAATAGAAGCTGCCCCATTCCTGCCCAGCCATAATCCCCTCTGACAAATGCTACATGTAATTCATCCTTCACCAGTAAATCGAATATATCCCTGCTCCACCCTGTCTCAATCTGAAAATGAATACGTGGATAAAGAGCCTGAAAATCGCGCAGGACATCAAGGAATAGGAACTTCGTGAAGAAATTAGAGATACCTACTTTGATTGTTCCACTAGGCTCAGGCTGCATACTCCAGCCGATTTCCCTTATTTCTTGCTGTTTTTTTAAAAGTGATTTCGCTTTGCTGGCGAGGAACTCTCCTTCTGTCGTAAAGCTAATCCCTCTCCGCTCCCTTTTCACTAATGTGATGCCATATTCCGTCTCTATTTGTTTTAACCGCTTCGTAAGAGCAGGCTGTGTCAATCCAAGATTATGTGCAGTTTTTGTGATATTCCGGCTCTTATAAAGATCCTGCAGTGTCAGCAGAGTGGAAAACTTCATCAAATCATTCCTTTATCAAATAATGATACCGAAAAGTATTGCGACTAGTATCATGACTACGCTTGTACCGACTGCCCATTTTAGGATGAATTTCTGATGATCACCGAATTCTACACCAGCCATCCCTACTAGCAAGTAGGTGGAGGCAATTAACGGGCTCATGGCATGCAATGGCTGTCCTAGCACAGAAGCTCTGGCGATGTGTACTGGGTCCACTCCGTAAGCTGCAGCGGTTTCAGCAATGATTGGAAGGACACCAAAGTAATAGGGATCATTCGCCATAAAGTAAGTCAGCGGCATGCTAGTTACAGCTGTAATGATTGCGAACCAGGAGCCGAACTGTTCAGGAATGATCGAAACCAATGAACCAGCCATTTCATCGACCATATGCGTACCAGAAAGTATACCAGTGAAAACACCCGAAGCAAAAATAAGGGAAACAACGATCAAAACGTTAGGTGCATGTGATTCCATCCGTTTCTTTTGTTCCTCCAGATTAGGATAATTAACGCACAGCGCTATTCCAAATGCAATTACAAACAGAACAGGAAGCGGAAGGACACTAGTGACAAGTCCAACAATCAATAAAACAGTGAGTACAAAGTTGAACAAGATAAGCTTTGGACGCTTAGTCGAGCTGCCTGCCTCCAGCGTTGCAGCTTCCTCGGTGCGCAAATCATTCATAAATCCGGATTCCAGCTCGATGATGCCCAGCCTTTTCCGCTCTTTTTTTCCAAGGATGAAGGCTGTAAGGAATACCCAGCCTAATCCAGCCACCATGACAGGGATAAGCGGCGGGAATACCTCTGACGCATCCAGATTCAAGGAAGAAATTGCTCTTGCTGTCGGCCCGCCCCACGGAACGATGTTCATGACGCCAAAAGCCATCATCGCTGTGCATGTCAGTACAAGCGGATTCATTTTAAGCTTTTTATAGAGCGGGAGCATGGCAGATACTGTGATTATATAGGTTGTGGTCCCATCTCCGTCCAGTGCAACCATCGTTGCTAAAACTGCTGTACCGATGACAACCTTTAACGGATCACCCTTTACGATAGCCAAAATTCTATTTATCAAAGGATCGAACAATCCAGCATCAATCATAATGCCAAAATACATAACAGCAAACAACAGCATGATCCCAGTCGGAGCTACCCCTATAAGTCCATCCAGAATCATCGGTCCAAGCTCCAAGCCAAATCCTCCTATAATAGCGAAGATGATTGGTACTAAAATCAGTCCCAGCAAAGCCGATAAACGTTTCGTCACAATAAGCAGGATAAACATAAACATCATCGCAAACCCTAGCAATGCAATCATTTCCAACCCACCCCTTCTTTGTAATCGCTTACAAAGAATATATAGGATTATGCTGAGAGACGGAAATATCGTATATTCATCCATAGCGATAACAATTAGTTATCTGTATGAAGTTATGTGCAGGTATAACTTTAAACTATTTAAAGTTTACTAGATTCAGCAGTATACTAGGTATATCACAAACTGGAAGGAGCAGATGGAATTGGATAATATTCTGGAAAAACTCAGTCAGCTAACGACTACAAGCCTATCTGATGCATTGGATATAACGCATAATATGGATAGTAACATCAAGCCTCTCAATCCTGCACACAAAGTATGCGGCAAGGCATTTACAGTAGATCTGCCTGCCGGAGAGAACAAGACGTTATTCGAAGCAATAAATGAAGCAGGCGAAGACGATATTCTTGTATTAAGCTATAAAAATGAAACACGTTATGCATTTGCGGGAGATTTCATTATCGGCTTGATGCAGACACTTGGTATCCGAGGTGTCGTTGCAGATGGCGCAGTGAGGGATTTACACGGCGTATTAGATCTTAATTATCCGGTATTCTGCCTTGGGACAACGATGGCCGCTGGGAAAAAGAATATTCCTGGAACAATCAAATCGACTATTTCCTGTGGCGGAAGTATTGTCAGACATGGTGATTACATTGTCGGCGATGCAGATGGCGTCATTGTCATTCCGCAGGATAAGGTGAACGACGTCATCCAGGCCGCATCGGAAAAGCTGGAAAAAGATCAAATCCGAGAAGAAAAATACGGAAAAGATCAGGAAAGTGTTCGCGCCTACTTAAATAATGTCATCAATTGAGCAGCATGCCGATGAACTCGCCAGATGGTGCATTCAAGCTGCTCCTTTCAAAATAGATCCACGTATGGATTTCACAAGGCTTTTTATCGTCCAATAGGATATCATCCAAAAATATATGTTCGTGACTGCTCAATGCCAGCTTCGGAAGGATGGCGTAGCCCAGCCCTTGTACTACCATTTCTTTGCAGGAGTCGATGTCATCGACCTCCACGCTGATTGCAGCTTTTTGACCGTAGTTTGCATCCCACCAGCCAGCAATGAGTTCCTCCATCTCCTTATCCATCCGATAGTGGATTTGGGGAAGCTTGGGAAGGTCAGCTGCGTCAATCCTTTCCCTCGAAGCAATGCATAGTCTATCCGTAAACAATAACTCCTTTTCGCCTTTCCAATCCGGTAATTCAGCCTCCATGATAGCGAGCTCAATCTTGTTATGTATAAAAGCTTTTTTGATTTCCTTATTCCAGTCCGTCACGATATCCAGAGATACGTCCGGATATTTTTCTTTAAAGATTTTCAAAATAGTCGGCAAGCAGTATTTTGCATACAAATTCGTCGTGCCAAGACGCAATGTCCCGCTTATCCTCTCTTTTAGCTCCGCTAATTCTCTTCTAACTAACTCATACTCTTCCAGCATAGTGCCCGCACAGGAAACGATATAGCGTCCAAATTCCGTCAGAATGATTCCGTTGCTTTTCTTCTCAATGATACTTGCTCCGAAAAACTTCTCAATCTTTTTCAATCTTTTCGTAACGGAAGGCTGTGAGATGTACAGTAATGACGCTATTTGTGTAATATTCTGATATTCTTTCAAATACTTCAGTATAAGCCAATCTCTCTCATCCAATCCGTTTACCTCCTTGCTAAGAAGAGGGATCAGACATGCGAACCCTCTTCTTGCTTCATGAAGTACTCAAACATATGGGGTAATATGCCCCCCTTGAGATAATATTTCAGATCAATGATACTGTCCAGCCGTACAATTGTATCGAATTGGACTGTCGAACCATCTTTCCTAATCATCTGAACGCTGCATAATTCTTTCGGTCTACTGCTGCTGGTAATCTGCTCAAAGGTAAATGTTTCTTCTCCGGTGATTCCCAGCGTGTCTGCAGAGCTGCCTGGCGTGAACTGCAAAGGCAGGATTCCCATCCCGACAAGATTGCTGCGATGGATTCGTTCAAAGCTTTCAGCAAGCACTGCTTTTACGCCAAGCAATACGGGGCCTTTTGCCGCCCAATCACGAGAGCTCCCAGTTCCATACTCTTTTCCTGCTATAACGATCAAAGGTGTTTGTGTGTTTTTATAAAGAGTAGCAGCCTCGTAGATGGACATAGTTTCCGCCGAAGGAAGATACCTTGTAAAACCGCCTTGCTTTTCAGGCGCAAGCTTATTGTACAATCGCGGATTCCCAAAAGCAGCCCGTTCCATAACCAAATGATTTCCTCTTCGTGACGGGAAAGAATTGAATTCAGATCTTGGTACGCCTTTCGTTTTGAGATATCTTCCAGCTGGACTATCCACCCGAATAGCGCCTGACGGGGAGATATGATCGGTTGTAATACTGTCTCCTAAAAGCGCCAGTACTTTTGCATTTTCTATTCTCTTTCCGGGCTCAGAATGGGAAGCTTCGTCAATGAATGGGGCCTCTTGAATATATGTGGAATTGTTATCCCAGTCATATAAGGCGGCATCAGGGGAATCCATCGCGTCCCATTTTGGATTCAGTTGATCCATATTGCTGTACCTTTCCTCAAACATTTCCGTTTTGATATAGGTAGCGATATACGCTTCGACTTCCTGTTTATCTGGCCAAAGGTCCTTTAAATAAACTGGGCTGCCATTTTGAGTATATCCTATCGGATCCTTCGTGAGGTCCTTATCAATCGTACCCGCTAATGCATAAGCTACGACGAGCGGAGGAGAAGCAAGATAATTCATTTTGACAAGGGGATGAATCCTTCCTTCAAAATTGCGATTGCCGGAAATGACAGAAGCAGCAGGTATACCTGTTTTTTCGATGTATGCCTCGATGTCTTGATCCAAAGGACCTGAATTACCGATGCACGTTGCACACCCGTATCCAGCAATGTGGAAGCCTAATGCTTCCAGATCAGAAAGCAAGCCAGAAGCGCGTAAATAATCTGTCACAACTCTAGATCCTGGTGTGAGCGATGTTTTTACATGCTGAGCAACCTTCATCCCTAACTGCCGCGCTCTCTTGGCGATAAGACCAGCCTGCATGAGCACATGAGGGTTGGACGTATTAGTACAGCTTGTAATCGCTGCTATCACGACGTCACCTGGCTTGACAGCATTATCATATCCTTCTCTATTATTCTCTTTCATTTGGAAGCCGCCGTCTTCCAAAGACTTATGCAGCAATTGCTGATAGTTGTGCTGCACTTCCCCCAGACCTATTCTGTCTTGCGGCCGCTTAGGCCCGGCAAGTGATGCCTCCACCTTTGCCAAATCCAATGCAACAGTATCTTCATAATGTATGCGTTTATTTTCTTCGTCATTGTAAAACAATTTCTGCGCTTTGTAATAGTGTTCTGCCAATTGTATATCATGCTGACTTCTGCCGATATAAGCTAAGTACTCAAGCGTTCGTTCATCCACCGGAAAATAGCCCATTGTTGCGCCGTACTCCGGTGCCATATTCGCAATGGTGGCACGATCAAATACTGTCAGATGTTTCACACCCTGACCGTAGAACTCCACTATTTTTCCGATGACGCCTTTCTTTCGGAGTATGCTCGTAATCGTTAAAGCTAAGTCTGTGGCAGTAGCTGTCTCTGACAGCTCACCCGTCAATTCAAAGCCGACTACTTCCGGAATCGTTGAATACAAAGGGAGCCCCAATATAGCAGCTTCTCCCTCAATGCCCCCGACACCATATCCCAATACTCCTAAACCATTGATCATCGTTGTATGAGAATCTGTTCCTACTAGTGAATCAGGAAATAGAACTGTTTCCTCGCCCACCTGTTTTCGTGCTACTACGGACGACAGGTACTCCAGATTGATTTGATGCATGATACCAGTAGATGGCGGGAAAATGCGGAAGTTATCGAAAGACTTTTTTGCCCAATGCAGAAAACGAAAACGTTCTTTATTTCGTTCAAATTCCAAGTTTTCATTCAGCTGAATGGACTCTTTTACGCCATAGTAATCGACTACCACGGAATGATCCACGACGAGATCGACCGGGATTTGCGGATTTATTTTATGTTCATTGCCTCCAGCTCGACTGACAGCCTGCCTTAATGATGCTAAATCAACAATTGCCGGAACACCTGTCGTATCATGCAGCAGTACACGCGCAGGCTTAAAAGGGATCTCTTGATCTTCTTTCGTATTGTCGGCTAATAATGCTTCTATGTGCTGGCGGGTGATTGCACTGCCATCATAATTCCGGATCATGGATTCCAGGAGTATTCTCCACGTATAAGGTAAACGTGCCACATTACTCTGAAAATGATTATCTACCTTTTGAAGGTCATAATATGTGTATCTGTTTCCATCAAAATGCAGGACGGATTTCAGACTATCACTCATTGTTTCTATTCCGGATGCCATAAGGATACCCCTCTCCTCTTGCTTAGGTGTATCATAATGCATGTGAACGATGAATAAAAATATCGTTTTTTTATAATTAGATATAACAATTGGTTATAATCGATACAAAGAATAAGACCGGCATAAGCCGATCTTATTTCCATAACGCCTGGTTCCACTGCAGTTCTTTCCGGAATTGCTTCAGAACTGTATTATTATCAATCGTCACACATTCGATGCCGACCAATTCCGCAAAGTCCTCCAGCTGTTCTGCTGTCAGTGCAAACGAAAGTGCCGTATGGTGGGCGCCGCCTGCATAGATCCATGCTTCCGTAGCTTCACTTAAGGACGGTTGCGGCTTCCAAAGTACTTTGGCAACCGGCAGATTCGGTGTGTCATTTTGCGATTCGACTGCGTCCACTTTATTGATGATCATACGGAAGCGTCCACCCAGCTCGATGATGGAGACATTGACCGCTTCGCCAGCGATGCCATCGAATACAATTCGGGCCGGATCTTCCTTCCCACCGATGCCAAGCGGATGCACCTGGATGGACGGTCGATTCACTGCCACTGTCGGGCAGACCTCCAGCATATGGGAGCCTAGAATCAGTTCATTGCCTTCTTCTAAATGATATGTGTAATCCTCCATGAAGGACGTTTTCTCATTATTCGCCATCGCCTTCAGCAAGCGTACGAGTGCTGCTGTGCGCCAGTCTCCTTCTCCGGCAAAGCCATAGCCCTGTGCCATCAGATGCTGGACAGCAAGACCCGGGAGCTGCTTCATACCATGCAAATCTTCAAAGTTAGTGCTGAATGCCTGATAGCCACCGCGATCCAAGAAACGCTTTAACGCAACACCAATGCGTGCCTGCTCCCGCACGGAGGCTAGCTGATCTTCTTCTGTCGAGAGATCATAGGCTTCCTTATATGCTCCGAGCAGCTCCTCTACATCTGTATCGGAAACTTCCTTCATTTCGGCAACAAGATCGCCAATACCGTAATAATCGACTGTCCAGCCGAATTTGATCTGTGCTTCGACTTTATCACCGTCTGTAACTGCTACGGTGCGCATATTATCGCCAAAGCGAGCTACTTTGATTTGCTGGCTTTCATTGAATCCGACGGCAGTCGTCATCCAATCTGCAACCCTAGTTTGTACTTCTTTATTGCCCCAATATCCTACAATGACTTTTCTGGCTTTATTAAGGCGTGTTCCCATGAAGCCATACTCGCGATCACCATGAGCGGATTGGTTTAAATTCATAAAGTCCATATCTATCGAATCCCAAGGCACATCACGGTTGTATTGCGTATGCAAATGCAGCAGTGGCTTCTGTAATGTCTTCAATCCGCCGATCCACATCTTTGCAGGTGAAAATGTGTGCATCCAGGTAATCAACCCGGCACATTCCGAATCCGCATTCGCCTCCAGACTTACCCGCTGGATATCAGCCGCATTCGTCAGCACTTCTTTAAACTCGATCGGAAACGGCAGCGATCCTTGTTCATTCAGCTTATTTACCAAATCCTCAGAGTTCCTTTGTACCTGATTGAGCGTTTCTTCTCCGTATAAGTGCTGGCTTCCTGTCACGAACCAAAATACATATGGTTTTACTTGCAGCATGATAGCTCCCCCTTATTTCTGTACTGTTAGTTTTCTTTCAGACTGTGACCGGATCGTTTTCAGACGCTTCATCACATCGTTGGCTCCCCTGCCGAAGTAATCATGCAATGTGTTATATTCCTGATAAATCAGCTCATAGATTTCAACATTTTCCGGTATCGGCTGGATGACTTCTTCCTTCACTCTGGCCATTCTGTCAGCCGCATCAAGGATGCTGTCATATCCGCCTGCTTCTGCACCAGCAGCTACGGCACCGAACATCGCAGCTCCGACAGCTGGCGTTTGTACAGAATCGGCAATATAAATTGGTCGGTTCGTCACATCTGCAAAAATCTGCATGAGCAGCTTATTCTTCTGCGGCAAACCGCCACATGCATACAGCTCCTCAACTGCGACGCCGCTTTGATGAAAAGCGTCTACAATTTTTCGCGTCCCGAATGCCGTTGCTTCGAGTAATGCGCGATATACTTCTTCCGGCTTTGTCGCCAGCGTTAACCCTAGCACCACACCGCTTAATTCTGTGTCAACAAGCACAGAACGGTTGCCATTCATCCAGTCCAGTGCCAGCAGCCCAGTCTCCCCAGGTCGATACGTACTAGCTCGCTCCTCCAGCCATTGATGCACATTTTGTCCGGCAGCTTCCGCCTGACGATGGACATAAGCCGGCACTTGCTCATCGACGAACCAGCCGAAAATATCTCCTACAGCTGACTGCCCAGCTTCATAGCCATAATAACCCTCAATTATCCCATCCTCGACGACACCGCACATCCCTTCGACCGTCCGCTCCTCTGTCCCAAGCAGCATGTGACAAATGGATGTGCCCATTGCCATCACGAGTTTACCTGGAGTTACGACACCCATTGCCGGAACTGCCGCATGAGCATCGACGTTTCCTACTGCAATTGCGATTCCTGGTGATAGATTCATAGAGGCTGCAAATGAGTCTTGGAGTTCTCCAGCTTTTGTTCCGAGCGGATAAACCTCTCCTCGCAGCTTCGTATCAGCCAAATCCCGCATTGCCGGGTGCAGGCTTTCGAAGAAGTCCGCAGTTGGATATCCGTCTTGCTTATGCCAAATTGCTTTATATCCAGCTGTACAGCTATTTCGTTTCAGTTCTCCGGTCAGCTGAGAGATGACCCAATCTGCAGCCTCGATAAATTGATCGGCAGCTTCATATATTTCAGGAGCTTCATCAACAATTTGCCAGATTTTTGGTATCATCCATTCTGAGCTGATTTTTCCGCCGTAGCGAGCAAGGAAGGCCTCTCCACGCTCGCCGGCAATTTCATTCAGCTTATTTGCTTCTTCCTGCGCAGCATGATGCTTCCAAAGCTTCACCCAACTGTGTGGATTGTCACGAAATGCCGGATCAAAGCACAACGGCTCCAGATTCACATCTACCGGTAAAATCGTACAAGCAGTAAAGTCAATCCCGAGTCCGATAACATCTGCCGGATCTACCCCAGCGGCCTGCATCACAGCTGGAACTGATTGTCGCAGTACATCGAGGTAGTCCATCGGGTGCTGCAGTGCCCATTCATAGCCAAGCGCTTTCTCTAAATGCGGCAGTTTCACATCCATTACACCATGACGATATTCCGTCACGTGCTCCGCTATCTCCATCCCATCTTGAAGCCGGACGAGGACTGCTCTGCCGGATTGTGTTCCATAATCAATTCCAATTGAAAATTTGTCCGTACCCATGGAATCTTCCCCCTAATTGGTCTGTCCGTAGTATGCGTCAACGCCGTGTTTTCGTAGATAATGCTTATCCAGCAGATGCTGGTCCATATCCTCCACCTGCTGATCCAGCTGATAGGACAAATGTGCAATCTTTGCCACTTCCTCCAGCACTACAGCGTTATGGACCGCTTCTGCTGGTGTTTTTCCCCAATTGAAAGGCGCATGCTTGTGAACGAGCACACTCGGCACCTGGTTTGGATCAAGCCCCTTCGTCCGGAAAGTCTCGACAATTACATTGCCTGTCTCCAGCTCATAGTCCTGCTGTATTTCTTGTCCGGTCATCGGTCGGGTACAAGGGACAGTTCCGTAGAAGTAGTCCGCATGAGTTGTGCCAAGAGCAGGAACTCCTTTACCAGATTGCGCAAAGGATGTAGCCCACGTAGAATGCGTATGGACGATTCCGCCAATATTTTCGAAATGCTTATACAAAACCAAATGAGTCGCTGTATCCGACGAAGGCTTCATATCACCTTCAACTACTTCGCCGTCCAGATTGACAACTACCATGTCCTTTACCGTCAGCTTCTCATATGCCACACCGCTTGGCTTGATGACAACCAGCCCGGCTTCCCTGTTGATACCGCTTACATTTCCCCACGTAAAAGTTACCAGCTCATGCTTAGGAAGGTCCAAATTCGCTTGAAGCACCTGTTCCTTTAATTCCTCCAGCATCAGGCTCACCTCTTCTTGTACGTATATTTGATTTCATATTGTGATTTTACCTTAATATGTACGTACAATCAATTACTTTTTCTCAACATAAACGTACAAGTTGCATAACTTGCATAAAAAAAGAAGACATTTCCTCGGAAATGCCTTCTTTAGATTATTTTTTTCTTTTTATAGGAGCTGGTTTTGTATCAGACGGTATCAGTGATCTATACGTTTCTCCCTCAAGATTAGCCTGGTGCTCTGCTTTTATTCCTTCAAGCAGCTCTGGCTTTTCCAGCAATTCAACCGCTGATGCTGCTAAAACTTTACCTGTGAACAGCATTCCCTTATGGGCGATGGATGTTTTCCCTTGCGTAACAAGCTGCCAGCTATGGAACGGTGTTGCATAAGCACAAGTGGTGACATAGATCTGACCTGTCGGGACAAGCCAGCTGACGTCACCAACATCTGTCGATCCTTTGAAGAAGCCTGGTACTCGAGGGAAGTCTAGAATACCCTGTGCAATCACTTTATTATCATTTTTCTGTATCACAGCTTTTTCTTCAGCGCTGAATGTTTGCTGTACCTCTTTGGCAAATGCCAATTCCTCTTCCGAATAAGTTGGTGCATCGGTTGCTTCCAAATGCTTATGTATCAGCTTTCCTAGCGTTTCATTTGGAATCAAATCCGCTGAAGCAGCATCGAATTTGATTTCCAATTTGGTACCTGTCATCAAGGCTGCTCCTCTTGCAACGTCTTTGACGCGCTCGAGAATGTCTTCGACCTGACCCATTTTCGGGGCACGGATTTTGTAAAGTACCTCCGCATTTGGCTGAACAACATTGGGACTCATCCCACCAGCATCCGTAATTGCGTAATGCAGCTGCCCTTCTGGAATGATATGCTCCCTAAGGAAGTTGGAACCGATGTTCATCAGCTCTACTGCATCCAATGCACTTCTGCCGAGGTGCGGGCTGAATGCTGCATGACTGCTTGTACCGGTAAAACGGAAATACACTTGGCATGTTGCTAGCATTCTAGCATGATAGACCTGATTTTCATCCCATGGATGCCAAGTCAGTGCCACATCCACATCATTGAAAAGACCTGCTCGGGCCATAAAAGCCTTCCCGCCTCCGCCTTCTTCTGCCGGACAGCCATAATACCGCACTGTTCCTTCCAGCCCGGTTTCTTCCATAAGCTGCTTTACTGCAATCGCAGCAGCCATCGCACCTGTGCCAAGCAGGTTATGTCCGCAGCCATGTCCGTTGCCGCCTTCTTCTATCGGATCCTTTGTTGCGCTGTCTGCCTGCTGGCTCAAACCAGACAATGCATCATACTCGCCTAGGAATGCAATGACAGGCTCCCCGCTTCCGAAGCTAGCAACAAATGCAGTCTCAATCTCACCTGCATTTCGCTCTACTTCAAAACCTTCTTCTTCCAAAGTCATCGCTAGTATTTCCGCAGATTGAACCTCTTCGTATCTCGTCTCCGCAAAATCCCATATTCGATCGCTGACAGCAGTCAGCTTGTTTCTTTTGCCTTCCAGAATTTTCGATATTTCCGTGTACAGATCATGACTTGTTTGCAATAGAGGTTCCTCCTGATAGTGGAATTGTTCACCCCTCATTATAACATTTATAATTCTGAAAATTTAGTCGTTTACTGTAAATGAAGAATAGACTCAACCAATTGGCTTGAGTCTATTGCTTTCTATTATTTTGAGTGTTGATCAATTTTGACCGGAAGTAACTCTGTACACAGTGCCAAAAATTCACTCGCCATTATCTTGATAGTTTCACTCGATAACATCTGATCCTCCGCATGTGCAAGAAGCAGTGAAAATGGCAGCATTTCCCCTGTTGCTTCTCTTTGAATAAAGGAAACATGCACTTTATGAATCTGGTTATATGCTTTATCTCCTGATGCCATTGCAGATTTTGCTCCCTCAAAATCCCTGCTTCTAGCCAATCGCATGGCCTCTACGTAATGACTGCGAGCATCCCCCGCATGGGCGATGATCTGGAAGGCAGCCTGCTGCATTTCTTCTAATGTCTCTTTCACCAGAGCCCCTCCCTATTGTCGCTGACTTGCTAACTGCAGCGCTTTTTCCAATAACTTCTCTCCATCAGCAGTGCCATACAATTTTACATCCATTACATCCACGGGAATACCATATGGTGCTGCTCGTTTTTCTGTCGCTCGTTTAGCAAATCTAACCTGAGGACCTAACATGATGACAACCACTTCATCATGATGTGCCTGCAATTCTTCTTCTATTGCCCCTTCCGGGATAGCATAAATATAATACTCTTGCTCTTCTCCTAAAGCATCTGCTGCCTTTTTCATCTTAGATACAACCATCGATGTTGACATACCTGCTGAGCAGGCTAGTAAAATTCGCTTCATACTGTTACCCCCTATTATTTGTATTCCTTATCTGCACAGTTCAGTAGCCTTGCATGTACTTCAACATGTGCCGTCTGTTTAAATTCGATGAATGACAGTGTAATAAAATTCATTACCTACACTATCTTGGCACTACTTTCATCTTTGTTGCCTTCATCTATTCTGCGGGTGCGATTCGCGATGAAAATGAAAGGCAGGTATATCAAAATGGAAGCAGCTATACAAATCAATTGGGTAACAACCGCTCCCCAGCTGCCGCCTGTAGATAACCATGCATTAATGATCGGCGGCGTTGTCCAAGGAACCATGACGACAGCTTTATCTGCAAATCCGATAAATGTTGCGATATACCCAATTGTACCCGTAATTAACGGAGTAATGATGAATGGAATCGCCAGAATTGGATTAAGCATGACAGGTACACCGAAAATGACAGGCTCATTAATGTTGAACACACCCGGTCCTGCGGATAGCTTTGCAATACTGCGCATCTCCTGCTTTTTCCCGGCAATGAATATCGCAGCTAGAAGTCCAATTGTGACACCGGAGCCTCCGATATTCATGTAAACATCCCAGAAAGGCATCGTGATGATATTCGGTATTTCCTCACCGGCAGCGTAAGCATTCATATTGACTGCTATAGACCCGAGCAAAAGCGGTTCCCGGATCGGCTTGATCATCTGGTTTCCATGGATACCGATCACCCAGAAGAATTGAGCTACGAACATAAGCAGTAAGATTCCTGGTAACCCTTGGATAGCAGACTCCAAGGGACGCTGTATCAGGTTGTAGACTGCTTCATGCAAATAAATTCCTGTCAGACGATGGAAGGCAAACCCGAAGCTGGCAATAATCGTTACCGTGATAATCGATGGAAATAAAGAAGCAAAAGATGTCGTTACATTGGATGGAACACTATCAGGCATCTTAATGGTAAGTTTATCCATCTTGGAAAACCAAGTGAACAGCTCTACAGATATGAGAGCAATGAACATGCCAAGAAAAAGACTTTTCGGATCTGAGAACTCCCTAGCTAATACATTGACCACTTCCTGCAAAGAACCGTCTACCTCCAGAAATACCGTTGTTGGTATGACAGAGATATACGAGATCAAGGCCATTAAGCCTGGGAATAATGATTTGTGACCATTGATTCTCCCAAGCTCTATCCCGATCAGTACCACTGCTGCAATGGTAATGAAGTTCAATGTCGCATAATTTATTGCGCCCATGATTCCTTGTAATTCAGCTAAGAATGAAAACATACTGAAGGCTGCTAAACCAGTCTCTGGATCCAGAATCATATTCTCGACCAGGACTGCAAACGCACCGACAATAATGACTGGCATCAAGGTGACGAATGATTGCTTAATCGCCTTTATGTGCTTCTGATTGGATATGGTATAAGCTACGCTTTCCAAGGCACCTGTAAATTTATCCATTTTCTTGCCCATCTGACTCTCCCCCTTCGCTTATACCAGAGTCTATTATAAAAGCGCTTACATTTACATACATTGTTTTTCCTCATTCATAGGAAAACTATCAGCTTAACAGGGGGAGACAGGCTGCTGAATCCTGTGCTTGTATAAGCTGTTTCACTCTCTGTCTATCTTCGATGAAAACGACCATACTTTCATAAAGCTGCTGCAAACTCTCATTATATTGTTTTGGTATGCAGAAAAGGAATATGACTTGTACTTCGTTTCCTCCCCAATCAATTGACTGCTGCAACGTACAGAGAAGCACCACCGGTTCATCCATGACTGGATAAATAGGATGCGGGACAGCAACGAGATTTTCCTGGAATGTCGGAGCCATCTCTTCTCTTTCCTTTATAAGTGCCAGTAGATTAGATGGGACCGCGAAGCGATTTTCCATTTCCGCAACCAGAAACTGCAAAACATCATCCCGTTTGGTAAAGGTTTGTTGTAAAAAGATATGATCGGCCCGGATATAGGCTGAGAGTGTTTGCTTTCTATCTGTTAGAATACGTTCAATCTGCCCTGCATCAGACTCCCGCAGTAACGTGTGAACGTTAACAATTGGTGTAGAAAGTGTACTCGGCAACGGTACAGTGCTGATTATAAGATCAATATCTTCAAGTGACCTTCTTTGTAAATCTGCAGCACTGCACGTACCTGCAACTTCCATCCTCCCGCTAAATCGGGCTCGCAATTTATAGTACAGGAGCTGCGAACTAGCTATACCAGTTGCACATACGACCAAAGCTCGTTTCTTCACACGCTGACTTCCTTGTCGCTCCATTGCAGCTCCGACATGCAAAGCTAAGTAGCCTAGTTCATCTTGATTAATCGCTACATCTGTAAGTTCCTGCAATTTCTTCCCCATCAATACGCTGGCATCAAACGCTTCTGGATATGCTTGCTTGATCTCTGAAAGCATTGGATTCCGAATCGTGAGTCCGTATTTGAAGCGGTTCAATGCTGGTTTAAGATGCAGAGCAATACCACAGAGCAGCTCGTTATCCTTCGAAAGCGAAAGCTGCATATGGTCATCCACGATACGCAGCAGCTCTGTCGAGATTTCCATGACGTGGGGATCCACTAGCTTCGTAAAATCTTCCACTCCTTTTTCTTCATAAGAAACCGACTTGGCTCCTAGTAAATGCATTGTCATGTATACAATCTCATCTTTTGGCAGGTCTACTCCCAGTACAATCCCAACACTTTCAGCAAGCTTTTCTGCCACTTGGTATTCCTTCGATCGAGTAATAGATTCCTTATCCGATTGGGATATATCTGCAACTAAACCTGCATCTATTCGTTCACTAGCAATCCAAATATGAATTACTAGATTATCCACACCTATATCTGTTACTAATGTATCTTCTTCCTTGAGTACTGAAACTACCAACTCCCGAAGCTCTTGATACCGTTTATCCTTAAGCCCAGGCAAAATGGCATCTGCTTCAAGAAATGAACGATATACATTTCTCAGCTGTCGTTCCGACCCAATGACACGTATCCCATATCTAGGCTTTGTGATAACCTCCAGACCTCTGGATTCCAAATCTTTTTTTAGCACTCTCAGATCATTCTTAACGGTAGATTCACTAACATACAATGTTTCTGCTGCTTCCTCTAATTTCAAGAAGGTCTTCCTTTGCAACAGCAAAAGGGCTAATTTTCCAATACGGTCGGATTGATCCTCCATCTCTTGCGTCTCCAGTTTCATGCGATTAAAGGCTTTAGGATCATACACGATCAGTCTATAACCCTTCCCCCTTTTCGAATCGATGGCTGCTCCGAAACTGGATACCGTCCTAGACAACACGCGCATATCAGCTCTTACTGTTCTCGCTGTAACGCCTAGCATACCTGCAATCTGTTCACCAGTATACTCGTCCACGTGTTCCATTAATTCAAGAATTTCAATCTGTCTTTTTGACAGCAAATTCTATCACCCCTATCTATTAATCCGCTCATACATAACGATTCCGACAATATATTTAACTTATATACCATAGAAAAGAGGCATATTTAGTAAATGCCTCTTCACAGACAAGCGCCCTACTTCGAAAAAGCAATAGACCCTTCTTTAAAAAACCTATACCACGTATCAATCTTCTCGTCTTCCCGAACAGCCAGCAGTTTTAAGATATCTTGCGCAAATTCCAAAGGTGCAGTCCCATTCGCAGTGATCAGGTTCTCGTCCCGGACTGATTGCGCATGAATATAATAGCTATCATTCCTATAATTTGGAGCGCCTTCTTTCAGATTTTCCAGGCTGTTACTCGTATGCTTCCTGCTATCCAAAAAACCATACCTTCCAAGGAAAACAGTTGCATCACAAATGGCTGCCACAGGAATACTGTTTTTAACACAAAGTGCAACCAGCTCTTTTACTGGGACAGTTTCAGGCTGCCTCCATGTGTTTCCGCCAGGCAGGATAAGCATGTGAAAGTCGATAGTCTTTACATCTGCCAAACTATAATCCGGGAGAACCCTGAATCCTCCGATAGATGAAACTGGCTGTCCATCCAGCGTGACGGTCTTTACGTGATACTCTGAATGCGGTGCTTGCAGTTCCGCCGCTACATAGCTTGCTTCCCAATCTGCGTATTGATCGATAAGAAAGATAAGGACTGTTTTTTTCATTCATGCATCCTCTTTTCTACTAGTTTTATACGTCCCTGCTGAGGAACATGAGTCTCTCTACTTCCTTGAATCCAGATCTTTTATAGAAGTTTTCCGCTGGTAACCCACGGTCTGTCAGCAAGGAGATCGTCTCTGCATCTGTCATTCTAATAAGGTGATCCATAAGAGCTTTGCCGACGCCTTTATTCTGCTGGTCAGCTCGTACACACATCTCATTTATAAAGAATTCATCACCAGACCACCATTTCCTTTTTACACCGAAGAGAAATCCAATCACTTCCTCGTTCTCTACCGCAACTAGACCCGTAAAGCCAGGTGTATGATAAAAATCATTCAAATAGGAAAATGCAGATTCTGTAGTCCAAGCTTCCTTCCATGGTGCTTCATTGAAAACTTTCGAATAGGTATCACCGCATGCTTTTACATCCTTCTCTTTACATAACCGTATATCCATACCATTCCCACCTCAAAGTTTCTTCGTCTTCACCATTGATGCTGTCTCGTATCCTAACCGACTATATAAATGCTGTGCACCCGCGTTGTTAGCAAATACATTAAGTGCTATTGCGCCAATCTTTTCTTGCCTCGCTACCTCTTCTAATAGAGTAAGCGCGGCACTGGCGTAGCCCATCTTCCGGAATGCTTCATCTATGTAGATATGAAAAATAAATATCCTGTCCCTTTCTCGCTGAATGTTGTACCAAATGATGCCGACATTCTCTTTCTGCTCTTCACAAAATACGTTACCAATATAATGATCTTTCTTTCTGTTTTCTTCTGTTAATAAATTATGCAGCTGTTTCTCCCCATCCTTGAGAGCTGCTTCTTTTGGGATTCCGAGATTAGCAGATACACTCTCCGCATAGTTGGGAATTTCAAATTCAATATAACGCTGTACTTCTTCTGTATTCATTTCTTTGAAAGTGACTGGCATAAAGCATGCCTCCTAAATTCCATATTTTTCATTTTATTGTACAGGAACAACATATAGAAAAAAAGCCCACCTAAAATTAGGCAGGCTTACGTATTCTTTATCAATCTTGAAACAAATGCTTCAAATACCCTTCCCTATTCTCCAAAAAACCTCTCGTAATCTGATAATGCTCTGTTTCTTCATAATCCACAGACCGAATTCCTTCCTCACTGAAATGCAGGATCTCAGCTCCTGGATAACCAAGCAAGATCGGCGAATGGGTAGCGATGATAAATTGCACTTCTCCTGTTCTCTCTAAATCATGGATGATACGGAGAAAGGTAAGCTGACGCTGCGGCGATAGTGCTGCCTCCGGCTCATCCAGCAGATAAATCGCCCGACCGCCGAAACGGTTTTCAAACAAGGAAAGAAAGGCTTCTCCATGGGATTGATGATGCAGTGATTTTCCTCCGTAGGCATGGATAGATCCTATATCATCAATATGCGAAGCAAAGTGATAGAAGGATTCTGCCCGGAGGAAGAAGCCATTCGTCACCTTCGGCAGCCAGGATAGCCGGATGTGATCGGCAAGTGCTGCTTCGGCTGCTTCCAAATCATATGTATTATTACGTCCTCCACCCGCTGTGTTGAATCCGCATATATCTGCGATTGCTTCCATCAATGTCGATTTGCCGCTGCCGTTCTCCCCGACAAAGAAGGTAACGGCTTTTGTGAAATTAAACTCATCCAGTTGTCGGATAGCCGGTATGGAGAATGGGTAGGTATCAGTATCAAATCTGCCATCGCGCAGCAGCTTTACTCTTTTTAAAAACATGTCTTTCCTCCTTTACTTTAGTGATTGCTCTTATATTAGGGAAAATAACTATGCGTTAGGAAGCACGCGAACTGCTCATTGAACAGCCCTCTTTTCTGATTGTTTCACTAGAGGTACGATGAAAAAGATAGGATAAATCAATAAATAGAGATTCATAATCCACCATGACATATCAAAATCACCATTAAAAGACCAATAGGCAATAGCTTGAAGACCGGAGCAAAAAGTAAGAACCAAGGAAACAAGTGCAATCATTTTCCATTGTTCGGCATTCTTCTCGTACAAATAGAGGCTATAGAGACCTGTAATGGAGATAAGGATATCAAGCGGGAGAAAAGACCAGTTCCAGGCAATGGTTAGGGGATTATTGTAATCCTTGAATGCCCAGCTTTTTGGGATGATATGCAGATAAGTAACTATCCAGTAGATGATGAAGCCAATATCAGTTACGAGAAAAAATGGCTTAAGATATTTCATCAGTCCATTACCTTTCTTCCATCATCAGATAGAACTCCACACAGCAGAATATCAACTAATTCGCTGAATTTCTCCTGCATGTTCATCTGCCTGCTCTGCTCTTGATTCTTGGCGGACATTTCGTTTAAGGCACCTATATATAAATCAATTAGAACCTCTGGCTGTATCGGCCGAATACTTCCTTCGTTAACTCCATCACTTATTATTTTCCTGACAGAATCCCATTCTTCGTTTATGAATTGATCAAGTACTTTCCATTGCTCATAATAATATCGCTTTAAATCTGATAACAGCCTTACATCTAGTACACCATAGCCAACCGGAAGCATCGCCAGCAATCGACGGAGTTTTTCTGCTGTATGTAGCTTTTCGTCTGCCATGACTGTTTGTTCCATTTGTTTTATTTGCTGCATAAGCTGTCTTATTATTTCTTCAACCAAACTAGCCTTGGAATCATAATGCTGGTAAATGGTTCGTTTGCTCGTGCCTAAAATTTGAGCCAGCTCGGAAATCGTAAATGACAAGCCTCTTATTTTTATCAGTTTAATAGTCTCTTCTATAATTCTTTTCTTCATCAGTTCTCCCTCTTGGTACTAAGAATACTTTTATAGTACCAAAGGTTCCTTATCTTTTTCAATTATTTTCCTGTGAGCGGATAGGTCTATTTTCTATATGACTGTAGCACCATTTCTCACCCTTCTTTATGTTTCACATGGAAAAAACAACCACCATCTATTACACTATTGACTAGAGATACAGAGGAGGAGCCTTATGGATAGAGAGATGAAACCAGGCAGAACGAAGACCATCATGTACGATAATGAAAAGAAAAAGATGGTTGAAATTGATCAGCGTTTGGAGACGTTTGAGGATGTTGGTGGTTTGGAGGATGTGAAAAAGAAGATCCGGACCGATTTTATCATGCCAATCCAAAACCCTGAGATTTTCGAGGCTTTCGGGAAGAAAGCAGGCGGCAGCTTGCTCTTTTATGGCCCGCCAGGATGTGGGAAAACTTTCTTGGCACGGACGGTAGCCGGAGAAATAAACGCCAATTTCATCCATTTGGACATTCAAGCGATCCTGTCCAAATGGATGGGTGAATCGGAGCAGAATTTGCATGAGTTGTTTGAGGATGCCAGAAGACAGACGCCTTGTGTGCTGTTCATCGATGAACTGGATGCGCTTGGCGGAAACCGCCAGAAAGTGAGCCATCACAGCCGCACTCTTGTGAATCAGCTTCTAGTGGAAATGGACGGTTCCATGTCAAACAACGATGGAGTCTATATTATAGGCGCAACGAATACACCTTGGTACTTGGATCCTGCACTTCGTCGTCCTGGACGGTTCGATTCCCTCATCTTCCTTCCTCCGCCAGATTTAGAGGAACGGAAAGCAATCCTTTCGATCAAGACGAAAGGCAAGCCAGCAGAGGCACTGCAGCTTGACTTGGTTGCTAAATATACCGAGCATTTTTCAGGAGCAGATCTGGAATATCTCGTAAAAGATGCTGTCGATTCGGCGATTACACGTTCTTTTGAAACAGGTGCCATCCAGCCAATGACAAATGAAGACTTATTGCATGCACTGGAAAAGCGAAAAGCAACAACGCTAGAATGGTTCTCCACTGCAAAAAGCTATGCCAAATTCAGTGATGCCAATCAGGAATATCAGGACGTGCTGGATTATATTTACCAGCACAATGTGAAGTAAGGAAGGATACGATGTCACTATACGAACCTAGCTCAAACGAAGTAATGCTGCTCGGACATTATATTAAGCAAGGCGAATATGTCCGGGCTGAAGAGCTTGCGGAGGATGCTATCCGTGAAAACCCGGAAGCTCCCCGAGGCTATTTTTTACTTGGTCTTTATCATCATTTCATCAATCAGCAGGATGAAGCACTAGTTTGGTGGGACAAGGCCTTAGCCTTAGCACCGACAAATGAGGATGTGCTTTCCACATATACACATTATCTTTTCTTTAGCGGGATTAATCCCGACAAATGGCGGGAATTGGTGTTTACAGGAATAAAGCATTATCCTGATAACTCCTACTTTCATTACCAGTATGCGCAAGCCCACCTGAATAAAGATCATGAAATATCCCTTGCAGCATATGAAGAAGCCATTCGGCTTGATCCGCAGCAAGAGGACTATTTGGCCAACTATAGCATGCTCCTGTATCACTTAGGCAGAAAAAAAGAAGCTGAAAAATATGAACAGCTGGCCCTGAGCATCAATCCAGAGCATGTCCAGCATCTGCTTCGGTTTGCTGAGATAGCCTTCAATCACAGAAAGTACAAAAAGGCGCAAATGCTGATGGACGAAGCGATACGGCTTGCACCTGATAATGAAGAAGTACGACAGGCATACGCACGTATCCACCCGACAAGGAATATAGTTGTCCGGACGAAGAATGACTTGGATTACTTTGCACTCATCCTTCCTGGAAAATGGATTTGGAAAGCCTTCAAGGAAAAAGTGAATATCTTCTGGATCCTGCTGTTTCTTTTCTTTATAGAAAGCACAGTTCTTTACTTACTCTTAGGGCCTTCTTCGCTTATTTTGATTGGTGCCTATGCTGCTTCTTTCTATATAACACATCGAATCAAACGATCTATGCTGGAAAAGAGCGGCATCACAGATAAAGAAGAGACTCTCATGAAGGAGCAGACAGAGAAAAATCAGAAAGCTGCTATCCAAGAAATGCGAGCAGCTATTGCTTCCGCTGCTCAACCCGAAAATAATGATCCTAGTTTGACACAGGAAGAGCTTGAACAGCAGCTCGCGAAAATGTGGCAGACAGAGAATATCTCTGCGGTTAAGGCTCGCATGGAAGATAAAGAAACAGAAGATACTACGGATAAGAAACCACTGGCACCATTCAGACCTGCACCACCGCAGGAATACAGCCAGTGGCCATTCTTTGTAATGTTTGCAGCAGTTCTTATTCTCTTCGGCGTCCGCTCCCTGCCCATGTTTGATAATGGGCCCGAGCCTGTTGCTGCGGATACCGACTTGCAGGAATCCATTCAGGAAGCAAAGCCAGAGGACTTTACCTTTGATACAGAGGCCAACGACGACGTTGTACAGCATTTTATCGACCTTCTGAAGGAAGATGCAACGGAAGAGCAGCTGACAGAGCTTGTTTCCAGTGACTACTCTAGCACCATCCTGGATAATATGGACTCACCTTTTATACAAGCTATTGCAGCTGCTGAAATCACGAAAGAAATAGAGCCTTATAAAGGTCTTCCTATCACGTATGCACTCGTTACGAACGAACAAGAAGATGTGCAGGCGATCATTGGCGTAACCAGCGGCACTGTATCGAATATATACGCTGAGGGCTGGAGCACATCAGAAGCAGACCTGGCCAAGCTTGACGAACTGATGACAGAAATGGAGAAGTAACAGCTTTTACTCCAATAGTCACATGACAATCCCTTCCAATTGCGTTACTATAATATTTGTGCACAGAAAAAGACCGTCCGGTGCTGCCAACACCAATCGGTCTGTCCAGTAATAGCATGATTCCCTAGGGGATCTGCGCGAAAAAGAGGTAACATAACCACCCTTCTCGAGCTGCCAACTCAAGGGTGGTTATTTTTTCTCGTTCTTCTGCGACAAGATCGCAACAATCAACGTTCCAAATCCGATCATCAACCTCAACGCCTCAGCCACCGTCATCCGCTACACCACCCTCCGTTAAAGGAAAGAGTAATGCGCAAACCACCCTTGAGTCACCTATGCTATTGTCCTACCATTATATCAGAGGTCAAAGGCCGAACATACGTTACTATAGTCCATATTTTTCCAAAATGATGTAGGACTTAAATAACTTTTCTGCATTAATCTCAAATGAGGCGATTTCCTGCACACTGTAGCTCACTCCTCTTTTGCCGGAACGCCCGCAAAGCATTATAATTTAAGTAGGAACTTCTATAACGAGGTGGGTCATCATGAACTTTAATCCAGTAACAAACAAACGCTTATACATACAGATTTATGAACAAATTGTTGAGCAGATGAAATCCGGTGCTTTCAAGATTGGCGATAAGCTTCCTTCAGAACGAGAGCTGTGTGAGCAATTCGGCGTAAGCAGAGCTCCGGTGCGCCAAGCAATGAGTGCATTGGAAATGAACGGATTCACATATTCCAGACAAGGCGAGGGTGTTTTCATAAAATCTTTGCCGGCAGATGAAATCTATTCCCCTGCTTTCTTATCCAATGTTTCTCCAGAGGACATCGTGGAAGCTCGGATGAACATTGAACCGCTCATCGTTCGATTCGCTGCCTTGCGCGCGACGGATGAAGATTTGAAAGAGCTGAACGAAACAATCAAGCAAATGGAGAAGGAAACGAATGAAGGCATATACGCTCCGGAGACGGATGAACGGTTGCATAACGGTATCGCAAAAGCATCCCATAATGACCTCTACATCCAATTCATGGCGACTATCAGCAGCGCCATGAAGCAGCAGCAAATGTGGACCTTCATCCGCGATCGCACAGTAACAAGACCTGATTTCCGCGGCGTGAACTTCCATGAGCATAAGAACTTAATCGAAGCAATTGAGGATCATGATGAGGAAAAAGCAGAGGCCTTAATGAAGCTTCACATGGATAACCTATATGAACGCTATTGGAAAGTATAAAAGGAGTCAGCAGCTGCTGACTCCTTTTTCTTTATTCCGCTGCTCCTTTATCCTCTCGGCATTCCAGACATACACCGTATAATACACGTCCGCCTTCCGGGCTGTCTGTCACATCAATCACATCATCGCAATCCTGACAAATAATCGTTTGCTTCGAATTCAATTTTTCTTCCATTTTCTTCGCCTCCGATTGATTTTTTTGTCATGCTTTTATTAGCTTGATTTACCGAGTTTCTTTTCAGCAATCCGGGACACTGCTTTTCCGGACTGCTTCACTAGGAATATTATGATTAGCGAGCTTAGAATCATGCTGATTCCGAGGAAAATCATACTCATTGTGAATGAACCAGTTGTATCACGGATATATCCAACTGCATAAGGGCCGAAGAATCCGCCAAGATTCCCGATACTGTTGATCAAAGCAATCGCCCCGGCTGCTGCTGATTCTGTTAGGAAGGATGGAGGTATTGCCCAGAACGGAGAATATGCTCCAAAGGCTCCGCACAGCGCTATTGTCAGCAGTACGAACGATAGTATGATATTCGATTCAGCCACATAGCTGCT
This sequence comes from Virgibacillus sp. 7505, assembly GCF_002272135.1. Taxonomy (GTDB): domain Bacteria; phylum Bacillota; class Bacilli; order Bacillales; family Amphibacillaceae; genus Terribacillus. Next base: position 83,266 of record NZ_NPBF01000025.1, on the reverse strand, counting down.
CGCAATCATAGCGATTGCACTCGTTGTTAAACAAGCAGCCACATGCCAGCGTCTTTCATTCTTTTTGTCTGAATGGTTTCCTACTAAGATCATTGCCACCATGGCGATAGCATACATCAAACCTAGAAGCCACCCTAGCCCCTGCGTGCTTATCGACAAGGACTCCGACATAGACTCTGTCACGGTCGGGAGGAACATATTGATGCCGTAGTAGCCGAACATCCAGCAGAAGTAGCCTGCAGAAAGAATAAGGACATCTCGATCTTTCAATGCTTGCGCAAATGTGTAATGCTTTACTTGCTGCTTCGCTTCTTTTTCCTTCTGCGTCACATCCAGCAGCCAGTTCTTCTCTTCTGGCTTCAGCCATTTCACATCTTCCAGACGATCATCCAAATAGAAGAAGCAAATGATTCCCAGAATAAGAGCTGGAACCGCTTCCAAAATAAACAACCATTGCCAGCCTGCAAGGTTCAACCACTCAATCTGCATCAAGAATGTAGATAATGGCGCCCCAACCGCATTGGCTCCAGGTATCGCCAGCATAAAGGCTGCGATCGCCTTCGCGTGATGCTTCGATTGGAAGAAGCCACTCAAATAATACACCATACATGGATAGAAACTTGCTTCTGCTACCCCTAATAGGAATCTAGCAGTATAAAACTGCCATGGTTCCTGTACAAATGCCATCAGGATCGCGATAATTGCCCATGAGATCATAATTCGACTGATCCAGCGCCGCGCTCCAATCCTGGTCATGATTGCACTTCCTGGTACCTCCAGCAGGAAGTAACCTAAGAAGAATATACCCGCTCCAAGGCCGTAGACGGCATTCGAGAAGCCAAGATCTTCATTCATCTGTAAAGCTGCAAAACTGATGTTCACTCGATCGAGGATCGAGATAAAGAAACAGAGAAACAGAAACGGTATCAGACGTAATGTAACTTTCCGGGTAGTGGATTTCTCAAGCATGTGCTGCTCCAAGTTTATTCCTCCAATCATTTAGATGCAGGAGGGGCCAGTGGCCCGCCCTAAATTAATTAGTCCATATGCGAGCCACCATTGATATCGATTTCTTCCCCAGTAATATAGGAGGATTCTTCTGATGCAAGAAATGCAACTGCAGAAGCGATTTCCTTCGTCTCCCCTGGTCTGCCAAGCGGAATACCAGAGATGACTTGCAAAGCATCTTCCTGCGGCAGAGATTTCCAGATATCAGTATTGACTAATCCAGGAGCAACACAGTTAACGGTGATGCCGTCCAGTCCCACTTCCCGTGCAAGGTTTTTGGAGAATCCAAGTACAGCTGCTTTGGATGCGGAGTAATGCGCTCCTCCGAACACACCGCCGCCGCGCTTAGCGGAAACAGACGATAAACTGACGATGCGGCCGAATTTCTGCTCGCGCATCGGCGCTAATACAGCTTGCGTACATAGGAACAGACCGAACATATTGACGTTGAAGACCTTCGTGATGTCCTCGATTGTCATTTCTTCAACTGTGACTTTTTGCGAGATACCGGCATTGTTAACAAGAATATCGATACGCCCGAAGGCATCCAGCGTTTTTTCTACCATTGCATCAACAGATACTTTATCTGTCACATTGACTTCGACTCCCAAAGCTGTTCCGCCTGCTTCCGTTATGACAGCCACAGTCTCTTCAATGCCTTCCTTATTCATATCGGCAATAACTACTTTTGCACCTTGCTCAGCCAATGTCAGCGCGATAGTCCGGCCGATTCCTTTTGCAGATCCACTACCTGTTACGATTGCGACTCGATCATCCAATTTGAACATGTTCTCCAGACTCCTATGCTATTAGTTTGTTAGTAATTTGTTTGCTGTTGCTACTATGTTTTCTACCGTGATTCCGTTGATTTCCAGCAGCTTCTCATAAGGTGCAGATTCACCGAATCTATCTTGCACACCGATTCTTGCCAGCTGTCCCTTCCCTGCTTCAGCTATAACTTCAGCTACAGCACTGCCAAGGCCATTCAAGATATTGTGATCTTCGACGGTAATGATTCTTCCGATATCCAGGCAATCTTTGACTGCTTCTACATCAAGTGGCTTGATGGTATGCATATCAAGCAGCTTGACGGAAACACCATTTTGCTCCAGCTGCTCAGCCGCTTCAATAGCTAGACGCACCGTATCACCATTTGCGATGATGGCAATATCTTCGCCGTCACGAAGCTGTTTTGCTTTGCCGATTTCGAACGTCTCGTTTTCGTCATAAATCAATGGTACTGCATCCCGTGTGAAACGAAGGTAAACCGGACCATACATGGCAGCTGCTTCGGCGATCAATTTGCGAGTGGAATGATAATCCGCGCCCATGATGACCGTCATATTCGGGAAGGATCGCATGACGCCCATGTCCTCGATTGCCTGGTGACTTCCCCCATCATTACCTGGTGTCAGACCACCGTGGGAGCAAGCGATTTTCACATTCAAGTTCGGATAGCATACTTCCTGACGAATTTGCTCTGCCATGCGAAGAGATCCGAATACCGCGTACGTACTGATGAAAGGAATCTTTCCTGTTGTCGCAAGCCCAGCTGCGATACCCGCTCCATTCTGTTCTGCGATCCCGACATTGATATGCTGCATCGGGAATTTTTCAATGAATTTATCTGTTTTACAGGATTTCCCGATATCGATATCCACGACATAAATATCTTTATTTGACTCACCCAAACGGACAATTTCGTCTCCAAATGCAGCTCTTGTCGCTTTTTTCTCGACGGCTTTTTTTGTCACACTCATACTGGCAAGCCTCCTTCTAGTTCCTTGATCGCTAACTCAAATTCTTCTTTGTTCGGTGCTGTACCATGCCATGCAGCTTGGTCCTCCATATAAGAGACGCCTTTTCCTTTAACGGTATCGCAGACAATGCACTTCGGCTTGCCGTTCTTCCGCTTCGCAAAAGTATCCAATGTCTCTACGATTTGTTCCATGCTGTGTCCATCAATACGTGTCGTATCAAAACCGAATGCATCGAATTTCTTTTCCAGATCGAGTAGCGGCATAACGTCCTCACAGAAACCATCAATTTGCAGACGGTTGTTATCCACGAATACGATCAAGTTATCCAGCTTGTATTTGACTGCAGCTTGGATTGCTTCCCAAATCTGTCCTTCCTGACATTCTCCGTCACCTACCATCGCAAATACACGATAGTCTTTCTCATCACGCTGCCCTGCAATTGCCATTCCGACCGCGCAGGATAAGCCTTGGCCTAATGACCCTGTTGATATATCAATTCCGGGACATTTTTTCATATCCGGATGACCTTGGAAAGGTGAACCATACTGGCGCAAAGTGTATACGCTTTCATTTGGAACAAAGCCTCGCAACGCTAAAGCTGCATATTGTATTGGGGCAACATGCCCTTTTGATAAGACGAATCGATCTCGATCTTCCCATTTCGGATTGGCCGGATCTACATTCATCTCCCTGAAATATAAAGCAGAAATAACATCCGCAGCCGACAAGGAACCTCCCGGGTGTCCAGATTGTGCTTCATACACCATCGTGACTGCTGTTTTGCGTAATTCAATCGCATGCTGTTTCAACTGTTCAACACTTGTTTGCTGCATATGCCACACTCCTGTTCCTAAGTGATCCTCTTGTAAACTCATATACTTGTATACTTGTATTACAAGTGGTGTTGGAATCATCATAACTCCATTTTTAAATGATGTCCAGTATAAATGTTAAATTAATGCAAAAGCCCAGTTGATATTGTTTCAAATTCACATGACAATACAAAAAAACACAATTCTCTACACAGAATTGTGTTTAAAACCAACATATTATCGCTGTAAGAGTATTCATACCAACTGTTTCACCATCACCAGCTCTTCCCACAAGATTTCCCCAGTCATACGGAATCCTGCGTTTTCATAGATCTTCTTTGCAGCAAGATTATCTGGCACAATGCTTGTATAGAAAGAAATAGGCCCGTATCTGATTTTAATTAGATCGAATAGCGTCACAAGTGCAGCTGTCCCATAGCCCTTTCCTTGATACTGCTTGTCAAGCATGAAACGGCACAGTTCCACGCGCTTCGTTTCCTGATCCGTTCCGAACATCAGAAAACCAACTAGCATATCATCCGCATATATACCATGTGGATACCACTGCTTCTCATAAGCGGCCTGCGCAAGCGACACCGCATTTTCAGCTACATTCTGTTTCTGTTCCTCACTTACTGTCAGCTTCACGCAAGCATGCCAGTTATCCGCATCAATAGCTCTTAATATCATTCCCATTACAGAGTGCTCCCTTCTGTGCTTATTGGTAAATCTCTGTCGACGTGATCCATTTCATAAACGGCTTATAAGGATAATATGTCGTTCCGTCCAATACTACTTTCGGCGCATTAGGATTCTTATTGAGTAAGTCCGCTACTTCTGCTTTGCTCAAATTTAAATATGTATGCAAATCTTTCTCTTTAATTAAGGTGGGATATTCCTCAAACTGAAAACCAGAACCGGGATTTTAAAAATTCTTCAATCCATCCCCGATGAAATAACCAAGCACTGCTATTCCCAGTCCAATCCAAAAGAAATCTATTTCCATGTAATCCACTCCTTTATTCCTTCACAAGACTTTTATTCGCTCCCTAAAAAACCAAAGAAACTAACAACAATTAATGCAGCTGCCGAAGAAATTAACAGGCCGATGCTGCTAACTGTCATTCCCATTCCACTGAAACCGCCAATTGTAAAGCTAGCTATCAGTAATACAATACTTATTAGCGTAAAAGCAAAAGGAATGATGTACATAAGTGGCGGCTTCTTATTTTTAAAGAATAAAGAAATGCCGATAATAAGTGCTGTGAAAAGAATGATCATAATCCAAAACTCCATCGTGATTCCTCCTTTGCAATCCGTGATATGTACACCTTTCCTTTCATTCAGGCTAACCTTCCCTTTTTACCGATTTGGAAAGCGTGATCTAAGATGTACTACGAATCTCATTACCAAAAGTTTCTATTTATTTACATCCCTATAAATTTTCTTGTTAACTAACATGACAGAAGCTTTGTAACCCATTTCGCGACATGCTATATTTTTTAGAAATTAAAGACGGCTACTACAAAGGTGAAGGAGTGTATGCAGTGCCATCAAAAGTCCTGATTCTCAGTCATCCGAAGCTGACAAATGTTGTACAGCAGGTTATGGATAATACAGAGCAATTGCCGGATGTGACAATCCGTGATGTCCATTTTGGTCATGTTGTGGATTACTTGAACGATCATCTGCATACGATCCGGCCGCAGATGATCATTACTGGCGGAGCACATTGGACGATGCTGGATAAAAGTGTTTATCAATCAGCGCTGCCTATCCTTCAGATTCCCATTACACGGTACGATGTGCTGCAGGCTGCCTTGCAAGCCCGCCAATTTGGCAGGCTCATTGCTGTGATTCATTATGGAGAGGATTTGCAGAGTTATCAGGATGTTGTACAGCATCTGGATGGGGAATATTTGTTTTTTGCGTACAGCTCCAAGCATGATGCAGCCGCATTGCTTGCATCACTCAAACAAGCCGGCATTGATGCTATCATTGGCAGCGGCTTTATTTGCACCCTCGCTGATCAATTAGAGATACCTTCCGTTTTTCTTCATTCGAAAGATTCTATCATAAAAATATTGGAGCATGTGGCCCGCTTGGAGTCCTCTCAAATGGAGATAGAACAGGTTACTAGAAAATGGGCGCAGGAATTCATGCGTCACCCACTTGATGCATATGAATCTACTTCGTTATCAGGTTCACCATGGATACGCCAACCCATTCAATCTCATAAAAGCAGCAAAAGTCAACTTGCGCTTGATGATTTTCTATATCCATTGAAAGTACCAGCTTATTGTAAGGAAAATCCCTATCTATCCATAGGCGTCCTGGAGAGTAAAGAAGGAATTGGACATTTAACTTCCTCCCTGGATCAACTGGAAGCTGACTGTGGAGAAAATCTTGTTTACTCTATCCGAAAGAAGCGAGCTCATGTGCTATTTTTTTCCACGGACTCAAACCAAATAGGAGAACGATTAAAATTTCTCAAAGCTATACCTGATCTTATGGCTGGTATCAGCTCCGAAACATCCTGGACTGAAGATCCAGCTGATAAAATACGGGAAGCACAGATTGCACTGGAGCTTGCCAAGCATTCCAATTCACCCGAAACTATCTGCCTTCTAGACCATAACAGTCCGTATCACATGCTGCTGCCACTTGTACGTAGGGAATCCGTTCCAGAAATAAAACTGCTTCTCCCGCTTTTCGGACATCGTAATACAGCCAAGCTGCTGGAAGTGTTGCGACTGCTGCTGGATCACGGTTTATCTGTTACTACAGTTGCAAACCATTTAGGTGTATCCAGACAAACTGTGTATGGTCATCTGGAACGAATAGAGGCATTGGTTGGCTTACTGACTGATCCTGAAAAACGCTTCGCTCTTTCGCTTGAGCTGCGTGTCCAGGAGCTGAAAACAGCTGTAGAAAATTTGGGCAGCATGCAGAAGAACGCATATATTTACCCTATTAGTATGTAAGTAAATAAAAAAAACACATCTCTTTCATAGAGATGTGTTTTTTCACTTATGTTGTTATTGGCGCAGCTTTCAACGCCGTCAAATAATCCACTACCTGCTGCTTCGGCAGCACATCGGCATATCGTGCATCCACATCAAACAAATTCGCATCATGTGATTCCTTTGCTTGATCTCCGACACACTCCTCCGGCACAATCGTTTTGAATCCATAGGAAAACGCGTCAATGATCGTTGCCCGTACACAACCGCTTGTCGTGCAGCCTGTGACAATGACGGTATCCACTTGCTTTGTCGTCAGCAGCGACAGCACCTCTGTACCGAAGAATGCCGATGGATACTTTTTCAACACAATTGGCTCTCCTGTAACTGGTTCTACTTCCGGACTTACTTCGGCTGCATGTGACCCGATAGAAATCCAGCTGATATCTGTTTTCCAATTTCCTGTATCCCACTTATCATCCCTGTAGCCGACGACTGTATAGATAACTGGAATGTCCTTCTTGCGGGCTAACTCAAGGAGCTCCGCTGTTTCAGTCACAGCCTGCTTAATAAGGGGACTTTTTCCCGTCGGATATTCACTATTCGTAAATGCATGCTGAAAATCGACTAGTAAAAGTGCCGGCTTCTCTCCGAACCCTACTTGCTTCTGACCATAACCTGCTTGCTGATAGACTGACAGTTTATCCGCCATATACATCCCTCCTGTTTTATGTAAGCAATAGAATACCGCCGAAGATCGGCAGCAAAATAATAACTGTCCGCAGCACCTGCACTGGTGCAAGACGAGTGAATTTCGCTCCAATGAACGAGCCTATCATCGTACCAGCGACCACTTGTACGAGCAAAGAGATATCGACAAACCCAGCTTGAGCAAAACCGAATGATCCAAGAAATGAAATTGGGATCAGTACAAACATGCTTGTCGCTGCCGCCTGCTGTATACTTAGCCCGAAAAAGATCATCAATCCCAACTGAATCAAGGGTGTCGACCCGATGCCAAAGCATCCGGACAAGAACCCAGTACTGCCCCCGACTCCTATCGCCAGCAGCAGATATTGCTTTTTGCTGAACACTTTCTCCACCTTTATACTGCCGCTGAGCCTGGTACGGAAAAACAGCAGGATAGAAGAAACGAATAAAAGAAGAGCTGAAATGACAATTAGCGGAGTCTCTGGCAGCTGAGCCGCTACTTTTGTACCCAGATAAGCACCTACGCCACCGAATGCTCCGACCATTGCGCCAGTTTTCAGCTGCATATTGCCTTCTTTAAAATGACTGATCGATCCGGAAATAACGGTGAAAATCATGGCTGTTGTGCTCGTGCCGAGTGCGGTATGAATCGGAATCTGGAAAACACTAATCAATAGTGCCAGCACAAATCCAGATCCACCACCGCCGGCAAAGCCCAACAGCAGTCCTAATGCAAACATCGTCGCCAGCATCATGATACGTTCCGACCTTTTCTATTTATATTAGTGTAGGGATTATACAACCTGTTCGATCGTCACACCCTCCAAAAGCCCCTCGACTGCTTGATCCAGTCTTAGCTTGCAGTCTTCCCCAATCTCAAAGCTGTTGTCCACGTCTCGGACTACTTGCTTATCCTGAATGAATACGCCCTGTTCAATTGCATTGGCACCCAATACAGATAGCACCGGCTTCAGAGAAAATTCCAGCATCAGCAAATGCGCTGTCGTTCCGCCCATTGCTAGCGGCAGCACCTTTTTGCCAGCCAACCCTCTTTCCGGAATCAGATCCAGGAAGCATTTCAATACACCAGTATAGGAAGCTTTATACACCTGCGTTGCCACTACAACGACATCTGCATTCTTCACCTGCTGTGTAGCCTGGATAATCGCATCACTCGTGAAGTTGGCATACAGCAGATCCTCCGCCGGCAAATCTGCAACTACAACATGTGATACATCACAGCCTTTGCTTTCCAAATCAGCAATCACATACTCCACGGGTCCATTCAATCGGGATGTTTTCTTCGGACTGCCTGTAATCACAACTGCTTTCGTCATCTTATCGCCCTCCATTTGGTTAGTTTACTACTTCCGTTTGATAGCGTTCATAGACTTCCAGTTTCCGGTTGGCCAGCCAGTCGACACGATTACGCGATTCAACAAGTGTAGCTTTACTGATCTCTGCAGATACATGCTGCCACTCTCCATCTTCGGCTATTGCCATCACGTCCCCGAATGGATTGAGAATGCAAGACTGTCCGAAGTGATGGCGGAGCACCTCCTCGCCCTGCAGCTGTTCTGCTCCTGCTTTATTCACACCCATGACAAACAGATTATTTTCCAAGGCCCTCACTCGCAGCTCTGCCACATACAGATCCTTGCGGAAGCCGTAAGTCGCTGTCGGCACGACGATCGCATCCACATCCTGCACACGCAAGGAACGCCACGCTTCTGGGAACGACCGGTCAAAGCAAATGAGGATGCCAATCTTCCAGCCATTGTCCAGGGGGAACGTTGGGAACGCATTTCCTCCGCCGCCGTACTGTTCAAAATAATATTTCTCATCCGTCTTCATCGTCGCATCATCGACTTTCGGCACATGGACTTTTCGATAGCTGCCGATCAGTCCTCTTGTTGGGGAACAGACAAACGCTGTATTGTAATAATTCGTGTGTTCACCTTCCTCTGCTCTCTCGAAAACTGTTCCGATCAGATGTGTTCCTGTCTCCTCAGCCAAAGCGACCATAGCTGTCACTGTAGGTCCATCCATAGGCTCAGCAAAGTCGAAGAAAGTCTCATCCGGCGTTGTGACTGCCGCAAAATACGGGGCCGTCATCAGCTCAGCACAAACAAGCAAATCCGGCTTATCTGCCGCAATAACCCGTCTGCATTCTGCCACTATCCTTTCTAAATTCGTTTCAACATCTCCTGCATACGCACCATTCTGCAGCCCGGCAATCACCATGCTTTCCTTCACTAGATCTTCCTCCTTACCCGATGATTTCTTTTACGACTGTATTCCGAAGTCCTTTCGCATCCAGCAATGGAACGATGTCACTTTCGAAGAAATTCATATCTGTCACAAAGTCAGGGAATGTGAACAGCAAGCCATCTATCATCGTTTCCTTCTCGATTTTTTCAATCTGCGCAGCTATCGTCTGCGGTGATCCGACAAGCGTTGGTACGATGAAAATCTCCCCTAGAAGCTCCATTGTCGAGCCTGTTTTATCATTATCACGCGCGTTTTGCAGTCCATCGAACCCGCCTTTATCCGTTCCTTCAATAAAGTTCAAGTAGATATCTTCCGCCTCTTCATCCGTTTCAGCAGAAATGATTGTATACACGGCATATGTCTTGATCGACTTGTTCATACTTGCCGCCATTTCTTTACCCTTGGCACTAAGCTCCGCAATGCGGTCAAAGTCACCTGCAACGAAATTGATATCACCATGCTTAATCGTGAATTCCAAGCCTTTATCTGACATACCTGCACAAACAATCGGCGGATTCGGCTTTGTTTTAGGTGTCGGCTGACACATGCAATCCTCCAGCCCGAAATATTTGCCCTTATGTGTCAGTCTCCCTTTATCCCACAGCTGCTTCACAACCGTCAGCCACTCATCCGCGTATTCATAGCGATCGCCATAAAACTCATCACCAGGCCATAATCCCATTTGGGAATACTCATACTTATTCCAGCCCGCCACGACATTCAAGCCGAAGCGTCCGTCACTGATATCATCAATTGTCGCCGCCATCCGAGCTGCCATTGCCGGATTATATGTGAGCGGCTGCACCGATGCGTAAATCCCGATCCTGTCTGTGACAGCTGCCAGCCCTGCCATCAAATTGAAAGACTCCATCGCATAATCCCAATGCTCCGTCTTTCCGCCATACCCACGATATTTCACCATCGACAACACAAAATCCAACCCCATATTCTCCGCCCGCAGCGCAATATCCTTATTCAATTCAAACGTTGGCATATACTGCGGTGAGTTATTCGACATGATCCACCCATTATTCGCTATTGGCAAGAAAATTCCGAAGTCCATTTGTATCGCTCCTTTTGTGTTGTGTATTTAACCTAATCAAATTGTATAATTATTCAGAAAATAAAAGGAGATTACAAAGTGTTAAGCTGAAGTGACAAAGTGTAACCATTAGATACAACTTCTCGAATTAAGCTATAATGAATCCTCATTAAAGTATCGAAAAGGTGGGTATTCCGTTGGTTAATCTCGCACAAGAACTCTCACATATCTATTGGATAGGCGGCTCTCCGTGTGCCGGTAAAACAACCATTGCCCGAAAGCTGGCCGCTGAATATGGATTTACCTATTATAAATGCGATGATTGCTATGATGACCATATGTGCCGCAGTACACCTGATCAGCACCCAAATATGTACAAAATAAAAGACCTGACATGGAATCAGGTCTGGTCTACACAGTTTTGTTCTTTATCTATTAAGGAGCAAATTGAAGATGTAGTTCGTGTGTATGAGGAGCAGAATAGTCTGATACTGGAGGACTTGTTATCACGACCTAAAACAACACCTATTATTGCGGAAGGAGCAGCACTGCTGCCACATAAGGTAGCTCCACTTCTTACTGACTTGAACCATGCAATTTGGATGGTTCCGACACCAGAATTTCAGATAAAGCATTATAAGAATAGAGAGTGGATTCATGGGATACTTGATCAGTATGAAAATCCTGATTTAGCTTTTTCTAATTGGATGAAGAGGGATAATGGATTTGCTCTGAAGATTATAAGAGATGCAGAAGATATGGGTCTTCAGACATTAAACGTAGATGGTAGTTTCTCTATTCATGATAATGTTAAGATAATAAAACAACAATTTGGATTATCGTAAAAGGCTTTTCTTTCATCTCTACTTAAGGAGTTAACCTATACATATAAAAAGCGCCAAACTAGACTGTTTGACGCTTTAAAAACTGATTACATTCTAGAACCTTAGTGAATATCACTCTTCCTAAAGGTACCACCCTTTACTTCCGCTACATCATAAATCGTAACAAAAGCTCCATCATCAATATCATTGATGATTTCTTTCAGCTTACTTTCCTCTAGACGGTTAATGACACAAGTGATTTCCATGAATTTCTCATGTGTATATCCGCCGTAAGCTTCCTTATAGGTAGCGCTTCGTCCAAGCCGGTCACGAATGGTTTCCACCATTAACTTCGGCTCGGTTGTAATGATCTTGAAGGTTTTCGAACCGCTTAAACCTTCTTCTACAATGTGGATGACTTTGGATGCGATAAAGTAGGCGATTGCTGAGAGAATGGCTCCCGTCAGACCAAATACAGTGGAAACAAAGATGAAGACAAACATATTAAGGAATAAGATCAAATCACTTGTTCCAAATGGTAGTTTACGTGATAGAAGAACTGCCAGCATATCAATGCCGTCTACTGCTCCGCCATTACGCAATGCAAGACCCATACCTAAACCTAGGATAATACCTCCGACAACGGTGACGAGCAAAGTGTCTCCTTCGATAATTGCTGGAGTATGATGCATGAGAACCGTACCTATTGATAATGACGCGATTCCGATAATGGAATAAATCGCGAAGCTTTTCCCTATCTGTTTATAACCCAACCATACAAACGGAAGGTTGATAATAGCGATTAGTGCACCTAGCGGCAAACCGGCAAGTTGAGAAATGACGATACTGATACCAGTGACGCCTCCGTCTGATACGTTGTTTGGGATCAGGACGGTTTCCAAGCCGTATGCTGCGATGAATCCTCCGAGGATGACGAACAGTCCTCGTAACAAAATGAATAACTTACTTCGGTTACGCTTTCTGATTTTGCTCATACAAATACCTCATTCTAAAATTTTTAACCTTATAATTTTACCACAAGCAGTATGACCTCTGCTAATTTCCAGTATAGGTGGAGACTCCAATCTACATACAAAAAAAGAAAGGTCATTTCCTCTTAAGGGATTGCCTTCCTTTCTCTTTGTTTCTTCACCATATATTTTATCGTTTTATAAATAAGACATCCTCTTCCATCTATTCCTTCGCTTGCATTCTGACAACGATTTTCCGCGAACTGATTACCTGTTAAGTTGCGACACTGCCTGCTGTTCAATACCCATGCTTACATTTCTGTCAGATCCTCTTTATCTATGAAAACAACCATATCAACAAACGAGTTATATTTCAGAATATAACTGTAAATCTTATCCTGTTTCACAGCTTGTTCAGAAAGGGAAAAATAAGATACTATCAATTATGTAACTATTAAAATTCGATACAATAGCACAAATTCCACCTATACTTGCAAATTTATTTTATAATGGAAGAAGTAAAATTATGTAAAAGTTAGTAATTCTGAAAGGAGATACATAATCTTGAACACCAAATACTTAGACTTACTAGCTCAGAAATATGACACGGAAGAAAAAGTAGTCACTGAAATCATCAACCTAAAAGCAATTCTCAATCTCCCTAAGGGTACGGAGCACTTTGTCAGTGACTTACATGGAGAATATCAAGCCTTCCAGCATGTGCTGCGAAACGGCTCTGGAAGAGTAAAAGAAAAAATCAGGGATATCTTCAGCGGCGTTATCTTTGAAAAAGAAATCGATGAGCTGGCTGCTTTGGTTTATTATCCAGAAGAGAAACTGCAAATCATTAAAAATGACTTTAATCAGGAAGAAGATCTAAACGAGTGGTACAAAAAGACGATCAAACGGATGATCAAGCTTATCTCGTATGCCTCTTCCAAATATACGCGTTCGAAATTGCGCAAGGCGTTACCTAATCAATTTGCTTATATTATTGAAGAACTTCTATATAAAACAGAGGAATCCGGAAATAAGGAGCAGTATTATCACGAGATTCTCGAGCAAGTCATCTCGCTCGGACAAGCTGATAAGCTTATAACAGGGCTTGCCTACAGTACGCATCAGCTGGTAGTGGATCATCTGCATGTCGTAGGTGATATTTATGATCGCGGACCTGAACCGGATAAAATTATGGAAGAACTCATCAATTATCATTCTGTTGATGTGCAATGGGGCAATCACGATGTCCTGTGGATTGGTGCCTTTGCCGGATCAAAGGTTTGCCTGGCGAATATCCTTCGAATTTGTGCGCGCTATGACAACTTGGACATTATCGAAGATGTGTATGGCATCAACCTGCGTCCGCTATTGAATCTAGCAGAGAAATATTATGACGATAACCCTGCTTTCCGTCCTAAAACGCAAGCAGATAAGAAAACATCTGAAGAAGAAATTATACAAATAACTAAAATGCATCAGGCCATTTCCATGATTCAATTCAAGCTGGAAAGCCCAATTATCAAAAGAAGAAAGTTTTTCAATATGGAAGAACGATTGCTGCTTGAGAAGATCGATTTTGACACAAACGAGATTACATTGAATGGCAAGTCTTACCCATTAGAAAATACATGCTTCACCACAATCAATCCTAAGCAGCCTGACATGCTGCTGGAGGAAGAACAGCAAGTGATCGACAAGCTGCTATTCTCTGTGCAGCATTCCGAAAAGCTGGCTCGTCATATGAACTTCCTTATGAGGAAAGGCAGTCTTTATCTGCGATATAACGGCAACCTATTGATTCATGGATGCATACCGGTAGATGAAAATGGCAATATGGAGAAAATGGAGATTGATGGTAAGAGCTACGCAGGCCGCGAGCTGCTGGATAGATTCGAGCAATATCTTCGTCACTCATTTGCTCATCCAGAAGAAACAGATGATTTGGCGACAGATATGGTCTGGTACTTATGGACAGGTGAATACTCTTCCCTATTCGGTAAAAGAGCGATGACAACCTTTGAGCGTTATTTTATCAGTGATAAAGTGACCCATAAAGAAATCAAAAACCATTATTACCACCTGCGCGAAAACGAGGAAACCTGCGAAAAGATCCTGATAGAATTTGATTTAGATCCGGAGCATGGCCACATCATTAATGGTCATACACCTGTAAAAGAGATTGAAGGAGAAAATCCGATCAAAGCGAACGGGAAAATAATCGTTATCGATGGCGGATTTTCCAAAGCCTATCAATCGAAGACAGGCATCGCTGGATACACATTATTGTATAACTCCTACGGCATGAAGCTCGTCGCCCATAAGCATTTCAACTCCAAGAACGAAGTGCTGCATGACGGAACAGATGTATTATCCGTTAAGCGACTGGTGGATAAAGAACTGGAGCGGAAAAAGGTTCTGGAGACGAATGTTGGTGAGGAATTATGCCAGGAGATCAATATACTTAAGGATTTGATGGAATATCGGTATATGAAGTAAGAATGAAAGATACCTATTTCCCCAATACGTAATTTGCAATAACCCCTATTTTACTCAATAGGGGTTATTGCCTTTTAAGCCGCACCTAATCAATAATCAAATGATCAATCTTAGATGCATCCTTGCTCCTCCTGAACTTACCGGCAGACATCCCCACTGCTTTACGGAAGACCTTATTGAAATAATTAGCATTGGCGTAGCCTACTTTCACAGCAATTTCGTTAACAGAATAAGTTGTCGCAAGCAGGAGATCGGCTGCTTTCTGCACTCTAATCTTGGTTAGATACTGAATCGGAGTCATATGCAGCTCCTTCTGAAACTGCTTCAGAAAATAATAACGTGAGTAGCCAGAAACAGCTGCAATATCATTCAATGTAAGAGGGTCAGCATATTGCGTTTGGATATAGGAGAGTGTTTTAGCTATTTGGAAAGAAAGATCGTTTGGTGATTTTTCGATGTTTCTAATAAACCGGTACACTTCCATCATAAACTCATAGGCTTTTGCCGAGGCATGATAGACATCGGTAATCTTCTGATCAGCCGTATCCTGATAAATACGGAACAACAGATGAATCAATTTTGAATCAGGGGAAATTTTTAACACAGATCCGCTTTGCGCTTTAGCAAATCTCCAGCATTCGGCTGCTTTGCTGCCTACTAACGTAATAAAAATGAATTCCCATCCGTCACTGTCCTTTGGCAGATAATAACGATGATCACTTGGTATTTCCACCATAAATGCTTCTCCTGGCCCCAACGTATAGTTAGTTCCTTCAATCTGAATTTGTCCTGTTCCTGATAATGTATATTGGAATACGTAAGTCCCTACGTCCTCTCGCTGCATGCCATACCAATCATAGATAGTGCCAGGCACTTTTTTATCTTTTCCAAGCAGTAAAATGTTTGCCATCTCATTAAAGAGTGCGTCGTAAAAGTGAAAACCATATACACCGTACCCTTCCTCACGCCGATTAACAGACATAATCCTCCTCCGATCCAACTATAAACACAAACAAAGCGACTGGAAAATAGCCGCTTTACTTTTGCTTGCTTATGCTTTTGATAAGACTTTTCCTTACCCTTTGACACTTCCCGCTGCAAGTCCTTCAATAAAGAAGCGCTGCAGGAACAGAAACAAGAAAACCATTGGTAGCGATGCAATCAGTGCAGCTGCTCCGACAAGGCCGAGTTGGCTGGTGTTTTGCCCGAAGAAGCTTGACAGGGCTACAGTCAATGTATGCATATCGGAATCTTGTAAGAAGAAGATAGCAAATTGATAGTCGTTCCAAATATATACACAGGACAGGATTAATACTGTTGCCGTAATTGGCTTCAGCAGCGGGAACACTACGCGAAAGAAGATTCCAATCGTGCTGGCACCATCCATTTTCGCGGCTTCCTCCAATTCTTTCGGTACTGTGGAACGAATAAAACCAGCGTACAGGAAGATGGTTAATGGCAAAAATGCGGCTACGTTATTGAGTACTGCAACCAGGCGTGTATTCATAAGACCAACGTCTACGACGAGCTGATACAACGGTACAAGAGCCGTCAGCGGCGGGATGACCATCACTGCAACAAACAGCATATACACATACTTATTCAGCTTTGTTTGACGCCTTGCCAGTGCATAGGCTGCCAAGGAACCGAACAATATGAGCATTGCTGCCGCAAAGAAAGTAATGACAAAGGTATTCATTAACGCATTAGACAAATTCGCCTGTTCCCAAGCATTTGTAAAGTTTTCGAAGCTAAAGTAATCCGGGAACAGCCATTTTGATGAAAAATCGCCGGCTCGTTTAAAAGAGGTAGTTAATAAAATGTAGTAAGGAATTAAGTGGAGCAAAGTTATCACTAAAGCCACAGCTGTTAAAAACCATTTGGCTCTTTTGGATACTTGATTCATTATGCTTCCACCTCTTTTCGTTTTAAGTAGAGAAGTGCTCCCAAACTAAGCACTAGGATAATCAGTGCCATTAATACCCCTTGCGTTGCTGCATAACCGGCATCCTGCCGCGCAAAATAAAGGGAATACATAAATGTCGACATCGATTGAGAGGCATTTCCCGGTCCGCCATTTGTCAGCGAGACAATTACATCGAATAATTTCAATCCACCAATAATGTTGATAACCACATTGATGGTAATCGCAGGTGCCAGCAATGGCAGCGTGATATTTTTGAATTTAGACCAGCTTGACGCACCATCTATATTCGCCGCTTCATAATATTCCTTGGAAATACTCTGCAAACCAGCCAAATAGATGATCATCGCAACACCCACAAACTGAAATGTATTAACGAAAACGATAATGTATGGGTTCACCTCTGGGTTCCCTAGCGCATTGACTGGATCCAAACCAAGCCAGTTATAAATATCGTTCAGCGCTCCTCCTTGATAGGCAAAGAAGAAGTACCAGATGTAACCCATGACAAGCGGGCTGATAATAACAGGTAAGTAAATGATCGTGCGCGTTAAGGTCCGTACCTTCAGTTGCTGATTAAGCAATAATGCATAGCCCAGCCCGATAATATTTTGCAGTAATGTACTCCCAATTCCGTACAGCAGGGTGTTCTTTACAACAAGCCATGTGTCCGGATCTGCAAACATTCGCTTGTATTGCTCAAGCCCAATATAATCATAGACTTGTGAAAATCCATTCCAGTTCGTTAAGGATATTCGGATGCCATCTAAAAAGGGATACACAATAAACAGCAGGACGAGCAAGACACTTGGCAGGTACATCCACCAAAGAGAGGATTCTTTTCTGCGTTTTTTCGCTTTTTTCGCTTGTGCAGTCGATGATAAAGGCTGATCCATTCTCTTCATCTCCTTTTAGTAAACAAAGGGAGCATCCGCTCCCTCAGTTTGTTATTTCACTAAGCGACTATATTCTTCGCTCATTTTCTTTGATACTTGTTCCGGCGCCATTGCTCCTGAGATAAGCTCCTGACCTGTTGCTCCCATTGGATCCCACATGCCGCTTGGCAAGTAAGCACGGTCAAAATAAGGCTCAATCCGTGTACCTTCATACTGGCTGTAGAAATCGGCAAAATAATTCTCGGCATCAACATTCGTTAACGCATCAGGCAGTGACGTTCCTTCCGCAAACTTTTTCGCTACTTCCGGCTGTGCAATATAATCGATGAATTTCTTGGCTTCTTCCTTATGCTCGGAGTCCTTAGAAATAGCTAAAGTAAATCGTTCGCCGCCAATCCAGCTCGGTTTATCGTCTTCATGTATCGCTGGAACCGGCATCGTGCCCAGCTGCACATCTGGATTAAGCTCGGATACCTCACGTCCTATCGAGCCACTCATCATAATAAAGGCCACTTTGTTCTGAGCTAGCAGCTCCGCAACCTGTGTTATTTGTGCCGTAACTGCATCCTTATTCAGCAATCCTTTATCATTCATCTCTTTCAGCTTCTCCGGCAGATACGTGTAATTTGACCAATCAAAGGATCCATCCAGCAAAGCATCACCATGGCTGTTGGAAGGCGATGTGATCAACAGCGGAGTTGCGAACTGATCGAAGTACTGACCAAATTGGCTTTTATCTGAACCGCCCAGCCAGAAAGGCACAACCTCTCCGTTACTCTTTTCTTTCACTGTTTCGAGTGCTGTCATAAACTCATCAAACGTTTCTGGCGGCTCGATCCCATACTCATCCAACAGATTTTTGTTATAGGTCAGTCCATCAAGTGCTTGGTTTATCGGATAAGCATTCAGCTTTCCAGTCTCATCTGTTAAAATATCAGCCATTGCTTCATCCAAATTCCCTGTCCATTCCATATCACTTAGATCCTCGGTATATTCGGCATAACGAGTAGTTGACCAGCCATGTGTATCAAATAGGTCTGGCATATCGTTTGCTGCCATCTTGACGCGTGCCATCTCTTCATACCCATCGGTTGGATACGTATCTTCAATATCGATATCCGGATTTTCCTCTTCAAATTCAGACACGACTTCCTTAAAAATTTCTTGGTCTGCCTTATTCGTTGCTGTTGACATGAGCGTTAATTTCGTTTGTCCATCCCCACTTGCACCGTTTCCGCACGCCGACAGTACAAAAGCCGCTGATAAAGAAACTAGAAGTAATGTCATTTTCTTATTCATGATATCCCTCACATTTCTATTTTTGATAGACCACCATTTTTAAAGCGCTTACATTTATATTCAGAAACTAACAGCCTTTAATTTCTAAGGCTGACCGTTTCACTTTCAGAATGGTACGCTGGCAGCATCTCACCATGTGCCTCAATTAAATCATCACACATACTGATAATATCCTCCATAGAAAGCTCAGCAGCGGTGTGCGGATCAAGCAGCGCTGCCTGATAGATTTTTTCTTTTGATTTTGTCATTGCAGCTTCAATCGTTACGAGCTGTGTATTGATATTTGTGCGATTTAAAGCCGCCAGCTGTTCCGGCAATTCGCCCATATAGGCTGGTGTAATTCCATTTCGGTTCGCTATACAAGGCACTTCTACAACCGCTTTTACAGGTAAGTTGCTGATCAGTCCCCCCGTATTCACGACATTCCCGCCAAATACAAACGGTTCATTTGTTTCCATGGCTTCAATGATCCGCGACCCATATTCTCGAGAACGCTTATGGGTTAAACCTTGATTGTTCATCAGCTCGCTTTTGGTTTTCTGCCAATTGTCAATTTGTGCCTCACAACGACGCGGGTACTCATCGAGCGGAATATTCAGCCGATCAATCAATTCCGGATACTTATCTTTGATAAAATACGGATGGTACTCCGCATTGTGCTCAGAGGATTCCGTTACGTAATAGCCGAATTTGTCCATTAACTCATAGCGAACCATATCATGATGCTTTTCTGTTTGTTTTGCTTTAGCACGCTTTTTGATCTCAGGGTACAAGTCCTTGCCATTCGATTTGATCTCAAGCAGCCAAGCCATATGGTTAATACCGGCGATTCGCTCCTCAATATTATCATGCGGAATATTAAGATCCCTCAGCAGATCCCTCGTGCACACCTGCACACTATGACACAGCCCGACCATTTTCACATTCGTAAAACGAGAAACCGCACCTGTAAGAGCTGCCATTGGATTCGTGTAATTTAATAACCAAGCATCTGGACAGACTTCCTCGATATCCTTGGCGATATCAAGCATTACCGGAATTGTCCGCAGCGACCGGAATATACCCCCTATCCCAACCGTATCGGCGATTGTCTGCCGGAGCCCATACTT
Source organism: Virgibacillus sp. 7505 (assembly GCF_002272135.1). Lineage (GTDB taxonomy): Bacteria > Bacillota > Bacilli > Bacillales > Amphibacillaceae > Terribacillus. The sequence continues at coordinate 63,180 of NZ_NPBF01000025.1, read as the reverse complement.
CTTCGGAATCTCAAAGTCGATTACAGTACTCGGCTTATAACCGCCCACTTGTATCGCGTTAATAACGTAACTCGCTTGCTTTAGCGCTTCTTTTCGATTTGTATATGCCTTGATGGTGACATCTGCCTGCAATGAAAACTTCAATGCATTTAACAACAGCTCTGACTCCTCCAACCGCTCCTCGTTGATATCGAATAAAGCAAATTCGAATCCTTGCAGTGCAGGAGACAACATGCAATCACCTAATACGTTCTTTGTGAAAATTGTACTCCCCGCTCCGATAAACGTAATTTTTTTCATCTGACAGCCTCCTGGATAATGAAAAGATTCACTTTTTCAATCATTGCCTTAGTCAATGTTAAAGCGCTTACACATTGAGTGGCAATGGTAAATAAAACTGAAATAAGGGTAAAATATTGCTTTCTATATTTCTTGATACTTTTCACAATGTTTCCATCGATCTCGTGCAATGTAGAATACACATTTTCTTTAACAATTGCTTTTTATAAATTAATCAGTTAAACTGATTATATAATTAACTGATTAATCATCCGAGGTGAGTAACAATGAATAAATGGAATCAATCTTATGGCTTCTTACTTGGGAAGGTTTTGCAGCAAATGGAAAATAAATTTGCAGAAGGTCTTGTCCCCTTCCACATTAATGCCAGACAATATGGTGTTCTTTTATATGTGCTGGAAAACCCTTATACCGCGCAAAAAGATATTTCAGAAAATCTCCAAATCGATCGTACAACAATGGTTAGTCATATCGATCACTTGGAAGGGTTGGGATTCGTGGAAAGGACAAGAAATCCGAATGATAGAAGATCCTATAGTCTTCTCATTACGGAAAAAGGCAACGAGGTTTTAACTTCTCGCTGGGAATTCCTGACTGATATAGAATCAGAAGTTTTAAACCCTTTAAACCAGCAGGAAAGACAATTATTGAAAGATTATCTCATTAAAATTTGGAAGTCATTATAAAAGGAGAGTATATAAATGAATGCACTAGAATATTTCAATGCACGTCTGGAAGCTACAATAAGCCCAATGGATTACATGAGATCAAATCAAGCCAATCCGGAAAAATACTTTCTAATCGATGTACGGAATGGCCCAGAACATGTAAGGAATGTAATGATTCAGGGTGCTGCTGTAATCCCTGAACAAGAAATAGTAAAACGTATAAATGAAATACCAAAAGATAAAGAAATCATACTTTTTTGCTGGGATGTATGGTGTAATACAGCGGCCAAAGCAGCAAAATTGCTACTTGAGAAAGGGTATAATGTGAAAGAATTAACCGGAGGAATTGCTGCCTGGAAGGAAATGAACTTTCCCGTCACAACAGCGGTCCAAGATAATGTAGCTGATAATTGCGGATGTTAAAGAAAAAAGGCTAATTCTTAGAAATAGAAAATAAAAAAAGGAGATATGCGTGCTAAATTCAATGAGGCACTTTTCTTGCCTTTCCTTGATTTTGCAGCTATATCTCCCTATTCCCTCAATATACTTTGATTTCTCCCCTTCTGCATTCCTATCTTTATTAGTTAAACCTTATATAGAAGCCTATGTCCTATCTCAGGAAATCTACTGATATTATTTCACATAAAGATGCCTTAATAGTATAAATAATTCCCAACACACAAAGCGACAATAGTTGGTAAAATGGAATTATATTAATTTAAGGAGCCCTGCACTATGAGTCGAAACAGTACTGAACTTATCGACATTGCAGCTCGCTTGGAAAACTGGTCTGTCAGCATTCGACTGGATAAAAAAGAAGCTGCAGCTAGTATCCATAAAGAACTGCAAAATCACATCGATGAATACAAGCACGATTCGAGGCTTTCGTACTTCCTGCTGGAAAGCCGACATTACATCATTCAGAATGACCTGATGAATAGTATTGCCTCAATAGAACAAGCCAAAAATCTCTATGAATACTTCTCAGATACCCACCGCTATCACCTTCATTTAGCAGAAGCTATGATTTTTTATGAAGAAGAACATTATCAAGAAGCATTGGATTGTTTTGAAAAAGCCGAAAAATATCTGCATAAGCTGCGTGACCCTGTAGACGTTGGCGAGTTTCATTTTCGGAAGGCCATGGCTTATTTCTTCCTAGAGATCATTGCCCTATCAGTTGTACATACAGAAAAAGCCATTCAATTATTTAAACCGCATCAACCGTTTCATTTTTTACTTGCTCGTTCAGAAATGCTGCAGGGGTTAAATTTTATAGAGCTCTCTAATTTTGATTTAGCAGAAGAATATCTTCATAACGCCCTAACACATGCTAGAAAAACAGAAGAACAAGCATTGATTTCCTACATTCATCACAATTTAGGCGGCCTTTATGCAAGACGAAACTTACCAGCTGCAGCAATTCGATATTTGGAGGAAGCCTATAAAAATAAACAACAGCGCACAAAGTTAAAAGTCTTATTTTTGTTAGCAGATTGCTATTGGAAGACGAATCAACGATCTAAGGCTATAAAAGCATATAAAGAAGGATTCCAAGCTAGCATGGAAGAAGACAACATGAAAATGAATTGGGAATTTGCCATGCTTCATAAGAAATATGAAGATAGATTAAATTTTGAAAGCGTATGGCAAGAAGGGATAGACTACTTCCAAAGAATCAACGATAATTACAATGTAAGACATTATGCAAAAGAGTTAGCAGACTACTATTTATCCAAGAAGAACTATGAACTTGCAAATCGGTACTATGCTCTTGCTCTACAATAAAAAGGAGGGCTTTATATGAAAAAAGTAACTTTTACTTTGATTCTGGCTATCACGATTATTGTAAGTGGATTAACAGGATACGCTGACCATGGCTCTACCGCAAGTAATAAAAACGATCCGGGTGGTGGCGGTTTTTCTATCATCTTAGATAAATAAGCACAAAAAAGAAGATCACCGAGTGATCTTCTTTTTTGTTTGTATACTTAGATATTTAACTGATTTTTACTTTTCACCTAATTCCTTTGGTTTATGTTTTGTTTTCCACAAAGCTAAAGATGTATATTACTGATATTTTCCTTATAAATTTAGTAGAATGATTAAAAGCATGGAAAACAAATACATATTATATGGGGGAATATCGATATGAGGGACCGTAAGAGCGGCTATGGTCATTGTCCAAATGATGAGGCTTGCCCGGTAGAATATACACTTGATGTGATAGGCGGAAAATGGAAAGGCATAGTGCTGTATCATTTAATGGAGGGGCCAAAGCGGTTTAATGAATTTCGAAGAATTTGTCCAGGTGTCACCCAGCGCATGCTGACACTTCAACTAAGGGAATTGGAGGAAGATGGTGTAATTCACCGGGAAGTATACAAACAAGTACCACCAAAAGTCGAATACTCTTTAACTGATTTCGGAAAGACATTGATTCCTATTATTTCTTTAATGAAGAATTGGGGAGAAACGTATAAGAAAACGGTCTAGCTCTGTAAACTGTCCGAATATCTGGCAGTTTTTTTATCTCCAATAGTATAAAAATTTATACTATCTCACATAAATGTGCGTACTTACACTTACAAATTCGATCTACTATACTGACTAGGCAGGAATAAAACAGTCAGGAGTGAAGATAAAATGAATCAAGATAAAATGAAAGCAGTGGGACTTTTCAAATACTTACCGATAGATGACCCGGAAAGCTTAATAGATGCTGAGATTGACAAACCCATCCCGACTGGAAAAGATTTATTAGTAAAAGTAAAAGCAATCTCTGTAAATCCAGTCGACACAAAGGTCCGCTCACCGAAAGATACCACAGAAAATCAGCTTAAAGTGCTTGGCTGGGATGCAGCAGGCATAGTGGAACAAGTCGGGCAGGATTGTTCTATGTTTAAACCAGGAGATGAAGTCTTCTATGCTGGCAGCATAACTCGTCCAGGAGCCAATAGTGAGTATCATCTCGTAGATGAAAGAATTGTTGGTCACAAACCAGACAGTCTAGACTTTGCTAATGCCGCTGCATTACCATTAACCGCAATAACAGCATGGGAAGCATTATTTGATCGCTTAGGCATCGACTCTGATCCTTCAAAGAATGAAGGAAAGAATATATTGATTATAGGTGCAGCAGGCGGAGTCGGTTCTATAGCAATACAATTGGCCAAACACGCCGGCCTATCTATCATTGCAACAGCTTCTCGACAGGAATCAGTTGACTGGGTCAAGAAGCTGGGTGGAGATTACGTCATTAATCACTATGAAGCATTCAGTCCCCAACTGTTGCATAACGGGATAAAGGAAGTCGATTTTATACTTTGTTTGAACAGTACAGAAAAACATTGGAACAATATGGCGGAAGCAATTGCACCTCAAGGAAAGATCTGTTCTATTGTTGAAACCGACGAAAATCTAAACTTAACTCTGTTGAAAAATAAGAGTGCAACATTTGTATGGGAATTTATGTTCACTCGTTCAAGCTATCAAACAAAAGATATGGTCGAACAGCATCATTTGTTAAATGAACTAGCTCGTCTTGTGGATTCCGGAATAATCCAGACAACTGTATCAGAAAAAATAGCCCCTATAAACGCTGTCAATCTCCGCAAAGCACATACAATCCTAGAATCAGGACGTACGGTTGGAAAGGTTGTTCTAGAGGAATTTTGAGACTTAGAGACGCTAATAAGCCATATAGCTGATTATGCCTGATACCTTTACACGGAGAGCTTGCATAGAATAAAGAAGAAGTGTAGAACTTTTCTGCCCTTCTTCTTTGCGTATACAATATTTAAATGCTTAAACGAATCAGCTGTTTTAACAACTCATTCAGTTCTCCCTTTGCAGCTAATCACACACAGAAAGAAAAAGATGAATTCTTTTCTGTAGGCATTCACACACTCTTTTAGACCTTACTCCACATATTGTACCAATGGAGGTGTGTATATGACCAATTTTCATTCTTTTCATGGAACTGTAACGATGATCAGTGATTTCCAGGGAAATGGCCGAGCGGATGGCTGTTATAAATTCTTCACCGTAGAAAATGAATCAGGATCAATCGTGAATTTTGTTGTATCACCTACTACCTACTTCGTGGATCATGCAATGGTATCCGTAGGCGATCGCGTGACTGGCTATTATGACGGAGATGCACCTGCGATTCTTATTTATCCTCCCCAGTTTCCAGCGCTTGTTATGGTGAAGGAAAACCAGAATCAGAATGTAAAGGTCAGCTTCTTCGATAATCAGCTGTTGAGCAGTGATGGGCAATTGAAGTTGAATGTATCCCAATTTACGCCGCTGCTATTAACGAACGGGCAAGCTTTTACTGGTAACCTAGGTAACCGCGATTTAATTGTTGTTTATGGACCCACTACGAAAAGCATCCCTGCTCAGACTACTCCTTATTGGGTCATTGTTTTGTGCAAGAGTCTATAATACAGTTGATGATGTGATCGGTAAACCATCAGCTTATTACATTTAAAAAATCCAGGAACACTTAAATGTTTCAAAGGAAAAATGCTTAATCATTAGCGACCGGTTAGAAACGGATATCTTGATGGGCAAAAGCTATAACATACCTACCTTGTCTAGACTGGTATCTCTGTCTGCATGTTTTTAAAAAATAGAACCAAATTATATAATACAGAATTTATTAGAGCTGTTTGAAGATGTTGTACCGTCTGAGATGCGATTAATAGTAGAAGCTTTGTTTGGGATAAGGAAGATGGAATTTAATAGCTTAAATACACCTATAACATATTTCGATAAAAAAACATCAAACGCTAGTGTATCAAGGTTTGATGTTTTTTTGAGAAAAGATATTACATCATGTAAGGTAAGGACTGCTGCCAGCTGTTTCTTCTGACTTGTCAGCTACTTCATAGTACATGCTAATATAAAGATCCACTCTCCTATAAACTTAGAGAGTGGAACAGAATCTTACAATTATACTTGTACTACTGCTGTCTTCATAAATAAGTCTAAGTGTTCTTTTAAGAATCCAACATAACGGTCGACTTCTTCTATTGTCGTGTATGGCGAGATTGCAAAAAATTTATGCGCATATACGGATATTCGATTGTTTGAGTTTGCAGCTTCCACGAGACGCTGCTTTTTTGTAAATCCAAAGTAGACGGTATCTCGTTCGGCTCCAATCATCTCTGCAAACCCGTCATTAAATTGATTAATTTCCGTCAGTTCTTCTATAGTTAGCAGTCCATTCAATTCACCATTCCATTTATTCTTCTCGGGATAAAAACGGAATGTTGTAATAGGAGAAACCTCATTCGTGATTGCCACATTCGGAAATTCCCTTTTTAGTGTCTCTCTAAATGTAATATTAACAAGAATATAATTGGCTAAAAGCTTTTGATAGCCTTCGATTCCAAATGCTAGTAAAGATGCATAAATCGCTAAAGCACTTCCCATTCGCGAGCATTCGAGCGTGTAGCCTGTATGATAACTACCATAACCGCGATTCCCAACATACGGCGTTTCTACTGCATCTAAATCAACATTCTTAAGATACTCTTTGTTTTTGATTAAAAATAAACTTGTGATATATGGCGTTTGTCCAAGCTTATGGAAATCAAAGACCATACTATCTGCAAGCTTTATATTTTTAAATTTCTGTTGATAGGATTTCAATACCTCAATAACGTTGTCTGTAAATTGTAAAGTATTGCTTTCAAAGCTGTAATTATTAAAGAAAGTATACATTCCCCCCATAGCAGAGTCTGCATGGATATAAATTGGATCTATGCCATAGGTGCATTCCATTTCTACTGCTATATGCTTAATCCCCTTAATGTCATCAACCCCAAATGTATCAGTAGTTCCCATTGTGGCAAGTACATAAAGCGGAACACCGCCTTTTGCAATAATATGCTCCATTTTTTCTTTTAAATCTTCTAGATTGATTGAATGATCAGCATTAACTTTCACTCGAATCATGTTTTCTATGCCAATCCCAGTTGCTTCTACAGATTTAAGCAGACTGTAGTGCGATAGCTCTGAACAGAAACAATAGAGATTTTGCGGTACACCCTTTTGATTAGAAAACGGCTCGTAACGGGCAATGGCAAGACGCAAGGAGTTAAAGACAGCCCCTTGTCCTCCCCATGTTGTATATCCTGCGCTGATGCTTTCATCATATCCGATAAGTTTGGATAGCATTGCAGCTACTTCGACTTCTGCTTTTGCTGCTGCTGGTCCCTCCACATCCCATAGATTATTACCATTAACTAGAACCATCACCAGATTACCAAGGATACTAGCAATATTTGGAAGGGGAGCTGCATTGGCTACATAGTTTCGATTGACGAACCTGTGCCCTTCTACTAATTTTAGAAGCTCCTGAACCACTTCCTCCATCGACACTCCTGTATTCGGAACAGACGCCTTTTGAATAACGCGATTATAGTAATCCTCTGTATACTCAGGCATTTCTCCTAGCGTTAATTTGTTAGGATCTTTTAATTCATCTATTTTTGTTAAAATCGACTTAAAGAAGGACAATAATTCCTCTCTTTGAAAGTCATTCCCGTCCATACTAGGATATAATTTTTGAATTTCCTTCATTATTTTACCTCCTAATGTCTAAATAATTATAGAAATTACTGATTGCAAGTTTATGTTTTAGGTAGAAAGGGGGAATGTTAGCTATAAGAACAAATTAAGACAAGCGCAAGTAATTTTCTCATAAGAAAAAGATCCCCTCCTTTATAAACAGATCAGAATGCTCTCTTTAATCTGTTTACTAAAAGGGGATCATCCCATATTAGATAAATTATGGAGAAGCCTTATATTTTCATTCGGTAAGGCGACTATTGTCAATCTGCTACCTTGACCTTTTATTCTGGCATTTTAACTCGCTTTTACTTCCTTGGCTTTAACATCATCATTCTCTTTTAGTAGTTCGCCTACTACGTTTTTGTGGTTTATAAGATTTCTTGCTTTCTCAACAAGGTTTTGTATCGTATGAAGTTCCTCATCATTAATCTCAATTAGTTCCTCAAACATCTCCACCGATTCTCGTGAGATAGATGCAATCTCAACGATTGTTGTCATGATCTGTTGTGAAGCAGTAGATAATTCTTCTGCGTTTGCAGAAGAGTTCTCGTTGTTTTCAGCAATAATTTTTGTAGTGGATAGTATCTTTTCGAACATATTTCCAACCTCTAAAATGTCTGCATTCGTATCTTTAAATTCTTCGGTCCCCTGGTTCATTGACTTAACCACTATAGCTGTTTCTTCTTGTATATTTTTCACGATATGTGATACTTCTGAAGTAGATTGGCGAGTTTGTTCCGCTAATTTTCTTACCTCATCTGCAACAACAGCAAATCCTTTACCATTTTCGCCTGCTCGAGCAGCTTCTATCGCTGCATTCAGCGCCAGCAGATTAATTTGTTCAGAGATCTCTGTAATCACTTTAACAATACTGCTGATTTCATAAGATTTTTCTCCAAGTTTGTTTATTGCATTAGAGGTTGTATTTACTGTTTGATTAAATTGATCCATCTTTACCAAGGAATCTTTTAGTTTCTCATTTCCTTGCTGCGTTAATTCTAGCGTAGTAATGGATTGTTCTGAAATCTGATTAGATCTAACTGATAAATTTTCTATCGCTTGTGTCATTTCTTCCATGGAGGCAGCACTTTCTTCTGTGGCTACTAATTGTTTCTCTAATCCTCTGCCTACCTCGTCAATTGCTGCTCTGACAATATCAGCTTGTTCAGAAGCATATTCACCTGTTTCCGCAAGATTTACGCCTTTTTCATTCACATCTTTTGATAACGATAGCAGTTCCTTTTCTATATGGCTGAAGTTCTCAAGCTGCTGCTCATTCCCAGTGCGATTCAAAATAATTTCATCGCTACTGCCTGAAGTGTTAAATTGTGCACGACGTTTCAGTGCAACATATTGGTAAACAAAATAACCTAAAACTATCAATAGAATGACTATTATTCCTATCAAGTAAAATTCCATGATAAATTAAACTCCTACTTTCTGTTTCAATCAGAATTATATTTTATAGTTCTCTTATAATAATGTATGTTCCATCAGCTACATTCGCAGGAATGGCTTGCAGTTTGCTATTGTCTTTATACATATGAACAATATGATTACCTTCGATATCTTGGTATTTTTTCATGTTGTGATATTTTTCCATCACACGAATCGATTTAGGGTTTGTCGCTTCGCCCACAACTGCCTTCAGCCCCTGCTTCGCTGCTTTTGTAATCAATCTATTTCCTAATTGCTTAATTACTTCATGACGCTCATGTTCAGCTATCACGCCCAACATAAATAGGTGCAACATTTCCCCATTGGAGATATCTTTTCCGCTACGTCTTTTATAGTCTTCGATAAAGCGTTTATCTACGTCTTCCAGTACGTGGAGAATAACATTCATATCATAGAAAGAACCTTCGAATACATCCTCTCCGATAATTTCGGGTGCATTGGTATCACCGGCAAGTACACCTACAACATGATTATCAGTGTCTAGAGCGACCGCACAATATCCTTGATCTACAGTTGAATCCAAATAATCCTTGGTAAAAGCATAGAAATCTTTATACTCTATACTTAATTGTCCAACCATCGGTTCCTGAACCCATTTCCCTGCAACATCTACACCAATAAATGTACGGGCAAGACATTCGGCAGCTTTTTGAATCATTTCTGTTTGATTCTTTGTTAAAATTTCATATGTATACAATTCCTGTGTTGCTTGCATGTTTTAATCTCCCTTTTAACTGCAAATTTGGCGAACCGGATGTTACATAGAATGATTTACTTTATCCATAAACCTTCCCGTGAATTCAATTCTTTCAAGGGCATTCCTAATTTGCACTTGAGCAATTTTAGAAGAAGGTTTTATTACAATTGTATCTTTAAAACCTAAAGTAGAATAGAATTGCATTGTTTGTTCCAACTGCGGTACAACCTTCGAAGGTACAGGTGTTTGATGAGTTCCATCGACAACAAAAGTATAATCTTTTCTAGATACTTTATTGATCGTTTCCTGCAAATCGACCATATATCCTTCTGCATCTTCCTCCCTCATTAATCCATGCACCTGGACATGTACTTCTTTGGAATTTGCATCAATCGCCATCTTATACTTCTTTTTATCTACTACTATCATTTCGTTCGCTCCTTTTTCTATAGGCCTGATAAAAGTATAATTACCGCTTAAGTGTGAAAAAAGCTATCCTAATATAGACAAGGATAGCCAATGATATAATTTCATACTTGGCAACCCGACTATCATCATCCATACGGATATTAGACTCGTAGCTTTGCGTCCCTATCTTTCGATAAGTTTGCCTAATAATTTTGGTTTATAGTTCTAAATACACCTCACCACAACTTCACGTTCCCTTTCGCATTATAAATTACTCATATTTTCTTGTCTAATTTATAACTAATCCCCCTAATTATAGGTATATTAATTCATCAACCACCACTTAAGGATGATTTCGAAAGGTCTTATATACTATACATTAAAACAACCTGCCTCCCTTATATCGGTCAACTACAGACAATTTAAATAGAAATTGTTAAATGTTTAAAGATGTTCACGATATAGCATCCAGCTAGTTCAAAAGAATAAGAGAGTCCTCATACAAACATTTAATCAACATTCCAAATATAATTGTTAACCAAAAAATCTCACCTTTGTTTCTCAATCTCAATTGACTGGGTACTACTCGATTAGCTTTTTTCAAAACGGAAAAAAATGAGCTTTGCCTCTTGTAAAGCTGTACACTTAGTAACTGCCTATATGTCTTATTCCTACCACTCATTACTTTTACTAATATAAGAATGTTTTTATAGTGCACCACTTTAATTTTAAATGGGTGTCATGTAGTACTGAATTTAAAAAAGGCGTACCACGAAGGAACGCCTTTCAGCCACTATATATTATTCAGATTGATCTCTATCTTCTTCTCTATCATCAGTATCTTGCTCATGGTCTTGTTCCTGTTCTTGCTCTTGTTCCTCCATTTGCTCATCATCAGCTGGATCTTCATCGTCACCATCATTACATGCCGCCAACGTAAGAACTGAAACCATTCCCAATGCTACCATCCATTTTTTCAGCATTGAAACCTCTCCCTTTAAGAAATTAAGGTACATAAGTAAGATACCAGAGGACTGTTAAGAAGAGGTCAATTCATTGTAAACAGGCTGTTAATGAGAACGATCATTATTGACGCTAATCGACATGAAAGAGGCAGTTATTTAACAATTTTAGTGAGCTACAGATTAATCTGTAGCTTTTTAATTGAACTGAAACACCTAGCTCTCTTGTTATAAGAGCCTTTAAAATTGCCTAGGTTGGTCGATATATATATCGTGCATATTAATTTAATCAGAAAGGAATATCTTGGTTTGGGAGCCTTAATAGTTTTGAGTAGCTAATTAATATGTAGAGCTTTTTTTATTAGAAAGGAATTTAAATCGTGAAAATCAAAACAAAACTTCTTGGTATAATTTCAATTTTAATATTTTCCTTATCACTAATTGGAGTTTCATCCATTTTCATCAATTCTTCCATTACAGAGAAGAATGATATCTTAAAGGATAAAATGGAGTTTCAAAACAAAATCAAGCACGTCCAATATAGGTTAGCTGGCCTATCGAATGATGAAAGAGGTTTTATCATCACTGGCGAAAAGGATTTCGCTGACGGAATGGAAGAGAAATCCGAAGATATCTTCTCAACTTTAGATCAATTGGAATCACTCATCCACAATAAGGATTATTTGACGAACGTAAATGATATTCGGAATAACTTCTCAGAGTTTTGGAGTATGAATCAGGAGGTAGTATCTCAATTTGCCTCCAATCCCGAACAAGCAGAATCACTTCATTTAGGAGAAGAAAGAACATTACGGAAGGAATTACTAGATCCATCCGTAAATGAGTTAGTCGATCGATTGAATAATGATGTGAATGATTTAGAAGCAGATATTCATAGATATGGAACTGTAAGTGGATGGTTCATTAGTACAGTGACAATAATCTCCATTATTTTAGGAATCCTTTTAAGCTTGCTTCTGTTGAGATCCATCTTGGTACCTCTAAGAAGTCTAAATAGACAGCTTGAGGATATCGCACAGGGTGATGCGGACCTGACTCAAAAAGTCGCAGTTAAAAATAAAGATGAATTTGGTCAGCTTGCCTCATCCTTTAATGCTTTTGTTCACTCACTAGCAGGTATCGTAAAGCAGATCAGCAGTTCATCTCAACAGGTCGCGGCCGCATCAGAAGAATTATCGGCAACCTCCGAACAGTCTAGAGCTACCTCGGATCAAATCTCACAATCAATGAAGGAAATTGCTTTAACTAGTACAAATCAAAGTAACATGACAGAACAGAGCTCCGGATCCATAACAGAGATTTTAGAGAGCCTTTCCAATGTAGCTGACAACACAAACAGCATTTCTGAAAATGCCTCCTTTATGAAGGATAAAGCAGAGCTGGGTGCCTCTTCCGTAAATATGATGTCAGAACAAATGACTGTCATCCATCATTCTGTTAAAGAAGCTGGGAGCGGATTAGAGTCATTAGTGAGAAGCACAACAGAAATAAGTCACATGTCCTCTCTCATCACAGACATCTCGGAACAAACCAATCTCCTTGCATTAAATGCAGCCATTGAAGCTGCACGAGCCGGTGAACAAGGAAAAGGTTTTGCAGTAGTTGCAGATGAAGTCCGAAAGCTGGCTGATGAAACAAATCAATCCGCCAATCACATTAAGCATTTAGTTTCCACAATAGAAAAAGACTCAAAAGAGACCGTAAACAACATCCAGAACGTACAGCAAAATGTAAATTCAGGAATGAATTATGCTAACGAAAGCCAGCAGAAGTTTAACCAAATACTTAATCTTGTAGGACAAGTAACAGCTCAGATTCAAGAAGTAGCAGCCGCCACCCAGCAGTTAACTGCAGGTGTAGAAGTAGTGCAGCATAGCCTCTCAACTCTTGAAACAGGATCAAAAGAAACAGCCTCCAGCTCAAAGGCTATTGCCTCAGCAACAGAGGAGCAATTAAGTTCTATGGAAGACATCTCGAATGCGGCTGTTTCCCTTTCGGATTTAGCCGAAGAGTTACAGACGATTGTTAATCGGTTTACGTATTAAAAAAATCCCTCAGATAATCTGAGGGATTTTTTTTTTTACCACGGGGTTTCCTTTAATTTCAACATTTCAAGAGTTACTTGTTATTACGTAAAAATTCATCATTAGTAACATCAGTAATAAACATATGCCCCGGCGCATGCGTAATCACTAATGGAATCTTTGAATGAATCGCTGCAGATTGAGGCGTTACGCCACATTCCCAAAATACAGGTATCTCTCCTTCTCCGAACTCCGTAAATTCTCCAAAATCAGGCTTGCTGATATCGTTAATACCTATTTCTTTTGGATCTCCTACATGAATTGGAGATCCATGCATGTTCGGAAACTGTGCAGTGACATCAATTGCCTTTTGAACTAGCTCATTTTTAATCGGTCTCATGGAGACTACGACAGGCCCACTAAATTCACCTGCTTGCTTTGTTTGACGATTTGTTATGTACATCGCCACATTTTTATTCTGCTCAATATGTTTTAAAGGAACGCCTTCCTTTAGTAATGCACTTTCAAAGGTAAAGCTGCAGCCTATTAAGAACGATACAAAGTCCTCCCGCCAGATATCTTTAAGATCCTGACGCTTCTCTGTTAGTTTGCCGTTCTCATAAACAAAGTAAAGCGGGATATCACTTCGAATATCTGAACCAGCAGCAAGAGCAGACTCAACCACACCTGGTTCTAATACATCAATAATCGGACAAGACTTCGGGTTTCGGTTAGCAAACAGCAGAAAATCAAAAGCATGCTCCTTTGGTACAATTGCTAAATTGGCCTGAACATAATCACTACCTAAGCCAGAAGTATGGGTATTGTGTTCACCGTTTCGAATTTTTTCTCTAATGGTGCTTGGATTCATTTGTAATTCCCCCTGTCTGTCTATTTAATTCCAGAAATAACTTACTAACCTAGAATATATAGCTTTGTATCCTATTATCTCGGACGTTCTAATTCTTTATATTTCTCCATATATTTACCGCTATTAGCTACAAATGAATGGTAAAGTGCTTTAATTGCTAAATTTTTCTCTAAGCCCATTTCAGCTTTCAGCCTTTTTAACTCCTCATGTAACTCACTCTGTTGATTAATTAATTTTGTCATAGTTGTTTTACTGTATTTCATCTGAACACATCCTTAATTCAGTACCTTTATAATTACAACTTTTAAATAGTTAAATTCGGGATAGTTGTGCGGTACCGTAAAATCTTCTGGCAATTGGTGTTCTTCTAGGATTCTGTATCGTGTGTTAGTTTCCGTAAATGCTTTATCGATAAATGATTTGAACTTTTTCATATTGAAGCTTGCGTTATTTGTGGAAGCAATAATTATTCCACCCTGGTTTGTAATTTTCAATGCATCTTTCAGCAGCTTAGGATAATCCTTTGCAGTACTGAATGTTATTTTCTTTGTCCGCGCAAAGCTTGGCGGATCTAAAACGACAACATCAAATTTCAAATCATGCCGGTCCGCATATCGGAAGTAATCAAAGACATCCATCACCTTGATGTCCTGTGCTTCATAATCGATTTCGTTGACTGCAAATTGCTCAATCGTCTTTGGCAGGCTCCGTTTTGCTACATCCACACTTGTTGTCTTTGTTGCACCACCAAGAACTGCTGCTACAGAGAACGCACCCGTATAAGAGAATGTATTTAAAACCGTTTTCCCTTCTGAATAATGGTCACGTAATGCTTTTCGTACATTACGTTGATCTAGGAATATCCCTGTCATCGCGCCATCATTTAAATCAACCGCATATTTCATTCCGTTTTCCAAGACGATTAAAGGAAATACTCCCTTCTCACCTGAGACATAATCATCTTGTTCCACGTATTGGCCATTGGTGTTAAAGCGTAACTTTTCATATAGACCACGAACTTCTGCCACTTCATTCAATGCTTGGTATATATCTTCACGGAAAGAATAAATACCTTCACTATACCAACTCACCATATAAAAGCCGTCATAGAAATCAATGATCAACCCGCCGATACCGTCTCCTTCTCCATTAAATACACGGAAAGCAGTTGTATCTTCGGTATCGTATAAGTTCTTCCGCTTTTCAACAGCTTCACTCATTTTCTTAACAAAAAACTTTGTATCGATTTTCTCTTGTTCCTTACTAGTTAAAACCCAACCTATCCCTTTATTTTGCAGACCATAGTAGGCTGTAGCAATGTATTTGCGGTTGGAGTCAACTAAGCGCAAAATGCTACCCTCATCTACTGTCACTCCCGAAGTTTCAATCGCTTCTTTTGTGAGCAGCGGATAGCCATTCTTTATATCTTTAACCGACTTCGGTTTTACTTTTACTTCTACTACCTGTCTCATTTAGTCATCCTTAATGTTTATGATTTCTTCTTATTATGCCATTTTTTCATAGGATAAGCGAAGTAGTAAAAAAAAGGGAGTAGCAATTAGCTACTCCCCCAATAATATATCTACTACAAACCAACCTGATCGGCACCGTATGTCGCGTGCTCTGTGCTGAATCCTTCAAAAATCAATTGATCAATTAAACCCTGTCTGGAAAAAGAAGTATAATCAAGGTAGTTTTGAGCAGCCTTAGCTGCTTGTTCTTGCCAATCAACTGTGATGTTTTCTGCACCGTATGTTGCATCTTCTGTGCTGAAACCTTCAAATTCTAATTGTTCAATCAAACCTGATTTAGAGAATGCAGTATAACTAATATAGTCTTGAGCTGACTTAACCGCTTGCTCTTGCCAATCAACCGTGATATTTTCTACACCGTATGTTGCATCTTCTGTGCTGAATCCCTCAAACTCTAATTGTTCAATCAATCCCGACTTAGAGAATGCAGTATAATTCACATAGCTTTCAGCGCTATTTACCGCCTGCTCTTGAGAAACAGTTACGCTGGCTTCTTTAGCTTCCTGTTCTTCTTTCTCTTTCTGTGCTCGTTGCTCTGCTTCCTTAGCTTCCTGTTCTTCTTTCTCTTTCTGCGCTTGTTCCTCTGCTTCCTTGGCTTCTTGCTCTTTCTGCGCTTGTTCTTCTGCTTTCTTAGCTTCTTGTTCTTTCTGTGCTTGTTCTTCTGCTTCGTTAGCTTCTTGTTCTTTCTGTGCTTCTTCCTCTGCTTCTTCTTCCTTTACAGCCGTTTCTTCAGCCGCTGAGGAAGCTTTTGCTTTAACATCTTCAGAAGCAGGCGTCTCTTCAATTATTGATCCCCCAATAATCGATACGACTATAAGTGCAATCAGACAGCCACCTGATTTCGCAAAGTTCTTACGCCTGTTCCCTTTTCCTTTTCCTAAGGCTAAGACAAAAAAGAATACCATACCGGCTAAAGCTAGTAACGTTAAAATGACTAAGAATGATTCCAATGTTAACTCTCCCCTTATCCCCTATAAAAAAACAGCTTTCTAGTACATGTTTATCAACCTTTGTTCCCCTACTATCATACCATGACTAAAGGCGTGTTTTTATCAAATAATGTGTGTTATTTAAATATGTAGTGAGAATTCTTGGTTAAATTCTGTAACGGATGCCGAGCAACTTAAGAAAGGAGCGCTGATTCAAATCAGCGCTCCTTCTTTTATTACCTTTATTTTTTAAGCTTAACAGGTTTACCACTTCTCGCAGACTCCAAAGCAGCATACGTCACCTCATGCGTTAGATATGCATCACGATAATCAGAGCGGATTTGCGAAGTGTCACCAGTACGAACGGCATGAATAAATGCCTCATTTTCCCGAATATATGGATTGTCCGTATCCTTATACATTGTCTTTATGCCTTCTTGATCTATTTCTAGTTTATCTCCCTGCCAATCTAGCATACCTTTATCTGTATAAAGCTTGAGCCCAACATCTCCCATGCCACCGGGAAGGATACACGTATTCGACAGGTTAGCTACCACGCCATTTTGCAGCCGTAAACATACTGTACCAATGTCCGGCACCGTAACATTATCGTGCTTGTTATGCTGTACTTGATTGCCATACATCGCGTAAACTTCTTCAACCTCACCGCAGACGTATCTTAGTAAATCCACAATATGCGTTGTTTGTTCGATAAATTGACCGCCAGACTTCTCTTAATCTCTCCACCAGCCCACCATGGGCATCTCGCCCATCCATTTACCTAATACCATACCAAGCGCTTGGCCATTTACGTTTTCTTTTAGATATTGAACCGAATCACTGTATCGAAAATGATACCCAACAGACGTAATCAAAGAACTTTCATTCATACGCTCTAACACCTTGGCTGGGATCTTGTCCTCTGTCCCCAGCGGCTTTTCGATGAGGAAAGGAATACCGCGCTCAAGAAGCTCTAATTCAATCTCTCCCCGAACCATTGGCGGCGTAACGATATAAACCGCATCAAGCTCCTCTACGTCCAGCATTTCCATACACTGAACATACCCATTTGCACCCTCATAATCAGACGCCATATCTGCTGCTTTCTCTTTGCTTGTTCCGCAAATAGCCTGAACCTGAACCCCATCCATCTTTGATAGAATATCCGCATGCTTGCGGCTAAACCAACCTGTTCCAATCATTCCAATTTTGAGTGTCATGTTTGTCTCTCCCTTGTTTGTTGGAAGTGAGCTTAAAAAAGAAATGATAATGCTTATGTTACAGCAGCAATGGAGATAGAAAAGAAAAAGCCTCCCAAAAGTCCATTGACAATTGAGAGGCTTCTTAGATTTAAATGGATTATTTAAATAATCCATTTAAAATTTATTTTAGGCTTCAAAGTGTAGCAAAGGGGGGTAAGGACGGCCTTACATCATACCGCCCATGCCACCCATACCGCCCATATCAGGCATGCCGCCGCCAGCGTTTTCTTCTGGCTTGTCAGCTACTACTGCTTCAGTAGTTAGGAACATAGCTGCTACGGATGCTGCGTTTTGAAGTGCGGAGCGTGTTACTTTAGTTGGGTCAACGATACCTGTTTCAAGCATGTTTACCCATTCACCTGTTGCTGCGTTGAAGCCGATGCCGACGTCTTCTTTTTTAAGACGTTCGATGATGACGGATCCTTCAAGGCCTGCGTTGTGTGCGATTTGGCGAACTGGTTCTTCGATTGCACGAAGGACGATTTTCGCACCAGTTGCTTCGTCGCCAGTTAGTTCAAGACCTGCAACGTTGTTGTAGATGTTGACTAGAGCTGTACCACCACCAGCTACGATACCTTCTTCTACTGCTGCGCGAGTAGAGTTAAGGGCGTCTTCGATGCGTAGTTTGCGTTCTTTCAATTCTGTTTCAGTAGCAGCACCGACTTTGATTACTGCAACACCGCCAGAAAGCTTCGCTAGGCGCTCTTGAAGTTTTTCTTTGTCGAATTCAGAAGTAGTTTCTTCTACTTGTGCACGGATTTGTGCGACGCGGGAAGAAATGTTTTCTGGGTTGCCGTTACCTTCAACGATAGTTGTGTTTTCTTTTGTGACAACAACTTTAGAAGCGCGGCCAAGCTGTGTGATTTGCGTGTTTTTCAGATCAAGACCTAGGTCTTCTGTGATCACTTCACCACCAGTTAGTGTCGCGATATCTTCCAGCATTGCTTTACGACGGTCACCGAAGCCAGGAGCTTTAACAGCAACAGCGTTGAATGTACCGCGTAGTTTGTTCACAACAAGTGTTGCAAGTGCTTCGCCTTCTACGTCTTCCGCGATCATCAATAGTGGCTTGCCTTGCTGTACAACTTGCTCAAGCACAGGAAGTACTTCCTGGATGCTGGAGATTTTCTTATCTGTAATCAAGATGTATGGATCTTCAAGAACTGCTTCCATTTTATCTTGGTCAGAAACCATGTACGGGGAAGCATAGCCGCGATCGAATTGCATACCTTCTACAACTTCAAGCTCTGTGTTGAAGCCGCGGGATTCTTCGATTGTGATAACGCCGTCGTTGCCAACGCGCTCCATTGCTTCTGCGATTAGTTTACCAACTTCTTCGTCAGCTGCAGAGATTGCCGCTACTTGTGCGATGGACTCTTTGCCTTCGATTGGTTTGGAGATTTCTTTAAGCTGCTTGATCGCAACGTCAACAGCTTTTTCGATACCGCGGCGTACGCCTACTGGGTTCGCACCAGAAGCAACGTTTTTAAGTCCTTCGCGGATCATTGCTTGTGCAAGGACAGTCGCTGTAGTTGTACCGTCACCAGCGATTTCGTTTGTTTTGGAAGCAACTTCAGATACAAGCTGTGCACCCATGTTTTCGAATGCATCTTCCAGTTCGATTTCTTTTGCGATTGTCACACCATCATTCGTGATTAGCGGAGAACCGAATTTCTTATCCAATACGACGTTGCGGCCTTTTGGTCCGAGTGTTACTTTAACTGCATCTGCAAGTGTGTCCACACCGCGAAGCATGGAACGACGAGCGTCTTCAGAGAACTTAATGTCTTTAGCCATTAATAAAAACCTCCTAATATATCTTCTATGTTATATAAATCTGTTCTTCG
This sequence comes from Virgibacillus sp. 7505, assembly GCF_002272135.1. Taxonomy (GTDB): domain Bacteria; phylum Bacillota; class Bacilli; order Bacillales; family Amphibacillaceae; genus Terribacillus. The sequence continues at coordinate 43,616 of NZ_NPBF01000025.1, read as the reverse complement.
GATTATCCTAGTACTGCAAGGATGTCGCTTTCGCGAAGAATTAAGTAGTCTTTGCCTTCGTATTTCAATTCTGTACCAGAGTATTTAGAGAAGATAATCAAATCGCCTTCTGCAACTTCCAGCGCAACTCTTTCTCCATTATCGGTTACACGACCGCTACCGACGGCAACAACTTTACCTTCTTGCGGTTTTTCCTTTGCAGATTCAGGAAGCACGATACCAAATGCTGTTTTCTCCTCCTGCTCTACAAGTTCAATTACGACACGATCGCCTAGTGGCTTCAACATGTGAGAAACCCTCCTTATATAATCGATAATTTGATTTTTAGCACTCGGGTTAGTGGAGTGCTAACACAGTTATTATAATAATCAAAACGAAAACGGATTGCAAGCATGACACTCTGATAGTTGTTCGACGAATTACGCTTTTCTCCTGCCAAGGTTTGGAGGAATTAACAGGGCAATTACAATGCGCACCGCTACATACTTCCCTGCTTCTTATGTTAAAATACGTAAGATGCCAACTACATAAGTAAGGCGGAAGGAGTCGTTATATTGCCAGCACGTTATTGGTTCGTCATATTGACATATATTGTGATGCAGCTCTCCTCCATACTGCTTTTGCCTTTCGTTCCTTGGATGGATGATCGAGGATTGGATCTGGCAACTGTTTCATATTGGTGGAGTGTAATCAGCTTCCTTCTCGCTGTCGTTATCGTCTGCATTTTGCTGCGAAAGGACATGCGTACTCCGGCGATGCGAAACGCTACTGGTCCCGGAATGACGATTGTCTGGATCATTATCGGTTTCTTTGGCGCTTATGCCGGACAGGTGATTGCAGGCTTGATCGAGACGTATGCTTTTGGAATCACACAAGGCTCAGAAAATACGTCCAACATCCTGGATGCAGTCCGGGAAGTTCCAGCGTTCGTACTGATTGTCGTCGTTTTCGCACCTGTATTGGAGGAAATCATTTTCCGTAAGATACTATTCGGCGAAATTTATAAGCGAACAAACTTTTTCGTAGCAGTACTTATCTCCGCACTCGTATTCGGTGCCGTACATGGAGATTTCTTGCACCTATTGCAATACTTTGTCATGGGTGTCGTTTTTGCAGCTCTATATGTACAGACAAAACGAATCATCGTACCCATCATCACACACAGCTTAATGAACCTGATGGTTGTCATCATCCAGCTCTATCTCACCCCGGAAAGAATGGAAGAAATGGAAAGAATGCAGAAACAGCTAGAAAATATGCAAATGATCATCTTTGGAGGATAAGAATTTATGATACGCTCGCCATTGCCCGCCGCGATACTCTACCTTGTAATAGGTGTCTTCTTCGTCTATTGGGCCATTCATGACGTACAGGCAGCGAAAGACTGGACGATTTTCAGCATCTTACTTGCAGTGTTCGCTGCATTTGATTTTTACACGTCGTTCCGTTATTTCAGCCTTTACTTCAAAATCAAGAAAATGAACAACAAGAAATGAGGAAAACCAGCCAATCAAGGCTGGTTTTTTCGTTCCCTCATCCCTGTATCGTATGTAAGCTTGCCACTCCACAGATTCAGGATATGCTATATTTTCCGATAATATCTCAAGGCTTTCTCCATCTATATCATGATAACCAGGTCGCTCATGCTGGACGACAAACCCTCTTGCTTCATAAAAAGGTATGCCCTTCTGATTGCCCTTTGCTACAGATACCCACTGCTCCGTGGCGTTAAACTGCTCCTTTTGCTGTTTAGTGAGGGCATCTAGCAATTTCGTTCCTATTCCCTCATTGCGTCGATCAGGATCAAGGTAAAGCACGAACACCTCTCCAACACCTTCCCCGATCATTCCACCTCCGATAGCTCCCAGCACTTCCCCATCTTCGAGCGCAACGATGTATCCGCCCCAATCCCAGCTCGATTCTGATACTTCTTTTAAGATTCTGTCGTGATTATAAAACTCTTCAATAATTCCCTGGATGTATTTTTCCGAATGTGTTTTTTTGTATGTTGCCCAGTAGCCATCACTGCACACTTTAGCTATACCTGCTACATGGTCTGGACTTGCTTGCGTTATATGTATCATAATTTCCTCCTTAGAAAGATCGTGAGTAAATGATGACTACTAAATTCGATACTTCCAGAATATACAAGAAGAATCCAGTTGGCAATAAAAGGATAGGACAGACCTTCGATATAGTCGTCGTTTTACTCCTCCGCTTCGAGCTTCATCATCGCCCCAAAATACTGCTGCGCAGTGGTAAAGCAGATAAAAGCACATAGTTCACTGATTTCTGCTTCTGTAAAATGTTCCTTCAGTATTGCGAAGGATGAATCCGGTACTTCCCCCTTATGATGGCTTTGAAATACTGTCGCAAATCCTACGGCTACAGATGTTTTCTCATCAAACAAGTCCAAATCTGGTTTTCCTTTCGCTTTGCAGTAAGCACATCCATTGTTTTGAGCTAATGTACGCCTTACTTGTTCTTTTAAATATTTGGATAGCTTCCTATCATTCTCTAAGATATCGGCTAGTTCTGACCAGGCGGTCATGATTTCCAAGTTATGTCCTAATAATTTTGTGAAGCTTGTTCTTCCGAAGTTCGACTTTGTGATTCTTGCCATGACTCCTCCTCCTTCGATATATTTAATATAAGTATTCTGGCCGCCCATTTACATATAGATTTTAAGGCGTTGTTCGACTGCAACTTATTCTTTTTAACGAATTCAGGGAGGATATCTTTTAAAAATGAAAATAGATGAAACAGATAGAAAAATTCTAACGGAATTAACGGCAAATAGCAGACTATCCATGAGCGAACTCGGACGACGGATTAATTTATCTTCTCCTTCTGTAAGAGAACGTGTGCAACAATTGGAGTCCTACGGGGTGATCAAAAGATATACACTGGAAATCGACCATGAAAAGCTAGGTCAGCCGGTTCAATGCATCCTGGAAGCAACAATGAAGAACGGGAATTATAGTGGATTTAAAGCACATATCGCAGCATTGGATAATGTGGATTTCTGTTATCGGATTGCGGGCAATGCCTGCTTTATGCTGAAAATGCGTTTCGAGAGTTTTGCGCAGGTCGAGGAATTCATTGATTCCATTGCTTCCTATGCTGTGACTGTGACACACTTCATCTTTTCACAGGTAGAAATGAATACAAACAAAAAAAGAGCAGACTGATAAGTCTGCTCTCTCCCCTACTGAAACAGATTGTCTAGAAAAGCATCTACTTTCCTTAGATCCGTCAGCTTTTCATTACATGCTTGACTGTCCTTGCATATATAGTTTCCTCTATTCACATAGGTCTCTTTCCCGCTCTTGACCCTTGTGACGAACAAGGCAACATCATCCAGGCTGTTACATAATGCACAGATGCCCTGTGTGCTGCTTTCATTAAAGACACCGGAAATGCCTTTGAGCTTGCCTTGATATTCTACGATCAAGTGCTGCTTATGTGCTCGCGTGTCGAACCATCCGATATACGACACTCTTTGATGATCCAGCGCATCCAGATCAGGCATCTGGAGCTTTTTCGCTTTCGGAAACAGCTTCTCCACCGTTTTCTTCGATACCTTCCGAAATGGAATGACATATTGCTTCAGCTCGGATAGAAATGCTTCTGCTGCTTGATCATCTTCCAATTCGAGGAGACGGTTAAGAAGTACTTGCTGCGCTTTTGTCATATCCGGCAGCATCTCTTCTACTTTTGAGAAGGCGTGGAGTTTCACCCCGTCGAGTGTATCTCTATGATTTACCGTAGCATAGGCATTGATAATATGAGACACCTGCCGCGCGATGAAGTTATATTGGTCATTCCGGATGAATGCTTGTTCTGTAGTTTTTCGTTTATCCATTTTCTGTTCGCTCCCTTATCTTTTTCATTGCTTAGATAAGTGCAAAGCCCGGACAGAAAAGGATACAATGGCGATTAGTAAACAGACTCCTCACACAAAGTATCGCCTTTCCTAATAGGCTTTGCATGAGCTGTTACAAATTCTGACGCATGAGCATTCCTCTCAGTTGCCATCAGGTATCACCTCCACTTCCAGAATATACAAGAATGGGAGTCTTGGCAATACATCACACGGCAAGATAACTCGTTTATGACTCTGACAGATAATGATCAGGATTTCTTTATCTTCGGATAACCCTTGCATTTATGCGCAGAATAACCTCGATTAATCATAAAGGAGTGTCCAGAATGAAAGAAATACTGCAGCAAGTAAAAGACAACTTAGAAAGAACGTTTGACTATCCTGATTTAAATGATTTAACTAGCAGTATTGCATTGCTGGAAACAGCTATAGAACAATATGGTGATAAAGGGACTATGCTGCAAGATGCGATTCGTTCTTTAACAAACGCACAAAATGCCAAAAACCAGCTGGAGTACGCGGGTGACATCTCTTCATCGGCATCGTTCGGACAAGCGTACACAGCTATTAATCAAGCTCTATCTTCGTATGACGAATAACAGTCATATCTCAAGCAGCTTCAAGATTGTTCATTTAAATCCTGAACAGCTTAACAGCCATCACCTCAATGCAAGACTGTTCATGGCTTAATACGTACTCCAATGAATGGTGTACTGGATTCTCTGAAAGCTTAGATGCCATAGAAAAAACCTACTGCCTATCGCAGTAGGTTCTATATTTATTTAAGAAGCAATCGGCTTCGTCGGCGTTTTCGGTGCTTGTTTTGGGTAGTGATTTCTTAGGTATGGCATTACCCAGCGATCCAGCCCGTATCGTCCGGCATTAGCTCCTGCGACTAGCAGGAAGATAGTAAGCAAGACCATTTGTGCGTTTGTGCTGACGGTGCCGCTGAACAGGAAGGCGAAGTTCATTGTAATTCCCATTAGAGCTGCGAAGTTGGTAAAGACTCCGAGAATAAGTGCGATTCCGACAAGTATTTCTCCCCACATGACGAGGAAGCTGAACAACCCTGCGTTTGGCAATGCGACCTGTTCCAGGAAGACCGCCCACCAGCCTTGCACTGCTGGATGATCTCCGCCGGCTTGTGCGACTGCGCTTTGCAGGAAGCCACTTGCATCAAAACCACCGCCGGTCAGTTTGCCAAGTCCGCCTGTTAACCAGCTATAACCTAGATAAATCCTAATTACTGCCCAAAGTGCCGCTGCTGCTTTACTATTTCGAATCCATTGTATGATCATTTTCTTCCACACTCCATCCATGAAAATAGTTTGTTAAACATTTCACATATAAGATTGAGATGGATTAGCGCTTTTCCTTCTACACTTGTAGTATAAGCGAAAAGATCAGATTACGCTCACTTTTGTGAACGTTTTCACAAATTCGCAATATTCCTTTTACAGTTTTGTGAACGTAGATAAAATGCTGTTTAAAATGGTTTTCTTTTCCGTGCACTTGCCATATCATTCTCTGACTTGGAGTTAATCTAATGAAGCTATGGACAGAACTCATTCTTCCGACAAGCCTATAGCTAGAATAAAAGAAACGAGGCATAGCCTCGTTCTTTTATTCGTATATGGCCTTACCGATACGTATCATGTGTCGGCACGAACAGATCTTCCTCAGCCTGCCGGACGACAGAGAAATGGTCGACATTATAGTGACCGTGCAGAATCTGATTGTGATGCTGGATGATTTGCTCCGCTGTCAGAACATCAGAACCGGCTGTTGAGTGACCATCTGCTACGAGTGTTACATCCATGCCTTGTACAGTTGCAGTACGAACTGCCGTGTCGATACAATGCTGGGTTTCACAGCCCATGATAACAAGATGGGTAAATCCTTCATCTTTTACAAACTCCAATAATCCTGTTCCGTAGAATGCATTTGTTGCCCGCTTGTCAAAGATGGGCGCTTTCGGCGGTGCTTGAATATCCGGATGAATCTGGAATCCAGCACCCTTCCCTTCGGCAACATCTGTATCCCGGACGAAAAGAATGGCTGCGTCTGCCGTTTGCGCTTTGCCGATGACTAGGTTGATTTTTTCAATCAGGTTCTCTTTGCGATAAACAGGTCTCTCTCCTGCTCCTCCTTCCATTAGTGCCTGCTGTGTATCGATAATCAATAATGCTTGCTTCAATAAAAGCTCCCCTTTAGCTGATTGCTATGACTCTCCTGCTTTGCGACTTGTATGCTGTCTTGGTCTGTTTCATACTGAACCGCCTCCTACTTGAAAATTAACTGTAGTATACATCACTTCCTAGTAAAATGGTGTCTTTTTCCAATCGAAAGATGTTTATTGTCTGCTCAATCCGGTTATCTATACCGTGTAAGAGAACACGTGAGGAGGATTAACATGGCAAAGAATAAATTAGCACTTCATGAAACGTTGGAAGTACACGAAGTACTTACTCTGAAACAGAGCTGCCTGGTGAAATCCTATGCATTACAATCCCTGGCCGAAGATGACACTTTGAGAATGATTCTGGATAATGATGTAACTAGTTCAGAGAAAGCAATCAAGGAATTGCAGGAAGTCCTATCTTAATAAAGGAAGGTGATTGGAATGAGTATCACGGAAAAATTGAAGACAGCAGGAAAAATGCGTGATGAGTTAATTGCGACGGAATTACTGGTTTCAGCTAAAGCCACTGTCAGAACCTATGCGGTTGCACTGACAGAAACTGCATCTCCTGATGTACGAAAAGTTTTAAAGAAACAATTGGATCAAGCAATTGATAATCACGCCAAAATCGCAGACTACATGATCAAAAATGACATGTACTATGCGCATGATGTGGACAAACAATTGAAACATGATAAAGAAAAAATCGAGAAATCTCTCGAATTAGTGAAATAAAATAAACCTAGTGCAGCCAAGGCGCTGTACTAGGTTTTTCTTTATTAAAATTGCAGTTCTTTACTTCTCCATAGATAGGTTTGAATCAGCTGATTCGTATCCTCAAGATCCTTTACCGATACGACCTGTGTTGTCTGGTCAAGATGCTCGATCGGGATATTCAAGACGCCTATCGGAATTTTAGTGGATATCTTTTTGTAACGATGTCTGAATAGGAATTCCAACTGAAATGGAATGTCATGAGCAATGGCCAAATCAACGAGCTGATTTTTCAAAGTCTGATTGATTGGAATTGTTTTGTCTGCCACTTTGATCGCAACGCCGCTTCCTAATTCGATGGCTCCTCGGCTTTTATGCGCAATTCTTTGGCGAGAGACGGATCCGATAAAAAAGGCTGCTTCTCCTTCGAGCTGATAGGTAAGCTGCTTTTTATTATGAAACGGAAAGAAGATGATGGTGATTTCCCCTTCAGCTGTATTCCACTGCTGCAGAAGATTGATTGCAATTGCCGGCGCCACTTTATTATCCAGCCCTTTCCCGACGACTCTTCCGCTTACCTCGTCCCCAAGATATAGGAAATCATCAAAAAGGGTTACATGATCACCAGGCTCAACGCCCATCTCACGCGCATCATTTTCTGAGTTCGCACCGATGTCAATCACAGCTGCATGCTGCCCTGCTTCACCTGCCATGATCACGCCCTGCACTAATCCATACTTCGTTTCCACTTGTACAGTCTGCCCCTGAGCATAGGTGAGTGAGAAATAGTTTGCATCCGCTACAAGCGCACCCGATTCCGTTATCGACGTCACCACGTAAATCTCTTCCTTTACCTCAGCGAGCAAGGTTATCTTCGGCGAATACTTTTCTCCATATTTACGGACAATAAGATTCCCCCGACTGTCAAAGTGCATCTCATCTGCGAACGGTGTAATCTTATCGACGATCTGTGAAACAAATGACTGATTGTACCCTTTGTACTTGGACAGTTCCCGAATCAATTCAAACATGTTGCCTTCCCCTTTCTGTAGGCAGCGGGACAAATACAAAAGCCTCTCGTGCAAGATGCGTCGAGAGGCTTCCTCTATTCATCTTATCTGCCGGCTATGAACCGATGGAATTAGCACAGTATCTGTTGTCAGACCTGCTGCTGAGGTTTCAATGGGCCATATCCCTCCACCTCTCTGGATAAGAAACATATACAGTTTTCAGAAAGTTTACCAGACAACGATTAGATTGTCAATATATCTTATCGGGTTACTCGGATTAACAAATGTAAATTGCTTTAGATTACCATAATATGTGCATAAGAATGATTTAGCACACAATCAAAATTAATGAACCACCTCATTGATTTTATTGGTATATTTATACATATGTATTGCGGGAGGGAGATACTTGAATCCAATACCAGAGAAACATTCTTACAATGATTACTTGAATGAATCAGATGTAATCGACTTCTCACATCCTCTGATCAAAGAGAGGATCAGAGAGCTGATTTCATCTCAAATGTCTGAAATAGAAAAAGTCAGAGCAGTATTCCATTATGTTCGAGATAGTATAGCGCACTCATGGGATATTCAAAGCAAGCGAGTGACTTGCAGAGCATCAGAAGTCCTTACATACAAAGAAGGTATCTGTTATGCAAAATCTAATTTGCTCGCTGCCATGTTAAGATCAGTAGGAGTTCCTACTGGATTTTGCTACCAAAGATTGACGCTATTTGATACACCTGATAAAGGATATTGCATACATGCCCTAAATGGAGTTTATATCAAGGACTTAAATAAGTGGATCCGTTTGGATGCACGCGGAAACAAACCTGGCATACAATCCGAATTCTCTCTGGACGAAGAGCGATTAGCATTCCGGATTAATGAAGAATATGGGGAAATAGATTATCCTATTATCTACGCAACTCCTAATGCAAAGACACTACACACTTTAGAAACAAGCAAAAATGCTCTGAATATGTATAAGAATCGATTACCTGATTTTTTATGATATTGAAAAGGATCATATAAGGAAGGACTGATTATAATGAGTTGGGAAGCCAGACGTGTCATTGCTGTTTTGTTTATTGCTATTCCTCTTTTGATCGCAATTTATCTTTGTTTTAATAGTCATTTATTATTTCAAAATAGCTTTGACATGACCGATGGTGATGTTATAGGCAGGACTCTAATAATCATCTTTACACTTTATCTTTTCACGAAGATAGGCTTCGTTATTTTTAAGAGTGCAGAAAAGCAGCCTTAATACTAAAAACTTCATACAGCATAACTAAACCCTCGAACAATTAAATCGTTCGAGGGTTCTATATATACTACTGATCAATATCACAAGCTGTTTGCTAAACAGAATAATCCGCAGGCATCCAGCTAGCTCCGACTCCGCCTCTGCCAAAATGAATTGCCATAACGGAACTGATTTCATTGCTGATAAAAACTTCAACTTTATCTCCGCATATTTCCAATGCATGCTTTAGCTCAGTAGCAAGATCAATGGAATTCACGTGTGTAATGCGAACCACTTGTTTTCCTGATTGTTCTATATCGTGCCGTAATCTTTCCAGCATCCATTTCAGCAGGCGCTTCTTCGTACGGACTTTGCCCATAACCTCTAATTTCGCGTTTTCAAAACCGATGATCGGCTTAATGTGCAATAAGTTACCGATCCTTGATGCTGTCTTCGAAATACGACCAGTACGTACTAGTGTAGTAAGGTCATTAATCGTAAGATACAGCTGCCCATGCGTTCGGTAATATTCAATTGCATCTAACAATTCATGGATTGACTTACCTTGCTCCATTAGCTCACATACTTTAATAACGATATTCTCTACTCCAATAGAAGCTGTATTCGTATCAATGACGGTGATTTTATCTTCGGCACCCTCGATTGAATCCCTTGCTATACGAGCCGAATTGACGGTACCGCTTACATTTTCTGTACAATGCAGGCTGATAATAGCATCATAACTAGCCAATAATTCTTCATAAAGCGTCGTAAATATTTCTGGTGAAGGCAGGGAAGAAGAATAGGAAGCTCCCTCATCTATAAAACGAAATAATTGTTCATTCGTAATCTCTTTTAAATCAATATAGGACTTATCATCTACGACAACATTTAAATGCGCGTAATATATAAAAGGATATCTTTGTAAATCCTCTTCTCTCAAATTCGTCAGACTATCTGTCACAATTGCAATTTTCATATATTCACCTCTAATTCAGTATAACTTGTAAATCAAATAAAGAAACAAGAAGATTAGGAAATAAGTAATAAAATCAGATAAAAAAATACATACAAATATCACATATTTCCGTTTACTGCTACTTGGGGTAAAAAAAGAATATACGCATCACGGTCTGTAAGTGTATGATCTATAAATAAATTATTAAAAAGGCTTGTTTTCTATACATATAAAATACCCCAAATTCTATTTTTTAACAGAATTTGGGGTATTTAAAACTCTTATAATTCAAAATCCTTCAGCTTTGCAGTTGGTCGAAGAACTTTCTCTGCTTCAAACACATTCAGAGCTTCTCCGTTCCTTACTTTCTTGAACCAATCATGGTTTGCAAGTGCTCCTTTACCTAGTGCAACAACATCGGCTCCCATGCTTTTGACAATATCCTCCGCTCTGGAAATATCGTCCAATTGACCATTCGCGATGATCGCTACATTTGCATATTTTTTGGCAAGTTCAATAAGTGTGATATCGCTTGAGTCAAATGCAGGCTGCCATGCTTCATATTCAGTTACATGGATATAATCAAGACCTGCTTGTCCTAGCTGACTAAAGATGATTTTCGCATCTTCTTCTTTGCCACTCCATTTATACGTGTAGTCGTTAACCTTCGATTGTGAAATTCGAATACCAACTGTGAAAACTTCTCCCACTGCTTCACGGATAGCTTTAGCAACTTCTACTAATAAGCGAACTCGATTTGCTGAGGATCCACCATACTCATCTGTCCGCTGGTTCGTATATTCAGTCAAGAACGCATCTAGTAGATATCCATTTGCACCATGGATTTCCACTCCATCAAATCCCGCTGATTTAGCACGTTGCGCAGCACTGACGAACGATTTAATAATGTCATTGATTTCTTCTTTTGTTACTTCTCGCGGCATAGAAAAAGGGCCTTCTCCAAGATAAAATGTCAGCTGCTCGCCCTTTGGCTGGACAGCTGACGGAGCGACTGTTTCACCTGCAAAGCGATTGCCCTGAGACAAAGGACCACTATGCTGCAACTGCATAAATATCTTCGCTCCCTCCTGATGTACAGAATCAACAACCTTCTTCCATGCTTCAGCTTGTTCGTCATACGCTATGCCAGGCTGATCAAAGTATGTTTGGCTGTATTTATCATCGATATAAGTTCCTTCAGTAAGGATAAGACCAAATCCACCCTTTGCGAAAGATGTGTAGTAAGATACCATTCGGTCTGTGATAATTCCTTCTGATGTAGCACTGATACGAGTCATTGGTGCCACGCTAAGGCGATTCTTTACTTCTGTATTTCCCAGTTTAGCTTTCTGAAATAGAAACTCTGTGTTTTGCATCGTAAAACTCCTTTATGTTATATGTGATTAGTTATTGTGATAACATCCTTTTCTCCCGTACAACCATTTTAAAATACCTTTACCGTTTGGTAAAATAGATATATTAGAACTAATAGTTCAATAAAATTGAACTATTGAAAGGACAGATAACGATGGAATTGCGTCATCTCATTACCCTGAAAACTATCGTTGAAAAAGATGGATTCAAAAAAGCAGCCGATCATCTCGGATATGCGCAGTCTTCCGTAACAAACCATATCAAAGAACTTGAAACAGAATTAGGCAAACCTCTATTTGACAGGCTAGGAAAAAAGGTCGTATTAACTCAATATGGTCATCATTTCCTGCCTTACGCCTCAAGAATCATTGATTTATATTCACAAGCATTGAATACTAACGACGAACCAAACGGCAAGCTTGTTATCGGCATATCAGAATCGTTGACAATCGGCCGGATACCTCCAGTTCTTCTTGCATATAAAACGCTTTATCCAAACGTTAATATATCCCTGAAATCAATTGATAATCACGACGTTACAACCACTTTGCAAAATGGAGATATTGATCTGGCCTTGGTTTTAGAGAAAGATGATTTAACTCTACCTGAACTTTATATGGAGAAATTAAAACGGGAAAAGATGGTGCTAATACGCCCAAACGAGCAAGAAGATTCTGGCACAGTATTGTACACAGAACGTTCTTGCAGCTATAAGTCTGTGTTTGAGCATTATATTAACTACAAACAAATTGATGTGAAGGAAAGCCTCGACTTTCAAAGCATTGAAGCAATTAAACAGTGTGTTAGGAGCGGTCTTGGTATTTCATTGGTTCCTTATTTCTCTGTTAAGGAAGAGCTTAACAACAAAAAATTATCAGGGGAAACAGTATCTTCAGAACATCCGTCCATCTCTACTTTCCTTGCTTATCACAAAGATAAATGGCTCTCCCCAGCTATTGTGAAAATGATTGAATTGATTAGAGCGCATGCTAAAGAGTGGGACTGATGTTTCCTAAGGAAATGAGAACAGCTTCTCGGATAGAATTGAACTTTCACTAATGAAATACAGCCAATAGAAAAAGCTGCCGGTCTCCCGGCAGCTTTTCTTATTCTGGTGCTGTTTCATGTGCCGGAGTAGTCAAATCGACTTCCTCCAGTTTATGCACCTTCGTTTTCTTTTTCACTTTAAATATGATCCAGCAAAGCAGGAATACTGGAATACCAATATAAGACGCAATCAAAGTGCCCCATTCAATTCCATCTGCTGTGAAAGCAGAGAAGCTCTGACCGACAATAACGATGATACATAGCACGAAGGCAAGAATCGGCGCTGCCGGATAGAATTTCGCTGTGTATGGTAAATCCTTGATGTCATTTCCTTGAGCAATATATGCTTTACGGAATCGATAATGACTGACAGCAATACCTACCCAGACGATGAAGCCGGCCATACCTGACACGTTCAATAGCCATGTGTACACGACACCATTTCCGAAGAAGGATGTCAGGAAAGCAACACAGCCAACTGCTGCTGTTGCGATCAATGCGTTCACAGGAACGCCGTTCTTGTTTAGCTTACCAAGGAAAGCTGGCGCTTTTCCTTCTTTCGCCAAGTTCCAAAGCATCCGTGTACTTGCATACATTCCGGAGTTACCGGCAGACAGGACAGCGGTAAGGATTACCGCGTTCATGACAGATGCAGCAAACGCAATACCCGCTTTTTCGAACACAAGCGTGAATGGGCTCAAACGGACATCGTCACTTGCAAGGCTTTCTGTTGTGTACGGAATGAGCATCCCGATAATGAAAATCGCCAAAATGTAGAACAGCAGGATACGCCAGAAAACTGAGCGAATCGCTTTTGGAATCGATTTTCTAGGATTGTCTGCTTCTCCAGCAGCTGCTCCGAGCAGCTCTGTTCCTTGGAAAGAGAAGCCTGCTGCCATGAAGACACCGATCAATGCTAGGAATCCACCATTGAATGGCGCGTCTTCTACAGTGAAGTTGGAGAATCCAGGTGAGTCGCCGCCAAGGATTCCAATAATCATCAATATACCAACAATGATGAAAATGATGACAGTAACGACTTTGATCAAGGCGAACCAATATTCAGATTCACCGAACCCTTTAACAGAAATATAATTCAATAAGAACATGATGATTAGACTGATAGCACTCCATATCCAAGATGGTGTATCCGGGAACCAGAATCCCATGATCAATGTTACGGCAACGAGCTCAGCCGCAATTGTGATGGCCCAGTTGAACCAATAGTTCCAGCCTAAAGCGAATCCGAATGATTCATCGACAAAACGTGATCCATATGTGCTGAAGCTTCCGGATACAGGCATGAATGCTGCCATTTCCGCCAAGCTTGTCATCAAGAAGAAGACCATACAGCCAATCAGCGCATATGCAAGCAATGCTCCTCCTGGTCCTGCACTGCTAATAGCTCCTCCGCTGGCAAGGAATAATCCTGTACCGATTGTACCTCCAAGGGAGATCATTCCTAAATGACGGGCTTTCAGTTCTCTGCGTAAACCCGGTTTTTTCGTGTTGTTACTCACTTTCTTTCCCCTCTCTGTTTCTTTCGTCCGTTGCGCTATAGATACGAAAAAAGGCCATCCCGGATAGTTTGCTCTATCGGAACGGCCTTTACTTATAAACAGCATCATTCTCACAAAGATAGCGCAACACGCCAGCTTTGCGACTGACGTGACAGTCCTGCCCCTATTCGAGTGCAGGCCCAGCCAGTAGGATTGGAGAATCCATCCGGCTTCGGCAGCTGTTCCTTTCCATCCTGATCAACGATATCTCCTGATCTCCCAGTCTGTACTGATAACAGCCGCAACCTCTACCTCATCAAATGATGAGGATTTGTATGCAATTAAAAAACCTTTTTAACTGTACTACACACATCGACTTATTTCAACAAGAAATTTTTTCTACATGAAGAAACACGCGGCAAGCGCGTGTCCCTGTTTTTTTATATAAGCTGTCTCTTGCTGTTTCTGGCTGGCCTGTTATCCCCTTTATTTCGCAAGGATGGCATGATCCAGCGATCGACACCGTACCGGCCAGCATTCGCGCCACCAATGAGCAGCACTAAGCCCAGGATGATAAATACCAAGTTCTGCTGAACCGCACCGCTTAATAGGAATGAGATATTCATCAATATTCCCATAAAAGCTGCAAATCCAGTAAAGGCACCAAGCAGCAGCGCCAAACCGACCAGAGTCTCTCCCCACATGACGAGGAAGCTGAAAACCTCTGCATTCGGAAGGACTATTCCTTCCAGGAAACTTCCCCACCAGCTCTGGATGACACCGGCGTCAGAGCGCGCTAATGCACCTTGGACAAATCCACTGGCATCAAAGTTTCCGCTCATCAGCTTACCTAAGCCGGCTGACAGGAACGTGTATCCAAGATATAACCTGATCACTAGAAAGACGATCGCTGCTCCCTTACTCTGCCGTAAGTCGTTGATCATATGTTTCCCTCTCCTATCGCTGCCAGAGTTGTAAACCGATGTGGTTCGGCACTTCCACAGCTCTAGTATAAAAGGAAATAAATAAGATGGAATATTTATACATGAAACGTAATAAAATAGTAATAATTTTAGAATAATTTAAATATATCTCCTAGATAGGCACTATATAGACAGATGCTGGTTTTTCGTGATTCTTAGGTGACAGGCATAAAGTCCTGACATATTAATTGGTTTTTTACAGCACCGCAAGGCGGTAATAGTAATTTGCCTTCTCTTCTTCTCCTTTTATCGTATAGTAATCAGCCATACGCAAGCTATAATAATGGACACTGTCTCTATCATCAATTGCTTTATAATAGGCAATGCCTTCTGCCCATACTGCTTCAAAATTATCGCAGTCGACGAATTGCTTATGGAGCATGGCGAACGCCCATTGGTGGTCCTTATCCTTCTCTTTCTTACTCCTGGTAAATCCAATCTGGTAGTATTTCATTGCTTCTTGGTGGTGATTAGCACGGAAGAGGGATTCGGTCAGATAGTAGAGGCTCTCCAAGTAATGAGAGCAAGGAGTGGCATGTACAGCTTGATCAAAGCAGTCGGCTGCTTTATCGAATTTTTGCTGTACAAAATAAAGCAATCCAAGATTGTGATGGACCATTGATGCTAAAACAAGAGATGTTTCATCTGCATTATGATAACAGTCGAGTGCATCGTATAAATAGGTCTCGGCTTGTTCGAAGTTTCGTATCTCCAAGTGATTCAGTCCGAGCAGCAGCTTGCATTTCGTAAGGTGATACTGCTGCTTGTAAGATGTTGCATAACGCATTGCTTTATTCGCATTCAGTACTGATAGTGCCGGTATACCAGTGCGGTAATAAGCATGCGCCAGTTTATAATAGAAATCCGCTTTTTCTTTATCCTCTGTTAGATAAAGCTCTGCATGCTCATAATACCTTATTGCGTCTTTCCATCTTTTATTTTTAAACTGAACCTGCCCTTTAAAATAATGGTAGAAATATTCATTTTGTTGAGAAAGGGAATGACCGCCCGCTTCGAACTGATCCAATAGATACCCTGCAGTCAGCAATTGTCCCAGCATCACCTGATAGCGAATAGTGAGCAGATCTGCAGTAATTAACACTTCCTCTAATCCAATGTCTTTCCTCATCGCATCAATTATATCTGCCAGCATTGCTGCTTCCTCTTGTTCTTCCCGTTTCATCACATCATAGAAGTCTTGCAGCAGCTCGCTAAAATCTTTATCTGTGACTGATAAAACCAGGCCCATAGTTACTCCTCCCCCTTATTTATATGATTCTGTTTACTATCCTAATATTAGAAATTTGCTATTTATTTTACTTCTCTATCCGATATTTATTTCCTGCCTATTTCCTAAAAACAAAAAAAGGATTGACGGTATATCACCGCCAATCCTCCTATTTATTTTGTACCATGCTTCTGATTTCTGATAAATTGACTATTCTCGGCAGCTTTACAAGCTGATTATATGATTGATCTTTAACAAACACTTTTGTTGATGAATCTTCCAGCAGGGTGTTCAACACATGCGGCTTGTCATCAAAATAATAATCCAGCTGAAGTTCTTTAATGATGTGTACTTTTTCCTCATCCTGCATGCCATAACAGAATTGCTCATCCTTGATCGGAAAACCAAGAGCACGCATCCATTCCATTGTCCTTTCGCCATGCTCCTTGGGTCTTGAGGTAATATAATAAATCTCATGTCCCTCCCGATCCAGTTCCTGCAATAGCTCGACCGCACCTGGGAAAGGCGGACAAGTAGTATAGTAGATTTCCTCCAAAGTGGAATTCCACATCTCCAAACCCTGTTCATCCGTCAATCCGAATGGTTCATGGATTTCGACACGTTCAAGCTGATGGAACACATCAAGCGGAATGTTCTGATTCAGTTTTTTATTATAAATATGAAAGGCATGCTCCCGCAGATTGATGAGCGTATCATCGATATCAAAGCCAAATTTCATTATCCTATATCCCCTTTATTGTAGCGCGGATAGCCAATGAATTTGAAATCTTGTCCGATTTTAATGATGTCTGTATCAGTCAGTTCCACTGCATCAGCCATTTTAGCGAAACCTGTTCCTTCCAGGAAAGTTGGCGCGTCTTTCCCGCCAACCAATTTTGGAGCAAAGTACAGCACAGCTTTATCAATGAGATGTTCCTCCAAGAAGGACGCATGCATACTGCCTCCTCCTTCGATCAAAACGGATGAAATAAGCTGCTCTCCTAGTGTCTTGACTACTTCCTTCACGTCTGCACGACTTGATCCGCTTGTCCGAAATATTTTTATCCCCTGTGACAATAAAGCTTTTTCTTTCTCCTCATCTGCCTGCTGGCTTGTGAAAATCCAAGTGTCTGCTAATTTATCAGTGACCACTTTGCTATCCATCGGTATGCGCAGAGTGGAGTCCAAAATAATTCGAATTGGATTCCGACCATTCGGTATTCTGGCAGTCAGTTCGGGATCATCTTCTATGACCGTATTCACACCAACAAGAATTGCCATGTTCTCATTGCGCAGCTGATGGACGTCCTGCCTGGAAGCTGCAGATGTAATCCACTTACTATCAAGTGAATGAGTTGCAATTTTGCCGTCTAAGGTGGTACCTGCTTTTAACGTAATAAACGGTTTTTTCTCTACGATGAACTTATTGAATACCTCATTCATCTTGCTGGCCTCTTCTTCCCGGACACCGATGATCACTTCAATACCAGCTTCTTCGAGGATTTTCACTCCGTTTCCTGATACAACTGGATTCGGATCAAGCGTGGCAATGACTACTTTTTTCAAGCCGGCCTCTTTAATGGCTACAGCACATGGTCCTGTGCGTCCATGATGGGAACAAGGCTCGAGCGTGACATAAATCGTCCCGCCCTTTGCTTTTTCTCCCGCCATACGGATAGCATGAATCTCGGCATGCGGTTCACCGGCTTTCAGATGGGTACCGATACCGACAATATGATTGTCGTTCACAATCACCGAGCCTACCAATGGATTCGGATCAGTTTGCCCTTTCATTGCCTTGGCGTTCTGCAAGGCCAAATCCATATAAAATGTATGATCAGTCATTGCTGCAGATCTCCTCATCGCCAAGGTGGCCGGAACGGACGATCTTCGTCTTCAGGTAATTCTCGTTGAACTCTGACACATCTCCCCATAACGCTGAGCGTCCGGAAAGCTGCATACCTGCCTGTTCCATTGCTGCGAGCTTACGCGGGTTATTCGTCATCAGTGTAACAGGTTTCGTGCGCAATACTTTCAGTACTTGGATCGCATCCGTATAGTCACGGGAATCATCCACGAAGCCAAGGCTTTCATTCGCTTCTACTGTGTCATAACCATTTTCCTGCAGGATGTAGGCCATCGCTTTACTGAACAAACCGATTCCTCGTCCTTCGTGATTAGCCAAGTAGAACAACGCTCCTGTGCCATGCTCGACAATTCGCTGCATGGACTGCTTCAGCTGAAAGCCGCAATCACAGCGTTTACTGCCAAAAATATCGCCTGTATGGCAGATGGAATGCATGCGGATCAGCGCATCTTCTGCTTCGGCAAAGTCACCATAAACCAATACACTGGACTGCTGCATTTCCGCCAGGTTCATATCAGATAATTTTTCGATTATTTCTTCATAATCCTTGGCTACTTCATCGCAATTCAGCCAGCAGTACCATTGGAAGGTAACTGTTTCTCCATAAAGGTTAACAGGCAGCTTGATAGGGCCGACAAGATAAATGGCTCCCTCTGCTGTTGGAATAAGTTCAATTTTATCTTTCAAGATCGAAATGGCCTTCGATTCTAGTTTCATTTCTGTCATCATCTTTCTCCTTTTTTATCAGTGTACGTTAAATAACTGGATTTATGTAGGCACCAGTCCGCCAATACCTTCTTCTCAAATTAAGGTGTTTCTCCTTCTTCCATCATAGTATGACAGTCAAGATCTTAGAAGTAGGCACATCAAGGTTATTTAGTATCCAAAAGGTTACTATACACCGAATGACAAGCAGGGAAAATAAAAAGGCTCCACTCCTAGAGGAGGCTGGAACCTTATTCTACACGGTTAACGATGCTACTTTATAAGGCAAAATTTTTTTCAAATCGGCCAAGGTAAGTTCTACCTGATAACCGATTTTGCCAGCACTGAAAATAATGCTTTCGAAATGTGAAGCAGCGACGTCCACGACAGTCCGGAAAACCTTTTTCATCCCAATTGGTGAACAGCCGCCGTGAACATATCCAGTAAGCGGAAGCAATTCCTTCGCCGGCAGCATACGGATCGACTTCTCCCCAACACTCGCGGCAGCCTGCTTTAGGTCCAACTCTTTTTTCACAGGTATGACAAAGACAAAATACTGATTGGATTTGCTGACAGTGACCAGTGTTTTAAACACCTGAGCTGGATTTTGTCCTAATGCCTCTGCCACCTCAGCTCCGCTTATCGCATCTGTATCAGCGTAGCTATAGGATTTGTATGGGATTTTCCTTTGATCCAGCATACGCATGACATTTGTTTTATAGTCCATCATCTCATTCCACCTCCAAGTAACCACTAAGCTTATAAATAATCCGTTTGTCATTTTGAATTTTTAGACACTCATTTTAGCTAAAAACATCTTTACTTCTAAAGGACTTTTCAATGTAATGATTTGCTTGTCCATTTTCAGGTCCATAAGCTTTTGCTGCATCTGGGGACGTTTTTTACTGGGGAACTCCCAAATCCATTTAAGGAACTGCAAATCAATTTTCTCCTTACAATCTGCCTGCATATCAGGACGTGATCGATTACGATACATGAGGCTCCTTTTCAAGACGCGGTACAGACAAAGAGTCCGAGGCATATCCAGAAAAATGATGGTATCGGCTGCTTCCAGCCGGATGTCTAGCGTGCTCTGGTAGTTGCCATCGATAATCCAGCTTTCCTGGTTTACTAATTGTGATTGAATCTGCTTTTGTTCTTCTCGCGGTGTAAGTATCCAATTCGGTTTCCAAAGAATAGCGTCCAAATGCCACACTTCTATATCCAGTATCCTTCCAATATCCATAGCCAAAGTAGACTTGCCAGATCCACTGGAACCGACTAATGCAATTCTCTTCATCGTATGCACGCTGTTACACTCCTGCTAATTCCTTCTCCAGCTCCAATTCTGAAATTACACGAATTCCAGCTCGTCTGAACATAGCTGTCGTGACACCGGCTCCAGACTGCTTCAGGCCTTGGAAAGTACCGTCATAAATCATATTGCTTCCGCAAGATGGGCTGTTTTCCTTTAATACAACCAAATCCACATCCTGCTCATTAGCGATGGCTAGGGCACGTGCTGCACCTTCTATGTACATACTGGTAACATCTGTTCCGGAGTACTCGATGACCCTTGCTTTGCCATCTAACACGTCATACCCATTCCCCCCGACGATCTCAGCTGGTTCCCTTGGGGTTACGAATCCACCTAATAATTCCGGGCACACGCTGATCGCTTTTTTCTGAGCAATCAGCTGCTCCACAATCGTATCGGTGGCTGGGGTTCCATTGTAACGTACTGGTTTTCCTGCCAAACAAGCACTTACCATAATCATACAGATTCCCCCTTACACTTCTGGTTTAGGATCATACTATGAGTATAAAACATTACTGTGCTGCCATTGTTACAGTCATTCCAAACTCTCAGCCGTGTGCTCCTGATTACATTATACCGAAGTATACTGTAAATCAAAAAGGCCTCATCCATAGGATAAGGCCATCTTCATGACAGCAAATCATCTATCTTTTCGGTATATGGTTTGAAATCAACGGAGCCATAGAATTGACCTATCAGCCGAACTGGATCTCCAAAAAAGAAATATTCATATAAAGTCTCCCTTGTGCCAAAAGAAGACATAACAAAGTCCCAAGCAAGCCGAAACAGCTTCACACGATCCTTGCCTAGTTTCGTTTTACTCTGAAGATAATGATTCAATTCTGTTCCTTTTTCTGATTTAAACGCGTGCAACGGCGGGATACTCATCATGCCGCTCGCTCCAAGCTGGTGAATAGTAGGTGCAATTTCAGGATATTTACGTGCAAATAGATTGGATGCCACTTGCAGCGGCTTTAAATCAGGACAAAACGTCCTCCATTGATCAGGTGCTGCACCTGCTTCTGCTTGCTGCAGAAGTGATTGAAGTACCTCCGCTAAAATGACAAGATTAGCTGCTTTTTCCTGAACATGCTGGTACTCTGCAATATTAATTTCCTCTATTAAGGATTGGACGAGGCCAATCGCAAATTCCAGCTTAACAATCCGGCGGATCAACACTTGATGCAAGGTGAAGGCTGCGAAATTGCTTTGGTTCTTAAAGCTGCTTGCTACTGCGACATTATCATAATAGAAAATGCGCTCCCATGGAATAAGTACTTTATCAAACAATACAATTGTATCTATCTCTTCGTACCTGGCACTCAGCGGATAATCGGCTGTACTCTTCCCTCCGGCAAATGACTCTCTTGCCACGAACGTCAAGCCGTCTGCATTACTCGGAATGGCGAATCCAAACCCTCTATCCTGCTCAAAGCCGCCTGATGACAACACTACTAGTTCATCCGTAATGCCGCCTTGCGTTGCCAAAAGCTTTGCTCCTTGAATAATTATTCCCTCAGCATTACGGTCCACGATTTTAGCAGCAATCGGCTCATCACTCTGCTCAAAATAGAAATCGGCTCTGTTCACCTGAGGATCAATGAAAGTATGTGTCATCGTCAAATCATGCTGTCTGACATATTCATAATACCTTCGCAAGTGATCAGGGAAGCAGTTATCCTTTCCTTCCAATAACGAAGCGGAAGATGCGAGTGCCATCAGTACGGTATTCATATAATCTGGACTGCGGCCAACCATTCCATTTGTCTGTTCCGCCCAGCATCTGATCATACCGCTCCGTCTTTTCAAGTCGTCCTTCGTTTCAGGTTTGAGAAAGGAAAGACCATAACGCTCTCCTGTATCACTATCTGTATATGTCAAAACATCTGCGTAAGCAGGATCATGCTGCAAATCGTACAATCCTGCTTGCGTACGCATTACTCCGCGAAATGCACCATGCTTGGAAAGAGGCTTCTTCACAATTGATTTACCATTCAATACTTTGTTGCCTAACGCATCAATACTGGTTAGATAGGCATCTCCAGTTCTGATAGCCAAACCACACCCACCCCTGTCATTTTGTTATCCAAAACGGATAAGCCGTTCTTCTCATGCAGATACTAGAGCTGTTATTCACCCTTTCGTCTTTCTATGACCGTACGTACTACTGCAAGGAAGACGATCAAGATGAAGATACCGAAAGCAAACAGCATCGAAAACATGCAAAACCCCCTCAACGAAGAGTATTCCAATCGTTCACAATTTATTCAAAACAAAGGACTTGATAATGTTTGTGAAGTATTGCACAATATAAATATAAAGAATGTGAAGTTATTCACATAATATAAATCTTAAAAAAGGTGATGATCTACATGGAAAGAATCAATAAAGTAGCTTTAGTTGGTGCGGGATTCGTTGGGAGCAGTTATGCATTCGCATTGCTGAATCAGAATATCGTGGATGAACTAGTGATTATTGATTTAAATGAGAATAAAGCGATGGGCGATGCAATGGATCTGAATCATGGTCAAGCATTCGCCCCTCGCCCGACGAAAATCGGCTATGGCACTTATGCCGACTGCCAGGATGCAGATATTGTCTGCATTTCTGCCGGCGCTAATCAAAAACCCGGAGAAACAAGACTCGATCTTGTGAGCAAAAACGTTAAAATCTTCAAAGGTATTGTGGATGAAGTCATGGCAAGCGGCTTTGATGGCATCTTCCTGATTGCCACAAATCCAGTCGACGTACTGACACATGCAGTTTGGAAATTCAGCGGTCTGCCTAAAGAACGTGTTATCGGCAGCGGTACAACATTGGATTCCAGCCGTCTGCGCTATATGCTTGGCGATTACTTCGGCGTTGCGCCGCATGATGTGCAAGCGCATATGATCGGGGAGCATGGCGATACCGAGCTTCCAGTCTGGAGCCAAGCGACAATTGGCAGTGTTCCGCTTGCAACAATGATGCAGACCGACAGCAAATATAAAGTGGAAGATTTAGATGAGATTTATGTGAATGTACGAGACGCTGCTTATCACGTTATCGAAAAAAAAGGTGCAACTTACTATGGTATTGCGATGAGTCTAGTACGCGTAACACAAGCAATCCTTGGTGATGAAAAAGCAATTCTGCCAGTTACAGCATATCTCGATGGTGAATATGGGGAGAAAGATGTGTATATCGGTGTTCCGACCGTTGTCGGCCGTAAAGGTGCACAGCAGGTTCTGGAGCTGCCATTGAACGAGAAGGAAAAAGATCAGTTCAAACATAGCGCCGGTGTCCTTCGAAATATCGTGGAAACTGCCTTCCAGACTGTGAACTAACCCAAACCCCATCAGAAAAGAGATGAGCATAACATGTGGATGCAAGCGTATGATCCGTTTGGCAATGAGTATGTTAGTGCATTGATCGCCTTTTTACCGATTCTGTTTTTCTTGGTTGGTTTGACCGCATTCAAAATGAAAGGAATACTTGCCGCGGGACTGACGCTGGTTATCAGCTTCGCCGTAGCGGTATTTGTCTTCCAGATGCCCGCACTCAAAGCATTATCTGCTATCGTTCTTGGTATCGGAAACGGTTTATGGCCAATCGGCTATATCGTCATCATGGCAGTGTGGCTGTATAAGCTGGCTGT
Source organism: Virgibacillus sp. 7505 (assembly GCF_002272135.1). GTDB lineage: Bacteria > Bacillota > Bacilli > Bacillales > Amphibacillaceae > Terribacillus. The sequence continues at coordinate 19,956 of NZ_NPBF01000025.1, read as the reverse complement.
CAAATCCGGAAAATTCGATGTGATCCGAGGCAGCATCGCAAGTATTTCGCAAGACCATCGCTTACAGCTCTTATTAATTGGTTTTAGTTTCAATGCATTTCTAGAAGGAGCAGCCGGCTTCGGCGTACCGATCGCCATTAGCGCCGCCCTTCTTACACAGCTCGGTTTTAAACCGCTTAAAGCTGCTGGTCTTTGCTTGATTGCCAATGCAGCATCCGGAGCATTCGGTGCCATCGGGATTCCTGTCATTACTGGTGCCCAGCTTGGCGGCATCAGCAGTCTGGAGCTTTCCCGGACACTTGCCTTGATCCTGCCTCCGGTCAGTTTTCTGATTCCGTTCCTGCTCGTTTTTATCCTGAACGGATTCAAAGGAATTAAAGAGACGCTTCCCGCTTTGCTTGTACTGAGCGGAACATATACAATCATCCAAACAGCAACAATGATTTTCATCGGTCCGGAGCTTGCCAATATCGGAGCTGCTCTGATCAGTATGGGAGTACTTGCCCTCTTCCTTCGTAAATGGCAGCCAAAGACTATTTACCGGGAAAAAGAAGCGGAAGTGCAAGAGGAGTCTGCGAAGTATTCACTTGGACAGGTGGTCAAGGCATGGTCACCATTCTATATTCTGACTATCGTCATCGCCTTTTGGAGTGCACCATTCTTCAAGAATTTATTTGCACCAGAAGGTCCGTTAGCAGGCTGGATTGCTTACTTAAAAATGCCATTTCTGCATCAGGAAGTAGTCAAAATTGCACCAATTGCTGTAACGGATACACCGATGGATGCCATCTTGAAGCTCGATTTCGTTTCTGCTACAGGTACTGCTATCCTGGTCGCTGTCATTCTGACTAGTCTGTTCAGCAGAAATATCAACTGGAAATGTGCAGCAAGCGGACTGCAGGAAGCAGCCAAAGAGCTCTGGATTCCAGTTCTTACAATCTGTTTTATCATGGCGTTTGCAAATCTATCAAACTATGCCGGACTAAGTGCTTCCATAGGTTTGGCCTTAGCCAAAACAGGCAGTTTGTTTCCATTATTCAGCCCGATACTTGGCTGGATCGGTGTTTTCATCACTGGCTCTGTAGTCAGCAATAACGCACTGTTCGGTACACTGCAAGTCGTCACCGGCAGCCAAATCGGTACAAGCTCAGCCCTGCTCCTATCCGCCAATACAGCCGGCGGTGTCATGGCCAAGCTCATCTCACCGCAGTCTATCGCGATTGCAACTGCAGCTGTAAAAGAGACAGGTAATGAATCAGCTTTGTTTAGTCAAACAATTAAGTACAGCTTGCTGCTGGCCGGATTCGTATGTGTGCTGACCTTTGTTTTATCTTTATTCTTGTAAAGAAAGGGTGCGCGAATTAGCGCACCCTTTTTATTATGTACCGGAGACTACGTTTGCAGCGGTTAAATTAGAAGCTATCTCCACACACTTTTATATTTTTTCTTATACTTTTCTTCCTCAACTGTCTCAATCAAATCCATTGCTGTTTGCTTGATATCTTCATCATTCAACAGGTCATACAGATGTCTCATATTCTGCAGGATATCAAAACGAATCAGCGTAAAGTTCTTTTCATCTGTCCCATTTTTAAATCGTTTTACCATAAACTCCATAACCAAGTCTTTTTGTTCAGCACCACCAAGACCGACCTTCCAAAATGATTGCAAACTATGTCTGGCAGTAACGAACTTCTCATCCTTGGTCACTTCCCAGAGCCGAGGCAAATCTGTAAGCATTCTATTTTCCGGATCACTCTTTGCTAAATTAGCTAAATATTGAGCTGATCGTGAACGTTGATGATTATCTTTATCCGTCAAACCTTCCAGCAAGTCATCCCAGACCTCATATGCCCAATCCACTTGCTTTTCTGTTGCTTGCAGTATGTATAGATATGCTTCATAGCTTTCTTGCTTGTCCTTGGATTTTGATTTTATAAATGCCTCTTTTACCTCTCTATCCATGCTGCTCCTCCTTAATCCTGGTTAAAAAATCTTTAATATCAAAAAGAAGACAGGCGGTACAAGCAGCGCTGGCAGGAAGTTCATTGTCTTGAATTTCTTTATCCCTAATATGCTTAAGCCTGATGCCATGATCAAGACGCCGCCTACTATGCTTACTTCATTCAGTAGATCTACATTCACCGTGCTTTCCAATGCTTTTGCCACTATATAAATAGAACCCTGCCATACAAATAAAACCCCTGCTGATAATGCAATTCCAAATCCAAAGGTTGACGCCAGTACCAAGGACGTTACAAAATCCAGCATACCGTTCGCAAGCAAGTAGGAATAATTACCATGCAGTGCGGTTTCTACTGGGCCTAGTATAGAAAGAGATCCAATGCAGAACAGAAGAATTGCTGTAGACAGACCTTCTGCCAAATTCGACTTGGAAAATCTCTTTACAACGTTCGTGAATCTTGCATCCAGATCCAGTTTTTCACCGACAATCGCTCCGATTGCCAAACTGATAATGAAAAGGACAGAATATTTACTGTCCGGCAGATGACCAACTATAGCATTGACACCTAATGCCAGTGCAGCTAAGCCCATTGCCTGCATGAGGATAGTTTGATATCTATCTTTCATACCTTTCTTAAAGATAGTTCCAAGTGTACTGCCGATGATGATCATTGCTACATTGAATATTGTTCCAAACATAATTTCTCCTCCAAAAACATTAGAACTTCACACCGTTTTCCGCTTGATTAGTTTAGTATGGAATAGCTTCTGGTTCGCATCCTTCTCCATAACTTGCTGGAATAGATGCTCTCCCATTTCCTCCAGCGGCAGATGCATACTTGTAATACCCATCATTCGAGCCATTGGAAGGTCATCGAATCCGATTATAGACAGCTCTTCCGGAATACGTAATCCAACCTTATTTGCATACGTCATCACGCCAGCAGCAACTTGATCGCTTGTGATAATCATCGCCGATGGGGGATCTTCCATCCGCTGCAGCTTTTTTACTATCGTCTCGCCATCCTCAAAATATAGCATCCTATCGAACACATAATCTGAACGATATGGCAGTTTTCTTGCTGCAAAGAAATCCCGGTAAGCAGCATTGCGGTTCTTACTGCTCGTCCCATCCAGCCTGCTCACGGAATAGCCGATCTTAGTATGTCCTTCCTCATATAAATAGGAGAGTGCGTCCTGGAAAGCCTGATAGTGATCGACATACGAAGATGACAATTCCTCCGGTACCTTCTCGCATACAACAATCGGTCCATACTGTTTGTAAGACTTTATCAAGGACAGCTCACAGCTGCGCGAACAGATGATGAGCCCATCGATCTGCTTTTGCCGGAGCATCTGCAATGCATCTTTTTCCCTCTCTGTTTGATAATCTGTCTGTATCAATACGAGCTTGAAGTTATATTTGAATGCCTGTCTCGCTATTCCTTTCAATAAACGTGCAAAGTAAGGATGATCCGAAAAAGGCAGCACTACACCGATTAACTCTGTTTTTCCAGTTTTCAGATGTACCGCATTTACATTCTTTTCATATCCAGTCTGTCCGATCGCCTCCAGCACAGCTTTCCGCTTCTCCTCACTCACATAAGGATGATCATTGAGCACCCGGGATACAGTCGTCACCGAGACACCGGCCATCCTGGCTAAATCCTTGATTGTCGCCATATGTACTCCCTCTCGCTATGTACTTGATTACAGTATAACGCTCCGTGTTTGAAAAAAAAACTTGACCTGGTATCGTTTTCAGCAAGTAACCTATCGTTAAAGGTGCTGGAAACCAGAGCGTAATCCTTTTGACAGAGCGTGATCTGGTACGGCACTTTTATCTGCTGACATGGCGAATGCTACATACAAATCAAAAAGGCCTAATCGGCCTTTTTTTACATGATTTCCTTTATGTAGTCATATACGTTCTTCACAATCAGTACAGTCGTTACAACAATAAACAGAATCCGTACATACCCGCTCCCGCGTCTAATCGCAAAACGTGAACCAGCAATTGATCCAAAAATACCTGATATCCCCATAATAAGACCAATAGCGTAGTGTACTTGACCCAAAATCATAAATAAAATCAGCGCGGATACATTGCTGCCGAAGTTCAACAGCTTTGCGCTTCCTGCTGCACGAAGGAAATCAAAGCCGATGAACAGGAAGGCGAACATAAGGAATGAACCTGTTCCTGGTCCGAGAAAACCGTCATAGAAACCGATAAACGTCAGGACTGCTGCAAAAATAAGCAGTCTTTTTGGCGTTAATCTTTTGTAGGTAGAAACGCTGCCCCAGTCTTTTTTTATGATCGTATAAATAGCAACAGCAATCAGCATTATTAGCATGAGCGGCTTGAATAATGCTGGATTGATAACGTGTACGGTCCATGCTCCGAGCATTGAGCCGATGAAGGATAACGGAAAGAACTTCATAACCGATTTTAAATCCAGATTGCCAGATCGATAGAACATGAGCGTGCTTGTAAATGATCCCAGCGTTCCGGCGAGTTTATTCGTTGCCACAGCGGCAGCAGGATTCAGTCCCGCAAACAGCAATGCCGGAATCGTAATCAGCCCGCCCCCTCCGACAACAGAATCAATGAATGCGGCAAGAAATCCGAAAAGAATAATGAGCAAAATTGTGTCTAATTCCAAATGCATATAGTCCTTCCTGCCCTTTCTCTAAAAGAATTTATTACTACCATAATCTTACCATAAGAGAAAAAGGCTTGTAGGTGACTTTAACGTTCAAAATTTATATCAACCCTCAGCGCAGAGATCTAGTATGAAATCAAAATCAGCAATTGAATATCTTATTGACATTCGGCTGGAATCATTCTATTATTTACCTAATTGATATTGATTATCATTATCATAAATAAAACAGCAGAAAGCAGGAATATAAAAATGAAAAAAGCACTAATTGCTATAATCGGCCTCTTCCTTCTCATTCTCAGCGCATGCGGTTCTTCAGAGGAATCTACGGCCTCTGGCAACGAAAAAGAGACAAACGAAACATTTACATATCAATCTGAAACAGGTCCAGTTGAAGTCCCTACTGATCCAAAAAGAGTTGTAGTCCTAGCATCATATGCTGGTGATGTACTTTCCCTTGGCGTTAATATTGTCGGTGTAGATCAATGGGCAAAAAGCAGCCCTGTTCTTGCAGACGGGTTAAAAGATGCGGAAACAGTAAGCGAGGAAGATGTTGAAAAAATCCTTGAACTGAAGCCTGATCTGATCATCGCTGCCGACACAACAAAGAATCTGGATAAGTTCAAAGAAATTGCCCCTACTGTCACGTATACGTATAACAAAGTCGATTACCTAACGCAGCATGTCGAAATCGGAAAGCTGCTGAATAAAGGTGATGAAGCACAGCAATGGGTCGATGACTTCAAAGAACGAGCGAAAACGACAGGTGATGAAATCAAAGCCAAAATTGGCGAGGATGCAACTGTCACTGTGATGGAAAGCTATGAAAAAGGCATGGGCGTGCTTGGAGACAGCTGGGGGCGCGGTACAGAAGTCCTTTATCAAGCAATGGGACTTTCAATGCCGGATAAAGTAAAGGAAATGACTGAAAAAGACGGCTATACGATGATTTCCTCAGAAGTACTTCCTGAATATGTTGGCGATTATCTTGTTATCAGTGAGTATAGCGATCAAGATAATTCATATCAGGAAACAGAAATGTTCAAAGAAATACCTGCTGTAAAAGAAGGACATGTTTTGACTGCAGATGCGAATGCATTCCTGTTCAATGATGCATTGACTTTGGATTATCAGCTGGACTTCTTCGAAGAACAGTTCTTGAAGCAATGAGAAAAAGAGGGCTCACTCGCCCTCTTTTTTCATGCATTCATACTTCTATTTTCTTTTGGAAAGCTCAAGTACTACATCCAAAAACTTATCAACAGCTGGTGAATGCCAGTTTTTTACGACCTGACCATCATATAGGAGTATATCGGTTTGAAACTCTCTGTATGCTTTACCAGCTTCAGAGTTCCATTTTGATACATGGCTTATTAGGAACTGCTTAAATATGACTACTCATCGTTCTTATTCACGGTCAGACTTGAGCCATCCCGCCATCTACGAACAATTCGATGCCGTTCACATAGCTGCTTTCCTCCGAGGCCAGAAACATAACCGCGTCGGCAATCTCCTCCGTCTTGCCCATGCGGCTTAGCGGAACGGTATTCTTCGCTGATTCAAGGACTTGATCTACCGCCTCGCCAAACATATCATCATAAGCAGGAGTATGAACGCCGCCAGGGCTCAGTACATTAAGTCGAATCCCTGTACCTTTCAAATCCATTATCCAGCTCCTCGCCATCTGACGGAGAGCCGCCTTACTACCTCCGTAGACACTAAATCCTGGATCGCCGATCGTACCAGCCGTCGATCCCGTTAAGATGATGGTTCCTGTCATATCTGGAAACAGTGGCAAAGCCTTTTGTATGGTGAATAAAGTACCCTTTACGTTCACTCCGAAAGTCGTGTTGTACTGCTCTTCCGTAATTTGACTTAAGGGTAGAATACTGCCAATTCCAGCGTTTGCGAAGAGAATATCCAGATGTCCTTTCTCCTGCTTAACCTTATCAAACAGTTTGTCCAAATCCTTCAAATTGGAAATGTCACCTTGAACGCCGGTAACGCGTTCACCAAGCAATTTCACAGCTGCTTCCAGCTCCATTTGTCTACGGCCGGTAATGAATACGTAGGCCCCTTCAGAAACAAATCGTTGTGCGGTCGTAAGTCCGATACCGCTTGTTCCTCCTGTGACAACTACTACCTTTCCTTCAAATCTCCCCATATCTATATGCCTCCCATAATATTTTTGTATCGTCCCAGACCTTAAAACGTTAAGTGTCTCAACTTCATCACGCATTCGTTATATGACTTCCCCATTCGCCCGTCGGTTGCAGCCAGCTGACGCTTCTATCCACAATTAGATCATCCAGTCTTCCTTCGTAATTCTTGCGGTATGGTTTAACAAATTCCTCTGCAAGCCAGCTATCTCTCGTGCCTTGCCATGTTTCATAAATGATCAAGTCATCCGGTTGATCCAGATCGTCTGATACAATGGCACTAATAAATGCCTTTTCGGTTGACATCTCCTCAATAAGGGAAGATAGCTCCTTGCGGAATTCTTCTTTTTTCCCTGGTTTAGCTTTGAATCGAATATTGAGCTGAACTTGTTGATTGGTCATGTTGACTCCCCTCCTATAAGTTTCCGTTACGCCATTTATCATAAGGCTAGATGAAGAATTCATCAGTAATGTAGATTACGCCGAAAGCATACATTCGAATGGAAATTCATACGAGTCATGAAATCAAGCTAGTTCTTTCATCGCTTTTCCAATATGAACCATGACCATTCTACGGCTGGTCACGATAATACCTTCATTAGATAGTTCCTGTAAGATAATCGATACAGCTTCTCTTGTGGCACCGATCATATTGGCCAATTCTTGATGAGTCAACGGAATATCTATTTTTAGGTATCCACTTTCTTCTATTCCGAACTTCTTAGATAGTCGGTGGAGAAAGTAAAGCACTTTACCACGTAGATCCCTGAAAACCAATTTTTCCACCAATTCCTCCTGATCTCGCAGGCGTTTGCTTATTTCTGATAAAAATCGTAAAGATAATTCAGGATACTTTCTTAAGAGAGGTTCGAATTGTTCAGTCGGAATCGAAAAAACAATCGAGTCTTCCATCGTCTCCACATAAGCCCCTGTTGTGCCTAATGAAAACGTTTCAACTTCACCGAACATGCCGCCTTCACTTAGGATGCAGACCGTGTGTTGTTTGCCGTCCGAATTGGTTTTGTACAAGCGAAGTTTACCGGCAATTACGAAAAATAAGCCCTTCCTTTCATTCCCGGGCGTCTGAAGAATAGAATTTTTTGAAAGCTTATACGTATTTGATTTTGTTACCAATTGTTCGATTTCACGGATAATTTCTACCGGTAGCGATTCAAATATCTTTATTTGTGGCAAAAATGATTCTATATTTTCCATCGCCTTATAATGTAACATTCTGCCTCTCCTTTCAATGTTGCGAATGACATCCGTTCCTCATGTAACATAATCTATAGCGGAGTGTTACATTCATCATAAACTACCTTAATTTAATCTTCTGTAATCCAGATTACAAAGCTTTTTTTCATAGAATTTAAAGAGGAGTAAGAACCTCACCAAGTTCCTCACTTTTTAAATGCGCTTCATTAAAGAGAGCCTCCCACATAAGGACACTATCCTCATAAAATACTTCCCCGTCCCTTCAAAGATCTCTCCTGCTTGAACCCCTAAATCTAAGAATCTAAGTGATTGTTTATATTTATTTTTAAACTAGTCAGTTCTGCCATCATAGTTAAATCGTCATACTTTATATTTGCGTAATAAAAACTTGCTCTATAGTCTTTAGATCCTAAAACTTTCATTTTTTCACAAATCCATTCATTGGGCTACTTTGTTTTTAGCTGTCGCATTTCATATTACACAATCCGTCAAATGAAAAAACATCCTGTCACCGTCAGGATGGGTATCTTATTATATTTTACTATAAAAGCATCTGAAGAATTCGGCCCGGGCTGGGTTATTGGAATCGGCGGCGGTGCTGGTGTTCTACGACCACGTAGAATACATGGATGCTAATGCAGTTACAAATCCATGTACTGGCACAAATCCGCGGGAGACATCTGTTGAGCAAATGAAACAGCTATATATTGCTGCCTTTGAAAGCAAAGACGTAGACTTCTAAAAAATAACCTCTGGAGCATTTGATTGCTTCAGAGGTTATTTTTTTTATTCAATTTTAAGGATTTTCCTTTTGAGCAGGCCAGTTTCCCGGGAAATGCTTTCCCCTCTAACCATCCGTTCCGTACTATCGGTTGCTTGAATTTACTTCAACCATTGGAAACTTCTTTGGCTTTTTGTTCCTGTTTCTTCCCTGTTTTATAACGCATAATGAAAGATATCGGCACCATAATGAGAATTAAGATTCCTGAAAATACAAAAGCCTCATTGATTGTCTGTAAGCTCGCCTGTTGGACTGCTTCTCCTGCAGCTGTGAGATGCGCTCGCCGCACTTCAAAGTAGATACTGAAGAACACAATACCGAAGGCGGAAGATATTTGCCGTAACACATTGTTCATCGCAGAGCCTTGGGATACAAGATGTTCTGGTATGTCGTTCATCCCTGCAGTCGTTGCAGGCATATTGCTGAGACCGAGTCCTGCACCCCGAAGCATATTGATTACCAGGATGAGCCAGAATGGTGTAGACAGACTAAGGTTTCCAATCAGAAAAGTAGCTATCGCCAAAATCAGCAGCCCCGGAGGCACTACCCAGCGCGGCCCTTTTTTATCTAAAAGCTTCCCGCCCAATGACATCATGGCCCCGCTGAATAATGCTGCCGGTAAGAATAGGAGCCCTGTCTGGATCTCACTAAGTCCGTACACATTCTGAATCAATAATGGCAGCAGGAATATCCCAGAAAATAGTCCAATGGACGCTGTCGCTGTTACAAGTATCGAAACTGTATAGCTTGGATTACGGAACAGTGAGAGCTCCAATAACGGCTGCTCTTTGCGCCGCTCATAAAAAACAAAAATCGCAATAGCTAGTATCCCCGCTGCTATCAGCGAAAGGTTAAATGGCGATACAAGCACATCCAGTGTCTGTCCGCGGCCCAGTGCGTACAAAACTAAACCGATACCAAGCGTAACGAATACAAAACCACCCTTGTCGAAGCGGCGTTTTGGATCAGCGGCTGTGGATTTCAAGTAGCGACTAGCCATCAGTAAACCGAGAAGACCGAACGGCAAATTAAAAGCGAATAGGAACGGCCATGGTAAGTAAGCAATCAGCACACCGCCAATCGTCGGGCCGATTGCTGGAGCTACCATTGCCGCTACACCATATACACCGACTGCAAGTCCGCGCTCCTGCTTCGGGAAGGCCTGGAATATGAGTGCCATTGATATCGGCATCATCAATCCACCGCCGATTCCTTGAATAAAACGCGCCGTGATGACAAATGGCAGACTGCCGGAAAAAATACCGAAGATGGACCCTGTAAGGAATACAACAAGGCCCAATAAGTAAATACTTTTTTTCCCGAACCGATCCCCAAGGTAGCCGGTGACTGGCATCGTCATCCCCATTGCAACCATGAAGATCGTCAGTATCCAGCCGACACTGACAGCATTGGCATCGAATGTAGAAATCAATGATGGCAGCGCCGGATTCAGCATACTATTGTTCAAAATAACAGTGAAAGTCCCAAAAAGGACAGCTACAACGACCAACCACTTGGATTCTAGTTTACTCACATGCATACTCCCAACTGTTTTTGCGTTTCACTCCAGTTGGTAACGCTTCCTATTTTACGACCAACACTGGGCAATTCGCTCTTTTGATCACTTCTGTACTTACACTTCCAACCACAAGCTTCTGAAAGCCATTTAAGCCTCTTGTTCCTAGTACAACCAAGTCAAACGCACCATTGTTTGCCATATTGGCAATTGTTCTACCGGCATCTCCACGTTCGATGGTACGAGTATAGGGAATATTCGCATTCTGCAGTTCCGCTTCATTTGACTGGATACGAAGTTCTCCGTCCCGGTTCCTATCATCCGGCTTTACCTGCTGCAGAACAATCTCGCTATTTTTTATATCTTGTATGACGTGGGTTACTTCCAGCTGTACAGGCTCTGTGCTGGCCTGACAGATTTTGATTACTTCTTCTGTCGCTCTCATTGAGTGCTCTGAACCGTCGACAGCCAATAGGATTTTCTCATACATACTAGCGCCTCCTACAACTATGATAGTAGCCTTTTCCCTTAAAACAGCGCTAACAAACGAGGAGGCGCTAATACTTCGATACCCGAAATTTATTTGTATGATATTTACAATATCATTAAAATTCCTTTTATAAAAGTGTGAGATGATGAAGAAAAGACTTTAGGGGGATTTTGCTTGCTTACCAAGACCATCCGTTTCCTTATCATCTTTCTCTTGCTTACCGGAGTCACTGTCTTGATATTTGCTGCTTTCAAACCTTTTAAGCAGGATGCACTTATTGAAGATACTATAAGACAGATCGAGGTGTATGCTCCAGAAGCCACTAAATCATCTGTGACAGTTACAGATAAGGAGCGGATCGATTCTATACTGAAATGCATCAACACATGCAAACGAGAGGAAATGAGTCCTGAAGCTTCCTATCAAGCCCTTGATGCCACACTGATTCTGTATGGAGCAGAAGACAATTATGAAGTCGGCGTATGGCAGGAGGGCAGTACGGTCAGCTTTGTGTATGATGGCACTATAATTGGTAGTGAGTTTGAACCTTTTCCATTGTAGAACAAGAAAAGCCGCCCTTTTTATATAGGCGGCTTTTCTTGCGGTATTGACAACTTCATATTTGCTGCAGAGGCGATTTTCTAATCGATAACCTGCATCCGTTCATTAAACTTCGTTGGATACGACAAGAAGCCTAGCAAGATACTTGTCACAATGGCTGTTGTAAGCAGCAGGAAGAGAATCAGGAGCTGGAACATAACTGCCTGGAGCGGATCTGCTCCGGCAATGATTTGACCGCTCATCATACCTGGCAGCTGAACTAGCCCGATCGTTTTTTGGCTTTCTATCGTGGGAATAGTACTTGCCTTAATGGATGCCAGCAGGGAGCGTTGAATCGCTTGCTTCGGTGTGCCGCCTAAGGAAAGGATAAGCTCTGTTTCCTCTCTTCTGGATGCCACTTCTGAAGTGAAGCGATTCAAAAACAAAATACCTAGCACCATAGAATTCCCTATAACCATTCCGCTTAATGGGATGATATATTGTGCAGTTGGAGGAGTAATCTGAAGTCCTAAAAGAATCCCTTGTGTCAGTACTTCGATTACCACGAATGTAAGCACCAGTTTCCATGTAATGCCTCTGATAGATGCACCTTTTTTTCTTGCATTTTGTACTGCTGCACCGATCATGAGCGCCACCATCAGGAAAATATAAAGGATATTACCGGAATCGAAGATAAACTGCAGTACATAGCCAACTGCAAACAGCTGGATAATGGAACGTACTGTTGCAATGACCGTATCTTTTTCGAGTCCCAGTTGTAATGTCTTAGATAAGAAAAGTGGGATAAGGACAAATATCAGAGTGAGTAACAAAGCAAGTGCATTCATTTTTTCTCCTCCATGACAAAGTGCTTAACGGCATCATTCTCTGGATGGTCAAGTATGGCAATCGGTCCTGCTTCGGCAATAGTGCCATTCATCATGACCCAGACTTCATCTGCAACCGTCTTTGCTTGTTCCAAGTTATGCGTGATCCAGATGATCGTCGTTCCATTCTCTCTATTGACCCGCTTCATCAGATTCTCAATATCCTGCCTAGAAACTCGATCCAAGGAAGATGTGATTTCATCCAGCAGTAAAATTCCCGGCTCATTCAGCAGTGTTCTAGCAATAGAGACCTTCTGCTTCTGCCCGCCTGATAACTCCCTGCTATTCTGATTCAAGATGTCAGGTTCCAAGCCTACCAACTGTATCATCCGCTCTGCCTCATCATCAGACAGCTCCTTTTCAGAGAGCTGTAATGGCAATGCCAGATTATCACGAACGCTTCCTTCAAGCATGATTGCTTGTTGGAGAACAATACCGACATGACGGCGTAAGCTCACAGGATCAAACGTTACGATTTCCTTCCCATCAATCAGGATATTTCCGCGTGAGGGTGACAGTAATCCATTGCATAATCGAAAAAGTGTCGTTTTCCCTGCGCCTGATGGACCGATTATTGCTGTAATCCTCCCCTTTGTGAATGCACCTGTAATATCGTGGAGGATATGGTTTTTCTCCGTTTCATACGTCACATTCTCTAATGTGATGGCTTCTTGATGCTCCATGCTTACACCTTCCCTTCAGCTTACATTTCTAGTTTCTCTGCCTGATCTTGATTTAGCCGTGAATGATACGATAAAAACATAAATTGATTCCAGTTTGTCTTTCTAAAGAAAAAGCACCTCTGCATGAGAGGTGCTTGAATTAATAATGCTTCAAGAAATAAACTAATGACTGCAATTCAATAGCCAAGTCGATATGGTGAACACGAATATTGCTCGGTACTGCAATACGCGCTGGCGTAAAGTTCAGGATTCCAGCAATACCGCACTCGACAAGACGATCGGTAATTGCTTGTGCAGCATGTGCTGGCACCGTCAGGATCGCTGCACTAACATTGCTGATATATTGTTCCAGATCATCGATATGGTATACAGGGACACCACCGATATTATGATCAACTTTTCCTGGATCCGTATCGAAAGCCATTTCTATTTTTGTATTGTTATTCTTCGTAAAGTTATAATTCAGGAAAGCTGTTCCAAGATTACCGACCCCGATCAGCGCCACTCTTGTGATCTCATCTTGATCTAGTGTTTTCCGGAAGAAGTTCAGCAAGTACTCTACATTATAACCATAGCCTTTTTTGCCAAGTGCTCCGAAATAGGAAAAGTCCCGGCGGATTGTAGCTGAGTCTACTTTAACCGATTCACTGAGTTCTTTTGAAGAGACTCTTGTCTTCCCCTGCAGATGCAGACTGTTGAGAAATCGATAATAAAGCGGCAGCCGCTTTGCCGTAGCTTTTGGTATTTTATTTTGGTCCATATACATGCTCATTTATCCTCCTAAAGCCTGCAGCTTCCAGAAGGGAACTTCGTGCAGCCATGCAGCTGATCAAAAAGGCCTATCGGACTAGAACGCTTTCGTTCTGTTACCTTCTGTCGTATATGATCAGCACCTATTCCTAAATAATGGAATAATGGATGCAGACAGGTTCCTTTCTCGCATCTGTAAGGAGTTGCAGATGCTGCCTGCGGCTTCGTCCTTGAATTGTTACATATGATACTTTCACAAAGTACGATTATAGTTAACAACTTATTCTAACAGATTTGAGAAGGAAAGTCTTGTACAGATTCACAAAGACATACCTTGTCTCCATTTTAACAAATTCATTTCTGATGTCCATCCGCATGAAAGCGAAAAGCGCAGGAATTCGGTGCTTGCTACTGTTTTGTCACATAGGATACACTGATAGTATGAGGTGAACAGAATGATTTTATTGCAAGCGAACAATATAACGAAACTATTTGGCGCAGACGTCATTTTATCCAATATAAAACTGGAAGTACAAACACAGGACCGATTAGCCATTGTCGGACGAAACGGTGCAGGAAAATCGACCTTGCTGAAGATCCTTGCAGGGGAATTAAGCTATGACGAAGGAAATGTATTCTTAGCAAAGGATGCCACTCTTGGGTATTTGGAGCAGCATACCGGCTTGGAGTCTGAAAAAAGCATCCTGGAAGAAATGAAAACTGTCTTTGCAGATCTTATACAGCAGGAGGAAGAGCTGCGCCGTCTGGAAGCAAGGATGGGAGATCCTGAACTTATTTCAGACGAGACTGCCTACCAGCAGCTTTTAACCAATTATGATACTAAACAGCAGGCCTTCCGCTTGAACGGAGGCTATCAGTATGAAGCAGATATCCGTTCTGTACTGAACGGTTTGAGATTCGGAGATAAGGACTTGTCCACACCGATAGGTTCATTAAGCGGCGGTCAAAAGACGCGACTTGCTTTAGGTAAGCTTCTTCTCCAGAAACCGGACGTGTTAATACTGGATGAGCCGACTAACCACTTGGACATTTCTACCTTGGACTGGCTGGAAGGATATTTGAGCAGCTACCAGGGTGCTGTCGTAGTTGTATCGCACGACCGTTACTTTCTCGACAAAACCGTCAATACCGTCATTGAGATAGCTCATAATCACTCTGTTCGTTATAAAGGAAATTACAGTAACTATCTTGAACAGAAAGCTGCCAATTTCGAGCGGGAGCTGAAGCAATACGAGAAGCAGCAGTCCGAAATTAAAAAGATGGAAGAATTCGTCCAAAAGAACATCGCACGTGCCACAACGACAAAGCGCGCGCAAAGCAGACGCAAACAGCTGGAAAAGATGGAGAGAATCGATCGGCCGCTTCATGATGCATCTTCTGCGAAACTCACATTTGATATTGATCGGCGGAGCGGAAATGATGTATTGAAGGTAAAGGACTTGTCCTATCAGTATCCGGAAAGTACCTCACCTGTCTTCGAACACGTTACCTTCCATATGAATCGTCAAGACCGCATTGCTCTTACTGGACCAAATGGAACTGGTAAGACGACTTTGCTCAAGACCATCATTGGAAAGCTGCCTGCTAAGTCCGGTCATGTGGAACTTGGGACAGGCGTCAGCATCGGCTATTACGACCAGGAGCAAACAGAATTGCATTCCTCGAAGAGTGTCCTTGCCGAGCTATGGGATGAGTATCCACTTATGGATGAAAAGGATATCCGCACAATTCTCGGCAATTTCCTGTTCACTGGCGATGATGTCCTCAAAGTCGTCAACACGCTAAGCGGTGGTGAAAAAGCACGTCTTGCCCTTGCGAAGCTGATGATGCAGAAATCCAATCTCTTGATCATGGATGAACCGACCAACCACCTTGATTTAGACAGCAAGGAAGTATTGGAAAGTGCATTAGCCGACTATCCGGGTACTATACTCTTTGTCTCACATGACCGATACTTCATGAATAAAGTTTCCACACAAGTACTGGAAATGGCGGACAAGCAGATTATATCCTACTTGGGCAACTATGATTATTTTATCGAAAAGAAACAAGAGAAGCGGGAAATTGCTGCTCTGGAGGCTTCTGCTGCAGAAACGAAGCAAACAACTGCTACACAGGAGAGCAAATCCTCTTATCATCAAGATAAGGCAGTAAAGCGGGAAATACGGAAACGGGAACGACGCATTTCGGAGCTGGAAGAGAAGATAGCCGAACTGGAGACTGAGATTGAAAGCAATGAGACTTTGCTCACAGATCCGGACATTTTCCAGGATTATCAGAAGGCCCAGGAAATCACTGAAAAGAATGAAGAACTTCAGGCAACACTTCTGGAAGTGATGGAGGAATGGGAAACACTTAGCGAAGAACAAGAAAGTTATACACAAGACTAAATGCGTTTTCATTGTTGATTTAATGGGATATACACAAGGTTATACACAATATCCACAGAATCCACAGAGTTTTTCCACTGATTTATCCACTTCTTTACCTGGTACTAATAGTGGGTTTCAATAAGTTATACACAATTCAGAATATATAATGTGAATAAAATAAGCATCGTTTTCTTCATGAAAACGATGCTTTTTTTATAACGGCATGGATGCCTTAGCATTCATTGATAGATCAGCGAATTTCTCTTGCTGATAAAGAATGGATGCAGCTGCACCAATCATGGCTGCGTTATCCGTGCATAAAGCAAGCGGCGGGATAAGCAGATCAGCTTGCTTGTCAGCAAACACTTCTTCCAAAGAAGCGCGCAGACCTCTATTAGCAGCAACACCACCTGCAACAATGACTTGCTTAGCGCCGAATGCTTCAGCTGCTCGGATCGTCTTCCCTACAAGCACATCCACTACGCTGGCTTGGAAGCTTGCGGCAACATCTGCTGGCTCCAACGTTTGTCCTTTTTGCTTAGCATTATGCAATGTGTTGATGACCGCAGACTTCAAACCTGAAAAGCTGAAATCATAGCTCTCCGGCTCGAGCCAGGCACGAGGGAAATCGATCGATTGCTCGCCTTCTGCTGCCAGCTTATCAATGCGTGGGCCTCCTGGATAAGGCAGCTGCAATGTCCTGGCTACCTTGTCATAAGCCTCACCAGCTGCATCGTCACGAGTCTCCCCGATTACTTCAAAGCTGCCATGTTCTTTCATAAGAACAAGCTCTGTATGACCGCCAGAAACCACCAATGCCAGCAGCGGGAACTCGAACTCCTGCTCCAAACGGTTGGCATAGATATGTCCTGCTATGTGGTGGACGCCAATCAGCGGTTTGCCGATGGAGAATGCCAGCGCTTTGGCGGCATTCACCCCGACAAGCAATGCGCCGATAAGACCAGGTCCCTGAGTCACAGCTATGGCATCCAATTCTTCTTTCTGGATTCCAGCTTGCTCGATAGCCTCTTCAATGACGAGCGTAATCTGTTCCACATGGTGCCTTGACGCAATTTCCGGAACAACACCGCCAAAACGCTTATGGCTCTCGATTTGGGAAGCAACAACATTGGATCTGATGATCCTGCCTCCTTCGATGACTGCCGCTGCTGTTTCATCACAGCTTGTTTCTATAGCTAAGATAAGTTCTGATGTTTTCATAAATTCACCCACATTACAATCGCGTCTTCCTGATTGTCTGTATAATAGTTTTTTCGGATACCGCCTGGTACTAAACCAAATTTCCGATATAAATGCTGTGCCGGTATATTAGATACACGTACCTCAAGAGATAAACGATAAGCCCCTGCAAGTATTGCCTGTTCCATCACATGAGCAAATAACTTCTCACCCAGTTTCTGTCCTCGAAAATTCGGCAGGATAGCAATATTCGTGATCTGTGCTTCATCGATGACGAGCCACATCCCGCAATAACCAGCAATCACACCGTCACTTTCAATGACAAAATAATTAGCAAACGTATTCTCCATTATCTCACGTTCAAAGATATCGATGGTCCATGGAGTTGCAAAAGATGCTGTCTCGATTGTATGAACAGCTGGCACATCGGCTAATCGCATCGGGCGTACGGAAACCTGTGCGCTCACTTCTGCTGCTCCTGCTGCTTTAGCCAATTTGATTCCGCCTCTGTCATACGAACATAATTCGGTACGATTTGGTGTACATCATCTGTTTTCCTTGCTGCTCCTATTTGAGCAAGTACAGAGGGACGAGCATAATGTACAGCAGTTTCCGGGATTACGGCTTGTTCACCCAGTACTTCCATGATCATACTGCGATACATGTCGATATCAGGGCTTAGGAACAATATCCTTTCCCCTTTTTCCCGCAGCTGTTCCAGCCAATTTGAGAATAGCGGATTGACGGTTTCTTCTACTTGTTCAAATGAATCACTACTACTGGTGTAAAGGGCCGTATATACTTGACCTCTGCGTGCATCGAAGAAAGGACAGATATACCCTGAGAATAGCTCTCCTTGATGTGCAAGACCTTCCAGACTTGAAACACCGATAACGTCGATGCCAAGTGCCCATGCCATTGTTTTCGCAGTTGACATACTGATTCGAACACCTGTGTATGATCCAGGTCCCTGGCCAACGACAATTCGATCCAGATCAGCAGGAGTCATTTTTGTTTCCTTCATCAATTGCTCGATTGCCGGAAGCAATCGAACCGAGTGATCACGGTGCCCATGCATGACATGTTCGCCTAGTGTCACTCCATCTTTCACAATCGCTACTCCGAGCAGCTGATTGGAAGTATCCATCGCTAATATATTCATTCCGTTAACTCCTTACAAAGCTTTTCATAACGTTCACCAATCGGCTGCAGCAAGACTGTTCTTGCTTCTCCATCATGCTTGAGCGTAAGCTCCAGTCGTTCTTTCGGCAAGTAAGCTTCAATGAATTGTGCCCATTCCACAATGGAAACACCCTCCCCTGAAAAATATTCCTCAAAACCGATATCTTCATCGCTGTCCTCTAACCGGTAAACATCCATATGATATAGAGGCAGACGTCCTTCATATTCCTTGATGATAGTGAAAGTAGGACTGTTTATCGTCCGTTTCACCCCTAGACCTGCACCAATTGCTTTAGTCAGTGTCGTCTTTCCTGCACCAAGGTCTCCTTCCATCGTGATCATATCTCCAGGCTGAAGCAGTTCGGCAAGCTTTCGGCCAAACGAATTGGTATCTTCTATTGTATGCATCTTCTTTATAATTTGGGTCATAACCGTCACCTGACTCACTTTCATTCTTTGTTCATCTATTCATCATAGCAAAATATAGCCCAAAAGCAAAAGCACAGAAACAAAAAGGCTTTCTTCGATTTGTGGAGAATACTTATACTATCAGCCAATAAAGGAGTATGCATATGGAAGCATTAGAGCAAATGTACAACTACAGCTGGAATGGTGAGATGAAATCCTATCTGGACCAAGTCGATCTGAGCGGATACCAGCATGTCTGGATCGGACGCTTCGGCGGAAGCATCGCCCATGGTGCTTATAAAAACGAGAATGCTTGTCTTATCCTTACAGGATCCGATTGGGAGCTTGCAGTTGTCATGGCGGCACAGCATACAGTAGAAAGCGCAGCCTTCATTGCGGACTCCCTCATACTCAGACAAAGGAAGATCACAGAGACGCTTGATGAAGATGTTTCAAGCGCTATAAAAAAGATAGACAGCTTTCTGATGAGTATGTTCAACAGCGTAAGATTCCGTTCTACAGCAGCTAAGGTGAACGGTAATGCTTCTTGCTTAATCGCCGTACGTAAAGCAGGTTATCTGTATTGGTTATCCATTGGGGAAAATTCGCTTTATCATCTAGTACCATCCCCAAATCACTACAATTCTGTCCAGCTGAATCAGCAAAACAGTGCAGGTAAAATTGGTGCTGATAATACGTTTGATCAAGTAGTACCCGTCTTTAATATGGGAAGTGTTCCTCTTTCAAGCGGAAGCAACCATATCCTGCTCTCCACAATCGGATTACAGTGCTTTCCTGTATCACCATATAAAAGTGCCTCCCGACTTCAGAGCGCTTTTAATAAGAGCGAGAGCATGCCGCATTTTATGCGGACAATGCTTGCAAATGCCCAGGCTGCAGGTGCAGCAGAAAGCATTACATTGATCGGATGGGAAATAAACATATAAAAAAAGCTTTAGGAGTAATCCTAAAGCTTTTGAACGTTTTATGTATGGCGGTCCGGACGGGACTCGAACCCGCGACCTCCTGCGTGACAGGCAGGCATTCTAACCAACTGAACTACCGGACCAATACTGCTACTATGTATTAGTGCAATAAAATTTCGTACAACCATTTTTAAA
Organism: Virgibacillus sp. 7505; assembly: GCF_002272135.1. GTDB lineage: Bacteria > Bacillota > Bacilli > Bacillales > Amphibacillaceae > Terribacillus. Next base: position 3 of record NZ_NPBF01000025.1, on the reverse strand, counting down.
AAT
>NZ_NPBF01000024.1 GCF_002272135.1 Virgibacillus sp. 7505 | reverse complement strand
AGAAGCTTGATGCAGTCGCAAAAACAATGGAAAAAGAGATATTTGCTACAGTGGAAGCTGGCATTAAAACTGGCGATCTAGGCGGCAATGCCTCCACTTCTGAATTTGCTGAAGCAATCGTTTCCCGAATTAATCAATAATAAGGGAGTCTCAAATGGATATTAAAAGTCAAATGATTGAAACAGGTAAATACCTTAAAAATAATAAACTTGCATGGGGCACATCCGGAAATCTTAGTGCACGCCTAGATGAAGGATACATGCAAATCACTGCTTCAGGAACTATCATGGAAGATTTGACTGAGCATGATTTTGTAGAAATTAATGTAGAATCAGGAAAAGTGATTGGTACTAAACGTGCATCAAAAGAAACGCCTTTCCATCTAGGAATTTATCAGAACAGACCGGACATCAATGTTGTCCTTCATAGTTCTCCCTTATATACGACCTTGTTTTCATGTTCAGAAGAGCGTATTCCTTCCAATCTCTTTATTGAAACAATGTATTACTTAGAGAGAATTGCATATGTAGACTACCATCACCCTGGCACGCAGCAATTAGCAGATGCTATTACTGAAAAATCCAAAGAAGCAAATATCATCATAATGAAGAATCATGGAGTAGTAGTTTTTGATACTTCCTTTGCAGAAGCAAAGATGCGATTGGAGACGTTAGAGCTGGCGTGTGAAATGCTGATTAAAGCAAAATCAGCAGGTATCGAACTCAATGGCCTGCCACAGAAGGTCGTGATGGAATTTCTGGAGGAATCAAAGTATAAACCACGTCAAAGAATCGAACATGTAAACAAGTAATGGTTGATCATCTATCCTAAACTGGAAGCTCATCAACTTGCTGATGATGAGCTTCTTCAGGATGTTACTTGGAGCCCTTCTATCAAAGTAGAAATAAGACATAAGGAAGGAATAGAAAAATGAGAAAAACAATTGGAGTTGTTGCGGATGATACTACCGGAGCAAACGATATAGGCGTAATGTTCAATCGAGGTGGTTACACAGCAAAAATCGAAACCTTTGATCAAGATGCCGAGTTACAGGTAGACACGAATGTCGTTATCGTTGATACAGATAGCCGATTAGACAGTTTGGAAGATAGTTATAATAAAGTGTATATAGCAACAAAACAGCTGATGGCGGCTGGTTGCAGCACCTTTCATAATAAAACGTGCTCTGTCTTCAGAGGTAATATTGGAACAGAATTCGATGCCATGCTGGATGCTTTAGGAGAAGAATTTGCTGTTGTTTCTTTAGCGTTCCCCGAAAATGGCCGGCAAACAGAACACGGTATCCATACCGTAGACGGAAAGCTTCTTGAAGAATCCGGTTTTTTACATGATCCTGTCCACCCTACTACGGATTCGAATTTAGTCCGCGTTCTTAGTGAACAAACTGAACGAAAAGTTACGTTTGTTGATTTAGAATTTGTTCGACAGGGTGCTGCAGTTCTACAGGGGAAAATCTTAGAGAAAAGAAAAGAGGGTTTTAGTTATTGCATCGTGGATAGTAAAACCCAAGAGGATCTACGCATTGTTGCAGAGGCGATTTCTAATTTCAAGGTAATATGCGGAAGCTCTGCTATCGGTTTGGAACTACCTCCCTTTTACGGAGAAGAACCTATAGAACTGAACAGCAAACAATTTTCAGCAGACCCAAACCAAGGCGTGTTAGTAATCTCAGGAAGTTTAACCCCTCAAACAAAAGAGCAAACTGCTTATCTGGAAAAACAAGGTGCACCTACTTTCACCCTGGATTCTCGCGAAATTCTAACTGCTGATGAAAATGCCTCTAAAGAAATTAAAAGGATAGTTTCAGAGGTGTCTGCTTATATTACCAACGGTAACAATGTCTTGGTTTTAGCTGATAATACGCCTGAAGTTGTGAAAGAAACAAAAGAACTTGGACACAAAGCTGGTTTGCATCCGCTCGAGATAAGCAAGCGCATATCTGCTGCTTTAGCAGATATTGCAAAAGAAATTTGTGACCATACTGATTTAAAAAGACTAGTAGTTGCTGGCGGAGATACCTCCGGAACTGTGACTCGAAAACTTGGTATTAAGGGGAATTACATTTTAGAAGAAATAGACACAGGAGTTCCTTCAGGATTATCTATAGGAAGGGAAATGCTGATTGTATTAAAATCAGGAAGCTTCGGTAAGAAAGACTTTCTTGTCAAAGCAATCGAACATCTTAAAAGTATTGAAAATATCTAATACTAAAAAAGCTCCCTACGGTTAGTAATACCGCTAAGGAGCTTTTTTAAATATAAAAATTTCTATGACCCTGGCAATTCAATTATTGTTTTGTAAAAACGGTAATCCATTCATCAATCTCGATAGATTTTATCTCTTCATCTTTTTCCCTAACCGCAATATATTCCCGCTGCTCCTTTGTTCCGGTCTTTATATATTGTATAACTTCGTTTACTTGCTGCTGCGATTCTGTCGTTCTTGACACCCACACAGGAAAATCGAAGACCTTCTTTCTTGTAACTTCTTGCGAGATGTTCATCCCAGCCTCAGCAGCATATTCCTCCCACTCACCTGCTGACAAACAAGATACATGGCTTTTATCACGCATCTTTTCAATGGTATTGATGTAGGTGGCTATCCCTTTATCATCAGGTACTATATTATCAACCAGGAGAAAAACGCCTCCAGGTTTTAGTACCCTTGAGACTTCTTTAAGGAATAAGGATTTATCAGGGAAATGGTGAGCTGCGATCCGACATCCTACCAAGTCAAACTGTCCATCCATAAAAGGTAGATTTTCTGCATCCGCAACTACGTAGGCAATATTTCGATACTCCGTATCCAAGAATGTCCTAGCTTCCCTCAACATCATCGGAGTCAAATCTGTCGTATAAATTTGTCTCACATATGGAGATAACAATTTGGTCAGATGGCCACCACCTGTTGCAATGTCAAGAGCTTCCCAGCTCTTGCTTGGCTGGAGCATGTCTAGGATTATCTCTAAGTCTTTACCTTTCGCGTGGGATACACTTTGAACATATTCTTTTGCGTTCTTAGAGAATTGCTCCATGACCAGTTTCTTTTCTTCTGACATAGCCACTCCCCCCCTTACTTTAATTGATTGTAACCACCAAACCGTTCTCAGCAAATAACTTTCGCATAGCTTGCTTGGCAGCCTCTTCGTCCGAACCATAAATCTCTAATTTATATTCTTCCGAGTTTAAAATGCTGTTAGACAAACCAAGCATGCTCTTAACATCAATCACTCGGCTGCCAGTGATCAGTACAATACTCGACTCGTATTTAGATGCTTCGTGATTGATATCTACCACTGCGTGAATTAAGCTCTTTTTAGGACTCAAAGTATCCCTCCTCTTTGTAAACGCTATCTTATTAATTAATATACCTTTATATAGCGCTGAGGAAAAATAGAAATAACAATTTAACTACCATAGATTTTCTTTATTTCACTTGTATCCTGTTACATACTGATCATCAAGATATTGAATGAATTCCCTCACCATCGCTAATTCCAGGGATTCTTTCTTATACAAAAACCACGTTTTCCACAGCAGAGGCTCTTCATTCTTATCAGTTAAACTTATATAGTTCTCCTCATCTTTTATGATAATACTAGGTACGATCGCATAGCCTAAACCCTTCATGGCCATTCGTTTGGCTGTCTCCATATTATCAAAATGGAAACCAATTTTAGGCGGTGAAGAGAAATTTTGCTTCCACCAGTTGTCAATGACCATATTCAATGCTGGGTCCGTGTTATAAGTTATTCGCTTCAAATTAGGCAGATTACTTAATTCGACTTTCTCCTTGGAGAGGATACACATTTTCTCTTCGCTAATTGTCCTTTGTTCGTAACTCCAGTGATGTTCTCCTCTGACAATACCAATATGCGATTCTCCCTTGAATACATGCTGAATCAAGTTTAAGTTCAATCCTGTCCTCACATTGAAGTTTACTCTGGAATACTTGTCCGAAAAGCCTTTTAAAACATCCGGTAACCGGTATAAAGCATAAGCCCTTGCCACACTTAACTTAATGGTGCCGTACAGTTCTTCATCCATATTCCAAAGCGTTTCTTCCAACATCTGCAGTCGTTCCAGTGTAGACCTTGCGAACTCTACAATATATTCCCCTTGCTGGGTAAACTGGACGCCATGGCGTCCACGATGAAGTATTTTAATATTATACTGTTTTTCTATTTGCTGAAGCTTGTATGTAAGCGTCGGCTGTGACACAAATAACCGATCTGCAGCTTTGGTTATATTCTTTTCCTCAAATACTGTGATCAAAATAATGCACTCTCTTTTATCCACACTTAAACCCCTCCCAGTTATTTAATTTCATTATGATAACTAATAGAAATTAAGTATTATATTTATTTCTAATCTTATATTACGCTTAG
>NZ_NPBF01000023.1 GCF_002272135.1 Virgibacillus sp. 7505 | reverse complement strand
TTTCTAATCTTATATTACGCTTAGTCTATAGGAAATACAACGCTTACAGAAAGGAGATGACTACAAGGGGAAACTTGTTTAACGAAATTAAATACCAATTTTGAAAGCGCATACTAAGAGGGGGAATTTCATTGCTTTCTATTTTAGGTTTTCTTACTATAATTGTCTTTACAATTCTTGTAATGCTCAGAAAAATGCAAGCGTTTACTGCGATAATTTTTGTACCAATTGTATTTGCAGTGATTGGCGGTTTCGGATCACAAATTGGTGAATTTGCTGCTGAAGGTATCCTGCTTGTCTCTGACACAGCTGTATTATTGCTATTTGCGATACTGTACTTCGGCATTATGATGGAATCCGGTCTTTTCGATCCAGTAAGTAATGCTATTCTAAAAATCGCAAAAGGCGATCCAGTAAAAATATGTATGGGGGCTGCCATTTTAGCTATCCTTGTAGCCTTGGACGGTGATGGAACAACAACTTATATGATTGTATGTTCCGCAATGCTTCCTGTATTTCGTAAATTAGGAATCAACCCCTTAATTCTAGCTACACTAGCTATTATGGCTTTAGGTATCGTAGCAGGAAGTACTCCTTGGGGTGGTTCTGCAACGCGCGCAATCAGTGTTTTAGGACTAGATGCTTCTGAATACTTCCTTCCGATGCTTCCTATTATGGCTGGAGGTATTATATGGACATTAATTACAGCATTTATACTAGGAAGGATGGAAAGAAAAAGACTTGGACTCACGAATGAACAGCTACGCCAAGAGGTCAAGACTCAAGAGGAAACAGCCTCCACTGCCCAAAATGCTGTACAAGCTAGAAAATGGGTCATCTATTTCAACCTATTTCTGACACTCGCCCTTATGGCACTCTTAATAGCTGATATTATAGAGTTATACATACTCTTCATTATCGGTTTCGCTATAGCCCTCGTTGTCAATTATCCAAATTTACAGAAGCAGCGGGAAGTAATGAAAGAACACGCGGCCAACGCCATACCAGTCGTGTCTTTGGTATTAGCAGCAGGGATATTCACTGGAATATTACAAGGAACACATATGGTTGATAGCATGGCTGAGGATATCGTAAGTGTCCTGCCAGACAACTTTGGAAGTTTCTACACAGTATTCATAGCCTTAATAGGTCTCCCACTGAGTTGGCTTATGTCAAACGATGCTTACTTCTTTGGGGCTTTGCCAGTTCTTGCTGAAGCTGGCAATGTATATGGTGTAGCACCTATAGAAGTAGCGCGAGCATCGGTAATTGGCCAGACAATTCACTTAATCGGTCCTACATCAGCTCCGCTTTGGGTGCTGATAGAATTAGTAAGGACAGATCTTGGAAAGTTACAAAAGTTTTCAATCATATGGATCATCTTGTCCGCTCTGGTTATGATTCTTTTTGGATTACTATTCGGCGGTATATCAATTGGATAAATTGCATAACTCATGGCAACTAAAAAAGACTGATATCAAATTGCAATTGATATCAGTCTTTTATTAGTTCCTTTTTCAAACTTTTAAAAATTCCAAGTGAATGTGCACACATACTATAATCTACTATCCCTCTTACAGGAACAACCCTACAATGGTACCAGTCAATATAGATCCCATTGTAGCTACCAGCAGAACCTTTAAGCCGACTTTAGCTAGCAAGCTTGCCTGCTTTTGATCTATAGCTTGTACCGTTCCCAAGATCATTCCGATGGATGAGAAGTTAGCAAAAGAGATCAAGTAAGCCGAAACGATACCTACAGTTTTAGTGGACATGTCAGGCAGTATTTTAACGAAGTCAGTAATTGCCACAAATTCATTAGCAGCTACTTTTGTTCCCATAATAGAACCTGCGTTAAGGATTTCAGAGGTTGGGATACCCATTATAAATGCTACCGGTGCAAATACGTAACCGATTAGTTCCTGGAATGTCATTCCCACTATGCCATCCAAAATAAAGTTGATCATTGCGAGTAAAGCCATATACGTCAGTAACATCGCTCCTACGATCAGAGCAGTTTTACCACCTAGTATAGTACCGTTACCAATGGCTTCAAAGAATGATTTTTCATTGTTCATTTCTTTTACATCTATCTCAAAATCTTCTTCCCTTGTAACCGGAGCAACAATGGAAGATAAAATCAGACCTGAGAAAACGTTTAATGGCAGTGCTACTAGAACATATTCAGCTGGAATCAACTGCAAATAGGCCCCTAGTGTGGAACAAGATACCGCTACTAGTGATGAACTAGCTACAATAAACAATCGGTTTGGACTGAGTTTGTGAATTTGTGACTTTACGGACAGAATTGCCGTTGTATTACCAAAGATCATGGAATTTACGGCAACAAATGATTCGATCTTTGGAAGACCAGTTATTCTGGATACAAAACCACCAATATACTTGATTGCGAATGATAGTATTCTGGTATAAGTTAAAATGGATAATAATGCAGATACAAAAATAATCATCAAAAGGACGTCAAAGAAGAAATAACCCTTTGTAGATAAGTCACCCAATAAGAATGCGATTCCTTCATGACCAAATGAAAGTACTTTCGTGAATACATCTACAATCTTCTTGATGATCGTTCTGCCAATGGATGTATTCAGCAAAAACCAAGCTAATATAAGCTGGATAACTAGCATGATACCAACAGCTTTATAATTGATATTCTTTTTGTCATTTGACATGGCCCAAGCTACAGCGACTAATACAAGTATTCCTAAAACCCCAATAACAATAGACAATTCCATTACCTCCAACTCTACTGACCACAATGCTTCAGTGAAATTTTAGCTTTGATCAATTTTAATCTCCTCACAATGAAAGCAGTGAAAATATGCGCCCATCATAATTTGTTAAAATATTTACTATAAATACACGATTATTATTTAATCTGTTTTATAAGCTAACTTAACGCTAAATATTAGCATCTATTATTACATATATACCAATGCATGATAACTCTTTTAGAATTAGTTCTATTATTTACATTTTTCCTAAAATACGCTTAACTAATTTATTAAAATTATTTATTTAAATCTGAAAAAACAGCAAAAAGAAAAAACCTAAAACGCTGTGTTTTAGATTTGACCTTTTCCATGCATGAGATTCACCTCTACAAGGTCCAGTAAGCATATTAAACCACTATAAATACCCTCAATTGATTTCCTTTATTTGGAACAATTACTGCGTTACAATATAGATGACTAAGAAAGGAATGATAATATGAAGAAGCTTGGTAAGTGCTGGTATACATATCCTGCACTTATATTATTTGTGCTAGTGCTTGCTGGCTGTACGAGCACCAACGATGATGCAAAAGAAGCGTCTTTAGAAACGCCAACTGCATCTGCATCTACTTCTAATCAGCAAGATGAAGAGTCTGAAGAAAAGAATCTACCAGACAAATCGGAAGATAATCCGGGGTCAGCAGCAGAGTCAGAAATAGCTGCATCAAACCACTCAGAAGAAACCCCTGCCGATTCCTCTGAAACAGAAGAACCTAATCAGTCTTCAGAAGAAACAACAACTAGTGAAGATTCAACCGATACATATGAAAACAAAGTAGATGATCCTTTGACTGGATATTCTGCAGAAGAAATCGAATACGCGCGTGTATGGCTGCAGCTCGGCCCTAACCAGCAAATTGACGGGTTGTATGTACGGCATATTCCAGCTGGTACTCCACTGGAACCAGATTATTTTCCCGTTGTCAGCTATCCTGAAGATGTTGTTCAGCTCAGTGGTTCTCGCATAGTTGATGGATCTGTAACATATAGTTCCAATGGAGATGGCACGATTAACGTGTACAACGTTCCATTGCCAGGACGTTGGTTTGGTGGCTCACCCGCTCCTCCAGAAGGTTTGGATGAAGACACTATGAGAGAAGATTTAGAGGACATAATTAATAATACGGAGCATGTTTACGTTAATCCCCGGAACGATGAAGCAGTCAAAAAGTTCATTGACTTAATTAACAAATAACTATCTTTACCAATGGTGGGCTGCTATTTAAAGAGCCCGCTATTATTTATTCAAGCCTCTAGATATTCATAGGGAGTGATTAGGATAGAAGCTAAGAATGCAATCTTCAGAGAAGTCCAGCAACCTAGACAGCCTTTGCTTTGGCTTATAGTACTATCAATTGCTGCCTTTACGTGGTACGGATTCATTCGGCAAGTTATTCTAGGACTACCATTCGGTAATAAGCCTTCTTCAAATGCTGTATTAATTATAATTTGGATGATTTTTGGAATCGCTTTTCCTATTATCATGCTTAAATGGACTAAGCTGATCCTTGAAGTGCAGGAGGACGGCCTTTATATTCGCTTTATGCCTTTCCATTTTCATTATAAAAAGTTTTTATATAAGGACATGGAAAGTTATAAATCAATCAACTACAGTCCATTCAAGCGCTTTGGCGGCTGGGGGTTTCGTGTGAATTTCAAAGGAGAAATGGGCTATATAATGAGCGGGAAGCAAGGGATTGAGTTGACTTTAAAATATCAAACAGTAGTGATTAGCACTTATAAACCAGACGAAATTATTAAGGAAATGGACACATTTCAAAAGAATAACCTCTGAAAGAACTTTTTGCCTTGAATTTAGTTAATCGAACACACTCTCTTATTTTCATATGCGGTTATCACTTTTTCAACTCCTTGGTAAAGTCTCTTTCGCACATTGGTGAAATCGTTTAACTACTCCAAAACGCCTGTTTGGGTTAAATCTCGATTGCGCACTATGAAAAAGCTGCCTGGAATCCCAAGCAGCTCATCTTTTCCCCTTATTGAACTATATAGTGAACGTACCGACGGGCCAACCAAACTTCTCCGGAGTGTTACGCCGATCCGTTCATTACATCGCCCTTACGATAAGACAGCTCTTCCTAAACTCCACCCTGTCTCTAATAGTCGACCATCTCATTTCCTTTCACTTCACACAACAGCAAGTGAATCTCTCCAACCCATAACATGCGTTATGGGAGATTTAGTTGCCATGATACTCCGAACTTATCATCCGTCCAGCCGAATTTCCTGCTGAATCCATAGTTATCTAGCGGCATACGTTCAACTCCATCCTCATTCAGTTTCTGATAAAGATCATCCAGTTCCTTTTCTGTATCACAAGTAACATAGATGGAGAAAGAAGGTGTAAAGGAAAATTGATGTGTCACATTGCTGTCAATGCACATAAATTCCTGCCCTTTTAAGGAGAAAGCAGCCAGCATCACTGTCCCTTCATCTCCAGCTTCATTCGCTCCATATCTAGTAATGCTTTTAATTTCTGAATCCTCAATGAGTGATATGTAGTAATTCATTGCTTCTTCTGCTTTGCCATCTTGGAACATTAAGAACGGTGTAACCTTTTCCATTAATAATTACCTCACTTTCATAATCTCACATTTTGGTAGTAGCCCTATAAGTAATTATGATTCCGCTAATACTGGTAATTAGCATGAAATCCAGTTAAAGCACAATAATATCTTCTGCATGACATCTTATGTTTCCTCTTATAGAGACACGATTACTTTCCGTTGCTACGAAAATGTCTCAGCTATTGAAAAAGCCGCCGGGAACCCCAGCAGCTTATTTCCAGTTATTCTCTATCCAATGCCCGCAGCGCAGGCCCCTCAACGACTTCTCCAACAGCTGTAAATCGCGATCCATGACAAGAGCAATCCCATGTATGATCCGCATTATTCCAGGAAACAGGACAGCCGTTATGCGTACAGGATGCACTCATTTCGTGCAGCTCTCCTTGTTCATCCCGATAGTAAGCCATTGTCTGACCATCTTTCTCGAGGATGGCACCTTTTCCATTAGGCAAATCATCTGGTTTGACAACCGTTTCATTGCTGATGCGATTTACATCATCCTCACCGATACTGACAGCTTCCGCTTCTTCCATCTCTCGACCCACTTTATATAGATCAGCATATTCATTCTCTTTACCTTCAATCAGATCGGCCAGCAATGTAGCTGCAGCTACACCGTTGGATAAGCCCCATTTGCCGAAGCCTGTTGCGGTGTATATTCCAGGCGCATCGTCACTTACCTTACCGACGAATGGCAATTGATCTGTTGTAAGCAGATCATGGCTGGACCAATGCTGATAGAGTTCTTCTACTCCGAATTGTTCTTCAGCAAATTGATAGATTCTTTCGTATCGATCCAGCACAGAAGAACCATCACCCGTCACGTGGGACTCTCCTCCGACAAGCACATAATGATCATCGCCTTTTTTCAAGCTGCGGATTGAACGTTTTGGCGATTCTAGGCTGATGTACATGCCGTCAGGGTACGGTTTCTTGGACTTGATGGCGATTCCGTAAGAATTCTTAGGGTTCATATTAGAAGAGAAATACTGATTCTCTACTTGCACTGGAAAATGTGTTGCACTGACAACGTGATTCGCTGTAATAGTGTTACCATTCTCCGTATGGACGACAGGCCGTGTCTCTGTATCAAATGAGACAGCTAATGTCTGTTCGTAAATGCTGCCTCCCCGCAGCTCAATTTCCTTTAGTAAGCCTACTAAGTATTTTACTGGATGGAATTGGGCTTGCTGGCGCATGACAGCGGCTGCTTTTATTGGGATATCCAGAGGCATTGAATCCGTCAGATACCCATCAATATGAAGCTTACGGTAAGCCTCTACCTCTTTCTCGATTGTCTCCACGCCTTCATCCAGCTGTGTATAGATGTAAGCTTCTTGCTCCATGAATTCACAATCAATTCCGTGTTCAGCTGCTGTATCTTTTACATAATTGATTGCCTGCAGATTTGCTTGAAAATATTGTTTAGCAGTTTCCTCGCCATAGCGATCAATCAAGCCGTTGTAAATGATGTCATGCTGTGCAGTGAGCTTACTTGTCGTATATCCGGTAGTACCTGAAATCAGCTCGCGCCCTTCGATAAGGACAACACTTCTGCCACGCTTTGTCAGTTCATATGCTGTCGTTATCCCGGTGATACCTGCACCAATTACTAATACATCCGTATCCAGGTCTTTTTCCAGAGCTGGATACGTCGGCAAATCCGTTGAATTACGCCAGTATGATGATGGTTTCTGTGAAAATAGCTTTTTTGTTTGCTCCATAACTGCTAACCTCCTGGATTATTCCTTTTGGTTATACAGTATCCTGGATTGCCCTTGGTCAAACTTCTTCCGGCTGAAGTGAAGCGAAAGTCTGTATCGCTTGCTGGAGCTCCTGACGGGATGATGTGTCTGTTAAAGCCCGTAGCAAACCAGTATAATAGCTAGCCAGCTGATTGGCTGCCTTCTGCTGAAGACGTTCTTCTTCCGACTGCCAGATCTCCTTGTAATGGCTTTCCATAGCAGATGTATATACTTGCAAGGCTTCAACTAACATTGGCTCCATCAGCTTAAGAAGTTCCTCTTTCAGCTTCTCTTTCTCGTTCCCTTGGAAAAAGGCTTTTGGACCGCGATACAGTTTTTGCAGACGTGTTAATTCACCTTGTTCGAAACAGAACTGCGTTTCAGGAGGTGCTGTTTCCGGCAGTTTTTCCTCTGCAGACACTGCCAGTGCCAACGTTTCGTTCACCGTTTGTACGTCCTTTTCCAATCCGCTCCTCCACCGCTCCATCTGTTCTCTAACGGTTCTGTCGACACGGATGGTGACTGCACGGTATTCCTGTTCCAGCTGCATTTTGATTTGGCCAGCAAATTCGCGAATCTGCCGAGCCACTTCCTCTTTCCCTGATGCTCCATTGCTTCTGATCAAAGAAGGATTAAAGCACTGTTTAAATAAATCATTTGCTTCAAGCAGCTGCCTTTCCTTTACATAATGCAATTGTTTCTCGATACGCTGTGAAATGGCTTGTTGAAAAACAGGCTGTGTATAATGGTGTGCTTTGACTAAGACCTCTTCCTGTTCATGCTTATATTGACGGACTTTCGCTAATTTTGCTTCTTCATCTAAGTCCATGGCGTTGGCATATGCTTGCAGCTGTCCATATTGCCTTTTCAATTCCCGCTTGGCACCTTGAATAATGACTTCTGTCAGCTCATTGCGAATGAACTCATTCAATTCTTCTTCCAGCTTGCCAAGCCCTGAATTGAGTTTTTGTGAAGTCCGTTTCTCTTGCAAGCCAAGTAAGCTGCTCAATGCGAAAAGGCGTGGCTGTCTGATTTGGAAATTTGCCAGATTGTCTGCCACATAGGAGGTGACATAACTGACTTCCTCTTCATCTTTAGCCAAATCACTCGCATTTACGATGAAGAACATATTATCTTTCTCCAAAGCTCCTTTTACTTTACCTAGCTGCTGAAGTACTTGTTCATCAGCTTTTGAGAATGCGTGATTATAATAAGTCACGAAAAGGATTGCATCGGCATGCTTCATGAATTGGAATGTCACATCCGTATGGCGGGCATTAACAGAGTCAGCGCCGGGAGTATCAATTAAAGTAACGCCTTGCTTAAGGAACGTATTTTCCAAATAAACCGTTATCTGTTGAATGAAGCAGCTTAACGTCTCCTTCGTCACATGGTCACTGAATTCTTTGAAGGGAATTGTTCCTTCTGTACCAAGCTTATCGTGTACCTGGCTATAGCCAGTTTGGACCGCTTGGAGAAATGCTTGATGCCTCTTATCCTGTACGAGATCCGCTGGGTTTTCAGACAAGAAATCTCCCATAGCGAGCTTCTTTCCGCTCAGAACTTCAATATCAGCCTCAATGTGCTGGCGGGATTTCCATTTGACGAGCACAGTCTGGTGAGGATGTTGAATTGTCGCTTGCTTCAGCATATTGATCGATGCTGTCGTTGGATTCGGCGACACAGGCAGCAGACTTTCACCGAGCAATGCATTGGCGAATGAAGATTTACCTGCACTGAAAGCTCCAAAAAGCACTAACGTGTAATCTTGATTCACTAACTTTTCTTTTCTATTCTTGATATCCTCTATTGCTGATTGAAATCCTTCCACGCCGCCGAGAGCAGATGCCGCAGCTTCCAATTGATGCGCCATCTCTTTTGCTGTTAGCTTTGTAGATGAATCTCTCTGTACAATCGGTTCTGCCTCCAGCTTCACAGATGGCTCATTGGGTGCGGCCTCTAATAGCTCCACTCTCTCCTTAAGCTGGTATCTATTCCTCATTGCCTGTTTCGCCTGTTCGATCGCTTCTAAATCCATGTTCCGATCTGTCTGATGAATCTTACTTGCCAGTTTTTCGTAGGAATGCTGCAGCTGACTGATTTCATAGTTTATTTGTTCATTTTCAGCAGCTTTTCTATTTTCTTGTTCTTCCATTTTTTTTGCCTGCTTGTAGGCATGTTGAGTCGTCTGGATGGCAGCTTCCACCACTTGCAGAGCAGCCTTTTTATAAGAGAGCTTGATATGGTCCTCGACAGCAGCTGTATAGACCAATGTATAGGTACCATTCTTACTCGCTCCCGATTGAACATGCTGCTCAAGCAAATCTGCTGGCAGCTCTACCTCAAAATCCTGCAGCAGCACTTGTACGGACTCTGTATACAGATCATGCTTCCTAGCCCAGTCGCTCAGCTTATCGCGAATCCGCCATGTCAACTGTTTCTCGATTTGCTGCTGAATAAGCTCCTCTGTCTTAGCCCGGCGCTGCTCCCGTTCTTCAGCTGTCTTCCGCTTACTGCCAAACAGACCTACTTTAAAGTCCGGAAATGTCGATTCCAAATAGACTTCTGCCACTTCGCGTACTTCAAAAGGCATCAAATTCGCGTTCTTTAATGTCTGGTGGATAGCCTCGCGCCCGTCTTCTTCTGCTGTTTTCTGTTTCTCGCGCCAATTACTGGCCGCATCCGCAGCATCCTTATCCAAATGATGACGCCTTTCCATTAATGCTGCTTCCTTTTCTGCTAATTCCTGTTTCATCTCCTGCAGATAATTAGCAATCAAACGCTGCTTTCCCCGCTCCAGTCCTGCTTTATGCAGCAGTTCCCTATCTGCAAGCAGCTTGCCCATCTTTTCTTTCACCATATTCAGCTGATTATGCTCGTGATTTTGTTCTTTTAGTGTCGTATAATAAACAGCTTCAGGCGTAATATGCCATTGCTCAAACACATTGGTTACACCATTTTGGAAAGCAGTCCATGAAAGCTCTTTCTCCCGGTGCTTATCAATTTGATTAATAATCAGATAAAACGGCTGCCCTTGTTCGGATAATTGCTGCAGGAACAGCAAGTTGACTTCCGATTGTACATGATTATAATCCGTTACATAAAACATACTATCTACGAGATGCAGCGCTGACTCCGTCATCAAACGGTCCGCATCGTCACTCGCATCGATACCGGGTGTATCCATTAAGGCGATTTTATCCGGGAGGGATGTCTGCTCATCTTGTATTTCAATCTTACGAATATCTTTATTTCGGCAATATGTATCCAATGTTTCCTTTCGGTACGGCGCCGGAAGTTCATATTTCGTTTCATCCGCTCCATAAGCAAAGACTTTCGGCTGTCCGTGCTGAATGGTTACGATATTGGCACTCGTTGGAATCGGACTGGCTGGCAGCACTTGGTCACCAAGCAAAGCATTGATAAGTGAGCTTTTTCCAGCCGAGAAATGCCCTGTGAAGCAGATAAAAGCAGTTCCTTTCTCCGCTTTCTCTACTAAATCAAGCGCTTTTTCGCTATATTGTGATGCGTTTTCCGTTTCGAAATATTGATATAATGCTGACAGACTGAACAATTCCGTTGATTCCGCTGTTCGTCGCATAGATGGCCCCTCCTCATATGTATGCGCATTCATATTTTTTATTATAAAACAGGAAAACCGCACTTACCATCGTAAATGCGGTTTTTCTTCATTCTCCCATATAAGGAATGCGGACATCGGTGTCTAAATCACCTGTAAACTGGCTGAATGACAAGTCTTCACCCTTGAGCCAGCTGCCGAAATCAACCTCGTTTGACTGCTGATTTCCGATAGCAAATCCCATCTTCAATTCCTTTGGTTTGTAGACAGAGGTATGGATTGTTCCTCCCCAATTGCGATACTGATCTGAAAAAACGTCATGTTTTGGATCGTTCAAAAGTCGAAAACCCTCTGATGCATCAATATTTTCTTTATAATGCGTCTGGATAGCATCAAATCGTCGTTTACTGTCAACAAGATGATGACGGTTCTCTTTTGTCAGCACATCAAAATGGTTCGTACTATAGCTCGCTTCTCTAACTGCGGTACCGCGCGGGCTGCCTTCTACCACACGACGGACTCCGGAAGCATCATTTATCACATAGTTGAAGGAGTGGCGATGCGGCATTTGCGTCAGCTTTTCAACTGCTTCTTCTGTCGTCGAACACGTCTCCAGAATGATGCGCGATAGCATATTGCAAATGAAACCTTCCTCCGGAAAGCGTTGATGCACAAAGTTATAACCAATAGTCAGCCCTTTTTCATTCATACCATCAATACGTCCGAGAATCCGCTGCGATGGACCGATTGTAGCAAAATATTCTCTGTCTGATGGCTGGTATAAAAGGAAGCGACCCTCATAAGTTTTCGGGTGGTAATCATAATTACGTGCAAGAAAGTCATTACCCGTGACGATCGAACAGCCGGAGTTGATTCTCCATTCCTGCTGGAAGCCGCTGTAATCCATCAGTGTTTCCTCGATGGATAGGCCAAGTGCATCACTGAGTCCAGTAAGCTCTTCATAAATACCAGGATGATAGCTGCGAAACATGCGGAAAGCATCGGCTGGATCAACCGTGAAACGGCGGCGGTTCCGCTCTTTTTGTCTTTGCTGGTATGCGTATAACGGTGTATTTTTCAGGCGCTCTCCTTGCATGACGCCGAAATCATAATGTGATCCACGGTAAGTGAAAACATTCGAATGTATCTGTTTCATAGGCGGACCCTTCTTTTCTGCATAGTATCCTTCTATTATCCAATACGATGCAGGAACGAGGGAAATGATATGCTTATCAACCTTTTATAGCACAAATGCTAAGTTGGAGAGGATATGATTCTAGGACGCTATTGTATGTAACTGTTATTTTATCGCTGTCTTGGAGCGGATCAGGTATAGAAGGACTTTAACGTTTTTCTTCTTTTTCAGAAAAGATATTGCCTATTTAGTGGCCTGTCCATTTTTTGCTGACATTCAAGTGAAGTTGTATCCTGGTTTCCGCATCCAGCTGACAGAATGGCAAGAAGCAGTGTAACGAATGGCACCCCTTAATCAGTTTTTACCATCTCGGTTTGATAAATAACTGGATAATGGCCTTCCCCAGCTCCATACTCCCGCCAATCCCAATGACCCGATGAGCAGCCAGACAAAAGGATTCTCTTCTCGAAACAGCATGCCGGAAACCATACCAAATAATACAACAAATGACCAAAATATCCTCATTGTCACATTCTCCTGTCTTAGTGAGTCGTTATACTTATTCTAACATTCATCCATTTTATGTAAAATGAAATGATAGCTGAAGTGAATAACGTTAGGAGTGAAGCTATGGGCAAGGGCGCATTCCATGTTTATAACATCATCATTTTCGTTTTATTATTAATATTTAATTCTTTAGTATTATTTGCTTTTGGTATAGGTGAAGGAGGCATGGTATTTTCTGATTGGTTTCCGATAATCCTTTCATTTATCATCTGGGGCATTTTTTGCAGAATTCAATTTATAAAACCTTCTAGAAGCTTTAGAATATGCTGGTTTATTTTGATGGTGATCACCCTGTACTTCTGGCAAACCGGATTAGGAGCGATGATTGGCAGAAGTTTATTTTAGTTATGACAATCTAAAAAAAAGAAGCAGCTGTCCGCTGCTTCAATCTTCTTCACTATCATATGCGATGGTTACAATTTCTCCGGACTGAGCATTGATGACAACTTCCGCTTCATCGTCAGCTGTTTTGAGATCAAGCTCATATACCGGCAGTCCGTCCTCTTCATCAAACTCCGCATCAGTAACGCTGCCGCCTACTTCGTCTGTCGCGATTTTTATTGCTTCGTCCATCGTTATTTTCACTTCAGCCTGTGATGCCTGCTTTTGTGATGGAGCTGTCGGCTCTTTATCTGATTGCTGCTGATCGTCAGCAGATTGATCGTTTTCACCCTGTTGCTGATCATCACCAGCTGGCTGACTATGATTTGTATTGTCCGTACTTGGTAAAGTTTTCTGTATGCTGCTCTCTTTCAAACTGATTACTTCACCAGTATTGCCATTCAGTGTCAAATCATAGAGCTTTTCTCCATTTTCCAAATCGATATCATACCTTGGCTCGCTTCCGCTGCGATCCAATTCGATTTCGGTTACGGTAGCATTATATTGTTTCTCCGCTTGCTGACGCGCTTGATCGACTGTCATCTCCGGTTCTCCAGCTGATGCCTGCATTTGATATATACCAAAGATTGCAACTAAAAGCACGACAACTGCAGCAGGTATAATCCACTTTTTCTTCACTTCTATCGCCTCCAGCTATGATCTATAGCCAGTATATAGCTTCCCCATTAAAAGAAAGGTGAGTACTTTATTAGAATTTGATGAGAAATTACACTGGCAGACGTACTGTGAACGTAGAGCCTTCACCCAGGACGCTAGTCACTTCGATCTTTCCGTCATGCAGTTCTACGAGCTGTTTAGCAATGGCCAAACCAAGACCGCTGCCACCTTTTTCACGGGTGCGTGCTTTATCCACTCGGTAGAATCGATCGAATATACGCCGCTGATCTTTCTCATCGAGCCCTTCTCCGTAGTCGGTGACACGCAGGATGGCTTCCTTATGATCCGCTTTGATAGCTATCTCAATATGCTCGTCACTGTATTTGATGCTATTGCTTAACAATATATAGACAACCTGCTTCAGCATATTACTATCTGCCGAGACCATTACATCGGTCTCTGAGCGGACAATGATTTCTCTTTGGTAAGCTGTTTGCATAGCTACGGCACAGGTTTCTGCTATACTGCCAAGATCGACCGGTTCTTTTTGCAGCAATTCTGGATCATCTTTTGCTAAGATCAGCAGCTGGTCGACTAAAGCCTGCATCCGTTCTGTCTCACCATGAATTGCTTGCACTGCCTCCTGCTGGACAGCAGGGTCGTCGGCACCCCAGCGATCCAGCAGCTTACTATAGCTTTTAATGATGCTGATCGGAGTCTTCAATTCATGCGAAGCATCAGATACGAATTGCTGCTGCTTTGTGAAGTTTTCTTCGAGCTGGTCAACCATTTCATTAAATGTCTCACTCAAAGCGTGCAATTCATCATGACTTCTGCTTCCGGTTTCCATACGCTTCCATTTTCCGCTCTTGCGGATGGCCTGCATAGTCGATGTCAAAGCCAGGATTGGCCGTAGCAAAAAGCTTCCCAGCAGCCTTCCTCCAAGTATGGATGGAATCAAAATGATCAATCCAGCTATCGTGAGACAATATTTGAGCACCTGGAGCGTCTGCTGGAGACTGACCAGCTCCTCAGCAACTTGCATAGTATAAATACCATTATCCCGGATAACAGGAATCGACACCTCTGCATACCAGCTGCCATTACGATAATACGTTTGATCCTTTTCCTGTGATGTGTACGAAAAGGGCAGCTCACGATACTTTTCCGCTCTCGTTATCACACCCTCACTTTGTCCATCGGTACCAATGAAACGTACCATCCCTTCTGCTGGCAAATCTGCTTGAAACAAACTGGTACGTGATGTATCCTTCCAGTCGACAGTGGCAGCAGTCTCTGCCAAGGCACGCCCTTGTTCATGCAATCGATCAACACTATTATGCAAACTGACTTGCCGGAACAGGAAGTAGATGGACATATTTACGATCAGCAACAGGATCACCAGTGTAACAGTTATGTATAATTGGATCCTTGTCCGCAGCTTCACTTCTCTTCATCCTTGATCGTATATCCGACACCTCGTACTGTCTTAATCAGCTTGCGTTTCTCACCTGTATCAATTTTTTTCCGCAGATACCGGATATACACATCGACCACATTTGTGTCACCGGAATATTGGAAGCCCCAGACTCTTTCAAGTAGCTGATCGCGTGTCAGCACCTGTTTTTCATGCTTCATGAGGAACAATAATAAATCATATTCCCGCGGTGTCAGCTCAACTTCATTTTTACCGCGGATGACGGTTCTTGTCTTTTCATCAAGTGTTAAATCCCCAACCTGCAGCACCGGATCTTGTACTGGTGCAGCTGTCACAGTATGGCGAAGATGGGCACGTATCCGAGCCAATAATTCTTCGATTTCAAATGGCTTCGTCATATAGTCTGTTGCACCTAGATCAAAACCGCTTACCTTATCAGGTACGGCGTCCCTTGCTGTCAGCAGCATGACAGGAACTTGCGCATCCTGCTTACGGATGCGGCGAAGCAATTCCATCCCGCTCAATGACGGCAGCATCACATCAAGCAGGATGAATTGATAGGAATTGGCATAGAATGCTTCTAATGCATCCAAACCGTCGTATTTTACATCAACAGCAAAGCCCTCATGCTCCAGCTCAAGCTGCAGCAGCCTTGCCATATTCTTTTCATCTTCCACTACAAGGATTGTCGTCTGCTCCATAGGCCCTGCTTCCTTTCCTTATGTCACTTTGATTTCTCGGTAACTGCCACCAAAGTACAGAATAGGATCACCATCACGCAGCACCAAGTCTTCCACTTCTCCT
Source organism: Virgibacillus sp. 7505 (assembly GCF_002272135.1). Classification (GTDB taxonomy): domain Bacteria; phylum Bacillota; class Bacilli; order Bacillales; family Amphibacillaceae; genus Terribacillus. Next base: position 32,381 of record NZ_NPBF01000023.1, on the reverse strand, counting down.
ATCAGGATAACATGATCACCAGCGATCACTTTATCCACGACTTTACACGCTAAATTGACAAGAGCACCATCAACAACTGGAACCTCCCTCAGCTTTGTGATCGGCACAGGATTCTCCTGCTCTTTCTGCTTGGCAAATACCATGCTGACATCCTTTTGTTCCTCTTTCAGGACACTAACTCCGAATGTAGGATTTGTTTGCAAAATATCATATAAGGACGCTTTTTTATCGATTGATACGGCAATAAGCTTTGGTTCCAGTGATACGGACATAAAGGCGTTCACTGTCATCCCTTTTATCTCCCCAGCAACCTCAGTCGTAACAATTGTAATACCAGTTGCGAATTTCCCCATTGCATCTCTAAACGTTCGATTATCCATTCTGCTCCCCCGTTCATTTTGCTATACGTAAAACTATACCATGTAAATTGCGTCGGCTGTCAATTATTCTATCCTTTCAAAGACTGTCATGTGCAGTTAAAAAAGAAAAAGAGAGGCTATCAGCCTCTCTAGTTTACATAATAGTATTATCGTTCATTTAAGCTTTATCTTGCGGAAACGCAATATCGTATACTGCTTCCGGATATGTGGCGATAACCTCTCCATGCTTGTCAGCATCTAAAACATAAGATCCATTACTATACCGGTCATTTGCATTCAAATTCATTGGCTCAAGAACGTGATCCTGCTTATCCTTCGTTTCCATATGAATTATGGCGTTCTGCTCCAATACATAAAAACCGACAATCCGATGCGGGTTCTTTTTCAGCTCACGGAGCATCACAACACCGCGTTTTGCTCGGCCGGATGGTTCGAATTCCTTCAGTTTCATCCGTTTTGCCGAACCTCTATGCGTGATGACAACAACACTTGGCGAATGCTTCAGTTCGAATGCCTGGGCACCGACAATATACTCGCCTTCTTTCAGCTGCATGCCTTTCACGCCTGCTGCACGTATTCCGATCGGGCTTACTTCTTCTTCGGTAAACCATAAACCATATCCAGAATTTGTGGCCATGAACAGCTGCTTGCTTCCATCAGTCAGAGACACGTGACAAACCTCATCACCAGCTTTCAAATTAATGGCAGTCAGCGATTTATTAGCTCGAGTCGCTTCATAAAGCTGGAGCTCACTTCGTTTGACTGAACCGTTTTTTGTGAAGAAAACAAGATAGCCGCCTTGCTTGAAATCACGCACTGGAATGCTGGCAATCACTTTTTCATCCTTGTCCATGCTCACGATATTAGCTAGATGCTGCCCTTGATCCTTCCAGCGGATATCCGGCAGCTCATGCACCGGCATGAAACTGAACTTCCCTTTATTTGTGAAGACGAGCAGTTTATCAGTAGTATTGATTTCCTGCATGCCGATCAGATGATCTTCTTCCTTGATCGCCAAATCCTCACCGTTGGAAGCCTGATAGGAGCGAAGGCTTGTCCGTTTGATATAGCCATCATGTGTAACAGTGACCAAAACATCCTCTGATGCAACCATTACCTCCAGATTAATCTTCAATTCTTCGATTTCATCCTCAATTTGTGAGCGTCGATCGGTATGATAGGTTTTTTTGATCGTACGAAGATCCTGTTTGATCACTTTGAGCAATGTCTTTTCGTTCTTTAAAATATCCTCGAGCTTTTGGATCTGCTCATCCAGCTCCTGTGCTTCTCGCTGCAGAGCTGTTATGTCCGTGTTCGTCAAGCGATATAACTGTAAGTTCACTATCGCTTCTGCTTGTGCCTCTGTAAAGCCGTAAGCTTCCTCGATCCGCTGCTTTGCATCAGCTTTGTCCTTGGATGCACGAATGGTAGCAATCAATTCGTCAAGAATGGAAATAGCCTTTATCAATCCTTCAACGATATGCTTCCGGTCTTTCGCTTTCTGCAGTGTATAAGCAGATTGTCGCGTGACAACTTCTTTCTGGTGGCCGATATAGGCATCAAGCAAACTCGCTAAACCTAACAGCTGCGGCGTTCTATCCTTGATTGCCACCATATTGAAGTTATAAGAAATCTGCAAATCGGTATTTTTATATAGATAATGCAAGATACCTTGGGCATCTGCTTCTTTTTTGAGTTCGACTACAATTCGCATACCGGTACGGTCTGTTTCGTCACGCACCTCTGCGACACCCTCGACTTTACGGTCCAGACGCAGTTCGTCCATTCGTTTGACGAGATTCGCTTTATTCACCTCATAAGGAATTTCATCGATGACAATCTGCTGTTTGCCGCCTTTGAGATCCTCAATGCTTGTTCTTCCGCGAACGATGATCTTGCCTTTACCTGTTTCGTACGCTTTCTTGATTCCGTCTACTCCCTGGATGATACCGCCTGTTGGGAAATCCGGACCTTTCATGACAGTCATCAATTCTTCAACCGTTGCATTCGGTTTATCCATGCGCATAATAACAGCATCGATTACCTCGCCAAGGTGATGCGGCGGTATTTCTGTCGCATACCCAGCAGAGATCCCAGTCGATCCATTGACGAGCAGGTTAGGAAATTTAGCCGGAAGAACAGTTGGTTCCGCGTTCGTATCGTCAAAGTTCGGAACAAATTCAACAGTATTTTTATCAATGTCCCGCAGCAATTCCGAAGCGATGCTTGATAGCCTAGTTTCTGTATAACGCATCGCAGCTGGCGGATCGCCATCTACACTTCCGTTATTCCCATGCATCTCAATTAGTACATTACGGACTTTCCAAGTTTGACTGAGTCGAACCATTGCTTCATAAACCGAAGTGTCTCCGTGTGGATGGAAGTTACCGATTACCGCACCGACGGTCTTGGCAGCCTTCCGAAATGGTTTATCATGCGTATTCCGCTCATCGAACATTGCGTATAAAATCCGGCGCTGCACCGGCTTCAATCCATCTCTGGCATCCGGCAGCGCGCGGTCTTGAATGATATATTTACTGTATCTGCCGAATCGGTCTCCGATGACTTCCTCCAATGGCAGATCCAAATAGTTTTCCAAAAGAAATCCCCCTTAGTTGTGCAACTTGTCGTTTTCGAGGATATTCCCGTCTTCTTCCATACCGAAAGCGACATTACTCTCGATCCATTTACGACGTGGTTCAACCTTGTCGCCCATCAGCGTCGTGATACGACGTTCAGCACGAGCAAAGTCCTCGATCGTTACGCGGATGAGTGTGCGAGTGGCAGGATCCATCGTTGTTTCCCAAAGCTGATCGGCATTCATTTCACCGAGACCTTTGTAACGCTGGATCGTGTAGCCATTTTTCAATTCCTGGACGACTTCACGCATCTCTTCATCGCTCCAGGCATAGCGAATCACTTCTTTTTTGCCTTTACCTTTAGAAATTTTATACAAAGGCGGAAGGGCAATGAATACCTTGCCGGCTTCGATCAATTCCTTCATGTAGCGGTAGAAGAAAGTGAGCAGCAGGATTTGGATATGTGCACCGTCTGTATCAGCATCGGTCATGATGACAACTTTGTCATACTGCACATCCTCCAAGTCGAATTCAGCTCCGACACCAGCACCAATTGTGTGTATGATCGTTGAAATTTCTTCATTCTTCATAACATCCTGCAGCTTGGCTTTTTCTGTGTTTATGACTTTACCTCGCAGCGGCAGGACAGCTTGGAATTTACGGTCTCGTCCCTGCTTGGCAGAACCGCCGGCAGAGTCTCCCTCTACCAGATACAATTCATTTTTCTGCGGATTGCGCGATTGAGCTGGTGTCAGCTTTCCGCTTAACAGCGTATCTTTTCGTTTCTTCTTCTTTCCGCTGCGGGCATCTTCTCGAGCCTTACGAGCTGCTTCCCGCGCTTCCTTTGCACGTATCGCTTTTTTCACCAGCATACCGGCAATGTCGGGATTTTCGGAAAGGAAATAAGAAAGCTTCTCTGATACAAGAGCATCAACAGCAGAGCGAGCCTCGGATGTACCGAGCTTACTTTTCGTCTGTCCCTCGAATTGAAGCAGTGCTTCTGGTATCCGGACACTGACAATAGCTGTCAAACCTTCCCGGATATCAGTACCTTCCAAGTTCTTATCTTTTTCTTTTAAAAGATTATTCCGGCGCGCGTATTCATTGAATACACGAGTCATACCGGATTTTGCTCCGGCCTCATGGGTACCGCCATCCTTTGTACGGACGTTATTGACAAAGCTGAGCATTGTCTCTGTATACCCATCATTGAATTGGAATGCGAAGAAGATTTCGATATCCTGCTGCTCTCCTTCGAAAGCAAGCACAGGATGAAGTGTGTCTTTCTCCTCATTCAAATAATCTACGAAGGACTGCAGTCCATCAGGATACAAATATGTTTCTTCCTTATCGCTGCGCTTATCCTCAATATGGAACGCCACTCCCTTAAGCAAGAAAGCCGCTTCGCGCAAACGCTCAGCAAGCGTGTCAAAGTTGTAGCTAGTAGTAGAAAACATGGACGGATCCGGCTTGAAATGGATGCTGGTTCCTGTTTTCTTTGTTTTACCTTGTTTCACGAGCGAAGTGGCGGGTTTTCCTCCATGCTCAAACCGTTGAGAGTAAATATTGCCATCCCGGTGGATCGTTACTTCGAGCCACTCGGAAAGAGCGTTAACGACAGATGCACCAACACCGTGCAATCCTCCGCTTGTCGAATATCCGCCCTGACCGAATTTCCCTCCGGCATGAAGTACTGTGAATATGACCTCAGGAGTAGGTCTTCCTGTAGCATGCATGCCGGTAGGCATCCCGCGGCCAAAGTCTTCAACAGAAATACTGTTGTCTTCATGAATGGTCACATTAATCTTGTCACCATGCCCTGCAAGTGCCTCATCCACACTATTATCGACAATTTCATAAACTAAATGATGTAATCCCCGACTGTCAGTACTACCGATATACATGCCGGGACGCTTTCTGACCGCTTCAAGTCCTTCAAGCACTTGAATAGAGTCATCTGAGTAATGCGATGCTTGTTTTGCCAATGCCACATCGGCTCCCTTCTTCGAACAAAAAACTGTTTCCAAGTCATTTTTCCAGTATTATCGCTGGAAAAAGACAGTACGTTATGTTTATCATAACGCAAACATATGTTTGTGTAAACTAGCTCCCATGCCTAGCAGAGTCCAGTGTATGCCTAATTAAAAGTAGCAGAATAATGCCGGTCAATCAATCCACTTTTTGGGATTTCACGTAATTCCTCGTCTGCTAGAGGCGATTTTCGCTTCATTTTCAGCCATTTTGCATGATTTCTTGCAAAACTTACGAAAAATAGCTCTTCGTTTTATTTTCGGTATGATTTTGAGAAATAATGGCGGTAAGCTAAGTGAAATATCATTATCTGTATGCTGCTAACACGTTATTCGATATGTCATCCCTTTATCTTAACTTCCTATATATGTATACCTGCCAGGAGGCAGGCAGAATATCATGTTCCGCAAAAAGTCTGAAATGGTTCTTCAGGTTCTGGAGGATCTTCCGTATATTTTGGATCGATTGGTGCATCGCTGTAAGGATCAGAGACGATATCACAAAGACGATTGAACAGCGTATAGTCGCCGCTTCCTGCAGCTTCCAATGCTTCCTCCACCAAGTGATTGCGGGGAATCACACTCGGATTAGACTGTCGCATTTTCTCACGGGCAGCTTCGATTCCTTCCGAAGCCAGGCGAGCCTCCCAGCGTTCATTCCACGATTGGAAGCCTTCTGCTTGTTCCAATGAAGCTGTGTCCCCAGTTGTTAATGCGCGAAATGTATTCGTGTAATCCATTTCTGCTTGCTCCATTACTTTTAGCAAATCCTCCACTAAAGCTTCATCGCCATCTTTCACATCCTCTATACCAATCTTCTGATACATAATGTCAAGCCAGGACTTTCTGTACATACGCGGGTACTCACGCAAAATACCTTCGGCTTTCTTCACAGCTTTCTCTGGAACTTCATCGAAAAGAGGAAGCAGTGCTTCTGCAAAACGAGCTAAGTTCCACGCAGCAATTGGCGGCTGATTAGCGTATGCATAACGCCCTTGAAGGTCAATGGAGCTGTATACAGTCATAGGTTCATACGTATCGAGGAAGGCACACGGCCCATAATCAATCGTTTCCCCGCTGATCGTCATATTGTCTGTATTCATCACACCGTGGATGAAACCGACACTTACCCATTTAGCAAGCAGTGCAGCCTGGCGCTCCACCACCGCTTGGAAAAATCGCACATACTTATCAGGCTGATCTGCAAGCTCTCGATAATGACGCTGTATGCTGTAATCAGCCAAAGCCTTCAGCTCAAGCTCTGAACAAAATCTTCTCGCATATTCGAACGTCCCCACACGAATATGACTTGCTGCGATCCTGGTAAGTACTGCACCAGGCAACTCGGTTTCCCGGTAGATAGGTTCACCTGTAGCAACGACTGCCAAGCTTCGTGTTGTAGGGATACCAAGCCCATGCATCGCTTCACTGATCACATACTCCCGAAGCATCGGGCCGAGTGCTGCACGACCGTCACCGCCTCTTGAATAAGGCGTGCGTCCTGCACCTTTCAGCTGGATATCCACTTTCTTGCCCTTCTGGTCCTGCCATTCACCTAGAAGGATAGCCCGTCCATCACCAAGCATAGTAAAATTGCCGAATTGGTGACCAGCATATGCTTGTGCGATCGGAATTGCTCCCTGCGGAAAAGCATTACCTGCCAAGGCTTCTAGAACACCTTCCTGTTCGATTCCAAGATGGGCTGCTAGCTTCTCGTTCCATTTCACCATCTGCGGTTCACTGACCGGATTCGGTTCCATCCGTGTGTAGAAAGCTTCAGGCAGTGCCGCATACGAACTATCCAATTTACCATCTAAACCCACGTTGATTCCTCCTTTTAAATCTTCATTCGTTCTAGTATACGCTAATGATACAAGAACCCCATCTGCTGGGAGCAGATGGGGTAAAGTCAATTGCGGGTAGGCCCGACAAGCACACTATGGGCGACTTTGATACATAGATCCATCAAGACCGTAAAGCCCTCTTGTTCTAAATAAGCGGCCGCTCCTTCATCATAAACACCTTGCTGTGTCCAGAAGATACGAGCATTGGTCTTGCTTGCTTCTCTTGCCAGACCCGGCAGAAATTCAGAACGGCGAAAGACATTGATAATATCAATCTCACCAGGTACATCAGCTAAGCTTGGATAGGCTTTCTCGCCAAGAACTTCGGTTACGCGCGGATTGACAGGGATAATTTTATATCCAGCCTGCTGCATCGCCCGAGACACGCCATAGGAGGTGCGAGCAGGGGAATCAGACAGCCCCACTACCGCAATCGTTTTTGCATTTACTAATATGTCACGAATCTGTTCATTCTCTGGATTCTGAAACGTCATTATTCATGCCCCTTTCTTTAGAGTAGACCTTCCTGCTCAAGGAATTCTCTTGCAACATCCTCTGGCTGCTTCCCTTCGAAATCGACCTGGTAATTCATCTCTGTCATTTGCTCATCTGTTATCTTACCCGCAAGCTGTCCCAATATGTCAGCAAGCTCCGGGTATTCATCCAGCGTCTCCTGACGCATCAGCGGAGCACCTTGGTATGGGGGAAACAAATTTTCAGGGTCGTCCAGGGTGACAAGGTCCAAATCTCTAATATAACTGTCTGTCGAATAAGCGTCGATAATATCTACATCATCCGCTTCAATCGCCTGTTGACGTATACCGGGATCCAATGTACGCAGCTCACCAAACTCAACACCATAAAGTTCCTGAATGCCTAAATAGCCATCTTCCCGATCGCTGAATTCCAATGTGAAACCGGCAGTCATCTCATCATCCATTTTTCGAAGGTCTGCAATCGTCTGCAGGTCGTTCTCCTCTGCGTAAGATCGTTTCACTGCAAGTGTATACGTATTATTGTACGCCATCGGTTCCAAGTATGCCATGTCGAACTTCTCACGCATAGCATCCTTTGCCTGCTCGTATACTTCCTGACCGTCATTGCTTTCTGCTTGTTCACCAGCCAGTGTCACTAGTGCAGTGCCGCTGAATTCCGGGTATATATCAATACTGCCGCTTTTCAATGCCTCAAACAGGAAATCGGTTTTCCCTAAATTCGGCTTTAATTCAACATTCAAATCTGATTGGTCCTCGATAAGCAGCTTATACATATTGATCAAAATCGTAGGCTCTGCATTCAGTTTCCCGCCAATTACAAGATCAGGCTGGTTATCTTTGGCCACCACAAATGGTGTTAAAACACCGATTATAGCTACGAGAAGCAAGACAACCAGTGATTTGAAGCCAAACTTCCGACTTGTCCGCTCGAAAATACGGATAATCAAATCCAGCAATATCGCTAACAAAGCTGCTGGTATTGCACCAAGAAGGATAAGGTTTACATCGCCGCCACGGTCAATCCCTAATAAAATCAGTTCGCCCAGACCGCCGGCCCCGATCAAAGCGGCAATAGTAGTAGTCCCTACAATCATGACCATCGCAGTCCTTATACCTGCCATGATGATGGGCATCGCAAGCGGAAGCTCAACTTTACGCAATCGTCGGAAACTGTTCATTCCCATACCAGTAGCTGCTTCTTTCAAAGCTGGGTCAACTTCTGTTATACCGGTATATGTATTTCGGAGTATCGGAAGAAGCGCATATATGATTAGAGCTACCACGGCAGGCTTCGTTCCAATACCTATTAATGGAATCAAGAATGCCAATATTGCAAGACTGGGAATTGTCTGCAGGACAGCTGCTACTGCTATAATCGGTTCAGCAAGCTTTTTGGAGCGGCTCAGCAAAAGACCAAGCGGTACGGCAATCGCAATACTGATAAGCAATGCAATGATTGATATTTGCAGATGCTCTCCTAAAGCTGTCCAAAAGGAATCACTTCGCTGTTCAAATACCTCAAGGAATGCGTTCATTGGGTCACCACCCCATTCTTGACTTCCGTCTTACTCGCTAGGAACGTCAATAGCTCCTGCTGCGTAAGTGTACCGATCAGTTCGCTGTTTTTAGTGACAGGCAGGATGCTTGTACCAGTATTTTCAAATACTTTTACTGCCTCCAATACATTCAAGTCATTCGGGATTTCCATGACGTTTTGCTGTGTGCCATGCTCCACCGCACACAGTACTTGCCCATCGTCACTTGATAGAATATAGGCTTGTCCATGATCATAATCGCCTTCTTCGTATGCTGTTTGAGACAGAATTCTCGAGACAGTTTGGGAGGCTACGATATCCACCGCAGTCTGCCATGGTGATTTCTTATCTCCTATAAAGCTGCGAACGAAGGAATTACGCGGCTCAAGTATCAATTTCTGCGGCGTATCCACCTGGATGATTTCTCCAGTATTCATAAGACAGATCCGATCACCTAACGCCGTAGCCTCATCGATATCATGCGTCACGAAAACAATCGTCTTCTTAATCTGCTGCTGTAATTTCCTGATATCTTTTTGCAGCCCTTCTCTGCTTATCGGATCCAATGCACTGAAAGGCTCATCCATCAGCAAAATCTGCGGATCAGCTGCGAGAGCACGAATGACACCGACGCGCTGCTGCTGGCCGCCGGATAATTCGGATGGCTTCTTTTCCATGTAAATGGAAGGCTCCATGCCAACCATCTGCATCAATTCTTTTGCGCGGTTCTGAATATCTTTCTTCTTCCACTTTTTCATCTCCGGGACCACAGCAATGTTCTCCTCTACCGTCATATGCGGAAAAAGGGCTATTTGCTGCAATACATAACCGATATTCCAACGTAGTTCGTGTATGTTGTATTCTTTTAATTGTTTTCCATTTATGTATATTTCTCCAGAGGTTGGTTCGACAAGCCGGTTAATCATTTTCATCGTCGTCGTCTTGCCGCAGCCGCTTGGACCGATGAGTGTTAGAAGTTCCCCCTCCTTTATTTCCAGATTGAAGTTTTTGATAGCCTCCGTTCCGTCTGGATACGTCTTATGTACACCTTTGAATTCAATCATGCCTTCACCTCGTATTATGTACTAAGTGTTTCATTACCCTTGCACCTAGGGAATTAATCCTATACTATGTAAAAAGTTATGCCCTTCCATGATACTTCGTGCTAAAATGGATAAGCAAGCTATAGGAACGTTTGTTGTTAAAGGAGAATGTATATGGAATACGTGTTATTCATCCTGCTCGCCTATGTAATCGGTTCGATACCTTCTGCCTTGATCGTCGGCAAAGTAGGCTACAATATAGATGTTAGAGAGCACGGAAGCGGTAATCTTGGTGCAACGAACACTTTCCGGATACTCGGTAAGAAAGCTGGAATAATCGTTTTGATTGCGGATATCTTAAAAGGAACAATTGCCACCATCCTGCCTGTTCTGTTCGGATTTGACTTATATCTGCTGATCATCGGTCTTGGAGCAGTCATCGGGCACGTTTATCCTATATTCGCCCGGTTCAAAGGCGGTAAGGCTGTCGCGACTTCAGCTGGAATCATCTTAGGTGTCAATGCCTTGCTGTTTGCCATCATTATTGCAAGTTTTGTCATCGTGCTGCTCATCAGCAAATATGTATCTCTTGCTTCCATGACAGCTGGCGTTGTAGGCGTTATCGTCTCGCTCTTTATCGCACAGGATATCGTGCTGACTATCGTTCTCGGATTACTGGCAATATTCATCCTCTATAAGCATAGACAGAATATCGTCCGGATTATCAGACGTGAAGAACCGAAAGCGTCCTTCCTCGTGAAAAACAATTCCAGGTAAGCGGGATTGTTTTTTTCATTTCTCCGGGATTTACTCGGTTCAGACAATTGAATTACGGGCTTACCATCGGGTATACTTTAAGCTAGTCCATGCGACTTTGAAAGGAGTACAATTATGCAGCACCTACACACACCAACTAAAAAACAGCTGCCATCCAAGGCAGAACGTCATAAATTGTTTGGCTCCGTAGCTCCAGGCAAAAAGACGAAACCAGAAAATAAAGCCGATATGGCTGACTTACAAAATACGAAAAAGAACTTTCTTTTCCATATAGATGCAGTTGGCATTGCGAAAGTTAAACATCCGATCCAAGTGATCAGCAATACACGTCCGGCTATGCAGACTACGATCGGAACGTTCGAATTCACCTCCAGCATCCAGCAGGATAGCAAAGGTACAAATATGAGCCGGTTCACTGAACAGCTGGATTTGTATCATAAAAACGGATTCACTGTTTCTGTGAAAAGCTTGCAGCTATTCGTTGCAGAGCTTGCAGACCGACTGAAACAAGAAGATGCACGAGTGAAAGTAACATTTCCATGGTTCTTCGAGCGAAGCGGCCCTGCATCCGGTATGACTGGATTGAATCATGCAGATGCAACGCTGGAAGTTGCTTACGACAAACAAACTGGCTTCCGCACGACAGCTAAACTTTCCGGCACAGTAACGACACTATGTCCATGCTCGAAAGAAATCAGCGAATACAGCGCACATAACCAGCGTGGTATTGTTTCAATGGAAGTACAGCTCACAGATGCGTTCGATGAAGATGTTCGCGACTGGAAGGAAGACTTGCTCGAAGCTGCCGAAAGCAATGCTAGTGCCCGTATTCACCCAGTCCTGAAGCGTCCGGATGAGAAGATGGTTACGGAGACAGCTTACGAAAACCCGCGCTTTGTCGAGGATATGGTCCGTCTGGTTGCAGCTGATTTGTATGAGCTTGATTACGTGGAGAAATTCACAGTATCCTGCAGCAACGAAGAATCCATCCATTTGCATGACGCTGTGGCTACATTGAGCTACGACAAACGCGACGAAGAGGAGTAAGTATATGGACAAGGTATTTTTAGCCTTGATCCGTTTCTACCGCCGATTCATCAGCCCTGTAACACCGCCATCCTGCCGTTTTTATCCGACCTGCTCGCAATATGGACTGGAGGCAATCAAGCGGTATGGCGCGTGGAAAGGCGGCTGGCTCACTATTAAACGAATCGCTAAATGCCAGCCTTTTCATCGGGGCGGTTTTGACCCTGTACCCGGTACCACATGTGAGCATCATCATGAAAAAAAGCAGTAATCCTATTTGGATTACTGCTTTTAATTTGGTAAGAGCTGAAATCTCTCCAGCTGCTCCCATTGCTGTTCGGCTTGAAGTATACGAAGCTGATAATCCCCAATCAGATCGAAATGAAGCAGGTCTTCATGCTCGTCAATCCAAGCTTCCTGCAAGCCATACTGTGCTCCCCAATCTATCAGCTTCTGCCGGTCGGCACAGCCTGCCTTTGTCACTGTCTTTGCTTCAGGAAATCGCGCGTCCAGCCAATAGTGGGTCAAAAAAGCAATCTCCCCTTGGCGGACACGTTCCTTCCATACCTTCAATTCATTACGTCTGATCCCAAATGCCATCGTTATGCTTCCAAAGCTTTCGAATAAGCAGCATGCCATTCCGGCAGGGAGCGACGAATGGACACCGGGCGGAAAGTTTCCTTTTTCACTACTGTATGAGTCGATGTTCCGGAAACACAAAGCTTACCGTCTTCATTTTTGATTTCATATCGATACATCGTCCGAATGCCATCATAAGACTGTAGCCATGTTTCCACAATCGGCTTTTCTCCGTACCGTACAGGATAATGGAAATTCAATTTCGCATCCACAACTGGGGAAAGAAAGCCGTCATCCTCCATTGCCGCATAGCGTAATCCCAATGTTTCAATAAAGTCGGTCCGGCCAATCTCAAACCAGACAAGATAATTCACGTGATACACTACACCCATTTGGTCGGTCTCACCGTATCTTACATTAATTTCTGATGTTGATTTCTTCATAAAGCACTTCTCCTAACCATTTCCCAAGCATTTTCTATATCTTTCTTCTCCAGCACATCCATTTCCGTCTGCTCTTGCGCTTCCACAAGTCGAAGTGACTGGAACTGTATTGCCTCGTCCAAGAGATTCGTAACGAATCTGGCATTCCCCGCTACTGTTACAGCAGCCAGACGATCCTTCAGGAAGTCTTCCGCTTCTCCTGACAGGGTATACGCATAGTTTTCCATTGCATGCTTAAAGATAGCAACAAGCTCTTCACTATTGTAATCAGGAAAAATGAAATACTTCTTAAAACGCGAAGCAAGTCCTGGATTGCTGTCGATAAACTGCTTCATTTCCTGCTGATACCCTGCAAGGACGACAACCAAGTTTTCATTATGTTTGGTCATCTCATCCACAAGCGTGTCGATTGCTTCTTTACCGAAATCTTGTGATCCACGGAACAAGCTATACGCTTCATCAATGAATAGCACACCGCCAAGCGCATCACGGATGACTGCTTTCGTCTTTGCAGCAGTCTGGCCAACATAACCTGCTACTAAATCACTTCGTGAAGCAACGACCAAATGTCCCCGCTTCAACAATCCGCGCTCTTTCAGGATATCAGCATAGATTTTCGCAATCGTCGTTTTTCCCGTTCCGGGGTTACCGGTAAAAACAGCATGCAGCTGAATCGGAACTGCAGGAGCTCCTTTATTCTTCCTCGCCTGCTGAACTTGTACAAAGGAAGATAATTTTTTCACTTCTTCCTTTATCGACTGCAGCCCGATCAGCTGTTCAAGCTGCTGCAATGGCTCTGAGTCATCCTCGTTCTGTTTTGGATCTTTCACATCCTGTGCTGAGAGCGTCATGTGATCAATCCAGGAATCCGTCGTGAGTTTGCGATCTGCTCCTTTTTGGAAAATGATCCGCAGTACAATATCCCGAACGGTCCGGGCATTTCCGAATGTATCATCCACACGTGCTTGTTCGATATTATCCTTCACAAGACGAAGTGCTTCTTCCGTAAAGAAGAAATCGTTCGCAAGTGCTGTATTCTCCGCAATCTGCAGCAGTTCCTCGGTCTCGAAGTCCGGAAGCTCGATATAATTCTGATCCGGTATCCTGCTGCGAAGACCAGGATTGGCAAACAGAAATTGACGTGTCTCTTCTGGATAACCAGCAAGAATAACTGCGAATTTGCCACCATATTCACTGCTAGTCATACTAGAGACAAGCGTGTCAATTACTGCTTGTCCATAATCATTTCCGCTCTGCCCTTCCCGTTTCAAGCTGTACGCTTCATCTATGAATAGCACGCCGCCGATAGCCTGACGCACATAATTTGTCGTGTTTTCCTCACTCTGGCCAAGATACGAACCAACCAAATGCGAGCGATTCACTTCGACAACATGATCAGACTCTAACAGACCAAGCTGATGATACAGCTTCGCCAGCAGACGAGCTATCGTCGTTTTACCTGTTCCGGGATTGCCTGTGATGACCATATTAAGACCTGGCTCATCTACCATCTGGAATCCGAATTGCTTTCTTTCCTGCTGATAACGGAGATAATGGTAATAGTCGTGAATATACGTCTTCACATCCTGCAGTCCGATCAGTTGATCAAGCACTTCAAGCGGTCGGCTCTCGCTTGCCTGGCTCAATACAGCAGGCAGCGCATCCTTTACAGCTGTAAGTGATTTTAATAGTTGCAAAACTGTTGCGTTCATCGCTGTAACAGGCGAACCCGTTTTCCTATTTTCAATCGTTTCGATTGTCTGCTCCAGCAGGACAAGCAAATCCTCCAACTCCTCATAAGAACGGTTGTATGCCGATGCAATTTTGCTGGCACCTTCTATTCTTCGAGGGTATGCCTGCATTGCATCTGTCAGCTGGCTGTGTAAGGATTGGGATTTCTTCATTTTTGCGGGATCGAAATCCGTTTCCCTAACCGACCATACTGGCAAATCCGTGTTCATCAGCGCTTGGTAGTATTGATTCACTTGTGCGAATTGGTCGATTTCCATAACGATTGGGTGAGTCCGTTCAGAAGCAGCGAGCAGCTGTCTGCTGATTGGATCCTGTTTATGCACGCGCATGATCCGGTAAAAAGCTATAATTCGATATAAGCCCTGTTTTAAGGCCTCTTCCCCAGCATCAAGTTCTGATGCCATACGTAACGCCTCTATCTCGGATAGAGGCGGTGAGATGTCCATTGAACTCCATGCAATTACTTGTTCGGTCAGGGTTTTCTCTGTCTGTGTCACAAGTATGCCCCCTTTTCTATCATCATTTTAGCATACTACAGCCAGACAGGTGAACTGGAGGGATTTTATTTAACCCATTCCTCCAGCTGTTCCTTTGATACGGGTCCAGGGATGACCCGCTGCTTACCTTTTTTGTCTACAATGATAGTGAAAGGTACTGCTATTTGCCGAAATTGATGGGCCACAGTACCGTCCTTATCCAGATAAACTGGTACTTGGAGCGCACTTTTTTCCACAAAGGCTTTCACTTGTTTGACGCTTCGCTCACTCTTCGTAGCATTGATGCTGTATACACTCACTTTTTTACCCGCTAAAGCGTGAAAATCCTCCAGTTCCGATAAATCAGACAAACATGTGTCGCACCAGGTTGCCCAATACATGATCACTACAGGCCTCCCAGCCGAACCTTCAATCAGAGCTTCTACCGAATCCAATTCCACTGTCTCCGCTTTTACTAGCGACGGAAACATGAACAGCATAAGGCATAAGAGGAGTAATCCTCGCTTCATAAATATTCCCCCTTTGCCGTTTATTTTGGGCTAAAGAGGACCAAACTAACCAAAAAAAGAAGCAGCCGGATCGGCTGCTTCTCCAAAGTTCTTATGCATGCTGCAGTTTGTTGCGTAATACCATGTTCAAGATACCACCGTGACGGTAATAATCAATTTCCACTTCACTGTCGAAACGGGCTACTGCTTCGAATTCGGTTACTTTGCCGTCTTCAGCAGTTGCTTTTACTTTGACAATATCACGCGGAGAAACATTTTCATCAATTGAAACGTCGATGCTTTCGCGGCCAGTCAAGCCAAGTGAATCTGCACTATCGCCAGGCTGGAACTGCAATGGCAGTACACCCATCATGACAAGGTTGGAACGGTGGATCCGTTCGAAGCTCTGTGCGATGACAGTTTTGATACCAAGCAAGTTTGTACCTTTTGCTGCCCAGTCACGAGAGCTTCCCATACCGTAGTCTTCCCCAGCAAAGATAGCCAGTCCAGTTTGATCAGCTTGATATTTCATTGCTGCATCATAGATTGGCATTACTTCATCTGTCGGCCAGTAAGTTGTGTAACCGCCCTCTGTACCTGGTGCCAGCTGGTTGCGGATACGAATGTTTGCAAATGTACCGCGCATCATTACCTCGTGGTTACCGCGACGGGAACCGTAGGAGTTGAACTCGCGAGGTGTGACACCTTTATCTTGCAAGTATTTACCTGCTGGCATATCTTTCGCAATCGCACCAGCTGGAGAAATGTGATCCGTTGTTACAGAGTCGCCAAACTTCCCGATTACGCGCAAACCTTGTAAAGGCTGCACTGTGCCGCTTCCTCCAGAGATGTTCTCGAAGAAAGTAGGGTTTTGGATGTAAGTTGAATCTGCATCCCATTTGTAAAGCGGTTCTTCAGTTGTAGCGATTGCATTCCATTTCGCATTGGAATTGAAAACATCCTCATACTCCTTACGGAAGATTTCCGGTGTAACAACTTCAGCAACTGCATCCCGGATTTCTTTAGGAGATGGCCATAGATCTTTGAAATAAACTGCGTTTCCGTCTTTATCCGTTCCGATTGGGTCGTTATCCAAGTCGATATCCACTGTACCTGCAAGTGCATAAGCCACAACTAGCGGCGGTGAAGCCAGATAGTTTGCTCGTACAAGCGGGTGGATACGGCCTTCGAAGTTACGGTTACCAGAAAGTACGGATGCAACCGTCAAATCGCTTGAAGAAATTGCTTCTTCAATTTCAGGCGATAACGGTCCAGAGTTACCGATACATGTCGTACAGCCATACCCTACCAGCGTAAAGCCCAATTGATCAAGATAAGGTGTCAGACCTGCATCATCCAAGTAACGTGTTACTACTTTAGAACCTGGTGCAAGAGATGTTTTCACATACGCTGGCACAGTCAGTCCTTTTTCAACCGCATTCTTTGCAAGAATACCCGCTCCAAGCATTACGTACGGGTTCGAAGTATTCGTACAGGAAGTGATCGCAGCAATTGCGACAGCACCTGTTTTCATTGTGGATGTCTTGCCATCCGGATGATGTACTTCAACTGACTTATCGAATTCACTCTTATCCAGTCCGAATCCTTGGTTGCCAGATGGTGCAGTGATTGAATCAACGAATGATTTCTGCATGCCGGAAAGCGGAATCAAATCCTGCGGACGCTTCGGACCAGATAGGTTCGGCTCCAATGCAGAAAGGTCTATTTCCACCAATTCCGTATACTCGGGATCGCGCGTATCCGGAGTGTACCAGAAGTTGTTTTCCTTCGCATACTTCTCAACCAAGTCGATTTGCTCCTGGCTTCTGCCTGTCAGATGCATGTAGTTCAGTGTTTCTTCATCAATTGGGAAGAAACCGCATGTCGCTCCGTATTCCGGCGCCATGTTCGAGATTGTTGCACGGTCAGCAAGCGGCATATCCGCAAGTCCCGGACCGAAGAATTCCACGAATTTTCCGACTACGCTCTTCTGACGAAGTACTTGTGTCACCTTAAGCGCCAGGTCGGTTGCAGTGGACCCAGCTGGCATCGTACCAACGAACTTCACTCCGATTACATCTGGAGCTGGGAAGTAAGATGGTTGTCCAAGCATGCTTGCTTCTGCTTCGATACCGCCGACACCCCAGCCAAGGACACCCAGTCCATTGATCATCGTCGTATGGGAATCGGTACCAACCAATGTATCAGGATAAGCAGTATACGAACCGTCTGCGTCCTCGTTAGCGTGGACAACATTCGCTAAGTATTCCAGGTTTACCTGATGGACGATACCAGTTGCTGGCGGAACAGCACGGTAGTTATCGAATGCTTTTTGCGCCCAATTTAAAAATTCATAACGTTCTTTGTTTCGCTCAAATTCCAATTCCATGTTCACTTTCAGCGCATCCTGCGTGCCATACTTGTCAACCTGTACAGAGTGGTCAATGACAAGATCCACCGGGATTTCCGGATTGATCCGATCTGCATCTCCTCCAAGATCGACCATCGCTTTCCTAAGAGAAGCGAGATCTACGACTGCCGGTACACCGGTAAAGTCCTGCAGGATAACACGGGAAGGCTTGAATGGTACATCGGTGATGTTCCCATTCCCCCAGTTTGCTAAGCCTTCAACATGCTCGTCCTTGATTGCAAAGCCATCGTGCTGACGGATCAGCGATTCAAGCAGTACACGGATAGAGAATGGCAAACGGGAGACTGTTCCGAGCCCTTTCTCTTCAAGCGCTTTCAATTGATAGTAATTGTACGTCTTTCCGTTTAATTCAAACTGTTTCTTTGCGTTGTATGAATTATTTCCCACCATCGTATGAACAAACCCCCTTGTGAATTAGCCTGCTCTACCACAATCTTATGATAGAACAGCACGAGCTAACATCGATTTGCACTTTTTATTCTAAATGAAAACGATTCATAAGTAAATTAATTAAGAGCAAAAAACACGCGTAAAATAGGGAAAACTAGCGCATTTTGCGCTCTACCTATAGATTTTGATAACGCTCGAATAAGGGGTTCTGTACAAGGAATAATAGCTACTATGGAGGTGAAAAAATGGGAGATCAGAAAGGGAAACAACGCAAACACCCAGAAAAGGTGAATGAGCCTCTAAGCGGGTCAAAGAAGGTAAAAAACAAAAATCATAGCAGGCAGAAACATAATAGTCATCACGACATGTAAAAGAAACATGGCCTCTTATAAAAGAGGCCATGTATAAATATTATAAGCTAATTGGCAGGGACACCCTGAAGGTACTCCCCTTCGTTTCATTACGAAGGATATCAAGTGCACCGTTATGCTTGTCCAGTATTTGCGTACAAATCATCAAACCAAGTCCCGTCCCTTCTTTCTTTGTCGTAAAGAAAGGCTCCTTGAGCTTGGCAAGCACCTCATCCGGAATACCAGGTCCTTCATCCACTACATCTACTATGCAATCCCTGCCCACTTGACGCTGGCGAATATCAATCTTGCCTCCGTGAGGCATTTCTTCAAGCGCATTCTTTATAAGATTGATAAAGAGCTGCTTGATTTGAGATCGGTCACATAGCAGTCTGCTGTTTTCCCCTTTTTCAAAACTTATCTGGACATTTTGCAGACGAGCTTGGGAATAAAGCAATGTGATGACATCCTGCAGCATTTCATGAATCGTTTCCGATTCTTTGTTTTCTGCTACCGGCTTTGAAATGAATAGAAGCTCTGATGTGATTGTTTCGATCTTCTCTATTTCATCAACCATGATTTTGTAATATTCTTCTTTGCGGCTGATTCCGGCCTGAATAAGCTGGAGGAATCCTTTTAGACTAGTCAGCGGATTACGAATCTCGTGTGCAATTCCAGCCGCAAGCTGTCCAGCTACACTCATCTTCTCAGAGCGGAACATCATCTCTTCTATTTCTTTCTTATCGGACACATCCTTAGCCACGCCAATATAGTAAGGTACACCCTGATTTTCTGTCAAAGAGATACTCGCTTCCATCCAAATATGCTTGCCGCGGTTATCCAGTACAGTCAGATGAAACCGCTGCGGCCATTCTGTTGTCGTCTCGAACCTATTCCGCAGGACAGGCACGTCACATGAATCCAAATATGCTAAAGAAGATGTACCGACCACTTCTTCCGGCAAATAGCCAAGCAGCCTTGTAATCGACGAAGAAGTATAATGAATCATTCCTTCGTAGTCACAGACGAAAACTATATCAAATCCGTTTTGATCGATCCATTGCAGCATCGGTGCGGGAAGTTCAGCCAAAGAATGTGGATCAAAGCCTGTCGGATTAAATGAAGCCGCTTCTTTCTTTTTCTCTGTCTTATAGTCGTCTTCGTTCAAGCTCCTTCGCCCCCTTTTATGTGACCTTATTCGTGCATCTATGTATGTATAAGTCCTTTTGTTAAGTATGTTACTACAATTATAGAAAAAACAAAACGTCCATACCACGATTTTCCTAAAACTTGTATAGACAAAACAAATATATGAAAAAAGACCTTCTTACTGGAAGAAAGTCTTTTGCCAACCATCAGGTGATTTGTAAGCGTCTTTCGAGCCTTTTGTACTTCCAAAGCATCGCAATCCGCCAAGAGACGATCATACCGAACGCCAGCAGGAAAAATACCCCACCCATCTCTCCGATTTCAATTGTCTGGCCTATCGCGACCTTCAACAATACCCGAACAAATACAAGTCCGACAATGATTACCGCGAATGCTTTCGAAGGCTTCAGAAATATCTTCTCATCCCGCACTTCAAAATTGGAAGTCAAAATTAAAAGACTGGAGAAAATGATTCCGGCTCCAAGCGAGAACCAGACCTCCCACCACGGCACACGAAACACCGGGAAAAGAAACATTAGTGCACCGGTGCTCATGAATAACGGCGGCAGGATGATTTTCTTCGCCGTTACCGGTCTTGCAGCTGCCCGCATCCGGACCATTGCAACCGCAAGGCCCATACATGCAACCAGGATGGTACTGATGATAACAGGTAATGTCATACCCTTACCTTCTTTCAATTTACATTTCTTTAATTGAGAATGCGTTCAACCGTCTCTATAACCCTCGTATCCTCAAAAGGCTTCGTAATGAAGTCCTTCGCGCCAAGCTCGATCGCTTGCATGACAATGCGCTGCTGCCCCATGGCAGAACACATGATCACCTTTGCATTTGGATCCTGTGTGATAATCTCTTTTAAAGCTGCAAGCCCATCCATATGCGGCATTGTAATATCCATAAAGACGATATCAGGCTCTGTTTTCAGATATTGAGACACAGCCTCGTGTCCATCTGCTGCTTCTCCGGCAATTTCATAATTGTTTTCGATAAGCAGGCCACGCAATGTTTTCCGCATGAATTTTGCATCATCTACTATTAGTATCTTTGCCACTTGCATTCTCCTCACTGCTTGAACGATCTTGTGCGATTGACAGGATGATCGTCAGAGCTATACCAACAACAGTAAGATATACCCCTAGATCAAAAAACGTCGCTGTAGCCAATTCCAGCTCCCCTAAAACAGGCAAGTGGATATATGTAAACGTATGGCTCAGGAATGGCTGTCCAAATAGGAATGACCCTGCACTAGTCAGGATGGCGATAAGCACACCTGTTACTGTCAAAACACGATAGTTGATCGGCAAGATCTTGCTGACTGTCTTGAAGCCATATGCCATATACATGAGCACTAAAGCAGCAGCAGTCCCAAGTCCTCCAATGAATCCTCCACCCGGAGAATTATGGCCTGCAAAGAACAGATAGACCGAAAATCCAAGCAACAAAAAAGATATGAGCACGGTTGTTGTTTTGAAAATAAGATTATTCGGCGAAAATTCCACATTCGACACCCTTTCCCTACATATTTTAAACTACTTCTCTCTTTTTTTCACGATTTAAAAACCGTAAAAAGAGAAAAAACTGGCTAGAAAGGAAGTAATCTTTGTCGTTAGATCGAATAAAAGCAGAATGCCTATGAGAATCAGGAAATATCCACTTATTTCATGCAGTATTTTTCCGGTTCTTCTTAATCGTTGCAGTCGAGATCCGAAGAATCCCCAAATGAAGAAAGGAATGCTGAAGCCCAGTACATAAGCTGCCATAAGAGGGACAGCCCCGAACGGCTGCAAGGCAGCGCTTGTCATGATTCCTGCAAGTATAGGGCCTGTACAAGGTGTCCACCCCATCGCGAAGGAAAGTCCGATCAGGAACGAACCAGCATATCCAGGCGGCCTGTTTTTAAAACGCAGCAAAGTTTTGGATGACTGCCACCTTCCTCCTAGCAGCTCTATCTGCACTGCACCAAGCAGAATCAGCATGATCCCTCCGATGACTCGTATGTAGGATTGGTATGTAAAAAGCCATTCAGATAACGCTAATGCGCTGTAGCCAAGCAGTAAAAAGATTGTTGAAAAGCCAATCAGGAAGAAGATTGTATGCAGGAGCCATCCGTTTTTATATGTTCTTTTATCAGGTGAACCTGGAACGACACCAGTCAGATAAGAAAGAAATGCCGGATAAAGAGGAAGTACACATGGTGAAAGAAAGGAAAGGAACCCAGCCGTTACAGCCAGCAGTATTGTTACCTCCATACGAATTCCTCCTGTTAAAAACTTATAAGCAAAAGGAATCCCCAAAAGGGATTCCTTTCTTTAGTTATTCTTCACTATAGCACAGTTCAGGACATCCCAACAGTTTGGGCATTATGATCCTCGATCACATGATTATTAACATAGCGATGGAAGAACCATTCTCCGATACCAATTACGACCGTGGAGATCAGAGATGCCATCACAACATTATCATCAGGATTCAATAATGCTTCCCCTAACAGCCAAAGAACGATGAAAGTCAATATTGCGTCACTAACTGTCGCAATTGCGTTCCGCTTTGTAAAATCACCGTCAGGCTTACTTCGGTCACCAGCTCTGCTTAAAATGAGTAAGTCACCAATCACATATGCCGCAATTGTCAAAACGACACTCATTAGCAGCGTATCGCTGAATTCCGTATCGAACATAAGGGTGAAAACAATCCATAAAACAGCTAAAATCATGATGAATTTGATCACAAGTGCTTTCACATGTTTCATTTCTTATCACTCCTTTTTTATTCAAATACCATTATCGCTGCAGATTCAAACCTATTTGTCTGCATTAAGAGTGTTGCCAGATTCATACATTTCATACCTTTGGTCTTCATTAAAAGGTCTACCCCTAAGGATGACAGCACGTTTTCATGACATGCTAAATCGCTTTTTGAAGTATGCAAAGCTATATGTAAATATTATCTTACTTTTTAGTCATTTCATTCACGACTCTAGGTTCTTTCTTAATTGAGACAAGGATTTATTTACCAATTGCCGCCGAATTGATACGAATCAAAAGCTGATTAATCGCATGATAATCCGGCTTCTCAGGAAGTGTGGAATGCTCAGCTGCTCTCTTAAGATCATTGTCTAGTAACTCTATAAGCTCTACAGCTTCACTAAAAGTGTATGCACCCTTCCTACAGTCGAGCAAGAAGCTGCGATTTGGTCTAAAGGTGCTAAAATCGCCTGTCTCTAATATCTCAATAGCACTTGTCAGTAACCTGACGCTATGCATAAAAAACTTCGTGTCATATCCATAAAGGTCTATCAAGTCCTGTCTGCCTGATCTGCTGACATTTCTTTGTTTTAACTTCTGAATTTGAGAATTAGCATACCCTCCGAACTTCTTTTGGATTGCTTTAGAAAGGAATAGATGCCGGTTATCAATTAGCTGCTGCCCTGGTTCTGTTATTTTTAAGTACTGATCTTTGTTCAAAAACAAAATTTCTATGTTATTTGGTACTCCTATCATTGCGTCCTTAACGAACTTCGTAATATGAATAATATTGATATCCACATCGTCTTTCGTATTTTTGAAATTCTTGCCGCCGCTGCTGTTATATTCGTTGAATGATTCCAATCCTAAGAAGTAATATACTGGCGGAATGCAGATACCTTTGTAGTCTTTATCCGAGTCTTCCGTATTCGTTCCATAAGCATAGCTGCCTGTTGGAGCCATTATAATGGTTCTTTCTTCAAGCCAATCACAATCGATGGATCGCATCTCTTTACCACTCCCCTTCAGTTAGTGTTATCAAGAAATGTATATTAAAATCTTATGATTTTTCAACTGCTCATCCTGGTGTAAATATATTATTTAACACAACCATATAAAACAGGATATGAATAAATCAAAAAACCACTTTTCCTGCTAAATCTCTCAGCAGAAAAAGTGGTTCCTGGATTCAATTAACTATTACCAGCAATCAAATCCCTTGTTTGCAATGCCAAATCGCCAACTTAAAACGTCAAAGCTATATAGAAATAATTGCTTATTTACCCTGTTGGTTATTCATTGCGCGCATCATTTGGTTGATTTTCTTTTGTGATGGTTTTTGACCCATTTGCATCATCATTGTACGAAGCATCTGTTCATTAATTGGCGGGTTTTTCTTAAGATAGTTCATCATGTATCTTCTGGCGATGAAAAATCCAAGCGCAACGCCGATAATCAATGCAGCCAGTGCTATAAGTACGACCCAGATCGGACTCATATTGGCTTCCTCCTTCAAAATATCTCTAATCTAGTATAGACAATCAAAAGGAAGAATACAATAGATGAACCCGTGATTGCAGGTCATTTTTTATGATAGGCGCAATCCATCCGCAGTTGTTGGCTGCTGGCTCTATAATAAAGAAGGAAGAATCAAAGTGGCGGAGCTCTGAAAAGACAGTCTCTTCGGCCGTCGTCAAGGAATCGCATACCACTCGGAGATAGTGCTGATCCGTCTCGATATAGACGCCATCATCCTGAAGAAGCGCTTGCTGAAGTGACGCTCCGGGAGGAAAATCATAAGTGATATATTCCAGCTGCTCTTGCACATATGCAGTATTCTCCACTTGACTGGAGAGGAAAAAGCGATAGAGGATATCCGATTTATAAAAATAGCGGAAATAAATCTCGTGTTTCACCCAATAGACGAAGTATTCTTTCACAAGCTTGTCCCTCCTTCTCCTTTGAAAGAATAGTATACGCCAGGAACAATGCTTAATCCCTCGGAACTTGTAGCAAAGAGACACGAAGTTAAAAAGGTTTACTCGAATTTTGTCATAAAAGAAAAAGACCGGCCAATATCTACGGCCGGTCTTTCTATTAATCCAAAATGGATTTCACTTTTTCAATCACATTCTCAACAGTAAAGCCGAATGCTTCAATCAATTTATCTCCGTTGCCAGAGGCACCGAAAGTATTAATACCGATTACTTTGCCTTCATCACCGACATATCTTTCCCAGCCTAGCGGAGAAGCCATTTCAATACCAACACGCTTTTTCACTGCTGGAGGAAGGACGCTATCCTTGTAGGACTGCTCCTGAAGCTCGAAACGATCCCAAGAAGGCATGCTGACTACTGACGCCTCGATGTTCTGTTCACGAAGTGCTTCTTGTGCACGTACAGCCAACTGAACTTCTGAACCAGTTGCAAGAAGCAATACATCAGCCGTTTCCTTCTGGGCTGGGCTTACAACATACGCACCCTTCTTCACGCCCTCATACGCAGCTTGCTGCGTGGATGGAAGTGTCGGAAGATCTTGACGAGTCAAAACAAGCGCCGTTGGAACCTTATCAGATTCAAGTGCTAGTCTCCATGCAGCCTGTGTTTCGTTACCGTCTGCTGGACGGACAACACTCAAGCCAGGCATTGCGCGCAAGGATGGCAGCTGTTCGATTGGTTCATGTGTTGGACCATCTTCTCCGACTGCAATAGAGTCATGTGTCAATACGTATGTCACAGGTGTTCCCATCAATGCAGACAGACGGATAGCTGGACGCAAGTAATCGCTGAAGACGAAGAATGTACCACCATACACTTTCAATCCACCATGAAGTGCCATACCGTTCAATGCAGCACCCATTGCGAATTCACGTACACCGAACCAGATATTGCGTCCGCTGTAGTTGGCTTTGGAGAAGTTCTCTTCTTTTGCGAGCAATGTTTTATTCGAACCCGCAAGGTCAGCACTTCCGCCGAACAAGCTAGGCACTGCATCTGCGATTGCGTTCAATACTTTACCAGAAGCAGAACGAGTGGCAGTCTTGTCTTTGCCCTCTTCATATGTCGGAAGCGTATCTGCCCAGCCTTCTGGCAATTCACCTTTGATTGCAGTAGTCAGTTCTTTTGCAAGCTCAGGGTGCGCTTCCTCATACTTAGCAAATAACTCATTCCAAGCCTTTTCTGCTTCTGCGCCTTTTTTGATGACTTTCTCTTCGAAATCACCATAAACCTCTTCCGGAACGTGGAATTCTTCATGCTCCCACTTGTAATATTCCTTCGTAAGCTTCACTTCATCAACACCTAGCGGTGAACCATGGGAAGCGCTTTTTGCTGATTTGTTCGGAGAACCATATCCAATAACTGTTTTCACTTCGATCAAAGTTGGCTGTGTTGTATTCGCTTTTGCTTGTTTGATTGCCTCACGAATCGCATCTACATTTCTGCCTTCTTCGACGCGGATAACTTGCCAGCCATAAGCTTTGAAGCGATCCTCTACGTTTTCAGAGAAGCTGTGGTGAAGATCACCATCTAGAGAAATATCATTGGAATCATATAGCACGATAAGCTTGTCCAAGCCAAGGTGGCCTGCAAGTGAAGCTGTTTCATGCGAAATACCTTCCATTAAGTCACCATCACCACAAATTGCATATGTGTAGTGATCTACAACAGGGAAGCCCTCTTTATTATACTTCGCTGCAAGATGCGCCTCTGCCATCGCCATACCAGTAGCCATCGCGATACCTTGTCCAAGCGGACCAGTAGTTGCTTCGACACCATCTGTATGATGGACTTCCGGATGTCCTGGTGTACGTGATCCGTACTGGCGGAAGGATTTCAAATCATCAATGGATACTTTGTATCCAGACAAATGCAAGAGGGAATACAATAACATGGAACCATGTCCAGCAGACAATACGAAACGGTCCCGGTTGAACCAATGGGAATTCTTCGGATTGTGAGCCATGAAATCGGTGAAAAGCGTATAAGCCATCGGCGCTGCACCCATCGGCATACCGGGGTGGCCGGAATTCGCTGCTTCGATTGCATCGATTGATAACGTACGAATTGTATT
Organism: Virgibacillus sp. 7505; assembly: GCF_002272135.1. GTDB lineage: Bacteria > Bacillota > Bacilli > Bacillales > Amphibacillaceae > Terribacillus. The sequence goes on along the minus strand of NZ_NPBF01000023.1, from coordinate 5,758 downwards.
AATGGAAAGCAATTCTGTAGTCTGAACCATGTAAACATCCCTTTCATCTAGCAAATTATGTACTCTTGTTCATCCTATACAAAAATCTTCCGATAAACAAGGATTTATATATAGAAAAAGAAGGGAAAGGCTGTACATAGAGTCAGCCATCCCTTCTTATTCCTCTTCACGTAATTTTTTTACTTTTTCTGGTGTTACGTCATTGCCTTCACGATCCATAACTGTCATCGACTTGAACTGGTTTTTGAATGAAGAACGTACATTTCCCAAATATTCCTGTCTTAGTTCCTTTTGCTCTTTCTGTTCGCTAAGGCTGAGTCCTTCTGCCTTTGCTTTATTTGCTAACGCATTGAGGCGTGCTAATTTGTCTTTACTTAACATGTGTATATGCTCCTTTAAGCATTAAAGTTGATACACACTATGTTACCCGCTAGCGTCTTCCGATTCAAGCGAAAGATATTCCTGGTACCTTCTATGTACGGTTGCCTTCGATACATGAAAGCCCATACCGCGCAGAACAGAGCTGATTTCCTGGAAAGTAAGCTTGTTATTTCGCAGCCTGATCACTTCTTGAATCGGAAAATCAATCCGCTCTCTGCCCGGTGCAGCCTGCTGATTGCTCAGATTCTTGCTTGGATTATATCCGGCCTCGATTGCCCTTCTCATACCCCGCTTGATCTTCATATTATGGATCTTCCGCTGATACTCCTCGACTATACCAACGATTTGGAGCACCATACCATCCGATTCCGAAAGCTGGAATTCGCCATGCTGGCTAAGTGTATAAACCTTGACCTCCAGCTTTTGAAGATGATGGAACAAAGCAATCTTTGTATTGCCTCGCCCCAACCTTGTCTCATCCTGAATGAGGAGACAGTCTGCTTCACGCGCTGTGAACAAATCCAGCATGCGAAAAATCCCCGGCCGTTCGATGTCATAACCGCTCTGCTTTTCTTCGATGATATCGATGACCTCTATGTCGGAGGACGCAGCAAGACTGATGAGCTCCTCGCGCTGCCGCTCGATCGAGCTTGCCTGCTCGTCCTTTTCTGTACTTACTCTGCAATAGATGACTGCTTTCATTGATGTACCCTCTCAGTTCGACTAATTAGACACTCATTATAAGTGTAAAGTATAAGAAGAAAAGCGTGAAGCCGAAAAGCACATAATAGAATAGATCTGATTTCGCTAGTTTTTTGAACATGGTAGACCCCTCCGTGTTTTAAGAACGTGCGTTCTCTTTGTTAATTCCATTATATACGAACATAGGTTCTAGTCAAGGCTTTTTTTCGAACGGATGTTTGTATATTGCAATCTATCATGGTATACTCTATGTAATAAAAATATATGCACGGGGTGTTCGATACATGATAAAACTATCGAAAAGACAGGAAGCGATTCTAGCATACATAAAGGAGCAGGTACTCGATAAAGGGTACCCGCCATCCGTCAGGGAAATCGGCGAAGCAGTCGGCTTGGCATCAAGCTCTACCGTTCACGGCCACCTTTCCCGTTTAGAGAAGAAAGGTCTTATCCGCCGCGATCCGACAAAGCCGCGTGCCATCGAGGTATTATCATTGGATAGTGATGATCAGACAGATATTCCCCGCGGTGAGGCAAACTATGCTCCCGTTATCGGAAAGGTAACAGCTGGTATTCCAATTACTGCAGTGGAGAATATAGAAGAATATGTACCTGTACCTAGCCATTTAGTAGGTCCGGATGATAATATATTCGTTCTGGTCATTGTTGGGGAAAGTATGATTGAAGCTGGTATTCTTGACGGGGACATGGTAATCGTCAAACAGCAGCAAACGGCTCAAAACGGAGAAATTGTTGTGGCGATGACTGAGGACAATGAAGCGACTGTGAAACGTTTCTTCAAAGAAGAAAATCAGATACGACTGCAACCGGAAAACAGTACGATGGATCCTATCATTTTGGATAATGTCAGCATTTTAGGGAAAGTAATAGGCTTATATCGCTCCATCCAATAAAATCGGCTTCGGCCGGTTTTTTTTTTCATAGAATTTACACAGTTTCTGCCTGCTTTCGACATACTTTTTGGGTATATTAGATTAAGCTATTACCAAAAGTTAGAAAGCGGGTGGTATCGTGAAGCTGTTTTACAAGCTTGTCTGCAAGTTGCGAGGCCGTCATAAGATTGATAGTGTCACTGATTCGTGTAAATGTGGATATACCAGAAGCTACCGCAGAGAACAACATAGTATGGAAGATTATTATCTTAAAGAACGCTAAACACACATTGTATGAATAAGGAGCTTGCCTATACGGCAAGCTCCTCTTTTGTGCTTTTCATTATTGCCAGTTTCAATGCTTCGAGAAGGATACCTGGTGTCACTTTTTCGTATGTCTCCCCAAGCAGCTGCTTGGCACCATCCAGAATTCGCCGGTTAACCATCAAAGCTAACAGCTCATGTCCTTTTACTAAGATATCGTCAATAAAAACATCTCTATAGTCCTTAGAATTTGTTACAACACCTGAAATGAACCCTTCCTGCAGCAGCACTTCTGCGTGATGTACGACATCGTATGGTGTGCATGTTCCTACAGCGCATCGGTATTCTCTTGCTTTCGTTCCTTGGAGTTGGTCTGCTTCTAACTGTTCCAATATTTCATGAAATAACGTAACACGTAGTTTTGGCATTTGATCTCCTCCTTGTTATGGTTCTATTATTTCACATATCGTTTTTCAATCTCCTGAAAAGTTTGTACATTATTTCACAAATAAGTGACAACTTAGAGAACTGCTTGAACCCTGCTAACTTGCATTAATATAGCGATTATGTGGTATAGACCCTATGAGCCAATTATTGGAGGTGGAATAATGTCAAACTATCACACTACCCCAGACGGGAATGGCAGTTGGCAAGTAAAGAAAGAAGGGGCAAAGCGTGCTTCAGGCCGCTTTAACACGCAGAAAGAAGCAATGGATTATGGGAAAGAACTAGCCAAGCAGGCTAAAGGTGAACACTTCATTCACGGACGAGACGGAAGAATTCGGGAACGTGATTCTTATGGAAATGATCCATTCCCGCCAAGGGGCTGAATTTAGTCATGGATAGAACGCAAAGGGCATTTAAAATCTTAAAATAAATAACAAAACCTGAAATAGTTTCAGGTTTTGTTATACATCTTCTGCTTTCTATTAGTATGCAGTCCATCCTGCGTCAGCTGCTATGACCTGCCCATTGACGAAGCTTGACTCATCAGAACCTAAGAAAAGAGCAAGTTGAGCGATTTCAGCTGGTTTCCCTACACGCGGCATTGTTTCATTACCAGTCATTTGACGCCCAGCTCCAAATTCCGAGATATTCGTCATAGATGCACTTATGTTTGTCTCGACCCCACCCGGGGCTATACCATTACACCGGATACCAGAGTGTGCATACATAAATGCCGTATTTTTCGTCAATCCAGTTACTGCATGCTTGGAAGCTGTATATGCTGCTCCTGCACGCGCTCCGCGCAAACCGCCTGCTGATATATTATTGACGATTACACCATGGCCTTGTTCCAAGAAGATATTCGTAGCAATACGCATTGCCCGCATGACACCAGTGGTGTTCACAGCAAAGACGCGATCCCATTTCTCATCCGTAATCTCTCCTACCGGTTCCATCCCGTCCATAATACCCGCATTGTTAACCAAAATATCTAATTTACCAAATGCTTCTTTCGTTTCTGCAAATAACCGCTCCAAATCCGCTGACTCTGCGACGTTTGTACGGTTAGCAATTGCCGCGCCGCCCTTCTCCTTTATAGCCTCTGCAACTGCTTGTGCCCCTTCAAAGTTAAAGTCAGATATAACTACTTTTGCCCCTTCTTTTGCGTAAAGTTCTGCTATTGCTTTCCCCATTCCTGAAGCCGCACCTGTTACGATTGCTACTTTATCTTTTAATCTCATAATACAAGTCCCCCTTAGTTATTGTACATTTGTTCGATAAAATAATATTATATATTTGTAACCGCATTCAATCAGCAGAATTAATCAGATTGTACAATATGATACAAATTTTAAAAAAGTGTTCAATAAAAGGGGATTCTTCTTTGAATAAAAATGATTTGCGTGTTTTAAAAACAAAACAGAATATACACTTGTCATTAACGAACCTACTAAAAAAGAAGCCTTTAACTCAGATAAAAATAACTGAACTCTGTAAACAAGCCAATATTAATCGCGTGACATTTTATTTTCATTATCAAGAAATTGGAGATGTATTCAAGGAACTTTTTGAAGAGATTATGATAGATCTACGAAAATCCTATAATGAACCATATCGCTATAAAGAATATATTGATAGAGAAAAACTGGACCCAAAAACTGTCCGTATCTTCCATCACGTCAAAAAATATGAAGAGTTTTATAAAATAATCTTATCAAAAGAAGTATCTACCGAGTATTATTACATGCTGTTCGATGAAATACGCTCAATCCTTATCGAGGATAAACATACAGCTTACCTCGAGGAAAAAGATTATTTATTCTCCTATATGTCAAATTCAATCATAGGCTTAATTATCGAGTGGTACCGCCGTGATTTTCAAGAATCAGCTGATAAAATGAATATACATTTAGTTAATATTCTTAAATTATATTGATATGATATGATTGCAAAAGACGAATCTATATTACATGCAAAAACCCCTGACTAGATACCAGGGGTTTGCCTAACAAACGCAGAAACTTCTATCACTTTATTTCAATACTTACCTATCTTTTTTTACGTTTCTCCCTTTACAGCTTTCCACTAATTTTAAATCATCGATCTTAATACGCACCAACCCTTAGGCCGCCTTATCATTATTATTATTTGAAATTGTCTTTTTACCCAATGAGTACAATCCTGATGCTGCAAGCCCAGCAAAGCCACCTGACCATAGCCTCAAGACTACATCCAAATCAGTGAACGGCCAAGCCAAAAATCCTACGAGAATACCTATGAGCAAACTAATCAATGGTAAATACCTGTTGTTTACTGTGATTGTCTTTTTGATAAGTTGCACTAAAGCAATTACAATAGGGCTGATAATCGAAGCAAAGGTCATTACTTCTTCCATTTATCATCACCTCTCCTGTATTCGTACTTATTAATTCCTTTCTGCATTACTGAATTCCTTCAATTAAAGAAATGTCCCAAGAGCCACTGGATAATCAAAATATATAACCCTTTAAGCCTTAGAAATACTGAATAACCTGCTGCAACATGGCGCGTATTCTTGATCTTCTGCCAACACGTATTTGAGCAGTAGTATGGGCAGCGATTTACTCCTACCAACAAAATTCGGAACAGAACTTTTCGGTAAGGATGGAGATTACAAAAAAAGAACAGGAATAATGGTGGGATGCCTTAAGGGCTAAAGTTAGATAGTATAAAGAAAAACCCCTGACACCAATGGTATCCGGGGTTTCCTTAAAAGGTATTAGAAGTTCTCCATCACTAAACGAGTTCCTCTGGGTGAACTTGTGTGCGGAACAGAATTTAACCAGTTATATCCCATAAAATAAAAGGTAAATATCGTCGTAATCTTTCTATCTATTTACATTGTATCATTATTTGGAAATTATTTATAGACTACTCTTTTTGTAATTCCTACATTATGCTGTTATATACAAATCTAAAAATATAAGAGGTGTATCGGTATGAATGACAAAAAAGATGCTTTAGATAATGGTCCTTTTTTTCATGGTACGAAAGCAGAACTAAATGTTGGGGATTTATTAGTGCCACAGTAC
>NZ_NPBF01000022.1 GCF_002272135.1 Virgibacillus sp. 7505 | reverse complement strand
GTACGAAAGCAGAACTAAATGTTGGGGATTTATTAGTGCCACAGTACTTATCAAATTACCAGGATAAAAAATCTAACTATATATATTTTACTGCAACATTGAATGCTGCTAAATGGGGTGCTGAATTAGCAAGATCTGAATCAAAGGAAAGAATCTATATTGTAGAACCATTAGGTGATTTTGAAAATGATCCAAACTTGACTGACAAAAGATTTCCTGGAAACCCAACACGTTCTTATAGGTCAAAATCTCCTTTGAAAATAATTGCTGAATTAAGTTCATGGGAAAGACATTCTGATGAAGAAATAAATCATATGCTTGCATCTTTAAAAAAGTTAACTGAAGAAGGAAAAAATGTAATATACGATTAATCTTTAATATCTATAAGTACTTGAAGTGGACAAATTGAGATATTTTATTGGCAATATCTCAATTTGTTCATTTTCCTTTCGCCACACTTTTCATCAAAATATGGATGCCAATCAGAAATGAAATGTATAGAGATTATGCTCTGGCAAGGATTGAGTGTGCTTCTTACGATTCGACAGATTAGGAGGCGTTTTCTACTTGAGATATGCTTTTTTTCTTTCTTTTTCGTATTAAGAAAATCACTAAAGTTACCCCGACTAAAAGCACCGGTATAAACCATATTAGGCTTTTCCGTATAAACAAGTTCCTTTCATAGTCACTAGCCAAGAAGGGCTTTTCCACTTGGTACTCTCCGTCTATTGTAAATATACTGATATCATTTACTTGGACCCGATTATCCCGCTGTTTTAAATCAAGCCATGTTCCATCAACCTCATTTAGATTCTCGACGACTTCTTTAAGCCCTTCTAATCCCAAATAAGGGTGATAAAAGGCAGATAAATAGGAATGATTATATTTTGATTTTATCTCTATTTTTTCCTGCATTTTCTCAATTCCTTTATCATCACCTTCTTCAATATAACCCAAGGTTTCCGGATACACAGTCATACCATGCACAAATTCAGGTCGTGACTCATACGGAGGTGCAAATTCTCCCTTCCAAGTTAAATCAGTCAACTGCAGCTGTCCAACGTAAGAAGAAAAATGTTCGGATACTATTTTGTATCCTTGTTGAGAAATGGCATAGTGAGGTGCTTCAAAAGCAACGGGATAGAGATCATGAGCTACCAACTCTTCTATTCCGCTTTCTATTGCATTTTCCATATATGACCTTTCATACTCTTCGCCTTCCTCAACAAAAGCCTCATATGCTGCATAAGTAGGAAAATCCGACATCTGCTTGGCTTTTTCATTGGCTGGCTGATAAATAGGCCTATCATTCTCAGCATCCCAAAATTCGAAGCCTTCACCTGTTTCTGAGCTGCGATATTGGTGCTTGTATCCATGCAACACTATACTTGCACCATTATTTTGCATGTATTTTAGCGTCTTCACTAATTTGGGTGAATCAACAAGGTGCACTGTTTTACCGTTATTCGTATACTCTGGAATTACCGCCACCATGTAAGGGATATCCTTTTCTTTAAGGAATTCTGCTTGTTCCCTTAACTGATCAGGATCTACCATGGGATGCACATCTTCAAGTCGTAGATACTTCGTGATTCCTTTTCCTTCTTCACCAAAGAAATTAATAAGTGACTGGGTTATATATTCTTCAAAAGGATTATAAAGATTTTGACCTGCAAAGTAATATATATTATTCGAATTAAGCAGTAAAGGAACCGAGCCACTGCCGTCAACTTTATTTCCGACCAAAGAAACAGCAGTACCATTAGCCGTCACATCATAAACTATCCGTTCCTCTGTCAAGTTCTGACTCTGATTATCTGGGACCTCAACCTGATTAACCAAGGCTTCCCCATTTATGTTTAACCAAGGCATCTTTTCTTTAAACTGCTCTGCATTATGATTAATTGCGAAAAATGGGCCTTTGTAATTATTGAAAGTTTTCAGCAAGCTCTCTGACAATGCTTTCCTTCCAGCTCCCAAATAAATAACGTAATCAAACTCATTTAAATTTTCTTGGCCAATATCTGCATCTTCAATGATTTTGTAATCGTCTCTGAATTGACCTACTAAGGTTTCCAAAATCCGCACATCTTTTAATTGTTCTTCCTCCGTCTGGCTGTACACAATTAAAACTAAATCTTTACGATCAGCAAAGGAAGCGCTAGGTAAATTCAAGACAAATATTATAATTAGCAGCAGCAACACAACAAATTTTTTTCGCAACATTACCTCTCCCCATTCATTATATCTCTGCATTAAATTTACCATATTTTTGTATAATATATAGGTAAAATTTATTACCTAGCCTATCTGATCCATATTAACGCTATACCAGTTCACTAAATCATGATACATAGGCGGCCCTTTTTGTGTTCCATGAATCTCTTCAGCATGGAAATTACATCGCTATATATTCTTGGAGTAATATGAGGAATATAAGAAAAATTGCGCAAATATATGGGGTGATTAGGAGGTGGAAACTCACAAAATATACACGAAAAGAAAAACCCCTGACACCAGTGGTATCAAGGGTTTCCTCCATTAAAAGTCTTCCATGTACTGTTCGCGTTCCCATGGGTGGACCTGCGTGCGGAACATATCCCACTCGATTTCTTTCGCTTCGATGAAGTGTTCGAATAGGTGATCGCCTAGTGCTTCGACGATGATGTCGTCGGATTTTAGCTGCTCAAGAGCGTCGTACAGTGTAGCTGGAAGATCTGCTACGCCGTTCTTTTCTCTTTCTGCTTTATCCATAACATAGATGTTACGGTCGATGGAAGCAGGTGCTTCCATGTTGTTCTTGATTCCATCAAGACCTGCAGCAAGCAATACACTCATTGCTAGGTACGGGTTTGCAGATGGATCAACACTGCGCACTTCGACACGTGTGCTTGCTCCGCGAGCGGATGGTACACGGATAAGCGGGCTGCGGTTTTTACCGGACCATGCTACGTAGCATGGTGCTTCATATCCAGGTACAAGACGTTTGTAAGAGTTAACTGTCGGGTTTGTAACCGCTGTGAAGTTAACCGCATGCTTCAATGTACCTGCGATGAACTGGTAAGCTGTTTCAGAAAGCTTCAACTCGCCGCTTTCATCGTAGAATGCATTTTTGCCGTCTTTGAATAGAGACATGTTGCAGTGCATACCAGAACCGTTTACACCGAATAATGGTTTTGGCATGAATGTTGCATGCAAACCATGCTTTCTAGCAATTGTTTTTACTACTAGTTTGAATGTTTGGATATCATCAGCATGTTTCAGTGCATCAGCATATTTGAAATCGATTTCGTGCTGGCCTGGTGCCACTTCGTGGTGGGAAGCTTCAATTTCAAAGCCCATCTCTTCCAATTCCAATACGATATCACGACGAGTAGTTTCGCCTAGGTCAGTTGGTGCAAGGTCGAAGTAGCCGCCTTTATCGTTCAATTCCAAAGTCGGCTCGCCTTTTTCATCAAGTTTGAACAAGAAGAATTCCGGCTCTGTACCGATGTTGAATGCGCTGAATCCAAGCTCTTCCATTTTTTTGATGTTACGCTTCAGGTTGTAACGTGGGCAGCCTTCGAATGGCTCTCCTTCTGGAGTGTAGATATCACAGATGAAACGTGCCACTTTGCCTTTTTCGCTTGTCCAAGGGAATACGACGAACGTATCCAAGTCCGGGTAAAGCTTCATGTCGGACTCTTCGATGCGTACGAAACCTTCGATGGAAGATCCGTCGAACATCATTTCGTTATCCAATGCTTTGTCCAGCTGGCTAAGCGGGATTTCCACGTTTTTAATTGTGCCAAGCAAGTCGGTGAATTGTAAGCGAATGAACTTTACGTTCTCCTCCTTGATAATCTTGATTACATCTTCTCTAGTAAATTTCGCCATTCTTTCTCCTCCTCTATTAATGGAAGAATCGTGATAACTCTCCCTGACGTAACGAAGCTTTGCCTAATCGTCCGGTATCCATCAGTTCCTGACGCAGCATCTGTCTTAATGCTTTATCAGAGATTTCCGGTTCGATCGGTGTTTCAAGCATTTCTGCTGTCGGTTTTTCTCTGTATGGCAGCATTTGCTTGATTCCGGCAAGGTTGATTCCTTTATCGATCAATTCCTTGATTTCCAGCAGTCGATCCACATCATTGAATGAGAAAAGACGCTGATTGCCTTCTGTTCTTGCTGGGAAAATCAGTCCGTTGTCTTCATAATAACGGATTTGTCTCGCTGTTAATGCAGTAAGTGATTTTACAATACCAATAGAGAACAAGGGCATAGATCGGCGATTCATGTCACTCATTTATCGTCCATCCCCTTTCCTTATGTACTCTACGTCTATTATAAACGTAGGTAATTTTAAATGTCAACACGTGTTAGCTTAGTTAACATGAAAATTTTTAGTATGCTTGATTAGTTGATATCAAGCCTTTTTCTAATAGATTTTGAGCTGCATCCATAATAGCGAGCTTCACATGGGCATAAGTCAAACCGCCCTGGACAAAAGCCGTATATGGCGGGCGGATCGGTCCATCTGCTGTTAATTCCAGGCTGGCTCCTTGGATGAAGGTTCCGGCTGCCATGATGACATCACTTTCATATCCCGGCATCGGTGCTGCATGCGGCGTCACATGAGCGTTGACAGGTGATGCATGCTGGATTGCCTGACAAAAGGCAATCATCTGATCTGCCGAGTGGAAGTTCACTGATTGAATCAAATCGACGCGTTTGCTGTTGAATTTCGGTGAAGTCGAAAAGCCGAGAAGCTCAAGAAATCTTGATGTAAAGACGGCGCCTTTTAACGCCTCCCCAACAACATGCGGTGCCAGGAAGAATCCTTGGAACAGCTCTTGCAGCATGCCAAGTGATGCTCCTGTTTCTTTTCCGAGTCCCGGTGCAGTCAAACGGTTGGCACACAACTCGATCAATTCAGTCCGGCCGGCAATATAGCCTCCCGCACGTACGATACCGCCGCCTGGATTCTTGATTAGTGATCCGGCAATCAAATCCGCACCAACATGGAGCGGCTCCTCTGTTTCGGCGAATTCTCCATAGCAGTTATCGACGAAAACGATAGCTTCTGGATACTTCCCTTTTACGAAAGAAACCATTTCACCGATTTCTGTAACAGAAAAAGAAGGCCGGTCGGCATATCCTTTGGAACGCTGGATCGCCACCACCTTCGTCTTCTCAGAAAGCTTATCTGCTACAGCTGGATAGTCGATTGCACCATCCTCCGTCAGATCAACCGCATCGTATGCGACACCGAAATCCTTTAATGAACCTGTATCTTCTTCTCGGTTTCCAATGACGCCTTCCAGCGTGTCATATGGCTTTCCGGTAATATAAAGCAATTGATCACCAGGACGCAAAACACCGAATAAAGCAGTAGTTATCGCGTGTGTACCTGAAACGATCTGAGGACGCACAAGTGCATCCTCTCCGCCGAACACTTCTGCGTAAACCTGTTCAAGGGTCTCCCGACCAAAGTCATCATATCCATAACCTGTTGTGGGATTGAAATGACTGTCACTTACGCGCTGATTGCGGAATGCATCCATCACTCGTTTCTGATTCTTTTCTACGATGGAATCTATTCCAGCGCGCTCGGCGCTTGTTTCTTCTTCTGTTCTTCTTGCTGTTTCGTTTATCATGCTTCATTCTTTCCTTTCAACTGATGGAAAAGCGGATGATTTGGCAATACATACCCGCTCACTTCATAGACATCCATTTCCTCGTTGTAATTCCTTTTTGTTAAAATCGTCTCCTGCGCAAGCTTGTCCAATAGACGGCCGCCAGCGGCAGGTACGATTGTATCATAAAACTCACTTGCTTCCTGGATCATTTCCTGTACTTTATCCATTACAAGTCTGCGGTCTTCTTCTTTGAATGCGGAGATCTGGACATATGGATGCGCACTAGCAATAAAATCCTCTGTCAGCAAATCTGCTTTGTTATAAACTGTCAAAATCGGCAAATGATCGGCACCGAGTTCATGGAGCAGCTTCAGTACAGTCGCCTGCTGCTGTTCATGATCTGGATGTGCGCTGTTGACCATATGAATGATAAAATCAGCTTCTGTCACTTCCTCCAGTGTTGAACGGAAAGCGGCGATAAGCGCTGTCGGAAGGTCCTGGATAAAGCCAACCGTATCCGTGAGCAGCGCTTGAAAACCGGATGGAAGGCGCATACGGCGCGTCATCGGATCCAGCGTAGCGAACAGCTGGTCCTGCTCCAGACTGTCGTTTCCAGTCACGCGGTTGAAGATTGTCGATTTACCAGCATTTGTATAGCCGACCAAGGCAATTTGAAAAGCCTGATTTGCTTTTCGTCGTTCCCGGTAACGGGAGCGGTGCGACACGACAGCTTTCAGCTGCTGTTTGATTTCGTCGATCCGGCGTCGAATATGGCGTCTATCGGTTTCAAGCTTCGTTTCACCTGGACCTCTTGTCCCGATACCAGCGCCAAGACGGCTCATTTCTGTACCTTGTCCATATAGTCTAGGCAGCAAATATTGCATCTGTGCCAGTTCCACCTGCAGTTTACCTTCACGGGTATGTGCACGTGTTGCGAATATATCAAGAATTAGCTGACTCCGGTCTATGACCCGGACCCCAATTCGGTTGCTGATATTTTTCAATTGTCCTGGAGACAATTCGTCGTTGGATATGACCAGAAGCGGCTCTTCCTGCTCAACTAACTCAGCAAGTTCCTCGAGCTTCCCTGATCCGAAATATGTACCAGGATGCAGGCGTTCCCGTTTCTGCGTGACAATCCCTGCCACCGCGCCTCCTGCTGTCTCTGTTAATGCTTCTAATTCATCGAGCGAGGATTGAAATCGCTCTAATGTCTGATTCTGGTGATGGACTGCCATCAATAATACACGTTCCATACTGTCACCCTTTCTATATGTCATTATACCCTATCATACAAGTAAAAAGCCTTCGCTTTATGCGAAAGCTTTTAAGATGGGCGCATTCATGAAGATGTAGTTATAATAAATAGTTGAATGTCATCAAATCATCTATTTCACTACATCACCTGTATTGACAATCTTGACGCTGACATTGTACTTCACTTCTGCTTTAGCAAAGTAATTATCCCAATCCTCTTTCATTTTCTGAAATTCTCTAGGATAAGCTATTCGGAAGCTTTCAGAAAAATTCACAACATCAGTCTTATAATCCTGTTGAAGTTTTTTTAGAGTTCCTTCCGATAACCTTTTGACTTCATCTGCTCCCAGCCGTTCCAGATCATTCACATAACTCTCCGTCAAATTGTGCGCTACTTTAGACCAATCTTCTGTTATCCATCCCTCTGCTTTAATTTGTACTAGGAAAGATAGGCTGCCATTCTGAAAATTTGGCTCCACCTTTGTTTTATAATTTTGTACTTCATAAACAATAGTATTTTTTTTCTCGTCCTCGAATTCCAGTAAACCAGCCTTTCCTTCCCCGGTCAGCCAGTTTACCCCCTCCACCTCTTCCTCTGTCAAAAAACCGGTAAGTTTTCTTTCTCTTCCTTTAATTACACCAGCTCCATCCACTTTAAGTATATTTTTTTGCTTATCGATATTTGGCAGCAAAAAGCTGGTTTGAGACGCGAGATTTGCAGCCATCTTCCCTAAACGTACTTCCGGGAGAATTTTCAGCGTGCTTGTTTTATTCTCGAAAATACTGCTGATGTAGCTGCCAGGTATCTCACCTTCTATATTTGTGTTTAACACGTCACTGGCTTGCTGCTTGCTAAGAACGACTGTAGGGCTCAAACGAGTGACATTATCACGTAGCATCTGGTCGAGTAGAATAGATAAATCATACTTGCTCGCTGCTTCTTCATTTATGATGATACATTCCAAATGATCCGTGTATACAGGATACGGAAGCTGAAGAGAAATATTACGTAAGATATCCTGGATCGATCTACCTTCAAGCATCACGTTTTGATACATCTTTCCCTGAGGCGCTGTTCCCTGTTCTCCTTTTTTCTTCGTGACGGCAATCTGCGTGGTATGTTTGATCGAATTCTGTTCATTTTCGCTGTTATCAACCCCAAGCCCGATTACAAACGACATGTCTTCAATATCTGAGCTGTCCCAGCAGCCGCAAAGGAATAACAGGGCTACTAAGCAAATGCAGACTTTACGAATCATTTTTTGCTTCACCGCCTCGCTTCAGCCCTCTTACAACTGCAATTATCAGAAGTAATGACGGCACAATAAACGAAAAAACAAAGCTTGTCCAGCCAATAATCGTCCCCATCTTTTCCAGTTGATTCAAATCCTGAGGAATCAAACAAATAAAATAAACTGCAGCCAACAGTATATAGTTAGCTTTTTTATACGATATACGCGTCAGTGTAGAAATACCCTTTGCCGCTACATACTGGCAGATTACATAGGTCGTGAACATCTGAATCAGCCAAACGACTAAAAACAGGGAATCAAAACGCTCAAAAAGAATGCCTTCGTATTCATATTCTTGAATGAGGGCGAAAGTAGGCCATTTCTGATGCTTCATTCTTTCAACTGACAGACCACCCGTGATGATGATTACTGATAACAAGTAAATAGATACGGGTATTGCTAATCCAATCAACGCAACCTTTTTTGCCTGTTTCGGTTTCTGCATCATGGCAATGAATACGAGCAAAAATTCCAATCCACTGAAAGTAAGGAATGTCGGAGTTATCCCTTTCAGTATCGGCACTGGACCAAGGCCGAATAACGGCCGCAAATTGTCTATCTCAAAAACTTTAAACCCAAGACAAAAAACTAATATGAAGACAATTAAGCAAATAGGTGTCAATAGCTCGATCAGCCTCGCTATCGGATTAATGCCGCCTACAAGTAAGTAAATTGCAATCCAGTACATGCTGATCAAAATGACACAGAGCGGTGTCTCTTCCAACAGATAAAACTGTGTCAGTTCACCCATGGAACGTATTTCAAAAGCACCGATCAAGAGTGCGTAGCCGATAAAACAAGTACTTATTATTGTCCCCAGCCACTTGCCGACAATGAGCTTATTGAATTCAAAAAAGGTAAGGCGTTCAAAACGAAGGCTTAAGGATATGATGATAAGACACGATAAATATCCGCATATACCGCCCAGCAGCACACACACCCATATATCAGGAGTCCCCACTTCCATTGCCAAATTCCTTGGAAGTGTAAAGATACCCGCAGCGATTAAAGTTGAAGAAAGCAGCGCAACCATTTGTATCGTCGTAATCCGTGTCGTTCCCATTTTCATATGCTGCAACTCCTAATATTTCTTCCTTCTGACCCGATCCTTCGGAAAATATTCAGTAGGGCGATTTCTCATGGTGAACAAAGGCATACGGAAAAAGAAGTCCTTCCAGTCGTCTTTACTATAAAGCGTACCCGGCGTAACAAATGGTACGCCAAAGCTCCGAAGCTTGACCGCATGGACACAAAGAGATAAAAAGAACAAACTGATTCCATATAAACCTAGAAAAGCAGCCGAAAACATAGCAAGGAATCGGAGTGCTCTTTGTGCAATCCCTGCTGCGTAGTGCGGGGAGACAAAGGAAGCTATGGCTGTGGCTGCAACGACAATGACCATAATCGGACTGACCAAACCTGCTTGTACCGCCGCTTCCCCAATGATCAAGGCGCCCACCAAACCGACAGTTTGTCCTACAGGCCGCGGAAGTCTAAGACCTGCTTCCCTTAACAATTCAATAGATATTTCCATCAAGAGCGCTTCAATGATCGTTGGAAAAGGAACACCCACTCTTGTTCCGGCTATTGCCAACGCCAAATCAGTAGGTATCAAGCCTTGATGAAACGAGACGAATGCAATATAAAAGGACGGCAGGAAAATACTAAGAAAGGCCGCTACATACCGCAGCATCCGAATGAGCGACATTGGAAGCCAGCGTTCGTAGTAATCCTCTGGCGACTGCATCATCGTGGAGAAGGTTGCCGGTACTATCAAAGCATAGGATGTACCATCAAGCAAGATGGCAACCCTCCCCTCCAAGATCGCCCCCATCACTCGATCCGGACGTTCTGTTGATTGTACTTGCGGAAAAATGGACAGGTAGTCATCCTCGATTAGCTGTTCAATATATCCTGATTCAGCTACATGATCAATATCCATATTTTGAATTCGATTATTTACGTTTTCTAACAACTCTTCATTGGCAATGTCTTTCACATACACAACGGTGAGCTGCCTTTTCGTCCGCTCCCCTACCTCAAAGTCTTTGAAGGTCAAGTTTGGGTCTGTCGTCATTCTGCGCAGCATAGCCGTATTGTCCCTAATATTTTCTATAAAGCTTAAACGCGGTCCCCTGACAAGTGCTTCAGTGATCGGTTCATTCAAACTTCTTGAAAGCCATTTTTTCACGCTAAGAACCAGAACTTCATCCAGCCCATCAACAAAAAGCAGTACAGACCCCGACAGAAGCTGTCGGACAAATTGATTGGAGTCATTCATCGCTTTCACATCACTGACCTCAATCGCATGATGCAGCAAATAATCCTTTATGCTTTCACTTTTAAATAGATTCAGTCCTGATTTAGACTGCTTGGCTTGCAGCAGCGGATGCATAATGGATTGCTGCAGCAACTGCTGATCAACCAATCCATCAATTAGGACGATAGCACAGCTGCGATTATCCTTTCCCAGTTTGAACTGGCGATAAATGATATCAGAGCTGTCACCGACAATTGCTTTCAGCTCTTTCAGATTGACGGATAATTTTGTAGACAGCGCAAAATTATCCGGCATGAAATGCTGCTCTGTACGTGTATATGGCTTTTTTCGTAGCTCTTTCAGCTTATTGCTTAGCAAGGTCAGCAAAATTGGAACCAAGACAACTATAATTGTTCCTAACCAAACATCTCTTTGAACAAGAAAATCCAGTATATTTCCCATTATGTGCACTCCTTGCTAAGTATGATGCCCCAGTGAAATACTGCTA
The DNA here is from genome assembly GCF_002272135.1 of Virgibacillus sp. 7505. Lineage (GTDB taxonomy): Bacteria > Bacillota > Bacilli > Bacillales > Amphibacillaceae > Terribacillus. The sequence continues at coordinate 147,692 of NZ_NPBF01000022.1, read as the reverse complement.
TACAATAACGTTTACAACATAAAAAAAGCTCTAAGTGCATTACACACTCGAGCTTCTTTGTACCTGTCATTCTTCTTGAGTCAAATCAGCGACAGTCACCTTCATCAATTCCTCAGTCGACAGATGGTGATCTTGACGTACAAGACGAACTGCTTGCATTCGAATTGCTTTTTCTATGATATTCCGCACAAACCGGGCGTTCGAAAAATCTGCTGTCCGTTTAGCTTTTTGCTGTACGATGATTTCTTTAAGCTTCCATTCTGCTTCTTTCGTCAGCTGGTACTCTTTTTCTGCTAGCATTCCTTTTGCGATATCCATAAGCTGTTCGGACTTATAATCAGGGAATTCGAGCTGAATAGGGAAGCGTGATCGCAAACCTGGATTCAAGCTCATGAAGTGACCCATTTCCCTTGGATAGCCCGCAAGGATAAGTATGAAGCGGTTGGAGGCATCCTCCATATGTTTTACAAGTGTATCAATCGCTTCTTTTCCGAAGTCTTTTTCTCCGCCGCGGGCCAGCGAATAGGCCTCGTCTATAAACAGGATCCCGCCCATGGCCCGCTGGACGAGCGCGCGCGTTTTCTGAGCAGTATGCCCGATATATTCCCCAACTAAATCCGCTCTTTCCGCCTCGATGAAATGACCTTTATCCAACACGTTCATGTCGTGGAAGACAGATGCAAGCTTACGGGCTACTGTTGTTTTCCCTGTACCGGGGTTGCCTTCAAACAGCATATGCAGCACTTGCTTTTCTTGTTTTAAGCCCGCTGCTTCCCGTTTTCCGCTGATATGGACATTTGCATAAATCTCTTTGATAGTTTTTTTGAGCTTTTCCATTCCAATGAAGGCGGAGAATTCTTGGTCGATATGACGGAATGGATCGATATCGCGCTTAACAGTTCCACTTTGCAGCTGCTCCGTCTCCTGCTGTCTGTTTTTGAGGACGATATTGATTTTCCCTTTTGCATTCGTAACTTGAGCTTCCACATGATCACCCCTCACTGCTGTAGTCTACGCTCAAGACAGGTAGGCCGTGACAAATGCCCAATGGTCTTTTTCTACTTTATTCACAAGCCGTACGCTTTACAACCACAAAACAAAACGAGCGCCATATGGCGCTCGCTTCGACTTAGCTCTGTTCTTTATAATCCAGCGATACATTCTTTACTGGGGAGAATGTGGAAATCGCATGTTTGAAGATTAATTGCTGTCTGCCTTCCGTTTCAAACAATACAGTGAAATTGTCAAAAGCCTTCACCGTACCTCGGATTTGAAAGCCATTCGTCAGGAAGACTGTGACTTGCATACGTTCTTTACGTAGCTGATTCAGATATTGGTCTTGGATATTAACAGATTGAGACATCTATTCCCCTCCTAATTTCTATACGGTTCCTATTTCTACCTTTATTCCAGCTTTCCTGCAAGTTCTTCTAAAATAATTCTAAATTTTTCATTTTTTGTTGCAGGTGTGATAGTATACCAGTCCACATCCATTTTGTTGCGGAACCATGTATACTGCCGTTTTGCATACCTGCGACTATTTTGCTTCAGCTGGGAAACCGTATCTTCCCATTCCATTTTCCCTTCCAGATAAGGAATAAACTCCTTATAGCCGATTGCCCGCATGGATTGGGAATCCCGGATTCCGCGTTCGACCAGGCCCTTCACTTCATCCAGCAAGCCTTCAGCAAGCATTTTATCAACCCGCAGATTGATTTGTTCATATAGAAGATCCCGGTCCATCTCCAACCCAATTATTGCAGCGTCATATCGAGCAGCCAGCTCGGTTTCTTCGTGATCACTCATTCTTTTGCCGGTACGGTGGAATATTTCCAGCGCACGTATGACGCGGCGGACATTATTCGGGTGGATGCGCTCCGCTTGCACTGGATCGACTGCCTGCAGCTGTTTGTGCAGGTGAAGCTGGCCGTGGGTTTGTGCTTCCTGCTCGAGCTGCTGCTGATAGCTGTCATCTCGTTTTGCTTCTGAAAAATCATAAGCATAAAGGGCTGCTTGTATGTATAAGCCGGTCCCGCCTGCGATGATAGGCAGTTTCCCTCGGCTTGCAATATCTTGAACACAGGCCTCTACATCAGCTTGAAAATCAGCAGCTGAATAATTTTCATCCGGATTTCGGATATCAATCAAGTGGTGCGGTATTCCTTGCTGTTCTTCTTTGGTTACTTTTGCCGTTCCAATATCCATGCTTCTGTATATCTGCATGGAATCGCCGCTGATCACCTCACCGCCAAATCTCTTGGCAATTTCGATACTCAGCTGTGTCTTGCCGACACCAGTAGGCCCGACAACGACGATTACTTTCTGCTTGTCCATGTCATTCTCCTTCTTTAACATGTCATTAGTTTAGCATAACACTGCAAAGAAAGATAAACGAAAAGCCGTGCGCGCCACGCACAGCTTATCGATCGGCATCAATAAGGTATTTCGACAAGCGGATCGCCTCGTATTCCAGCCTGCCAAGGATATCAATAAGCAAACCAACGGTCGCATCATCTTCCTGCCTTTTCGCAAGCGGTATACCGGTGATTTTGATCTCTTGTGCCAGCTGGCTGTAATCATGACGCATTGTCTTGACTACCTCATAGTCCTCATCATCTGCTTCGGCTTCCTTTATGGTTGCCTCCTGCAGGAATTTGCTCATGACCGCTATTGGCCGGCCGCCTATCGCAAGAACTCGTTTCCCTATGCTTTTCTTTATATCATCCAGCTGATCGTGCAAATCCTCGGTATATTGCTCCATTACATAGCCGTATGGACCTTTTGCATACCAATGGTATCGCTGCAGTTTTACGTGCAGTACATTCACATTGGCTATCTGCTGGTTAAGAAAGTCTACAAGATGCTGATTGTGCATGGCTAACGCCTCCTCTGGCTGTCAGCATGCCCAAAATCAGAACAATCTATTCCAAGTTTCCCTACCGACAATGCCATCTACTCCAAGTCCGTTGCTGCGCTGGAAATTGATGACGGCCTGCCTTGTATTTGGTCCGAATATCCCGTCTGCTGTTATACCTAACGCCCGCTGGATGCGGCGGACGTTTTCACCCCGTGAACCTGTCCGGATATAGCTTCCTGGGTATCGGGTACTTGCAGTTTGCTGCGAGCTGCTTGCTGTTGAACCGATATAGTTAAGCGGGTTCACGGCATTTGATTTTTCCACATTCCATCTTCCTCTGTGCAATTCAAAATGCAGATGCTGACCAGTGGAGTCACCTGTATTACCCATATAGCCGATGAATTGCCCTTGTCTGACAGTATCACCTGCACGAACTTGCCGAGACCCCGATCGCATGTGGGCATATACTGTTTCATACGTTTGACCATTCAGCTGATGCACAATGAAGACAACTTCACCATATGATGTTGATACATAGGACCGGCTGACAGTACCTGCTGCCGCTGCGACAATACGCACCGTCCCAGACTGAGCCCAGTCGACGCCATTATGGTCCGATCTTGCACCACGAAAACCGCTAGTCAGCCTTCCTGTGGTCGGTTGGATGAATAATGCCATACGAATACTCCTTCCTGTCAATTTTTAGGTTACAGGATAGTATAAGCGAGCTGTATGATTGACGGAGCGGTGAACACCTAGACAAGCAAAAAAGGCGCAGTTGCCTGCGCCTATTGTACTCGTTTGAAAAGCTTCTCCAGTTCATAGGAAGTAAAACGGATGATAATTGGCCGCCCATGCGGACAGGTGAACGGATCCTGTGATGTGCGGAGCTCTTCCAAGAGATGGAACATATCGTCATAATTCAGATGATGGTTCGCTTTGATCGATCGCTTGCAGGACATCATGATAGCTGCCTCTTCCCGCAGCTTTCGGATGTCTGCTTTACTTTCCTGCATCACTTGTTCGACGATTTCCCGAATGATCTCCTCTTCGAACCCTTTCGGGAACCATTGCGGATGGGAACGCACGATATATGTGTGACCCCCGAACGATTCGAAAAACAACCCGACTGCCTCAAGCTCTGTCTTGTGTTGTTCGACTATCAATGCTTCCTGCTGGGTAAAATCAAATGTAAGCGGAATGAGCAGCTCCTGCAGCTCCTTTTCCACTTCGCCGATTTTTTCCCGGTAATATTCATATTTAATACGTTCCTGCGCAGCATGCTGATCGATGAGGAAAAGACCCTCTTCATTTTCAGCAAGAATATACGTACCATGGTGCTGACCAATCGGATACATAGCCGGTACCGCATATTCCGGCTCACTTTCTTTCTCTGCTGGTACATACTCCTGTTCCTGCACTATATCAGGAGATGAATCATTGAATATCCCAGGTTCAGGATCTTGCTTCTGCTCCTCGATGATCGGAGGGACTGTTTCTTTCACTTTATCAAAGAACCATTGCTCTTGTTGTATTTCTGGTTCTTTAGCTGGTTTACTTTCAAAGAAAGTGAAGCTTTGCTGTTCACTTTTTTCTTGTATTTTCTTCTGTTTAGGTGCGACTGCTTCCGGAATGAGCCGCTGCTGTCGGAGCGCTTTTGAGACAAGCTGCTCAACAGCATCAAATAATTCCTTTTCTTTGCTGAAACGTACTTCCAGCTTAGCTGGATGCACATTGACGTCAACAAGAATGGGATCCATCTCGATAGAAATAACGGCGAGAGGGAATCTGCCGATAGGCAACAGCGTATGGTATGCCTGCATAACCGCTTTCGCCAAGACTGGATTTCGAATGTACCTGCCATTGACGATAAACGATACATACTGACGTGACGCACGATTTATTTCTGGTTTGGCAGCGAAAACTTCCAGCTTATAATCCAATGTTTCGTGTGATGCTCGGACCATTTTTTTTGCGACAGAATTACCATAAATCTGAGCAGCAATCTGCAGCATATCTCCTCGGCCAGATGACTGGAACATTGGTTTATCGTTATGGGTCAGTTCAAAACGAATCTCCGGATGAGCAAGTGCAAGCCGGTTGATTACTTCTGATACATGGCCAAGTTCGGTATGGATGGTTTTCATATACTTCAGGCGGGCCGGTGTATTGAAGAACAAATGCCGTACCGTCATTTCGGTTCCTTTACGCGCGTCGCATTTGCCTCTTTCTTTGATGGTACCACCCTCCATCACAAGCTTCACACCAGCATCCTCACCTGTGCTTGTCTTGATTTCAAGCTGGCTTACCGCTGCAATACTGGCCAATGCTTCCCCCCTAAACCCAAGTGTGCGGACATGGAACAAATCATGCTCATTCCGTATCTTACTTGTGGCGTGACGGAAAAATGCCCGTTCCACATCATCTGGCTCCATGCCATCTCCATTGTCAACAATATTGATCTCTGTGAGCCCTGCTTCCTGGACTGCCACCTTGATGACTGTACTTCCTGCATCGATACTGTTTTCTACCAGTTCCTTGACGACCGAAGCCGGTCGCTCGACCACTTCACCCGCTGCAATCTTATTTGCTAAATCATCCGGCATCAATTGAATCGCCATTTGGGAACCTCCTTACTTTTTTGTTGCCATTTGCTGCAATTTATATAATAGATTCATAGCTTCAAGCGGTGTCTGCTCCATCAGATTGATTGATGTGAGCTCCGCTATCACTTTATCGTTCTTATCGTCCTGTTTCGTTTTTTCCTTTTCAGGTTCAGGCTCTGAGAAGAATGATAGCTGGATATCCTCCTGCTCTTTCGCTGCCGGCTTGGAGACAGCTGGCTTTTCTCCCTGTCCTTCCAGTTCGTTGAGAATATGGGAAGCTCTCTGAATGAGACTGTCAGGCAGCTTAGCCAATTTCGCAACGTGAATGCCATAGCTTTCATCTGCCGCTCCTTCACGGATTTGATGGAGGAATACTACATTGCCATCATGTTCTTCTGCCCGTACGTGGACATTTCGGAGTTTATCCAGGTCCTCTTCAAGACTCGTAAGCTCATGATAATGGGTAGAGAATAATGTCTTGGCATGGATATTGTTATGAACATACTCAATGATGGCTTGCGCCAATGCCATTCCATCATATGTGCTAGTCCCTCTGCCGATTTCATCCAGCAGAATAAGACTCCTATCAGTGGCGTGCTCCAAGGCATGCCTCGACTCCAGCATCTCGACCATAAATGTACTCTGACCAGACACAAGATCATCTGCTGCACCGATACGAGTGAAAATTTGATCAAACAGCGGGAGATCAGCAGCTTCACATGGAACGAAGCAGCCGATTTGTGCCATGATGCTTGTCAATGCCACTTGGCGCATATAAGTACTTTTACCACTCATATTCGGGCCAGTGATCAGCAGGATATCAGATGAATTTCCCATCTGCACATCATTTGGTACGAACTGCCCTGTCTTCATTACTTTTTCAATGACCGGATGACGTCCTTCTGTAATTGCCACGGACCGATCACCATTGAATGTCGGACGAGCATATCGCTGCTTTTCACTCACTTCTGCGAAGCTTTGCAGCACATCCAGTTGACTGATTTGATCTGCAAGCAGCTGAAGAGCAGGGATGTACGTTTTGACATGATCCCGAATTTCCATGAACAAGTTATACTCTAGTTCCACGCTCTTTTCCTGCGCTTCCAGGATGAGTGCTTCTTTTTCCTTCAATTCCGGCGTGATGAAGCGTTCTGCGTTACTGAGCGTTTGTTTGCGCTCGTATTTCCCTTCAGGCAGCAGGTGCAAATTCGCCCGGGTCACTTCGATATAATAGCCGAATACTTTGTTATAGCCGACTTTAAGCGATTTGATGCCAGTTTCCTCACGCTCACGCTGTTCCAGCGCTGCAATCCATTGCTTTCCGTTTCTTGAAGCATCCCGGTACGTATCCAGCTGTTCATGGAAACCGTCCTTCAAGATACCGCCTTCCCGCACACCGATCGGTGCATCTTCGTGCAAGCTTTTCTCAAGATACTCGCTCAGCTCCGGCAATGGATTAAGCTCCCTGCCCATTTGCTGTACTTCTTCTTCCTCGAAGCCTGACAAGACCTGCTTCAATTCAGGCAGTTTCTCCAAAGTGCGTTTCAGCTGCAGAAGATCTCTGGCATTGACATTACCAAAAGCAACCCGGCCGGAAAGTCTCTCGATATCATAAACAGATTGTAAATGCTGTCGGATTGTATCACGCTCGAAGAAGTGATCGAGAAATGCTTGGACTAAATCCTGACGCTTGGTTATCGCTTCTTTCTGAAGCAGCGGCCGCTCCAGCCATTTCTTCAGCATCCGTGCTCCCATTGCTGTAACTGTGTCATCGAGCACCCATAAAAGGCTTCCGTGCTTGCCTTTCTTCAAAATCGTCTCTGTAAGCTCTAAATTGCGCTTTGAATACATATCCAGCGTCATGAAGTGTTTAAGCTCCATTACTTGAAGCGGCTTCAAATGATCCAAGCCCCGCTTCTGCGTGCGTTCCACATAGTTTAACAGCATACTGAAGCAATCTAGCAATCTTACATCGGTCACGTTTCCAGTAAGTTTTTCATGAGATGTGCTTGTACTGGCATTATCTTGATAGGATAATGTGACACCAAGGCGGACCTGCAGTGCTTCCTGCAGCTGTTGATCCAGCTCTTCGCTAATAACGATTTCTCGTACCGGCTGGTTGTAAAGCTCGCTTAAAAGACTATCAAAGCCGCCTTCAAGCAATGCTGCCCGATTTTCTCCCGTAGATAGGTCATGATAGACAAGACTGTATGTACGGTCACTGTTTTCGTGTACAGCCGCGAGGTAATTATTCTCCTTTTCATCCAGCATACCGTTTTCCATGACAGTACCCGGTGTGATCAGCTGGACTACTTCCCGTTTTACAACCCCTTTGGCTGTCTTCGGATCTTCCACTTGTTCACAGATGGCTACTTTATAGCCGCGCGAAACAAGTGTTCTTATATAATTATCAGCCGAGTGATACGGAACGCCGCACATCGGCACTTTCTCCTCAACACCTGCATTCTTGCTTGTTAAAGTGATTTCCAGTTCTTTTGTGGCTTTCAGCGCATCATCGAAGAACATCTCATAGAAATCCCCAAGCCGGAAGAAAAGGAATGCATCCTTATAATCGGCTTTTATTCTTAAATATTGCTGCATCATCGGTGTGTAACCTGCCATATTTCCTACTCCTCTGTTTCATTGCAATTAGTCCTATTATAACACAGGTATTTTCTCTGTTTCTTCTTGCAGTGTCATTCTGAATAAAACAAAAAACGAGAGCATCTGCTCTCGTTCAGTCTTCATCGTCATCCTTTTTATCCAAGAAGTCCGGATCTACATCTTTGAAATCATCTTCCGTCAGCTCGTAATCCCACTCTTCTTCTACATCCTCCACTAGACAGCCATCAGGATCTACTTTTACACAAAGCTTCGTTTCCCCGATAACTTCCACAAGGAATTCCTTCTCCACTTCGACGAAAATTTTCTGTCCGTGCTGTACGATCTTGCATTCCAGGCAGTTCGGCTGCTGAATTGCTTTCGCATAAACATCATAATCGTCGTCAAGGCAGTTCTCGTCTTTGATGCTTAATTTGACCAATTCCTTATACTCGACTTTCTCCGAAACAACGTGCGTTTTCGTATTATCATTGTACGAATACCAAACGTTGACATCATAGGAACCGACTACTTCCACCCCTTTATCGCCTTTCTTTTTTGCATGATAGCGGTGGTTGATGATCCAGCAGCCAAGGATGCTTGATGGTTTGTGTTCCGGTCGGATATGATCGATATTCTTGCTGAATTTACGTCCGCGGCCGATGACCGCTTTCGTAATGATCTCACGGTAATTCTGCTCTAGAAAACCCATCTTGCAAAAACCTCCTCTTTTTACATAGTCATGTTATGCAGGGTGTTCACCTATGGTGTCAGAAAAAATACAATCTCCCACCACAGCTGGACGCTCCTTCATTCTATGCAACTGCCTAAAAAGAGGTTATAGAATCTTGCCGACTGTCGGGCCCAAGTGGATTTTTAAAAAAAGAAACGGACTTATTTGTCCGTTTCTTCATCCTGAAAGACCGTCTGCTGGATATTTTGGGAAATGCTCTGCAGAATATGATTCGTGATAACCTGGGATTCTTTGAATTCCTGGACGACAGGTATGCTGTCGATCTTTGCTTGCAGATCATCAATTTCCTTTTCCATCTGCTGCTGGGCTTCCCGTTTGCCATAAGCCTGCAAATTGACAGCTTGCTTTTGCTTCATTTTAATTTGATTGATATATGTTTGCACCTTTTTGTTCTCATTAAGCTTCGATTCCAGCTGGTGGAAATGTTCAATCTCATCCAGATTGCCCATGTCTTCAGCCAACACTTCGGCTTGTTTGAGGATATCTTCGGTGGAATAACTCATTATATGTGTACCTCCGCTGTTGTTTCTGTTAATTCTCCATCGAGCGACCATGTTTTGGCTTGTTTTATCCGAACGGGGACGATCTTGCCGACCACCGACTTTGGTCCTCGGAAATTGACTAGCTTGTTTTTCTCGGTATAACCAGCCAGCACGTCGGGGTTCCGCTTGCTTTCCCCCTCGACTAGCACTTGCACGATCTTGCCTTCATAAGCACGCATCGACTTCGCTGCATGTTCGTCTATCACCCTATTTAATCGCTGCAGGCGCTCTCTTTTCACTTCCATAGGGACATTATCCTCCCATTTGGCAGAAGGTGTCCCTTCACGAGGAGAATAAATATACGTATATGCGGCCTCAAAACCGACTTCCTCTACAAGAGTTAATGTTTCCTGAAACTGCTCCTCGGTCTCATTCGGAAAACCGACAATGATATCTGTCGTAAGTGTAACATTCGGAATAGAACGTCTGATTTTCTTTACAAGAGTCAAGTACTCCTCCCTCGTATAGCGCCGGGCCATTAGCCGGAGTATGTCACTGCTCCCGGATTGAACAGGCAAATGTATGTGATCAAGAAGATTCCCGCCTTGGGCTAGTACCTCTATTAGTTTATCATCAAAGTCCCGTGGATGGGAAGTCGTGAAACGCACTCGCGGTATATCAATCTTCTTGATTTCATTCATAAGATTCCCAAGGCCAAAATCAAGATCAGGCAAATCTTTACCGTACGCGTTCACATTCTGACCCAGCAGTGTGATCTCCTGATATCCTTGAGCCGCCAGTTGTCGCACTTCCTGGATGATATCCTCTGGACGCCGGCTCCGCTCCTTACCGCGCGTGTATGGGACGATACAATATGTGCAGAACTTATCGCAGCCATACATGATATTGACCCATGCCTTAATCTTTCCTTTTCGTGCTTTTGGGAGGTTCTCGATGACATCGCCTTCTTTGGACCATACTTCCAAAACCATTTCCTTGCTGAATTGTGCTTCTTTCAAGAGCTGAGGAAGCCGGTGGATATTATGTGTCCCAAAAATCAAATCAATATGATGATGCTTATTCAAAATTCGGTTTACAACTGCTTCCTCCTGGGACATACATCCGCATACTCCGATAATCAAATCCGGCTTCTCCAGCTTCAATGGCTTCAGATGACCAATCTCACCGAACACTTTATTCTCAGCATTCTCTCGTATGGCACAAGTATTGAGAAGGATCACATCTGCCTCATTTGTTTCAGTTGTCGGAGAATATCCCATTTCCATGAACAGTCCAGCCATCACTTCGGTATCATGTTCATTCATTTGGCATCCGTACGTACGGATGAGGAACTTTTTTCCAAGACCTGCTTGCTGCATTTCTGGGGGAATCGTGAAATCATAATGGAACGTAACATCTTCTCTGCGCCGCTTCTTCGCCTGCTTCAAATTCGGCGGCTGATACGTCGTCTGGAAATACTTCGCGAAATCGTCTGTAGTCTTCTCATGCAGCGGCTTCTCAACTTGTTTGGACTGTTCTGCAGCTATCAAACTCACGGATTTACGCTGTTCTTCATTCACTTATTCCTGCTCCCCCATTCATTCTTGCGTTTGTCTCCAGTATACCAATGCATGATGCTGTGTCCAAGTATTGGAAATAAAAAAAGCCCCGCCTTTGGCGGGACTTATCGTGGTTCTACTATCAATTTGATGGCAGTCCGTTCTTCATTGTCGATCATTATATCCGTAAATGCCGGGATACAAACCAAATCAACACCACTCGGGGCAACAAAGCCTCTCGCAATGGCGACAGCTTTCACTGATTGATTGAGTGCTCCTGCTCCGATTGCCTGGATTTCCGCTGAGCCACGTTCTCTTAATACGTTCGCAAGTGCGCCTGCTACTGAGTTTGGATTGGATTTCGCTGAAACTTTTAGTATATCCAACACTGGTACCTCCTTCGTTTACTGGGCTACTTTCCTTTTTACTATATTTCTGCAAGATAGTAGATATGCCCATTTCGGGCGATGTCTGAAAAAAGTGATACGGCCTGTACTGGTTCATACTGTAAACAAAAGACCTAGTGAAGGAGCAGCAAAGATCAATCCATGTACGGGTGGTCATCATTGATCAGGATGCGTTTGATGGAAGAAGCCTTCCCCGTTTGCGGATCCAGATCGATTACTACTCCATTTAATTGTGATTTACCCTTTTTTGGTACTTCAAAACGTACCGGGAGACCTGTAAGGAATCTTTTAATGACTGCTTCCCGCTCCATCCCGAGGATCGCTTCATATGGCCCTGTCATTCCGGCGTCGGAAATATATGCCGTCCCAGACGGTAATATCCGTTCATCAGCTGTCTGCGTATGTGTGTGGGTACCAACAACAGCACTGACACGTCCATCGACATACCATCCAAAAGCTTGCTTCTCACTGGTTGCTTCTCCGTGGAAGTCGACGAAAATCAAATTCGTCCGTTTACGTGCCTCTTCAATGAGGCGATCAGCTTCACGGAATGGATCATCTGCAGGCATCATGAACGTTCTTGCCAGCAAATTGATGATAGCTACTTCATGCTGATTCACCTTCACATAAATAATCCCTTTACCAGGTGTACCTGGCGGTAAATTTGATGGACGGACAAGGTACTTTGCATCATCGATGAATTCAAATATATCCCGCTTATCCCATGTATGGTTACCCATGGTGATCGCTTGTGCTCCCCATTCAAGGAACTGCTTATAAATCTGCTCATTGATACCTTTACCGTCAGCGCTATTTTCTCCATTTATAATGGTAAGCTGCGGCTGAAAACGCTGCTTCAAGCGCGGTAAATATTCTTGAACCATCTGACGTCCCGGCTCGCCGACAACATCTCCGATAAATAATAACTTCATAATCAAATCCCTTTCTGCATCTCAACTTGTAATAGATATAGTTTAACACTAAAAAAAGCGGCACAGGGCCGCTTTCTTATTTTGCATATTCAACTGCGCGTGTTTCCCGGATAACCGTGACTTTAATATGTCCTGGATAATCCAACTCGCTTTCAATACGTTTCCGGATATCCCGTGCGACTTTGATGGATTCCAAGTCGTTGATTTCATCCGGTTTAACCATGATACGAATCTCACGTCCAGCCTGAATTGCGAAGGATTTCTCCACACCCTGGAAGGATTCTGAAATCTCCTCCAGTTTCTCCAGACGCTTGATGTAGTTCTCCAGTGTCTCGCTTCTCGCTCCCGGACGGGCTGCGGAAAGGGCATCTGCTGCAGCAACAAGCACTGCAATAATCGATGTTGCTTCCTCATCCCCGTGGTGGGAAGCGATGCTGTTGATGACCACCGGATGCTCTTTGTATTTGATTGCGAGTTCTTTCCCGATTTCAACGTGGCTGCCTTCGACTTCGTGGTCGATTGCTTTACCGATATCATGCAGTAAACCTGCACGTCTTGCCAAGGTAACGTCCTCGCCAAGCTCAGCTGCCAGCAATCCTGCTAGGTAAGCGACTTCTGTCGAGTGCTTCAATACGTTCTGGCCGTAACTTGTGCGATACTTCAATCTTCCGAGTATCTTAACAAGATCCGGATGCAAACCGTGTACACCAACTTCGAAGGTCGTCTCCTCACCTATCTCGCGAATATACTCATCCACTTCGCGTCTGGATTTCTCCACCATTTCCTCGATACGAGCTGGGTGGATACGTCCATCCTGGACAAGTTTCTCGAGTGCGATTCGTGCGATCTCACGACGGACAGGATCAAAACCGGACAGGATGACCGCTTCAGGTGTATCATCAATGATCAGATCAATTCCTGTAAGCGTTTCTAACGTACGAATGTTACGGCCTTCCCGTCCGATAATGCGTCCTTTCATCTCGTCATTCGGCAAGTTCACGACTGATACAGTCGTTTCCGCAACGTGATCGGCTGCGCAGCGCTGAAGTGCAAGGGAAAGAATGCTCTTCGCTTTCTTATCGGCCTCATCCTTGGCACGATGTTCCGCATCTTTGATCATGACAGCTGCATCGAAGGCAACTTCCTTCTCGACTTTATCCAGCACGATTTGACGTGCTTCATCAGACGTATAGCCGGAAATCCGCTCCAATTCGAGCTGCTGTTCTTTCACCAAGACTTCCACTTTGCTTTCCAATTCTTCAATTTGTTGTTGTTTTTCAGCTAATAATTGTTCCTTTTTCTCTAACGTAACTTCACGCTTATCAAGCGTATCGCTTTTACGGTCCAGATTCTCTTCTTTCTGCATCAGACGGTTTTCCTGCTTCTGCAGTTCAAGACGACGCTCACGTAATTCCTGCTCCGTCTGCTGACGCAGCTGGAAGTTCTCATCCTTCGCTTCGAGAAGTGCTTCCTTCTTAGACGTTTCCGCATTGCGATGGCCTTCTTCTACTATTTGCTTCGCCAATTCCTCCGCACTGGAGATCTTTTTCTCAGCAATAGATTTGCGAACAAGATAACCAACAACACCACCGACGATTAGAGCAAGCAAAATGGAGATGATTAGGTAAAATAGTTCCATGATTTCACCTCCCCTGCTATGAAATTGTACAAACATGTCTGTCGGCATGCACAATGTTTTTCATAAAAAAACTATGGTAACCTTTGAGAAGTATAATAAAAAAGAGAATTATACAAATCAATTTTAATCCTGTGTTCGCATGTTGTCAAGAAAACATGGAAAGTACTAGCAGATTATCCTATATAAAAAGCCTTCGGCTGTAACCGAAGGCTCTTTCTTACATATCCAATGATTCCTGTTCTTCTGACAGCGCCTCTTCCGGCAGCTTCTTATCTGCATCTAAGTTATAGTGGTCGCGTACAGTCATCTGAATTGTCGTAGCAATTTCCGGGTTCTCTTTCAGGAACTGCTTCGCATTTTCACGTCCTTGGCCAAGACGCTCCTCATTATAGGAGTACCACGCTCCGCTTTTCTGAACAATATCCAAGTCGCTTGCGATATCGATGAGTTCCCCTTCTCTGGAAATCCCTTCTCCGTACATAATATCTACTTCCGCTTGTTTGAACGGCGGAGCTACTTTATTTTTCACTACTTTAATTCTCGTTTTGTTACCGACCATGTCATTGCCTTGCTTTAGAGTCTCAGCACGGCGTACTTCCAAACGGACAGAGGAATAGAATTTAAGTGCGCGTCCACCAGGTGTTGTTTCCGGGTTACCGAACATTACGCCGACTTTCTCACGAATCTGGTTGATGAAGATAGCAGTCGTTTTGGACTTGTTGATTGCTCCGGACAATTTACGAAGCGCCTGAGACATCAAACGAGCCTGCAAACCAACGTGAGCATCTCCCATTTCCCCTTCGATCTCCGCTTTCGGTACAAGGGCTGCTACTGAGTCGACAACGACGATGTCAACCGCTCCGCTTCGTACAAGCGCCTCGGCGATTTCCAATGCTTGTTCTCCTGTATCTGGCTGAGAAAGCAAAAGCTCGTCGATATTGACTCCTAGCTTCTGTGCATAAACTGGATCAAGCGCATGCTCTGCATCGATGAAAGCTGCTTGTCCGCCATTGCGCTGTGCTTCTGCAATTGCATGCAGGGCAACAGTTGTTTTACCAGAGGATTCAGGTCCATAAATCTCGATAACACGGCCTTTAGGATATCCGCCTACACCAAGTGCGATATCAAGGGCAAGAGAGCCGCTGGAAACAGTAGAAACCTTCTGTTCTGCTCTTTCGCCTAGTTTCATAATGGAACCTTTCCCGAATTGTTTCTCTATTTGTCTCAAAGCCATATCAAGGGCTTGTTTACGTTCACTCAAATGTATTTCCTCCTTTGGATTATCTATATCTATTCTAACTTGTTTTTTGAGATATAACAAGCAAAAAGCGAATAAATGTTCCCTTTTTTTATTTCTCCCGAACACACCAATAAAGACAATTCATTCAGGTAAAAAGAACATTTATCCGCTTCAAACAAGTGTCAAATCACGATTTTAAATAATGGAACAGCATATCGAAGCCTTTCTTCACCGCTTGCGCCCGTACACCTTGACGCGAGCTCCGAATGGAGAGCTCCGTAGTACGTGTCTGTTTGCCTTTTTCATGAAGGCTGATATAGACAGTTCCAGGCTCCTTGCCTTCGGAACTATCCGGGCCGGCAACACCAGTGAAACTGATACCGATATCGGCTCCCGTAAGGCGCACTGCATTTTCGGCCATTTCTATGGCACATTGCTCACTTACAGTGCCTTCCTTCTGAATCGTTTCCTCCTTCACGCCAAGCACGTGCTGTTTCATGCTAGGTGCATACGTGACAAAGCTGCCAAGGAAGACCTCGGAAGCGCCGCTCAAGGAAACGAGGGCATCCGCGAACAGTCCGCCTGTCAGGCTTTCTGCACTGGCCAATGTAAACTGCCGTTTCTTCAGCAGCTCGAACACTTGCTGCTGAACAGATGTTTCATCGTAGCCGTAAAAGTATTGACCGACGCGCTCCATCACTTCTTTTTCAATGACATCGATCAAACGGTCAGCTTCTTCCTTCGTTCCTGCACGGGCTGTAAGCCGCACAGCAACTTCCCCTTCAGAGGCATACGTTGCAATCGTTGGATTTTCCTGTACTTGGATCAAATCAAGCAAGTCCGTTTCAAGCTGTGATTCCCCAATTCCGATGAAATGAAGCAAGCGGGACTGCAACACAGATTGAAGCTGATATTTCTCACGAACATAAGGCATAACATGATCAGACATGATCTGCTTCATTTCACGAGGAACACCTGGCATAAACGCCCATACCACTCCATCATGCTCTACAAGCATGCCTGGCGCCATACCGACTGTATTTTCCAGTACTTTTGCACCTTCAAACACACGGGCTTGCTTATGGTTGTTCGGAGACATCGTACGGCCTCGTTTAACAAAGAACTCTTTGATACGATCCATGGAAACTTTGTCTTCATGCATCTCTAGGCCGGATATGAGCTGAAAGGCTTCCCTTGTCAGATCATCCTCTGTCGGGCCGAGTCCGCCAGTTACGAGCACCAGGTCTGCATCACGCTGCGCTTTTGCGAAGGACGATTGCACACGAGCAAGATTATCGCCTACCACGTGATGATAAAATACGTTGATTCCGTTATCAGCCAGTAGCTTGGAAATCCATTGTGCATTCGTATTGTTGATTTGACCTATGAGAATCTCTGTTCCTACAGCTATCACTTCTGCATTGATTTGCTTCATTTTATTTCGACTCCTTCATGACACTCCAGTTTCTAACAAAGTAGTCGACTCCGGACACGACCGTCAGAATCAGTGCAAGATACAGGCAAATCGTAGCAAACGGAAAACCGAGATATGAAAACGGCCAATTATGCAGCAGCAATGCGCTGATAGCAACAATTTGAACCGCCGTTTTCTGCTTACCCATTTTACCTGCTGCCATTACAAGACCTTCACCTGCGGCAACAAGACGCAATCCTGTAACAGCAAATTCACGGCTGATGATGACGATTGTGATCCAAGCCGGCGCTAAGTCTAATTGTACCAGTAAAATGAGCGCAGCTGAAACAAGTAGCTTATCTGCTAGTGGATCAAGGAATTTCCCAAGATTAGTTACCAGATTATATTTGCGGGCATAGTAACCATCCACCCAGTCCGTACATGATGCAATGATGAATAAAATCGCCCCAGCCAAATGGTTCACTGGGAGTGTTGTGTCACCAATATCGATTGTTCCCCAATCAAATGGGACTGCCAGCAGGATAATGAAAATCGGGATCAGGAAAATTCGGGATAAAGTAATTTTATTAGGTATATTCATGTCTGCCTCCTATGTATGTACAGATAAACATAAGTTAAACCCTTTCCATAAACGTAAAGGGTTTAACTTTTATCATTATTTCTTGATATTTACCGTAATGGTCTGAACATCATTATCAATCGGGAAAGTCAGTTCCTGGCCATTGATCTCCAGTTTTGTTGCTCTGGCAAAACCAGTTCTGATGGAAACTGTCTCTAAATCACTTATGTCCTGCTCAACCGGTTCACTTCCGGAAGCGATGGTGCCAGTGTAAACATTGCCGGCGTTATTGCCATCGCCGACTTGCAGCCACGCATCTCCATCTTCTGCAGAAAGTTTCAATGTTACTTCATCACCGGCATTTTCCAGTGTATAAGTTGTAACAGGGTTACTGGCAGTACCTTCTTCGTCCACAGAAAGTTTTGGTTCTGCCTGCTCCTCTTCCTGCTGTGCTTGCTCTTCTTCAGCAGCATCATTTGCTTGCTCCTCAGAGTCAGCATCGGATTCCTGCTCAGCAGACTGATCACTCTCAGGTGACGTTACCTGATCTTCATTCTGCTGCTGGTTAGCGGAATTATTATCATTATTATCGTTAGATCCGCCTGCATAAATGAAGACGACAACAATAATAGCTGCCAAAACAATCAATCCGATGATGATGGAAGATAAGTACGGAATGCCTTTGCGTTCCTTGCGGGGAGGCCTGTCATTTTCCCGAACGCGGCTGCGTTCCTGGCGGGAAGGTGCCTCACTCTCTTCCTGAACCGGAGCAGCTGCTGTTGCTTCCTGCTGCTGTTGTTTCGGTTCGAGCACTTCATCTGGATTAAGTCCTACTGTCTGCGCGTATTCCTTAATGAAAGCACGTGTGTAGAATTCACCTGGCATGACGCTGTGGTTATTCTCTTCAATCGCTTTCAAATAACGCTTTTGAATTTTGGTGCGCTGTTGTACGTCTTCCAAAGTCATTCCTTTGGACTCTCTTGCCTCCCGGAGCTTTGCACCAATGTCCATTAATACCACCATCCATCTTTAAAATTGCTTAAATCTGTCTGAATTCCGGCTCATAAATGATTTTTTCATCATCGTGATTCCGAAGTTCAATAATATAATCGAAATCATCCAATGTAAACTCCGTATCCCGGACGAATATATCTGGATGTTCGATTACCTTGGCTACAGGGAGCCGCATCACTTCGCGTACAAGCTCCCAATGACGCTCACTCGCGCGGCTTGTCGAAACAATTCCGTCGATGATAAAGAGGTTGTCCTCATTGTATTCATCCTGCAGCAGCTGGTTCCTGGCAGTTTGCTTCAGTAGGGTGCTGGAGACGAATAGCCAGCGTTTATTGGCACTGACACTGGCAGCGACAATCGATTCCGTTTTCCCGACACGAGGCATCCCACGTATTCCTATTACCTTAGAGCCTTCCTGTTTAAACAATTCTGCCATGAAATCGACCAGAAGTCCGATTTCACTCCGGACAAAACGGAATGTCTTCTTATCATCCACATCCCTATGTATATACCTTCCGTGCCTGACAGCAAGCCGATCTCGAAGCTTCGGCTCCCTGGACTTTGTGATATGTACATGTTCCATCGTCCGCAGAATGGAATGGAGACGAATGATCTGTAATTCCTTTTCTGCCGAAAGCAGCATGCCACGCCGTTGGTTCTCCACCCCATTGATCGTCTTGATGTTGATGGATAACATACCGAGCAAAGAGGAGATATCCCCTAATAATCCCGGCCGGTTATGCTGGATTTCATATTCCAAGTACCATTCCAATGTTTCCATAGAAAAGCTCCTTTACAGGAAAATAGCGTCATATATTACGAAAACCTATTATTACTATAAAGGAAAACAGTAGATTAGAAAAGCCATAACAAACTTATTGGAAGCTACAAAGAAAACCTGCTTCTTAGAAAGAAGCAGGCTTCAATGAAGTTGGCCGCTTATTCAGCGTGTGTGGCCATTGTCTTGGACAAGCTTTACCATAATGTTGGCGATTGCTTGCTTCTCATCCTGGGATGCGACAGTCCAAAGGTCACGAAGAATTTTTTCTTCTGTGTTCTTTGCGTCTACTTTCGTCGCAAGATAATCCCCGATTTCATATGCAATGCCAGAGACAGTATCGTTCTCCATCCCTTTGCTTTGCGCCTGATGTAGGCGATCACCTAGGAAGTCTTTCCAAGAATCAAAATTATCAAGAACAGACATGGTGTATTCCTCCTTCATTAGCTTGCATCTTAGCTTTTGACAGAAGGGGATAACTTATACAAAGAATATGACTTAATTTCACCAGCCGCCGTTTACTTGAAGGGCGTGTCCGTTCACATAGGAAGAATTATCACTCAGCAGATAACTGACAGCATCCGCTACTTCGCTAACTTGCCCGAAACGGTCCAATGGAATATCTCCTGTCAGCTGCATCTTTTCTTCCTGAGATAGATGGCTGTTCATCCCAGTTTCGATTGCTCCCGGTGTTACAGCATTAACTCGTACACCGCTTGTACCGGCCTCTTTCGCCAAACCTTTGACAAAACCGATTTGAGCAGCTTTGACACTGGAATATGCGACTTCAAAGCTCGCCCCTCTTTCTCCCCAGATAGAAGAAACAATGACGATTTCCCCTTTTCTGCGTGCAAGCATCGGCGGCAGAATATGCTGACATATCCTCCATGGCGCTTTTACATGCACTGCAAGCAAGTCATCCATCTCTTTGTTCGTCATATCCTGGAACATGCCATAATGGGCCATACCACCAGCATAAACGAACTGATCGATCGGAAAAGACAGAAAACGGAGAAGCTTCGTCAAATCAGCTTCTTCTGTCAAATCAGCTTTGACTGTACCAAGCACACTTTCCGATATATCATGGCAAAGTGCTTCCATCGCTTGTTCATTTTTATTGTAATGAAGCAATAGCTGATGCCCTTCACTGGCAAGCTGACGGGCGCAAGCAGAGCCGATAGCTCCGCTTGCGCCCGTAATGAAAATAACCTTGCCCATGCTTATGCCTCCTGCGGCAGGATCTGGCATACAGCCAACCGATTTTCACTGAACCAGCTTTTCAGAAAATCATTTGCATCGGCCGCAGTCAGTTTTTCGATTGCTGGTACAATATCGAACAGATCCACCCCAGCAAGATGATACTGGATGAAACGATTGGAAACAAACTCCAAGCTGTTCATTGCTCTTAGCATCTGACCAATCGTCTTTTTCTTCATCCGCTCCATTTCCGCTTCGGAAACGGTATGATCTTTCATTCGCTGCAGCATTCCTTTGACTGTATCAGCAAAGCGGTCCGGCTCTTTCGTATTACCGCCGATGATGGAGAAGCCAAAGTTTTTCTCCAGACTCGTTTCGAAGCCGAAGCTGTCATCAATTAAATCTTTCTTATATAATTCCTCATAGTAGACGCCGCTCTTGGAGAAATAATAATCCAGTACCATATCCGTTAGCAATTCTTGTTTCAGATACGCTTCTGGAGATGCATAATCAGTGTTCTCTTTTATCCCGACCATGCATTTTGACACACTGACCGGCATGCGGACTTGTTTTTTCATTTCTGCCACAGTTTCAGGCTCTTCAGGGAAGAAACGCTCGATCTTAGCAGGTGGTGCGAATGTCTTGCTATCCTGATTTGCCCGGATAAGTTCAATCATTTTCTCTTCATCAATATTGCCTGTCACGAACAAGGTCATGTTCGATGGATGATAGAACGTGTTATAGCATGTGTAGAGATCTTCTTTCGTAATTTCCTGAATGGATTCCACAGTACCTGCTATATCAATTCTTACAGGGTGGGATTGGAATAGGCTTTGGATGGTACCAAAGAAAGAGCGCCAATCTGGCTGATCATCATACATACGAATTTCCTGAGCGATAATACCTTTTTCCTTTTCAACCGATTTATCTGAGAAATAAGGCTCCTGCACAAAATCAAGCAAGGTTGTCACATTCTCTTCTATATGTGAAGTCGCTGAAAATAGATATGCTGTCTGCGTGAAGGAAGTGAAAGCATTTGCAGATGCACCTTGTTTGGTGAAGTCCTGAAACACGTCCCGATCCTCTTTTTCAAAAAGCTTATGCTCCAGGAAATGTGCAATACCTTCTGGTACGGTAATTTTCTCTTTGCCATCAAGCGGAACGAAGGTCTGATCGATAGATCCATAATTCGTTGAGAAGATCGCATATGTTTTCGCCATCTCCGGCTTCGGCTGCAAAAACACCTTCAGACCGTTAGGCAGCGTTTCTGCGTAGATGGATTCCTGTAATTGTTCGTAGTGTTTCTTATGCATTCTTCTCAGCCTCCTTATTCGTCAGCAAGTATACAGTATCCAATTGGACTTTTTTCGCAACTTGAAGTACATCGTCCAGGCTTACTAGTCGGATGGTATCCAGCATCTGCTCGATCGTTATATTTTTGTTCCCCATCACTTGCTGGTATAACGTTTCAATATGACCTGCCGGGTTGTCGATTGTCTCTAATATTTGACTGACGATTAAATCTTTTATTTCTTCAACTTCTGATTCTTCAAATTCTCCTGCCTGCATGGCTGCAAGCTGGGCATCGATGATTTCCTTTGCTTTTTGATAATCTTTCGGATCAATACCGGAGAAAACAAATAATAGGCCTTTGTGGCTCTCAAATCGTGAAGCAGCATAATAAGCAAGGCTGTGTTTTTCCCTGACATTCCGGAACAGTTTCGAGCTTGGGAAGCCGCCGAATAATCCATTAAACACCTGCAGCGCTGCATAATCAGGATCGTCGTAACGGATATTCGTCCGATAACCAAGGTGAAGCTTGGCTTGCTGTACATCCTGCGCCTCGATTACTTCCTTTACATCAGCAGAAGCTGGATGTACAGAAGCTGTTCGTTCTTCATGGGAAGCGATATCTCTTTCCATGAATGGCTGCACGGCCTTTTCAGCAAGTTCTCTCTCTACATCTCCAAGAATGTAAATATCCATTTTGTCCTGCTTCAGCATTTTCTCATAAAAACCATACAGCTTGCGGCCATCCATGTCCTTCAGTTCATCTTCATACCCGTGCACATGAAGGCTGTACGGTTCGCCTTCGCACATTTCATCGATAAGACGCATATTCGCATAGCTCATCTTATCATCCTTCAAAGCCACCATCTTTTGTTTCAGCGTTTGCATTTCGCGTGAAACGATAGACTCTGTGAAGGCTTCATTCTCCGCTTTTGGTTCAAACAAGATTTCACGGAGCAGATCAACTGCTTTTTCGAATAGCGGGGTCCGGTCGCTCAGATAATTCTCATTGGCAACATCGAGACGAAGGGTGATGATATGCTTCTCGCCCTTTTTGGTACCAGAAATAGACAGGATAGCACCATACAAGTCGTCGAGTTTGAGACGTAATGCACGCGCATCCGTTAGATTGGCTGTACCCTGCTGCAGTACATATGGAAGCAGTGCTCTTGCCGTGATAGTCTCCCGCTCAAGCGGCGCTTGCAGTTTTACAGCTATACTGATTGTCTTATATTTTTTAGTCGGTATAAGATGCAGCGTCGCACCTTTTCCTGTGATGATTTCTTCTCCTGCGATTTTCATAAGGAACCTCCCTGACTTCTGTTATGTATAGCTTCTCTAGTTTTGCTTATATATATCCGACAATCCTCGCTATGATTACCATATTAATGAAAAAAAGCCCAGAAGTAAACGAATCGGTTTGC
The DNA here is from genome assembly GCF_002272135.1 of Virgibacillus sp. 7505. Taxonomy (GTDB): domain Bacteria; phylum Bacillota; class Bacilli; order Bacillales; family Amphibacillaceae; genus Terribacillus. Next base: position 124,918 of record NZ_NPBF01000022.1, on the reverse strand, counting down.
ACAAAAAGACCCGATGCCTAAAAAGCATCGGGTCTTTCGTCTTAGCGGCTTCCTTTTATATAAGGAACACCGCTTGCTTTTGGCGCTACCGAACGGCCGATGAATCCTGCCAAAGCAAGAATGGTCAGTACGTAAGGTGCAATCAGCAAGTAAACTTGCGGTACATTTTCAAGCAATGGAATGGAAGAACCAACAACGCTTAAAGACTGGGCAAAGCCGAAGAACAAAGCTGCTCCCATTGCCCCAAGCGGGTTCCACTTTCCGAAGATAACTGCTGCAATCGCCATGAATCCTTGACCAGCAATTGTAGATACAGAGAAGTTCTGAGATATAGTCATCGCGAACACTGCACCACCGATTCCGGCCAGTGCACCAGATATGATTACGCCGATATATCTTGTCGTATATACTTTGATACCATTCGTGTCTGCTGCCATTGGATGCTCCCCAACTGCACGTATACGAAGACCAAATGGAGTCTTATAAAGCACATACCATGCAAGGAAGGAAAGAACAATAGCAACATACGACGTAACATACATATTGTTAAAGAACATATTACCGATCACAGGAATGTCGACCAATAATGGAACGTCCGTTGTATAAATCGGCTGTGATATGAAATCCGTTTGGCCTTTTCCGAATATCTGTTTGATCATGAAAACACCAAATCCAAGTGCCAGCATGTTGATCGCTACCCCTGTAACCGTCTGATCTGCACGGAAAGTGATCGTAGCAACCGCATGGATCAAGGAAAATAGCATACCGGCAACCATAGCAACCAATATGGAAATCCAAGGTGTGACCGTTCCTAAAGCATCAGCATACATCAAATTGAACGTTACCGAAGAGAAAGCCCCTATGACCATGAGACCTTCCAAACCGATATTGACAACACCAGAACGCTCACTATACACACCGCCCAATGCGGTGAAAATAAGAGGAGCGGCAAAGAACAGCGTTTGCGGAATAATGGAATAAAGTATATCCAGCATTTTATTTTTTCTCCCCTTTTTTCAATTGCAGCAGTGCCCAGCGGATGATGAAGCCGGAAGCAACAAAAAGAATGATCAATGCAATGACAATTTCGATGATTTCATTTGGTACACCAGCTGTGGACATATTAAGTGAGCCCACTTTCAGAAATCCGAACAAGCTGGCTGATAATACGACGCCGAACGGGTTGTTTCCGCCTAGAAGCGCTACCGCGATACCATCAAAACCAAGGTTTGAGAATGCTGTATTCGTGAATGCATTGCCGAAGCTTCCAAGACCTTGCATCGCCCCAGCGAGTCCTGCGAAAAGACCCGAAATCAGCATGGAGATGACAATGTTTCGTTCCACTTTCATACCTGCATAATTGGAGGCATGCTGGTTGTAACCTACGGCTTTCAACTCATACCCGATCTTCGTGCGTTCAAGGATGACCCACATAACCAGCACCATCAATAATGCAACGATGAAACCAAGGTGCAAGCGGGAACCTGTTAATCCGATCAGGAAATCATTTGTCAAAGAGGCAGTTTGTTTAACTGGCTCTGTTGTCTCCTGGTTATCTGTCAGCACAGATCGGATCAGATAGTTCGTGATATGAAGTGCGATATAGTTCATCATGATGCTGACGATAACTTCATGGACACCGAGCTTCGCTTTCAAGATACCCGGAACAAAAGCCCAAAGTGCTCCTGCAGCAGCTGCTGCAAGAAGTGCTAATGGCAGATGGATAAAGGCTGGTGCATCAACAGCAGTACCTACCCATACAGCCGCAACCCATCCGACAAGCACCTGACCTTCTGCACCGATATTGAACAATCCGGTACGGAAAGCAAAAGCGATTGCCAAACCGGTCAGTATATATGGTGTGATACGGTTAACAGTTTCCGACATGAAGAACGGGCTGTCAAAAACGCCATTCCATAGTGCCTGATAGCCGAGAATCGGATTATAACCGAATATAAGCATGATGATTGCACCGGCAACCAAACCAAGGATGACCGAGATGATTGGTATGATGAAATTGAACTTTGTGCTGGAAAACATTAGTTTTGCGCCCCTTCTTTCTCAAGCTTCGAACCTGCCATCAATAATCCGAGCTCCTGTTCATTTGTTTCCTTCGGATTTACTGTTGCAATGATTTTCCCATCGAACATAACAGCAATACGATCACTTACATTCAAAATCTCATCTAGTTCGAACGAAACGAGCAGGACTGCTTTTCCTTGGTCACGCTGTTCGATCAGACGCTTATGGATGAATTCAATAGCCCCTACATCAAGACCACGTGTCGGCTGAGCCGCAATCAGCAAATCCGGGTTACGGTCAATTTCACGACCAATGATTGCTTTTTGCTGGTTACCCCCGGATAGAGTGCGCGCTTTCGATAGATGACTAGGAGTACGAACGTCGTATTCCGCAATCAGGGCTTTTGCTTTATCGAAAATCCGTTTGAAGGACAGGAAGCCGCCAGTTGAAAAAGGCTTTTGGTAATATGTTTGCAGTACAATGTTTTCTCCGATAGAGTAATCAAGCACGAGACCAAGCTTGTGGCGATCCTGGGGGATATGACCTACTCCGCTTTCCGTAATGGCGCGAACTGGCATATTGGTAATATCCTGATTTTTCAATGTGACTTTGCCTGCTGATTTCTTACGAAGTCCGGTTATTGCCTCAATTAATTCTGTTTGACCATTTCCGTCTACTCCGGCAATTCCGACAATTTCGCCTGCTCTGATATCAAGATCAAGTTGTTTCACCATGTCCACATGCCGGGAATCCTGAACTGTCAGGCCTTCAATGGAAAGAATTGTTTCTTTTGGTTCGGCTGGTTTCTTCTCCGTTGAGAAGCGTATTTCACGGCCTACCATCAAGGAAGCCAGTTCATTCGGGTTCGTTTCGGATACAACAACTGTTCCGATACCCTGCCCTTTCCTGATTACCGTACAGCGATCACAAACTTCCATGATTTCTTTCAGTTTATGTGTGATCAAAATGATAGACTTGCCTTCTTTGATCAGCGTCCGCAAAATAACGATGAGCTCTTTGATTTCCTGTGGTGTCAATACAGCGGTTGGCTCATCCAGAATGACCACATTTGCACCGCGGTACAATGTTTTCAGGATTTCCACACGCTGCTGCATACCAACGGAAATATCGCTGATTTTCGCTGTGGCATCCACTTGCAGACCGTAACGATCTGAAAGTTCCTGCACTTCACGAACCGCTTTTTTCATATCAATTTTAAGCCCTTTTTTCGGTTCACTGCCAAGCACGATATTTTGTGCAACTGTGAAGGTGTCGATAAGCATGAAGTGCTGGTGCACCATTCCGATACCTAATCTATTGGCAACATTCGGATCATTGATTTCGACTTTCTTTCCGTCTACGCGGATCTCTCCCTTTTCCGGCTGATAAAGACCGAACAGGACGTTCATCAATGTGGACTTTCCTGCGCCATTTTCTCCTAGCAGCGCATGGATTTCTCCTTTTTTCACTTGAAGCGTGATGTTGTCATTGGCGACAATTCCGGGAAATTCTTTGCGAATGTTCAGCATTTCGATTACATAATTCTCCATATTTTACACTCCTTCTCGGAATTACGAACTTTCTTTGATTCTGTTCAAAAAAAAATCGTCAAATGAAGCGGGGAATTGTCTAATATAGACGCTTCAGTTGAAGATTTTTTATAAAGGGCTAGAGTGCGTACTCTAGCCCTTCTGGTTTCTTATAGAGAATCTACATATGCTTTCAGTTCGTCATCCGTAGTTGGAGCAGTTACATCACCATCGATGATCTTTTGCTTCCATTCGTCTACAGCTGTTTTGATATCGTCTGTGTATGCTTCTTTGTTTGTTTCTGCAATACCGATTCCATCATCTTTCAAACCGTAAGATACGATTTCTCCACCAGGGAAATTGCCATCTTTGGACTTCTGCGCAACATCAGCTACTGCAACATCAACAGCTTTCAGCATGCTTGTAAGAGTCACGTTGTTGTCCCCAATTTGGCCTTCATCATACTGGTCACGGTCAACACCGATTACCCAGTAGTTTCCTTCTGGATCATTGTTTTTCAAATCTTTTGCTTGTGCGAATACACCGTTACCTGTACCACCAGCAGAATGATAGATTACATCTACGCCAGAGTTGTACATGTTGGATGCAATCAATTTACCTTTGTCAGGAGCACCGAAGGAACCAGCATACTGTACATCCACTTCGATATCCTTATTGACTGATTTCGCACCAGCTACGTATCCTGCTTCGAACTTCTTAATCAATTCACTTTCTTCTCCACCAACGAAACCGATTTTACCGGATTCAGATTTCGTAGCTGCAGCTACACCTGCTAGGAATGAGCCCTGCTGCTCTTCGAATACGATGCTTGCTACATTATCTTTTTCTACGACGGAGTCAATGATGGCAAAATGCGTTTCTTTGTTCTGATCAGCAACTTTAGTGATATCCTCTGCAAGCTTGAATCCAACACCGAAGATTAGATCCGTATTAGATTGCACAAGGCGATTCAAGTTGGTTGCATAATCAGATGCACTGTTAGATTGAAGGTAGTCATAGCCTTCTTTCTCTTTTAGGTCGTTGTCTTCACCGAATTGTGTAAGACCTTCCCAAGCAGACTGGTTAAATGATTTATCATCAATACCGCCAGTATCTGTAACCATAGCTGTTTTAAAGCTGTTGCTCTCGCTTCCGCCCTGCTCGGAGCTGCCGCCGGATCCACATGCACTAAGCACGACACCTACGACAAGAAGCAAACCTAAAAGTACTGCATAACGACGCATTTTCAAGATAGTAACCCCCAAATATAGATTAATAACTAAGTTGAAGCCTGATACATAATTAGTAGATTAATAGGACATAATTACTACAATCCGCTTCACTCGAACATAATATAACATGCTTTTTACATAAAATAAATACTTATTTTACAAAAACACGAATATTGTCGATTTTTTTGGGTTGATTCAACTACTTTTTGATACTTTTCTTGAAAATTGTGTCCTACGATAGTTTGTCCTCCGCCGACTTGGAAACCAACACCTGCCGTGGCTTACTCCCCTCATAAGGTCCTACTACTCCCCGCTCTTCCATTGCATCTATCAACCTAGCCGCTCTCGTATAACCGATGCGGAATCTGCGCTGAAGCATGGAAACACTGGCACTTTGCATATCTGTTACTAAGAAGACAGCATCATGGTAAAGTTCATCCTCCACCTCTGACTGTACTTCCTGTTCTTCATCTGGAATCATATCTGTCTGATATTGTGCTTTTTGCTGTTCAATACAATGATTTACGACATTTTCCACTTCCTCATCGGAAAGGAAGGCCCCTTGAATACGGGTCGGCTTTGAAGAACCGACTGGTATGAACAGCATATCTCCTCGTCCGAGCAGCTTTTCAGCTCCGCCGCCGTCCAGGATTGTCCGGGAATCGATTTGGGAACTTACGCTAAAAGCGATACGTGACGGGATGTTGGCCTTGATGACGCCAGTTATAACGTCAACAGACGGTCGCTGGGTTGCGATAATCAAATGTATCCCCGCAGCACGTGCCATCTGTGCAAGTCTGGTAATAGCATCCTCCACCTCGCTGGAAGCGACCATCATCAAATCGGCAAGCTCATCAACCAGTACGACAATGAATGGCAGGAAAGGCTGCTCTTCATCATTCAATTCATTCTGCTTTTGGATGTACGCATTATACCCTTCGATATTTCTGGTACCAGAATCAGAGAACAGATCATATCTGCGCTCCATCTCGGCTACAACTTTCTTCAATGCCCTGGATGCTTTTTTCGGATCCGTCACGACCGGTGTCAGCAAGTGGGGAATGCCATTATAAACATTCAGCTCCACTTTTTTCGGATCAATCATCATCATTTTCACTTCATGCGGTTTGGCCCGCATCAGGATGCTGGTAATGATGCCGTTGATACATACACTTTTCCCGCTTCCAGTAGCACCAGCTACAAGCAAATGGGGCATCTTGTTAAGCTCTGCCACCACTGATTCTCCAGATATGTCACGACCAAGCGCAAAGCTCAGCTTGGATCCAGCTTTCACTTGACTGTTATCCAAAACCTCACGCAGCGATACACTTGTTACTTCTTTATTCGGTACTTCGATTCCAACAGCTGATTTGCCTGGTATCGGCGCTTCAATCCGGATATCCTTCGCTGCCAGGGCAAGCGCTAAATCATCGTGCAGGTTGACGATCTTGCTTACTTTCACACCGGTATCTGGATATACTTCATATTTCGTCACTGCTGGACCCACATGTACCTTGCTTACTTTTGCCTTGACTCCAAAGCTTTGGAACGTCTGCTCGAGCTTCCGTGCAACAGCCTGAATCTGCGAGCGTTCCTGTTTTTGGCTATTCTTCTTGGGCTGTTTCAGCAACGTGATGCTAGGTAGCTGATAATCCCTGTTTTCCAGCTCAGACGCCGGCAGTGCCTCTTTCTCATCGGTAGATTCCTCTTCTATCTCTTTTGGTTTCTCTTGTTTTGGTTCGATGATTTCTGGCTCAGGATCTGCGTAGGCAATATTCGTGAAATCCTGGATGATTGGTTCCTCATGAATAGGCTCTGCCTCTGCTGCTTCTTCCTTTTCTGCTAATACCTGCTGGCGTTTTCGCTTCCTCTGCGGTCGTTCCGTTTTTTTGCGCTCCTTTGTTTCCGAGAGCTTGTCTTTCATTTTATCTGATGTAGCATTTGCTCCTTTTCTCAGAAGCGCCAACAGCTTTTGAACTAAGGAACTGAGGGACGTATTGGTTAAAATCAGAATTCCGATTACTACCAGGAAGAAAGCGATGATCTTAGCACCTGTTGCAGAAAGCAGATAATAACTTAATGCGAAAAGGATTGCTCCTATCATTCCTCCGCCTAGAGCTGCTGGATCGATCGTATCCTGCACATAAGCTAAATAATAATTCCAGCTTGTCTTGATGATTGATGGCTGCTCCACCTGACTCAGCTTATCCTCAAACGCCTGGATGTGCGTGAATAGTAAAATACCAGCGGTGATTGCATATAATCCGATCAGTTTCTTATGAAGCAGATTCGGCCTTTTACATCTGGCCATCAAGTAGATGCCGACCCCACCCATAAATACTGCAAGCAGGAAATACCAGCTTCCAAAGAAGAAGCGGAACAAATGCTCAAGTGCGTTCGGTATTGCCCCGTCACTGATTGCTCCTGCGCCGCTGCCGAATACAGCAAGAAATACTAATAATAACCCAATTACTTCAAAGCTCATTACTTGCTTGAACTTAGTTTGTCGTTTTTTTGTTTTTCGTTTAGCCATTTTAGGGAATCTCCTTGTTTTGCATTGCTTATGTACTTCTTTAGATGTAAAGAAAACCCCTGCCAACGACAAGGGTTTTCTACTTTGTACGTCAATTTGCCATCTGAATTCAGTATAACATAGCTGACAAAAAGACGAACGTACGTATTCATTTATAAGGAGAACAATTTTCCTGGTGCACAGTTTTCATCAAGAAAATCGGCAGGATCTGTCGACATAAGCTGGTGGACACGGTACATACCGTTTCCCAAATGCTCAGCTTGAACTGTTTTTCCATTGTATTGAATAATTTGGTGAGCCTCAAATTGGGTTGCCTCTACAGGGAAAATATCTTCCGGTGCGAGCGGCGTGTACAAAATCATTGCAATTCCCCGTTCAGGGATGCTTTTCGCTGCTCCATCAATTCATTCAGCTTTTTCATCGCATGCTGTACTCCCCCGACTTCATGGATGAGCCCGTAGGAAACTGCATCTGTTCCGACAACATTCGTACCGATATCACGTGTCAGGTTCCCTTTCGCAAACATAAGCTCCTTGAATTTATCTTCGGTTATCGAAGAATGAGAAGTGACAAAGCTGATGACGCGGTCCTGCATCTTATCCAAGTATTCAAAGGTTTGAGGAACACCTATGACCAGACCTGTCAATCTGATTGGATGGATTGTCATCGTCGCTGTTGGTACGATAAAGCTATAGTCCGTACTTACGGCTATAGGCGCCCCGATGCTATGTCCGCCCCCGAGAACGATTGATACGGAAGGTTTGGAGAGGGATGCAATCATCTCTGAAAGTGCGAGACCTGCTTCGACATCTCCTCCGACCGTATTCATCAGTACAATCAATCCTTCTATTTTCGGATTCTGTTCGATTGCGATCAACTGGGGAATGACATGCTCGTATTTCGTCGTTTTATTTTGTGGCGGCAGCTGCATATGTCCTTCTATCTGACCGATGATAGACAGCACGTGGACACGGGAATCAGGTGCCTGGGCAACCGATGTCTGGCCGAGCTGCTGGATTTTTTCTAGGATGGATTTCCCGCCGGATTCTTCGTTTTCATTCTCTTGGTTATCATTACGTTCCTTTGCCATAGTCCTAGCTCCTTTCCATACTTGCTTTTAGTATGGACAGTGAGCGAGGCAACATACATAAACAAAGAAGCAGGAGGACTCCTCTGCTTCTTTGTTTATTTATTTCAATAGCTTACTGATATTCTCTTTTTCTTCTTCAGATAGTTCTACTAGCGGCAAACGGACACCGCCTACTGTGATACCTTTTTGGTTCAGCGCTTCTTTCACTGGTGTCGGGTTCGGTGCTTGGAACAACCCTTGCATTACCGGCAGGATCTGCTGATGAATGCGTGCAGCTTCTCCGACGTTGCCAGCTTCATATGCCTGCAGCATAGCCTGCATCTCGTTACCGACAATGTGCGAAGATACGGATACGATACCATTACCGCCGATAGCAGCTACTGGCAGAGTCAAATCATCATCACCGCTGTACAGACTAAAATCATCAGGCGTACCAGTAATGACCTTCGTCATACTGCTCAAGTCGCCTGTAGAATCTTTCACAGAAACGATATTCGAAATTTTCGATAGTTCCATAACAGTTTCCGGTTCGATCTTTACAACAGAGCGACCTGGAATATTATAAAGCATAATAGGCAGCTTCGTACTATCTGCAACTGCTTTAAAATGCGCATATAATCCTCGCTGGTTTGGTTTATTGTAATACGGCGCAACGATCAGCGCCGCATCGACACCAATTTCTTCTGCTTCTTTTGTAAGATCGATACTCGCTTGCGTGTTGTTACTTCCTGTTCCAGCTATGATCGGAATCCGTCCGCCGACTGTTTTCACTGTATGGCGGAATAAAGAAAGCTTTTCTTCATGGGAAAGCGTTGGCGATTCGCCGGTTGTACCAGCTACCACGACGGCCTCTGTTCCATTCTCAATCAAATAGTCGAGTAAACGAGTAGTTGCATCAAAATCAATCTGACCTTGATTATCGAATGGAGTTACCATTGCTGTAATAACTTTACCGAATTTCATCGTAAAACCCCTCTGCCTTCAACAATTATCATATCTTATAGACTAAGCTCGAATGTCGCATGCAGCGCATTCACTGCTGCTATAAGGTCTTTTTCGTTAATCAGTACCCAAATAGTTGTATGGCTATCCGCAGATTGCAGGATATCGATTTCTTTATCCGTCAATGTTTGGACAATTTTCGCCGTCACTCCAGGTATACCTGTCATACCAGCACCGACTAGGGATACTTTCGCACAGTTGTTAATCACTTTCGGCTCAAGTCCAAGCTCACCAAGGATATCCTGCGCAAGCATCACCTGCTCGGCAGCAATCGTATATACAACACCATTTGGCGAAATATTGATAAAGTCCACAGAAATATTTGCTTCGGCCATCGCTTTGAAAACACGGGATTGTGTTTTATAAGCATCCGTATCCGTTTCGATCTTGATTTGAGAAATACCAGCAAGATGCGCGATACCGGTAATCAGCCGGTCAGGGATATCCTTGCCTGCAAAATTGTCCCTGGACGATGTAACAAGCGTTCCTTCTGATAGCGAACCTGTAGATCTGACACGCATCGGAACCTTTGCCTGCATCGCAATTTCAACTGCACGCGGATGTACCACTTTTGCACCTTGATAAGCCAAATTACATATTTCCGTATACGTGACAACATCCAGCATACGTGCTTCTTCAACGACACGCGGATCGGCTGTCATGATTCCTTCTACATCCGTGAAGATATCGACATACTCTGCTTGTAATGCAGCGCCGAGTGCAGCTGCGGAAGTATCGCTTCCGCCCCGGCCGATTGTAGTGATTTCTCCATCCTCTGTCATACCTTGGAAGCCAGCTACGACAACGACATCATGTGTCTCTAGCTCCTCCCAAATACGTTCAACTCGCATTTCTTTGATCTTGGCAGCTGTGAATTCTTCATTGGTAATAAAGCCAGCTTGTGCCCCAGTCAATGCAGCAGCTCGGATTCCTTTAGCATTAAGCGCATTCGAGAAGACGACTGATGAGATGACCTCACCGCATGATAGCAGCAAGTCCTTCTCACGTTTTGATATATGCGTCTCACCTGGAATACCGACCAATTGCAGTAAGGAATCAGTTGCATAAGGATCAGGATATCGCCCAATCGCAGATACAACGACCACTACTTTATTCCCTTCCTGGAGCGCCGTTTCAATATGCTGGATGGCTTCCGTCCGATTATCCCTAACAGACGTACCGCCAAACTTCTGGACTAACACTTTCATTTCTACACCTCAGACTGTAAGCAAGTTATGTTGGATCAAGCGTTCTGCGATTTGGACACTATTCCACGCCGCACCCTTCAAAAGGTTATCGGAAACGATCCAAAGGTGGAATCCATTGTCATGATCCGGATCCTTGCGTACTCTTCCTACAAATACTTCTTTCTTGCCAGCTGCAGAAAGCGGTGTTGGGTAAGTCTGTGTACTTGGATCATCCTCTAGCACGATCCCTTCAGCCGCAGCCAGTTTCTCCTGGATTTCTTTAACAGTGAGACCGTTCTGGCCAAGCTCGACATAAACGCTTTCTGCATGGGAAGTGAAGACCGGCAGTCGTACACAAGTCGCCGAAACGTGAAGATCCTCTGCATGCATTATTTTTTTCGTTTCATTGATCATTTTCATTTCTTCATATGTGTAGCCATTGTCTTGAAAGACATCGATTTGCGGCAGCGCATTGAATGCTACAGGGAAGTGGCGTTTATCCCCTTTGACCGGAAGGACGCTTGCTTCCATGTCCTCGCCATTCAGGAATTGCTGTGCCTGATCTTTTAATTCGTCAATTGCCACTGCTCCAGCTCCGGATACAGCTTGGTAAGTAGAGACGATGATTCGGGAAAGACCATAAGCTTCTTTCAACGGCTCAAGCGCCGCCACCATCTGGATAGTGGAGCAATTCGGGTTAGCGATGATTCCTTTATGAAGCTTCAAATCACCTTCATTAACTTCAGGTACTACTAGAGGCACATCCGGATCCATACGGAATGCACTTGTATTATCGACAACTACCGCTCCTCGTTTTGCTGCTTCCGGTGCCAATGCTTTGGATACAGATCCACCAGCAGAGAATAATGCGATATCCACACCTTCAAAGCTTTCCGGTTTGGCTTCCTTTACTGTATAGCTTTTGCCTTTGTAATCTATTTGCTGTCCAGCAGATCTGCTGGATGATAATAAGGATAGCTCGCTGATCGGAAAATTGCGTTCTGCGAGAGTTTCCAGCATTTTTTGGCCTACAGCGCCTGTCGCGCCTACTACTGCGATATGATAACCTTGCTGTGTCATGAATAACCCTCTCCCTGTCTATCTAAATGGATACGTATACTGGTTGGTACGCTATTTGATTTTAACGCTAGCACTATTCTATCACAATTTTTCTATCATAGGTTACCGTTTAGGGAGTTTAGGAAAAACGTTGGACCAGCACGGGCTGCAGCTGCTTGTATTGCAATGCGGCTTCAATCGTTTCCGGAAGTTTTGTCATATCGGCAACAAGGGAGTTTGGCTTCTTATACGGGTCGTCTTGTCCGAATGGTACGAAATACATATATTTTGCTGCCATCAGGCGCATCAGGTTAACTCCATTCAATCCAAGGGCATCATTTGTACTGATTCCCAGTACGATTGGTTTCTCATTGCGCAAGGTTGCTTTTGTCGCCATCAAAACCGGACTATCCGTGAGCGCATTGGCAAGCTTCGACATACTGTTCCCTGTAAGCGGGGCTATGACCATGCAATCCAGTGGTTCCCGCGGACCTAATGGCTCGGCTTCCGGAATCGTTTTTATTATCTTCGTTTGTGTCAGATCGCTTATTTTCTGCAAATGATCCTTCGCATCTCCGAAATACGTATCAGTAAATTGAACCGTGTTGCTGACAACCGGCACCACTTCCGCTCCAAGTTTCACCAGCTGTTCGATCTGTGGAAATATCTCACTGTACGTACAATGGGAGCCTGTAATACCGAAGCCGATCCGTTTTCCTGCTAAACTCATAAGTTAATCCTCCTTCAGCTGTTGGTTAAAATCTGTTTAATGACGACGGACAAAATATTTCCAGCAGTTTTAGGGGCCACGATACCAGGCAGGCTTAATGCATGGATTGCTTCGATTCCTCGTTTTTTCGCATAGTCGAAGTCTACTCCGCCCGGCTTGGAAGCAAGATCGATGATCAGTGTCTGGGCAGGCAGCTGTTCGATGATTGCTTTCTTTACGACAAGGGCTGGTATGGTATTGATCAGGATATCAGTATCCTTTACCATTTCCGGAAGGCGGTCGAGGAAGAAGGCATGCATTCCCATTTCACTAATCCGTGCTATATCAGCATCGTGGATTGATCCGACTTGCACCTTGGCGCCAAGTGCATCGAATTTGCTTGCCACACTTATACCTACACGACCGAATCCAAGTACAACGACCTTGGAGCCATGAATGGTGAAATCAGTATGTTTGATTGCAGTCATGATAGCTCCCTCGGCAGTCGGGATGGAATTATAAATTGCGACGTCATCTCTGTCGAACAAGGAAATAAGACGCAAATTCCGTTTCTCGCATAATTCTGTCAGATAGTCATTTGTAATACCAGTAAAAATGACACAATCCTTAGGCAGTTGATCTACCCAGCTTTCAGTCAGCTGAATATTCTTATCGGAGAATACTGTTTCGATCTGTCCATTAGAGCCAACTCCGGGAATCGGAAGAATAACCGCATTTAGACTATGCGGATCTATGTCCTCTAACTCCCGCTGGATACCGCCGGTGAAGCTTTGACTGATTTGTTCGAAGCCCACCGCAAATACAGATGCATTCGCACTGCATTGCAAGCTGCGTATCATCTCCAAGTAGCGGGCATCACCGCCAAGGACAGCGATAGTCAATTCAGTGGTCAAACTCTCACCTCGCTCTGCAGCGTATTTTATTAGATCTTCATCAAGAGATTAGTTGCTTTCGAGTTATCATATGAGGATTACCGTAAGGAGTGATTGAATTGGGGCATAGTGCAAACACAAAAAAGCCAGTGCGTTATGCACTGGCTTTTTACGTCCGTATTAAAATCATATGTTTTCCGATTGTCTGGATTTCCTCCCAGGCAATGCGATTATCGCTGCCTTCCTTGCGCAACCCGAACCATTTGTAATTCGGTATGAGAAATGCATCGATTTTTCCTGTGACAGGGTTGAACTCTATATCAGTCTGACCAAGCACACCTAAACGCTCGCCGTTGTTCACATCAATGATCTCTTTATCACCTATGTCCTTGAAACGCAAAGCAGATCAGCTCCTTTTATTTTGGTGCAACAATCGCTCTTGCTTGTTCCTTGCCGAATATCTTCTGGATGACAGCATTGACATCATCCATCGTCACACTATCGATTTTCTCAATCAATTCATTCAAGGAAGGGTGCTTGCCGAGCAGCAATTCATTACGGCCATTTCGGCTCATTCTGCTGTTCGTACTTTCCAGCCCAAGCATATAATTCCCTTTCAGCTGCTCTTTCGTATTGCGGAACTCTTTGTCAGTGATGCCGTCAGCCTTCAGTTTTTCCAGCGTCAAACGGATCGTTTCCTGAAGCTCATCCAGCTGTTCTTTACCAGTTCCAGCATAGATAGTCAGCATGCCGCTGTCCAGGTACGTGCTATGGTAGGAATACACGGAATAAGCCAAACCTTTCTCTTCTCGCACATCCTGGAATAATCTTGAGCTCATGCTGCCGCCCAGTACATTGTTCACAACCATCAGACTATAGCTAGCTGGATCGTCCAGTTCCAAACCTTGATACCCAATCGTTAAATGAGCTTGTTCGGTTTCTTTGGATCGACTGATCGTATTTGGTGTAAATGGCGGTACATCAAGCGCTTTATGGGCAGATTCAGCTTGGAATGTTCCAAACTGGTCTTCTACAGTCTTGATGAAAGATTCATCCACATTTCCAGCGACAGAAATAACCATCTTCTCCGGCACATAATGAGACTCTTTGTAATTTCTTACTGACTCACTTGTGAAACTCATAAGTGTGCTTTCTGTACCGAGAATAGGCAATCCAAGCGGGTGTTTTCCGTAAGCAGCTTCTGCCAGCCAGTCGTGGATAATATCATCCGGCGTATCTTCTGCCATCTTGATTTCTTCTAAGACAACTTTCTGCTCTTTCACAATTTCCTCTTGTGCAAATTGAGATTCAAAGAACATGTCAGCTAGGACTTCCAGTGCGTATTCCTTATGTGTATCCAACACTTTCGCATAATAGCATGTATACTCTTTAGAGGTGAAAGCATTGACCATGCCTCCGATGGCATCGAAAGCTTCCGCTAGTTCTTTGGCGGATCTATTTTTCGTTCCTTTGAAAAACATATGCTCTAAAAAGTGTGACAAACCGTTATTCTTCTCTTCTTCATTTCGTGAACCAGTCAAAATCCAAATGCCGATCGTAACGGAACGTACCGATGGCATGTTTTCTACTACAACTCGTAGTCCATTTTTGCAAGTGTGCGTCTGCAGCAAATTCAAATCCTCCCAATCAGCAGTATATCTCGCTGTACCATTATCTTCCTTCATTCAATATCGTATCCAAAGTCGATACACTGTACCCTTTTTCTTTAATGGCTTTTAACATATCAGCTAATCCAGCCTCTACAACAGGAGTAGGATGCATCAAGATGAAAGCTCCAGGATGCAGTTTTTCGGTCACGCGTTTCATCATAACAGGAACTGTCGGTTTTTGCCAATCAATGGTATCGACAGACCAAAGAATCGTCTCCATCCCCTGTTCATTGGCAGCCTGTATTGTCCCATCATTAAAGCTCCCGCTTGGCGGCGCAAAATAGACTGGTTTGTCACCTGTTATCGCGTGAATGATTTCATTTGTTTGGCTTATCTGTTCTGCCGAATCAGTCTCGCTCATCCGACTCATATCAGGATGGTTATATGCATGGTTCCCGATTACATGTCCTTCTTCTTTAATCATCTCGACTAGCTGGTTATGCTCTTTCGCCCATTTACCCTCGATAAAGAAATTGGCCTTGGCATTTGCATCCTTCAGTGTCTGCAGAATTGCAGGAATATGGTCTTCCCCCCAGGAAACATTGATCAATAAGGCGACCTGCTCCTGATCCTCCCTGGCACGGTATATTGGCGATGCCGGCAGCTCATCAAGTGTGATTTCAGGTTCGACTTCTTCCACTACAAGCAGTTCCCGATCGAATATACCTGCCTTCTTCATCTTTTCCAAAGAAGCGTCGACGTCTACTTTGATGCCAGCCTTTCCAGGCACCTTTTTCCATATCTTATCGATTCGCGCGTTTTCAGCCGGCTGTTCGACTTCTTCGCGCACCGCTTCGATTTCCTGCCGCAGTTCCTGTTCATCTGCTCGTACTGCTATATCAGAAAAAACTGGATGATGGTTGACAGACGCTGCCTGAAAAGGCATATGCCCGCTATCGATGAGCAGAAACAGCAGTGTGATAAATACGACCAGGTGAATGATAATCCGGTGCATTCCCATCCCTCCTCTAGTCTAGCTTATGAGGGGGTAGGACAAGGAAGAACAAGCATAGCATGTTTATCCGCTAAAAAAAAGAAACTGGCTAAACCAGTTTCTTCTCTCTTACATATTATTCAGCAGTTTCCTGCTCTTCTTTTTCTTTCTTAGCTTCGATCAATAACTGTTTGTGAGAAAGGTTGACTCGGCCTTGACGGTCGATTTCCTTGACTTTCACTTTCAGTTTGTCGCCGATCTTGACGACATCCTCAACCTTGCCTACACGTTCTTCTGCAAGTTCAGAGATATGAACCAAACCATCTTTTCCTTTGAACAATTCAACAAAAGCACCGAATTTCTCGATTCGCTTCACTGTACCATCGTAAACTTCGCCGACTTCGACTTCGCGCACGATGTCACTGATAATCTGCTTCGCTTGTTCGTTCTTCTCAGATTCAGTAGAAGAGATGAATACAGTACCGTCTTGTTCGATATCGATCTTAACGCCAGTTTCTTCAATGATCTTATTGATCTGTTTACCACTTGGCCCGATTACATCACGGATCTTATCCGGATTGATTGTCATCGTCAGGATCTTAGGAGCATAAGCGGAAAGCTCTTGCTTCGGTTCGCTGATTGTAGACATCATATGACCAAGGATCTCCAGACGGCCCTTACGAGCTTGTGTAAGTGCCTCTTCCAGGATTTCACGGCTTAAGCCTTCGATCTTAATATCCATTTGCAGTGCTGTTACACCTTTTTCAGTTCCGGCAACTTTGAAGTCCATATCGCCTAGTGCATCTTCCATGCCTTGGATATCGGTAAGGATTGTATAATCATCACCAGAAGCTACCAGACCCATTGCGATTCCGGCAACTGGTGCTTTGATTGGTACACCTGCATCCATCATAGCCATTGTGCTGGCACAGATACTAGCCTGTGACGTTGAACCATTCGATTCAAGTATCTCAGATACAAGTCGAATTGTATAAGGGAAATCCTTCTCATCTGGAATGACTTTCTCCAAAGCACGCTCACCAAGGGCACCATGACCGATTTCGCGGCGTCCTGGTCCTCTTATTGGCCCAGTCTCTCCGACGCTGAAATGCGGGAAGTTGTAGTGATGCATGAAACGCTTCGTTTCTTCTGTATCAAGACCATCCAGAATCTGTACATCACCAAGTGCGCCCAACGTACAAACACTTAGTGCCTGCGTTTGGCCGCGTGTGAATAATGCAGACCCGTGTGTACGAGGAAGTACTCCGATACGGGAAGACAATGGACGGATTTCATCCACTCCGCGTCCATCTGGACGGATCTTGTCCTTCGTGATGGCACGGCGGACTTCTTCCTTCACAAGTTTATCAAGGATACCCTTCACTTGCTTGATTGTATCTTCGTCGGTTTCTTGTTCTTCATAGAACGCAACCATTTCGTTCTTCACTTCAGTGATTGCAGCTTCGCGTGCTTTTTTCTCATGCACCTCGATTGCAGCTTTCAGCTGATCGTAGCAGCGGCTTTTCACATCTTCTGTCAATTCCTTGTCCAAATCGAAGAGCTTCACTTCCATCTTCTCTTTGCCGACAGCAGCAACGATCTCTTCCTGGAAAGCGACAAGTCGTTTGATCTCTTCATGACCGAACATGATTGCTTCCAGCATGATGTCTTCCGGCACTTCCTGCGCACCTGCTTCAACCATGTTGATTGCATCTTTTGTTCCAGCTACAGTTAAATCGATGTCACTTTTCTCTTGCTGTTCTTTCGTTGGATTGATGACGAATTCGCCATCAACACGACCGACTACTACACCAGCGATCGGACCATGGAATGGGATATCAGAAATGCTGATGGCAATGGAAGAACCGATCATTGCAGCAATTTCAGAAGAATAATCCTGATCCACACTCATGACCATGCTGATTACTTGTACATCATTTCGGAATCCATCCGGAAATAAAGGACGAATCGGACGGTCAATCAGACGTGAAGCAAGTACTGCTTTTTCACTCGGGCGACCTTCCCGCTTAATGAAACCGCCTGGTATCTTACCTACTGCATAAAGTCTTTCCTCGTAGTTCACTGTCAGCGGGAAGAACGGTAGGTCCTTCGGTTCCTTCGAACCAGTGACAGTCGATAGTACGGACGTATCGCCGTACTGGATGAGACAAGCGCCGTTCGCTTGCTTGGCAAGTTCTCCAATTTCAACAGAGAAAGTCTGTCCGGAAATTTCAGTGGAGAACACTTGTTTTTGGTCTGCCATGAATAAAGCCCCTCTCATTTATCTTGCATCATGTCCCTGTCTGTATTATGCTCCAGTCCAGGCAACGTTTATCACACTATGTAAAATAGGTTTTCTCCTATAGAAAAAGCGGGAATAATTCCCGCTTCTTAGTCAATCTTATCGGCGTAGGCCAAGTTTTTGAATTAGTTCACGGTAACGTGTAACATCTTTATCGCGAAGATAGTTCAACAAGTTACGACGGCGACCAACCATTTTCAATAGGCCACGACGTGAATGGTGATCTTTTTTGTGTGTACGAAGGTGTTCATTAAGTGTAGTGATTTCCTCCGTCAATACAGCGATCTGTACTTCTGGTGAACCAGTGTCAGTGTCGTGTGTTTTGTATTCTGCGATAAGTTGATTCTTACGTTCTTTAGTAATTGCCATTTGTTATTCCTCCTGAAAATTCTATTTGTAAACCCCATTCCCCGAGCAATCGCCGGAGCAGCAAATTGCCAAGCGAAGGTTTTCCATAGTCCAGATTACACTTTTTACAGACAGATTGCAAGTCTCCCGGACAAGATTCTATGCAAAATATGCGCTAATCTGCTCTTTATCTCGATCAAGCTGCGCAACAAGTGCATCAATTCCATTGAATTTGACTTCTTCCCGAATGAATTTACGCCAAGAGACCGTCACATCTTTACCGTAGATCTGCTCATCGAAGTCAAGGATGTGTACCTCCAGATTCGGCACGACTGCATCCTGCTGGAAGGTAGGTTTGAAGCCGAGGTTTGCCATGCCGGCATATGTCTCCCCATTTACAAGCACTTCTACAGCATAAACACCCACTTTTGGCAGAAAATACTCGTCTGCGATTCGGATATTCGCCGTCGGATAACCGATTGTTCGTCCGCGCTGATCACCTGTGATGACTTCTCCAGTCAATGTAAGCGGATGACCAAGCAAATCCAAAGCACCTTCGATATTTCCTTTGGCTACGAGCTGACGGATTTTGGTGGAACTGATTTTCTCTTCCGCATTTTCCACTTTCGCTACTGCCTCATACGTAAATGCATGCTGCTCGGCAGCTTTCTGAAGAGTATCCGCATTACCTGCACCTTTTTTTCCGTATGTGAAATCAAAACCCGATACTAAGTGACGAACTGCTAATCCGTCGATAAAGCGTTCGATGAAGTTCTCGGGACTAAGACCAGCTAATTCTTTCGTGAAGCCAATCAAATAAAGATAATCGATGCCCATGCTTTCCAGAATTGCTTCCTTTTCACGGAGCGGAGTAAGGTAATCTTCCCTCGTATCCGCTTTACCCAACACAACGGATGGATGCGGATGAAAGGTGATGACCGCACTTTTCAGCTGTTTTTCCTGAGCAGCATCTATCGCATGCTTGATGACTTCTTGATGCCCGCGGTGAATGCCATCGAAAAAGCCAATAGCTGCGCTTACAGCAGGCATATCATGTAGTTTCATCGTTTCTGAATAATCCAGTTTAATCGTTTGCATCTGTGCCACCTGCTTTCCCTGATACGAATACTCGTTTTGGCTTCAGTAAATGTGGATAGTCAGGATGTGTCTCGTAAATACCGAGAAGCTGATCAGCTCTTTGCACCCGGTATAGACTTGCTTCTGCCGGCCGAGAGAGTCGCTGGCCGTACCTGACTTTTAGTTCAATTGCATCATCTGCCTCGATCAGCGGCATGAATTCAATCGCTTTCGTGACGGGCTGCAGCAATTGTTCCATATTCCCTGTAAGCATCGCCTCTTCCATTTTAGCAAAAGTGACTGTATCCTGTGTACGAAATGCTCCAGCCTGGATCCGTACCAGGTCGCTCATATGAGCTGGATAGCCTAGTGCTTTTCCTATATCCACACAAAGGGTCCGGATATAGGTGCCTTTCGAACAGCTTACTGTGAACCGGAACACACTTCCATCTTCGTTTACAGATGCATGGTCCAGTACAATTTCATGAATCGTCACATGGCGGATCGGTCGCTCCACGTGCTCTCCTCTCCGCGCGTATTCATATAGTTTACGGCCGTTTACCTTAACTGCAGAGTACATTGGCGGTATCTGTTCGATTTCACCGGTGAATGATTCGAGTACCTTCTCGATATCTTGCAAAGAAATCGGTTCAGCTACTGGTTTCTCCTCTATTACCTCCCCGCTTTTATCTTCTGTCTCAGTTGAAGAACCCAGTGTGATCTCAGCCACATAGGTTTTGGAGGTATCCGTCAAATAAGGTACGATCTTTGTCGCCTGGCCGATACAAAGTGGCAATACACCCTCTACATCAGGGTCCAGCGTACCTGTGTGCCCGATTTTCTTCGTCTGTAATATCTTGCGTGCTTTGAACACACAATCGTGGGAGGTCATCCCTTTTGGTTTCCATAATGCTAGGATCCCATCCAATGTCAGCACCCCTTTTTGCTATGTAAAAAAAGAACCCCTTCCTCCCATGAAGGGCGAAGGGATTCTCTGTTGTATCTTATCTGTCGGTATCATTAAGCTCTTTTAGAAGATGCTCAATCCGATTACCTTGATCGACCGCTTCATCGAATTCAAATGCCAGTTCCGGTGTTTTACGCAAACGGATGCGTTTGCCGATTTCGGAACGAATGAATCCTTTCGCTTTTGAAAGGCCAAGAAGTGTATTATGCTTCTGCTTCTCCTCGCCAAGGACGGAGATGTAGACTTTCGCCTGCTGCAGGTCTCCAGTCACTTCGACATCCGTCACCGTGACAAAGCCCACTCGCGGATCTTTTATCTTTCTTGAAATGATGTCGCCTAGTTCTTTTTTCATTTGCTCTGCGACACGATTTGCACGTAGTTCACTCATATTATCACCTCATCATCATTCGGAGGGATGCTATAGCCACTGCTTATCAGTAGCTGTTCTCTCGATCTCCGGAAAAGAATCAATCAAAGCAAGCGCTTGGTCCATTACCCGTTCAGCACGAACACGATCAGGAGAAGTCGTTACCAGTTCAAAGCAAGTGCGCTGCCATAAATCATGGTAGTCTGCTTCGCTGATAGCGATATTGAAGGATCCACCTATTCGTGAAGTGATTCGTTTTACGACCGAACGCTTATCCTTGAGAGAATGCGCGTCATAGATCATACATTCTACAACGGCAGCCAGAATCATTTTCTTTCGATTTCTTCCATTACATACGCTTCGAATGTGTCGCCCTCTTTAAGATCGTGGAAGTTCTGCAATGTGATTCCACACTCATAGTTTGTAGCAACTTCACGTACATCATCCTTGAAACGTTTCAAGGAATCAATTTCATCCTCAACGATTACAATACCATCACGGATGACACGGATGGAAGCATCACGTGTGATTTTACCTTCTGTTACATAGCTTCCCGCAATCGTACCGATACGGGAGACCTTGATAATTTGACGAACTTCCGCTTGTCCGATGACTTTCTCCTCGAACTCAGGATCAAGCATCCCTTTCATTGCGGATTCAATTTCTTCAATTACTTTATAGATGATGCGATGCTGGCGGATATCGACATTTTCAGATTCTGCAGCTTTTTTCGCATTTGTATCCGGACGAACGTTGAAACCGATGATAATCGCATTTGAAGCAGATGCCAAAATAACATCAGATTCCGTTATTGCGCCTACACCTGTGTGGATGATGCGGACTTTAACGCCTTCCACTTCGATTTTCTCCAGGGACGCAGCCATCGCTTCTACGGAACCGTGCACGTCCGCTTTCACGATCAAGTTGATATCTTTCACTTCCCCTTGCTTGATCTGGTTAAACAGATCCTCAAGGCTGACACGTGCTCCGCTGGAACGATTTTCTTCCACTTGCTTCTGCTGTCTTGCTTCCCCTACTTGACGAGCTTGTTTCTCGTCTTCGAATACCATGAACTGGTCACCTGCATTCGGTACACTGTTCAAGCCAGTGATCTCAACCGGTGTGGATGGAGGAGCTGTTTTCACACGGCGTCCCAAATCATTCACCATTGCACGCACGCGGCCGAATGTATTACCGACAACAATGCTGTCACCGATATTAAGCGTACCATTCTGTACAAGCAATGTTGCTACAGGACCGCGACCTTTATCCAATTGTGCTTCGATTACAGTACCCTCTGCAGAACGGTTCGGGTTTGCTTTCAATTCTTCAACTTCGGTTACAAGCAAGATCATTTCAAGCAAATCGTCGATACCTTCACGTTTTTTCGCAGAAAGCTGAACGAAGATTGTATCACCGCCCCAATCCTCAGGGATCAGGTTATGCTCAGTAAGCTCCTGCATCACTCGGTCTGGATTAGCGCCTTCCAAGTCGATTTTGTTAACCGCTACGATGATCGGCACTTCCGCAGCTTTCGCATGGTTGATCGCTTCGACAGTCTGCGGCATAACACCGTCATCTGCAGCTACAACTAGAATCGCGATATCTGTTACTTGTGCACCACGGGAACGCATGCTTGTGAAAGCTGCGTGTCCAGGAGTATCAAGGAAGGTGATCTTCTTGCCATTTTCTTCAACTTGATATGCACCGATATGCTGCGTAATTCCGCCAGCTTCTCCTTCGGTCACTTTCGTATCTCGGATAGAATCAAGCAAAGTTGTTTTACCATGGTCAACGTGTCCCATGATTGTGACAACGGCAGGACGTTCCTGCAGTTCATCAGCTTTATCTTCGATTTTGTAGTTATCCAAATCTGTTACGTCAACATCTACTTCTTCTTCTACTTCGACATCGTATTCTGCACAGATCAATTCAATAGCATCTTTGTCCAAGTCCTGGTTCTTTGTTGCCATGACACCTTGAAGGAAGAGCTTTTTGATGATTTCAGTGGACTCCCTATGAAGCTTTGCTGCCAATTCACTAACAGTCAAAGACTCTTTGAAGGTGATTTTATCTGGAGTCGGCATTTCTGGACGCTTCTGCTGCGGTGCTTTACCCCGGTTGTTGTTCCGGCCGCCGCGTCTATTGTTGTTCTGTCCGCCTTTGCCTGGTTTTTTATTACCATTACGCTGCTGGTTGCGGTTCTGTGGACCGCCGCCACTCTTGCTTTTCGGCTTATTGTTCTGTCCGCTATTATTTGCTGAGTTGGTTGTGTTTGTTGAGTTCCCCGTTTTAATCGCTACTTTCTCGCTACCCGCGCTTTTTGCTGTGAAGCTCTTATCCAATTTGTCTTTTGCCGTTTCATTAATCATGGACATATGATTGGATACTTCGATATTCATACTTTTAAGTTTAGTAATGATTTCCTTACTGGAAACGTTCTTCTCTTTTGCGTATTCATAAACACGAATCTTTGACATACGTTCACCTCCGAGTGGATTCAGTGAGCAAAGATTTCAATTTGTCTGCAAAGCCTTGATCCAAAATGGCAATTGCGACTCTGCCGGATTTACCAATCGCTTGTGATAATTGATCCCGGTCCTCCTCTACCTGCAGAAAAGCGATGTTGTAGTAATCGGTCTTGTTGCGAAGTTTCTTCAGGGTTTGGGGACCGACATCACTGGCAGCTATTACTAGCTTTGCTTTCTGCCGCTGGACATCCCGGACAATTGCATCTTCTCCGAAGGTGCACTGCCCGGCACGTACAGCTAAGCCTAACAAATTCAAATAATTTTTACTCATGAGTGCTGACCTTTCGCTAATCGCGCAAGTTCTTCATAAATAGAATCATCGATCTGTGTATTCAAGTGCCGCGCCAGCGTATCTTGTTTTTTCGCTTTTTCTATGATAGCCGCATCCTTCGAGACGTACGCACCGCGACCGTTCTTTTTACCGGTTTCATCCACAAAGACATCGCCTTCTTTGCTGCGGACAACCCGGATCAAATCCTGTTTTGGCTTCATTTCGTTGGAAACCACACATTTTCGAAGCGGAACTTTCTTTTGTTTCATATACAGCGCCCCTTATCAATATGTGTCTTCGTCGTCAAAATCGTCGAAGTCGTCAGCTTCTGCATCCTGCTTAGTCAATATGCCAAGCTCGCGTGCTTCAGTCTCAGATTTAATATCGATTTTCCAGCCTGTCAATTTCGCTGCCAGGCGGGCATTTTGACCACGTTTCCCGATTGCAAGGCTAAGCTGGTAATCAGGTACGATGACCGTTGTCGCTTTTTCTTCCTCATCGACAAGTACAGAGATGACCTTGGAAGGACTAAGCGCATTTGATACGTATTCAACTGGATCTTCCGACCACTCTACGATATCAATTTTTTCACCTTTCAATTCATTTACGATTGCTTGGACACGCTGACCGCGCTGACCAACACAGGAACCGACAGGATCGACTTCCGCTTGGGATGCATAGACAGAAATCTTAGAACGATCTCCAGCCTCACGTGCCACAGAACGAATCTCTACAGTACCATCATAAATTTCTGGCACTTCCATTTCAAATAATCGCTTCAAAAGACCTGGGTGAGTCCTGGAAACGAAGATGCTCGGTCCTTTGTTCGTGTTCTCCACTTTCGTCACGTATACCTTCAAGCGGTCATGGATTTCATATTTTTCCGTAGACATCTGTTCACTTTCCGGCAATTTCGCTTCGATTTTGCCAAGGTCCACATAAATGAATCTTGGATCATTACGGGAGACGATACCAGTCATGACATCTTCTTCCCGATCTGCATATTCGCTGAAGATGACGCCGCGCTCTGCCTCACGCACACGCTGTGTAACGACTTGCTTCGCTGCTTGCGCTGCAATACGGCCGAAGTCCTTCGGTGTCACTTCGATTTCAACGACATCGCCGATATCGTACGTACCAGAGATAGCACGAGCTTCATCCAGTGTCATTTGCTGCTGGCTGTCCTCGACTTCCTCGACAACATCCTTACGGGCGAAAACTTTCATGGACCCAGTTGTTTCATTCAAATCAACACGAACATTCGTTGCAGACTTGAAGTTCTTTTTATAAGCGGAGATCAAGGCTGCTTCCAGCGCTTCGATCAGGACGTCTTTATTAATCCCTTTCTCTTTCTCCAAATAAGTAATGGCATCAAAAAGCTCGCTGCTCACTCGTATATCCCCCTTTAGTTAAACGTTACAGCCAGACGTGCCTTCGCGATTTTCTCATATGGAAGGGACACTTCCTTTTTCCTCGCTTTGATCATGACTTCCAATGTCAATACATCGTCTTCGAACGCCTTCAATGTACCTTGATACTCTTTCTCGTTATCGATCGGCTCATATAGCTTTACATGTACAGTCTTACCGATGCTTTTTGTGATTGCTTGTTTCGTTTTCAGTGGTCTTTCCGCTCCTGGCGAAGAAACCTCCAGAAAGTACGGAAAATCAACCGGGTCATTCTCATCTAGGATTTCACTCAACTTCTCAGAGACGATGGCGCATTCCTCGATATCGATGCCTTCCGTTTTGTCGACATAAACACGCAGGAACCAATTCTTGCCTTCCTTGACGAATTCTACATCAACCAACTCAAGCTGCAGCTCTTCCACGATCGGTTGTAGATAGCTTTCCGTAACTTCCGTTATATTGGCTGCCAAAATGCTTCCTCCTTTACTGCACGCTTTCAGGCGAATATTACTTTTAAATGGGTAAGGGTGTAGCCTCTCAATAGAAAACCCTTGCCCGAAATGGAAGCAAGGGAACAATGTTTATCATGTGCTTTTTGCTACAAAAAACGAAGAGGCGCTCCCCTTACAAACTTGATGCCGAATCCATGGGTATGAAAAAGAGTGGGTAATCCCACTCTTGATCTGGTTCGTATCAATACCGCTATTGGATAATATACCACAAGTTTCTTATTTAGGCAAGAATCCTGTTAGAATAGCGAAAGCTGGTTCTGGTCGGCCATTCCTTCCAGACAGCCATGCTGATCCATATACTCCAATACCGTTTTACTAATCCTGCTTCGTTCACGTAAATCCTCTTTTGACAGAAACTCTCCATCTTCCCGTACTTTCACGATATTGAGCGCAGCATTGGTACCTAGTCCGTCAATTGCATTGAACGGCGGGATCAAGCTGTCTCCGTCAACAAGAAAGTCAGTAGCACTGGATTTGTACAAATCAACCCGCTGGAAATGGAAGCCTCGCTCACACATTTCAAGGGATAGCTCCAGTACAGTCACAAGGTTCTTCTCTTTTGGAGAAGCATCATGACCCTTTTGGTTGATTTCGTTTATACGCTGGCGGATTGCTTCTGGTCCTTTGATCATCGTATCAAGCTCGAAATCACTAGCACGTACACTGAAGTACGCAGCATAGAAGAGAATCGGATGATGCACCTTGAAGTAGGCAATCCGTACAGCCATAAGAACATATGCAGCTGCGTGGGCTTTTGGGAACATGTACTTGATTTTCAGACATGAATCGATATACCAATCCGGTACATTGTTCTTCTTCATCTCTTCGATCCATTCATCCTGAAGCCCTTTCCCTTTTCGGACAGACTCCATGATCTTGAACGCAAGCGATGAATCAAGACCCCGGTGCATCAGATAAACCATGATGTCATCACGACAGCCAATTACTTCAGGTAATGTGCAAATGCCGCTGTTGATCAATTCCTGGGCATTGCCTAGCCATACATCTGTACCATGGGATAGTCCGGAAATCTGGACAAGCTCGGCAAAAGTGGATGGATTCGTATCCTCCAGCATCTGTCGGACAAAACGCGTTCCGAACTCTGGCACGCCGAGTGTACCTGTTTTACACATAATTTGTTCTGCCGTCACACCTAATGCTTCTGGTCCGGAAAAAATCTTCATTACTTCCGGATCATTTGTCGGAATAGTTTTTGGATCGATACCGGACAAATCCTGAAGCATACGGATGACGGTCGGGTCATCGTGTCCGAGTATATCCAGTTTCAGCAGATTATCATGAATCGAGTGGAAATCGAAGTGGGTCGTTTTCCATTCTGAATTGCGGTCATCTGCAGGGAACTGGATAGGTGTGAAGTCATATATATCTTGGTCATCCGGCACAACAATTATACCACCTGGATGCTGACCGGTTGTCCTTTTCACCCCAGTACAGCCTTGAACGAGACGGTCCACTTCCGCATTTCGGATATGAAGCTGATTATCGCTGGCATAGCCTTTCACATACCCATAGGCTGTTTTTTCTGCTACAGTACCGATTGTACCGGCACGATATACCTTGTCTTCCCCAAACAGTACTTTCGTATAGTTATGGGCTTGCGGCTGGTAAGCACCGGAGAAGTTCAAATCGATATCGGGAACTTTATCTCCTTTGAAACCAAGGAAGGTTTCGAAAGGAATATCCTGTCCATCCCGCTTCAAAGATTCACCGCATGACGGACAATTCTTCTCAGGCAAATCGTAACCGCTGGCGACAGACCCATCGTTGAAGAACTCGTTATACTTGCAGCTTGGGCATACATAATGCGGCGGCAGCGGGTTAACTTCGGTAATATCGGTAAGCGTCGCGATCAATGACGAACCGACGGATCCACGTGATCCTACCAAGTAGCCGTCTTCCAGAGACTTCTTCACTAGCTTGTGTGAAATAAGATAAATAACGGCAAATCCGTGGCCGATTATACTTTTCAGTTCCTTTTCGATTCGTTTCTCGACTATTTCCGGTAATGTATCGCCATAAATGCTGCGGGCACGATCATAGCTCATCTGGCGCATCTCGTCCTCTGCACCATCGATATTAGGCGTGTACAGATCTTCTTTTACCGGTTTAACATCTTCCATCATGTCAGACACTTTTTTCGTGTTCGTCACAACGATCTCTTTCGCTTTTTCAGAAGGCAGGAAATCAAAGCAAGCCAACATCTCAGCTGTCGTGCGGAAATGGACATCCGGCAATGTCTGCCTGCTGAGCGGGTTACCATTCTGTGTCTTGATCAGAATGTTTCGGTACTGTTTTTCATGCTCTTCGATATAGTGCACGTTACCTGTCGCAACAACTGGTTTATCCAGATCCTCGCCTAACTCTACAAGATTCCGAAGAATGTCAAATAGATGTGCTTCATTCTGCACCAGCTCTTTCTCGATCAGATGGTAATAGTTGGCTGGGGGCTGTACTTCAATCACATCATAGAAAGCTGCGGCTTCTGCTGCATCCTCCTTCGATTTTTGCATCATCGCCTCGAACACTTCACCTTTGTCACAGCCAGAGCTGATGATCAAGCCCTCCCGATGCTGTTCAAGCTTCGAACGGGGAATTCTCGGAACACGGTAGAAGTAATCAACATGCGACATGCTGACGAGCTTATACATATTCTTTAAGCCGATTTCATTTTGAACATAAATCGTACAGTGGTAGGGACGGGAACGCTGGTACGCATTTCCTTCCCCCATATAGTTGTTAAGCTGATTATGATTCATGATTTCTTTATTGAATGCTTCTTTTAATAAACGCCAAAGCAGATAACTAGTAGCCTCCGTATCGTAAATTGCCCGGTGATGCTGTGTCAATTCGATATCGAGGAACTTACATAGCGTATTCAAACGGTGGTTCTTCAGCTGTGGAAACAGGAACCTGGCAAGTTCCAATGTATCAATAACCGCATTCGACGCCTTCTCCAAACCAATTCGCTTGAACCCTTGATTCAAAAATCCCATATCAAAGCTGGCGTTATGGGCAACTAGAACATCGTCGCCCATCCAGGCGTTGAAATCATTCAGTACATCCTCGATTTCAGGTGCATCAACGAGCATATCATCCGTTATGCCTGTCAGATCGATAATCGTCTGACTTAGCTTTTGGTGCGGATTAGCAAACCGTTCAAAGCGGTCGACAATTTCTCCATCATGGAACTTCACTGCAGCCAATTCGATTATCTTATCATAGGAAGCAGAAAGACCTGTCGTCTCCACGTCGAATACGATATAAGTGGCTTTTTCCAAATTGATATCCTTGCTGTTGTATGCAATCGGAACGCCATCGTCGACAAGGTTGGCTTCCAAGCCATAGATTACTTTTACATTGTTTTTCTTACCAGCAGCAAAGGCTTCCGGATAACTCTGTACGACAGCGTGATCCGTGATCGCTATGCTTTCGTGTCCGAATCTGGCTGCTGTTTCAATCAAACGGCTGGCCGATGTAACAGCATCCATCTGGCTCATAAGCGTGTGCGCATGCAATTCGACACGCTTCTCCCCTTCTTCTGCTTCATCTCGGCGAAGCGTGACAGTGATCTGGTTGATGTCATTTGCCATCATCGTCAGTTCATTTGTGAAGTTGTCTGTCTGGATGCTTCCGCGCGCTTTTATCCACATACCTTTTTTGAGCTGCTTGAATTTATCAGCATCTTCATTGCCCTTAGAGAACATCTTGATTTGGAAACTGTCTGTGTAGTCCGTTACTTTGGCGATGAGCAGGTGACGGCCAGAGCGCAATTCACGAATGTCCACATCAAAAACATACCCTTGAACAGCCATACGACGTTCTTCATCCTGAATATCCCGCATGAGTGTGATTTCGTCATTGATAGCATAACCAATCATAACAGGACCTTGAGGAGTCTCATCCTGCTTCTTCGCACGGTCTTCTGAATCCTTGATAGCCTTTTGGACGAGAAGACTATCTTCAATTGCTTTCTGCTCACGGAATTTCGTCAGTTCTTCCATGTTCTGTTCTTGAACGGTAACAGTAAGCATGTAAAGGCCTGCACCGATTTTCTCACAATACGTTTGAAATGCCGGTTCAAGTCTTTTTTTCAGGGCACTAGCTTCTGCTTCATTCCTAGCAGTTAACATAATCTTATTACCGTTAACTACCGGAACCTGTGTTTGGACAAGATCCTTATAAGCAGGTGACAGTTTTGGATAAGTTAGTACAAAATCCTTCCAATAATCCTGGATGTGTTCAGCTTCCACTGTATTCGTCACACATCGGATCGACCAATTCACAGCTGCAATGTGTGCGAAGGCTTCTGTCAGCTTAGCAGTGAATATTTTATATATGGTTGGAGGCAGCAGATTTGCCAATTGAAAATGAAAGTGCCAGGACTTTTCTTTCGGATCGACTTCCAGTTTCTCCAGCTGACTCTCTTTAAAATGAGCTTCGATAGTTTCTGTATCAAGCTGAATCTGCTCAAGGAGCATGTCCATTTTCTCATTACGGCTTAAACTCATTGTGACTTCTCCTCCCCCGCTACTGGTACTGCGGTCTTGCGAAAGCCCCTGTCAATGGATTGACAAGGGCTTGTACATTTTTATAGGTAAGCAGCTATTTGATCAAGCAAATCATTCTCATGTGAAACTGCTTCTTGTTCTGTATCACGGAACTTCACTTCCACTTGGCCATCAGCGGCAAGTTTGCCTACTGTGATGCGAACTGGAATACCAATCAAATCGCTATCTGCGAATTTGACACCGGCTCGTTCCTTACGATCATCGTACAACACATCGACGCCCGCTTCAAGTAATCTTTCATATAGTCGATCAGCCAATTCACGCTGTTCGTCTTTTTTCGGGTTAAGGCTGATCAGATGGACTTGGAATGGACTGATGGATTTAGGCCATACAATCGCACCTTCCCTGCTATGCTGTTCGACAGCCGCTGCAAGTGTACGCGATACACCAATTCCATAACATCCCATAATTAGGTTCTGCGCTTTTCCTTGTTCATCAAGGAATTTAGCCTGCATTTTTTCCGCATAGAATTCACCAAGCTTAAATACTTGTCCTACTTCGATACCCTCTGCAAATTGGATTGTGCCTTGGCCATCAGGAGAAGGATCACCTGCTTGGATGAAACGCAGATCAGCATATTGCTTTACTTGGAAATCACGTTCTGGGTTCACATTTTTAAAATGGAAGCCATCTTCGTTCGCTCCGCAAGTTACATTAGCTACATATTTAACAGCGTTATCTGCAATAACGTCGATATCTTCATGCACATTGATTGGACCTAGAGAACCAAACCCGGCGCCAAGCAGTTCTTTTACTTCTGCTTCATCGGCAAGTTCGACAATCTGTGCTTGGTAAAGGTTTTTTACCTTAATGTCGTTAATTTCATGATCACCGCGTGAAATAACCATGACAAGACGATCATCCACTTTGAATACAACTGCTTTTAGACCTTCTTCAAGCGTGTGACCAAGATAATCAGCCACTTGCTGCATTGTCTTCACGTTAGGAGTCTCAATCTTCTCAAGGGCAAGTGGTTCTGCATCAGGCTTTTGGCCTTGATCGATTACTTCTGCCATTTCAATATTGGCAGCATAGTCCGATACATCACTGAAGGCGATCGTATCTTCTCCAACAGAAGCAAGTGCCATGAATTCGTGCGTATCCTTACCGCCCATTGCACCTGAGTCAGCCACTACTGCTCGGAAATTCAACCCTACCCGTTTAAAGATGCGATGATAAGCGTCAGAGATAGTCTCATAGGCTTCATCCAAACTTTCGTAGTCCGCATGGAAACTATATGCATCTTTCATGATAAATTCCCGGCCGCGCAATAGACCGAAACGAGGACGCTGTTCATCCCGGTACTTCGTCTGGATCTGATACACCGTAAGCGGTAATTTCTTGTAGCTGTTCAATTCATCACGTACTAAGCTAGTCGTTACTTCCTCATGAGTAGGACCTAGTGCGAATTCCCGATTGTTTCGGTCATGCATGCGCATCAGTTCAGGTCCGTAAACCTTCCAGCGACCTGTCTCTTTCCATAGCTCTGCAGGCTGAAGTGCCGGCATGAGCATCTCGCTCGCTCCGGTGCGATCCAACTCCTCACGGATGATCGCTTCCACTTTTCGCAGCACTCTTGTGCCCAGCGGCAGATAGCTATAGATTCCAGAAGCAGTCTGGCGGATATATCCGCCTTTGACTAGCAGCTGATGGCTGATCGCCTCTGCATCTGCTGGAACTTCTCTTAATGTTGGTATAAATGTTTTACTTTGTCGCATTCTTCCACCTCTGCATCATAAAAATAGCCGCTGTATATCATTCCAGGTGACCACGATCATCAAAAGCATAAGCAGAGCGAACCCAATGAAATGGACCACTGCCTCTTTTTGTGGTTCAACTGGCTTACCTCTCAATGCTTCCACACCGATGAACAACAAACGTCCTCCGTCAAGTGCGGGTAGCGGGACGAGGTTAACGATACCAAGATTGACACTGAGCAGTGCTGTCCACTGGATCAAATTGATCAATCCCGTTTTTACTACTTGATCTGTCGCATCATATATACCAACTGGGCCGGAAAGCGCATCGATACTAAGCTGACCAGTTATGAGCTGTCCCAAATTGGTGATGATCATCGTTCCGAATTCCCATGTTTGCTGGAAAGTATAAGGAATCGCTCCTAAGAAACTCTTCTCCATTGCGAGTGTTACACCGATCTGACCAATTTTTTGGTCGCCATTTTCCACAAGTGCAGGAGTCATCATCAGCTGCTGTTCCTGGCCGTCCCGTACGATTGTTGCCTCAAGCTCTTTTTCAGGGTTCTCTCGAACAATAGTCGTGAATTCTTCCCAAGTTTGTACAGGTGTACCATCGATTGCTGTAATTTCATCACCTGATCGGATTCCAGCTTCTTGTGCTGCAGAACCGTCTTGAACAGTACCTACAGCTGCATTATCAGCTGGCACCCCCTGTATCAGGGCCAGGATGAAAAACAGCACAAGTGCGAGCAGGAAATTCATCATTGGACCGGCAAACAATTGCATCGCCCGCTGGCGCTTGTTCTTTGAAGCGAATTGGCGGTTATACGGAGCGATTTGTGTTTCTGTCTCGTCCATCACGTACATAGCCTTTTCATGGACAGGGAAAGACAGTCGTTCTTCCTCCCCTATTTCATAACCATATATCATTAGGTTATGGTCCAAATCCGCACTTTCAACTTCAATGACACGTGCATACGGATGCTTGGATTTATTATTGACGATAATCTTCGTTACTTCCTGTTTGTCATTGAATTCTAGACCGATATGATGACCAGGCTTTAATTCCACGATCTCCGGATCTTCACCGGCAACGCGGACATATCCCCCAATCGGGAGAAGTCTGATTGTGTAAAGTGTCTCATTCTTCATCCAGGAAAAGATCTTCGGTCCAAAACCGATGGCGAATTCACGAGCTAGCATGCCAGCTCGCTTCGCAAAAATCAAATGTCCGAGTTCGTGCACGAAAACGAGCAGTCCGAACACTAGGATAAACGCAATAATAGTTGTCACAATGGGCACCTGCCTTTATTGGATATAGGACCTCACTTGACTCCGCGTGAGACGATCTGTTTCCATGATTGTTTCCAAAGAAGGGAAAGATTCATAGGCATGTGCATCTAATGCGCGTGCTACATAATCCTCGATTGTCAGGAAAGAGATCTTTCCCGCAAGAAACAAGGCCACAGCCTCCTCATTTGCAGCATTCAATACGGTAGTAGCAGTGCCGCCGGCTCTGCCTGCTTCGTATGCCATACGCAAACAAGGGAATCGTTCCATACTCATTTCTTCAAAGTGGAGTTTGCCTATTTCCACTAAGTTTAACCTTTTTGAAACTGCTAAATCAAGTCTTTCAGGGTAGGTAAGGGCGTACTGGATCGGAACCCGCATATCAGGTGTACCAAGCTGGGCGATGACACTGTAATCCTTGTACTCTACCATGGAATGGATGATACTCTCGCGGTGCTGGACAACCTCGATATCATCATAATCGATACCGAATAGCCAATGTGCTTCGATGACTTCCAAGCCCTTGTTCATCATTGTTGCGGAATCGATGGTTATTTTTTGTCCCATGCTCCAGTTCGGATGGCGCAGAGCGTCCTCCAATGTTACATGCTTGAGCTCATCTCTTGTTTTATCACGGAAACTGCCACCAGAAGCAGTAATGATCAGCTTATTCACATCCTCAAGCTTCTCTCCATTCAGACATTGGAATATTGCAGCATGCTCACTATCTACCGGAAGCAGATTGACACCATGTTTCTTTGCTTCAGCCATGACAAGGTGTCCGGCTGACACAAGCGTCTCCTTATTCGCGAATGCGACTTGCTTCTTGGCACGGATTGCTTCGAGCGTCGCTTCCAGTCCGATACTGCCAAGGACTGCATTTACGACCACATCCACTTCACCTGCTGATGAGATTGCTACCATTCCAGCGGAACCAACCAGTATTTCTGCATTCGGAAGTGTCTGATGAAGCTTCTCTTTGGTCTGTTCATCCTGTACAACTACTACAGCAGGCTCGAATTCCTTGATAAGCGGCATCGCTTTTTCAATGTTACGGCCAAATGCCATACTGTGCAGCCGAAATGCCTCCGGATGGTTGCGGATGACATCCAATGTCTGCAGACCGATCGAACCGGTTGCACCTAATAATGCGATTGTTTTCATCGGACACGCTCCTCTTTATACTCTATTAAATGAATTGAATTAAATGCAGGATTGGGAAAACAAAAATCATACTATCGAAACGATCCAAAATTCCGCCGTGTCCCGGCAGGATTTTCCCAGAATCTTTTACAAGATAATGACGTTTGAAAGCAGATTCGACCATATCTCCAAGCTGCCCGAAGACAGCAATCAGGATACATACACCCGCCACAATTAAAAGGGAGCTGCTTACAGGGGAAATAAACTGGAATACAATTCCTGCTATACAGCCGAGCACGAGGCCGCCTATGCCTCCCTCAATTGTTTTGTTCGGACTGATAGTAGGCCATAGCTTATGTTTACCGAAAGCTTTTCCGAAGAAATAAGCTCCTGAATCAGTTGCCCAAATGACAACCAAGACAAATATGAACTTGGACAATCCGGTAACAATATGATCTCCGATAATTTCATTTGGAGCATTCCTCGTAATAATGAAATAGAGGAAGCCAAAACCGATATACACTACTGTAATCAGCAGGAAGCCTGCATCTTCGAAAGTGAATCGGTTCTTTGCCAGTACCGTATAGCTCAAGAGAAGGATAACGGAGAATAAAAGGATGTCCGTTTTATTGATATGTAAATCGAACATGGTGTTGATCATGCCCAAATCCGGGGCTAAAAGGCCCCATAGCAGGAGCACACTCACGATGGATGGTACTTTATATTTCGCGATTTTGCGCATACGCAGCAGCTCGATGAAGGCTATGGTCGCGATCAAATAAATGAACGCTTCGAACCATGCCCCGCCAAGCAATACAAATATCATGAAGAATATGCCTGCAATAACCGCCGTGATCAATCGTTGCTTCATTGTTTAATATTCACCTCAAATACCGCCATAGCGCCGTTTTCTGTTCTGGAAATCACTGACTGCCTGTTCGAACAGCAATTCATCGAAATCAGGCCACAATACTTCCGTGAACCATAGCTCTGAATAAGCGCTCTGCCAAAGCAGAAAATTGCTTAACCGATGCTCGCCGCTTGTACGGATTATCAAATCCGGGTCTGCTAATTTTTCAGTATATAAATAGCGGGAGATACATGACTCATCGATATCTTCCATTTGCAGCTTCTTGTCAGATACATCCTGCATCATATTTTGCACAGCATGAACAAGCTCATACCGTCCGCCATAATTCAATGCGAAGTTAAGGATAAGACCGTCATTGTGCTTCGTCTGCTCCATCGCTTCCTTGACTGCTTCCCTAGTGAAGGAAGGTAAACCGTCCAGATCTCCGATAGTCTGTACTTTAACGTTCTCTTCGATAAGCTCAGGCAAGTAAGTTGTAAGAAACTCCTTTGGTAGCTTCATCAAAAAGTCCACTTCCGCCTGCGGCCGTTTCCAGTTTTCTTTGGAAAAGGCATATAGTGTAAGTACCTTCACATCGATCCTGTTTGCAGCCTTTACAATCCGCCGGACAGTTGTCATCCCTTCCTTGTGTCCAGCAATCCGGGGAAGTCCGCGCTTTTTCGCCCAGCGTCCATTTCCATCCATGATAATGGCCACATGTTCCGGGATATTCTCAAGCTTCAGTGTCGACGGCTGTAACTCTATTCTTCTTTTCCTATTGAAAAAAGGAAGTTTAATCATTTTGAATCCTCCATTGGGCTATTTTCTCTGCTGACTGAAAAGAGCCAGAGGCGCCCTGTGCAGTACTGCTCTTGTATGTCACAAAAAGAGCAAAAACCCCCTTTAGCAAGAGGGTCTTGTAGTACTTATTTTACATGGTTAAGGGTCAAACTTCCATTATTTCTTTTTCTTTGTCTTTTGCAAGACCTTCAAGCTGGCTGATGTGCTTATCCGTTTCCGTCTGCACTTCATCCTGGAAGCCTTTCAAATCATCCGCTGTGATCTCTTTATTCTTTTCAGCTTTCTTCAACTGATCGTTGCTGTCACGGCGAATATTACGGATTTGAACTTTCGCCTCTTCCAGGTATTTAGAAACGACTTTCACTAAATCCTTGCGTCGCTCTTCTGTCAGAGCAGGGATGCTGAGACGGATTACATTACCGTCACTGGAAGGAGATAGTCCAAGATCAGCCTTTTGGATAGCTTTCTCGATATCGGAGATTGCCGTTTTATCGTAAGGTGTGATAACAAGCATACGCGCTTCTGGAGCAGTGATACTTGCTAACTGGTTCAATGGTGTGGTAGCACCATAATAATCTGCATATACACTATCCAAAAGAGAAGGATTCGCACGTCCTGCACGTACAGTCGCCAGCTGTCTGGAGAAAGCCTGTACTGCATGTGCCATTTTGCTTTTTGCATCAGAAATGATTGCTGTTGACATTATTTATTCCCCCTTATAATTGTTCCGATATTCTCACCGGAAACTGCTCTTTTAATGTTTCCTTTTTCGCTGATAGAGAACACAAGTAGCGGGATATCATTATCCATACATAGAGAGGAAGCTGTCGCATCCATGACTCCAAGTCCTTCATTCAGGACATCCAAATAAGTCAGGGAGTCATACTTCACAGCGTCTGCTACCAATTTAGGATCTGCATTGTACACGCCATCAACATTGTTCTTTGCCATCAGGATTACTTCCGCCTCGATCTCAGCTGCTCTTAAGGCTGCTGTCGTATCAGTCGAGAAGTAAGGGTTTCCTGTACCAGCTGCAAAGATGACGACACGATTTTTTTCAAGGTGACGAATCGCCTTGCGTCGAATGTAAGGCTCAGCTACCTGGCGCATTTCAATAGATGTCTGCACTCTTGTGGGAATACCTAGGTTCTCCAAGCTATCCTGTAACGCTAGTGAGTTCATCACTGTTGCCAGCATACCCATATAGTCAGCATTTGCACGGTCCATTCCCATTTCGCTGCCGACTTTTCCGCGCCAGATGTTACCGCCGCCTACGACGACTGCAACTTCTACTCCCATTTCGGCTACTTCTTTTACTTGTTCCGCGATGGAACGGATGACGGAAGGTTCAATACCATAGCCGACTTGGCCGCTTAATGCTTCTCCACTTAGTTTCAATACGATTCGTTTGTAGCGTGCTGTTGTCATCATTGCCTCCAAAGGTATGTATTTTGTAAAAAAGGGAACACCAAGTGTCCCCTCTTTTGTCGTACTTATTTTTTAACTTGGCTCATTACTTCGTCAACGAAGTTATCTTCACGTTTTTCCATACCTTCGCCCACTTCATAACGAACAAAGTTAACTACAGAAGCACCTTTGTCGGATACGTATTTCTTCACTTTTTGATCTGGATCTTTGATGAAGCTTTGCTCAAGCAAGCAGATCTCCTCGAAGAATTTGCCAAGACGGCCTTCTACCATCTTTTCAACGATGTTTTCTGGCTTGCCTTCGTTAAGAGCTTGTGTTTTCAATACTTCGCGCTCGCGTTCTACTTCATCAGCAGCCACTGCATCACGGGAAACGTAACGAGGGTTTACCGCAGCGATGTGCATTGCAACATCTTTACCAAGCTCTGCATCAGTTGTGCCATCAAGCAATGCCAATACACCGATGCGTCCGCCGCCATGTGTATATGCGCCGAAAGCTTGGTTGTCTTCTTTGCTTACTAGTGCAAAGCGGCGAAGGGAAATCTTTTCACCGATTTTCGCGATAGCAGCATTGATGTATTCACCAACAGTTTGGTCAGCGTTGATTTTTTGTTCTGAAGCTTCTTCTACGCTAGCTGGTTTGTTAGTAAGGATATGTTGAGCAAGATCGTTCAAAAGTGTTTTGAACTGATCGTTTTTAGTAACGAAGTCAGTTTCACAGTTCACTTCAAGCAATACAGCATGATTGCCTTCTGTAGCGATGAAAGTCAAACCTTCAGCAGCGATACGATCTGCTTTTTTAGCTGCTTTCGCAATACCGTTCTCGCGAAGGTAATCAATTGCTTTCTCCATGTCACCATCTGTTTGTGTCAAAGCTTTTTTACAATCCATCATACCTGCGCCAGTTTTTTCGCGCAATTCTTTTACCATTTGTGCCGTGATTGCCATCGTAAATGCCTCCTTAAGGGTTTGGACAATTTATTTCTTGAAAAAAGGGTGATAAAAGGTCCCCCCTTATCACCCTTCATCCATTACTCGCTTACAGCTTCTGTAGCTTCTTCAGCTGGAGCTTCTTGATCTTCCAATTCTTCACCTTGCTTGGATTCCAGGATAGCGTCAGCCATTTTGGAAGTAAGCAATTTGACAGCGCGGATAGCGTCGTCATTCGCAGGGATCACGTAATCGATCTCATCCGGATCACAGTTAGTATCAACGATACCGATGATTGGAATGTTCAATTTGTGAGCTTCTGCAATTGCGATTCTTTCTTTGCGTGGGTCGATAACGAATAGAGCGTCAGGAATTCTTTCCATGTCTTTGATACCGCCAAGGAATTTAACAAGACGTTCTTTTTCTTTAAGCAAACCTACTACTTCTTTTTTAGGAAGTACTTCGAAAGTACCGTCTTCTTCCATGCGCTCGATGGATTTCAAACGGTTGATACGTTTGCGGATTGTCTGGAAGTTAGTAAGCGTACCGCCCAACCAACGTTGGTTAACGAAGTACTGACCAGAACGGATCGCTTCTTCTTTCACAGATTCCTGTGCTTGTTTTTTCGTACCTACGAATAGAATTGTACCGCCATCAGCAGCAAGTTCTTTCACGTAGTTGTAAGCTTCGTCGACTTTCTTCACAGTTTTCTGAAGGTCGATGATGTAGATGCCGTTACGCTCAGTGAAGATATATTTCTTCATTTTCGGGTTCCAACGGCGAGTCTGGTGACCGAAATGAACACCAGCTTCAAGCAATTGTTTCATTGAAATGACTGACATAGTGTTTCCTCCTAATGGTTTTTTCTCCTCCGACTGCTTCATCTTTTATCGGGAACTGACAACTTGTCAGCACCTCCCGTAAAAATCGGCAGACGTGTGTATTAACACCAAAAATAAATATAGCACAGCTATTACCATCAATCAAGCATCTTAGACATGTTTTTGTACTTTCTCAACTTTTTCTGCTATTTTCACCATTTTTCTTCATCAGCAGAATCAATTCTACTTCTGTCTTCCCCATTCCGAGCTGTTTTGCAATCTCTGTAGAATCCAGTCCCTGGTCATGAAGCTGCAAGACACGTCCGAGATTGGACATGGATACTTGGTCTTCCTCCTCTGCTGGCTGGGGAGGGGTGTAATCGGAAACAGAAGGTGTATCTTCTTCTGAAGCAGGAGAAGGTTCGTTGATTATCTCCGCCATGTTTTTTTTCGTATTGACTTCCCGTGGCTGTGAGTCAGCTAGAAGAAGCCGGTCATTTTCTTCTTTCAATTCATCAAGTATGGAGCCTAACATCGCTTCATACGCTTGTTTATCCGTCTGATGGCGGGTTTCCTGCTGCTGTATGTTTGATTGCAACGCGCGGATAGCAATGAAGGTCAGTACATGAAGGAGAAGACTGGCACAGACAAGTAGTGTTAGCATGAAAAACCTTCTTTCTATAAAATAGGGAAATAGCTTTCAGCTGATCGCTGAAAGCTTGGCTAGTGATTCCCGTAATTTGAATATTGCACGTTTGTGAATCTGCGATATTCGTGATGTTGTCAATTCCAGTATGTGCCCGATTTCTGTAAACGTTAATTCTTCCTTATAGAATAGACTGATAACAAGCTGTTCATGCTGATTCAGCTGCTTGATGCTGTCTGTCAGCTGCAGAACAAGCTCCTTCTGCAGCACTGCATCTTCAGGCTGAGGGGTCTTGAGATCAGGAAGGACATAGCTTGTTTCCTGGGTGTCTTGCTTGGGCCGTGCAGGTTTATCATCCATGGAAAGAACATTTGAGAACAGTGCATCCCGCACCGCTTCTTCTACTTCCTCACGGCTTAAGCCCGTCTGTTTCGCAATCTCCCCACTGGTCGGTTTCCGTTCCAGCATTTGTTCGAGCTTACTGGCAGCAGCTTCTATTTTCTTCACTTTATCACGTACGGTTCTCGGAAGCCAATCTTCCTTCCGCAGACCGTCCATTATTGCCCCTCTTACACGGAAGGAAGCATATGTTTCAAATTTGAAATCCCGGCTTGGCTCGAACTTCTGTAAAGCATCATACAATCCTGTATAACCGAAGCTTCTGACATCATCTCTGCTCACACTGGAGGGAAGGTGCGCAGCGATGCGCTGCGTATGGTAATCGACTACATGCATATACATTCGCATCAATTCATTGGCAGCATCGCTGTCTTTTTTATAAAACCAGCTGTTCCAATACTGCTGTTCTGTTTCTGATCCATA
This sequence comes from Virgibacillus sp. 7505, assembly GCF_002272135.1. Taxonomy (GTDB): domain Bacteria; phylum Bacillota; class Bacilli; order Bacillales; family Amphibacillaceae; genus Terribacillus. The sequence goes on along the minus strand of NZ_NPBF01000022.1, from coordinate 84,258 downwards.
ATTGATCATGAAACTCCCTCCTTTGTTTGCTGTTACGTCATAAGAATGAAGCTGCTCCATTATATGATCTCTTCCTCTTTGCTAACTGTTTTAATCCTCAAACCACATGTATCTGTATTAAATTCAATCGTGCGTCCATTGCTGCCCCCGACATCCTTGCTTTCGATAGGGATGCGGTATTCCCGCAGCTTCTGTTCCACCGCTTCGATATTACGAGGACCAATTCGCATTTTCTCGTCACTGGACATGAAGGAGAACATCTGGGCTCCGCCTGCAAGCTTCGCTTTAAAGCGACTCCTGCTTCCGCCTTGGCGCAGCAGATTGGCAATCAGGTCGTCCATAGCTGTATCTGCATATTTGTTGCGGTTCATCTGAGTCTGTTTAGCTAAACTGGAGTCTGGGAGCATGACATGCGCCAAGCCAGCAATTCCTCTTTGCTTATCGTAAACGACAACACCGACACAGGATCCAAGTCCTGCTGTCCGAAGATGCTGCGGATAGGAAGCGATTTTTGCATCAGCTATCCCGACATGCAAGATTTCGGCCTCAGTCATCTGCCTCTACTCCTAAAGCATGGAATAAATGACCGAATGCATCTGGATCCAATAGCAGCAGAAATTTCCCCTCAACCATGTGCTGCTGCTCATTCGGATCGCTCAGTGAGATGACCGTGTCGATAACCACGGTATAATCGCTTTCCTGAGCTATCTCAATTAAACCATTCGCTAAAATAGCGCCTCCCATATCGACACTGATTTGTGGAACTGAAGGCTGCATATTCACTTTGGCGAAGTCGCTAATCGCAGATAGATAGCTTCCAGCGAGTATGTTTCCCATTTCATGCAAAGCGGAAAGGTTTATGTCATCATGAGTCGTGCTGGACCATGAAAAGCTCTCATTCCCCGTTATATAATGAACGAATAACTCTGCTTCAGCTGGCTGGAGCAAGAAGAACATATTTCCTGGCGCATCTCCCTGAACCCTGAGATAGATAGCTGCCAGCGGCTGCTCAGCTCCGCCAATCGATTCAATCAATTCATTAAAGTGACAGATTCGGACAGCTGGCACTTTCATATCGATGTCTTGGCGGAGCAAAGTAGAAAGCGCTGTAGCTGCATTCCCTGCACCAATGTTTCCTGCTTCTTTTAAAGCATCCAGCTGATCTTCCGTTATATAGCGAAGATCATACATCAGCTTTCGATGGACTTGATTGCTTCGATTTCATGGAATTTCAAGACTTTTCGAAGATCAAGTAAAATGACAAGTCTGTCCTCAAGTTTCACTACCCCGTCGATGTAATCAATGTTGATCGCCCCAATGACTTGCGGCGCCTCTTCTATTTTATCTACTGGAATATCCACTACATCATTTGCTGCATCCACAATCAAACCGATTGACGTGTCATCCAGATCCACAATGATGATTCTTGTATTTTCATCGACCGGTGTCTCTTCAAGGCCGAGACGGCTTCGCAAATCAACGATCGGCGTCACAACACCGCGCATATTGATAACACCTTTGATAAAGCTTTCTGTGTTCGGGACTCTCGTAATATGTTCCATCTTCTCGATAGACCCAACCTGTGTCACAGGTACTGCATATTCTTCATTTTTCAACTGAAAAACAATAACTTTTACATCTTGTACGATTTCTTCTGCCATGATGAACCCTCCTTATTTGATTAACGCATTGCTGTCGATGATAAGTGCTACTTGGCCATCTCCCAAGATGGTAGCTCCAGAGATAGCAAAGATTTCAGTCAGGTAGTTTCCTAAGGATTTAAGGACGATTTCTTGCTGACCGATAAATCCATCTACAATCAATCCAGCTGATTTGTCACCTTTTTTAATGATGACAACAGAATAGTGATCCGCCTCTTCTTTCACTTCAGGTACTTGGAAAACGTCCTTCAAGGAAACAAGAGGGACGACTCTGCCCCGGAAATCGATTACTGCTTGATTATGGACATACATGATATCCGCTTTCGGAATAATTGCTGTTTCGATGATAGAAGATAGCGGAACAGCATATTTCTCTTTTTGGATCTCAACAAGCAAGACACTGATAATTGATAATGTAAGCGGCAATTCTATGCTGAATACTGATCCTTTTCCTTCTTCGGAATTGATTGTAATAGTACCGCCAAGTGATTCGATCGTATTGCGGACAACATCCAAACCAACACCGCGACCTGAAATATCAGAAATGGTGTCAGCTGTTGAAAAGCCGCTCTGCATGATCAAGCCGAATACTTGATTATCAGTCATGATTGCTGCTTGTTCTTTTGTGATAAGACCATTTTTAATTGCTTTTTCCGTAACTTTCTTCCGGTTAATTCCTGCACCATCGTCGGTAATATCAATAAAAACATGATTTCCGGAATGGTAGGCTTTCAGTTTGATTGTTCCTGTTTCTGGCTTGCCTAGCTCACGTCTTACTTCCGGAGTTTCCACGCCATGATCCAGACTGTTGCGAATCAAATGTACAAGCGGGTCACCAATTTCGTCGATTACTGTACGGTCAAGCTCTGTTTCAGCGCCTTCGATCTGCAGATCAATTTTCTTGCCAAGATCTTTTGCAAGCTGCCTTACCATACGCGGGAAGCGGTTGAATACTTGATCAATCGAAACCATCCGCATAGTCAGTACGATACTTTGAAGGTCACCAGAGATTCTAGCCATCCGCTCAACTGTCTCGTGCAGTTCTGGATGCTTCACATCCTCGGCAATCTGTTCAAGTCTGCCGCGATCTATGACTAGCTCTTCAAACAGATTCATCAGAATATCCAGGCGTTCAATATTCACACGAATCGTCTTGTTGCTTTGTTGGGCTTTTTTCTCATTTGTTGTTTCTTGTACCTTTTCTTCATGCACAGAAGCAGTTACTTCTTCTTTTCCTTCATCCTGTGCGTGCTTATATGTATCGACGAAAAAGTTTTGGATGGAGACAGCATCTATCTCAGATACTTTCAGGACCTTCTCCTCGATAAGTTCTTTCTTCTCTTTTGTCACGAGTAACACTTCAAACGTCAGGTCGAATGCTTCATCCTCAAGCTGGGAAACCTCCGGATTGCTCTTGACTACTTCTCCCAAAGATTCAAGTACTTCGAATACCATGTAAACCCGGGCAGCCTTCAGCATACAATCTTCACGTAACGTAACTTTTGTATAGAAGGTTTGGAATCCTTTTTCTTCGCTTTCCCGTAATACAGACAGCTCGAATTCATCCAGAATAAGACCTGAGGTATCACTAACCTTTTCCTCTGCAACTGCTGCAGCTACCTGAAGCGGTGCTTCGCCAGATTCAATTGCCGCAAGCTGGCTGACCAACTCACTTACCTCTTTTGTTCCTGCTCCACCGGATTCAATATCCAGGACCATCTCTTCCAGACTATCTACAGCCTCAAAAACCACATCAAGAATCTCTGGGTTGATTTTAATCTGATGATTACGAATTGCATCTAGTACGTTTTCCATTTGATGCGTCAAATTGGCTAAATCCTGATAACCCATCGTAGCCGACATGCCTTTCAGCGTATGAGCGGAACGGAAAATTTCATTGACTACTCCAATATCTTCCGGCTGTTTTTCAAGTTCTAGCAAATGCTGATTCAAAGCTTGAAGATGTTCTTTGCTTTCTTCGATGAATACACCTAAATACTGATCTACTTCCATTTGTTGACCCCCTCTAATAGATTGATTCTCTGCTGGATTGCCGAGGCGATTGACTGGACTGGACAAACATGATGCAACAGTCCGGCCTCAGCTGCCGCTCTCGGCATACCGTAAACAACACAAGACTCTGCCGATTCACCGATGCTGTAGACAGATGGCTGTCTATTCTTGATTTTTCGCAGCCCCTCGGTTCCATCCGCTCCCATTCCTGTCATAATAACGGTACATACATCCACATTTTCCAAACTGCTGATAGATTCGAACATTCTGTCTACAGAAGGCCGATGCCCCTTCACAGGGTCTTCCAATGTCAGTTTGGCAATAAGTCTGCTATCTGCCTGGCCAATCGTAAGATGATGTCCGCCTGGCGCGATATAAACCACGCCGTTTTTTAAAGTTTCATTTTGTTCGGCTTCCTTGACTTTTATTGCACTGAGACTATCCAGCCTTTCTGCCAGGGACTTCGTGAATCCTACTGGCATATGTTGAACGACAACAACAGGAGCAGCCAGTGCAGCGGGCAGTTTTCCGATTACTTCCTGCAGAGCTCTTGGACCTCCAGTAGAAGTACCAATCGCTATCAAATTGCGATCCGCCCGTTTCTTCTCGGGAGCCTTTGCGAAAACTTTAACCTCAGCAGCTTTTACTTGTTCCCTGATTGATAGACGAGAGGAAGCTGCTGCCACGACTTTGACGACTAGTTCGTCCCGCACTTTATCCAGGTCCAAAGATATGGAACCAGACGGTTTTGCAATGAAATCAACTGCACCGAGCGACATGGCATGAATGGTCATATCTGCACCTTGCTTCGTCAAGCTGGAGAGCATGACAACCGGCAGAGGGTGCTTCAGCATGATTTGCTTCAGCGCATCCAGTCCGTTCATGATCGGCATTTCCACATCCATCGTTACTACATCTGGTTTCAGTTGGCTGATTTGGTCCAGGCCATCCTTGCCATTGCGTGCTGTTCCGATAACTTCCAAGCGATCATCACTGCTCAGTAAATCCGAAATGATTTTCCGCATAAAAGCGGAATCATCAACGACCAAAACGCGGATCTTTCCCATTACGAGTTCCTCCCATCCATATATCTTTCAATCTGCCAATAAACGATGTTCTTTCTATAGCTGTTGATTCTGCTGCAGGCTTCAGATAGCTGGCTGCAAGCCGCTTAATGACTGGACCCGCTTTTGTATCCTTGTGATTTAGGAATGGCTCCTGCATTTTTACCGACTTTGGAACCTGTTTATCTTCCGGCAGGATACCTAATAGCATTATCTCGGTATGAAGAAATGTCTGTATTACTTCCTTCATCCGAGCTGCTGTATCCTGTCCCTCGCGCTTGTCGATTGCACGATTTACAAGCAGGTGCATCGGCAGCTCAGCATCGCGCTGTTTGATATGTTTTATCAGGGCATATGCATCCATCATGCTAGTCGGTTCAGTTGTCGTTACAACGATACTTTCATCCGCGGCCAAGATGAACGATGCACTTTCTTCTGTTAATCCAGCCCCCATATCCAGGAACACAAAGTCATAGATTTGCTGTGCTCTTTCAAACTCTTTTTGAAAATGGGCGAATCCGGCACCATCCATATGAAAGAGTTCATTCATCGCTGCACCAGCAGCAATGAAGTCAAGATTATCAGGTCCTGCTTCGACAATTTGTTCCAGTTTTAAACGGTTTTGAATCATTTCCACAAAGGAATGCTTGGCCGATTTGCCAAGCAATATCTCGATGTTCCCCATTCCTAAATCCAAGTCGATAAGCAAGACTGATTTTCCAAGCTTGCTTAAGGCTAACGAAAAGTTAAGAGCGAAATTCGATTTGCCTACTCCGCCTTTTCCGCTGGCAACAGCTATGGTTCTTCCAAGTGAAGTGCGCTGAACACTTGCCCGGAGTTTAGCTGCTTGATCATGCACGGGCTGTCGCCTCCATTACACGTTTTGCCAAGTAAGACGCGGATGGTGTGATAATATCATCCGGTACATCCTGTCCGTGGGTTAGATACGCCACACCAATATGTGCTTGCTGTACCAAATTCAGGATACCTCCGTAACGGCTCGCTTCATCTAATTTAGTGAAAATGAACTGCTTGATCGGCAGGTGGGCAAACTGTTCGTAAATCTCCGAAAGATCGCTGGCTCTTGTCGTTATGGACAAAGTTAAATACGTTTCCGCTTCATTCTGCAAATCAAGCGTTTGCTCAAGCTCTTTTACAAAGGCGGAATCTTTGAAGTTTCTCCCTGCTGTATCGACGAATACCACATCATAATCTGCTAGCTTTTCCCTGGCAGCTTGATAATCTTCAAGCGTATATGCAACTTCAAGCGGAACTTCCAGTATTTTGGCGTATGTTCGCAGCTGATCGATTGCGGCAATTCTATACGTGTCAGTCGTAATAAAAGCAACCCTTTTTTTATCGACTAAAGCGCTTTTTGCCGCAAGCTTTGCAATCGTTGTCGTCTTACCAACACCAGTCGGACCTACAAGATGTATAAATTTCTTTTCGAATCGTGCGGGCTGCTGCACCTTATCAAATCGCTTTATAAGCGTATCAAGCAGTCTTTGTTCCTCATCCTCATTCACAGCATCTTCCAAGAGGCGTTCCATAAGACCAGAAGCGATCTGTGGATGAACCTCGTTATGAAGCAGTCGATCATACAATCCTTGCAATGGCAGGGCATAATGTCGGGTCTGGTTAGTAAGCACAGACCTTAATTCCTTTTTAAGATCTGCTATTTCAGCTGAAAAATCTGTTTCTGCTTGATTTGTCTCTTTCTTCTCAAGAGACACCGCAGATGTAATAACTGGTGGCACTGTGCGAGCGCTGCTGGCCACATCCTGCTTGTCCAAAGCCGCAATGACTTCAATCCGTTTCTTTTTAAATAGTCCGAGAAATCCGCCGCTTGTCAGTTCTTTTGTTCGTAGGATGACTGCATCCTTACCTAATTCACGTCTTATCTGAATCATTGCTTCGGGCATTGTGGCAGCTGTATATTTCTTCATTTTCATGCGACATTCACCATCCCGACACTCCTGATTTCTGTTGTATTATCCAATTCGTTGTAGGACAGAACGACTGCATGCGGCAGACTGCGATCGAGCAGCTGTCGCATGTACATCCGGATTGTAGGAGAGCACAACACAATTACTGTTTCTTCCCGTAAAGACAAACGTTCTGCTTGTTCCATAACTGACTGTACGATTTTCTGCTGAGATTCAGGATCCAGTGACAAATAATTTCCATGCTCTGTTTGCTGGATATGATCTGCTATGACCTTTTCAACAGCTCCGGATACGGTAATGACCTGCAGCGGCTGACTATTCTGTACATATTGCTTCGTTATTTGCGGTGCAAGTGCTTGGCGTGCATATTCCGCTAACAAATCTGTATCCGTCGTCATCCTGCCGAAGTCAGCGAGTGTTTCGAATATAACCGGCAGATTTCTAACCGATACATGCTCACGCAGTAGCTTTGCCAGTACCTTTTGTACGTCTCCAACTGAAAGCGGATCCGGTGTTACTTCTTCTGCCAATATTGGGTACGATTCCTTTAAGTGATCGATAAGCTGCTTTGTTTCCTGTCTGCCGAGCAGTTCATGCGCATGGCGCTTAATTGTTTCCGTAAGATGAGTAGATACGACGGAAGGAGGATCAACTACCGTGTAGCCTGAAAGCTCCGCATCATCCTTCGTGTCCTCGCTGATCCATTTAGCAGGCAAGCCGAAAGCTGGTTCGAGTGTTTCAATTCCATCCAGACCATCATCTTCCACACCTGGACTCATTGCTAAGTAATGATCCAGCAGCACTTCACCAGCTGCTACTTCATTTCCTTTTATCTTCAAACGGTATTCATTCGGGCCAAGCTGAATATTATCGCGTATCCGTACAACCGGAATAACGATACCAAGCTCGATTGCCAGCTGTTTGCGTATCATGACAATTCTATCAAGCAAGTCGCCTCCTTGATTCGTATCCGCCAGCGGTATGAGCGCATAACCAAATTCGAATTCGATAGGATCCATGCTTAATAGATTCACAACATTGTCCGAAGACTTCATTGTCGCTTCCTCTTGCACTTCCTCTGTGACTTCTGCCACTGTCTCCTGCTTTTTCTGAATCCTGGACAAGAAGTAACCAGATCCGGCAAGTATGGCAGCAATCGTTGTTGTCAGGAAAAAGTTGATCGGTGTCAAGCCGAGCATGAAGATTGTCCCTGCCGCAATATATAACAAACTTGGGTATCGGAAGAGCTGCTTTGTAACATCACTGCCCAGGTTCCCTTCCGAAGCTACGCGTGTCACCACGATACCTGTTGCAGTAGAAATCAAGATAGCCGGTATTTGTGTGACCAGTCCATCACCGATAGTAAGTCGCATAAACGTATTAATAGCATCCTGGAAGGTCATGCCCATTTGCATCATCCCGATAATCAATCCGAATACGATATTGATTAATACAATAATGATTCCGGCAATAGCATCACCTTTAACGAATTTACTTGCACCATCCATCGCTCCATAGAAATCCGCTTCATTTTCCACTTTTTCACGGCGCTTTTTAGCTTCTACATCTGATATCATGCCAGCATTCAAATCGGCATCTATACTCATCTGCTTACCTGGCATTGCATCAAGTGTGAACCGGGCTGCTACTTCAGATACCCGCTCCGACCCTTTTGTGATGACCAGGAATTGGATGATAACCAAAATGATGAAAACAACAAAACCGACAAGCGGATTATCACCGATTACAAAGCTGCCGAAAGTCTCTACTACACCCCCGGCATGGCCTTCTGAAAGGATTGCTCTCGTAGTCGATATATTCAATGCCAGCCTGAATAGCGTAAGCAAAAGTAAGAGGGTTGGGAAGATTGAGAATTGCAACGCTTCCTCCGTATTCATCGCCACCAGAATGACGATCAAAGCAAGCGAGATATTCGTCAGGATCAGAACGCTGAGAAGCCAATCCGGCAATGGGATGATCAGCATGACGATCACTAATATAACTGCTATAAGTACTGACATATCCTTAAGTTTCATGTTGTAATTCCTCTTCTCTTACATTTTACGCTCTGTGCGGTACACAAAGGCGAGCACTTCCGCAACCGCCTGGAAGAATTCTTCCTTTATCGGCTGATTCAGCTCTACATTCTTATATAATCCGCGTGCCAGCGGTCTGTTTTCTACCATAGTTACATCGTTCGCCTTCGCGATTTCCTTTATTTTCAGCGCTACATGATCCATTCCTTTTGCAATGACGATTGGTGTATCAGACTTTTTGTCGTCATATTGGATAGCAATTGCAAAGTGTGTCGGGTTCGTAATGACCACATCGGCCTTCGGAACCTCACTCATCATCCTCATCATGGACATTTGGCGCTGTTTTTCTTTTATCTTGGAACGAATCAATGGATTTCCTTCCATGTTTTTATACTCATCCTTGATATCCTGCTTGGACATCCGAATATTCTTTGCGAAATCAAATCGCTGATATGCATAATCTAGAACTGCTATAAACAATAGGGCAATCGTTGCTGCAAAACCCATGTATAAAGTAATTTTCCCAAAAAACTGCATTGCGTTTTCAGGAGACTTCAGGAACATAGTCATCACAGTATCCATGTTCTGCCAAAGCACATAGAATGTGACCGCGCCTACCAGCCCAATCTTAAGAAGGGATTTTAGTAACTCGACCAAAGCCCGGACTGAAAAAATCCGCTTTGCTCCTTGAATTGGATCTATTTTCTTCAAGTCAAATTTTATTGCTTCCCCGCTGAACAGCAATCCGAACTGCGAAAAATTAGAGACCAGACCAGCCAGAATAGCAATTCCCATGACTGGACCGACTATTTTCGCAAGGGATATGCTCATCTCCACCAGAAGTGTCTGCACAGTATTCGCGGTAATATCCTGATTGAGATAATGATCGAAAACATGTGTGAAGAGCTGGAGGAACTGATTCTTGAAATAGCCGCCCATCAGCGCTAAGACACCCAAAGAAAATAAAAGCAATATGGCAGTGTTGACATCCTGACTCTTGGCTACTTGTCCTTTTTTCCTAGTATCCTGCTGTTTCTTAGGAGTCGCCTTCTCTGTCTTCTCACCAGCGAAAAACTGCAGGTCTAAACGATATTTCATTTAAGCCCCTCCAAACAGCACCATCAAATCGCGCATTGCTACAAGCATATAGTCGAACAGCTGCCGAACTACTGACATATAGATACCCATCGATAGGAACAGCAGCACAAAAGCTATCAATATCTTAATCGGTGGACCTACGACAAATACGTTCAGCTGCGGTACTGTTCTAGCAACTATACCGATAGCTACATCAACCAAAAACAAACAGCCGACAAGAGGAATGCTCATCTGAAATGCTATGAGGAACATTTGGCTGAAGGTACGGAGCACCAGTTCTACAATTGACTGATTGCCGAATGGTACCATCTCATCCAATGGAATCAGCTGATAACTGTAAAAAATTCCATCAATCAAGAGCAAATGACCGTTGACAGACAGCAGGAACAGTGTAGCAATCGTATATAGGAATTGTCCCGTCAGCGGGCTTTGAGCCCTTGTAACAGGATCAATGACATTGGCAATTGCAAAGCCCATCTGAAAATCGATCAAGCCTCCAGCAACATTTATTGCCTGGATGACGATAAAAGCAAGCAAACCAATTGTCAGGCCTACCATTGCTTCCTTGAAAAGTAATAGGAAATACGTGTGGTCGACTGGAATGGTCGGGCGATCTATCGTAAAGAAAATAATCAAGGCAAGGAAGAAGCTGAACCCAATCTTGAATGTTGTTGGCACGTTTCTATATGAAAACAGTGGTACCGTAACAAAAAAAGCAACAAGGCGAACTAGGATTAAAGCAAATGCTGGTACAACGGTATAATCAATTTGCGACAGCATCTAATCAGCCCACAAACCGATCCAGATTCTCTAGGATACCTGCAGTGAATTCGACCATTCTTGTCAGCATCCAGGGACCGAAGAAAACCAAACCCACTAATACAGCTACTATTTTAGGAATAAACGCTAACGTCTGCTCCTGAATCTGAGTCGTTGCTTGAAATATACTGACAATCAAACCGACGGCAAGTGCCAGAATAAGCAAAGGTCCGCTGACAATCAGTACTGTATAAATTCCGCGTTCTGCGATGGAAATAACAAATTCACTGCTCATATTACTTACGCTCCTTCATTCGCTAAAACCCTCGCAGCAACGAGGATGTGACCAAATACCAGCCATCCACCAGGATGAATAACAAAATTTTGAATGGTAATGAAATGATTACTGGCGGCAGCATCATCATACCCATCGACATGAGAATACTAGCTACTGCCATATCAATGACAAGAAAAGGAATGAAGATCATAAAACCCATTTGGAAAGCTGTCTTCAACTCACTGATTGCAAAAGCCGGGACAAGCGTTGATAGCGGAATATCTTCGACTGATTCCGGTCTTTCCATACCGGCATAATTCATAAATAAAGATAAATCCTTTTGTCGTGTTTCTTCCGCCATGAACATCTTGATTGGACCGCTGGCTTCTGTATAAGCCTCATCAAGTGATATTTCATCATTCATCAATGGCGTAATAGCCTGATCATTGATCTCATTGAAAGTTGGCGCCATGATAAAGAAAGTCATGAATAATGCTATCCCGATCAATACCTGCGTCGGCGGAGTCTGCTGTGTACCTAAACTCATTCGCACAAACGACAGCACAACCACTATTCGTGTGAAGCAAGTCATCAGGATCAGTATTCCTGGTGCCAGGGAAAAAACCGTCAATAATAACAGCAACTTGACCGAGGTAGATACATTCTCGGGGTCGGTTCCAGAAAATATATTGATAAAATCATTCATTGTCTGTATCCTTCCTTTGCTGCTGTTTCAACCTGTTCCGTGACTGCTTCAGCTTCCCTATTTCCTCTTTGAATAAATCCTCAAAATTGCTGGCTGACTCATTTTGTTCCGTTTTTTCTTCTTGGTGCTTCTCTTCTTGCTGTTTTCTGCCTGGAAGAATGTTTGCCAATAAGGCAGATGCCTTCATTTCCTGCTGATCCTGTTCGCTCAGTTCCTTAATTGTCTGCTCATCTTTTATTTCTGTAAGCAAATCGACATTATCGCCGACACCCAGCATGAATACTTTTTCACCGACCCGGACAATCTGGACGGATTTGTTGTTGCCTAGTGCGATTCCGCCAATGTTCTCCATAGCCCGGACCTGCTGAAAAAGTCGATTTCGCTTATTCAAAAACTTCAGTAGGACATAGATCAGTCCGAGCACGACGACTAGCGCCAATGCAAGCTTGACCAGATTCAGAAAGGTCGATGTGCCTCCAGCTGCTGAATCAGCCGAATCTGCTGCTGGTATATTCTCTTGTTGATTTCCGGCTTCGTTCATATCTTTGCATTCATCTGATTGGGCCGCACCTTCTTTCAAGCAATCCTCCACGCTTGCTGCCGCTTCAGCAGTAACCGGGGAAAGGATAAGATGCAGCAATACGACGAGCATGCATGCCCAGACTGTTCTTTTCATCATTTCCTACTCACCTTTTTTTAGCTTAATGCTTTTTGAATTGCCTCTACAACACGATCTGCTTGGAATGGTTTAACGATAAAGTCTTTAGCACCTGCTTGAATTGCATCGATAACCATCGCTTGCTGGCCCATAGCAGAACACATAATAACTTTTGCGTCAGGATATTGGCTTCTGATTTCTTTCATTGCAGCAATTCCATCCATTTCGGGCATTGTGATATCCATTGTCACAAGATCCGGAGTCAATTCCTTGTATTTTTCTACAGCCTGCTGGCCATCCTGTGCTTCCCCTACTACTTCAAAGCCGTTCTTTGTCAAGATATCCTTGATCATCATGCGCATGAATGCAGCGTCGTCTACGATTAAAATTCTGTTTCCCATATTTTCTCTTCCTCTCAATGGTCAAATTAGTTAATTGATTTCAATCTGTCTGTTTGGCTCAAGATGTCAGTTACACGTACACCAAAGTTCTCTTCGATGACGACAACCTCACCTTTAGCTATCAATTTATCATTTACATGTATATCCACAGGTTCACCCGCAAGCTTGTCCAATTCAACAACAGAACCGACAGACAGCTCTAGGATTTCCTTGATGGTGCGCTTCGTTCTGCCCAGCTCAACTGATACCTTCAGCGGTATATCCATCAGCAAGTCAAGGTTGCGCGGCTGTTCAGCAGGCGGAGCTGCTGGTGTATCAAAACTCGCAAATGCTGCTTGCTGTACATTTGGTGCTGGCTGAGCAGGCCGCTGCGGTGCACTCTGTTGTGGCGCAGCTTGCTGCATAGCCGGCTGTGTTTGACTTGGAGCAGCTTGCTGCTGTGGTGCAGCTGTTTCTTCCGGCTCTTCTGGTGCTGGCTGCAACAGCTCGTTCACCATATCCTTGGCAAACTCAGTTGACAAAAGCTGCATGATAGAAGAATCTATCAGGTTACCAATCTTCAAATCAAAGGAGACACTTACTAGTTGTTCATCCTCAGGCAGTTTATCGGCACCAGTACCAGCAGAAAGGTCCATCAGTGCGATCGACGGCGGAGAAATATCAATTTTCTTACTGAATACAGTACTCATACTTGTTGCAGCTGCACCCATCATTTGATTCATCGCTTCCTGTACAGCGCTCTGATGGATTTCATTGAATTCTTCTGCTGGAGCATTTCCGTCTCCGCCAAGCATCAAGTCTGCAATTATAGCTGCATCCCTCTGCTTAATAACAAAAAGGTTGGCCCCAGAAAATCCTTCTGTATAGCTGACCTCTATCGCCACATTCGGCTGTGGGAATTTATCATATAGATCGGATCTTTTAATTACAGCAGTTTTTGGTGTCGTGATATCGACCTTTTGATTTAAAAGTGTCGATAGTGTTGTTGCCGAACTGCCAAATGAGATATTGCCAATCTCACCAAGCGCATCCACTTCCATAGAATCCAAATTTTCCTCAGGGAGGTGCTGCTCATCATCTGTGCTGCTCGGATTGTCGGCTGGTCCATTTAATAATGCATCTATTTCTTCTTGGGACAACATATTGTCACTCATTTTCTTCCCCCCCTGTTTCAATCTCTTCCATTATTTGTATCGCCATTTTATTTTTCTGTTTACCTGGCTGAGCTTTGAATTTCACTTGATTATCCACTCTAACATCAAGAGGTCGGTCGATTTGCTGATTCAGCATTAGCACATCACCTTCCCTAAGGTTGAACAGCTCTTCCACATGAATCGATGTCTCTCCAAGGATCGCCTTCAAATCTATCGAAGCTTTCTGGATACTTGCGGATAGATCCCGCAACTCTGTTTCATTTCCTTGTCTGTCTACTGGAGCCTGCATCCAATAATGTATAGAAAGCTTCGATACAATCGGCTCCAGCACAACATGCGGGATACAAATATTAATCATGCCGGATGTTTCACCGATTGTAGAATTCAGTGTCACAACGACAACAGTTTCGTTCGGTGAAACCATCTGGAGAAATTGCGGGTTGACCTCGAACTCTTCTAATATAGGATCAACATCCTCTACGGATTGCCAAGCCGACTTTAAGTTTTCCATTCCGGATTCGAACAATTGCGTCATGAGTGTCGTTTCTATTTCAGTCAAGTTGTTGATCTTATTTACACTGCTGCCGCGACCGCCTAGAGTCCTGTCCAGCATCGCAAAAGCGATGGTCGGATCATACTCAATCAAAATCTTGCCCTCAAGCGGTGCCAGACTGTAGGTGTTCAATATAGTCATCGTCGGAATGGATCGTATGAACTCCTCATAAGGCACTTGATCCACAGATGCGACTGATATTTGGACAAATGTTCGCAGTCTTGCCGAATAGAACGTAGTCAGCAATCTGGCAAAATTCTCATGAATTCGTGTAAGGCTGCGGATCTGATCCTTCGAAAAACGGAGTGCTCGTTTAAAATCGTACGTTTTTACCTTTTTGGCTTTCTCATCCTGTTTCAGCTCATCTGCATCCATCTCACCGGAAGATATAGCGGATAACAGTGCATCGATCTCATTCTGTGATAAGACCTCTTCTGCCATGCACGTCACCTCCGTTCCTGCTTTTCAGTGGTTTATTGTAGTACTTTGCTGATCGTATATACATCTTCGATCTTGCCTTCTTGCATTTCTTCATTCAATTTTTTCTTAAGGTTTTCTTCCAAGTCAGTCAATCCAGCCTGAAAATCCTCTTTGTTGATCGCAGTCATTTCCTTGATCACGATATTTTTCAGCTGGAACTGTCGTGCGGTTACTTCTTCCTTCGCTTTCTCGCCATCTGTGATGAGCTGGAATTGGATCCGGACGATACTGCCATCCTCCAAATCAGTGGTGATCTCATCTGTTGCTACTGAATATTCAGCAAGCTCAGTTGCCGAAGGTTCTTTAGCCTCTGACGTAGGGCTCGTGAAGAAATTCCATGCTACAAATCCGCCAGCCCCTAAGATCACGACAACCGATAAAATAATAATGATAACTTTAGCGTTCATTTTTTTCTTGTTTCTCCTTCACACCAATCAAACCGATAGATTGATAGAATTCGCGTATTTTTCTCGCTACTTCTATCTCCGACTCCCGCACAATGATCTTCTTGCTGGACGTAAGTGTGATCGTTGTGTCAGGAAAGGATTGTATCTGTTCGATGAATAGTGCATTCAATGTTAATGATTCTCCATTTAATCTTGTTAGCTGAATCATGCTATGAAAGGGAGCTTTTAACTCCCTTCACCCCCCCTTTTAACGTTTCAGGTTAACAAGCTCTTCCAAGATCTGATCGGATGTAGTAATGATTCTAGTATTTGCCTGGAATCCACGCTGCGCGATAATCATATTCGTGAACTCTTCAGAAAGGTCCACGTTGGACATTTCCAAAGCCCCAGGTACGACGTTCGCTGTACCATTTTCACCTGGAGCTGATATAGTTCCACCACCAAGCAAACCTGCGTTAGGCGTGTTTCGATATGTGCTGTTCCCATTCTTGATTAATCCATCAGGATTAGAAAACTTCGCCAGCCCGATAGTGCCAGCTACCTCAAGAGTTCCGTCTTCGTCATTGTAAGTCACTTGCCCTTGTGAATTGATACTTAGACTTGTAGCACCTTCTGGAACCGTTATGGCCTCTCCGTTAGTACCAAGGAGAAATAGCCCGCTGCTATTAACAATTCTTCCGTCTCCATCCAAATAGAAGTTACCTGCTCGAGTAAAGCCAACTTCAGCCGATGTTAAATCGTTATTACCTGTAGGTGAAGAAGAAACGATGAACATACCATCTCCTTCAAGGGCTAAATCAAGAGTTCGATCAGTATTTTGACGGTTACCTTGTGTATGCACATTATCAATTGAACCAATCTTTGAACCCAACCCAACTTGGCTGGCATTTGTACCGCCAGTAGTTGCTGTAGGGTCGTTGGATGCCTTGATTTGCTGATTCATCATATCCTGGAAAGTAATTCTGCTCTTCTTATATCCTGACGTGTTTACGTTAGCGATGTTGTTACCAACCACATCCAAGTTTGTCTGAAAACCTTTCATACCAGAAATACCAGAGTAAAGAGAACGTAACATGCTTCATCATCCTTTTCTTATTTATTATTCGTTGCTTACCTTCGTTACTGCGTCTGCATAAATTGACTTTCCATTTTCGAGCTCCAGCACGGCATAGCCGCCTTGCTGCGTCACAGCTGTAACCTTACTTGTAATGGTGTCGGTGATCTCACCTGTATCTAAGTCATATTCGTTATACGTTACTTGTTTATCGATCATATGACTGTACTGAAGCACAGGCGACATGACTGTCTGATTCCCGGCAAGAGACTGGACAGCTTCCGATATATTCATGACCTGCTCCAGATTAGTGAAGGAAGTCATTTGGTCCACAAACTTTGAATCATCCATTGGACTTGTAGGATCCTGATTTTGCAGCTGAACCATCAAGATCTGTAGAAAATCATCTTTATCCAGCGTTGCACTTGGAGTTCTAGTTTTTTGTGAGTCCAGATAATAGCTGGAGTCTATTGCTCCTGTAGTCGTCATATCTTAATCTCCTTTTGTTCAAGCAAAATGTCCGCAAAGGTGGATTGGTTTTCTTCATGAACTACATTTTCCTTCTGTTTCTGCTGCTGATTCGCCTGTTCCTCATCTTTTTCCTGGAACGTTTGCTGATCATAACTTTCAGCAGACGTTGTCTGGAATTGATCTGCTCGCTCAGCGATTGTTACCTGATGAGGAGAGAACATATGCTTGAGACTTGATATATTGGATTCCAGCAAATCCTTAGCCTGTTTTGATGTTGCGAGAATCTGAACGGTAATGTCTCCGTTCTCACGTACTAATTTCACTTGTAAGTCGCCTAAATTACCCGGCTTCAGCTGAATAGACAATTCCTTCAAGCCGTTTCTGTCAGATAAAATGCCGCTGAACTTCACTGCCTGTTCAAGCTTTTGGATAAGTTCCTCACTAGCTTGCTCCGGCGTCTGATCAGCTTGTTTCAAATGGAACATGAGCTGCTCTTGCTTTGGAACCTGGAACATGCTGACTTGCTTTTGATCTATAACCTGAGAATCACGCTGCTGTGTTACGGCAGTGCTCATCTGTACTTTTTCTTTTCCGCTATCGGCAGCCGCGTCCACAAGCTGACGAACCGCGTTAGCAGTCTCTGTTAGCTTTGTCCCCGACTGCTGCGTCAATGCTGTTTGATTTCTGGCAGCCTGGGATTCCAGCAGGCTGGATCCTGTCAGTGAACGATTCGATAGCACAGCCAGTGTTTCACGTCTATCTAATTTAGCTGACAAGGTATCTGAAACTTCATCACTCACTGCATTCTGGACAGACGTACTATCTATAGCAGACTTAAAAGCTAGTGTATCTTTTATATTTAGCAAAGGGATACTCGAAAATTTTGTACCTGCAGCTATGGCTTGCAGAGAAACCATTCCTTTTTCACTATTGCTTACCATGCCTGTCACCGGAACACTGCCCGTAGACAACTGCTCCTGCAATTGCTCAAGCTGATCCATTAGGTCATTCACCGCTGACTCATTGTCTTTCGGTTTGATATTTCCCAAAACATTTTCTGCCATTTCTTTTAATTGTGCCGGCAGATAAACCGCTAGCTGATTCTCTCCAAATACTTGTTCCAGCAGTTCCCAAGCATCTTCAGGCTGCTCTTCAAGCTCAAGGGTGCCATCGGCCGGAACTTTGTCGAATAATGCATCCAGAATAACCTGCATATCCTGCTGGTCTTGCACATCTAATAGCATCGTTTCACTGCCAGCTTGATCATTCACATCCGGTTCGCCTGTTTTGGAACTGACTTGCTGGAATAAGCTTTGGAACACATCAGACGGTGCAGATGTCTTCTGCGGTACATTAGGAGTGGCGCTTGTCGGGAGCATAGACATAATGACATTATTCAACTGCTTCTGCCTCCTTTTCCGCATCGTCGACCATTGCACTTGTATAAGAAGCTGCTGCCTCCGGATCCATTGCAGCAAGAACTGTACCCCGTTTTTTACCGGATAGTTCCTGAAGCACACCCAAAGCTTTCTCGTTATCCAGCTTACTGATGATTGCTGCTGCCTTTGCATCATCCATCTTACTGAAGGATGCAGCAGCTTCTTTAAATGGAGTCGCTGGTTCTTCTCCAGCAGCTGTCTCCCCATCGGCAGTAGCAGCTTGTGCTGCAGCTGTATCAGCTTCAGGTTCAGTGCCGTTAATTTGATTTTCCAGTTTGACGATTTGCTGATTCAAATCATCAATCTCCGTATTTTTAGCATCCTCTGTTTCTTTCATCATATCGATAGTCGCTTGCTGATCCTTAAGCTGCTGTTTCAGCTTTTCCGCATCTGCAGTATTGCCCGATGTTGCGGCAGAATCATCATTGACCATGTTCCCGATGACTGGAATACCAGAGGCCAGCTTTGCAACAGATACACCTGAGAACTCTAATATTGCAATCACAAGTGCTGCTGCCAGTACGACAGGTAATAAGAAGTAGAGGAGAAATCCTTTTCCTTTGCCTTTTTTCTTTGGTTGATCTTGTTTTTGTTTTGCCATATACTATCGTGCTCCATTTGCTAAGAATTGGCGGATCGATATGTCATCCATCTGCTTATTTTCTTCTTCCTGCAGCTTGCGCCATGCTTCCTGCCTCTTCTTCTCTAGAAGCTTTTCGATCTTTTTCACTTCGATGTATGCTTCCGATAACAGCTCCTGTTTTTCCATCATAGCGTTACGAGCGAACTGTACAGCTATTTGGGTCCGGTCAATACGCCGGTTGATCGTTTCCAGGAAATCATGATGTTCAGACAGCCGCTGGATAGAAACAGAAGCCGCTAAGCCATTGGACAGCTGCTGTTCGGCATCTTCTTTCTTTTTGAGCAGTTCATACAAAGTAGTTGCTGCTGCTTCGAACTGCTGCTGCTTTTCTGCAAAAGCTTGCTGTGCGGTTTTTCGTTCCCGTTCCTTCATACGCAATATCTTTTCGAATACCTTTGCTTCAGCCATTACATCATCCCTTTCCCAGCAGCTGCTTCATAAGCTGAATTGTGTCTGGACGACTGGTAAACTCATGCATACCTTGCTTTAGGAACTCCAGAATCGATTTTTGATAATCAATTGCTTCATCGATCTCATTATTCGTGCCTCTTTTGTATGCACCGATTTGAATCAGTTCACGGTTTTCTTCATATAGTGCAAGCATTGTCCGTAAACGCTGTGCTAGCTGGTAGACTTCGTCATCGGTAATTTGCGGCATCACCCGGCTAATTGACTTAAGGACATTCAAAGCTGGAAATTGCCCTTGTTCCGCTAATTTCCGATCTAAAACGAAGTGACCATCCAAAATACCTCGTACTGTATCGGCAATCGGTTCATTCATGTCGTCACCATCCACAAGCACGGTGTAGAATGCAGTAATTGCCCCAAGTTCATTTGTACCGGTTCTTTCAAGCAGTTTTGGCAAAGCTGCAAAAACAGAGGGTGTATAACCTTTTGTCGTTGGCGGTTCGCCTGAGGCAAGACCGATTTCACGCTGTGCCATCGCTACCCGAGTGACCGAATCCATCATCAAGTTGACATGCATTCCTTGATCACGGAAATACTCACAAATAGCAGTTGCAGTATAAGCACCTTTAATCCGCATAAGAGCCGGCTGATCAGATGTTGCCACAACGATTATCGACCTTTTGATGCCTTCATCGCCCAAATCCTTCTCAATAAATTCGCGAACTTCTCTTCCGCGCTCTCCAATCAATGCAATGACATTGACATCGGCACTTGATTTCCGGGCTATCATTCCCAGAAGCGTACTTTTACCTACGCCGCTTCCGGCGAAAATTCCAACTCGCTGTCCCTGACCGACTGTCAAAAGACTGTCGATTACCCGTACACCTGTTTCCAGCGGTTCTAAGATTCGAGGCCTAGTCATAGGATTCGGCGGATTACGATCTGTCGTAAAGGATTTCAAGCCTTTAGGGAGCATACTGCCATCTAATGGCTGTCCTAGCGGATCAATTATGCTCCCAATCAAGCCATGACCTATCTTGATCGACAATGGTGAACTGGTCGCTTCAACAAGGCAGCCAGGCCCGACATCCTTCAAGGGAGCAAAAGGCATGAGGAGAACTTTTTCGTCATCAAATCCGACGACCTCTGCCAAAAACCTTTCGCCAGAACTTGAAGAAGGATGAATATAACAGATTTCTCCGACACTTGTGACCGGACCGTGTGATTCAATCAGTAATCCAACAACTCTATGGATTCTTCCATATCGTTTATAAGTATCTAATTTATCAAGCTCTTCAATGTATCGCCCTAACATCAGATAGTTTCCTCTCGCCTGATCTCAAATAGCTTCTCGCGCAGGACGGTCAGCTGAGAATCGATACTCGCATCAATTCTTCCATGCTTGGTTTCAAGGATACAGCCGCCTACAGGCAAATCATGCTGAGGCATAATCATAAGGTCAAAGTCTTTTCCAGTGAGTAAAGTCAATTCTTCTTTCTGCTGCAGAACAAGTTCATAGCTATCTGTATGAACGTAAAGGCGTAGATCGCTCCGTTCCTTCCAGTCAGCAATCGCGCCCTTAACGATCGATAGATAGCTTTCCGGCTCTTTTTCAAGCTTTGCATGAAGAATCTTTTCTGCAAGCTTTAGCCCAAGATCAAGCAGTACGTCCTCACTGCTTTCAACCGTTGCCTTATAGTCTTGCTGCGCCAGTTCGATCAACTTTTGTGCTTCTTCCATTTTGGCTTGATAGGATTGCAAACCTTCCTGCTGTCCAGCTTCAAAACCTTTCTGATATCCTTCCAGCTGTGCCTGCTCGATAAATGCCTGCCGCTCTGACTCCCATTGCATCCTTTGCTCTTCTACTGCCTTTTTGGCAGCTGTAAGCATTTGGTCAGCTTCTGTTTTGGCATCCTGGAGGTACTGCTCTGACCGTTCCTTCTCAGCTTGGAAAGATAAAGCTTCTTCGGTATCATCAGCTGTTTCAAGCGATATCTTAATAGGTTTTATACCAATTACTTTTGACTCTTTCACTGCAACTGATTGCCAGATATTAGACAATGATGTCATCTCCTCCGCCACGGGATATGATTATCTCGCCAACTTCTTCCAATCGTCGAATAACTGAAACAATACGGCTTTGTGCTTCTTCTACATCCTTCAAGCGTACAGGACCCATGAATTCCATTTCTTCCTTGAACGTCTGCGCCATCCGGTCAGACATGTTTTGGAATACAATATCTTTCACTTCATCGCTGGCCACTTTCAGTGAAAGCTTAAGGTCATCATTTTCAACTTCGCGAATGACACGCTGTATCGCTCGATTATCCAACGTGACAATATCTTCAAAGATAAACATTCGCTTTTTGATTTCCTCTGCAAGCTCAGGGTCTTGCACTTCCAGTTCATCAAGGATGGTCCTTTCTGTACTGCGGTCAACTCCATTGAGTACTTCTACAACGGCTTGGATACCGCCAGTCTGTGTATAATCCTGTGTCGCAGTTGCAGACAAGTTCTTCTCGAGTATTTGTTCTACCTGACTGATGATTTCAGGTGATGTACTGCTCATTGTAGCGATTCGTTTTGCAACATCAGCCTGCATGTCCTGTGGTAACTCTGACAAAATCTGACCAGATTGTTCCGGATCAAGATAAGAAAGCACCAGTGCAATTGTCTGAGGATGCTCATTTTGAATAAAATTGAGAACCTGCGTTGGATCTGCTTTCCTCGCAAAATCAAATGGCCTTACCTGCAGGGTGGATGTCAGCCTGTTCATAATTGCAGCAGCTTCATCCTCTCCTAAAGCTTTCTCCAGGATTGACTTTGCATAGGCGATTCCGCCTTGGGATATATAATCCTGAGCAATGGCAATCTGGTGGAATTGATCAATGATAGATTCCTTCTCTGCACTGTCCACTTTCTTGACCGAAGAAATCTCGAGAGACATGCGCTCTATCTCTTCTTCTGTCAAATGCTTATATACGTTCGCAGCCGTATCAGCTCCAAGAGAGATCATCAAGACCGCCGCTTTCTGTTTTCCTGTCAAACGTCCTTTCACAGCTGCCATTCCTTCATTGCTCCTTTAATCTTCAGCCATCCAGCTTCGTAATAATTTTGCGAAATCCTCTGGTGACTCTTGTGCTAATTTTTCCAGTTGTTTTTGTTTCAGTGTGGATTCCGTTTCTTGCGTATCATCTATATCTTCGACAACAACAGGTGTTGCTCTCACTTCTTCCTCCAGCAAATCTTCTTCCTCTTCTTGATTCCTTCTGGAGCGGATAAGCATGAATACGAGTACTGCTACAGCAGCCAAGAGAACGCCGCCAGCAATATATGCCCATACTGGAATTCCTGAACCTGCTGTATCATCTGCTTGTGAGCCCTGACTTGCAGCAAATGGCTGAAAGACTACTGAAACACTGTTTTCAGGATTTACGGTCTGAGCTACTTCCGCATCTACAGAAGTCGACACGATCGAATTCAGAATCGAGGTAATGCTTTCTTCTACTTGTGTTTGTTCTTGCTGTGTAAGCTGTTGAGCCTCTCCGTTCTGGGCTTCAGTGTTCTTGTTGCTGTCAACAGCAACTTGAATGCCTATATCACGGATGCTGTAAGGACTCTCGGTAATTTCTTTCTTTATCTTGTTAAATTCATAGTTCACAGATTCTTTCACATTGTTATAAGCGCCGTCTCCGGTAGTTTCGTCCTCGGCAGCTACATTTGGAACCTCTTCTTCACCAGTTCCTGCAACCCCGCCCTCTTCCGTTGGTTCGCCTTCATATGTTTCTGTGATAGTCTCCACACTTACCGGCAGACCTTCGTTATTTTCTTCGTCCACTGGCTCAACAAGTTCTTCCGTACGTGTTTCCTGATCAAAGTCGATATCCGTTGTTACCGACACACGAACATTCTCCGCACCAACCATGGCAGCCAGCATTTGCTGCACGCGCTGCTGTATTCCTTGTTCAACTTCTTGCTTAATGCCCATCTGGTTTGTATAAGCATCTCCGCCAGCATTTGCTGTATCCATGTTGATGTACTCAAAATCCTGGTTAGTAATGACAATATTTTCTTCAGGTAGATTTGGCACGGTCTTCGAAACCAATCGATACATTGCTTCTACCTGTTCGGGCTGAAAGTCATACCCTGTTTCTGTATTCAACACGATCGATGCAGAGGCTTGTTCTTGCTCGTCTGTTACGAATACGGGATCAGTAGGTTTATTTATCAGTACTTCAGCACTCTTGATTCCGTCTATATTGGTCAAAAGCGTAGACAGTTCGGTCTGCAAGGCATCCAATTTAATAACATCGAATTCGTTATCCGTCATACCCCATGAAGCGTTGTTGCTGAAGAAGGAGTAATCAATACTGCCTGTTTCCGGCAGACCCTCTGCTGCTAAATCTACAAGCAGTCCTTCAGCCTGTGTATCTGGTACAAGTATGGTCGATCCATTTCCTTCAAGCTCATACGTTACGCCCTGTGCATCCAATTCTTCTTTTATCTTCCCAGCTTCTTGAGCAGAAAGATCTTTATACAATGGAACCATCGTCTCTTTATTTGCAAAAAAAGATGTGATTCCGATGATTAGAATAAGAACAATCGGGGTACATATTAATAGTGCTTTTTGCCATCCAGGTCTTGTCTGCCAAAAACTAGTTATCTTTTCTTTGTAACTTGCAATTCGCTGATTCATCTTGTTCCCCCAAAGCATAGGTCAAATTCATAATAAAAGCATATCTACTTTGACTGAGGATACGTCCTATATCCTTCTACATAGACATGCGCATCATTTCTGTATAAGCATCGATTGCTTTCTTCTGTACTTGTACAGCTGCATCCAGTGCTACACTTGCTTTTTGAGACGCAATCATAACATCATGCAGGTTATCAATCTTTCCTGCAGCAAGATCTTGAGTCATTTTATCTGATGCTTGCTGTGTTTCATTCAAGCTATCGATTGCAGATTTTAAGCTTTCCGTAAAGCTTGATTGTGCCTGAGCTGGCGTTGTCTGCTTTATGTTAGTCAGACCGCTCGTGCCGGCCAATCCGCCGATTCCTTCAACTGCCATTTGTCATCCTCCTTTATTTTCCGATTTCCAAAGCTTTTTGAAGCATTCCCTTTGTTGCATTCATGGCTGTGACGTTAGCTTCATATGAACGTGTAGCACTCATCAGATCTGTCATTTCCTTCAAAGGGTCAACATTTGGCATTGCTACATAACCCTCCTCGTTCGCATCAGGTGAAGTTGGGTTGTAAACCATCTGAAATTCCGTTTCATCCTCAGTGATTTCAGAAACCCTTACACCGTTAGAACTAGTTGAATTGCCTTGCGCTCGTTCAAGGAATGAAGAGAAACTGTTTGTATTCTGAGTCTCCAGGGAAACCATCTTTCGTCTGTACGGAACATAGTTCCCGTTTTCGTCAATGGTTGCTCGTGTCGTCTCTGCATTCGCAATATTGGATGATACAACATCCATCCGCAAACGCTGCGCCGTCAGCGCACTTGCACTAGTATTTAAGGAAGAAAAAATCGTCAAACTTAATTACCTCCTGTAATTACTTTTGATAGGCTGTTGAATTTTCCGCTCATCCGGTCAACAAGCGCCTGATAGTATAGTTGATTATCCGCTAATTCGGACATTTCCTTATCAATATCTACGTTGTTCCCACTGTTGGTATAGGAGGTATCCTCCTGCTTGGTTACCTGGAATTCCGATGCTGACTCTGTACTGCCGAATACCAAATGCTTCGGATTCGTACGTTTTGCGGTAAATCCTGCGTCCATCGTTTCCTGCAATGTATCTTTAAATGAAACTGTTTCTGTCTTATACCCAGGTGTATCTGCATTAGCTATATTATTAGCAATGGTCTGATTTTTAAGATTGGCATAATCTAATGATCGATCCAACGATTGAATCGTTTTGCCATATAGGTCCATCGTAGTCCCTCCCAGAGTGCTATGTTTACCGTCGAATCAGCTCTAATGTACACGATAATTGTATTGAAACGAGGAAGATGTGTCTATATATTCTATGATAATTTTCTTATATATGTAAAAATGGTCTAAGCATACTAATCCTTTGTACCTATGCATTAACCAGTAGCTTACAGAAATCAAGGTAATATAGGTATTAACTTTTTATATAACCTGATTAAAATCTAATGTTTCCCTATTTTAGACAAGTTATCTTCCCTATAAATGTGTAATTTCTAAACACTTTTTCCTACACTAAACGGAAATATTTGTAAGGGCTTTCTATTTTACGAGTTCAAATACACAAAACATAGTATAAGAGTCACAAATAAAGCCAAATAAAAGAAGCAGGCTATTTGGCCTGCTTCTTCTGGTTTAGCTTGTATGTTTTTGTAATTCAACTAGGAATTTATTATTAAGGACTTTAATATAAGTTCCTTTCATTCCTAGAGAACGTGACTCGATAACTCCTGCACTTTCCAGCTTACGTAATGCATTAACGATAACGGAACGTGTAATGCCGACACGGTCTGCTACTTTACTAGCTACCAGCAAACCTTCGCTGCCATCCAATTCCTCAAAGATATGCTCGATTGCTTCCAATTCACTATAAGAAAGAGAGCTGATCGCCATTTGTACAACGGCTTTGCTGCGCGCTTCTGTTTCGATTTCTGCTGTTTTCTGATGAAGGATCTCCATTCCGACAACTGTAGCGCCGTATTCAGCAAGCAGCAAATCATCATCACTGAAGTTTTCTGCAAGACGGCTAAGGATCAATGTACCGAGGCGTTCACCACCACCAATAATCGGTACAATTGTTGTCAAGCCACCCTGGAAAAGATCTTTGTTCTCGACAGGGAATGCTGTGTAAGGGCTGTCGATACCGATGTTAGCAGTTGTTTGCTGAACCTGGAATAGTCCTTCTGTATATTCTTTAGGAAATTGTCTTTCTTCGAGCATTTGCTTCATTCTGTCATTCTCGATTGCCTGGTTGATCGAAACGCCGAGCAATTTACCACGGCGGCTTACGATGAAGATATTACTCTCTATAACCTGTTGCAATGTCTCTGACATATTGTTGAAGTTGACAGCCTTTCCTGCTGTCTTTTGCAGCATAAAGTTTATATCCCTTGCTTTATCTAATAATTTCATGATTTCCTCCTGTAATGTTATAAAATATACTGACTCAGATCTTTGTTTTTTGCAATTGATGCTAGTTTGTCATCTACATAGCTCGGGGTGATCTGGATTGTCCCCATGGTAATATCAGCCGCTTCGAAACTCAAGTCTTCCAGCAGCTTCTCCAAGATTGTATGCAGACGGCGAGCGCCGATATTATCAGTTTCCTGGTTCACTTCAAAAGCCACTTCCGCTAGTCTGGTAACAGCTTCGTCCGTAAACTCCACATTTATACCTTCTGTTTCCAATAAAGCCTTATATTGCTTCAGCAAAGCGTTGGAAGGCTCGATAAGGATCTTCTTGAAATCCTCGACCGATAGTTTCTCCAATTCAACACGAATCGGGAAGCGTCCCTGCAGCTCCGGAATAAGATCTGAAGGCTTTGCCATATGAAAGGCGCCTGCTGCGACGAATAGAATATGATCTGTCTTAACAGGACCGTACTTTGTAGTCACAGTAGAACCTTCTACGATTGGAAGAATGTCTCGCTGGACACCTTCTCTGGATACATTAGCACCTTGGTCGCCCTTGGCAGCGACTTTATCGATCTCGTCGATGAAGATGATGCCAGCTTGTTCCACAAGCTGTACCGCCTCCTGTGATACTTCGTCCATATCAATCAGCTTTTGCGCTTCCTGCTGAACAAGAAGCGGCCGTGCTTCAGATACAGGCAAACGACGCTTTTTCTTCTTCTTCGGCATGAATTGTCCTAAAGCATCCTGCATATTCATTCCCATTTGCTCCATACCGGATCCTTGGAGCATATCAAACATCGAGGATTGCTGCTCCTCAATCTCTATTGTCACCATCGTGTCTTCCAGCTCGCCCATTTCGAGCATCCGTTCGGTACGAGCTCGTTTGGATTCGATTTCATCAGAAGGTTTTTCTTCTTGCTCTTCACTCTGCTGCTGATTAAAGAGCATCTCGAATGGATTCTTGAAATTGTTCGCCTGCTTTTTCGTTTCAGGTACAAGCAGCTTGACGAGGCGCTTCTTAGCTTGTTCCCCTGCTTTATCCTGCACAGCTTCCATCTTGTTTTCCCGGACAAGCCGTACGGATGCTTCAGCCAAATCCCGCACCATCGATTCTACATCACGGCCGACATAACCGACTTCTGTGAACTTTGTAGCTTCCACTTTAATAAAGGGTGCCCCAACCAGCTTCGCCAGCCTTCTGGCGATTTCTGTTTTACCAACACCTGTCGGCCCGATCATCAGAATATTCTTCGGTGTTATCTCATCGCGCAATTCACTATCGAGCTGCATGCGGCGATAACGGTTCCGTAATGCCACGGCTACTGATCTCTTTGCATTTTGCTGACCAATGATATAACGATCCAGCTGCGCTACGATTTGTTTCGGGGTCAAATTAGCCTCCATCATTACGCCTCCAATGTCTCCAACGTGATTTGATCGTTCGTGAATACACAGATCTCTCCAGCTATCTCAAGGGCAGCCCGAGCAATTTCAGCTGCAGACTTCTCTTCTGAGTATCTTTTCAGAGCGCGTCCTGCGCTTAAAGCAAAATTGCCGCCTGAGCCGATAGCCAGAATATCATCATCTGGTTCAATGACTTCCCCAGTCCCTGATACAAGAAACATTTGCTCTTTGTTCATCACGATCAGCATCGCTTCCAGCTTCCGAAGGACTTGGTCACTGCGCCATTCCTTCGCCAATTCCACTGCAGCCCTGGCGAGGTTGCCATTATAGGCTTCCAGTTTCCCCTCGAACTTCTCAAATAGCGTGAACGCGTCAGCTACGGAACCAGCGAAACCTGCCAGCACCTGGCCTTTGAATAGCCTTCTGACTTTTTTTGCTTTATGTTTCATGACAACTTGGTTGCCGAGTGTCACCTGTCCATCTCCAGACATCGCGCACTCACCTTTATGACGTACGGCGAAAATAGTGGTGGCATGAAATTCCGAACTCATGGCTTTCCATCTCCTTTATTCCCGATTCGCTCTCGGATGGGTATTCATATATATCGTACGCAGCCGATCTTTCGTCACATGCGTATAAATCTGTGTAGAGGACAGATGCTCATGACCAAGTAGTTCCTGCACAGCACGCAAATCAGCACCTTCATTCAGCATGTGCGTGGCAAATGTGTGGCGCAGCTTGTGCGGATGCAGGTGCATATGTACAGCGGACTGCTCAACCAGTTTATTCAGGATGAGACGAATCCCCCGTTCCGTAATCGGTTTTCCTCTGCTGTTCAAAAACAGTTTATCGGTATCTTCCTTCGCCTTTTCCAAAAGACGATTGCGTCCATCCTGTAAATATCTCTGAATTGCTCTTTCCATGAAACTGCCGAACGGAACATATCTCTCCTTACGTCCCTTCCCGCGGACTAGCACAGTCCCTATTGACAAATCTATATCGCCCAATGCAATGCCAGCACATTCACTGACACGCATACCAGTGCCATATAAACATTCAAGGATAGCTTGATCCCGCTGCCCCAGCGGGGATTCCAAATCGGAGGCGTCGAACAGTTTCTCTAGCTCCTGTTCGTATAGGAAGCTTGGTACATAAGCAGGCGCCTTTGGCTGAACCAGCCGCAGAAATGGGTTTGCTGCAACAATATCTTCCCGCTCCAGGAATTTGTAAAAAGAACGAAGACTGGATATCTTACGTGATACCGTTCGTCTTGACAGCTTTTTCTCATATAATTGTGTAAGGAATACGCGTACTACACTTGGATCTACTTGTTCAAACGAAATAGATTCCGAATGCAGGAATTCCAGGAAAAAATTCACATCATTCAGATAATAGTAAACCGTATGCGGGGAAGCATGTTTCTCCACCTGCAGATAAGATTTGAACTCTTGTACGAACTGTTCTGCATTTTTCATTTTTAATCGCCTCACTTCAAGCGTATAAAGCTTATCACAACTTCAAGCACAGAAGCAAACGTTAAAAGTCAAATTGTAGAAAAATTCTGAATTGAAGCCAGCGCTCGGTCAGCATAAGCCTGATTGCGATCATGCTTATTTTTGATCGTCTTGTCCAATTCTTTGATCAGACCGAAGTTAGCGTTCATCGGCTGAAAATTCTTACTGTTCGTATGCGTGATATAGTGCGCAAGACTTCCGATGACAGTTTCCTGCGGCAGAACGACAGGTGCTTCTCCTGCGGCTATTTTAGCTGCATTGATGCCTGCAAGCAAACCTGATGCAGCAGACTCGACATACCCTTCCACACCTGTCATCTGACCGGCAAATAACAGATCATCACGATCTTTATATTGATACGTCGGACGCAGCAAGTCCGGAGAATTTAGGAAGGTGTTGCGATGCATCACACCATAGCGGACAATTTCTGCTT
Organism: Virgibacillus sp. 7505; assembly: GCF_002272135.1. Lineage (GTDB taxonomy): Bacteria > Bacillota > Bacilli > Bacillales > Amphibacillaceae > Terribacillus. The sequence continues at coordinate 54,547 of NZ_NPBF01000022.1, read as the reverse complement.
CCTCCAAACCAGGAATTAAACGGATCACTTCCTTCTGCGGACCCCATTTAAGGTGAGTCTGGAAACCGACGAGGTTATAAAGTGTTCCTGCAGCGTCATCCTGACGAAGCTGAACGACTGCATATGGCTTTTTCCGAGTTTTCGGATCTTCCAATCCTACCGGTTTCAATGGACCGAAGAGCATTGTCTTTTCTCCGCGTTCTGCCATTACTTCAATCGGCATGCAGCCTTCGAAATAAATCTCCTTCTCGAACTCTTTCAAAGGTACCGTTTCAGCTGAAATAAGAGCTTGATAGAAACGATTGAATTCTTCTTTCGTCATCGGACAGTTCAAATATGCAGCCTCACCTTTATCATAGCGTGATTTGAGGTACACTTTGTCCATATTGATGCTGTCCTTTTCAATGATTGGAGCAGCTGCATCATAGAAGTAGAAATATTCTTCCCCTGTAAGATCCTTTAAAGCATTGGAAAGATCTGCAGATGTTAGCGGACCAGTAGCGATAATGACCGGACCTTCAGGAATTGAAGCAATCTCTTCATTATAAACCGTAACATTCGGATGGTTCTTTACGTGTTCCGTTACAAATGCACTGAACTCATGACGATCCACCGCCAATGCCCCGCCAGCTGGAATCTGGCAGTGATCTGCAGCTTTAATGATAATGGAGTCCAACTGCCGCATTTCTTCCTTTAGAACTCCGACTGCATTCGTAAGGCTGTTTGCCCGCAAAGAGTTGCTGCATACAAGTTCAGCAAACTTATCAGTATGGTGGGCCGCTGTCTGCTTAATAGGCCGCATTTCATATAGACGAACTTTGACGCCGCGCTTTGCCAGCTGCCAAGCCGCTTCACTGCCAGCAAGTCCTGCGCCGATAACGGTTACGAATCCATTTGTCATCTCGGTATTTCCCCCTCAAGTGTGTCAAGCAAAATCCCTTTCCAATCCGTTATTATAGACCTCGTATAAAACTGTGTCAAATTATTTCCGGTTCCTGCTCTTGTTTTCACAAAGTCTTAACAATTCAAACAAAAGACTCCGGCTTTCCTTAAGCCGGAGTCTTCTTGTACTACTGCTGAACTTCTTCTTTATAGTCACAGCTGGAGCATGTAATCTGCGTTCCTTTTTTCGCTTTCTTTTCGACAAGCATGGAAGCACATTTTGGACATGGTCTGGAAATAGGTTTATCCCAGCTGAGGAAATCACAGTCCGGATAGCGATCACAGCCGTAGAATACGCGATTCTTTTTCGACTTACGTTCGACAACTTCGCCTTCCTTACATTTCGGACATGTAACCCCGATTTTTTTCAAAATCGGCTTCGTATTGCGGCAATCCGGGAAATTGGAACAAGCGAGGAACTTGCCGTAGCGTCCCATCTTGTATACCATCCCATGTCCGCATTCCTCACAGTCGATGCCGGCCGGTTCATCCCGTATTTCGATTTTCTCCATTTCCTGCTCTGCTTTTTCCAGCCTCACATCGAAGCCTTTGTAAAACTCATCAATGATCGTGACCCACTGCGTTTTGCCATCCTCGATATGATCAAGGTCTTCCTCCATCTTCACCGTGAACTCCAAATCAATGATTTCCGGGAAGAATTCCTCCAGGATATCGATAACAATTTCTCCTAGTTCAGTCGGCACAAAACGTTTATTGTCCAGCGTGACATAGCCGCGGCGCTGAATAGTATCCAGTGTCGGTGCAAATGTAGATGGGCGGCCGATTCCCTGCTCTTCCATCGTACGGACCAGCCGAGCTTCTGTATAGCGCGGAGGCGGCTGTGTGAAGTGCTGGTTCGGTGTGATCTCTTCCGCCTTCACTGTCATGCCTTCTTCCAGATTCGGAAGCAGCCTGTCTTTTTCGCTCTTGTTATCATCATTGCCTTCTACATACACCTTCATGAACCCCTTGAATTTAACCTTGGATCCTGTAGCTCGGAACTCTACCCCTTCATTTACAAGATGGACGGTCATCGTATCCAGGACAGCCTGTGACATCTGGCTTGCGATGAAACGCTCCCATATAAGCTTGTAAAGTCTGAATTGATCACGTGACAGAATCGCCTTCACGCTGTCAGGGTGACGGAATGCTGATGTTGGACGAATACCTTCATGGGCGTCCTGTGCACCTTCGGTTTGTTTCGTTTTGGCGCCTGAGCCAAGGAACTCCTCGCCATATGTCTCTTTGATGTAATTAGCTGATTCTTCTTTGGCAGTGTTGGAAATACGCGTGGAGTCAGTACGCATATACGTGATCAAACCTGTGATACCGCCCTCTTTTTTACCCAAATCTATACCTTCATAAAGCTGCTGCGCCACCATCATTGTCTTACGGGCCCGGAAATTGAGTTTGCGTGCTGCTTCCTGCTGCAGGGAAGAAGTCGTGAACGGAGCTGCCGGGTTTCGTTTGCGTTCCCTTTTGTTCACTTTATCGACTTGGAAATCTTTCCCGTTCAATTTACCAAGAATCTCATTGACTTCTTCTTCGGACGCGAGGCCAACCTTCTCTCCATCAACTCCGTAAAATGCTCCTTCAAAGCTGTCTTTGCCGGATTGGAAAGCGGCATCGATCGACCAGTACTCTTCTGGAATGAATTCTTTGATTTCATTTTCACGATCCATGATCATCTTAACGGCTACAGATTGGACGCGGCCCGCACTTAAGCCTTTCTTCACTTTCTTCCATAACAGCGGGCTGATATTATAACCGACCAGTCGATCCAGGATACGTCGTGCCTGTTGGGCATCGACTAAATCCATATCGATGCTGCGCGGATGTTTGAATGATTCCTTGATCGCATCCTTTGTGATTTCATTAAAGACCACACGGCAATCAGAAGTCTCATCGATGTTCAAGCTATGTGCCAAGTGCCAAGCAATAGCTTCTCCTTCGCGATCGGGGTCGGCTGCGAGATATACTTTCTTAACTTTCTTCGCTGCACTTTTCAGTTCTTTAAGCACAGGCCCTTTTCCGCGGATGGTGATGTAGCGGGGTTCAAAGTCTTCCTCTACATTGATACCCATCTGACTTTTCGGCAAGTCCCGAATATGCCCCATGCTTGCTTTTACTTTATATTTTTTACCTAAATAACGTTCAATTGTTTTCGCTTTAGCTGGAGATTCCACGATTACAAGATAATCTGCCATATTGTTTCCTCCCAAGAGGTTTTCTTTTTCTGTTTATTTTTTATATATTGTCCGATAAATCTTCCCTATTATTAAATACTTATATTCCCTTTGTCAAACATAACTTGCTATTTTTTGTAACAGAGCATACATAATAAAACGAGTTTCTACTATATAAAGTGTATCCATTTTGACTTATTACGTTCCCATTCCTCTAGCAGCTGACCCGGTTCAAAAATGATCCCGGCTCCCTCTGAAATCATCTGATGACAGCCTGCTGTTCGGTCCTCCAGAGGATCTCCGGGTATAGCGAATACGTCTCTCCCCTGTTCCAGTGCATGCATAACGGTATGCATTGTACCGCTATGTTTTTTGGCTTCGACCACAAGGGTGCAGAAACCAAGTGCGCTGATGATTCGATTCCGCTCCGGGAAATGATACTTCTGCGGATGCTGATCAGGAAAATATTCACTTAGAACCAGCTGTGTGTCGGCTAAATTGTTAAATAATTCCCTGTTCGAGCGGGGATATAACTGACGCAACCCACCTCCCAATACAGCTATAGTATTGCCATTGCTGCGAATTGCTGCGTGGTGTGCCATACTGTCGATGCCTTTTGCCATACCGCTGACAATTGTCCACCCTGCAGCAGCTAACGGATCCACAAAATAAGTCATTTTGTCAGCAGCAGATTTGGTTGGCTGACGAGTACCAACCACGCTGATTGCAGGCTGGCTTCTAAGCAGCCCGATGTTGCCAGCAGCATAAAGTACAAGCGGTGGGTCTGGTATATGCCTTAGAGCAACGGGATAAGCTTCATCAAGGCAAGTCAGAGTGCAAAAGGTCTGCATGTCCTGTTCCAAGGTGGCACGATGCATTTCGTCCTGCAGTTCATTGAACAAGGTAATTGCAAAAGATTCGGGGAGCTGATAATGACTCATCAGTTCTTGGAAGGATGAATGTAGAAGGATGTCCAATTGAGGGTCAAGTGTGAGGATTCGCTGCATGATCTTACGTCGTCCCCGCAGCACTCGGTGCAGCAACAATAATCTTTTACGTTTCTCCAATTTTCCACTCCTGTCTGAAAAAGATAAGAAAGCGGACCGATTGATCGGTCCACTTTCATCTTAATGCGTTTGACAGATTTCGTACAGTCCCTTTTCTTTCAGCACTTCAATCAAAGTCTCTCCCATAACTGCCGGTGTATCCGCAACTTTTACACCGCAAGCTTCCAAGACCTTGATTTTTTCGTCTGCTGTGCCTTTTCCACCGGAAATGATGGCACCAGCATGACCCATACGTTTGCCTGGAGGTGCTGTTGCACCGCCGATGAAGCCGACGACAGGTTTATTCATATTTTGACGGATCCATTCGGCTGCTTCTTCTTCTGCTGTACCGCCGATTTCCCCAATCATGATGACCGCTTTCGTCTCCCTGTCTTCATTGAATGCTTTTAAAACATCGATGAAATCAGTTCCGTTCACTGGGTCTCCACCGATACCTACCGCGGTAGATTGACCAATGCCAGCCTGTGTGAGCTGATGCACTGCTTCATACGTCAATGTTCCAGAGCGTGACACAACACCGATATGTCCTTTTTTATGGATATAACCAGGCATGATACCGATTTTGCACTCTTCCGGTGTGATGACACCTGGGCAGTTCGGACCGATCAATCTTGTCTTTTTGCCTTCCATCGCACGCTTTACTCGAACCATGTCCATAACTGGAATATGCTCCGTAATACAGATTACCAGATCAAGCTCCGCGTCCACAGCTTCCAAAATCGCATCAGCTGCAAAAGCTGCAGGGACATAAATTACAGAAGCAGTAGCACCTGTTTCGTGAACAGCCTCTTTTACTGTATTATATACAGGCACACCTTCTACTTCGGTTCCGCCTTTTTTCGGCGTGACACCGGCAACAATCCGGGTGCCGTATTCAATCATCTGCTTTGTATGGAAAAGCGCAGTGGACCCCGTAATACCTTGTACGAGCACTCTTGTTTCCTTATTTATAAAAACACTCATGAATATATACCTCCCCCGTTAGTTTACAAGTGCGACGATTTTTTCTGCTGCATCTGCCATGGACGCTGCTGATGTAATATTCAATCCGGACTCCTCGAGCAGCTTCTTACCCTGCTCTACGTTCGTTCCTTCCAAACGTACGACAAGCGGAATATCCAATCCTACTTGACGGGATGCACTGATTACACCTTCTGCAATAACGTCACACTTCATAATGCCGCCGAAGATATTGACTAAGATACCTTTAACATTTTGATCAGCAAGAATGATCTTGAAGGCCTCGGTCACTTTTTCAGTCGTAGCACCGCCCCCAACATCGAGGAAGTTGGCGGGATCTCCGCCGTAATGCTTGATAATATCCATCGTTGCCATAGCTAGGCCGGCACCGTTTACCATGCAGCCGATATTCCCATCAAGGGAGATATAACTCAAATCATGCTTGGATGCTTCGATTTCTTTTTCATCCTCTTCATCCAAGTCGCGGAGCGCGACAATATCTTTATGTCTGTATAGTGCATTTTCGTCAAAGTTCAGTTTGGCATCGAGTGCCAATACTTGACCGTCGCCAGTCGTAACGAGCGGATTAATCTCAGCAATTGAGCAATCCTTCTCTACGAAAGCCTGATATAAGCTCATCATGAACCCGACAGCTTTGTTCAGTGATTCCGGCGGAATATTAATAGCAAATGCCAATCTTCTAGCTTGATAGCCAGTCAAACCGACAACAGGGTCGATCGCTTCCCGGAAGATTTTCTCCGGTGTCTCTGCTGCTACTTCCTCAATCTCTGTACCGCCCTCTTCAGACGCCATCATTACGATTCGGGATGTGCTGCGATCAAGAACAAGACCGATATAGTATTCTTTCTGGATATCACAGCCCTCTTCGATCAGAAGTCTTTTCACTTCTTTTCCTTCCGGGCCTGTCTGATGCGTTACAAGCGTCTTGCCTAAGATTTCCTCCGCGTATGTACGAACTTCATCCAAGCTTTTCGCTACCTTCACTCCGCCTGCTTTTCCGCGTCCGCCAGCGTGGATCTGCGCTTTGACAACGCATACATTTGTGCCCAGGCTTTCAGCCGCTTCCACAGCTTCCTCGACACTGAATGCCACTCTACCAGCAGGAACAGACACACCAAATTCACGTAAAACCTCTTTGCCTTGATACTCATGAATATTCATTCTGTACCCTCCCCGTCAGATTCCGTGCAAGACCATTGTAAACGATTTCTTCTGCAAAAGTCTACCAAAAACTATGGAAAAGACAGAATCTACATAAAACTTATAAGAGCGAATAAAGAAGGGGTTGCCTTTTCACTGAAAATTTATGAAAATGCTTTCATAAGAGAATTTATGGAAAAAGCGTTCAGCTAAACGAACGCTTATTTTCCTGCCTGCTTGTCTGCTTGGTAGATGAATGCAAAGACCTCGGCCACCGCTTCATAAAGATCTGCCGGAATCATCTCGTTTACCTTCAGCTCCGTCAAAAGACCTACTAAAGCAGGATCTTGCTGTACTGGTACACCATTTTCTTCTGCACGTTTTATAATAGCCTCCGCTGTCAGACCTTTACCGCTTGCTGTAAGTACCGGAGCTTGCTTTTTGGCAGCGTCATATTTCAAGGCCGCCGCTTGGCGGACATTCCTTTTCCCTGTCATATTCGAAAGTCGACACCTTTCTGTTCGGTATGTACAGCATTCAAGCTTTTATCGATACGACTTGCTTCTTTCGCATCAGTGCTGACCGTATATTTTACAGAAGAAAGATGATAGCCACTCATATCAAGAGCAGTTTTCAGCTTATTCTGAAGCGGGCGCATGACTTGTTCTGTTTTTTCTGCTGCTGTATAAATATGCAGACTGACAGCTTTTTTCTGTACGTACATATCCACTACCATGTCATCAAGAAAAGGTAGATGCAAATAAAACAAAATACGGCAGTGTTCAGAAGATAACTGTCCATCAGCTTCTTTTCTGCCCTCCAGCTCCATCAGGATATCTTTATCGAACCCTAACGGAGCCCCGGGAAGCTGCAGCTGAATGTAAGCCATTTGCTTATCATCCTGAACCTGAAGCAGCTGGCTTCCGGTTATTTGCTGAAGAAGCTGAGAGGAAAGCTCAGCTCTTTCATTGCCCTGGGCTGCCTGCTGCAGGAGCAAACCTTTCAAAGGAAGATCTGCAGCGTCCGCTTCGTTTAATGTTTGTTCATATGAAAAACCAGTCTGTCGGAAAATATCCTGCAACAGATTTTTGAAGAAATCTCCATCTTTGCTTTCCTCATTCATTTGAGTCACTTGGAGCAACTGAACTAGTTCTGTGCTCCTCGCTAGCAACTGCTGGTTTTCCATGTTCCCTTTTGTCAGCTGGCTGTAAATTTCCTGAACCCTTGGAGCTGACTGGAACGGTTCCAGAGCAGTGCGCAGACTGGTGATCATCTCATCAGGCAAGGACCGGTCAGGGAACATACTAAGCAGCTGTCGTGCAGTCGACAGCGCAGTCTGGAGCTTTTCTTGGGCAGCCGGAGACTGCTTGCTGACAAGCTGCATCTCGGACATGAAACTATCAAGTACTTGTGAAAATGGCAGTGAACGTGCTGATCTGTTTGATGAGCTTCCCGTGTCCGGTATTAACTGCTGCGGAGCACTCCTGCTTTCATCCATTTGCGCGTCATATGCCTGCCAATCTCCTTGCCAAGCAGCAAAGGTAGGCACAGCAGCCGAAAAAAATGGGCGGATAGCTTGATACATACTCTGTTTTCCTGCTTTTGCTTCTTGGACGATCTGCTGTACAAGCTGTTGTTCATGTACTGCTGGTCCAGCGGGTGCCAATTTCCCGAGTATCTGTTGAAGTGCTGTTGTTTTTTCACTCCCAGGAGCTATTGTACGGCTGAGCTCACGTAGGGAAGCCGTCATATCTTGTGACTGACGCGCTGAGATGGCCTGCAGGACATTTTCAGTCAAAGGCAGCTGACGCTGAAGCATTAGCTGTAGTGATTCTTTCCTAACTTCTATGGGCTGTAATTCTTTCTGCTGCAATAGAGCCAGTGCTTGTTTCAGCTGTGGCATCGTAAAAGCTGTTTGCTGCTTTAATAAGCCTTCTACCAAGCTAGTGTTTATTTTATTCGGTTTCATGCCTGCAAGCTCAATCAATTGTGACACATCCGCTTGCTTCCCTGCTGTTTGGGGCAGAACCTGCATGAGAGGACGTTCGCCCCCTTCTTTCACTTCAAACCAGTAGGTGCTGCCTGCAGTCAGTGATGTCTGTAATTGTGCTATAACTTGCTGGGCCCCGATTTGGAGCAATGCCTTATTATCAGGAAAAAACTTCGTAATCCTCCCTGTTACAACCTCTCCAGGCCGGAAATTTCTTTCCTGTTGGGACTGCTGAGCTTGTTTGATAGTTTGAGAGCTTTGGATACTTAGATGATGCATAATGTCACTTCCTTCCTAGACGCGGGAAAGATCCTTAACAGGGGCAAAGCTTAATCGATGTAATGGAGTGATCCCTTGCTTGCGTAATGCTTCCAGATGCTGCTTTGTCCCATAACCCATGTTATCTTTGAAACCATAACCTGGATAGGTTGTATCAGCTTCTTTCATCATTCGATCACGTGTCACTTTCGCAATGATACTTGCTGCTGCAATAGAGACACTGCGCTGATCTCCCTTGATCAATGATTCATAAGTACAAGCCAATTCAGGGAGCGGCATAGCATCTACCAGCACGTGTTCAGGCTGATATTCCAACGCATCTACAGCCTCCAGCATCGCTTGTTTTGCAGCTTGATAGATATTGATTTCATCAATTCTTTTGCTGGTTACGATACCTACTCCATAGGCAATACAATTGTCGATGATCTGCTCATATAAAAATTCCCTTTTTGCCTCGCTCAGCTGCTTGGAATCGTTCAAACCTGCTATGTAAGCATCTCTTGGCAAGATTACTGCTGCGGCAACTACCGGACCTGCAAGGGGCCCTCTGCCTGCTTCATCTATGCCTGCGATATACTGTTTTCCTTTTGCATAATAGGCATTTTCAAAGCTGCACATGCGATCATATTGCTCGCGAAGCTCCTGTTCCTTTACTTGTTTCCTTCTATGTGCATCCAGAAGTTTCTGGACACCTGTACGATGATCCTCCTGCCAGGATGAAAACATCTCTTCTGAAAATGTCCCTTCCTGTAAATGAGTCCGTATCTGCTGGATCGTCAAGACATCTTTCATGCACAATCTCCCTTTTCTCTGATTATCGGTTATGTAGAAAAAAAATAAAGACATACATAAAAGAAATATGTATGTCCGTTCCTTACACTGTTGGCTTCTCAAATGTCACATTCGTAATCCGCTTACTGCGAAGGTCCCGAATGATGATCTCATACGTTTTTTCATAATTGATTGCACCGCCGGCTTCAAGCGCACCTCTGAATTTGCCGATATGGGTAAACATTTCGACTGTGTCCATGGAAATATCCTCAATGGCATATCTTTCTGCAAGCTGCTTTGGATAGTGATCCTTCAAGTAATTGAGGATAAATGTTGCTACTTCTTCCATCGGCAATATTTGATCCTTGATCGTACCTATAGCAGCTAGCACCAACCCAACCTGTGGGTCCTCAAATTTCGGCCAAAGGATACCTGGTGTATCCAACAGCTCGAAATCCTTTTTCACTTTAATCCACTGCTGTTGTGTGGTAACACCTGGACGGTCGCCTGTCTTGGCGATCTTTTTGCTTGCAAGACGATTGATGAGTGTCGATTTCCCAACATTCGGTATACCGATGATCATCGCACGACCAGGCGGGGGATTCTGCACACCTCTGCGCTTCCATTTCTCCCGTTTTGCAGCGTGCATATCATGCGCACGCTGGACAACGCGCTGAATGTCGTTCTTTTCATCAGCATTGACAGAAAGAGCCGGAGTACCTTGTTCCTCATAATATCGGATCCAAGCATCTGTTACTGATCTATCAGCCAAGTCCTTCTTCATAAGTACTACCATTTTAGGTTTGTCGCCGAGCACTTTGCGAAGCATCGGATTTTGTGATGCTTCCGGAGCCCTTGCATCCACCAGCTCGATGACAAAGTCTACGAGCTTCAGTTTTTCTTCTACTTCTCTTCTAGCTTTGGCCATATGGCCGGGAAACCATTGAATCGTCACGAGAAATGTTCCTCCTATTTTGTCAGACCGATGCGATCCAGCGGCCAGAACGTCAGCTGTACTTTACCGACAATCTGATCTTCCGGTATTAAGCCGATATATCTGCTATCGGTTGAGTTTCTGCGATTATCCCCGAGTACGAGCACATAGCCCTCTGGAATCTCCTCGTAATTGCCTGGCAGATCTTCAAGAGTGAAATCATTCGTCAAATTACCGCCATCCTCAAGCGCCGCTTTCTCACTGTCCAGATAAGGCTCATCCACGATTTCACCATTTATATACAATGTATCATCGATCATCTCGACATGATCTCCCGGCACGCCAATCACCCGTTTAATGTAATCCTTCGATTCGGTAGCGTGGAAGACTATAATATCCTTCCGATCTGGTTCACCGAAACGATAGCTTATCTTATTCACGATCATGAAGTCATTATCATGCAAGGTTGGCTGCATGGAAGGTCCGTCAACTACAATCGGAGCAAACAGGAACATCCGAACGACCACCGCAATGATGACAGCGATGATCAGAGCCTTCAGCCAATCTAGCCATTCATTTTTCTGTTTGGCCATCTATAAGCCTCCAATTGTCTATTAGATCTATTTGGTCTATATAGCAAAAAAAAGAGCTTGACGAAGCAAGCTCTCTTTTCTGGTACTTAGCGGATTTCTTTGATACGAGCAGCTTTTCCGCGAAGTTTACGTAGGTAATAAAGTTTCGCACGACGTACTTTACCACGACGGCTAACTTCGATTTTTTCCAAACGTGGGCTGTGTACTGGGAAAGTACGCTCTACACCAACGCCAGAAGAAATCTTACGTACTGTGAAAGTCTCAGAAATTCCACCGTTTTGACGTTTGATAACGACACCTTCGAATAACTGGATACGCTCACGTGTTCCCTCTACTACTTTAACGTGAACTTTAACCGTATCTCCGGGACGGAATTCAGGATGATCAGCGCGAAGCTGTTCTTTTGTAATGTCATGAATTAATTCCTGCATTCTATTCAACTCCTTCTCACCAATGCTCATTCTCGCAATTATACGACAGCGGAACATCGTAATATGGCACTTACCGTTGTAAGCACAGCATTTAATATACCATACTTGGCTTATGAATTCAAAGCATTATTCAATCTTTTTGCCACTTTTTCACTTGATCTCGTTCTTTGTCAGAAAGCTCCGCATCCGAAAGCAGATCAGGCCGTCTTGTAGCTGTTCGATAAAGTGACTGTTCCCGACGCCATGCTTCTATTCTGCCATGATCACCAGAGGTAAGCACCTCCGGCACCTGCATACCTCGGAAGTCGGCAGGACGTGTATAGTGGGGATGTTCCAGCAGTCCGGTCGAGAAGGAATCCTCAGGTGCAGAAGCAGCATTGCCCAATACGTCAGGCAGAAGACGGACTACGCTGTCCATAACCGCCATCGCGCCGATTTCTCCCCCAGTCAGCACATAATCTCCGATAGAGATCTCATCTGTTACAAGATTCTCTCGGATGCGTTCATCATATCCTTCATAATGACCGCAAATGAAAATCAAATGCTCCTCTTTCGCCAATTCCTCTGCTTTTTTCTGATTATACGGTTCACCTTGCGGACACATGAGAATGACCCGGGGCTTAGCTGATCCCTCTGTCACATGCTCAATCGCATCGAAGATCGGCTGCGGCGCCAAAACCATGCCTGCTCCGCCTCCATATGGATAATCGTCTACTTTTTTATGCTTGTTTGTTGTGAATTCCCGGAAGTTCACCAGATTTGGCTGAAAGGCTCCAAGGTCTTGGGCTCTTTTCAGAATGGAATGCTGCAGCACGCCTTCGAACATTTCCGGAAAAAGTGTCAGGATATCGATTTTCATAGATCCAGCAATCCCTCCATCGGTTCAATGACGATGCGCTTACTATCAACATCGATCTGTTTGACGACTTGTTCGATATAAGGTATAAGTAGATCCTTCTGCTTTGGCCGCTGTACAACCCAGACATCATTAGCACCAGGTGACAGGATCTCTTTCACTTTTCCGAGGATTTCTCCATCAGCTGTCTCAACTGTACAGCCGATAATCTCGTGATAATAGAACTCATCCTCTTCCAAATCACTTAGCTGATCTTCACGGACTTTCAGGATACCGCCCTTCAATTCTTCCACTTGATTGATCGATGTATACCCTTGGAAAGTAAGCAAATCGAAAGTTTTATGCTTACGGTGTGTGTTTACAATCAGCTTTTGGGGCTTGCTGTTTTCATCCTGGAACCAATACAGTTCCTCTCCAGGCTCAAAGCGTTCATCGAAATCCGTGATCCTTACGACCCGGACCTCTCCAGCTATCCCGTGTGTATTGACGACTTTTCCTACATTAAACATTTTAATATCCATCGTTTTTCACCTTCATTATTCAATCCGGATGACAATGCCATCTTGGATGACGATTTTTTTCGTTGTAAGCTCGTCCCACTTCATGCCTACTTCAACTTCAACAAGAGCTTCAACCTCTTGGATCATGATCTCACTGCCAATGGGCAGCACGTCCAGCTGTGTAAGCTGGAATGCGATCGTAGCCGCTTTTTCCTCTCGCTTCCGGATTTCTGCCTGGAAACGCTTGTGCACATCCTGTTTGGACACACCTTGTTTCTTTTCGAGTTTCCGTTTCTCGAACAACAGCTGTTGACACTCTTGGTCAAGTTGACGCGCTGTCTTTTGAAGACGTTCTCTGATGGCTGCTTTGCTGGATTCAGTGATTACTTCATCGACGCGCAAGCTTCGGATAATCTTCATCGGACACCTGGCTTTCTGCTGGAAAAGCATTTTTTTACATTGTAAAAAAGGGAAAGGTTTCCCTCTCCCTTTTACATTATGTCCAGATAAATGCGTTTTTCATAATCAGCGGATGCAGCCCGCAGCACTGTGCGAAAGGCACGAGCATTGCGACCGTCCTTGCCGATCACTTTGCCAATATCAGATTCATGCACCTGAAGCTGATAGATGACCTTATGCTGTTCTTCCCTTTGATGCACGACGATCTGCTCAGGAAAATCAACAAGCGGAGCAACCATCGCTTCAATGAGTGCTTTCAGAATCGATCAGCCCTTTACTTCTGGTTTTTTGAGTCGTGGAACTTTTTCAAGATTCCTTCGTTAGAGAAAAGGTTACGAACTGTGTCGCTTGGCTTAGCGCCTTTAGCCATCCAGTCCATAGCTTTCACTTCATCCAATTTAACCTCAGCTGGGTTAACTGTTGGGTTATATGTTCCGATTTGCTCGATAATACGTCCGTCACGAGGAGAACGAGAATCAGCAACTACGACACGATAGAAAGGGTTTCTTTTAGAACCCATACGTTTTAGACGAATTTTAACTGCCATGTTGTTGCACCTCCAAAATAATGTTTCTCACAAGATATGATTGTATCAGATTAAATAATCACTGTAAAGGGTTTTTACATTACATAAAAGGAAATTTCATTCCGCGCCCTTTTTTACCCTTTTGCATGTTCGTCATTTGCTTCATCATCTTCTTCATATCTTCGAATTGTTTCAGCAGACGATTGACTTCGGAAACACTGCGGCCAGAGCCCTTTGCAATCCGTTTCTTGCGGCTGGCATTGATTAAAGACGGCTCCTGCCGTTCCTTGCGTGTCATCGATTGGATGATCGCTTCGACGTACACAAGCTGCTTTTCATCAAGCTGGACGTTCTTCATGCCTTTCATCTTGCCTGCGCCAGGAAGCATATCGAGAAGATCACCGAGCGGCCCCATTTTTTTCACCTGGCTCATCTGCTCCAGGAAATCGTCGAAGGTGAAGCTCATGCTGCGCATTTTCTCTTCCAAGTCCCGCGCTTGCTTCTCATCGACATTTTCCTGTGCTTTCTCGATCAGGGAAAGCACGTCACCCATACCGAGGATACGGGATGCCATACGTTCGGGATGGAAGGCTTCCAGCTGGTCCGTACGCTCCCCCATACCGACGAACTTAATCGGCTTGCCGGTAACAGCGCGGATGGACAATGCGGCACCGCCTCGCGTATCACCGTCAAGCTTCGTTAAGACTACGCCGGAGATATCGAGCTGGCTATCAAAACTTTCCGCAACGTTTACAGCATCTTGACCTGTCATCGCATCGACAACAAGGAAGATTTCCGCAGGTTTTACATCTGCTTTGATCTGTGTAAGCTCATCCATCAGCTTTTCATCCACATGCAGACGACCCGCTGTATCGATGATGACATAATCATGATGCTCTTCTTTCGCTTTCTTGATTGCTTCATTCGCAATATCCACAGGGTTTGCTTCTGTCCCCATTGAGAATACAGGCAGGCTAAGCTGCTTGCCAAGTGTCTCCAGCTGGTCGATGGCAGCCGGACGATATACGTCAGCTGCAACAAGCAATGGATTACGGTTATGCTTTTTGCGCAGAAGGTTTGCAAGCTTGCCGGTTGTTGTCGTCTTACCCGCACCTTGCAAACCAACCATCATAATGACAGTCGGCGGTCTGTCTGCGACAGCGATTTTGCTCTGCTCGCCGCCCATTAGCTGTGTCAGTTCTTCCTGAACAACCTTGATAACCTGCTGACCAGGTGTAAGGCTCTCCATCACTTCCTGGCCGATGGCCCGCTCTTTAATTTTGTTGATCAGTTGTTTAACAACTTTGAAGTTAACGTCTGCTTCTAAAAGAGCAAGTCGTACTTCCCTTGTCATTTCTTTTACGTCTTGTTCTGTAACTTTACCGCGCCCGCGTATTTTCTGTATCGTACTCTGCAGTCGGTCGGCTAATCCTTCAAATGCCATGGAATCGACCTCCTAATCTAATTCTTTTATCTTTTGGATCAGATCTTTTGCATCGGGCTGGCTGCCGGAGTCCATCAATTCTTCCAGCTCATCCAGCAGCGCACTCCTCTCCTTGAAGCGATCGTATAGATGAAGCTTTTTCTCATAGCTTTCAATCATCGCTTCGGTACGCCGGATATTATCATAGACTGCCTGACGGGAAACTTCAAATGTTTCCGCAATTTCCCCGAGCGACAGATCTTCCAGATAATACATTTCCATATAACTGCGCTGCTTCGGAGTAAGCAGTGCCTGATAAAAATCAAATAGATAGTTCATTCGAGTTGTTTTCTCTAACATGCGCCGCACCCCTTGTTAAGTGAAATGCCTTTACAAAATTGTAGCCAACCTAGTGCGCAGCTGTCAAGAAACTGCTATTGTGCTTCTTCCTCATCCTGCATCAAATCAGCGAATAAGCCATATACAAAGGCATTCGGATCGAATTCCTGCAAGTCCTCCATCTGTTCGCCAAGACCGACGAACTTGACCGGGATGTTCATTTCATTCCGGATTGCCAGGACAATACCACCTTTAGCTGTTCCATCCAGCTTGGATAAAACAATACCAGACACATTGGCTGTCTCTTGGAATGTCTTCGCCTGTGCAAGAGCATTCTGACCAGTAGTTGCATCCAACACGAGCAGCACTTCATGCGGCGCTCCTGGAACCTCACGCTCGATGACACGATGTACTTTGTTTAGTTCATTCATCAGATTCACTTTATTCTGAAGACGACCGGCAGTATCACAAAGAAGAACATCTGCCCCTCGTGCCTGCGCCGCTTTAATACCATCATAGATGACAGCCGCAGGATCACTTCCAGCATTATGGCGGATTACTTCAACACCAGTCCGCTCTCCCCATACTTGCAACTGTTCGATCGCTCCGGCCCGGAAAGTATCCCCGGCAGCCATGACGACTTTCTTGCCTTCCCGCTTCAGCTTATACGCCAGTTTACCGATACTAGTCGTCTTACCGACTCCGTTGACGCCGACGAACAAGTAGATGGTAAGGCCATCTTCATTGATTTTCAGCTTCTGCGGCTGTTCCTCTTCATCACCTTGGTAAATTTCAACAAGTTTCTCTGAGATGACATCTTTCAGCTGGATAGTATCTTTGATATTCTGACGTTTTGCTTCCATGCGGAGCTCATCCACCAGATCCATCACTGTGTTCACACCTACATCGGAAGCAATCAGTACTTCTTCCAATTCCTCAAAAAAGTCCTCATCCACTTTTCGATAACGCGCCATCAAATTATTCATTCGATCAGAGAAGGAAGTACGCGTCTTTTTCAGACCTTCTTTGTACTTTTCAGGTGTTTTCTGCTCAGCTTCATTGTTTGTATTAGAGAATTTATTTTTCAGTTTCTGAAAAAAGCTCATTTTGTTCTTCCTTTCTTATACCTTCACTAGTTCAGGCGCATCCTCCAGCCGGACGGACACCAATCTGGAAACGCCCGATTCCTGCATTGTCACACCATAAAGGACGTCCGCTTCCTCCATTGTACCCTTTCTGTGGGTTATGGCAATGAACTGGGTCTTTTCGCTGAATTGCTTCATATACTGAGCAAAACGGCTGACGTTTGCATCATCCAGAGCTGCTTCCACCTCATCCAGAATACAGAATGGCACAGGCCTTACCCGCAAAATAGCAAACAGCAAGGCAATTGCTGTCAGGGCACGTTCTCCGCCTGAAAGCAAACCTAAATTTTGCAGTTTCTTACCTGGCGGCTGTGCGATGATATCGACACCTGTTTCCAGCAGATTATCAGAATCAGTCAGTTTCAGCTCCGCGTGTCCTCCGCCAAAGAGCGAACGGAACACTTCTGTGAATTCTGCCTTTATTTTATTGAACACATCTTCGAACAGACGCTTCATTTCTTCATCCATTTCATCAATTACGGCAAGCAATGTCGCTTTCGCCTGATAAAGGTCGTCCTTTTGTTCGGTAAGGAAGCTGTATCTTTCATTAATTCGGTCAAATTCCTCAATCGCGCCAACGTTGACGCTGCCGAGTTCTGAGATAGCACGTTTGATCAGCTTCACTTCGGTGCGGGCAGTTTCGATATCTTCTGCTCTACCAAACGTCGCCAATGCTTTTTCGAATGTCAGGGAGTAGCTTTGCTGCAAGTTCATCAGGCGGTTTTCCAGCTCTACATCCAAACGGTTCGACCGGACTTCCTGATCTTGCACTTGCTGCACCAGATTTTGGTGGAGACGATTTGCTTCTTTGACAGAAAGCTCCTCTTGCTGCACCCAGTCATAGCGCTCCTGCCGTTCTGCCTTACGCTCTTCGATCAAGGTTGTTGTCTGCTGCTTATGCTGGTGCTTCACTCTAATCAGTTCCGTGATCTCTTCCTCTGTCTGGCCTTTCTCGCCAACTTCGGCCATTTGCTGCAGCACCCGCTGCTGATCTTCATATTTCTGCTTCGTAAGATCCAGCTGCTGTGTAAACTCACTGAGCCGCTGTCGCTGATTTTCAAGCTTAGCAAGGCTTTCAGCAGAACGTATTTGAAGGGCCTGCTGTTCGTCCCGTTTAATTTCCTTTGTCTGCTGCCAAGCCTGGTGAGCTTCCGTCAGCTCACTGATTTCCCGCTGTATATCCTGAAGCTTGATATCCAAATCGACAAGTTCAGTCTGCAGGTGCTCGATACGTTTCTCCACTTCTTCCCGTTCAGCGTCATACTGCGCATTATCCTGGTCATACATGGTGAGGTTATCATTGGCATGCATAAAGCGTATGCTCGTTTCGGTAAATGCTGCCTGGAGTTCCTGTTCCGATTCCTGCAGCTGCTTCAAGCTCTGTCTGGTTTCCTCTGCTGAAGTCTCCAACTGCTGAAGTTCTTCTTTCAGCTGTGCAACTTTACGTTCGAACACTTCTGTCCGGGCTTGGAAATCAGACAGTTTTTCCGTCACTTCCTGCATTTCCTTTTCTCTTGTAAACAGAGATTGACTATTGCGTTTTTGCGCTCCTCCAGTCATGGATCCCCCTGGGTTTACTACATCACCCGTAAGTGTAACAACGCGATACCGTCTGCCAAGTGCAGCAGCAATCGTATTGGCATGCTGCAAGTCTTCTGCGATGACCACATTTCCTAACAGAAAATCGACTGCTCGCTTGTACTGGGGATCAACCTTAATGAGATCCGCGGCAATACCGATGAATCCTTCCCGATTGGAAGCATTCCCCAACACATTGGCCGGTATCTGTTTCGGCTGGATTGATGATAGCGGCAAAAATGTAGCACGGCCATTATGCGTCTGTTTCAGCCAATTGATTGCCTGACGGGCACTTGCCTCCGTATCCACCACGATATGCTGGGCTTGACCTCCAAGAGCGGTTTCCATCGCTGTGACATACGCAGATGGTACATCGATCAACTCGATGACAGCACCCTCGATTCCTTCGAGCTTTTGATCCTGACGTGCTTTGAGGATCGCCTTTACCCCTTGGAAAAATCCTTGGAACTCCTCTTTCATCTCCTGCAGCATCTCCTGCTTGGAACGAAGCTTCTCGATATGCTGATAGCCGGTGTACAGTTTGCTCTGTGCTTCCTGGTACTGCTCCCGTTTTTGCGCTGCTTCCATCCGAAGTGAATCTGCTTTTTCCTCAGCCTGTTCGCGGCTTACGGTGGCATCTTTCAATCTTGCAGCCAATTGTTCTCGTTTTTCACTGATTTCATCGCGATTCAAAACGATATCTTTATATTTTGTACGCTGACGTTCTTTTTTCGCATCGATACCAGTAAGCTGCTGTTTGAGTGAGTTCGTCTCATTCCGCTTTGCTGCTTGTTCATTCAGCAAATCGATATAATCACTCTTCTTTTCTTCTATTTGTTCACTCAAATCTTCCTGTGTGCGGGATAGCTGTTTGTCCAATGCGCGTAAATCTGATTTGATTGCTCTGTTCTCCAAATCCAACGCATCCAGGGCTGCTTGTTCCTGCTCCAGCTGTTTCAGCTGCTGCTCCAGTATGACTCCCAGCTGTTCTGTATCTTTTTCCAGCTTTTCTTTGTTTTCTGCCAGATGCTTGGAGCGTTCATTCAACAGCTGTTTCTTACCTTCCAGATTTTCAAGCTCTTGCGTCACAATTAGCAAGGAGGCTTGCAGTTCGTCGAGAGAAGCATCCAGCGCGTGCAATTCTGTCTTCTCCGATTCCAGCAGCTGTTCTTTTTCGCCTATTGCCTGCTTCTGGACTTCAAGCTCTTGCTTGTTCCCTTCAAGCTCTTGGAGAACCGCTTGCCACTCTTTATGTAATTGCTCGATCTCCGCAACTAGCAATCCGATTTCGACATCTTTCAGCTGTGCTTTTTTCTCAAGGAAATCTTTTGCGATTGCAGCTTGCTCACGCAATGGTTCAAGCTGTCCTTCTATTTCATACGTAATATCTTCAACTCGATTTAAATTTTCCTGTGTTTCTGCCAGCTTATATTCTGCCTTCTTCTTTCGCTGCTTGTATTTCAGTACACCGGCAGCTTCTTCGAAGATAGACCGTCTTTCTTCCGGTTTGGAGCTTAGGATCTCCTCTACCTTTCCTTGACTGATAATAGAGAAGGCTTCCCTTCCCAATCCGGAATCCATGAACAAGTCAATGATATCCTTCAGACGGCAGCTTTGGTTATTGATCAAAAATTGGCTCTCTCCAGAACGGAATACCCGCCTGGTCACACTCACTTCCTGATACTCCAGCGGTAACGTCTGATCGGCATTGTCCAATACAAGTGTCACTTCTGCTACATTAAGCGCTTTTCTCGTATCGCTGCCCTGGAAGATGATATCTTCCATCTTGGATCCACGCAGACTTTTTGCCGACTGCTCGCCTAATACCCAGCGGATGGCATCGGTTATATTACTTTTCCCGCTTCCATTCGGACCTACCACTGCCGTAACACCTGGTACAAAGTCAAGTGTCACTTTTTCGGCAAATGATTTGAATCCGACGGTTTCTAATCGTTTCAGGAACATACTCATTCTCCTATATTGAAAGCTTATCGCTTATTTCTGCATAGTTATTGGTTTCTCTTTCGTTTTTAACTTATTTATTTTATCATAAACTTAGGGTACATAATAGGTATCAATTACGTCAAAGGAGGCTCGCCCATGAAGCTCGAACAGGCATCAGAGGAGAACCTGTCCATCCTCATCAACGGCATAGCCGACCGGCTTGTCGTCGTCAATCGTTCCATCATGCAGCCAGAGGACTACAAGCTGGAGAAATATCATGATATTAAGTTCTTATATGATCATATCGAATCTAAAGGACAGCTCAGTGTATCAGAGACAGAAGCATTCATCCAAGAGCTGGCGAACTACCGAAAATAAAAAAACGGCGGAGACAACTTTACTCTCCGCCGTTTTTCTATTCTGTTAAAGCTTCCAACGCAATACGGGCTGCCTGCTGCTCTGCTTCCTTTTTTGTCCGGCCGGTTCCAGTACCGACAAGTTCTCCCTGAACCTTCAGCTCGGCAACGAATTCACGGCTGTGGGCAGGACCTCTTTCATCAACGATTGTATACGTGATTACTTTATCTTTGTCCTGCTGGATAACTTCCTGCAGCCTGCTCTTGTAATCCATCGCATGTGAAAAAGCACCTTGGCTGATTTTAGGAAAGACGATTTTTTCGAAAAAACCGAGTACCACATCGAAATCCTGATCAAGATACAAAGCACCGACAAATGCCTCGAACACATCAGCCAGTAATGCTGGACGTGTTCTGCCTCCCGTGCGCTCTTCCCCTTTTCCGAGCAGCACGTATGTACCAAGATCCATTTCTTTGGCGAACAATACGAGGGATTCCTCTCTGACTATAGCAGCTCGGAGTTTCGTCATATTCCCTTCCGGCATATCAGGGTAATGCTTGTACAGAAATTGGGATACACCAAGCTCCAATACAGCATCGCCAAGGAATTCCAATCGTTCGTTATCCGTCTTCTTCAGGTGACGATGTTCATTCACATAAGATGAATGGGTCAAGGCATTCTGCAATAAAGCTTCATCGTGGAAATGAATCCCAAGCTTCTCCTGCAGTTTATCTAAGCTCATTCTGCTGTCCCCACTTTCCAGTTGTTGTGATGATGCGGAGAAAGTCCCGCCTGTAAAGTGACGGGACTTTCTCCTATGCATCTTATTTAAATCTTACTGTTTGCTGTTTATGTAGTTTACAGCGTCGCCAACAGTAGCGATTTTTTCCGCATCTTCATCAGAAATTTCCATGTCGAATTGATCTTCCAATTCCATAACCAATTCCACAACATCAAGGGAATCTGCTTCTAGATCTTCTTTGAAAGAAGCCTCTAGTGTTACTTTGGATTCGTCTACATCAAGACGATCAATAACGATTTGTTTTACTTGCTCGAATACATCTGCCATAGGAAATTCACCTCCCTTCAGTATTATAGGACATTTCGTCCCGGAAAACTACAATTATTTCATTGTATTACATCACCATGCCGCCATCGATG
This sequence comes from Virgibacillus sp. 7505, assembly GCF_002272135.1. Taxonomy (GTDB): domain Bacteria; phylum Bacillota; class Bacilli; order Bacillales; family Amphibacillaceae; genus Terribacillus. The sequence goes on along the minus strand of NZ_NPBF01000022.1, from coordinate 32,945 downwards.
TGCAGCGTTTGTCCAGTCATGTAATTGCTGTCCTCGGATGCAAGGAAACGAACGACACGGGCAACGTCTTCCGGCTTGCCTGGTTTACCAAGCGGAATCATGCTTTGCATTGCCTGCTTCTGTTCATCTGTCATTTCATCCGTCATATCAGTCGTGATGAATCCTGGAGCAACGGCATTCACTAAAACGTTTCGCGCAGCAAGCTCCTTGGCTGCAGTTTTCGTTAAACCGATGACTCCTGCTTTTGCAGCTACATAGTTAGCCTGCCCAGGATTACCGCTGACACCAACAATGCTTGCTACATTGATGATGCGGCCAGCTTTTTGTTTCATCATTTGACGTGTTACAGCTTTCGTGCAAAGGAATACGCCTTTCAAATTCGTCTGGATGACTGCATCGAAATCCTCTTCCTTCATGCGCATAAGCAGGTTATCACGTGTGATACCAGCATTATTCACCAGTATATCCAAGCTGCCGAATGCTTCAATAGTTTGCTTGACCATATCTTTTACGCTTGCTTCTTCTGCTACATTCGCTTGAATCACGATTGATTCCTGCCCGAGAGCACGGATTTCCTCTGCAACTGCCTCTGCCTTTTCTTTGCTTCCGGAGTAGTTTACCGCTACATTCACGCCATTACGCGCAAGTTCCAAAGCGATTTCTCGGCCAATCCCGCGGGATGCACCAGTAACGAGAGCTGCTTTACCTGATAGCATTTATTCTTCCTCCTTGTACCACGTCAAAAATGCTTGCAATGTTTCGGGATCTTGTACATTGAAAGTTGTCGTGCGGCGGCTAATTTTCTTTACTAATCCGCTTAGTACTTTTCCGTTTCCTACTTCTACAATCGCATCGATTTCGTCATTTTGCAGCATGTTGACAATAGTTTCTTCAAAACGTACTGGAGAGTAAAGCTGTTGAACGAGCAGCTGTTCAATCTCTTTTTGATCAAGAACCTTCTCAGCTGTTACGTTTGCATAAACAGGAATCGATGCATCGGCTTTCTCCACGTCTGCAAGTACAGATGCAAATTCTTCCGCAGCTTGTTTCATCAATCTGGAATGGAATGGACCACTGACGTTCAGCGGAAGTACGCGTTTAGCTCCAGCTTCTTTCAAAAGCGGCTCTGCAAGTTCAATTCCTTTTTTCGTACCGGAAATGACGATCTGACCAGGGCAGTTGATATTAGCAGCATCGACAATTTCACCATGCTCCTTATCAACTGTTTGGAGAGCTATCTTGATGTCTTCCAGACTTAGCCCTAATACCGCAGCCATAGAACCTTGCCCTGCCGGATAGGCTTTTTCCATCAGCTGACCACGCTTGTTAACGAGCACAGCTGCTTCTTCCGCACGGAAAACGCCAGCAGCAACAAGTGCACTGTATTCTCCCAAGCTGTGACCGGCCGTAACGACTGGTCTAACGCCCTCATTCTGTAAAACTTGATAGATGGCAGCACTAGTAAGAAGCAATGCCGGCTGTGCATTCTCTGTTTTCGTAAGCTCTTCTGCCGGTCCTTCAAACATCAAAGGTGTTATTGGCTGCGGCAATAATTCATCTGCCGCTTGGAAAAGACTTTTCACTTCATCATATGCGTTGTACATTTCCTGAGCCATGCCCACTGCTTGTGAGCCTTGTCCAGGAAATACAAAAGCTACTCGTTTCACTTAACGTCCTCCTCGTCTTTCTTGATGCTCTGGATCGTATCTTTGATAATTCCTGTTACATTATTTTCTGCCATTTGCTTTGTTTGCAGGATAGCAACTTGGATAGCACGCGCATTGGATGAACCGTGCGCCTTTACAAAAGGTGCAGCAAGCCCAAACAAAGCGGCACCGCCATATTCTGCATATTCTGTGCTTGCTTTAATTTCCTTCAGCTGTGGTTTCATCATGGCAGCTGCAAGCTTGGTCTTTGTATTTTTTAAGAAGGCCTTCTTGATCGTCGTGAAGAACATCGATGCTGCTCCCTCTATTGTTTTCAGGGCGATATTGCCGCTGAAGCCGTCCGTCACAACAACATCAAAATCTCCGGAAAGGAAATCCCGTCCTTCTACATTACCGATAAAGTTTATCGGGGCACTGCTGAGAAGCTCGAATGCTTTCTTCGTCAGGTCGTTACCCTTGCCTTCTTCCGTGCCTACATTAAGCAATCCTACACGAGGATTTTTTATCCCGCGAACTTTCTCCGCATAGATGGAGCCCATTACGCCGTATTGTAATAGATGGTTCGCTTTAGCGTCAATGTTCGCACCAACATCAAGCAGGACGAAGCCCTTACCATCCACCGTCGGAAGAGTCGGGGACAGCGCCGGACGCTCGATGCCTTTAATGCGGCCGACTATCATCAGACCTGCTGTCATGATGGCACCTGTGTTTCCTGCTGAAACACAGGCATCAGCACGACCTTCTTTTACTTCCTGGGCAGTCAGTACAAGTGACGACTGCTTCTTGCGCCGGATAGCCCGGACAGGTTCATCGTCTGCTGTAATGTACTCCTCTGTATGTATAATCCGAATGTTAGCCGGACGTATCTCACCTAGATGCGGTTCGATCTTGCTTTGATCCCCAACCAGTGTCAGCTCCAAGGATGCATCCTCTGTAGCTGCAAGAACGGCACCTTTGACTATCTCTTCCGGTGCGTTGTCGCCACCCATTGCGTCGATTGCTATTCGCATAACTTATTTCCCTTCTTTCACGCTCGAGCGGAACATCTCGAACGTACCTTTAAATACTTCTTCTTGATCAACAGCACTATCCACTTGGATGACCGTCCGCTTCCTGTCCTGCCGGATGACCTTCGCTTTGGCTACTACTCTTTCATGGAGTTTCACTTGTCTCGTGAAGGTGATCTCTGAGTGGAAGGTTAGTGCGAACGGATCATCGATCAACGCAACCGCTAAGGAATTGGCTTGCGCAAACAGATGATGCCCTCTGGCAATCTGGTTCCGTGTGAAAACATGCTCTGGTTTAATATCCAATATACTGATCGCCCGTTCATCCAGCTCCAAATCGATGATTTCCCCGATTACCTCATCAATATTGATGGATTTCACGGTTTCATCCCACTGGGAATTAGCGACGTGCTTAATCCGTTCCCGCAGCTCAGGAATTGTCAGCTCCATACGATCCAAACGAATAGTCTGTATGCTGACAGCGAATTTCTTCGCCAATTCCTCGTCTGTAATGAACGGTGTTTTTTCAATCGTTTCCCGCAGTAAGTCCTGTCTGTCTTTTTTGCTTCTTCTCATTTCTCCACCGCCAAAATTAAGACTAGGTACTAAAAGTAATATATAATAGCAGGCCAGAATTTGCAACAGCCGTTTTTAGTCGAGAACGTTCCCGTTCAGCGCAAACTCTGTGTCCAGCGCTTGCAATAAATTACGATAAGCAGGATCATTTTCCAATCTTTCTTCTGCAATGATTTGCTCTGCATCCTTACGTGCTGTTTCAAGTGCCCGGTAGTCGTGCACCATGTCGCCAACCTTGAATTCCGGTATACCGCTTTGCTTTTTACCAAAGAAATCACCAGGACCCCTGAGCTGCAAATCCTGCTCGGACAGTTCGAATCCGTTCGTCGTTTCTGTCATGATGCGCATGCGTTCTTTTCCGATTTCACCTTTTGGTTCAGCAATCAAAATACAATAACTTTGTGCATCCCCACGACCTACACGTCCCCGGAGCTGATGCAGCTGGGATAGTCCGAAGCGCTCTGCATCATAGATGATCATCAGTGTAGCATTTGGAACATTCACCCCGACTTCCACTACTGTGGTAGATACAAGGACTTGGGTTTCATTTTCGGCGAATTCCTTCATAACGGCGTCTTTTTCATCAGCAGGCAAACGTCCATGCATGAGCCCGACTCGAATATCCGGCTCAAAAACTGCAGCCAGCATCTGATGCAGATCGACTGCATTCTGGATATCCAGCTTGTCCGATTCCTCAATCAGCGGGCTTATGACATATGCCTGATGACCGGCTGCGACTTCCTTCCGGATGAAATCCAGCACCCGATCTATGGTATTTTCCTTAACCCAATATGTCTCTATTTCTTTACGCCCAGCTGGCATCTCATCAATAGCTGATACATCCATATCACCGAATGCAGTGATTGCCAGTGTCCGCGGAATCGGTGTAGCTGTCATGAACAGAACGTCCGGGTGAAGACCTTTATCCCGAAGTGTTCGTCGCTGCGCAACGCCAAATCGATGCTGTTCATCGACTATAGCAAGCGCAAGGTTTTTATAATGCACTTCATCTTGAATCAATGCATGTGTTCCAACAACAATATCTACTTCTCCATTGACAATTTGTTCGAGAACGGCTTTCCGGCGCTTGCCCTTCACACTTCCTGTGAGCAATGCTACGGTAGCAAAACCATCCAGCATACTAGATAAGGACTGGGCATGCTGCTCTGCTAGAATCTCTGTCGGGACCATAATCGCGCCCTGTTTACCTGCTGTAACAGCTGCATAAAGCGCAACAGCTGCAACAGCCGTTTTACCGGAGCCAACATCCCCTTGTAAAAGGCGGTTCATCCGGTAAGGAGAATGCAGATCCCGCATAATATCCTTGAGCACTCTCTGCTGGGCGTTCGTCAACGTAAAAGGAAGCGTAGCTACAAAAGCTTGAACCTTCTCTTTATCATAAGCTAAGCTGCCTCCAGCCGATGCTTCCCGTTTTTGTTTACGGATAAACTGCATTTTCAGCTGGAACAATAGAAATTCCTCATAAGTGAATCGTCTCCGAGCATGTGCCAGCGCTTGTCTGTCAGGTGGAAAGTGCATATAATGTAATGCTGTTTTCCTATCTGGCATTTTATAGGATGCTAAAAATGATGCTGGCAGGATTTCCTTGATGTCTTCATCATACTGTTCCAGCGCCTGTTTCACACTTTTTTGCAGCTGACGTACTGTCACTGTACCTTTCACACCATAAACGGGCTGAACCGGAGTCAGCTCATCCGCTCCGCCAACCTTGAAGTTACTGACAGTAAGCTGCAGACGATGCTGATCCCATTTTCCTGTCATCGTCACTTTCTTGCCCGGCATCAGCTGTTTCTGGGCAAATGCACGATTGAACATGATCGCCTTTACTGCAACATTCTCAACGAGGAGCGTTACAGTTAGTTTGTTCTTTTTCCGTCCGTAATATTGCACTTGAGCAGGAGAGGCGATTTCACCTTCAATCGTCACTTTATCATCATGAATCAGTTCAGCTAACGGCTGGACATCGAAGACATCATACCGATACGGCAGATGAAAAAGGAGATCTTCGACTGTGAAGATCCCCATATTCGCCAATCCTTCCGCGAGCTTTGCACCGATTCCTTTTACTTGATCAACCGGTTGCTTCAGCAAATTTCTCACTCTTTCCCTTTGTTTATCCCATAAATCATATCTGCCAGTCTGCGTCCAGTTGGTGTGGCAGCCAAACCGCCTTCCGCTGTTTCGCGAAGTGCTGACGGCATACTCTTACCGATCCGGTACATAGCCCCAATCACTTCATCACATGGTATCCTGCTTGTGACACCCGCAAGCGCCATATCAGCAGATACGATGGCATTAGAAGCTCCGGCGGCGTTTCTCTTAATACACGGCACTTCTACCAGTCCAGCGACTGGATCACATACAAGTCCGAGCATGTTTTTTAACGTTATTGCAAAAGCTTCGGCACTTTGTTCTGGTGTACCGCCAGCCATTTCAACTACAGCTGCACTGGCCATTGCAGCAGCAGAGCCTACTTCAGCCTGGCATCCACCTTCTGCACCGCTGATGGAGGCATTGTTGGCTACAACGAATCCAAAAGCTCCTGCTGTGAACAAGAAACGGATCATTTGCTCACGAGTCGGATTCAGCCTTTCTTTAACAGCAAATAACGCCCCCGGCACACACCCCGCACTTCCTGCGGTTGGCGTGGCGCAAATCATTCCCATCGCTGCATTTACTTCGTTGGTGGCAACAGCTTTACTTACAGCATCTAAAAGCAGATGTCCAGAAAGCGTGTTGCCTTTGGCCATATATTGCTGAAGCAAAACAGCATCATTTCCTGTCAAACCAGAGTGAGATGTCACACCTTGCAACCCTCGTTCCACTGCTTCCTCCATGATTACTAGATTTCGCTCCATCTGTCCCATTACTTCCTCACGGGAACGCTGATGGACATCCATCTCCTGGCGAATCATCACTTCTGATATGGAAATGCTGTCCGCATTTGCTTGTTCAAGCAATTCCGCTACATTGCGAAACATATTCATTCCTCCTGTTTAATTGATCAAGCGGGATACACGGTTGATGTGCGAAGCTGTTTCCAATATATGCATCACATCATCCTCCACGTTTTGATCCGTCTCGATCACCATAAGCGCATCCTTTCCGACATCCTTCCTGGAAACCTCCATATGCGCTATATTAATCTCGTGCTGAGCCAAAATTTGAGTCACGGAAGCTATCGCACCAAAACGATCATTATGCATAATCAAAATAGCCGGCTTATTACCTGACATTCGCAGTTCAAAGCCGTTTAGCTCAGTGATTTCGACTTTTCCGCCGCCGATAGAAATACCGACCAGCTCCATGCTGCTCTCTTCTGTTCCCAGCTTTATTCTTGCTGTATTTGGATGTTCCGTAGCAGCTGTATCTTCAATGAATTCGATTTTCATATTTTGTTTTTTAGCTGTTTCCAACGCGAACCTGATTCGATCATCATCTGTATCGTAGCCAAGCAGACCTCCGGCAATTGCCAAGTCCGTACCATGACCGCGATATGTTTTAGCAAACGACCCATATAGGTGGACCGTCGCCCAAGTCGGTTCTATTCCGAAGATCAGTCTTGCAGCACGTCCGATACGGGCTGCTCCGGCAGTATGCGAACTGGATGGACCGACCATGACCGGTCCGATAATATCAAATACGGATTGATATTTCATAGGCTCACTCCTTCTTCTCCTATTTTAGCATGCATCACACATATGTTCCTACTGTAACCAATGAAAAAAGCTCCTGTTAAGGAGCTTTCCCCGTAATTATTCTACTGCGACCAAGTACGTATAAACAGGCTGATTACCTTCATGGATCTCCAGTTCCGCTTCAGGGAATTTTCCTTCCACAAAATCCTCCAAGCGATCATCGGCATCGATCGCGTCTTCACCGCGAATAACTGTGATCAATTCATCTTCTTCACTGACCATTTGCTCAAGCAGCAGCTCCAGCGCCTGTTCTGCGTCAGAAGCAGCTGAGATGATCTTGCTTTCTTGTATAGCGATGAACTGCCCTTCTTTTATCGATACGCCCTCGATTGTCGTATCACGAACAGCATGTGTCACTTGTCCGGATTTCACCTGCGAAATTGCCTCTGTCATAGCTTCAGCATTGCTGTCTGCTGCCTGCGTCACATCAAAAGCAAGCAAAGAACGCATCCCCTGCGGTATTGTTTTCGTTGGAACGACAAACACCTGCACCTCTGCCATTTTAGCCGCCTGCTCTGCAGCCATGATGATATTCTTGTTATTAGGCAAAATATAAACAGATTCTGCATTAGCTGCTTTAATGGCGTCCGCAATGTCCTGTGTACTTGGATTCATAGTCTGTCCGCCTGAAATGACGACATTTGCTCCAAGGTTCTCAAACAATGCTTTTACACCATCTCCCATTGCGACTGTTACAATGGCGTGCTGATTACGTTCTTTCTTTTCTTTATTACCGACAATCGCCGCATGCTGTTCCCGCATATTTTCGATTTTCATATTGATCAGACTGCCATATTGCTGACTATATGTCATTACTTCACCAGGATACTCGGTGTGAATATGGACCTTTACGACATCTTCGTCTGCTACAACAAGCAATGAATCTCCTCGACCGTTCAATTCCTCACGATAAGCCTGTTCATCAAAGGGTTGCTCCCGAAGCTTGTCTTCTTCGAATTTGACCATAAACTCCGTGCAATAGCCATACGTAATATCAGCTGTATCCAAGAAATCCTGCGCTTGCTTATGATGCTCCGCACTGACGAGATTCTCCATCTTGCCATGCTGCACCTCCGCAGGCAGTTCTTCTCCTGTCAGAGCTGCAAGGAATCCTTCATACACAGTAACCAATCCTTGGCCTCCGCTGTCTACAACGCCGACTTCCTTTAATACAGGGAGCAATTCCGGCGTACGGCTCAGACTTATCTTCGCAGATTCAACCACATACCTGAAAAGCTCTATCGAATCTGCTTCGGTCTTGGATTTTTCGACTGCAGCTGCTGCAGCGTCCTTTGCTACTGTAAGTATTGTTCCTTCTACAGGCTTCATGACCGCCTTATAAGCCGTTTTGACACCTGCATCCAGCGCATTGGCCAATTGTCCAGCTGTCAAATCCTTCTGTCCTTCCAATGCTTTGGCAAAGCCACGGAAAAGCTGAGAGAGAATGACACCAGAGTTTCCCCTTGCTCCCATCAGCAGACCTTTGGCAAAAGCCGCAGCAAGCACTCCGACTTCTTCACTGTCGGCCTCTTGTACAGCCTTTGCCCCAGACGTTATCGTCAAATTCATGTTTGTACCTGTATCGCCATCCGGCACGGGAAATACATTCAGCGCATCAATCGTCTTAGCGTTATTCGCCAGATGATGTGCACCAGTCAGCAGCATCCCCGCAAATGTCTTTCCATCCACATTTCCAACACTCAAACCGTTTCCTCCTTAAATCTGCCGGCTATCCTAGTCTGCAGAAACACTGACGCCTTGTATATAAATGTTCACAGAGCTCGTCAGTACGCCCAATGCCCGATCCAATGTATATTTCACTTGGGATTGCACATTATGTGCAACCTCGGATATCTTCGTTCCATAACTTACAATAATATGTAAGTCGATCTGGACTTTGTTGTCCGCCTGGGTCACAACTATCCCTTTTGAATAGTTCTCCCTGCGGAGAATTTCTGCTATGCCGTCACGTAATTGATGTCTGGAAGCCATACCAACGATGCCATAGCATTTTACCGCGGCACTTCCAGCCAATGTTGCGATCACATCCGTGGCGATCGTAATACTTCCATCTTCTGTAGTCAGATGAAGGGTCATACGGCTCCTCCTAACACTTCTCAAATCTATCCCTACTATACTATATGGAAGCTCCATTTGAAAGCGGATTAAAAATAGCCCTTTTTACAATGCCAGCTAAACAGTTTACTGTCAAGTAATTTTTCTTGATATATTTTTGTTAGATTATTGCATTACGTGCCGAGTTGTGATAAATTTGTTTAGTGTTAAAAATTAACTCGTAATATTAGGAGGGATAACATGGGACGCAAATGTGTAATCACAGGACGTACTACTCGTTCTGGTAATGCTCGTTCTCATGCCATGAACGCTAATAAACGTACTTGGAAAGCAAACGTTCAAAAAGTTCGCATTCTTGTTGATGGTAAACCTAAAAAAGTTTACGTTTCAGCTCGTGCACTTAAAAAAGGTAACATCGAACGCGTATAAATAGCATTTCTAAAATACTTTTATGGTAGCATTCGCATGCGACAAAAAAAGCACCCTTTCTCGAAAGGAGTGCTTTTTTTGTGCTAATCTTTTTTAAACGTTCCGATAATGACGCGGACGAAGCCACCGATGAACCTCGGGAGTTTAAAGGTATAAAATTTCATAAGATCCCCTTCCTCCTTTTTCCTGAGCAGCCTAAACGCTGTAGCTTTTAAACATCCTTGCTCTTTATCATTATTACTATGCCTGAAGCAAATGAATAAGTACCAGATTGTGCAACAAGCTCATTGGAGATGGACAATGTTTCTCCCCAATGGATTGAAGCATCTGTTAAAGGATATTTAAAGCCAGTCAATGTTAGACCAGTAACTTGCTCAGAGAAGGAAAGAAATGATATATAACGATATGCATCATCTTGTTCTGTCCGGTATGTACCCGGTCGATGCATCCTGATATTGTTTTGCTGGTCGATGATGACAGCTTGCTCGAAGCTGTCCAGCAGCCGGTAAAGCATCTGGATGTTGATCAGTTCATGATCCAGCCTTCCGCCGGTCACCCCATACACCGCCACGCTTTCAGCGCCCAACTCTTCGGCTTGACGAATGGCGAGTTCAAAATCCGTTTCATCTTTTTCAGGCGGATACACCAGCACCTGATCTGCGAAACGACGGATCATAATCAATTCTTCTTCCGAGACAGAATCAAAATCACCAACAGCCACTTTCATCCGGATACCCGCAGATGCGAGCGCTAGTGCACCTGCATCTGCTCCGATCCATATGTGATGATGTTCAGAATGTAAGTCCGGCAGTCTTCCTGCACCGCCGACAAGCCCAATACTAAGCTTGGTACCCATGTGTCATTCAGCTGCTTTCCGGATTGCCGCGATTGCCGCAGCCCGGTCTTCCTGATTATAGACAGCACTTCCGGCAACTAGCACATCCGCCCCCGCATCCGTACATAGTCCTGCTGTTTCGATATTCACACCGCCATCAATCTCGATTTCGAAGTCGAGTTCGAGTGCCTCCCGAAGCTTGGATAGCTCTTCTACTTTCTTCAGCACGGAAGGAATGAATCGCTGGCCGCCAAAGCCTGGGTTCACCGTCATCAACAACACCATATCCAGCTCAGGCAGCATTTCTTCAATCAAGCTGACCGGAGTGGAAGGATTCAATACAACACCAGCTCTAACCCCTTGTTCCTTGATCATCATGATTGTGCGGTGCAAATGTATGCAAGCCTCTTGGTGGACTGTAATGATATCGGCTCCAGCCTTGACGAACTCTCCAATGTATCGATCAGGGTTTTCGATCATCAAATGCACATCAAGCGGCAGCTTTGTCACAGGACGGATCGCCTCTACGATAAGGGGGCCGATCGTTATATTCGGGACAAAATGACCGTCCATGACATCGACATGGATGTAGTCGGCTCCGCCTTTTTCTACGTCGCGAATTTCATTCGCCAAATTGGCGAAGTCAGCTGAAAGAATAGATGGTGCGATTTTCGTCATCATTAATACCTCGGCTTTCTCGATTTGATTTCCTCTAGGAACTGCAGGTAATGTGTGTAACGGTATTCAGGAATCTCCCCAGATTCGACCGCTGTCTTTACCGCACATTTCGGTTCCTTGTGATGCATACAGCCTCTGAATTTACAGTCGTCTTCCCGCTCCCTGAATTCAGGGAAACAGGATGGCAGCTCCTCGGCTTCCAATTCGGTAAACTCCAATGAGCTGAATCCAGGTGTGTCTGCAACAAGGCCGCCGCCGATTGGTATAAGCTCCACATGTCTTGTCGTATGGCGTCCGCGTCCCAGACTTTCGGATATCTCATTTGTTTCAAGGTCCAGGCGCGGGTCGATAGCATTCAGCATCGACGACTTGCCGACACCTGACTGACCCGCTATTACTGAAATCTTATCTTTCATATGCAGCTGTACTTGCTCTAGATTCGTTTCCTCTTTAGAGGACAGCATCTCTACCGAATAACCGATTTTTCGATAATCCTCTTTAAATGCTTCGATTATGTCCAATTTATCCGCAGACAGCATGTCCATCTTCGTAATGAAAATAACTGGCTGAATACCTTTTGACTCTACCAATACAAGGAAGCGGTCGAGCAATGCTGTGCTGAAATCCGGCTGTGCAGCTGATGTTACGATAATTGCCTGATCGATATTGGCGATCGGGGGTCTGACTAGCTCATTCTTCCGCGGACGCACATCAAGCACATAACCCTCTTGCTTCGTCTCTGCTTCGAATTCCACTTGGTCACCGACCAAAGGCGTTATTTTCTGTTTGCGGAATACACCTCTGCCACGGCATTGGTAGGTCTCTCCGTCTTCTGTAAGCACATAATAAAACCCACTCAGTGCTTTCATGATCTTACCTGATGGCATTTATTCACCTTCCCTGTCTTCATACGGAACAGTTTTTTCCAAAATCACTTCGTCATCACGCAATATACGATATTCTGCTTCTCCGCCAGCCGGTATGCTGAGCGTGAGCGTAATTTCCTCATCCTCTGTGATAGTACGTTCATCATAGAGCTCGGTCACATCATGGTCTGCGTCACCTACATAGATCTGAACTATCTGAGGGACAGGATCATTTTGTGTCCCTCCGTTCTGATCATCTTCCCCCGCTTGAGCATCATCTGGCTCGTAAGGAACAGTGAATGTTACCGTATGCGTCGCAGGCGGCAGGTTTTCCGGGCCAGTTGATACATACAAATCGACACTGCCATTTTCTTCAATGGATTGCCCTGATCCGGGATCATGCCGGATTACGACACCTTCATCAACTTCATTTGAAGGCTGCTCAATAAAATTCCCATCCAAATCATTTTTATCTAGATAAGACTGAGCTTCCTCTTCTGTCATACCAGTCAAATCTGTCAGTGTCACCGCTTCCGGTCCTTTGCTCACTTCAAAGATGACCGTGGTATCTTCTGGAACCACCTGTGATCCTGCTTGAGGCTGAATTTGGGAGATGATTGTACCAACTGGTTCATCCGAGAACTCCTCGTAAGAGCGGACATTCTTATACCCCTTGTCATCCAAAAGTTTTTCAACTTGGGAGAATGACTTGCCCTCATAATCATCAAATTCTTCTTTTTCCTTGCCGATACTTGTATAAACCGTAACACTGGAGCCTTCCTTGATTTTACTGCCTGCGGAAGGATCAGTCTTGACGACACTTCCTTCTTCTATCGTATCAGAGGCGGTTGCTTCCCTCTTCACGTGCAGATCAAGGTCGGATAGCTTATCGACAGCATCTGCATAGGAATCACCTCTTACGTCGATCATCGTAACTTCTTTCGGAGCTGTAGCAAGTACGATACCCACTCCTGCGCCAGCGAGCAATAAGAGAATGACGGTAATCCATATAAGCACTTTCCATCTTTTTTTCTTCTTTTTCGGCTTTTTCAGATCTTCTTGTTTCGGTGGATTCGTATGACCGTTATGTACGATCGTATCAGCTAACGAAGCTTTGTTCAGATCTTTCTCCGAAATGATCGGGATGGCTTTCGTAGTTTCACCATCATCCTTGGGAGGAGCATAACGCGGTTCGTCCGCCCTTGAAGGATCCAGACATGTTTCCAAGTCTGTCTCCATATCATATGTGCTCATATAACGGTAGAAAGGATCCTTCGTCGTGCTTTTCAAAACGATATTCTCGACACTTTGCGGAATATCTCCTGCCCACCGTCTGACAGATGGTGTGTCAGTCTGTAAATGCTTCAAAGCAATGCTGACAGCTGATTCACCGGAGAACGGCAGACGTCCGGTAAGCAATTCAAACATGACAATACCGAGGGAATAGACATCGGACTTCTTGGTAGCAATGCCTCCCCTTGCTTGTTCGGGCGATAAATAGTGTACCGAGCCCAGCATGGCATTGGTCTGTGTCAAGGATGTTGCGCTCAGCGCTGTTGCTATCCCAAAGTCCGTGACCTTCACTTTTCCATAATCATCAATCAGGATATTCTGCGGTTTGATGTCACGATGGACGATTCCGTTAGCGTGAGCGTGTGAAATCGCGGAAGTGACTTGCTTCATGATATCGACTGTATCAGGCACCACGATGGAACCATGAGTCTGTATGTATTGCTTTAATGTCATGCCGCTGACATATTCCATGATCATATAGTAAATGCCATCCTCATCCCCAACATCATAAATCGTGACGATGTTTGGATGTGAAAGACTGGTTGCCGCGTGGGCTTCCCGATGAAATCTTGCAATGAATTCATCATCATTTGCATATTCCAGCTTTAGGACTTTGATGGCAACTTCGCGATCAAGGATGATATCCTGGCCAAGATAGACATTCGCCATACCGCCTCCGCCGATCAGACGGTGAACTTCATACCGTTCATTCAGCGTACGTCCTTCGAGCATGCTATGCACCCTCCCGGACAGGTGTATCAGCCAAATCGGCAATGATCAGGGAGATATTATCTTCCCCGCCTCGCTCATTGGCAACCGTCACGAGCTGCGAAGCGATATGTTCAATCTCTTCTCCGGATGTGAGGTATTGTAAAAGCTCCTGCTTGTCGAATTTGTTTGATAATCCATCCGAGCACAACAGAAGACGATCTCCGGCTTCCCAAGTGATGGAAACTAAGTCCATCTCCACATCCTGGTCAGTTCCAAGAGCGCGCAGCAAGACATTCTTCCGAGGATGATGCTCGGCATCCTGTTCTGTTATTTCACCAGATCGAACCAGTTCATTTACAAGGGAATGGTCCTCCGTCACTTGCTTGAAACCTTCTTCATTCAGCAAATAGCATCGGCTATCCCCAATATGGGCAATAGTGACAAAATCATCTGTGCACACTGCTGCGACAACCGTTGTACCCATACCTGTCAATTCCTCGCTTTGTCGCGATTCTTCATACACACGAAGATTGACGGCTTTGATCGCTTGCTTGATTGCCTCCTCTGTCTTTTGCGGAGAATCAAAGGCAGTAGCAGACTCCCACCAGCTGCGTAAATGGGAAATAGCTAGCTGACTGGCGACATCTCCTGCTTTATGTCCGCCCATACCATCGGCAATGACAGCAAGATATTGTTCGTTGGAATTGGAAAATACCCCGCCTGCATCTTCGTTATGACTTCTGATCTGACCACGATCGGTAATGAAAAAACCTCTCACGCTTCTCACCTCATCTATATGCAGTCTGTTTGCTGCTCCAAGTTAATCCTACCACATTTTTTACCCTTTTCTAACAAGTCGGACAAGGAAAAAGCCATCGGTATTAAAATCCTGCGGGAATACTTGCAAACCTGCATCAGTTAGACCTGGGGCTTTCTGAACAGCTTGCGGCAAATCAGTTTGGAATTCCGGATCGACTTCAAAATTTGGATGTTGCTTGAGAAAAGCTCGGACAACCTGCTCGTTTTCTGCTTGATCCACTGTACAAGTACTGTAAACCAGTTTTCCGTCTTTTTTCAAAAGCGGTGCTACCTGTTCCAGCAATTCGGCCTGAATAGAGGCAAGTGACAAGACATCTTGTTCTGATTTATGGTACTTGATATCCGGTTTTCCTCTCAGTACGCCCAATCCAGAGCAAGGTGCGTCAAGTAAGATACGATCAAAACTCTCTGGTTCGTGCCGCTCCTGCAAGTTCCGTGCATCTGCCTGATCGGCTTCAATGATCGTCAATTTCAGCTTCTCCGCTTTTTGCTGAACCTGCTTCGCTTTCTTGGCATGCAGATCGTATGCATAAAGCTTGCCTTCGTTTTCCATCGTTTCTGCAATATGTGTTGTTTTTCCACCTGGTGCACTGCATGCATCCAAAACAGTCATACCAGCTGCTGCATCAACCATCTGTCCAGCCAGCATACTCGTCTGATCTTGGACAGTTACTTGATTGGAGAGGAACAAATCACTTTTCAGGATGTTCCCTTCTTCCACGATGATCCCTTGCGGATTGATACTGGAAGGGCGGACTGTAAATCCTTGGGACTCCAGTTCTTCCATCGCTTCATCACGTGTAATCAGCATGGGCTGGACGCGCACACTTATCGGTTTCTCTACTTGGTTAACGGCACACATTTCACGTGCTGTCTTTTCTCCGTATTGCGAGATCCAGCGCTCGACAAGCCACCTTGGGTGACTCGTTTCCAGGGAAATACGCTCGGCTGGGTCTTGGATATCATCCAATTTAGGGAAGCCTTTACGCTGTGCATTACGAAGTACAGCGTTCACAAGTGATGCGATACCTTTATGGCCTCGCTGCTTGGCAATTTCAACAGATTCATGGATGACAGCATGGTCAGGCACCCGGTCCAATGCGTACATTTGATAAAAAGCCGACAGTAAAAGCCATTTTGCCCATGATTCCAATTTCTTTGTTACAAATTTACTGAGAAAATACTCCAATGTCAGCTTATAAGATAATGTTCCATATACGATTTCGGTTAGCAATCCAGTATCCCTGCTGTCAAAACCTTTATTGCGGATTGTCTGATCCAGCAGCAAATGACTGTAGCCGCCCTGATCCCCGATACGACTTAGCAATGTGACTGCTGTGTCACGGAGTTCATACTTCTTCATTCTTGCCCAACCTTTCTCCAGCTTGCATATCTTTGCCGACCCCGCGCAGATAATCTGCTGCAGTCATCTGTTTCTTGCCTGCTGGCTGTACCTTCGTCAGTTTAACTGCTGTATTCTCTCCGCAAACTACGATTATGCCATCGGCTTCAATAGCAGCAATCTCTCCTGGCGCTCCTTCATATTCACGATCCAGAAGCTCACTCCACCAAATCTTGAAAGGTTTTTCCTTGTACGTAGTGAATGCTACAGGCCATGGATGCATGCCTCTGATATGATTGAAAACCTCCCAGTTTGAACGGCTCCAATCTATCACTTCTTGCTCGCGTTTTATCGTTGGAGCAAATGTCACTTTCTCTTCATCCTGTTTGAATGGATTCACGGAACGAGCAAAAATATCAGGAAGGATATCGTGAACCATTTCCGCCCCAAGCGTAGCTAATTTATCGTGCATCGTGCCTACATGGTCCTGCATTGTAATTGGCACCGAACGCTGCAGCAGCATATCACCTGCATCCAGTTTCTCAACCATATACATGATCGTAACGCCCGTCTCGGCTTTCCCTTGCTGAATGGCATAATGGATTGGAGCACCGCCACGAAGCTCAGGCAGCAAACTGGCATGCACATTGATACAGCCATATTGCGGATAATCGAGCAGCTCCTTCGGCAATATCTGTCCAAACGCAGCCGTTACGATCAAATCAGGTTCATAAGAAAAAATTTCTTCATAGCTTTGCTTGATTTTTTCCGGCTGATAAACCGGGATTCCATGCTTCAAAGCTTCCTCTTTTACAGGTGAGCTGGTAAGGATACGTTTGCGTCCTTTCGGGCGATCAGGCTGGGTGACAACGAGCACCACCTCGCAATCTTCCTCTGTCAGCTGTTTAAGTACGGGCACCGCAAAATCCGGTGTTCCCATGAATACGATACGTTTCATTCTAATAAGCTCCCTTCTTACATGAGCGAATACGGCTGTAAATCAACATGTATTTGCAAATCTTCTTTTTTCCGCGCATCTTCGTAGTGATGGAGGATTCTCCTGATCACATCACGGAGATTCGGTTCGTTTTTGTATTTTACCATGCACTGGAAGCGATATCTATCTTTGATCCGTGCTAATGGTGATGGGGTAGGTCCAAGTATCCGTACCTGATCGGACAGGTGCTTCTGGAGCAGCTGTACAATCGTCTGTGTTGTCTGCATTGCCTTCACCTGGTTTTGATGACTGATCGTCAACAGCGCCAAATAATAATACGGCGGATATTGAAAGGCTCTGCGTGTTTGCATTTCCGTCTGGAAAAATGGCCGATAATCCCCTGCCGCTGCAAGTTCAACACTATAATGCTCCGGTGAGTATGTCTGGATGATGACTTCTCCAGGCAAACTGTGCCTCCCAGCTCGTCCGCTTACCTGTGTGAGCAGCTGGAATGTCTTCTCTGCTGCTCGGAAATCCGGCAAATGCAGCATTGAGTCTGCCGCCAGGACACCGACAAGCGTCACTCTTTCAAAGTCCAGACCTTTGGCAATCATCTGGGTACCGAGCAGAATGTCCGCTTCGCCTCTGCCAAATGCGCCAAGCAGTTTTTCATGCGCACCTTTCCGTCTCGTTGTGTCGACATCCATCCGAATGACACGAGCTTCCGGCAGCAGCTGCGTGAGCGCTTCTTCCACTTTTTGTGTACCTGTACCAAAGTAGCGTATCGTATCACTTTCACATGCCGGGCAAATGGAAGGCATCTGCTCTTCATAGCCGCAGTAATGGCATTTTAGCTGTTCACTGCTTCTATGGTACGTGAGTGTAATATCGCAATGCGGGCATTCCACTGTATGACCGCAGTCGCGACACATGACAAATGTGCTGTAGCCGCGACGATTAAGGAAGAGGACTATCTGTTCCTTCCTGCGGATACGTTCTTTCATCTGTTCCAGCAATTCGCGGGCAAAGATCGACCGGTTTCCCGCATGCAGCTCATCCCGCATATCAATGATCTGATAATCCGGCATGGATGCCTGATTCACACGCTCCGGCAGCTCCAGCATCTGGTAGACGCCTTTTTCCGCTCTCGCATATGATTCAAGCGAGGGTGTCGCACTGCCGAGTACAACCGGGGCACGATGATATTTCCCGCGGAAAACAGCAATATCCCGAGCATGATATTTCGGATGATCTTCCTGTTTATAACTCGTCTCATGTTCTTCATCGATAATGATTATTCCTAAATTCTCGAAGGGAGCAAATATCGCAGATCTGGCGCCGACAGCTACCTTGACTTGCTTGCGCTGAATCTTTCGCCATTCATCGTACTTCTCGCCGGCCGATAAAGCACTATGCAATACAGCAACATCAGAGCCGAATCTCCCTTTGAATCGGTTGACAGTCTGAGGAGTAAGCGCAATTTCAGGTACAAGGACAATCGCTTCCTGCCCTTTTTCCAGCACCTGCTGGATTGCCTGCAAATACACTTCCGTCTTTCCACTTCCTGTGACCCCATGAAGAAGGAATACTTCATGTGTTTCCGAATGGATGCTCTCCAATACCGGTTCAAGTGCATTCGCCTGTGAATCAGATAGCTGCAGTGGTTGTGTACGCTCAATTCGTTTATTTTCATAAGGATCCCGCAGTACTTCTTTGTCATAGGAATGCAGCAAGCCTGCATCCAACAGGGGCTTAAGAGTAGAAGCAGTTGTCTGATACATTTCCAGCAATTGTTTCTGAGCAATCTGACCCGGCTCTTCAATGAAATGCTCAAGCAGTGCTTTTTGTTTCATAGCACGGGCGTTGACATTAGCTAACGCCTCTTGAAGTTCTTCAACAGGCTTGTCTGCATCTATCATACGAATTGTTTTCTTCGTTTCCTTTGAGTTTACTTGGTAGCGCAGTTCGACTTGACCTGCTTTGATCGCCTGCTGGAGAACCGCTAAAGGAACACCGCTGTGCTCGAATTGTTCGTACATGCTGGTATCCTCTTCTTGAAATAACGGCCGCAATACTTCTGGAATAGTTCCTGTTCGGACAAGCACTTTTTGATATGTCGCCTTCATCGCTTGCGGCAGCATCGCCTGGAGGGCGGTAATATGGAAGCTTAATGTTTGCTCTCCCATCCATACTCCTAAATCAAGCAGTTCAGGAGTCAACGCCGGAAGCAAGTCCATTGTTTCCTGGATTTCCTTCAGCTTGTCCACTTCAGCAGAACTGCTTATCTCCAGGACGAAGCCCATGATGCGGCGATTTCCGAATGGTACCACCACACGCATCCCCGGCTGGAGGAAGTCAATCAGCTTCTCAGGAATCAAATAATCATACACGCGGTCGGTCTGACTGGCCGGGACGTCAACAACAACCTTCGCGATGTTCATTTTCTCTCAGCTCCTATATCTTCTACGATCTCATCCAGAATCCGGTGGGCAATCTGCTTCTTCGTATCAGAAGGAAGATGCTGTTCCTTGCCTTCCCTATTTAAGTAAATTACTTCATTCGTGTCAGATTGAAAGCCTGCGCCTGTCTTACCGACTGTATTCACACAAATGGCATCTAAGTGCTTACGCTCTAGCTTTCCCCTTCCATATGCTACAGCATCATTTGTCTCCGCTGCAAAACCGACAAGGAACTGATGCTGCTTCCGCTGCCCAAGTGTCATGAGTATATCGGTAGTCCGTTCCATTTCAATCGACATGTTCCCGTCCTGTTTTTTTACCTTGGAATCAAATGTCTGTACCGGACGATAATCAGCTACAGCTGCAGCTTTAATAACGATATCCTGCTCTTCGTATACAGCAAGTACTTGTTCGAGCATCTCCTGGGCAGTCGTTACATCCATTCGTTTTACTCCAAGAGGTGCAGATAATTGGGTTGGTCCGCTTACAAGCGTAACATCAGCCCCGCGTTTAGCAGCAGCTTCTGCCACGGCGTAGCCCATCTTACCTGAGGAATGATTCGTAAAGAAACGAACAGGATCAATCGTCTCTTGAGTCGGTCCAGCCGTTACTAACACTCGTTTACCTTCCAGATCACGCTTGGGTTCTGTTCTTTCTTCCAGGATCCGGATAATGGATTCCGGTTCCTCCAGTCTGCCCTTTCCAACATATCCACAAGCAAGATAGCCTGCTTCTGGTTCGATAAAGTGGTAGCCCCAGTCATCGAGCTGCTGCATGTTTCGGATCACTGCAGGATGTGCGTACATATGGACGTTCATGGCAGGCGCAATGTAAACTGGCGCCTCCGTTGCAAGCAATGTCGTCGTCAGCATATCGTCTGCCATACCAGCTGCAAGTTTACCTATCAGGTTAGCTGTTGCTGGTGCAAGCAGGAATAGATCTGCTTTATCTGCTAAATCTATATGCGCGATTTTCTCCGGGTGTTTTTCGTCAAAGGTATCGGTATATACCGGATTGCGGGATAAAGCCTGGAACGTGAGCGGTGTCACGAATTCTGCGGCATGCTTTGTCATGATCACATGGACATCTGCACCCTTTTGTGTCAGTTTGCTTGTCAACGCGCATGCCTTATAGGCAGCGATGCCTCCGGAAACTCCCAGACAAATCGTCTTTCCAGCTAAATTCATTTCACTTCCCCCTCCTGATGCACAATAAGAAAGAAACCCCCGCTTGGTGTTCACCATCGCGAGGGCATCTCCAGCGGATGCACCTGGCATCCTCACCGTTTATTCTTCTGTATATTCCAATTGGTCAGCTTGAATTTCTTCCAGCGCGATACCAACATATTTATAGGATTTCGGGTTTGCAATCTTCGTTGTCTTTGTCTCCTGCAGCTGACGTGCACGCTGTGATGACAAAGTAACCAAAGTGTATTTCGAATTGATTTTTTCCTGTAGTTTATCAATAGACGGTTCTAGCATCATATCAATTAACCTCCAATGCTTTCTTGTATTCTTTTGCGACGCGTTCGCGTTTGCAATGCTCACTTTGTACAATGGATTGAATCTTCGACACGGCGTGATCCAATTGATCATTGACAACCACGTAGTCATAAGCATCCATCATTTCGATTTCGTCCCGGGCAGCATTCAGTCGGTTCTTCACAAGATCCGGCGTTTCGGTACCGCGTCCGACGATACGATTCTTCAATTCCTCCAGACTTGGCGGAATGAGGAAGATGAAAACACCTTGCGGGAAGTTCTCTTTTACCTGAAGTGCACCTTGTACCTCGATTTCAAGAAAGACATCATGACCTGCTTCCAGCGTCTCTTCTACGTAATCACGAGGAGTGCCATAATAATTGTCCACATAGCTCGCATATTCAAGGAGCTTATTCTGACCAATCAAACGCTCGAAATCTTCCTTCGATTTATAGAAATAGTCCACGCCATCCTGTTCTCCCGGCCGCATGTTTCTCGTTGTCATGCTGATTGAGTAACGCAAATGTGTGTCCTGTTCGAATAATGCCTTCCTAACCGTCCCTTTTCCAACACCCGAAGGTCCGGACAGGATGAAAAGGATCCCTTTCTGTTCAATCATGTGCTTCCTCCTAGCTATTCCTCAGATAGTTCATCGTCACGCAGGACACGCTGTCCCACCGTCTCGGGCTGTACAGCCGAAAGGATGACGTGATCACTATCTGTGATGATGACAGCTCTTGTTCGCCGACCATATGTAGCATCCACCAGCTTATTCGCATCGCGGGCAACCGTGATGATCCGCTTGATGGGAGCCGATTCAGGAGAAACTATCGAGATAATCCTGGTTGCGGAAACAACATTCCCGAACCCGATATTAATCAATCTTAAACTCATCTTGCTTCTCCCTTCTTGCTGTACTGCTCTTTTGACTGGCGTTCCAAACTTCTTATAATGTCATTGGAATTCCCTCTACAGATCTACTAAATAGAAGGATCATCTTATCATTATACCTTTATCATCAAATAAACCATATCTTATTCATTATAATTATATCTTAAACCAAACTCAACACTATTCTATATTTTGCACTTGCTCTTTTATTTTCTCCAGCTCCGATTTCATATTGACTACGATTATACTGATAGAGGAAGCTGTTGATTTGGATCCGATCGTATTTACTTCCCGCTGCATCTCCTGCAGGATAAAATCACAAGTCCTGCCGACAGGGCCTTCTTTCTCCAGATTCATAGCTAGCTGATCCAGGTGACTCTCCAATCGGATGAGTTCTTCCGTTATATCACCTTTTTCAGCCAGCAGCGCTATTTCCTGGAAAAGACGGCTGTTTTCCGGCAATACACCATCAACATAGCTTGTAATCCTATCTTCGATACGGCGCTTGTATGCTTCCATCACCTGCGGCCGCAGCTCTGCCAGCTGCTTCAGCATCGTTTTGATATCAGTCATCCTATTTAGAATATCCTTTGCTAAAGCACTACCCTCCACTGTACGCATTTGGATGAAGGCTGCCAATGCGTCTTGCACGGCTTTTCCCACCAAGTCCGGCAGTTCTGTCAGCTCTGGCTGTGCTTCTTCTATAAGGATGTCAGCAGATTGGGACAGCAGTGTATCAATCGTAATTTCTCCACGAAGATCAAAAGCGGTTCGTATAGCTCTCAGCTTAACCATATATTCCTCTGCTAATTCCCAATCAATGGATAATTCGCGTTTTCGTAAACCGCCGCCATCGATATCAACTGTCAGTTCCAGCTTCCCCCTGCTGACGGCCTGCTGCAGCTGATCCTTCAAAGTGGATTCAAGAAAAGCAGCAGCTTTTGACAGCTTGCATTTAATATCCAAGTACCTGGAGTTCACACCTTTTAATTCCGCTGTGACCGTGAGGCTGTTTCCGGATGCCACACTTCTGCCGTACCCTGTCATGCTTTTCGTCAAGCTAATCCCTCCGGCTTTTTAGTAGTCACAGTGTATCAAAATCAAGACTGTTTGTCCTGTATCAGGAACCCCGAAAAAAAGAAAAGCATGCTGCCCGACGTTACTGGGAGCATGCTTTTCACCTATTTTCTTATAAAACCGAATAGCACAGTAGGAACAGCACTTAGTGCCAAAATCAACAACCAGTCCCGCATAACCAAGTCCGTCGTGTGGAAGATCGGCTGCAGCGGACTGACATAGATGACAGCAAGCAAAAGAACGACAGAGGAGACGACAGCTCCGATCAGCCAGCCATTCCCGAAAGGATTGCGGGCAAATACCGACTTTTCACTGCGACAATCAAATACATGGATCAGCTGAGCCATGACTAATGTAGCAAATGCTGCTGTTTGCGCATAAACAAGTCTTTCCGGATCTCCTTGGTACATCAGCATAAAAGCAATGATCGTAACGGATCCGATCAGAATGCCGCGTGTGACGATCTTCGTACCAAGCCCTCTGGCAAAGATCCCTTCATTTGGATGACGCGGTTTCTGCTTCATCACTTCATCCTCTGCCTTGTCCATACCGAGCGCAATCGCTGGCAGACCGTCTGTCACTAAATTCACCCATAAGATTTGGATAGGTACAAGCGGCATCGGCAGTGCCAGAATCATAGCAAATAGCATCACGAGGATTTCACCGACATTGGAAGCAAGCAAATAACGCACGAACTTTCTAATATTGGAGTAGATTGTGCGTCCTTCTTTGATCGCAGCTTTTATAGTGGCAAAGTTATCATCCATTAAAACAAGCGCACTGGCTTCTTTGGCGACATCGGTCCCAGTAACACCCATGCTGATGCCAATATCACTTGCTTTGATTGCCGGTGCATCATTGACGCCGTCACCCGTCATTGCAACGATATGACCTACATTCTGCAGTGCTTGGACGATTCTTAGCTTATGCTCCGGGGTCACACGCGCAAACACGTACATACTATCGACTTCTGCCTGAAGTTCTTCATCTGTCATACGATCCAATTCCTTGCCTTCCACTACTCTGCCCGCTGGTGGCAGGATATGCAGCATGTTAGCGATTGCAGCAGCTGTCTTTACATGATCACCTGTAATCATGATTGTTTTGATGCCAGCCTTACGGCAGTCGATAATTGCATCCCTAGCTTCCTTGCGCGGCGGATCGATCAATCCATTCAGCCCGATGAATACCATATCTTTTTCGAGCTCTTCTTCTTTCGGCTGGTATCCAGCTGGGAAATGACGGACGCAAACAGCAATCGTCCGCAATGCTTTGGCTGCCATTTGATCTACTGCTTCATACAAGGCTTGCTTATCTTTGCCGGAAAGCAGTTTTTTCTCTGCTCCATGATACGCGGCTTTTTCGATTAAAACGTCCGGTGCACCCTTCGTAATCGCAATCAGTTTTCCTTTAGGCGTTTTGACCAACACAGTCATCCGTTTCCGTTTGCTGTCAAAAGGTATTTCATGGACGATGTTATAGCTGGACAATTCATCTGCTTCAATTCCAGCTTTTTTGCCAGCAACAACGAGCGCTCCCTCTGTCGGATCTCCATCGATCATCCAGCGTTTCTTTTTTCGGAATGCCTTGGCATGGCTTGACAGAACACCATAACGAAGATGTTCCAGGAGCGCCTCTTCTTTCGTCTCATTTCCATCCCGGTAAAAACCACCTGATGGATCGTACCCATCGCCTGTTACCGTATAGGTATTTCCATCGAGGAAAATCTCTTTGACTGTCATTTGATTTTCTGTAAGTGTTCCTGTTTTATCTGAACAAATGACTGTAGCCGAGCCAAGTGTCTCTACAGCAGACAGCCTTCTGACGATAGCTTTTTGTTTAATCATACGCTGCACACCAAGTGAAAGAGCGACCGTAACGATTGCCGGAAGACCTTCTGGAATTACAGCTACTGCAAGTGAGACACCAGCAATAAGCATTTCGTATAACGGATTGCCCCGATAAACCCCTGCAAGAACTGTTAAAGCAGTGAGAAGCAAGGCAATGACAATAAGTATCTTTCCGAGCTTCTCCAGCCTTCGTTCCAAAGGAGTCTGCTTTCGCTTTG
Source organism: Virgibacillus sp. 7505 (assembly GCF_002272135.1). Classification (GTDB taxonomy): domain Bacteria; phylum Bacillota; class Bacilli; order Bacillales; family Amphibacillaceae; genus Terribacillus. Next base: position 8,014 of record NZ_NPBF01000022.1, on the reverse strand, counting down.
TATCCACAAGCAGTTCAGCAATTTGTCCTACTGCCGTATTCATACCGGTTCCAATGACGATTCCGGTACCACCGCCACGCGTCACAAGAGAGCTCATGAATGCAATATTATGCTGATCCTGGGGTCCTAGCTGATCTGCTTGCAATTTCTCTGTCACCTTGGCAACAGGCAGTGATTCTCCTGTGAGTGCAGATTCCTCCGTCTCCAGACTTGTCACACTCACCAGCCGCAGATCAGCTGGTACCCGGTCACCTGCAGTCAACGATACGACATCTCCAACGACAAGTTCTGCCGACGATATCCTTGCCCATTGTCCATCCCGCAGCACACGCGCCATCGGGGCATTTAATTCCTTCAGTTTGCTGAGGGATTTTTCGGCATTTCTTTCCTGAAAGAAGCCGATCAGCGCATTTAATAGAACGATCAGCAGGATGGCAATGCTATCGATATACTCGCCCAACAGTCCTGAGATGACTGTTGCTGCGAGCAGCACCAGTACCATGAAGTCTTTGAATTGTCCGAAGAATAACGCAAGCTGCGAGACTCCTTTTTCTTCTTTCCATTCATTTCTTCCATCCCGCTTCAGCCGCTGCTGCACTTCCTTTGTGCTAAGTCCTTTATGTGTGTCGGAGTTTGTTTGTTTAGCTGTTTCCTCTGCTGAAATTTGATACCATCGCACATTGCATACCTCCACCCTTATTTCTAATGTAAATGTATGCGTGCTTGTCCGATAAAATGCTATACTAGCAGAGAATGAGGTGAAACATATGGCATTTGACGGAATAGTAACAAGAGCGATGGCCAAGGAGCTGCATGACACATTAGCAACCGGCCGTCTGTCAAAAATATACCAGCCGACTGATACGGAGATCGTGCTCACCTTCCGCAGCAAAGGGAAGAATCACGCACTATTATTGTCGGCGCATCCAAGCTATGCACGTGTGCATATCACAAACGATACCTATCAAAATCCCCAGAATCCTCCTATGTTTTGCATGCTTCTGCGCAAGCATCTGGCAGGCGGGTTCCTGGAAAAAGTAGAGCAGTTCGAAAACGAACGAATCATCGAGCTTAGTTTCGTCAGCAAAGACGAGCTTGGTGACCAGACGTCAAAACGAATCATCATGGAAGTGATGGGAAAACACAGTAATATCATGCTGGTTGATAACGAAACAGATATGATCATCGACAGCATCAAACATATCTCATCCAGTGTGAACCGACACCGTACGATCCTTCCAGGGCAAACGTACAAGCTGCCTCCGAGTCAGGAGAAGCTTAACCCGTTTACTTTGGAAGCTGTTGAGTTTGCCCGGAAGCTTGACTTCAATACCGGCCGGATGAATAAACAGATTCTAAATATGCTGCAGGGTGTATCTCCTGTTTTGGCTAATGAAATAGCTGAGCAGGCATATATGGGTGATAAAGAGAAGTACGCTGAGGTTTTCACACATGTTATTGATAAACTGAAGCGAGATGACTATGAGCCTACTTATTTTAAAGGAAAGAAAGAAGACTTTTATGTCATGGATATCGCTTCTATTGAAGGCTCGCGGCAACAGTATAATTCGATGAGCGAGCTAATCGATAGCTTCTACTCCGGAAAAGCAGAACGCGACCGCGTCAAGCAGCAGGCTGGCGACTTGATTCGCTTCCTGAAAAATGAGCGGGAAAAGAATATCCGGAAGCTTTCCATTCATGAAAACACACTGAAAAAAGCAGAAAAAGCCGACAGCTATCAGCGACAGGGAGAGCTGCTGACTGCTCATATGCATCAAATCAAGCAAGGTGATACAGAAGCTGTCGTCACAGATTATTATGATCCCGATCAACAGCAGCTCACCATCACACTTAATCCGCATAAAACACCAAGTGAAAACGCCCAAAGCTATTTCAAGCAGTACAATAAACTGAAGAAATCGCGCACGATGGTGGAATTGGAGCTTGAAAAAACAAATGCAGAAATTGACTATCTAGATCAGCTCATCCAGCAAGTAGAAGGAGCACGTGAGCAGGATGTCGAAGAAATTCGCGAGGAATTGCGGGAGCAAGGCTATCTAAAAGCAAAAGCACAGCAGAAAAAGAACAAAAAACCGAATCTGCCTGAGCCGGAAACGTACACAGCGACAGATGGCACAACGATCCTCGTCGGACATAATAATAAACAGAACGAGTATTTGACGATGAAGCTTGCCCACAAGCAGGATACATGGCTTCATACGAAGGATATCCCTGGATCCCACGTCGTCATCCGCTCGACCGATCCATCAGAGGAAACATTGGAAGAAGCAGCTAAACTCGCAGCCTGGTTCAGTAAATCCAGACTTTCTTCCTCTGTTCCGGTCGATTATACAAAGATTCGTCACGTGAAGAAGCCGAATGGTGCGAAGCCAGGTTTTGTGACATATGATCAGCAGAAGACATTGTATGTGACGCCAGATGAGCAGTTTGTGAAACGTTTGGGGAAGAAATAAGGAAGTGCACCTTTTTTACAGTTCTCTAAATAAGCTATATTAAAACGCAGAGGCTTATGCCTTCTGCGTTTTTTTAATGATATATGTGTATATGGTACCTAGAATCAACCTATTACGGATTAGATTTGTTTGTAAGTGATATCTTTCAAAATAAAGAAGTGATTGTCATCTGCCAAAGCGGGATGCGAAGTTCGCAAGCTGCAAAAGTACCTAAAAAAAATGGGGTTCAATAGTATAACTTATGTCAGAGGTGGTATGAAATACTTGGCGTTAATAGTTAGAAGATAAAACATATAGTGCCAATCTAAAGAGTTGCCATATTTTCCTTGTATTGCGTAGTATCTAATACGAGCATATCCAGTAAGATAATATCTGCTTTCCGATAATCCGTAATAGTATGGAAGTTAAGAAGTTTGAGTATATACGTGTAAATAGTAAAGATCAAAATGAGGACGTTGTGGTGACTATTTAATAATCTTGGATGTTTTTTTCTTGAGATGCTATACGGCGGAAAATCTGAGCTACTCTCCAAGAGTATTCTTTCTTATTGGAAGGTCTTTATAAAAGGAATTGGATATACACACTGAGGAGTTGATTAATTAGGAAGAACAGACAAGAAGCTATAAATTATTGCAAAAAGTATAAAGATGTTTATGAAGATGAACCCTTTCGGGATGATAATTGGACACTTATCAGACATAAGAATAATGATAAAACATTTGCATGGATATTCGAGAGAGAACAGAATCTGGATTAATGTAAAAAACGAACCTGGTATGAATGAACAACTCAGAAATGAATACAATTCTATTGTGCCTGCTTTTCACTTAAATAAAGAGCATTGGAACTCCATAATATTAGACGGTACTGTTCCCGAGAAAGAAATCCATGAATTAATTAGTACAAGCTATGATTTAACAAAGGATAAGTAATTTGAAAGGACCCTTTACTGTGTAAAAGGGTCTTTTTATAGCTGTCAAAACTAAAGGCAGCTCTTTTATTCTTATCCCAACTGTGCTTTTGATTGTACGACAGCAGGTTCTCCTTCCCCACTAACAATATTTGTCACTTCTTAACCTTCCGCCCCTGTTTCAGACATCAGATCTCCTATAAGGTCAATTAAAAAAGCATCATATAAATCACGCAGGAATCAATTACCATTTTCGCCCAAAAAGCAAAAAACTCCCCTTTTCAACTGAAAATTCAAGATGATTGACCACCATTTATTTTTTGGTTAGCTTGTTCAGTTGAATGACAGACATTTACTCATTCTCGCCTTCTATATCAAAAAATCTCATTTTACACCAGTGAATATATTGTTGTACATTACCTACTTCTTTCTAGCCTGTCACACTCTTCCCTAATTAAAATATGAAGATAATTCATTATAATGACGGACGTTTCATCAACTGATTGTTCCAGAAAATGGTATTGACATCTTTATTATTCAATTCTATCATGGTATTGAACTAGAGTTCATAAAAATATACTATAGTTTAATTTAGTGTGAGAGGAAGACAAAAGAAGTGACAAAAATTAGAACTCACCCAATCGACATTTACGGAAATCAATTTAATCGAACAGGATTTGTACTCGTTATAATGGTTGGTACTTTTCTAACCATTATAAATCAGACGTTATTAGTCACGGCTCTACCAAAGATAATGGATGATTTAGACATCAGTGCAGTTAATGCACAATGGCTTATCACTGGATTTATGTTGATCAGTGGCATAATGATTCCCACTTCAGCATTCTTGTTAAATACCATAAATAATAAAAAATTATTTATGGTAGCAATGTTTAGCTTTGCAATAGGAACTGTAATTTGTGCAATCAGTACTACATATAACATGCTACTTATAGGACGCATCATTCAAGCCATTGGGTCAGGATTAATGATTCCTTTAATGCAGACACTGATGTTTTTGGTATATCCTGTTGAACGGCGAGGAGAAGCTATGGGGTTAGTAGGAGTTGTTATAGCGTTTGCACCCGCTATTGCGCCCACTGTATCTGGATGGATTGTTGATTATTTTAATTGGAGATACTTATTTTATATAATTCTTCCAATTACCATGGTTAATATATTGCTTGCATGTTTCTATATGAGAAACGTCATTAATTTAAATAAACCGAAGATTGATGTACTATCTATTATGCTTAGTAGCTTAGGTTTAGGTTTACTTCTCTATGGGATTAGTGTTGCAGGTAATATAGGGTGGCAAAATAAAATCACATGGTTCTCTTGCGTAGCTGGCTTTATTATCATAATCTTATTTTCCCATCGACAATCTAAACTAACACAACCCTTTTTAGAGTTAAGAGTATTTAAAAGTAAAATTTTTACGTTGTCTACAATTATCGTCGCTATTATTTTTATGACAATGATTGGATTTGAAATTCTCTTACCTATTTATACTCAAACTTTAAAAGAGTTGTCAGCACTTCAATCAGGTCTGATATTACTTCCTGGCGCAATTTTGCTGGGTATTATTTCACCAATATCTGGTAAGTTATTCGATAAGTATGGTGTTAAAAAAATATCAATGATTGGCATGTTCATTCTAGCTATAGCAACTTTTCCATTCTTATTCCTCACTAAGGATACTGCTACTTGGTGGATTATTTGTCTTTATTCATTAAGAATGCTAGGTATGGGATTTGTCATGATGCCTTTGGCCACAGCGGGAATAAATGCACTGTCTAATGATTTGATAAGTCACGGCTCTGCAATTACGAATACTGTTCGACAAGTGTTTGCTTCTTTAGGATCCGCAGTAATGGTGGGGATTATGTCTGCTACGGTGACTAAATATTCAAACTCTTATGAAGGCTCTGCACTGACTCCGTTGCTGAATGGACTTAATAAGGCCTTTATGTCCGGTTTCATTCTAATAACCATTGCATTTACATTGTGTCTTTTTATAGCTTCTCCATCAAAAGAAGCTAAATAAACAATATCTTAAAAGAGTGATCCTCTGGAAGCTTATAATCGTGCTAAGAACTCATCTCCTCATATTACAGTAGAAATAATAAAAGGAGTAGGTCATCTGTTATCGATGGAAAAAACTGTGCAGGTTAATAAACGAGTTCTAAGTTTCTTAAATAATTAAAAGATAAAAGCCCTCATCGTTATTCAGAGGGCTTTCTGCATCAATAACATACATCTTGTGACATTCTCACCATATCTCTTAATACAATTTTATTTTCTATTATTTCTTCATCATAATGCCTTGAGAAGTAATCTCTATCTATATGAGTCATTCTAAAACCACATTTTTGATATAAATATAGTGCTCCAAGACTTGTACTTCCAGTACCAATTTCCACTGTTTTAAATTTATGTTCTCTGGCATATTCAAGAGCGTATTCAATTAATAATCTTCCGATGCCTTTATTTTGAAAGTCTTTGTTCACTGCTATGTTAACTATTTCCAGTGTCTCAGGTCGTGTTGGCATAAGAAGAATAACTCCGATTATTTGAAGCCCCCACCTAGCTTCTATACGATGGCTTTTAGATAGATAGGAGTCGACGATCTTCCTCGATGGATCAGCATCTAATAGCAATTCATAATGAGAGTTGGTAGCGATTGTAAATTGTTCAATTATCACACTCATTTTATCACCTCTTTGTTTTATAGACAGGATTCTTATTTGGAATCTGTTCATAATTCTTGGGAAAGGTATTAAACCTCTGGTATGTTCGTTCGATCCTTTCGAACTCATTGAACGCACGTTTATTTTTCTGTACTTCGGTTTATTTTTATGATAATTTGGTATTATGATGATGTCAATAATATTTTAAGGAGTTAGAAATTTATGGGTAAAAAAGAAAAAATTATTGAAGTGGCTAAACAGTTATTTCGAACAAAAGGTTATCACGATACTGCAATCCAGGATATCTTGGAACAAGCCAAAGTTTCCAAAGGAACATTTTATAATTACTTCTCTACGAAATCTCAATTGATTCTTTATATTATTAAAAAAGTTGACGAAAAAGTTGATGAACAACAAAATATGCTGCTACTCGACGGAAGTCTACATGATAAGCAGCTCTTTTATTCTCAGCTTCGCGTGAAGCACTCAGTTTATGGGACTGAGAAAATCTCAGAGTTATATAATATCTCTTTAGGTGAAAATGATGAGGAATTACAAAGTTACATGAAAGAAAGCCATTATAAAGAACTAAATTGGCTTGCAAAACGCCTAATAGACGTTTATGGAAAAGAAATTGAGAAAAGTGCAATGGATTTATCCACTCATTTTATTGGGGGATTGGGTTATCAGTTTAGATATTCCGACCAAATAAAGCTGAATATAAATAGCTCTGATATCTTAGATTACAATATATTACGTTTAGAAAATAACATTGAAATTACAAAGCAAACTAATCAAATTCTATTTCCGTATAAATCGCCTAATTCAGTGGACGATCAAGAATCAGCTATTAGAGAAATAAGAAGATTACTCGACAACATGATAGATTGTGATGAATTTTCACAAGAGGAAAAAGAATTAATGAGTTTTATATTTGAAGAAACTCAAAGTTCATATATAAGATGGGGTGTCTGTGAAGGAGCTATTCGTCAATTACAGATACTATCCTCCTCACAGTTAGCTTATCAACAAATACTGAAAGAATTATTTGACATCATCAATACTCAAAAAAAATTATAAAAAATATTAATGATAATCTTATGTATTAGATAAAAGAAAAGCAGATATTACTCGTTATCTAAGACAAAAATAAGTGTGCTAATTTTATAATACATTTCCTAAATTAGTTGCATTATCGTTATTGTATAAGCTTTCTGATCGAGTGGAATAGCAGTATGACTTGCTAGATAAAAAGATGAGTAAATGTGAAAACAAAATAAGTTGACGAAAAGGCATGCGCTGAAGCGATGTCACTGAAAAACTCCAAATGGATATGGTCGAAGATTTACTCCGTTACAATAAAACCATCTGAATATAAGGAATAGGAGATCTTTTAGGAAATTCCATAATAAAAGGAAAGGCAAAAGAACGCTACAAGATAGAGATCAAGAATAGTTAATTGATGTATATACATCATCTTACTTCTAACAGTTTTATAGCAGCTTCCGTGTACCTTGATATTAAAGCCGCAGCAACCCCATTAGGCGACTGTTAATTGGTTACGTTTTATAAAAGAAATAAGCAAGTATTCTCCTATTTTTTTTAGAATCCTTGCATATACTTAAACGTATAATACATGAGGTGATTATATGCAAATTCAAATAATATCTGGATTACTCGGTATTGCATTTATTGTTGTAGCTTATCTAGTTGCAGTCAAAAAAAAATTACATCTTCTAAGAGGATATAATCAGCAGCGTATACGCAAAAAAAGGCAAAAATTCATTAATCTCGTAAGTTCTTTTTATCTAATTACTGGTGCTGTTTTAATCATTGTGCCTTTCACACTTTCGTGGTCATGGAGTGCAACTGCACTCGAAATTATGCTAATATTAAATTTAATTATCTTAATATATGTTAACAAAACAATGGTTGAAAAA
>NZ_NPBF01000021.1 GCF_002272135.1 Virgibacillus sp. 7505 | reverse complement strand
AATATATGTTAACAAAACAATGGTTGAAAAAGATTAAGAACGTATTTCTCGAATTTTCTTTAAGATATGACAGAAAAGAATCTAGAAAAAAGGCTGTACACCGATGTAGTGTACAGCCTTTCTATATTTAAGAATGAACAGGTTTATCTAATTTTTCAAAAGTTGAATTAAGCCAATTGTATTATCATATGTTAAACCCTGTTCTAATCCGTGTTGAATCATCTCAAAGCGTAGGCGACTCATTAATATGTGGGCAGGAAAGAAGTAAAAAAGCTGCCAAAAGGCAGCACTATTATTTAATCTCTTAAATTGTATGACTGATAGCGTTCGACCAGGTATATAAAGTTAGACATGCTGACGCAAGATGACGACTGGAAACGATAATAATTAAGTTAATCGAAGTTAGAAAAAGCTCAAATAATGAATCATCCTATTAACTTGTAATAAAAATTACCACCTAGAAATGTGCCAAATGCATCCTGCGCAAAATCCGGCACTTCTCCAAACAATACATACCCTTCAGACTGATAAAGCAAATTGGCTGGTCCTTCTTTTTCCGTATCAAGCAGGAGCAATGTTTTGCCATCTGACTTTGCTGCTTGCTCGGCATGCTGAAGCAGTTTTCTGGCAACGCCTTTCCTTCTGGCTTTTGTACTGGTCATCAATTTAGCTATTTCTGCACGATGTCGGCCATTTTCCTTATCGCTGTAATGCAGCTGAACAGTCCCTGCAATTTCGTCATCAAGTAACCCAATAAAAAGCCGTACTTGATCTGAAAGAACAGAATCCCAATACGACAATGCAGTTTCTTTGCTCATTGGGTGCAAATAGTTCATGGATGCTCCGTCAGCAACCACTGTTTGGAATAAGATTGCAAGTTCTTCCCTAAATTCGTTGATGTCTGTGAGTTCCTTGATTTCCATAGCTACTCTCCTATTCGGATGCAATTTGCTTTAATGCTTCCGGAGCGATACGCGCAAAATACTGAGCTGCCGGAAGCAAAGCAGATTCTTGTAATGTATATCGAGGATGATGGAGGCCATATTCCTGTTCTACTCCGATCCGAACGAATGCCCCTCTAATTTTTTCCTGATAAAAAGAGAAGTCTTCTCCACCGGCAGAAGGTTCTATGATAGTCACCTTGTATCCACTCGTCTCGGCCTGCTCCATCAGAAATGCTGTCCATACCGAATCATTATCGACAGATGGCGGTCCTGCCTGATAATCAAGTTCCGCTTTTGCTCCATGTGAAGCAGCTTCATAAGTTACAATTTGCTCCATTTGTTGCCGAATCAATGAACGAACATCTTTGTTGAATGTTCGTACAGTTCCTTCAATAAAACTGGTCTCAGGTATGACGTTCTATGTGGAGCCGCTGTGGAACTGGGTTACACTTATTACTCCGCTTTCGGTAGAAGGAATTTGTCTGCTGACTAAGGTTTGCAGACGATTGATAATATCCATTCCTATAATGATTGGATCTGTTCCAAGATGCGGTCTTGCTGCATGAGCACCCTTTCCTTTAACAGTGATACGAAAACGGTCAACACCAGCAGACAAAATACCCGCTCTTGTACCAAGCTCTCCAAGTTTTAAATACGGATCATTATGTAAGCCGAATATCGCTTGAACATCATCCAACATTCCTGTTTCCAGTACTGCTTGAGCACCAGTGCCGGTTTCTTCAGCTGGCTGGAAGATTATTTTTACTGTACCTTCCAGCTCTTCCTGCTGTTTCTTCAGCAAAAAGGCAGCTCCGAGCATGACAGCGGTATGAAAATCATGACCGCAAGCATGCATGACACCTGCATGGACCGATTGGAAGGATTCTTCACTTTCTTCTTGAATTGGCAGTGCATCAATGTCTGCACGAAGCGCAATTATCGGACCAGTTTTGCCAGCTATTTGTGCAATCAATCCTGTTTCAAGAGAACTATCTAGAATTTCTATCTCTGCTTCTTCCAGCCAACTGCGGATACGTTCTGGCGTTTTGTATTCCTCATGAGATAACTCAGGATATTGATGCAATGTACGCCTTGCTTCAATCAGTTTCTTCTCTAATGAATGATGTACTGCTGCCATGTGCTCACATCCTTTTCTATCAGCCTACCATATGTAAGAAAAAAAAGGATGCCTGAAAGCACCCTTTACAATGTATTTCGCCATGCCAATAATTCCTGTTTCTCCATAGATGTTATCCTCTCTTTTTCTACAAGAATATCAACTAAAGAATCAAAATTAGTCAGCGTCTCAAATGGAACATCAATAGCGGTAAAATTATCATCCGCTTTCTTCAGATTATAGCTGAAGATGGCCAATACTTTCGTCACAATCGCCCCTGCTTCCTGCAGTGCTTGGACCGTGTTGATAACAGAGCCCCCGGTTGAAATAAGATCCTCGATAACGACTACATGTTTACCCGCAACGTCTGCTCCTTCGATTTGGTTGCCTTTTCCGTGACCTTTTTTGCTGGACCGGACATAGATCATCGGCAGAGCTGCTTTATCAGCAAGCCAGGCAGCATGCGGGATTCCGCCGGTCGCACAGCCTGCTATGATATCTGTTTCCGGCAATTCTGCTAACTTCACTTGAAACTGGCGAGCTATTGCCGTCCGTACTTCCGGGTGACCGAGTGTCAGCCGATTATCACAGTAAATCGGTGAGTGGATTCCAGATGCCCATACAAAACTTTTGGCTGGATCAATTTGAATCGCATCTATTGAAAGCAGTGCTTCTGCTATATTAGTTGTAGTTGTCATAGTTTTTCCACTCCTCGATTACTTGTTCGTATGCTTGTTTTGGATTGGATGCTGCTGTAACACTTCTTCCGATTACGAGATAGTCCGCTTGCATTTTCCTAGCACCAGCAGGTGTTGCGATACGATGCTGATCGTTTTGATCGGATCCCGCGAGCCGTATTCCTGGAGTGACGGTAAGGAAGTCAGCTCCGCAAGCTGCTTTGATACTTGCTGCTTCATGAGGAGAACAAACTACCCCATCAGCCCCTGCTGTCTTGGACAATTCGGCCAGATGCAGAGCATAAGCAGCGAGTTCCATCGGCTGTTTAAGGTCGGTCCGAACCGTGTCTTCATCCATAGATGTCAGCATAGTCACAGCTATCAGTTTAGGAACAGCATTTTTTGCTCCCTGCAACAGACCTTCTTTTGCGTCTTCCATCATCTTTGCTCCGCCTAACGCATGAACATTAAATATATCTACATCAAGTCCTGCTAAATTACGCATAGCGCTTTTAACAGTATTCGGAATGTCATGCAGTTTAAGATCGAGAAAGATTGGATGGTTATTCTCTTTCAATTGGTGAACGATGGATGGACCTTCCCGGTAAAATAGCTCCATCCCTACTTTTACCGGTACCTCGGCCAACTCATGCTGACTCAGGAAATGCAGCGCTGCTTCCCCTGTAGGGAAATCAAGCGCGAGATAGATTGGTGTCTGCATATGCATGCCCCTTTCCGATTGCGTCCTCGACACTTGCGAATCCATACTTTTGCAGGACGTGCGGCAGGTTCTGGATGATTTCAAGGCACACGAATGGATGCTGAAAGTTAGCGGTACCTACTGCCACAGCAGATGCACCTGCTAAAAGGAATTCCAGCACATCCTCTGCCGTCGTTACACCTCCCATACCGATAATCGGCAGGTTAGTCATTTGACGTATTTGGTAAACCATGCGGATTGCTACTGGCTTTACGGCTGGACCGGACAACCCGCCTATTTTGTTGGCTAGCAATGGCTTCCTGCCTGCTAGGTTAATTTGCATACCTGTCAATGTATTGATTAAGGACAGGCCATCTGCCCCTCCTTCTTCCACTGCACGAGCAATGGCCGTAATGTCGGTGACGTTCGGTGAAAGCTTCACGTAGACTGGGACATTACTTACTTCTTTCACAGCAGCTGTAACCATTTTGGCAAGCTCCGGATCAGTGCCGAACTGGACGCCGCCTTCTTTCACATTCGGACAAGAGATGTTGAGCTCTATCGCTTTAATTACCGGGTGCTTGCTGATTTTCCGTGCTACTTCTACATACTCTTCGACAGTGCTGCCTGCTACATTGGCAATAATCGGCGTATCGAAATCTGCCAAAAACGGAAGCTCCTTCTCTACTATCTGGTCCACTCCTGGGTTTTGTAAACCAATCGCATTGAGCATACCCGCCGTAGTTTCGGCAACACGCGGCGTGCTATTGCCATAACGCGCAGAACCGGTTGCTGCTTTGATCGTAATCCCGCCGAGGAGGTTCAAGTCATATAGCTCTGCGTATTCCTTGCCGAAGCCGAAACAGCCAGAAGCTGGTAGAATAGGATTCTTCATATCCAGGCCTGGGAGATTGACTGCTAAATTCATGCGAGCACAACCTCCTTTGACCGGAAGACAGGGCCGTCTTTGCATATTTTCTTATAGCCGCTTTCACTTTCCGGTGCAGGCACGACACACGCAAAGCACGCGCCGATTCCGCAGCCCATCCGCTGTTCAATCGAAATGAAACCTTCTTCCTCTGCTAGCTGAGTAGAGACAGCTTTAAGCATGCCGGTAGGACCGCAGGTGAAAAATTGATCGAAAGAGAATGCTTCTTTCGTGATTATATCCGTCACAAACCCTTTTTCCCCTGCGCTTCCGTCATCAGTTGCAAGATAATAGTCTCCAAGGTTACGGAATGCTTCCTCATAGAAAACTTGCTCTTTGTTTTGGAATCCAGCTACCATCGTTACCTGGATGCCTTTTTCATGCAGACGCTTCGCCAGATAATATAGAGGCGGTACACCGATTCCGCCGCCAACGAGCAGGGCATGCTGCATTTGGAGCTCATCGACTGGATAGCCTTGACCGCATGGTCCAAGCGCATCCAGCTGATCTCCCGGCTCTGCTTTAGCCAGTGTGTTCGTTCCTTCGCCTAGTAGTTTGAAAATGATCGTAATAGTAGACTCCTGTTTATCAACACCAGCGATGCTGATCGGACGGCGCAGCATATGATTGCTGCCTTCTCCTACTAGCAAATGCAGGAATTGACCGGGCAGGATGTTCTCCTGCGCCATCTTTCCCTTGAAGGTCATTTCTACTGTATCTTTTGCAATTGTTTCCCTGCTGATAATCTCAAGATGTTCATGAATCAAGACGGCATACCTCCTGCTACTACAGGCTTAGCAGTGAATGTCATCGATTCGATGATAGTCGCAATCGCTTTGGCTGTATCTAGGCTAGTCAGACAGGCGATACCATGCTCAACAGCTTCACGACGGATAAGGAAGCCGTCTGATCTAGGCTGCTTGCCGGAAGTCAATGTGTTAACAACAAATTGTACTTCACCATTTTCAATGATGCTGATTACATTCTGCTCAGAAGCACCGACTTTTCCTACTGTTGTAACTGGAAGTCCTGCTTCTTCTACCGCTGCACTCGTTCCTTCGGTAGCGTACAGCTGGAAGCCGAGCGCATAAAATAGTTTTGCGATTTCCATCGCTTCTTCTTTGTCTTTATCCGCTACAGTCAGTAAGATAGCTCCTTCCTGCGGTACAGACAGCCCCGAAGCAATCAAACCTTTATAAAGTGCTTTTTCAAGTGTACGATCATGCCCGATTGCTTCACCTGTCGATTTCATCTCCGGCCCGAGCAGCGTATCAACACTGCGAAGCTTCTCAAAGCTGAATACAGGCACTTTCACATAGACATCCTCGGGTTCCGGCAATAGCCCGGAAACATATCCCATGTCAGCTAGCTTTTCACCCAAAATTGCGCGTGTAGCGATATTGGCCATCGTTACATGTGTAATTTTGGACAAGAACGGAATCGTGCGGCTGGCACGCGGATTCACTTCCAACACATATGCTTTGTTTTGATGGATAACGAACTGAATATTGATCAAGCCTTTTACGCCAAGAGCCTTCGCGATTTGCATTGTCGCATCGATGCATTGCTGGCGGCATTCCTCGGTTATCGTCTGGGTCGGATAAACAGCAATGGAATCTCCTGAATGGACGCCGGCACGTTCGATATGCTCCATGATTCCTGGAATGATAGTTGTTTCGCCATCGCTGATAGCGTCTACTTCCACCTCGATACCGGTCAAGTATTGATCAATCAGTACTGGATGATCATGTCTGACATGTACACGTTTTTCCATGTAGTTCTGCAATTCCTCGTCATTGTAGACGATCTCCATATTGCTTCCGCCAATCACATAGGAAGGACGGACAAGTACGGGATAACCGATTTTTTCCGCTGTCGCAGCAGCATCCGCAAGCTTTGTGATAGATGCTCCATCTGGTTTTGCAATACTCAATTCATCAAGCAGTTTTTCAAATTTATCCCGGTCTTCTGCTGCATCGATTGCCTGCAAAGATGTTCCGAGCACCTTGACGCCACGGCGTTCCAACCCTTCTGCCAGATTGATAGCAGTCTGACCGCCGAATTGTACGATGACACCGAGCGGGTTTTCAAGGTTGACGACATGCATCACATCTTCCAGCGTAAGTGGCTCGAAATAGAGCTTATCGGAAACACTGAAATCCGTCGAAACGGTTTCGGGGTTGCTGTTAATGATGATCGCTTCATATCCCGCTTCCCGGATAGCCAGGACGCTATGGACTGTTGCATAGTCGAATTCGATTCCCTGTCCGATTCGGATTGGTCCAGAACCAAGCACGATTACTTTCTCTTTATCAGAAGCGACAGATTCATTCTCTTCTTCATAGGTGCTGTAGAAATAAGGTGTTTGCGATTCGAATTCCGCGGCACACGTATCTACCATTTTGTATACAGGCTGAAGATCATTTTCAGTCCGGAATTCGTATACCTTGTCTTCCGTCGTGTTCCACCAGTGTGCTATTTCCCGGTCAGAAAATCCTTTTTGTTTTACTTCCTTCAGCAATTCCAGTTCCCAAGGCTGTTCTTGCAAATTTGATTCCATTTCAATCAATGCTTCAATTTTCCAAAGGAAGAAGCGGTCAATCTTAGTCAGTTCATGCAGCTGCTCAATTGTGTATCCGCGGCGGAAGGCTTCAGCCAGGACAAACAGTCGTTCATCATCCGCTTTGACAAGTCGATGCTCCATCTCTTCATCGCTCATTCTATCCAGGCTGATGGATGCAAGACCGTTCGCTTTGTTATCAAGGGAGCGGACACCTTTCAGCAAAGCCTCTTCGACATTGCGGCCAATTGCCATTACTTCTCCTGTCGCCTTCATCTGTGTACCTAGTTTACGGTTTCCGCTGACGAATTTATCAAATGGGAAACGCGGCAGTTTGGCAACAACATAGTCTAGTGCTGGTTCAAAGTATGCGTATGTCGTACCTGTTACAGGATTCTTGATTTCATCCAGTGTCAAACCGACAGCAATCTTCGCTGCCATTTTGGCGATTGGATAACCTGTTGCCTTGGAAGCAAGTGCGCTTGATCGGCTTACACGCGGATTCACTTCGATGATGTAGTAGTTGAAGCTATGCGGATCCAAAGCCAGCTGTACATTACAGCCTCCCTCGATCTGCAGTGCTTTGATGATTTTTATGGAAGCGTTGCGCAGCAGCTGGTATTCCCGGTCACTCAGTGTCTGGGAAGGTGCTACGACGATGCTGTCACCTGTGTGGATGCCGACTGGATCGACGTTTTCCATATTACAAACGACGATTGCCTGATCATTTTTATCGCGCATTACTTCGTATTCGATTTCCTTGAACCCGGCAATATTCCGTTCAATCAGACATTGCGTCACCGGAGAAAGCGCTAATCCGTTCTTTGTGATTTGTTTTAGTTCCTCCAGGTTATAGCACATTCCTCCGCCCGTTCCGCCAAGCGTGTAAGCTGGACGGACGATGAGTGGAAAGCCGATTTCTTCTGAAAAAGCCACTGCTCCTTCTACAGTTGTGACAATCTGACTTTCTGGTACTGGTTCTCCCAACTGATGCATCAAATCACGGAATTGCTCTCTGTCCTCTGCCTGCTGAATGGCTTCGAGGGATGTACCAAGCAGTTCTACACCGAATTCCTTTAAAATACCTGAGTTATCAAGTGCAACAGCCAAGTTCAATCCAGTCTGTCCGCCAAGTGTCGGCAGCAAAGCATCTGGCTGTTCCTTGCGGATTATCTTGCTTAGGAATTCAACCGTGAGCGGCTCCATGTAAACAGTATCCGCAACAGTATGATCCGTCATGATCGTAGCAGGATTGGAGTTAGCAAGAATGACGGTATATCCTTCTTCACGCAGCGCCTGGCATGCCTGCGTACCGGAATAATCGAATTCAGCTGCTTGCCCGATCACAATTGGTCCTGAACCGATGACGAGTATTTTCTGGATATCAGTGCGTTTAGGCATAAGTTGCTTCCCCCTTGGATGTTTGGTTGGTTTGTGCTGTCATTGTAAGGAAGTTATCGAATAAATGACGGGTATCCTCAGGACCTGGTGCCGCTTCTGGATGGTACTGCACACACATGACCGGATATTTGTTATGTCTGAGCCCTTCTACGGTGCCGTCATTCAAAGCTACTTGTGTCAGGATGAGTTCCGTCGCGGCCAAAGATTCCTTTGTGACTGTATAGCCATGATTTTGTGAGGTAAGGTAGGTTTTCCCTGTTTCCAAGTCTTTGACAGGGTGGTTGGAGCCCCGATGACCGAACTTCAGTTTTTCTGTATTCGCACCGGCTGCCAATGCAATCAGCTGGTGACCAAGACAGATACCGAAAATAGGTACTTGGCCGATCAGCTCACGAATAGTTTGTATGGCAGGTTCCACGTCTTTCGGATCGCCAGGTCCATTCGTCAGCATGATGCCATCAGGGTTTAAATGGAGGATTTGTTCGGCTGTGTAATGCCAAGGTACAACTGTGATATGACAATCGCGGGCTGCCAATTCACGAAGAATGCCGTGCTTCATGCCAAAATCCATGACAACAATGCGTTTGCCGCGCCCTGGTACAACATAAGGTTTAGCTGTACTCATACGTTGTACTTGATCGTTTGAAAGTGTGATTGTTTCCCAAGAAGCATGATTTTCAAGTGTATCGACTGCTTCTGTCAATCTAGCTTTCATTGCACCTTGTTTCCGGATGATTTTTGTCAGTTTACGAGTATCGATACCTGCGATACCTGGGATCTGATGAAACTTTAGGAAAGCATCAATTGTGTGCTGTTTCCGGAAGTTAGAAGGTGCTGCTGCAGCTTCTTTTACAACCAAGGCCTGAATGGATGGCTGGATGCTCTCGAAGTCATCGCTGTTGATACCATAGTTGCCGATCAGCGGATACGTCAGTGTAACGATCTGACCGCAGTAGGAAGGGTCAGAAATAATCTCTTGATAGCCTGTCATCCCTGTATTGAAGACGATTTCTCCAGTTGTTGCGCTATCGCTGCCGAATGCCGTGCCAGTAAAAACTGTACCGTCTTCTAGGATAAGTTGTCGTTTCTTCA
Source organism: Virgibacillus sp. 7505 (assembly GCF_002272135.1). Classification (GTDB taxonomy): domain Bacteria; phylum Bacillota; class Bacilli; order Bacillales; family Amphibacillaceae; genus Terribacillus. The sequence continues at coordinate 226,675 of NZ_NPBF01000021.1, read as the reverse complement.
TTTTACCGCTTCCTTTCTGTAGACGATTTCTCCGCCAAAGATTGTCATCGTCGGCTCTCCTTTATAGCGCCAGCCAATGAATGGTGTGTTTGTTCCCTTGGATTGGAATAGTGCCGGATCTACTTCTCCTTCAGCTTCTAGGTCCAATACAGCTAAGTCTGCCGCTGCACCTATTTCGAAGCGGCCATATGGCAATCCGAATGCCTGTGAAGGTTTGATCGTTAGCCAATCAATCAGCTGATTAAGCGTAAAGATATTTGTCTCAACAAACTGCGTGTATAGCAGGCTGAAGGCAGTTTCTGAGCCAACGATACCGAATGAAGCATCCAGCATGCTGACGTTCTTCTCTTCCGCTGTGTGTGGTGCATGATCTGTCGCTATCATGTCAATCGTTCCATCAAGCAGTCCTTCAATCAGCGCCTGACGATCCGCATCGGACCTGAGTGGCGGATTCATCTTAAAGTTCCCGTCATCTGTTATGATATCTTCATCAATAAGAAGCAAGTGATGCGGTGTAACCTCAGCAGTCACGCGGATACCGGCACGTTTAGCGTCTCGGATGACCCGGACAGATTCTTTTGTACTCACATGGCAGATATGATAATGACAGCCCGCAGCTTCGGCCAGCAGAATATCACGGGCGATATGTACTGACTCGGAAACACTATTGATACCTGGCAACCCAAGCCGTTCGCTCGCTGTACCTTCATGCATGACACCGCCAGGAACGAGACTGTCATCTTCGCAATGCGCCACAACAGGAATTCCGAGCTTAGCTGCTCGCTGCATCGTCTCCAGCATCATCCCAGCAGATTGGATTCCAAGACCATCGTCGGTAAAGGCAAAAGCTTCTTTCATGTTTTCCATGTCCACTATTTCACGGCCTAACTGCTGTTTCGTGATGGCAGCATATTGCAACACGCGGATAACGCCGCTTTCTTCATTTCGAGCCATGATGGATTGGAGCGTTTCTGGACAATCTGGTGCTGGTCGGAGGTTAGGCATGGCAGCTACTGTCGTGAATCCGCCTCGAGCTGCAGCTTTTGTACCAGTTTCAATCGTTTCCTTCTTTTCTGCACCTGGTTCACGCAAATGTACATGGACATCCACAAAGCCTGCTGTTACTAGCTGACCTTCTAGATCCTCTACATGATCTTCTGCTGTAATCTCGATTTGACTGGCAATGTCAGTGATAATACCATCCTCGATTTTTACCATTACTTCTTCCAGTGTCTGATCAGCTGTTAACTGCTTCGCGTTTGTTAAGATTGTAGCCATGCTTGATTCCCCATCCTTCCAATAGTGTAATGATAACTGCCATTCTTGCTGCTACGCCGTTTTCCATTTGACGGAATATCCTCGAGCGTGGTGCTTCCACGAGACTGTCGTCTATTTCGATGCCGCGGTTGACTGGAGCCGGGTGCATAATGATCGCGTGCTGCTGCATCTTTTGTTCCCTGGCTTTCGTCAGTCCGTATTGTTCCAAATATCCAGATGCTTCTCCTTTTGATTCATGACGTTCAAACTGAATACGAAGCAGCATCATGACATCACATTGTTCCACTGCATCATCCATACTCAATACCGGTATTCCAAGTGTTTCATCCATCCATTCCGGCTTGCCTGCTGCAAAGACGTGCGCCCCCAATTTGCGCAGTGCCAATGCATTGCTTCTGGCAACCCGGCTGTGACGGATGTCACCTGCAATGACGATTTTCAGCCCGTCAAAGCGTCCATACTCCTGATATATTGTCATCAGATCAAGCAAGCATTGTGTCGGGTGCTCCCCTTTTCCATCACCGGCATTAATAACCGGTATATCCAGCTTTTCAGCAAGCATTGCAGCTGTTTGTTCCTCTGGATGACGGATGATAAGGACCGAAGCTCCGATCGATTGAAGGGTCTTAGCGGTGTCATAGACGGTCTCGCCTTTGGTCACGCTGGATGCCTCTGCGGCGAAGTCCAGCACTTCCAGGCCAAGTTTCCGTTCTGCTACGGTAAAGCTCATCTTCGTCCGTGTGCTCGGCTCGAAGAATAGATTGGCTGCGAACAGCTGCTCCCTGTATCCTGATACCCCCTGTACCTGTATGTCTGTAGCGAGCTGTACGAGCTGCAGCAGTTCACCTGCAGTAAGATGCTTCATCGATACGAAATGCTTCATGTCCTTCTCCTCCTTATTTGTCCTCGACTGTGAACAGACTGCCATTTCCAAGACCGGATTCTTTGCCCGGCAATACAAGGTTCAAGACGACTCCAACTAGTGCTGCTAATGCCATGCTGTTGATTTCCAAGTCCAGATCGGCAATCTGGAAGCGAAGGAAAGCTCCGCCGATTCCGATGACCAAGATGATCGAGCTGATGATCAAGTTACGTTTGTCGCCAAGGTCAAGCTGGCTGTCGATCATCGTTCGAAGACCGCTTGCAGCGATGATCCCAAAGAGCATGATGCTCACGCCGCCCATGACTGCCGACGGAACTGAGCTGATCAAAGCAGTGATCAAGCCCGTGAATCCGAAAAGAATAGCAAGTACTGCTGTACCCCCGATGACGAATACACTGAACACTCTTGTGATCGCCAGTACCCCGATGTTTTCCCCGTAAGTTGTGTTTGGCGGACCGCCAAGGACGGATGCAATCATTGTCGCGATTCCATCACCCGCCAAAGATGTATGCAAACCTGGCTTGACGAGCATGTTTTGATCGACGATCTTGGATAATGCCAGCTGGTGTCCGATGTGTTCAGATACTGTTACAACCGCGATAGGCACCATCGTGAAGAAAAGCTGCCAGCTGAATACATCAGCGACGTTGTAATCAACAAACGGGATGGTAAAGTTCGGTACCGTGAAGATTCCGCTGAAGAAAGCACTGATGCTATCCGCTGAAACAATCTGGTTCCAAGCTGCCTGTACGCCGCTTGTGTCAACAATTCCTTGTGTTAGCGCGAAAACATACCCGCCGATGATTCCGATCAAGACCGGAATCAATCCAAGGAATCCTTTCAGGAAGATGGACGCTGCTACTGTTATTGCTAATGTGACCAGTGCAATTATGAAGTATTTTGTGCTGTATTCCCCTGTATCAGGTGCATTCATTGCCATATCCACCGCAGTCGGTGCCAGTGCCAGACCGATGACAATGATGACTGGTCCAACAACAATCGGCGGAAGCAGTTTGATGATACTTCTCATTCCGCCGAGACGGATGGCGATCGCAACGACGCCGTAAGCAAGACCTGCGAAAAAGCTGCCAATCATGGCGCCGCCGATTCCGGCAGTTTCAATTGCCTGTGTGATCGGATAGATGAAAGCGAAGCTCGATCCTAGATAAGCTGGCACTGTCCCTCTTGTAATCAGGATGAATGCGAGTGTGCCGACACCGCTTGATACAAGTGCTACTGCCGGATCAAGCCCGGTGAGTGCCGGCACCAGGATAGTTGCACCGAACATTGCGAATAAATGCTGTAAGCTGAATATGATCCATTGATTCCATTTTGGTATGTCGTGTATGTTTAATGCTGGCTTCATCTGTTTCTCTCCTCTTTTTCCCTATAAAAAAAGCCTCTTCGCGATTATGGTCGCAAAGAGGCACACGTCTGCCACTTCCGTGACGACGTTGTTGCTTGCGACCTTGTAAGCCTCTCTGGACTTCCATTAAAGGTCCTTATTCATTTTCGTAAATATCGACGCTCTCGTAGTCATCTGTCTCTTCTAACTCGACGACGATGACTTCCGATTGTGAGGTAGGGATATTCTTCCCAATATAATCGGCCCGAATCGGCAGTTCCCGATGTCCTCTGTCGATCAGAACTGCTAGTTGGATCTGCGCTGGACGTCCCGCGTCCATGATCGCATCCATTGCAGCTCTCACTGTTCTTCCTGTGTATAATACATCATCAATCAAGATGACATTCTTATTCGTTAAATCTGTTCCGAGCTTCACTGGCTGCACCATCGGTTCCTGATTATCGGAAGCATGTGCCAAGTCATCCCGGTACAGGGTGATATCCACTTCTTCAAGCGGTACAGTCACTTGTTCGATTCCTACTATCTTCTGCTGCAGGCGTTTCGCGATGGGAACACCTCTGGTCTGGATACCGACAAGAACCAAATCTTCCGGTCCTTTATTGCGTTCTAGGATTTCATGTGCGATCCGGGTGAGCGCACGTCCAATTGCAGCCTGATCCAGCAGGGTTGCTTTCTTATTCATTTTCTTCCCACCTTCCTTTGAAGCTATGAAAAAGCCCCTTATCACCATGAGGCAATAAGGGGCTTGGATACTATACGTATCCCGTTCTTCTCCGCTTCCTTATCAGCCTCTCTGGACTGTCTTAAAGGTTCCTATTCAACTGCATTCAGTATCGCATGTCAGGGAACGACTGTCAAGCATTGAACTTCAACTTGTCCAATTCCTCTTGGAACACGTCAGGAACAGGAGCTTCGAAATGCATCCATTCACCAGAGATAGGGTGGTTGAAGCCAAGAACAGCAGCATGCAGCGCTTGGCCACCGATATCCAGCGTTCTGCGCGGACCGTATTTAGGGTCTCCAGCAAGCGGATAACCGATGTATTGCATATGCACACGAATCTGATGTGTTCTGCCCGTCTCCAGCTTACATTCCAAATAAGTGAATTCATCAAAACGTTCCAGCACCTCAAAATGCGTCACTGCAGGTTTTCCATTTTCTACGACAGCCATTTTCTGACGGTCATTCGGGTCACGACCAATTGGTGCTTCAATTGTGCCAAACTCGTGATCGATCACACCATGGACAATGGCACGGTACTTCCGTTCAATGTCATGTTCCTTCAGCATATCCGTCAATTTTTGGTGCGCTTTATCATGCTTAGCGACGACTAGAAGGCCGCTTGTATCCTTATCGATACGATGTACGATCCCCGGACGCATCGTTCCATTGATACCAGATAGATCTTTAAGATGATATAGCAGCGCGTGAACCATCGTACCAGTCTGATGACCGTTGGATGGGTGTACAACCATTCCTCGCGGCTTATTCACAACTGCAATATCTGCATCTTCATAAATGATCTCAAGCGGGATATTCTCCGCTTCGATTTTCATTTCCTCAGGTTCCGGAATCGACCACTCGATCACGTCCCCTTCTTGCACAGTATACTTATTCTTTACCTTAGTGCCGTTCACAGTAACTAGATCCTCTTTGATCCAGCTCTGAGCCTGACTCCGGGAAACATCCTCCTGGATATCAGATAACAGTTTATCGATGCGCAAACCCGATTCTTCGGCTGCGACTGTATGGTCAAACTGACTCATGCTTCTTTTCTTCCTTTCTTTCGCTCATCAAGCAGCATTGCGATAATGATGAGGATTACACCTACAACCAGACAGGAATCCGCCACGTTGAAGATTGGATAATGATAGTCACCGAATCGTGTATCGACGAAATCGACGACCTCCTTACGGAACAGCCGATCGATGAAGTTGCCGATGGCTCCGCCAAGTACAAGCGAAAGACCGGCACCCATCAATTTGCTTTCCTTGCTATATTTCACAATATAGTAGCTGACTATGACAATAACAATCGCTGTTACAAGATAGAAGAACCAAAAATGACCTTCCAATATCCCCCAGGCTGCTCCTCTGTTACGATGAGAAGACAGGTACAGGAAATTATCGATGATCGGAATTGACTCTCCTTCCGTCATATTCTTCACTACTGCCAATTTTGTTAGCTGATCAATGATGATCAGAATAATCGCAATGACAAAATACATGGACTTCTTATCCTCCGTTCAAATACAATCTACCTTGCATTTTACCATAGATGCGGCCAAAAAGATTGTCCAGATAAAAAGAAAGCTTCGCCTTAAAGCGAAGCTTTCTCTCCTTACGCGTGATAGTGTGCTTCCACGATACTTGCACAGCGAGAACATAGCTCAGGATGCTTCTCATCCTGCCCGACTGTGTCAGAAGCAACCCAGCAGCGTTCGCATCGGTCTGCCGGATGTTTTTCCACACGGACAGCCACATGCTCATAATCAGCAGCATCTGCATTTGCATCCACTACATCAGCTTCAGATACAATAAGCAATTGATGCAAATTATCAATACCTTGAAGCAGCTGTTTCGTTGCATCGTCTTTTGCAACAATCGTTAATTTAGATTCGAGTGATTTACCGATGACTTTCTCACTTCGGGCGATTTCCAAAGCTTTCAGAACATCATCACGTACCTTCATGAAATGATCCCATTTTGCCAAAAGCTCATCATGATCTGCAATTACTGCAGCTTCTGGGAAGTCAGTCAACTGGACGCTTTCTGCTTTTTCACCAGGAATATAGCTCCAAGCTTCCTCTGTTGTATGTGCAAGAATCGGTGCAAGCATTTGCAGAAGCGCTTTTACGATTTCGTAATAGGCAGTCTGGATGCTGCGGCGTGCTGGATGATCAGCAGCCTCGATATAAAGGATATCTTTACCGAAATCAAGGTAGAACGCACTAAGTTCTACAGAACAGAAGCTAAGGATTGCAGAATATACATCCGCAAATTCGTATTTGTCGTAGCTCGCGCGTACGTGCTTCGTCAAATCAGAAAGCTTCGCAAGCATATAACGATCCACTTCCACCATATCAGCATGCGCTACACTGTCCTTCGCAGGATCGAAATCATGCAAGTTGGCAAGCAAGAAGCGGAACGTATTCCGGATTTTGCGATAGCCTTCGGATGTCTGTTTGATGATTTCATCAGAGATACGGACATCTGATTGATAATCCACGGAAGCAACCCATAGACGGAGGATATCCGCGCCATACTGCTTCATGATTTTCGCCGGTACAACGATGTTGCCAAGCGATTTACTCATCTTCTTGCCTTTTCCGTCCAATGCAAATCCGTGGCTTAGAACTGCTTTGTACGGTGCTTTGCCTGTTACAGCAACAGCAGTTGTCAAGGACGAGTTGAACCAGCCGCGATATTGATCGGAGCCTTCCAAGTAAAGGTCAGCTGGACGCTGTAATTCCGGACGGTTCACTAACACAGCTTGGTGAGAAGAACCAGAGTCGAACCACACGTCCATGATATCTGTTTCTTTCGTGAAGATGCCGTTCGGGCTATGCTCGGAAGTGAAGCCTTCCGGCAATAGGTCTTTTGCTTCTCTTTCGAACCAGATGTTAGAGCCATGCTCAAGGAATAGATCGGAAACATGCTGGATCGTTTCTTCTGTAATGATAGGTTCTCCATTTTCACCGTAGAATACAGGAATCGGAACACCCCATGCACGCTGACGGGAAATACACCAGTCTTCACGATCACGGAACATGTTGTAAAGGCGTGTTTCGCCCCATTTCGGGAACCATTCCACTTCCTTGATTTGTTCGATGATCTGCTCACGGAATGCTTTGATGGAAGCAAACCATTGCGCTGTTGCACGATAGATGACAGGTTTCTTTGTACGCCAGTCATGCGGGTAAGAATGTGTAAAGAACTCAAGTTTCAGTAATGCGCCTTTTTCTTCAAGCAGTTCTGTGATTTCTTTGTTTGCCGTATCATAGAATACACCTTCAAAACCAGGAGCTTCACTTGTGAATACTCCTTTGTCATCTAGCGGGCTGATGATTGGCAATTTGTATTTTTGACTGGCAAAGAAATCTTCTTCCCCGTGTCCAGGTGCTGTGTGCACGCAGCCTGTACCGCTGTCAGTCGTAACATGTTCGCCAAGAATGATCAATGATTCACGGTCATAGAAAGGATGCTGTGTTGTAACATACTCTGCTTCTTTTCCTTTGAATGTTTTCAGTACTTCAGGACTGCTCCATTCAAGTGTTTCTGTAACGCTGCTAAGCAAGTCTTCTGCCACGACGTATTTCTCGCTGCCGACTTGTGCAACCACGTATGTCACTTCAGGATGAAGCGAGATTGCAACGTTAGCAGGTAATGTCCATGGTGTAGTTGTCCAGATGATGAATTTCTCGTCACCTTGGAACAGGTCTTTACCGTCTTTAACTTGGAAAGCCACATAGATGGATGCAGAGCGTTTGTCTTGGTACTCGATTTCTGCTTCTGCTAAAGCAGATTCAGAGGATGGAGACCAGTATACTGGCTTCATGCCTTTATAGATATAGCCGCGTTCAGCCATTTCGCCGAACACTTTGATTTGTGCTGCTTCATAATCCTTTGTCAGCGTGATATAAGGATTATCCCAATCCCCGCGAACACCTAGCTGCTTGAACTGTGTGCGCTGGTTATTGATCTGCTGCATCGCATATTCCGCACAAAGACGGCGGAATTCCGCAACCGTCATTTTCTTGCGGTCGACTTTCTTTTTCGTAAGCGCCTGCTCGATCGGCAGTCCGTGTGTATCCCAGCCTGGAACATATGGTGCATGGAAGCCAGACATCGATTTATAACGCACGATAAAGTCTTTCAATACTTTGTTAAGCGCATGGCCCATATGAAGGTCACCATTGGCGTATGGAGGTCCGTCATGCAAAACGAAGAGCGGACGCCCTTCCGTTCTTTCCTGCACTTTTTTGTAGATGTTTTGTTCTTCCCAGTCCTGCTGCATTTTTGGTTCTTTGTTCGGCAGGTTGCCGCGCATCGGGAAAGCCGTTTCCGGCATCAGCAGTGTTTCTTTGTAATCCAATGTTTTTCCTCCTTATGATGACCGATAATTTTGGGCAAAAAAAGGAGTCCCTCATCATCCCAGAAGGGACGAGAGAGACTCGCGGTACCACCCTTATAGACAGACTAGTATCGTCTATCCACTCGAATTCGTAACGTGAATGAGACGTCCATTTCTACTGCTTGCGGTTCGAATGGAAACTAGCGGGTGATGTTCGAAAGAGATACCGTACCAGGCTCTCACCTTCCCTGGCTCGCTTTGAAAGCGGTATGGACTTCCTACTGTCCCGATCACAGTCTTTATATCATGGTCATGTTGTTTGCTAATAATAGTAAAATTATATGTAAGTTTGCGAAAAACGTCAAGCGGACTTTATTCCGCCTTCTCTTCCTCAGGCTCATACGCTACCTCTGTGGCGAATAAACCATCCCAATCATCCGTTTCAATCATCTCAAGCTGTGCTTCCACAAGCATCTTCAAGCGTGTACGGAATACTTTTGCCTGTTTTTTAAGGTCCTCGACTTCCAAAGCAATCTGGCGTGACTTTGTGAGGGACTCATTAATGATACGGTCAGCATTCTTCTCAGCTTCTTTGATGATCAGCTTGGACTCTTTCATTGCATTGCCCTTCACTTCTTCGGCAGTTTCCTGCGCTACAAGGATCGACTTATTCAAAGTCGTTTCAATATTATTGAAATGTCCAAGTCGTTCTTCGAGCTGCTGTACACGTTCTTCTAAATCCTTCTTCTCTCGGATGATGATCTCATAATCCTTGATCACCCTGTCTAGGAAGTCGTTTACATCATCTTCATCATAACCGCGGAATCCGCGGGCGAACTCTTTATTGTGAATATCCAAAGGTGTTAATGGCACAACGGCCACCTCCTGTAAAAGAATCTAAATAATAGCTGTTATTCGACAAAGATAGCATAAAATAACCATTACGGCTACTTTAATTTTTCCAATGTGATTCGCTGCTTGTCCTTCTTCGTTGTACCTTTCACTTCTGCAAGCTTGCCCCTGCCCATTCCTCGCAGGGATATGAGGTCTCCCTCAGCCAATTGAAAGCTGACATCCTCGACTGTCTTGAAATTGACTTTGACAAGCCCTTTCTGGATGCGCTCTGCAGCCTGCTGGCGTGACATACGATAGAGTTCCTTTACGATAGCATCCAGCCTGAGGGAGGAGACAGTTGTTTCGCTCGTGACCCATTCCACCTCTTCAGGTCTGAACCGATTAGGATCTACTGATTGCCACGATACCTTGGCTCTTTTAACTTCAACTAAATTCGCACGTATGTATGTTGCGATGTCTGATGTAGTGAAAAGCTGGATTATGCCTTCCCCAACACTTATATCACCCAGTTTTTTGCGATCGATGCCAAGGGAAAGGAAAGAGCCCATCACATCTCGGTGCTCAAGTGTGACAAACTTATCGGGATAAGCAGCTTCGAGCAGCTCGATACTAAAGTCCTCGGGAGTTATCGAGTCATAAAGCGGAGCGATGATCCCCCGCTTTCTTTCCGCTTTCTCCGTCCCGCCGGAAAAAGCCCACTGCAGCTCGGCCTGACCGCCTAACAGCTGTCGGAAGATAAGCTGTTCCCGGGGATCCAGGAAATCGGTCACCCGGGGCTGGTATTGACGCTCCACTTGTTCCATCCAGGAAAGTATTTGGTCAATAAAAGGACGTTCCTCTTCCCGGTAATGCTGATAGATACTCACGTTACTTTGTACTCCTCATCATTAAAAAATCATAAAGTAGATAGTTCTTACACCACTCTCCGCCAAGCGCAAAACAATGATCCCAACAATTGGGGAGAGATCTATCATTCCCAGCGGCGGAATGAACCGTCGAAATACATCCAAATATGGCTCACAGATACGTCCTAGCATTTCGCCGAACGCTGACTGCCGGGCTCCCGGGAACCATGACATCAGGATATAAATGATCAGTGCAAAGGAATATACTGTGAATGCTGTACTAATTATGCTCAAAAGCATCTGCTTCTACCACCTCTTATTATAGTCATCCTGCTCTTCTATCATATCGGATATGCTGCCGGTTAGTTCAATATTGTCCGGAGCACACAGGAAGGTTTGACTGCCCAGTTTCTGGATATCACCATTAACCGCGTAGACTGTACCACTCAGAAAATCAACGATACGCTTTGCCTGGTGATGATCGACACGCTGCAGATTAAGCACTACTGCTCTTCTGTTTACAACATGATCGGCAATTTCCTGTGCTTCATTATATGTCCTTGGCTCGCAAAGAACGACTTTAGAAGAGGATTGCACGCTTTTCAGGCTGACAACGTTCTGATTCTGGTTCCGCCCGCCTGGCTGATATGGCTCGATCTCCTCTTGTTCGTTTGGCTGTTCCTCGACATATTCATATTCTTCATCATCTACAGTAAAGAAATTTTTCATCTTATTCTTGAAACTCATTTTCTTCACCTCGCATTTTAGTATGGACCTACAAGAGCAGAGCCGACCCGGATATGAGTCGCTCCTTCTTCTACCGCGATTGTGTAATCATTACTCATTCCCATGGATAAGAATGTACAAGGTGCATGCGTCAACCCAGCAGCTGCCACTTCGTCACGAAGCTGTCTCAAGCCGCTGAACACACTGCGGAGTACATCTTCATTATCTGTATTAGGTGCCATCGTCATCAGACCGACTACTTCAATTGCCGGAAATTCTGCAAGCTCCTTGATAAAAGACAGTGTTTCCTCAGGTGAAACACCAGATTTGGTAGCTTCTCCGCTCACATTGACTTGTACAAAGCACTTGATTTTCTTGGTTGCCCGTTTCTGAATTTCCTTTGCGAGCGACAGTCTGTCCAGTGCATGCAGATAATCCACCTGATTGATGACATCTTTTACTTTCCTTGTTTGCAGGCTTCCGATGAAATGCCATACAGCTTTTTCTCCAATGATTGCCTGCTTCTCAAGAAAACCTTCGATCCGATTCTCGCCTAAATCGACAATACCGGCATCGACAGCTTCTTCTGTTCGTTCAATTGTAACATATTTCGTAACGGCAAGGAGTGTTATATCCTCGGAATTTCGGCCTGTTCTAGCCGCTGCCGAGCTAATATCATCCTTGATCCGTTTCAGATTCTCTTGTACTGTATTCATGCTTACTCCTCTTTCATCCCGATAAAACCGATCATACGGCCGGTTTTTCCTTGATCTTCCCGATGTGAATAGAATTCCGGAGAATCGTATGTACAATGCGCCGCTGTCAGTATGTTTTCATCCAGAATATCTGCTTGCAGCATATACAGCCGATTGAGTGTCTGCAGATCAAGATAATATCGATCCGATCCGCTTGGCTCCAGCACCTTAGCCCGGAATTGCTCAGGTATCTGCTGTACAATATGATCGTCCACTTCGTATCTGTTCTTGGATATACATGGTCCGATCATCGCTTGTAAATTTTCCTTGTTTGCTCCGTTGTTACAAAGAGCTTCAGTCATTTTCCCTGCCATATTTGCGACAGTTCCGCGCCAGCCAGCGTGTGCCATTCCGATCCACCCACTAGTACTATCGAAAAAATAAAGAGGCACACAGTCTGCAAAGAAAGCAGCAAGAAGCATGCCTTTTTCATTCGTGATCAAACCATCAACTGATGGGAGGCTGTCAGCTAATTCCCGGCTTCCGCGACCTGCTTCTCTTTTGGTGACGACCGCTATTTCTGTCCCGTGGACTTGCTCACCCAGTACCCATCTTTCCAAGGGGAACTGAATTGCTTCGGCAAGAAGCTGACGATTTTGGACGACCGCTTCTGGCTCATCGCCGACATGCAGTCCCATATTCAGACTATGAAAAGGCGCGTTACTCACACCATTGTATTTTGTCGTAATTCCGCTGACGATGCTGTCAGGAGCTGACCATCCGCCAAGCTTCATATACAGCCCTTTCAAGTCGGAAGCTGTTTCTCTCATATGGTACCCACTCCTCTGATTGCTTTTATAGTACCATATTTCCGCTTGATTCTGTACAAGATTACTTGCTCGCTTCTTCTGTCAAAGATGCTTGTTCAGGACTTTTGATTAAGATGACATCTGTTCCAATCGTGATGATCTGATTCCATGGAACGACTAATTCCTCTTCCTTCCCGAACAGCCCCATCATCTTCCCTCGAAGTGTTACGATAATTGCTGATATATGACCATTTTGTTCATTGATTTCCAAATCGGACACATTCCCTACTTTTTTACCATTCTCCATCAGAACTATATCCTTCATCTGCAATTCGGTTAATGTCATCAATACGTAGCCCCTTTGCTCTTTTCTTCTAGTCTATGCGGCCAAGCTCATGAATTAGCATGCAAACATAAAAAAGACACCTGAATCAGGTGTCTTCACTCGAACATTTGTTTATTCATTTCTTCTATTGCAGCTTTTTCCAGCCGCGATACTTGTGCTTGGGATATACCAATTTCGTCTGCGACTTCCATCTGTGTTTTGCCTTGGAAGAAACGCTTGTTCAGAATCATTTTTTCCCGTTCGTTCAGACGATGCATACCTTCTTTCAAAGAAAGATTATCGAGCCAGTTAGCATCATTTTCCGACTCGCTGCGAAGCTGATCCAAAACGAATATCGGGTCACCGCCATCGTTATAAATCGGCTCGAACAAAGAAACCGGATCCTGGATCGCATCCATTGCGAATGTTATATCAGAGGGCTGTACACCTAGCTCTGCAGCAATCTCAGCTGTTGTTGGGTCTTTAGAAGTCTTCGCAATCAGCTGCTCACGTACCTGCAAAGCTTTATATGCCGTATCACGCAAGGAACGAGAGACCCGAATCGGATTATTATCTCGTAAGTAGCGGCGAATTTCCCCTATGATCATCGGCACTGCGTATGTAGAAAAACGCACATTATGCTTCAAATCGAAATTATCAATGGATTTCATTAGTCCGATACAGCCTACTTGAAAAAGATCGTCAACATATTCTCCTCGATTATTGAAGCGCTGAATAACACTGAGCACAAGTCGGAGATTCCCATTGACGAGTTCTTCCCGGGCTGAAATGTCGTCTTCTTGCTGCATGCGGATGAATAGCTTTTTCATTTCCTCATTTTTGAGTACTGGCAGCTTTGAAGTATCTACCCCACATATTTCAACTTTCTGTCTCGACATATTCCTTGACCTCCCGAATGAAGATACGATGCAAGCACAGTATCTCCCCGCGGGAATTTTTTTATGCAAAGACAAAAGGTGCCTGACATTGTCCGGCAGTGGACAAATACAGGCACCAGTAAGGCTTAGAGCATTTTATTAAATTCTTTTTGCAATCGGCGGATAATCTTCTTTTCCAAACGGGATATATAAGACTGGGATATGCCGAGCATATCCGCCACATCTTTTTGCGTTTTCTCTTCCTGACCGATAAGCCCAAAGCGCAGTTCCATGATTTGCTTTTCTCTGTCATTGAGCTGTTCCAAGGCTTTTTTTAGTAAATTCTTATCTACATTCTTCTCGATATCCTTCGTGATGATGTCATCGTCCGTTCCTAATACATCTGATAAAAGCAGTTCATTGCCATCCCAATCAATATTGAGCGGTTCATCAAAACTGATTTCTGATTTCAGTTTGCTATTCCGGCGTAAATACATGAGAATTTCATTTTCTATACAGCGGGAAGCGTATGTTGCAAGCTTGATTTTCTTTTCTGGATTGAAAGTATTCACAGCCTTGATCAAACCGATTGTTCCAATGCTAATCAAGTCTTCTATATTGATGCCGGTATTTTCGAACTTCCTCGCTATATACACCACTAGGCGAAGGTTGCGCTCAATCAGCATCGCTCTTGCCGATTTATCACCAGTAGGCAGGAGCTGGAGCAATTTGAACTCCTCTTCCTTCGATAATGGAGGAGGCAAAGCCTCGCTGCCTCCGATATAATAAATTTCCTTTCGCTTGATTTTAAGCTTGACGAGAATTTTATACCACCATATTTTCAGCTTCCATGCTTTCATTCCCATGTTTATCTCCCTTCTTCTTAGCCCGCTTGCGTGCTGGCATCGTGTACTAGTGACGGATGAAGCAGACAGTGATAGCGTCGGTCTGCGGTAAGATTACCGAATTGAATTCCAATCCAGACTCGGTCGGTTTCGATCTGAACTTGCTCCATTTCAATCAAAATGCTATCCGGCTTTAAAACCAACATGAGGGCCCCTTCCCCATTCACACCCTGATACGGAACGACAGAAAATTCATAGGGCCAGTCCTTTGGCAGCAAATCCAAATCCAAATCGCTGTTTGCTTGGGCCAACAGCTGCCATTCTTCTTCAGTGAACCAGTTCCTCAAAAAAAGCTGATCACAGATTACGACAGGCCGCTTCGTTAACGGATCAGACAGATGATTTCCGCTATCGATGAAGCCTTCTGTTTTATGTGCAATGCCATTGATGCTCACTTGAACGTTGTGCAGCTGATCATAACGGAATTGCTCAAAGCGCTGCTTGTCCATTCTGCTTTTAGTAAAATACAAAGCAATCGGAAACATGATGGCTACGAAAAGCCAGCTGACGTGATCACCATATCCTGTGCTTACAGTCAAGAAGGAGGCAGAAGTGAATGCAGCTTGAGTCTGCAGCATATAATGGATGGCGAATAGACTGCCGCCTACTGCGAAGGTAACAAAATAAAAAAGCAGCAGCAGCTTTAAAAAACGGGTGACAGAGCGGAATCCGAAAGCTGTCCAGATGATTAGCATGGAAAAAAGCAATTTACCTGCTGGGTGGGCCAGTAAGCTCTCGGGAAAATAGACTGTTACTGGAACAATGAGTGAAGCTACAACGGCGCCTGCAAATATACGAAGCTTTGGTACTTGCAACCTTGCAATAGCTTGCGTACATAATAACAGCAGCCAGTCCAAAAATAGATTGAGCGTCCAGACTGCATCCAGATAGATTGTCACGTCAGCTATCCCCTTCTTCTTTAATAGATGAAGCTAGTATAACGGAGAGCCGATTCAAATACTGTCAGTTTATGCACGCATCAGCGCACTATTTTTATGTATTTTCCGCCTAATTTGTCTAACATTTCTTGGCATAAAAAAAAGGATAGCATCATAGGATGCTATCCTTTGTGATTATTATTTTCTGCGGTTGCGATTGCGAAGGAATGTCGGGATATCCAATGTATCCTCTTCCTGCTTACGCGTCTGTTGCTGCTGCGGAGATGGTGTTTCCCTGCGCAGTTCTTCCCGCTCTCTTCTTCTTTCCGATGTCGCAGGCTGCTGCGTGCTTTGAACTTCCTTCTCTACCGGACGTGCTTTCGGACGAGGTGCATTCATAGCTTGCTGGATTTGAGCTTCATCGAATCCTGTCGCAATGACAGTTACAACGATTTCATCTTTCAAATCTTCATTGATGACGGACCCGAAGATTACGTTTACTTCCTGATCGGCCGCACTTGTTACGATATCAGCCGCTTCCTGTACTTCATACAGGCTTAGGTTCGTACCGCCGGAGATGTTCATCAGAACACCATGTGCTCCATCGATAGAGGTCTCTAGCAATGGAGAGCTGATAGCTTTCTTCGCAGCCTCAGTCGCCCGGTTTTCACCAGTTGCAATACCGATACCCATAAGTGCAGATCCTTTATCAGCCATGATCGTCTTCACGTCAGCAAAGTCGACGTTGATCAAACCAGGAACGGCAATCAGTTCGGAAATACCTTGTACACCTTGACGAAGGACATTATCCGCTTCACGGAATGCCTCAAGCATAGGCGTGTTTTTATCAACAATTTCAAGCAAGCGGTCATTCGGGATGACGATAAGTGTATCTACACTACCCTTTAGAGCATCCGTTCCAGCTAAAGCCTGCGTCTGACGCTTACGTCCCTCGAAAGAGAATGGACGTGTAACGATACCGACTGTCAATGCGCCAAGCTCTTTGGCTATCTGTGCGATAACTGGTGCAGCACCTGTACCAGTACCGCCTCCCATACCGGCTGTAACGAATACCATGTCGGCCCCTTGGAGAACTTCCTGGATCTGTTCTTTGCTTTCTTCTGCTGCTTTGCGGCCAACTTCCGGGTTGGCACCAGCACCAAGACCGCGAGTCAGTTTCGCACCAATCTGCATTTTGACATCTGCTTTAGATAGATTCAATGCCTGTGAATCAGTATTTACTGCAATAAAGTCCACGCCTTGGACGCCATGTTCGATCATTCGGTTGACGGCGTTGCTTCCGCCTCCGCCGACGCCGATGACTTTTATTGTCGCTAATGTTTCCATATTTGTGTCAAACTCTAACATCTTAACGTCCTCCTATTTACAAACCGTCTTTCCCTTCAATCGAGCTGACGTGTCTGTCTTAATCGAAAAAGTACTTGAACAGGTTAGCAATACCTGATTCTTTCTTTTTTTCTTCGCCTTTTTTCTTTTCTGATTTAGCGGGTTTTGCCGGTCTTCTTTCCGGCTCATCGAAATCTCCTTCTGTCACAGCAGAGAAGATCTCCTTCCCTTGTATTCTCGCATTCCGATAGGCAAATTGCAAGATTCCAACGGCGCTTGTAAACTGCGGTTCCCGCACTCCTAAATAATCCGGGATCGCAAGTCTCACATTCGCCTGGAAGCAGTCCTGTGCCAGTTCAAGCATGCCTGGCATCATGGATGTTCCGCCGGTGAGGACATAGCCGCCCGGGAGTTCAGGGAAGCCCATGCGCTTGATTTCGCTGTCGGCGTATGCAAATATTTCTTCAACACGGGCTTCCACTATGTCTGCAACATCAAGCTGGGAGAAGTTTTGTTTCTTGTTGCTGCCGATAATCGACGCTTCGAATGTCTCATCCTCCCTGGCATCGTCGTAGAAAGCATGTCCATATCCAATTTTGATTTCTTCCGCTTGTTCGGAGGAAGTCTTCAGTCCTATAGATATATCCTTGCTAATATTCTCGCCGCCAAGAGGAACCACACTAGTTGCCATGAGCTGACCATTTCCGAACACAGAGACAGTTGTATTGCCTCCGCCGATGTCGATCAATCCAACACCAAGGTTCTTTTCATCCTCTGAAAGGGCGACAGCCCCTGCAGCCAATGGCTGCAGACATATATCCATCACTTCTAAGTTGGCTCTCTCGACGCATTTCAATAGATTATGTAAGACTGTACGGGAACAAGTAATGATTGTTCCTTCCATTTCTAATCGAACACCAATCATGCCGCGAGGGTCATTGATACCGTCCAATCCATCTACGATGAACTGTTTTGGAACCACATCGACTATTTCACGTTCCGGCGGAATGGACACAACCTGCGCCGCGTCAATTACTCGCGCAATATCCTCATCGTCTATCTCACGGGTTTCATTGGATACAGCCACTACTCCATGGCATGGATGCAGCTGAATCTGATTCCCATTGACACCGACGACTACACGTTCGATTTGCATACCGACCATCCGCTCTGCTTGTTCTACAGCACTGCGGATCGATTGGACAGTTTGGTCGATATCGACGATGGCGCCTTTCTTCAGGCCTTTTGATTTTGCCGTACCGACACCGATTATGTTAAGGGAATCCTGAAATACTTCCCCGATAATCACTTTAATATTTGATGTTCCTACATCTAAGCTGACTAAAATTTCACTGTTGTTCACGTAAGGCACCTCCTAATCCTAGAGACATGTCGCCCAGCATTGTTTTTACATTTTCGTTTCATTATTAACATTTGTATTGAGACACGCATAATTATAACAAATTTCACGAGAAATTTTGCCTAAAAAGCGACATTCTGTAAGAATTTAGCCTAATATACTCGTATTTGATTCGACTATACCGCATATAGCCCGTTTATTCTACATAAACTGACAAAATACCACGAATTTCTGCTTATCTGCCTTCTTCTTGGTCGTTATCTTCTTTTTCCTTCTCAGCAGGCTCGAAATAGGTCCCTACTCCCATATGGAGTACACCATCGACTTCTGGATCAAGCTGAGCAGCAATGCTAGGATATGCCTCCATGTTCGTAGCGAAAGTGCGGATTGTTCCTTGCACTTCCCTGCCGTCACTCATGAAAAGCTGAATGATGAATTGATTGTCTTCTGATGGCTTGTAGTGTATCTCGGATATGAGACCGGTAATAGAAGCTGGCAATTCGGCAAGTTCCTCTGCCATCTCTTTAAGATACTTATCATCAGAAAAACCATAGAGAGTCGGGGCATCGGATTTTGGCTGCTCCCATTTCTTTTCAGAGATACTGCCATTGGTCAGCAGTGCGCGATAACTGCCATCCTGCTGCAGATATCCTACTCTGCCAAGCTCTGTCACTTTGATTGTGACAGTGGCAGGGAAGCCTCTGCTTATTGATACCTTTTCAACTTCTTCATTTTCCTCTATCCGTTTAATTGCTTCATCCTTATCAATGCGCCACATATTATCTGAAGTAGTCAGGCCGCTGCTTTGAATGATAGTATCTTTAGGCAGAAAATCATTTCCTTCCACTTCAAGGCGGTGAATATTGCTTAATGGCGATTGCAGGTACACAATGATGAAGATAAGTACGAAGAAAATAGACAAGTAGAATATAAGTCGTCTATTCGCCTTTTTCTTTCTCGCTTGTTTTAATTTTGGGATACGGTCCTCGATGGAAACAATTTTCTTTTTTTCGCTCATTTCCTCTTCTTCCTATGCTGTACAGTCAAAAACTGCTTGTATTGTAATTATAAAATTATAACACATTCATATAGCGGAAGTAGTCAGTAACCAACAAATTGTAAATAATCCGCCTTCAAAAAGGTTTCTTTACCTAATTACATAAGAAGCCGCCGATTTCCTTCTTCAATGGTCAAGAAATGAAAACTTCTATCCATCTTCTTTCTTTATACTGTCTCTGCTATTACTCTCCCATTCTACCATTACATTCGTTCCTGGGTACTTTATTTTGTCGGTCAAGCCTTGTTTTTTCATATGTAAAAATTCCCATATGGTTACTTTCATAATGAGATTAACTAGGGATCTTTCATATCCCAGAAAAAAGAAACCTCTAATCAAGAGGTTTCTCCCCACAAATCATCTGAAATACCTATAAGCTGCTTTGCAAGAATTTCACGAGCAAGATTATTGGAAGGTCCCATTACAATACCCGCTCTTGCATCTCGGTAAAACCGTTCCAGCTTACCAATTTTATAACCATAACCTCCTGTAATGTCCATGGCGATTTGTGCAATATCATTCACCGTATCCGAAGCATGTATTTTAAATGACAGCAAATCCTGCTGTGTTGGGGGGCTAAGCTTTCCTGAGCCATTGTTAAGCTGATGATCAACCTCGCTTCGAAGCTGCTCCAGCCAGGCAGCAAGCCCTTTATATTGGATCACGGCTTTAGCAAGCAAACTGCGGATAACCTGATAGTCACCAAGGCTTTTTTCCACATCACGATGATGATTCTGTTTGGCATAAACCGTTACTATATCAATAATGCCGCCAGCCAGGCCTGTCCAGACAGAACCCAGGCCAAGCAAATAAGCAATACTCGTTTCTACAATTGTACGGCCAGACCCTTCACTTCCGAGCAAATTTTCTTTCGGCACTTGCACTCTGTCGAGAGTGAGTGAAGAGCTATGATTCCCTCTCACTCCGAGCGCATCCCAGCTTCCATAGCTTAAGCCAGGGTTCGTTCCTTCGATGATAAAATAACTCAAATCATCAGCTGAAGAAGCCTCGGGCGAGCCAGTTTGAACAATATAAAAATCAGCAAATCCGCTGCTTGTCGTAAACGATTTTTCAAGATTAAGCTCATATCCTTGAAGCGTCCGTTTTGCTCGGCTCGTGTTGATCCAATATCTGCCTCCAGAGGTTCTTTCACTTGTCGAGGTTGTGCCAAAGCTCCCCGCCTGTACAGGTTTTAGCCACTTCTCCTGCTGTTCCTTCGATCCGAATCGGACTATCACATCGGCCGCTTCCACATGCATCGTGTAAACAAGACCAGTGGAAGGACAGTGTGCAGCAATCTTTTCTGCCACTATCGAAAATGCTTTGTACCCTGCATCCAGCCCCCCCAAGGATTCAGGCAGTAAAATACCGTTCAATCCTTTATCAGCTAGTTCCTGCATGTTCGCCTTAGGAAAGATTTTCTCCCGGTCGAGCCGATCTGCAGAGGGGCCAATGGTCTGGTCAACTATTTCTTCTATCAACGAGTAAATGGTTTCTAATGTAGTTTCAGTTTTATTGGTCATGACTTTACACCGTTTGCTTTCCTTGTTCTTGAACTGCTCGCCCGATCTGGCGTGCTGGGTGATGAACTGGCAGTCTCTTATTTCCGCTCAAATTCTCGCGTAATGTATCGCCTTCATAATCCTTTCTGATTCTGCCCCGCTCCTGCAAAATCGGCACCACATAATCTGCAAGATCTTTAAAGGTTCCAGGAGTCACTGCGTATGCTATATTAAACCCATCGACGCCAGTCTGTTCAATCCACTCTTCCATTGCATCAGCCACTTGGACCGGTGTTCCGGCGACTACCGGACCAATTCCTCCTACACCTACAAATTCGGCCACTTCACGGACAGTCCATTTTTTATTTGGATCAATCTTCGTGAACGTCTCCACGGCTGAATGGATCGATTCATTCTCAACGAAACGAAGCTCTTCGTCCGGATCATATTCGGAAAAATCAATGCCGGTCCATCCACCCAGCAGTACCAGACCTCCTTCATAGCTTGCATGACTTCGATATTCTGCCAGTTTTTCCTGTGCAGCTTCTTCTGTCTCGGCCACTATCGGAGTAAAGAGACTCATCACTTTTATCTCTTCGGGGTCACGTCCTTGGCGCTTCGCTTCTTCTCGCAGCTTGTCTACATAGCTTTTTGTCACAGTAACTGTGGGGGTGCTTATAAAGACACATTCGGCATGCTTAGCAGCAAATGATCGGCCCTTAGACGATGATCCCGCCTGGAAAAGCACTGGCGTCCGCTGTGGAGAAGGTTCGGACAGATGTGCTCCCGGCACAGTATAATAAGTACCGTTGTGGTGGATATCATGCACCTTTTCTGGGTCAGTGTACACTTTTCTCTCTGTATCACGAACAACTGCACCGTCTTCCCAACTGCCCTCCCAAAGCTTATAGCAGACTTCTACGTATTCCTCTGCAATGTTATAACGCTCGTCATGTTTGACTTGCGTATCCAACCCAAGGTTCCTTGCTGCACTTTCTAAATAGGAGGTAACAATATTCCAGCCGACACGGCCTTTCGTCAAATGATCCAGAGTAGATACACGACGCGCAAAGCTGTATGGGTGCTCATACGTAACGGATGCCGTGACACCAAAACCCAAATGCTTTGTGACTTGGGCCATCGCCGGCACGACAAGCAGCGGATCATTCACCGGCACTTGTGCTGCTTGACGGACTGCTCCATCCCGGGAGTTTTGATACACATCATATGTTCCGAGTACATCTGCTAAAAACAACGCATCAAACCGCCCGCGCTCCAATAGCTGCGCAAGCTCTGTCCAATACTCCAAGTCCTTGTAACGATGTGCCTGATCATCAGGATGTGTCCATAACCCAGGTGATTGATGTCCAACGCAATTCATATC
Source organism: Virgibacillus sp. 7505 (assembly GCF_002272135.1). Taxonomy (GTDB): domain Bacteria; phylum Bacillota; class Bacilli; order Bacillales; family Amphibacillaceae; genus Terribacillus. Next base: position 204,509 of record NZ_NPBF01000021.1, on the reverse strand, counting down.
AAAAGCGTTCAAAAAGATCCGTTTGTTTGTCATTTGAAAATCCTCCTTTAGTTATCTGACAGCAAGCTCTTCTGAGGCATGTATTTGTGCTTTCGAAGCAGGGGTTAGAAATGGTGTTAACAGAAAACTAAGTGCATATAAAATGGCAAATCCCCATACCACACCGATGATTCCTAAGTAGTTATTCAGTACTCCGACAAGCACCGGTCCCAGAAACTGACTGGCTCCAGCACCTAAATTAAGTACCGAGATCGCTGCACCGCGATTAGCTGGAGCAAGCGTCGGCAATATAGCAGACAGCGGAACAAAAGCTGCTATTGCAGCACCGAAAAGAATAGCGTTCAGCATTAGAAGAGGGATATTTGCTCCGAATGCTGCCGGGATATAGTAGTAAAGCAAAGAACAAATAGCTGCTCCCACACAGCCAAACCAACGGACTACCTTGACCCAGCCGATTCGGTCACCTATCATTCCAAACAACACCCCTGCCGCCATATTGCTGATGGACTGAATTGCCCAAAGCTGGAGCCACTGACTTGTCGAAATATCCAGGAAACTTGTGAAAAATCCAGGCATCACAACTACGAAACCATACCATCCTGCTGTATTGATTGTCCGAAGCAGACCTCCAGCAGCAACGCGAGGACTCTCCCAAAGAATCGTGATGCCTTTAAGTGCTTCTGCCCATTTATTTCCCCGGCTTTGATCCTGAATCCTGACTCCCTGGCGATCTTTGTCATCGACTAATGCGACACCTAAAATTCCACCAAGGATGATCCAAATAAGCGAGCTCCACAATGTGGCCATTTCTCCGATGTATGGCAGTAAAATACTCGGATAATAGGAGCCAAGAAAACCAATTCCCCCAGCAAACATAAAGAAGAACCATCCCATTGCTGTTGCAAGCTTTTGCTTTTCCGTACGGTAGGCAATCCAGACAATAAAAGCGAAAGCAAACAGCGGGTAGCCAAAACCGCGCAATCCGTACATAAGCACCATCATAGTAAAGCTTTCCATGTAAAGCCCCAGATACAGAAAGCCGACTTCAAAAACAACCCACGTCACAAGCCCAATCAGCATCGTTTTCCGAGGTCCGATGACTTCTCCTAGAACACCAGCCAGCCAGGAAGCCAGTGTAAGCACGATCCCATAAGCACTGAACATGATAGCTGACTGATTGGTAGTGAAGCCAATGTCGACAACATACTTGGACAGGAATGCCTGTTCGATGCCATCCCCAGTCATGAAAAACAAAATCGCAAGCAACCCGCCAATGACTTGAACTGGTATACCGAACAACGTTTTCGTTGCTTTCATTACTTCCCTCCTTTACTTTGCGATACTGATAGAGTGATTTCGGCGAATCGCCTCAACAAGCTGATTAGCTTGCGTGTTAATCCTTATACCTGTTTCTGCATCTGCCACTGGTTGATCAGGATTCTCCTTGTTGATATGGTGATCGCACAAATATACTCCCTGTAAAGGCTCTCCCTTAAGATTCGCAATCAAGGGCTTTAGCGCATAATCTATCGCTAACAAATGAGCCGGGCTGCCTCCTGTCATGATCGGAAGTACGGGCTTGTGCTTAAATGCATCTTGAGGCAATAAATCAAGCAATGCTTTCAGCACGCCTGTATATGCTGCTTTATATACAGGCGAAGCAATGATTAAGCCTTTCGCGCCGCTGACAGCATGACCTGCCCGCACAATTGCAGGGCTGTCGAATCTTGCATAAATTAAATCCTCCGGCGTAAAATCGGTAACACTGATTTCCTTGACGGTGAAACCTTGCTCTTCAGCCAGTTTACCTGCATAATTAGCAGCCAGCTGAGACCTGGAATGTTTGGACGGGCTTCCTGATAAAATAATAATGTCAGTCAATTTTCATTTCTCCTTTTTCTGTAGTAGAGTGACTAAACGAAAAAAAGCTCTCTTTTCCGAAGAAAAGAGAGCTTGATATAATCGCCCGCACTCTTATCTTCCAAGAAATTAATCTTGCTGGATTTAGCACCTTTCTGACTTAGTCAGAGGTTGCTGAAGCTTCATCGGGCCAGTCCCTCGGCTTCTCTTGATAAGAACTGTATGAAATTGTTTATAATGATACGTGCGTTGCTAAAAAAAGTCAATAAGAATTATCTAAAAATTTTTAATATATTACTTTTTCAAATCCACCTTTTTATCGGTGCATATCGAATCTAACTTGTTCGTTAGTCTAGTGATCGTCGAATTCTTCAGAGTTTGCTATACCTGCTGACATTCAGAAGGATACCAACTGAGCTCAGCGTAAGTGTAAGCGATGATCCTCCGTAGCTTAAAAACGGCAGTGTGATACCAGTAACCGGGATCAACCCTATTACTACACTGATGTTAATCATACATTGGATAGCTATCATACCAGTGATGCCTAATGCCAGCAGACTGCTAAAGCCATCAGGCGCGCGAAGAGCTACTTGAATGCCTCGCCACAGAAACAGCAGGAAGAGAAGCATAACGCCAGCACCTCCGATGAAGCCAAGCTCCTCTGCCAGAATGGCAAAAATGAAATCTGTCTGCGGCTCCGGAAGATAGAAGAATTTTTGCAGACTGTTGCCTAAGCCGAGTCCCATCAATCCACCTGGACCAATCGCATATAGAGATTGGATGATCTGGAATCCTTCCCCTAATGGATCCTCCCAAGGATCAAGGAAAGCAGTAATGCGCTGTATACGATATGGCGCAGACAAAATGAGTGCTGCGAAAGCACCTAGTCCTAAAATACCGAGACCGACGAAGTGGGAGATTCTGGCTCCGCTAACTAAAATCATCACCATACAAGTAAGTACTAGAACAACACCTGTGCCAAGATCCGGCTGGAGCATAATCATTCCGAAAGCTGTAAAAACGAGCAAGAGCGAAGGCAGAAATCCTTGCTTCAAGGAAGTTATATATTTCTGCTTGGCCGAAAGATATACAGCTAAATAGATTATCAAGCCCAGCTTTGTGAATTCAGAAGGCTGGATACTGAAGGCCCCTACCCCGATCCAGCTTCTTGCACCACCACGGACCAATCCGACTCCGGGAATCAAGACGGCAATAAGCAAAATAAAGCAAATCAACAGTAAAACCTTCGCATATTTCCGCCAAATCTCATAATGCAACCTGGAAATGACCAGCATAGCCCCTAAACCAACACCGGCGAACAATAGCTGCCGCTTGGCAAAAAAGAAGCTATCGTCAAATTTATATTCCGCCCATACAGCAGAAGCACTATACACCATGATGATACCGATTGTCAGCAGGCCTCCGATAGAGAAGAGCAATAGCCAGTCCGTCTTCGGGAGATTAGATTTACGCAAAGAAAAACCCCATTTCCTTGGATTGGAATTGGGGGTCCGCATGCAGCGAAGCGGCTGAGCAGGACAAGCCCCTACTCTAATGTATGCACCGCTTCTACAAACATGTCTCCTCTTTCTTCAAATGTACGGTACTGATCCCAGCTTGCACATGCTGGAGACAGAAGGATCACATCGCCGCTCTGAGAGATGCGATAAGCAATTTCAGCTGCCTCTTTGACATCCTTCGCATGTTCAATTAGTTCAATCCCGGCCATATAGGCAGTCTCTCGCAATTTTTCAGCTGTTTCACCGAACACGATCAATGCTTTTACATGTTCCATGAATGGGACAAGTGTCTCAAACGTGTTACCGCGATCCAAGCCTCCTGCAAGCAGGATTGTCGGCTGATCGAATGATGACAATGCTTTTGAGGTTGCCAAAATATTGGTAGCTTTTGAGTCGTTATAAAATGCACGGCCATTAATGTGCTTTATATACTGCAGCCGATGCTCAACACCTGAGAAAGTCTTCAATACTTGCTGAATACCTTCGTTAGTCGCTCCGGCTAGCTTAGCAGCTGCTAAAGCAGCGAGTATATTCTCCAGCTGATGGCCTCCGACAAGCAGGATATCTTTTAATGCTGCTATCGGTTCGTCCTTGAAATACACATGAGTATCATCATACCATGCACCATCTTCCAGCTTTCTGGAACCTGAAAAAGGAACAAGGGTTGCTTTCGCATTTTTGACGATATCACGAAGCCGCTCATCCTCCGCATTATAAACAAGATAGTCAGTTGCATCTTGATTACGGAAAATATTAGCTTTCGCTTGTTCATAATTTTCAAGAGAATGGTGATAATCCAAATGTGCTTCAAAAATGTTCAGCATAACACTTATTTTCGGACGGAACTGATCGATACCTTGAAGCTGGAAAGATGAAAGCTCCAAAACAAGCCGGTCATCTTCTGTCGTCCTGTCGGCAACTTCGGATGCGGCTGTACCGATATTACCAGCAACAAACGTACTTACCTGGCTCTCTTTGAGCATCTCATAAGCAAGTGTTGTCGTTGTAGTCTTACCGTTTGATCCGGTAATACCAATCAGGGTACCCTTGTGAAGCAAACCAGCAAGTTCGACTTCCGTCAGCACTGGAATATTTCTTTCCATTGCTGTTTGTACAATCACATTCTCATAACGAATTCCTGGATTCTTAATCAAAACATCAATATCTTCCAAAAGTTCTACTTCTTGCACACCAAGCCTCACTTGTGCACCTTTTTGCTCGAGGATTTGGACAAGTTCTTCTTGATTGGTTGTATTCAGATCACTTACCCGAACGTTGCGTCCGTGGGCAAGCAATGTGCTGGCAGCAGCAAATCCACTCTTTGCCAGGCCCAGTACAAGCACGTTTTGATATGGGAATTTGGTTTCAAAATCACTCATCATAATCCCACCTTCATGTAGACACCGATGACAGCGAATAATAGTCCTACAGCCCAAAATGTCGTTACGACACGCCATTCCGACCAACCAGACAGTTCATAGTGATGGTGAAGCGGGCTCATCTTGAATACCCGTTTTCCAGTCGTCTTGAAGGAAATGACCTGGATCATTACGGAAAGTGTCTCGATAACGAAGACACCGCCGATGACAATCAGCAGAATCTCCATTTTAGTGAGTATGGCAACGGCTGCAATTGCGCCGCCAAGTCCAAGTGATCCGGTGTCTCCCATAAATACCTTCGCAGGATGCGCATTGAATACAAGGAATCCTAGCAAAGCCCCGACCACTGCCAAAGAGAATACAGTAATTTGTGTTTGCTGGACGTCATAGTACGCCACCACAGCGAATGCTCCGAACGCAATCGCAGCAGTACCTGCCAGGAGACCGTCCAGTCCGTCTGTCAAATTGACGGCATTGGATGCGCCGACAAGCATAACAAGAATCAAGAAGAAATAACCCCATCCGAGGTCCCACTGAATCGATGTTCCCGGAATCTGTATGTACGTACCGAAATCATTAAATCGAAGCAGTGCGTAAAAAACGATAGCGATAATGATCTGACCAATCATTTTCTGCTTGGATGTTAATCCAAGGTTTCGTTTCATTGCTACTTTGATGTAGTCATCAAGGAATCCGAGCAAGCCGTATCCGATCAATACGAATAATAGCAGCCACGTTTCCAGGCTAATATGGATATTGCCTATTGCATGCATGATCCATGTAGATACGACAATGCTGATCATGATCATCACGCCGCCCATTGTCGGTGTACCCGACTTTTTCATATGGGATTTTGGTCCTTCCTCACGAATACTCTGACCAAATTTCAACCTGCGTAGAAATGGTATGATTATTGGAGAAATAAGGACGGTGACGATGAATGCTACTGCAATTGTCACAAGTAATAGTGCCACGTTCATTGATGTTTTCCTCCTTTAAAAAAGCACCCGTCCAGTGTATTACCTGGCGCCAGTGACGCCATGTTTCTGATTACCAGCTATTAATTTTCTTCCATAACAGCGATTGTGTCAAGTATGGATTCCAGTTTCATACCGCGTGATGCTTTCAGCAGGACGATTGTATCAGGCTGCAGCAATTGCAGAACTGTTTCCGCCAAAGAATCCTTGTCTGTGAAGTGAACAGCTGTAATCGATGTACCTTTTAATGCATCAGTAATTTCATCCGAATCCTCACCGACCGTAAATACGTGCGTAGTATCAGAGGTGATAGCTTCTGCAATCTGCCGATGATAGCTTTTGGATTCATCCCCTATTTCATAGATATCGCCTAGCACGAGAATACGTCTGGCAAAAGGCAGACTCTGTACTGTCTGAATTGCTGCTTTCATCGATGTCGGAGAAGCGTTATATGCATCGTTGATGATTTTACTTCCATTCTTCCCGGCAAGCTGCTCCATCCGCATTCCTGTCATTGATGGAGTATGCAATGCTTGCTGTATAAGCTGCTGACTGACACCCAGCTCTTTTCCTAGTACGATCGCATAGCCTGCATTCCGTACATTATGCGCGCCAAGCAAAGAAAATGTGTAATTTTCACCGTTTACCGAAAAAGCAGTGGCTGCATCAAGTGTCTTCTCAATCTTGAGCTGCTGCTTATTATGATCTTCAAATCCGCACGTGATTGTCGTTTTCTTATCATGATGGAATGCAAGCAGAGGCTCATCTCCATCAATGATCAACACGCCATCTTCAGCTAAACCCGCTGTAATCTCACTCTTTGCCTTGGCAATGCCTTCCCTTGATCCAAGGAATTCGATATGCGACTCCCCGATATTTGTGATGATTGCATAATCCGGCTGTGCGATATGCGACAACAGCTCGATTTCACCGAAGTTACTCATACCCATTTCTAAAACAAGCACTTCACAGGAAGGCTGCATAGATAAAACAGTGAGCGGCAACCCGATATGATTATTCAGGTTCCCTTTGGTCGCCAACACTTCATATTTCTCTTTTAACACGCTGGCAACTAAATCTTTTGTAGTCGTTTTACCGTTTGAACCGGTGATGCCGACAACAATCGGATCAATTGCTTCGCGATGTGCTTTAGCTAGTTTTTGCAATGCTTCCAGCGTATCATCAACCAAGAACAGCACAATACTAGAAGCAGCTTCCGGTATCGGCAATGATCTATCCCATAAAGAGGCGACTGCCCCCTGCGCAACTGCCTGCTCAATAAAAGCATGCGCATCGAAGCGTTTTCCTCTAATCGGGACAAATAAACTGTTTGGTGCTTCTTTCCTGCTATCGGTATTCACTTCAGCAATGGTAAATTCCTGCTGTTTCGTAGCATCAGGGAATACATCATATAGGAAATCACTTGAAAATAGCATCGTCATTCTCCTAATCCCGCTCTTTTAATGGCTTGTGCTGCAACTAGACGATCATCGAAATCAAGAACCTGATTTCCTACGATCTGATATGTCTCATGCCCTTTACCTGCTATCAAGACGATATCGTCATTTCCTGCAAGGTCGATAGCACGCTGAATCGCTTCTGCCCGGTCTGGTACGACAGCATACTGGTCGGATTCCAATCCTCTGATCATATCCTCAAGGATAGCTTGCGGGTCCTCAGAACGCGGATTATCCGCTGTGAAAATGGATGTATCCGAATATTGGACAGCTTTTCCTGCCATAAGCGGGCGTTTTGTTTTATCGCGGTCACCGCCACAGCCTACCACTGTAATTATATTGCCCTTCACGAATGATTTTATCGTCGTCAGGACATTCTCCAAGGAATCCGGTGTGTGTGCATAGTCTACAATCACCCCAAAAGACTGTCCTGCCATGACAGGCTCGAAGCGGCCTGCTACACCAGTCGTCTCATGCAGTGTACTGCAGATCGTCGCAAACGGTATACCGCTGCAAATAGCGGCTCCTACAGCAGCAAGCATATTATAGACATTGAATTTACCCATCAGCTTGCTCGTTATTCTCGCTTCGCCCTTCGGTGTTTGAAGTAAGAAAGTAGTACCGTTGGATGCCAGCTGAATATCCTTGGCCATAATGTCTGCATCCTTATCGATCCCGTACGTGCAAATTGGCTGTGCAGTTGATTTGATCAATGCTTCAGCGTAACGGTCATCTGCATTGATTACGGCGTACTTCGGATGCTTTGGATCGAAGGTATTGCCAAGCTGAGAGAATAAAAGACTTTTCGCATGGAAGTAGTCCTCAAAGCTTTCATGATAATCAAGATGATCCTGTGATAGATTCGTGAATACAGCGATATCAAAATCGGTGCCATGTACTCGTCCCCTGTCCAAAGCATGGGAAGATACCTCGATGACAGCCGTATCGACTCCTTCATCGACCATATTACGGAACCCTTTTTGCAGGAACAGCGCATCCGGTGTCGTATTTTTCACCGGAAACGTCTCGTCCTTGATCTTCATCTGAATCGTACCAATCACTCCAGTAGCTTCCTCATTAGCGCGGAAAATACTTTCAAGCAAATATGTCATGCTCGTCTTGCCATTGGTACCAGTAATACCGATCACCCGCATCTCTTTCGATGGGTGACCATAGAAAGTATTCGCTAATGGAGCCAAAGCGCGAAGCGTGTCTTTGACTAGAATAACTGGAATGGATACATCCAGCGGACGTTCGGCTAAAATAGCCGCCGCCCCTTGCTCCTCGGCCTGTCTGGCAAACGTATGTCCGTCGACTACTGCTCCGTCTATGCATATGAATAGATTGCCAGATTTAATTTCCCGGGAATCGATTGTCAATCCGGTAATGTCGATTTCTTCATGGGCCGCCTGCTGTTCGTAAAAAGGCAGTGCGGACAAAAGTACTGCTAGTTTCAAAGCTGCCACGTCCTTCATTTATCCTTACAAAATGCAAAGTAATATTATTTTGATTGATTGAGGCGTAAAAACCTTTCCCCATTATACCAGAATTTATGTCCGCAGGAATGGTTCATCCGATTTATTCAGGCGGGTTTTCAGATAAATACAGGCGGATAGTGGATCCTGCTTCCATCTTTATTCCAGCTTTTGGTTCTTGATCGATGATATATTCGCCGGTTCCGCTCAATTCCAAGTTCAGTGTAGTGTAATATTCTGTCAGTTCCCGCTTTTTCATACCGACAAAATCAGGTGCTTCTGCTGGCGGCTCTTCCGGCCAGCTGTAAGATTTCTCCAATCCATCCGTCTGCGGTTCTACTCCCATTGAACGAAGGCTGTCCTCCAGAATAGTACCTACAATCGGCGCTGCCACTTTACCACCGAATTGGATTGTGTTTTTCGGATTATCTATAGCAAGGTAGACCACGATTTCAGGGTCATTGGCAGGTGCAAATCCGATGAAGGAAAGAATATAGTTGTTTTCCATATAGGTTCCGTTGGCTCCCACTTTCTGGGCTGTTCCTGTTTTACCGCCAATCCGGAACCCTTCCCGGTAAGCTCCTCGTCCTGTCCCTTTTGCTACAACGTTTTCCAATGCATGACGAACCTGTTCTGATGTATCCTCTGACACTACCCGTCGTTTCATGACTGTCTCGGTGGCTGTTTCCGTGTCACCGGTAACTGGATCCTTCCATGACTTGGCGATATGAGGCTGGTATAAGTAGCCTCCATTGATAGCAGCTGATACACCCATCACTTGCTGAATCGGAGTGACGGAAACACCTTGTCCGAAAGCAGTGGTTGCTGTCTCTACCTGCCCGATTTTCGCGGGATCGAATAAAATACCTTTTCCTTCCCCTTGCAAATCGATACCAGTTTTCTCACCGAACCCAAAATCCTTGATATAAGAGAATAGACGGTCCGTCCCTAGCTTCTGCCCTAGTGAGACAAAACCTGGGTTACAAGAATTTTGTACAACCTCTAAATATGTTTGATCACCATGTCCGCCGCGTTTCCAGCAATGCAAGGTGGCACCATCCACTTTGATAGCTCCGCTGTCATGGAAATGATCGTTCTCAAGGTCAACTACCTTCTCTTCAAGTGCCGCAGCAAGTGTGATGATCTTAAATGTACTACCTGGCTCATACGAACTCCAAATCGGCAGATTCCTGTTATACGTATCAGGATCGGCTTCATTGTAATTTTCCGGTTCGAATGAAGGTCTCGAGGACATTCCGAGGATTTCACCTGTATCAGGATCTACAGCCAGTGCAATCGCACCATCCGGATTATATTTTGCTTCTGCATTATCCAGTTCCCGCTCTATAATTGTCTGGATATCAGAGTCAATCGTCAGCTGAAGGTCCATACCATCCGTCGGCGGTGAATAGACATCTGCCATATCTTCCAATCGATGCCCTTTTGCATCAGAGAAAAACGACAGGCTGCCTGATTCTCCGCTCAGTTCTTCATCATAGTATGCCTCCAGGCCCATCAACCCCTGGTTATCTATACCGCTGAAACCAAGTACATGAGACAGATAATCCCCATTTGGATAGTGCCGTTTTGAATCTTTGGCAATATAAACGCCCTCCATGTTCAGCGCCTGAATTGCTTCTGCCTGCTCTTCGGAAATTTTTCGTCCTTCAGGGTGAATTCTTTCGATAGATGCCTTCTTCGTCACGTGCTGCATTGCCTTGTCCTTTTCCATCCCAAGAATTTCTGCCAGCTTCTCGGCTGTCTTTTCAGGATCCTTGATCTGACGTGGTACGACCATGACAGTCGGTGCGGACACATTCTCTGCCAGCACCTCACCATTACGGTCAAGTATCTTTCCTCTTTCCGGCTCAAATGTGATATTCCTGCTCCAGGAATCCTCAGCCTTGTCCACTAAGTCTTTACCTAAGACGAACTGGACATATGCTAATCGGATTCCGATAACAAGGAACACGATAAAAGCCAAAACAAAAACAGTGACCAACCGCTTGCGCATCGTAACATTGGATACTCTCTTCAAACAAATCTCTCCCTCGTATACAAAGGTAGGCTTGTATCCATGTTATGATGGTTGGCAAGCGGATAGACCACTGTCCGTTTTTCTTATGTCGAGAATTCGACAGCAAGATAGTCGTTCTTATTCAGTTTCGTTCCTTTTTTGATGCTTTGTGTCTTGGCGTAGCCGCTGTTGATTGTTTCCACATCCAGCTGGAGCAGTTCACCCAATTCAAGCACTTCACGCATGGACCATCCATTAATATCCGGCATCGTCGGCTCATCCGTGACGATGATGGCGCGCTCGCCTTCCAGAACGGTTTGCCCGCTTTCAACACTCGTTTTGGCAACCTTATCTCCCTCACCGACAACAACTACATCCATTCCAGTGTCTTCTAGCGCTTTCTTCGTAGCACGAGTAGACATGCCTTCAATATCCGGCACTCGTTTTTCAGAAACCTCATTTTTATCGTCCGCTTGGTCCGGACTGATATCCATATAGTGCAGCGCATTTTCCATTACATTTTTGAAGATGAAGGCGGATGGTTCACTGCCAGTTTCCGTTTCACTCAATTCAGGCTGGAGCACAGATACATACATGATCAATTCTGGATCATCAGCAGGTGCCATGCCAAGGAAGGAGAATAGATAATTATTCTTGCCTTGCATATAGCCGCCACCGTTTGGATTTGGTATTTGTGCTGTACCGGTTTTACCAGCTACGCTATAATCATCCAATTTAAACGGTTTTCCAGTGCCATGTTTGGATGTTACGACCGATTCAAGTATCTTTAGTGTTTCGTCAGCTGTATCCTTAGAAATAGGTTTGCCTTGTACTTCTGTTTTCTTCTGCTCGACAACCTTCTTCGTATCCGGATTGACAATCTTGTCAATGATATGTGGCGTAACCATCTTTCCATCATTGGCAATCGCACTGGCAGCCGTAATCATCTGAATCGGGGTTGCAGTGGTTCCTTGACCATATGATGTACTAATCTTTTCAGATTGATAGTTATATAGAATGGTGCCAGGTATCTCACCAGGAAGATCAATGCCCGTTTTCTGGTCAAAGTGGAATTTCTTTAGATATTCCAGAAACTTGTCCTCACCAATTTTATTTGCAACAAGATTCGCGACCATAACATTGGATGAACGCTGCATACCTTCTAAGTAAGTTATGGATCCCCAGCCACCCTTATTCCAGTCACTGATTGTTGTTTTGCTATCCGGTTTGTATGATCCGGACTTATATTTTTCATCCGGATTCCATTTCCCCTCTTCGATAGCAGACGCGACTGTGAACATTTTCATAGTCGATCCGGGTTCCATCGGATTTGAAATGGAGTCATTGTACCAGTTTTCTACATTCTCTGGATCGTTCGGATCATAGCTTGGGCGGTTGCTCATCGCTACAATCTCACCTGTTTTTGGATTCATGACGACTGCACTGATTTTCTTAGGGTTCCATTTATCATCCACTTGGGTGAGTGTATCCTCCAGTAAAGTCTGGATTTTCTGATCAATAGTCAGATAGACATTATCCCCATCTTGGGCTGCCTGCACTTCTTCATTCGGATTCAGCAGCTTGTATCCATAACCATCTTGTTCATAGGATATATTCCCGTTTTTACCTGCAAGCTGATCATTCAGCTGTTGTTCAATTCCTGTTAAGCCAGTAATCACACCATCTTGTCGCTGTGCCAGCCCAATTACTTGCGAAGCAAAAGTACCATTCGGATAGAAGCGCTCTGCTTCTTCTGTAAACTGGATTCCAGGCAACTCGAGGTCTTCAATCTTCTTCTTCTGATCCTGAGACAATCCGCTTCCCGCGGAACCGAATTCCACCTGGAACTTGCCGCCGTCAATTCCATCCTGGAGCCGTTTTTTCAGATCATTTTCATCTGCCCCGATGATTTCAGCAATTTCTTTTGCCGTCTTATCCACATTCGTTACATGGATCGGATGTTCTTTATCCGCGGAATACTCTTCACTAACAATCGCATAAATAGAATAAGTTGGCTGATCATACGCCAACTCCATTCCATTGCGATCCAGTATCTTCCCTCTCGTAGCTTCGAGCGTATACGAGTCAGTCCGCTTACTTTCTGCAAATTTCTTTAAATTAACTCCAGCAACTTCACCGGATGCCTGGATGAACAAGAAACGTCCAGCTAAGACAAGAAAGAGCAAGGCAAAAACGGATAACAGAACCATCGCCATTCTCTGTGTTGTCTTGTTCTTTTTCATATTGACAGTACCTTTCTTATTCAGAGACTTTGTTTGCTTCTTTTACTTTGGCACTTTGTACCTTCAGACCTGCATCACGTGCGATATCGATGATGCGCTCCGGCTTGCTCAATTCCTTCACTTCATAAGTCAGATCTGTATTCGCAACCTTCTGGTGGCTGATTTCAGAATCCAGTGCTTCCAAGTCTCGGTTCACATTATACGTGGAAGCTGCGAAGGTGACGAAATAAGCTGCTGCAGCCAAGATAACTAGACTGAAAACGGCATATAGAACCTTCTCTCCCGGCGTAATCCACGTTTTCTTATGAACTTTTACTTTTACCTGTCGTTTAGGCTGCTGCTGCGGTCTTTGTGCCGGACTGCTCTGCTGCCAGCTTCTTGCACGTTCTGCGCTCAAGCTTATTCCTCCCCTGTATTAGAATTCGAATTTCGAACTCCACGGTTTTATTTTTTCTGCTACGCGGAGTTTGGCGGAACGGGATCTTCTGTTATCTTCCAGTTCCTCATCACTTGCCAATATCGGCTTTCTCGTAATGAGAGCAAACGGTGCCTTGCTGTCCTCCGGCAAAATTGGGATATTGCGCGGAACCGGCAGCGGTGTGCTCCATGATTTAAATGCCTGCTTACACATTCTGTCCTCCAGCGAGTGGAAGGTAATGACTGAAACCCTTCCCCCGACTGCAACTATCTCTGCTGTCTGCTGCAGCGCATCACGGAATGCTTGTAATTCGTCATTTACCGCAATCCGGATTGCCTGAAAGATTCTTTTGGCCGGATGGCCGCCTTTTCTTCTTGCTGGTGCAGGAATCGCTTCCTTGATCACTTCCACAAGTTCAAATGTTGTTTCAATCGGTTTCGTTTCTCGTCTTTTCTCTATTTTTCTTGCAACTTGCTTGGAAAAATTCTCTTCTCCATATTGGAAGAAAATCCGTACAAGCTGCTCGTAAGACCACGTATTAACCACCTCGTAGGCAGAAAGCGCCTGATGCTGGTTCATGCGCATATCAAGCGGCGCATCGTGCTGATAGCTGAATCCTCTTTCCGCCTGATCGAGCTGTGGGGAGGACACGCCAAGGTCGAATACTACACCATCGACTTCCGTTACGCCTCTTTCCTCTAATTCGCTTTTCAGATGTCGGAAATTCGCCTGGATATATTCGATTCGATCGCCATACTCCGCTAATCTTGCCGCTGTGGCCTCGATGGCTTGCTTGTCCTGGTCAAACGCATACAGTTTTCCTTTATCGGATAACTGCTTCAAAATTACTTCGGAGTGACCTCCTCCGCCTAGGGTGCAATCCACATATGTACCTTCTGGCTTCACATTGAGTCCTTCAATCGTCTCTCTGTTCAGCACACTATAATGTTCAAACAAGCTCTTACATCCTTTCGACTGCCATCAAATATCGAAATCAAGCATATTTTCAGCGATTTCAGCAAAAGATTCCTCAGATTCATCAAAATAGGAATTCCATTCGCTCTCCGCCCAGAATTCGATCCGTCCAGACACACCAATGATGGCTACGTCCTTTTCCAGCTTCGCATATTTCCGGAGCGGTGCAGGGATATTGATTCTCCCTTGCTTATCAAGCTCACATTCGACTGCTCCTGAAAAGAAGAAGCGAGTGAATGCACGGGCATCCTTCTTGGTCAATGGCAGCTTTTTTAGTTTTTCTTCCAGGAGTCTCCATTCCTCCATAGGGTATCCAAACAGACATTGGTCCAATCCTCGGGTCAGTACGAAACGTTCCCCTAAGTTTTCTCGGAACTTGGCAGGTACGATAATACGGCCTTTCGTATCTACCGAATGCTGAAATTCCCCCATGAACATAGACTCCGCCCCCACTTTCCATTTTCATAGTACCACATCCCCCCACATTTCACCACCTCAATATTCACACTTTTTATTAGCATTTTCTCCCTTGTCTAGCGCTTTTTCGGAGTTTTGTGCACAAAAAAACGTGCATGGTCGTCGACCAGGCACGCTTTCTGTTTCATTATAACGTTACGATATGGTGGGGAGTGGTGAAATCATAGCTTTTCTGCGCTAATTCGCGCCAAATCTCCACTCCATGCATATTCCATATAGGGAAGATACTCCATGTCCGCTCTTGCAGCCCATTTTCCGGGTGAAGCATACATTGAATATGGTCAAAATGGGATAAAGCCACACCATGCTGCTCTTTAATTCTAGCTTCCATACGTTTGACCAGAAAATCGATATCCTCTTCCAAATGACGGAGATTCTTTTCTGCCAGGCTGCCAAGATCATCTGCAATCGATGCCGCACTTCGCCGGAGCGGTGCGTGCAAATCAGCCATTGCTCGCTTCACTTGTTCAGATACAACAGCAATCGGCGGCTGCTGCTGTGCAGCTAGATAATGAATTTTTTCCGCTTCAACGCCAAATGCAATAGCTTTTTCGGGGCGCAAACGATAACGATTGAGCAGCTTTTCTGTCTTGCCATCCAGCATCGTGAAGGAAAGACGCGGCATGACGGGCGGCATATTAAAGCCGACTGCCTGAAAACCCGGTTTCAGATTCGCCCAATAGGCGATTTCTCCAGGACCGGCAATGAAAGCAAGCACCGGCAGGAGGTAGTCCTGCATGAGAGGGCGCGTGACAACATTATTGCTCAGTCTTTCCGGCGCTGTTTCCGCAATAAGCATCAGCTCTTCTTCCGTAAAGACTGCTTCATCATTTTTGCCTCGCCACTTACCCTCACTGTCGCGTATAAGCAGCGTTCTTTCACCGTCAATATAACAGAACAGGTTAGCATCTTCTGTTTCTGCACCTAACACATCAGCATAACCCATCTGCTGGAGCTCCTGAGATGCTCCATAAACACCATGGCTTATTTCCTGCTGCTTGTTGATCAGCTCCCGGAAAAATGGTCGCTCTACTTGCCGCAGTGCCTGATCCCCGGAATCCAAAAGCACCAAACCGGTATCCTTGTATAGGAAATGAATGAATTTCGCGAAGAAATCAACGAATGTCTCTGATTGATCCAATATATTACTCACAGTAGAGTGAATATCCTTTGTATATGCTGTCTCCGGCAAGGCAGCCATCACTTCTTGCAAGAAATCATGCATCAAACCGTTATCGAGCACTACATCAGAAGCTGCAATCTTTTCAGTAAGATGCTGTTTCCATTTGATTTTTTTCAACTTGTTACGATTTGGCAGGAAGATGTGATTGATCTCCTCCACATCATGATCCTCACCCGCTATCCAAAACACCGGTATGACCGTCGAGCCCAGTTTTTTACTCTGCTCGGAAGCTAGGGAAATGATGGAGGTGATCTTATGCAGTGTCAATAAAGGACCCGTGAAGAGGCCTGCCTGCTGCCCGCCGACTACAGCCACTGTATTCGTATCAGCTAATTTATTGATATTTTGGATCGTTACCTGATCCGCTCCCCACTCTTTATTGCATTTGAGGAGGAGTTCCACTAGCGCCTCCCTCGGGAACTCACGAGCTTCAAGCTCCTCCAGTCTAGTCGCATAGCTTTCTTGGCGGAATGGAGAAAAATCGAATTTCCCCATAATAGAAGGAAGCTCTGCCCGATAATCGGCCACCAATTTGTTCGGACTTTCCAGTCTCATTGGTTGTATTACCATATTAAGTACTCCTTTATATAACGTCTATGTATTACTGTCTGATAAATGTAACGATGACTCCTGCCACTAGCAGGAGGATGTACAGCGGACCGAACAAGAGGAAGCAGATACGCAGGAAGATGCGCCACACATGCTTAAAGACGATCTCGCCGCGGTATTTGTAATGCATGAGCACAACCAATATGAACAATACCGCAAGGAATCCTATCATATAACCGATCACTGTATGCTGTAAAATGATTTGCAACATAATCATAACAGAAAAGATATAGAATACGGCAGTAGTTTGCACGCTATGGAGAAAAGCATTCCGTCTTTTATGAATGATCCGTCTGGCGATCAAATAATAAATCCAAGTTGCAAGCGGCGGTACCGTGATTGCTGCCGCTAGAAGGTAAGCGATTAAGTGGGTCATAGATTCGTCCTCTCCTGCTGTTTCGTAAGTCCAAGTATACTATAGTAGACAAAATCCGTATAAGGAACAGCTTGTTTTGCATGCTTGCGGATATATCCTGATATGGATTCAATCTCAGTCTGCCTGCCGGATTGAATATCTCTGTGCATGGAGGACAAATTAGCTTTCGTAGCTTGTATGATCCTGCAAACATTTGCCCATTGCTGTTTTTCCTCTAACTCTAGCGCATCTGCAGCTTCCTTGCATAATACCCATGCTATTTTTTCAAAGGCAGGATGTTCCAGCAGCGCACCATTCTCCACCCGATAAATTGCAGTCAACGGGTTGATCACAGCATTCGCGATCAGTTTTTTGCCTAACATCTCACGCCAGTCCTGCTCAAATAAAAACGGAAAATCCGATTCATGGAGCTGATTCACAAGCTTTTCAGCATCATTAACAGTCAGATCTGCCAGACGAATGGCCGCTTTCCCTGTATGTTCTACAGTACGAGAATCCACCCGCAGGGCACCATGTTCGACAGACCCTACGATGATAGGATAATCGAATTCATCTCCCTGCAAAAAGTCCGTATGAGCCATACCGTTTTGGAGAAAGACGATTGCAGCTTTTACGTGCAGCTTCAACTTTTCCCAAATGGGCTGCACATCATATTGTTTAACACAGACAATCCATACATCCGCTTGCCCCAAAGCCTGCCAATCAGTAGAAGCTAACGTCTCCAATGCGTTTACTTCACCCTTGAGAAGAAGACCTTTCGCTGCAATCAGTTCGGATTGTTCTCGTGTTCTAGTCAAAAGCCGCACATCATGGAATCTGCCGAGTTTTGCGGTTATAAGTAACCCGATTGCCCCTCCGCCGATCACATTGATTCTCATGTCCGTTCCCCCATTCGTCCTATACCTAATTGTTTATTTTAGCAAAAGAACAGACAGTATGGATATAAGAAATATAACGCTTGAATTTGTAACCGTTTTCATATATATTGAAAACATAAGTCACACAGCGAAATTTTTTAATACGGAGAGGGGAATCTGTATGACATTTGCTAAAGTGGAAAAATTGCCGGTGAATTATAAAACAGCGGAGGATTTCGAACGCTTTGCCGCACAGGGGAACGCAGAGCTTTCCATGCTGGATGAGTTCCAGCTAAGTCTCATCGAAAGTGACGATGATACGCTATTCTACGGAATCTACATGGATAATGAACTGGCAGCGAGAATGGCGCTTACCTTTGTGAACGAACAACGTGACAATACATTCTATCCGCCAAAGGGATACGTAGAAATCTCCAAACTGGAAGTGCTGCCTGCATACCAAGGAAATCGACTTGGCTCGTCCCTAGTTGAATTTGTACAGTCCTTTGCAAAACCAGTACGCACAAAAGCAAGAGTAAATTCAGAAGCTTTCTGGACTAGGCTGCATTTTAAGGACAGCAGCAAAAAGGAAGATAATCTGTCCGTTATGACGTGGCAGCCGACAAAATAAAAAGCCCCAACTGGGCTTTTTTAATTTGTCTCAGCTTCCTCGATTACCCAGCGGCATAGCTTTTCCATTTCAATGCATGCATCTTGATACCGTTTAAGCTGATCCTTCAGCTTTGCATTCTCTTCTTTCAATGCCTTAAGTTCTTCCTGCGGTTCTTTTCTCGGAGCTTGGAAATTCTGTTTCACTTTTTCAAGCAAGTCGATTGCTGCTTCCAAGCTGATGGATTCTTTATCATCCTTAACCGGTGCAGCTGCTTTATCTGACACTGGAAGCTGCTGTTTCCGCTGCTGTTTTGCGATTTCGATATCTGTTTGATAATACTGACGGAGTGATGCATTCCAACGGAAGCCACATGCCGCCGCAGTACGGTTGAGCTTTACGGCAACATCACGGAAGGCATCCAGCTGCGTCTTCCCTTCCTGAATAAAATCCAGTACCGTATTTGCCAACAAAACATCCTCTTTATCCGACCATGCATCTTGTCTCGTACTCTTCAAAACGCTTCCCCCCTCTTCTATTCTGCTATCAATGTATGCGAGAGGGAAAAATGCTAGACTAGAAAACAGACGATAGAATATAAAAAAAACATCTATCGGCAATATTGCCGACAGATGTCGTCTTTCTTTCTTACGCTTCAACCACTGCTTTTCCATCGTAATGTCCGCAAGATCTGCAAACGTGGTGTGGTTTTGCAAGTTCTCCACAGTTAGAGCATTCTACCATTCCAGGTACATGCAATTTTTTGTGTGTACGGCGTTGGTTTTTTACTTTTTTAGAAGTTCTTCTTTTAGGTACTGCCACGGTCCTACACCTCCTTCAATCGTTACAATGCTTATTCGTCGTCCTTTTTCAAGAGAGCTTGCAGTTTCTCGAGCCTCGGGTCGATCTTGTCCTGCTGTGCTTCCTCACTGGCAAGCTGCCAGCCTTCTCCTTGTTTCGTGGCATTATCCAATGCCTCCGGATCTTCGGAGAAAACACGGAAAGGAACATCCAATAGGATATTTTCCTCTATATACGGTTTCAAGTCAAGCAGTTCTCCCTCAACAGGGTGAATCTCTGACTCGTCATCCGCGCTTGCATATGGAGACAAAGTAAACAGTTCAGTCGCTTCAACATGAAATTCATACGGTACATCCACCAGCGTGCGCGCACATGGAAGAATCATCTTGCCATCTACAGCGAACTTAACGGTTATATCGTTTCCATGCGATGTCGCCTGACCGCTGACCTTCACCGGATCAATCCGACGAATATCATTTTTGCCCTGGATGTCTGACACATCCACTTGCTCTGTAAATTCGAAAGGTTCAAGACCTTTAGCTTTAAGCTTTTGAACCGGAATTTTCACGTTAATTCACCTCATGGCAACAAAAGTAATTGTAAAAAAAAACAGAAGCTTTGTCAATATATTTTCTTTACACCAAGGCAATAATTAGCCTATATTCTTACTAAAGAACATTATCTCTATTGTAACACGTAAGAAAAGCGGAAGAAACCGTTTAGAAACGAAGGAATAAGTGAGGGAGCCCGGAGTGGGTGTCCTTCCCCACGCAGGGATTCATCGCTTATACCGCAGTTTCTGGTTTCTGTAGCTAGACAACACTAGAAAAGCGGAGAAAACCGTTAGGAGCGGAGAAGGAAACGAGAAAGCCCGGAAGGAGGCGCCCTTCTCCTGTAGGGATTTATCGATTCCAGCGCAGCTCCTGGTTTTTGCAGCCAGACAACAAAGAAAAGCGGAAGAAACCGTTTAGAAACGTAGGGATAAGCGAGGGAGCCCGGCGTGGGTGTCCTTTCCCACATAGGGATTCATCTCTTATACCGCAGTTTCTGGTTTCTAGAGCCAGACAACAAAGAAAAGCGGAGAACACCGTTTAGAAAAGTAAGGATAAGCGAGGGAGCCCGGATTGGGTGTCCTTTCTCAGTAAAAGACTAAAAAATACAGGAAAGGAGTTCCCCTATGAAAGCATGCGGCCTCATCGTCGAATATAACCCTCTGCATAACGGTCATGTTTATCATATACAGCAGGCGCAAAAATTAACCGAAAGCGATTGTACGATTGCAGTAATGAGCGGGAATTTCACACAGCGTGGTGAACCGGCCATTATGGATAAGTTCAGCCGTACAAAAGCGGCACTTTCTGCCGGTGTCGATTTGGTTGTCGAATTGCCCTTCCTTTTTGCAGTGCAGCATGCTGATTTGTTTGCCAAAGGAGCTGTTTCCATCCTTGATGCCCTGAAAGTGGATCATCTCGTTTTTGGTTCTGAAAACGGATCTATAGAATCATTCCATCACGCACAAAAAGAACGACAAAAGAATCGGACAGCTTTTGAGACAGTTCTAAAACAGCAGCTGGAAAATGGCTTATCCTATCCTGAAGCAAATCGTGCAGCATACGAGTTAGTGGGAATCAATTCCGCACTCGATCTTAGCAGCCCCAATAATATCTTGGGTTTTGCATATCTTCAGGCAGCCCAGGCCCTTCATTCGCCAATACAGGTCGATACAATCCGCCGTATTCAGGCAGGTTATCATGAACAGTCTATTACCGGCCCGATCGCAAGTGCCACATCAATCCGTTCTGCTTGGCAGGAAGAGAGAAAACAACAAGTGAAAGCAGCTGTACCGGAAAAGACGTTTGAATTGATGGAAGCTAAAGAACTTCACAGCTGGGAAGCCTATTTCCCGCTTTTACGCTATCTCATCCTAACCCGACCTGCTGAAACACTGCGCCACATTCATGGGATGGATGAGGGATTGGAATACCGTTTCAAGAAATATATCAATCAGGCGTTGAATTTCCAGCAGTTCCTTTCTCTGATCAAAACGAAACGCTATACATGGACAAGACTGCAGCGCGTCTGTGTGCACCTGCTATCGAATACACAAAAGCATATGAACCGCGAATATCTTGAACAGGCAGCATGCCCTTATATCCGTATTCTCGGAATGAACAAAAATGGACAGGCCTTTCTTTCTTCTAGGAAAAAGCAGCTTGACGTTCCGTTATATACACAATTAAAGGACGGCATGCATCCAGTTGCTGATTTAGAATTGCAAGCAGCGGATGCTTATAACAGTATATTACCACCTGAAATAGCGGCAGCTTCGCGCAGACAAGAGCTATCGCCGCCTATATTCGCATAATAAAAAGGATGCATCAGAGAGATGCATCCTTTTTATTATTTTTCTGGCATTTCTTCTAAGTATTTTTTTGCATCATCAAAGGTATTGACTGGTACAACTTTCATATTTGTATCGATATCTTCTGCTGTTTGTTTTGCCACAAGGTAATTCGAATCTTCGGCACCTTGTTCATTTGGAGCAAAGAAGACGTCGCAGCCTTCTTTATCCGCAGCTACAACCTTCTTGTCGATTCCGCCGATACGGCCGACATTTCCTTCATAATCCACTTCACCGGTTCCGCATATCTGAAGGCCCTTTGTCATATCTTCCTCCTCCAGCTGATCATAAATTTCCAAGCTGAACATAAGACCCGCACTCGGTCCGCCGATTTGTCCGCTCGAGAAGGTCACTTCCGGATCTTCGGTAACATCTCGATCGGTCACGAGTGTGATTCCGATTCCCGGTACCTTGGAATCAGGCAGTTCCTGTAGCTCCAGCTTCTTTTCTAGCTGTTTGTCATCTCGTTCTATCTTCAAAGTGATGGTGTCACCCACATGCTTGGATGTAACATAATTAGTCAGATCGGTTGCTTCTTTTACTTGCTGATCATCAACAGCTGTGATGTGATCGCCCTGCTTGAGCTGGCCATCAGCCGGTAAATCTTTAACGACTGACACGACATATACACCTTTGAAATCAATTTGCAGGTCTGCTCCAGCTGCCTCATAGGCAACGACAGTAGAAGCTTCTTGAGAGCTCTCCATCTGCATCAGCTGTGCTTGTGTATATTCTTCTTCGGATACACCCTCCGGTATGACATCTTCTAGTTTTTCAATTTGATGATATGGCAGTATTTTAGCCATCACATATTGGAATGGTGTCGCTTGTCCGCCCCGTACGGTGACTAGATGCATATCACCTTCGCTTTTCTCACTGCCATCTACAGATACAATTGGGTCAAGAGGATCTGCTGCACCCGGCTTGTATACATAATATGGCATTCTGTAAATTCCGGAAAAACAGAAGACGATGATCAGCAGCAGAATAACGAACAGGATATAACGTGTGTTCTGTTTCATATACAAGTTCCCCTTCTGTGCCCGCTTTCTCTACTTATTCAGAAGAAGAAGCATATTTCCCTTTTGAGCACGCGTATAGTTAAGATAGCCTGTACAATCAGGCTGAATTTAAGTGTACTACTTCGAATTAAAGAAGTACAGCTGTCATAAATCGGAGGGATTTTTGTGCAAAAAATGAAATCAGTTCTGCTGGCTGGGGCTGCACTGCTGCTGGCGGTCAGTTTAATTATGTATCCGGACCCATCACTGCAAGCCAGCATACGTGGATTGAATATGTGGTGGGAAGTCGTCTTTCCATCCCTCCTGCCTTTCTTTATCACTGCAGAACTGCTGATTGCGTTTGGGATGGTTCGTTTTATAGGAGTTTTTTGTGAACCGATCATGCGGCCTTTGTTCAATGTTCCAGGTGTCGGCAGTTTTGTGCTTGCTATGGGAATGGCCAGTGGCTATCCATCAGGTGCGAAACTGACAAGCCGTCTGCGTCAGGAAAAACAACTGACGAAAATCGAAGCCGAGCGTCTTGTTTCCTTCACAAATGCGAGCAACCCCCTGTTTATTGTTGGTGTGATTGCCGTAAGTTTTTTCGGGGAAGCCGAGCTTGGCATCCTGCTCGCCGCAGCGCATTACGGAGGTAATATACTAGTAGGTATCTGCATGCGCTTCTACGGCCGATCTGAGCCCCGTTCGACTTACGTCCGGGAAAAAGGGTTGATTAGCCGCGCCTTCCGGGGACTGCATGAAACGCGGATGGCTGATAAGAGACCATTTGGCAAGATTTTTGGAGATGCCGTCGTAAATTCCATCCAAACATTACTTATGATTGGCGGATTCATTATCATGTTTTCCGTTTTCAATAAGCTTTTATTCATTTTGGGCATCACAGATTCCCTGGCATATGGCTTAAAAATGATAACCAGCATTTTCGGAGTTCCAGCAGACCTGGTAGTCCCAATGTTTTCTGGATTATTCGAGATTACAATGGGTGGGCAAATGATCGCACAAGCATCAGGATCCAACTTTTTCTTCCCTGCCATTATCGTCAGCTTCATTCTTGCATTCAATGGTTTTTCAGTCCAAGCACAAGTGGCAAGTATTCTCGCCGAGACGGATATCCGGTTCGCACCGTACTTTTTTGCCCGCCTGCTCCACGGATTCATCGCAGCAGGATTAACAGCTATCCTATATGGACCGCTTTACGCCAGACATCAGGAAACAAGTATCCTTACCTTCCTGCATGAAAAAACAGCTCCTGACACTTCCGTGGAGCTGCTGCGTTTTCTTTCGTCATTCGGACCTGTTTTCACACTCATCATGCTTTCAATTGGCACACTGATCCTGCTGAGACGCCGGTTAAATTAATATTTTTGCTTGATGGCTTCCTGTACTGGAGGCGGCACGAGCTTACTGATATCAGCTCCAAAGCTTGCTGCCTCCTTCACGATACTGGAGCTCAAGAAGCTATAAGCAGAATCTGCTGTTATGAAGATTGTCTCTAATCCTGGCTCTAAATGCCGGTTGATACCGCTGATCTGCATCTCATTTTCAAAATCACTCACTGCTCGCAATCCGCGGACCAAAACTTTAGCATCATGTTCCCTGGCAAAGTCAACGGTGAGACCTTCTGCTTTAACTACAGATACGTTAGAGATATGTCTTACCGACTGCCGTAAAAGCTCCAGTCGCTCCTCTTCATTGAACAGCGGCTTTTTTTTGCTGTTTACTGCCACTGCAACGATTACTTGATCGAATATTGCGGCTGCTCGCTGGATAATATCCACGTGGCCATTGGTGACAGGATCGAACGAACCTGGATACATAGCAATCGTCATCACTCATCCCCCTTGGCAGCTTGATAGATAGTAATAGCTGTAGTATTTCCATATACGTCCTGTTTTACAGCTTGCAATCCAGCTATGAACTCCGGCATGTCCTTCTTCGCATCATGTTCACAAACAATTCGTCCATTTGCTCCCAGTATACCCGCTTCACTGATTTGCTCCAAAAGACCCTCGTAGGACATCTTTTGATACGGCGGATCCAGAAAAATAAGATCGAACTGTTTCTCCCTTTTTGCGACGGCCTTCAGTGCGCGCAGCGCATCATTCCGGTATACTTCCGAGTAGTCTGTCAGCCTCAAGGTTGTCAGGTTCTGTTTGATTGTCTCGACAGCCTTCCCTTGCTTATCCACAAAGATACAGTGTGTCATTCCTCTGCTCAAGGCTTCTATCCCAAGTCCGCCGCTTCCTGCGAATAAATCCAGGCATTCACCGCCTTCAAAAAAAGGTCCCAACACAGAAAATAGGCTCTCCTTCACTTTATCCGTCGTTGGTCTTGTCAATTGGTTCGGGACAGCTTTCAATGCCCTGCCTTTATGCTCTCCAGCAATCACTCGCATACATTTCACTCCTTCAAAAAAACGATGTATATTCCCGGCTAAGCCAGTCCATACTGTACTATTGAAGCGGCTATCACGCTAATAGCTGCTTCATGAACACGGAGAAGACTTACGTTTCCCCATAAGCTCTTCCTCCGGTTTCTCCTCTCCCTTTGCCTGTTTGTTTTCATTGGAAACAAAAGGCGCCTGCAGGGCTTTTCCCTGCAGGCTTTTTTTATATACCAATCTTATAATCGTATTCTTTCGCTTTATCCTGTTTCGCATTCTCGAAATCGGTACGGACGAAGGGACGGTAAGATAACGCCGTCTTAGAGACGAATGGCAGTTTATTCAACGCTGCTTCCTTCTCTTCGGCCTCCTCCAGGTTCACATATATCATCGCGTATTTAAGCTTTTTGGACACGAAAACCAAGTGTCCATGCCGCTTCAGCTGCTTAATATTTTTCATATGCTGGAACCATACGACGATTCCTTGCCGTTTTGTCAACATAATTGATGTTCCTCGCTTTACAGCTTTTTTCTTAGTGTAGCAAAGCCTGCCCCCTTGGAGCAACACAAAAAAACCGGCAAGCCTAAGCTTACCGGAATATTGTCAGGAAGCACACCCGCAGGCGCCGCCGCTTCCACAGCCGCAGCCAGAGTCTTTTAAAGCTGCACCAGATCGCGGGGCTTTGACATTCTTGCTCACAGTTGAAGCAAGTTTGGAACTAATATCATCAAGCAGTTTTTGCAGATTACGCTCTGCTATTTTAAATGCCGCAACGTTGGCATCCATATCCATCTCACGCTTCTTGCTGCGGATTTCCTTCATGATGAAGCTGTAATCAGGGTGGTATCTGCCGAATCGCTGCACTTCCTCATACTGTTCCTTAATAGCCGTGAATGCGTCGATTTTAGCTTTCGTCTCACTATTCTGGTAGAGTGCGGATTGCGCGGAGCTATATGCCGCCATCACTTCCGACTCACGTATCATCATTCCCAATTGCTCGGACTTCTCCAGGAGCTCGACGAATTCCATAGTTGCAAACATAGAACCACCTCCCCTATTATCATACCAAATAATAGGGAAATGAAAAGTGTTTAATCCCGCATTGCTCGTGCCATCTGAATCAGCATGTTCACCATACTCAGCTGATCGCCAAATTTCCCAATGCGCTGCGGGACAGTTTTACCGTAAAAATAATTCGCTTGTTTTTCCAAATCTGCGAATGAACTTGGGTCACGTGCTAGTGTACGGTACCATACCGGGTGAAGTCTGACAAAACGGAGCAGTTCTTCCCGGTGCTGCAGCCGTTGATATATTTCCTGTCGCATCAGCATACCTCCTTTTTAGTCCCTATGGAAAAATGTTGGAGTCTTCTTCTTTGAAGGCAGCTGTTGTTTGACACCTTGATATTGTCCGATCAATTGCTTGATATTCTCAAGCGCTCCATTCAAATGATGGATATGTCCTTGCAGTTTTTGCAAATCTAACTGATTAGCCATTCCCAACACCTTGTTGAACATTTCTTTCCCTGTTTCTTCTGATTCCTTTCCAGCTTGCTCTGCATCTGTTTCTGCTTTTGGTTCTGTTTCCGCCTTTGCATTCTGTCCATCTTTATATACCTGCCAGCTCGGATCCTCTTCGCCCATCAGTACCCACTTTTCATAGTATGGCTGCCATCCGGCGCGTTTCTGCCTAACCTCTTGAATTAGCTTGGGGTGCTGCTCTACGAACTGTCTGAATGCCTGAATAGATGGATGCAAATTCGAATCTGACATTACATTCATCTCCTAACCAGATAAATACCCTCTCTGACCAATGTATGAAAGCATTGGGGAAATGACACAAAAAAAAAACGGGATTCCACAATGGAAATCCCGTTATTGTAAAAGAAAATTCTGCGTATAGTAATAACGATAAACGCCTACCCCAAGCTCTTCATAAGATGGTTCAAGCATTGTCTTGCGATGCCCTTCACTGTTCAGCCATCCAATCATTGCTGCTGGGGCATCTGTATAGCCCGCGGCGATATTCTCACCTGCACTTTGGAACTTGACCTGACCATCAGCAAGCCGATCTCCGAGCTCCTCACCACTTGGCGTCACATGAGAGAAATACTGCTGCTTTTGCATATCTTCACTATGACCAAGCGCAACAGCTGCTACCTGGTCATTCCATTTCAATGGCGGGACGTCAAAATTCGCACGCATCACATTGGTTATATCAATGATTTGCTGTTCCATTCCTCCCTGCACCTGCTGCCATTCTTCGTCTGAGAGCTGCGGCTGCTCAGGCAGCTGGCCTGTATATGTTACGTCATAAGGCCGTTCCATGACGAGCTGTTCATCAGTCAGCACCCGCACTCCTGTCAGTTCATCTTCAAACGTATCGAAATAGAACTGAGCAAACAAACCATCACCAATCTGGGCAAGCGGCTGTATTTGCTGATCCTTATCCTTCAGCTTGAATGTATATCGATTGCTGTCATAACGGAAGGACACCTCGTCTTGCAGAGGATAATCCTGTTCGACTTCCTCACGACTTTCTCCAAGCTTCGCCTTTGCAAGGGATGCCTCACCGACAGCAAAGGCAGTGATGACACGTCCATCTTTCACACCATACTGTGCATATGCATCACCTTTATCATATATATACCACTCATATCCATACGAAGACTCATCGATCCGATCTGGTTCGCCCTGATCTTCTTCTAATGTTTCAGGTGCTTGGTTGATCCACCGTTCTATATCACCATTCGGTTTTTGGGCAGCTTCCGCCTTTGGCGTTTGCTCTGTATCTCCTGACTCAACCGACTTTGTATCCTGGGCAGGAGCCAGATAATCATCCTTGTTCCAAAAGAACAGCACACCTGCTCCCACAACGAGTAACAATAATACAATTCGTAAGCTTTTCATGCATCCTGCCCCCTTTCCGTAAGTTGCACCTATTATAATACAAAATCCATTCAGGAGATAGTCGACTCCTTCGACAAGCTTCACATACCATCTGCCGGAAGCAGGTGCCCATACGTCCTGAACTGAATCAATCCTCCTACTTGGCCAAGCTTTTTGAAGCCGCATCTTGTAAGGACTTCTTGCTTTTCTTCCTCCTCCGGCCTACAAAAAGCATGTATTGTTTCGATACCATGCTTCAGCAGCCAATCACAAATGCTGACGATTGCTTCGTCTTCATATCTTTTCCCTTGCATCTCCTCACGTATTTCAAAATATAACTCAGCTTGAGCTGCATCATGAGAAGGCTGCTTGATAAAAATGTCCCCGACCATTTCCTTTTGATATTTTGTATGTAAGATCCACGGTCCAAAACCGAAGCTTGTCTGTCCAGTAGCGAATTCCTCCAAATATAGAGGCAGCTCTGCCTTTAATGCATTTGTAGGCCAATCAGTAACGTAGGAAATTTCCTGTTCATAAAAGAAGGTAAGCGGGAATCGAACGAGCTGCTTCCCCATATCCAGTGTTATAGCTTTCATCGTTAAACGCGGTGTTTCCATATCCATTTACTTTCCCTCTCTCCGATGCACATTTATGGTTCTTATTCCCGATACTTCCTACTATATAAACACAAAAAAAGACACCTCCAATATGGAGGTGTCTTAAATTAGAAAATCGCAGGAGTTGTGAAGATCACAAGTGCGATAAAGAAAATCATCAAGTAATTCAGGCTGTACACGAACATCCAGGTAGCCCATTTCAGATCATCTTTCATAAAGAACCCAGCTATACCGATTGCAAGCCAGCCGATATTCAGCACACTAGCGATGATAACAAATACTGTTCCCAGTGTAGTTAAATAAAACGGAAGCGGAAGCAAACATGCTGTATAAACAACGATTTGGCGCTTCGTAATTCCAAAGCCATATACAGAAGGCAGCATTGGAATATTCGCAGCTTTGTAATCCTCTGCTTTTTTCATAGCCAGTGCTAAGAAATGCGGTGTCTGCCAGATGAACATGATAGCGAAAACGATCCAAGCCTCTGTGCTCAAACCGCCATCGATAGCAGCGTATCCGATTAGAGGAGGAACCGCTCCGGAGAAGCTTCCAATTGCTGTATTGATTGTATAGCGACGTTTAGACCACATCGTATAAAGTACGACATAAGCAAACCAGCCGAATATACCAATCGCTGCTGCTTGCCACGTTGTCAGGAATAAAAATCCGACGCCGAGGACAGTAAATCCTATACCCATTGTCAGCACGACAGAGAGCGGAATCGTGCCTGTAACTGTCGGACGTTTTTTCGTCCGCTTCATTACATGGTCGATATCACGATCGTAATAGTTATTGATCACACATCCGCCAGCTATGACCAATCCGCTTCCGAGCATCATGTAAATGAACGTCGGGATATGGTTGACGAATTGTTGGTTCGTCATATAGAGTGCGAGCCAGAAACCGCCGAATGCAGTCAATAGATTTGAATTTATAATACCAGTTTTTATAAGCGCCTTAAAGTCTGTCCACAGACTAGTAGTAGAATCGGCCTGTTCAGCACCGTTCAATACTTGTGAAGAAGTTGTTTCGATCTTTTCCACACCAGCACATCCTTTCTGCTTGGTTAAACATAATTCTTGTATTCTATCACACTTTTAACATTGTAACACGTCCAGCTGCAGCAAATAAAACCGTTTTTGACAATTTGCCGAACTAATACCTTATCATATCAGCCATTCCTTATTCATGCGTTTGTACAGGTCATAAAATTGACAAGAAATATGTCCTTCTTTAAATAGATTTCATGTTACGATAAGCTTAATGTTTTTTTGTCATAGTTATAAGTTTGTATATAAGAGGTGTTTATTCGTGAAATTATTGAAAATCTTATCTGTGATCAGCACCATAGGTATGCTCTTCATCCTGCTTGGCGGCGCCCTTGTTACCAAGACAGGCTCAGCAGATGGCTGCGGACAAAGCTGGCCGTTATGTGAAGGGGCATTAACCAATATCACGCCTGAGCTTATCATAGAAGTTGCCCACCGATTTGTTTCTTCCACAATGGGGATCGTCATTCTATTGCTGGCAATCCTCGCTTGGCGCAAGATCGGTCATATTCGGGAAGTTAAGTTTCTGTCCATCATGGCAGTAGCCTTTCTTGTCATACAAGCATTGATTGGGGCAGCAGCTGTTGTTTGGCAGCAGTCTGACACTGTATTGGCACTTCATTTTGGTATCTCACTTATCTCATTCGCTTCCGTTCTTCTGCTGACGCTAATCGTCTTTGAAGTGGACAAGAAGTTCGATGCCCGCGCACTTGTCATCCGGAAAGGGATGCGAATTCAATTTTATCTCCATACAATTTTCATCTATTTGGTCGTATATACCGGAGCGCTTGTACGTCACATGAATGCAAGCCTTGTGTGCGGAGATTTCCCACTATGCTCCAACGCTGATCCTAGTCTCTTCGGATTGAGTACGGCACAAATGGTACAAATGCTCCACCGTGGTGCTGCAATGCTTGCACTGGTCTGGTCCTTCATTATCATGATTCAAGTGATTCGCCGTTACAAAGACCACGCAGTGATGTCCAAAGGCTGGATCATCAGCTTTTGTCTTTTAGCATCACAAGCAGTAGTCGGTGCGCTTGTTGTCTTTACAGCAATGAATTTATTCGTAGCACTGATGCATTCCTTGATCATCAGCGTTTACTTTGGAATCATGACATACTATATCATGCTATCCTTCCGAAGTGCGAAATACGAAAAAGAACAATAAAAAAGGGTCCGCTGCTGTCATAGCACGGACCTCTTTTTTTATTCAAATTCTACTAGCAGATCCCCAACCTGAATCGGTTCTCCATCTTTCACATAAACGTCTTTGATTTTCCCATCAAATGGCGCTTGTACTGTTGTTTCCATCTTCATCGCTTCTGTAATAAGAAGCTGCTGTCCTTTTTGTACATGCTCCCCGCCGGTAACGAGTGATCTGATAACTGTTCCAGGCATTGTCGCACCAATATGCTTTTTATTTTGTTTATCAGCTTTTGGTGTCGTCTTAACTGTTGCCTGTACCTGTTCATCCCGAACTAGTACTTCACGAGGCTGTCCATTGAATTCGAAGTAGATCGTCCGCATCGCATCCGGCCCTGCTTCCCCAATTGCAACAAGCTTTACGATCAAGGTCTTTCCTGGTTCGATTTCCACTTCGATTTCTTCATCCAGCTTCATACCGTAGAAGAAAGTTGGTGTTGTCAGTACAGACAAGTCACCATAAGCTTCTTTGAAAGCTGCGTACGTTTCAAACACTTTCGGATACAAGGAGTAAGCAGTAACATCCTGTTCTGTAATGTCAGCTTCCACTTTTTCATCCAATTCACTTCGCAGCTCATCAAAATCAACAGGCGGAAGCAGTTTGCCCGGTCGTTCGGTGATTACCTCCCGATCCTTTACAATGACCTTCTGTAATTCTTTCGGGAAGCCGCCATAAGGCTGACCAAGATAGCCTTGAGCGAATTCGATAACAGAATCAGGGAAGTCAAGTGCTGCACCTCTCTCGATGACACTTCTTTCATCCAAGTCGTTTTGAACCATGAATAATGCCATATCACCTACAACCTTGGAGGAAGGTGTAACCTTGATAACATCTCCGAAAAGATCGTTTACTCTTCTGTACATGACCTTCACTTCATCCCAGCGATCGCCTAGTCCAACCGCATTAGCCTGCTGCAGCAAATTGCTGTATTGTCCGCCTGGCATTTCATGCAGATATACTTCAGCATGCGGAGCCTTCATGCCGCTCTCGAAATCACTGTAGCGAGTGCGGACATCTTCCCAATAAGATCCCAGTTCATCATAATTTTCAACATTAATGGACGGCCTGCGCTCCATCCCCTGCATCGCGTGATAGAAGGAGCTTGCGCTCGGCTGAGAAGTAAGGCCAGCCATAGAGCCTGCAGCAACGTCGACAACATCTACACCAGCTTCCACAGCCTTAACATATGTCAAAACTCCGTTACCGCTCGTATCATGCGTATGCAAATGAATCGGTAGTGATACGGTATCCTTCAAAGCACTGACAAGGTCATATGCTGCCTGCGGTTTGAGCAATCCTGCCATGTCTTTTATTCCGATAATATGAGCACCTGCTGATTCAAGCTCTTTCGCCATCTTCGTATAATAAGCCAGATCATATTTCGTGCGGCTCGGATCCAGGATATCCCCACTGTAACAAAGCGCAGCTTCTGCCACTTTATTTTGGTTGCGGACAGCTTCAATTGCAGGCTTCATGTTTTCGATCCAGTTCAAGCTATCGAAGATACGGTACACATCAATGCCGGCTTCGGCACTTTCTTTGACGAATTTCTCAACGACGTTATCCGGATAGTTTTTGTACCCGACAGCGTTGCTTGCACGAAGCAGCATCTGGAACAGCACGTTCGGCATTTTCTCACGCAGCTTAGCCAAGCGCTCCCACGGATCTTCCTTCAGGAAACGATAAGCCACGTCGAAGGTAGCACCGCCCCACATCTCAACAGAAAATAGGTTCGGCAATAGTTTGGCAGTTGGCTCAGCTATTGTTAATAGATCCTTCGTTCTTACACGGGTAGCAAGCAGTGATTGGTGAGCATCTCGGAAAGTTGTATCCGTCAGCAAGACTTCTTCCTGCTCTTTCAGCCAGTCAGCAAGCCCTTCCGGACCATGCGCATCCAGAATCTGTTTTGTTCCGTTCTGGTAATCGAGCCCTTTTGCAAGCTTCGGAACTCTCGGGTTTGGAAAATCAGGTTTTTCGACTTTTCCGCCGCCATCAAATCCATTGACAGTTGTATAGCCGATATACTGGAGCATCTTCGTTCCTCTGTCCTGACGTTTCGGAAAGACGAACAGTTCCGGAGTTTCATCGATAAAGCCAGTCGTATAATCAGCAGACAAAAACTTATCATGCAGGATGACGTTTTCCAGGAATGGAATGTTTGTCTTGATGCCTCGAATACGGAACTCCCGAAGGTTTCTTTCCATTTTGTATGCAGCTTGTTTGTAATCCGCCGCCCACGTCGATACTTTAACGAGCAGGGAATCATAGTAAGCGCTAATGACGGAGCCTTGGAAAGCATTACCGCCATCCAGTCGAACACCGAAGCCTCCACTGGAACGATAAGCCATTATCTTACCTGTATCCGGCATGAAGTTATTTAGCGGATCCTCTGTCGTTACACGTGCCTGTATTGCATAACCGTTTGTCTTAATCTCAGACTGCGCCGGAATATGAAGACGTTCGTCTTGAAGGCTGTATCCTTGAGCCAGCAAAAGCTGTGTCTGAACGATATCTACACCTGTTACCAGTTCCGTAATGGTATGTTCTACTTGGACACGGGGATTAACCTCGATGAAATAGAATTCGTTATCTGAAACAAGAAATTCAACTGTTCCTGCGTTGAGATAGGAAACATTTTTCATCAATTTAACTGCCGCATCACAGATAGCAATCCGAAGTGATTCCGGCAGGCCAACACTTGGAGCTACCTCAATCACTTTTTGATGCCTTCTCTGTATGGAGCAATCACGTTCGTATAAATGTATAACATTACCGGCACTATCCCCAAGGATCTGTACCTCGATATGTTTTGGATTTTCAATAAGCTTCTCCACATACACTTCATCACTGCCGAAAGCTGCTTTAGCCTCTGATTTCGCTCGCTCATAAGCTTCGGCCAGCTCTTCTGCTGAACGCACGACACGCATACCACGTCCGCCGCCGCCCAAAGAAGCTTTGATAATGATTGGGTAGTTGTGGGTATCAGCGAAGGCTCTAACGTCGTCCAGTGTTTGGACAGGCCCGTCAGTACCAGGGATCACCGGTATTTCAGCAAGTAAAGCCTGCTGTCTCGCTTTTACCTTATCCCCAAACATGTCAAGTTGTTCGCTGCGCGGGCCGATGAAGATAATCCCTTCCTCTTCACAGCGTCTGGCAAAATGAATATTCTCAGAAAGGAAACCGTATCCTGGATGAATAGCATCCGCACCGGAAGTTTTCGCAATTTCTAGAATATTTTCGATATCAAGATAGGCATCAATCGGCTTTTTCCCCTCGCCGACCAGATATGCCTCATCCGCCTTGAAGCGGTGACTTGAAGATTTGTCCTCTTTCGAATAAATTGCAACCGTATGTATTCCAAGCTCGACACAAGCCCGGAATACACGAATCGCAATTTCCCCTCTATTTGCTACTAGAACTTTGTTGATTCCCCTTAGTTCGTCCATCGTTCTCCTCCTCTAGTCTTTTCCCTGGTTTGTGTAGTAGTACTAGTGGTGCGGATCCTCTGTCGATTGGAGGGACGTCTTCCCCGCTTGTCCTGCGTAAAGGTGCTTTCTGACACAATCAGCTCTTGTGAACGTACATGCTTGGCGATATTATTCAGAATACCCATGGAGGCGAATAGAATCATCAAGGATGTACCGCCGTAACTGACAAATGGCAGTGTAACACCTGTGATTGGCAATAGACCGGTGATTGCGCCCAGATTGATGAAGGTCTGGATCCCCACCATCGACGAAATGCCTATTGCCAATAACGAACCGAAACTGTCGCGGCATTGTCTGGCGATATAGAATCCGCGCAGCACAATGATTGCGAGCATTGCCAGTACAGCAGCAACTCCGATAAATCCGAGCTCTTCCGCTATGACAGCCATGATAAAGTCTGTATGCGGCTCTGGCAGATAGCCTAGCTTTTGGATGCCTTGCCCCAGCCCGTCCCCGAAAATCCCGCCTGTGCCGATAGCAAGATAGGATTGTACAAGCTGGAAGCCTCCGTCTTGGACGTTCTCGTCACTGAATGGCTGATAAGCTCCAGTGAAACGTGAGATACGTTCTTCGTTGACCATGTGCGGCAATACAGCGAGTATGAGTCCGACACCTGCTGCAATCAATAGACTCAAGTGCCTTAAACGAATACCGGCACTGATTATGATCGAGCAGGATATCAGGAATACGATAGAAGCTGAACCAACATCCGGCTGGATCACGATCAAGCCAAGAATGAGGCCTAAGGCAATAAGAGGCGGCAATACGCCTTTCGAAAAACTGTCCAGGTATTTCTGTTTTTTGGCATAGACTGCAGAAAGATAGATAATCATAGCTACTTTAGCCAATTCGGCTGGCTGCAGACTGAAAAATCCAAGATCGAACCATGAGCGAGATCCATTTGCTTTTTCCGTAAATAAGACGAGAATCAGCAGGACGACAACTACCAGCAAGATCGGCTTAATCCATTTCTGGAACTTCTGGTATGGAACAAAACAGAAAAACGCATAGATTGGAACAGCTAAAGTA
The DNA here is from genome assembly GCF_002272135.1 of Virgibacillus sp. 7505. GTDB lineage: Bacteria > Bacillota > Bacilli > Bacillales > Amphibacillaceae > Terribacillus. The sequence goes on along the minus strand of NZ_NPBF01000021.1, from coordinate 169,190 downwards.
ATCCACATCAACGATCTGACAAAAAAGAACGTTGGTGAAGCATCGTATTTGACTACTGCCACTGTATAGCTTGCACTGTAAATCATCACTGCTCCGAAAACGGTCAGCAGCAGTGGGGTGAATAGCAAAGTAAAATCGAAATTACGCAATCTTTTTTTCATTTTAAAGCTCCCATAGTATGTATTTTACGATCGTTACAAACCGCCAGATTCATAGAATAATAAAAAAACCCCGCCGAATAAAAGGGCAATGGGGTTTCATCTTTCGTATGGGATGCCCGTACAAGCAATTGCAGGCGGCCGTAAGCTTTAAGGACGCATAGACCGCTGCGCTGCCTCATGCAGCACATTCAATTGCCTTTCCAAGTTTTCAAGAAGCTCTTTTCCATCTTCTTCTTTTACGAGATTCAATCGAATTGCAAAATCTATCTCACGTGACAAACCAAACATTTGAGTATCGAGTACTTCTTCATAAAGCGGACATTGAGGCATGGTCAAATTGTCCATCTGTACTTTGATTAGTTTAAGTATTTTATCAGCATCCGCCAAAAGAAGGGCATATGCTTTCTCTTGATTACTAACGGTGATCTCAGATATCAATATTATCCCTCCGTTAAACAGACTTCTTCTATACAATTCTAGCGGTAGTCCTGCTAAATTGCAAGACACGTCCAGCTAATATTTTTGTCGAATCGTTGTCAATTGTCACATTCTTTATGTTAAGCTGTATCTATAGATACTACTGGAAAAGGAAGTGTCACTATATGGTAATCACCCTGACAGGCAAAGTGGATTTCCCACTTACACTTGATCCATCCGTCTGGATTTTTGATGATCGCAAAATCCTTTTTGAAAACGCTTTTAAAGAGGTCGAGTCAGTCCCCGCTTCGGAAGAAAAACACTGGGATCGTTCTGTTTATCAGCAAAAAATGAAGCCGCCTATCAATAAGAGCCTTACTAAGGCCGAAAGAAAGCTGGCACTTGAAAACAGTTATGTTATGCCTATCTCCGATTTCCTCAACACAGCCAGTATACAAGCAGATGCCATGCATGCGGTATTTCTGACAGACACTGGGGAAGAAATTGTACCTTTGGACGAGCTTAAGGAAAGTATGTTTCTGTTCGCAATAGATGGACGCAGCATCAAAGAAACCGGACCTGCCCACTGTTACCTGCCCAGCAGAAAAGAAGATCCAATTAAAGCCATCCGTCAAATAAAGATCTGCTGAGTTCCTGTTTATAATCTACCGGAAGCGGATATGACTGATAGAGACTTTTTGTAAGATACACACAATAGCATTCCGTATGGTAAACTGGAAAAGTATTATACTCTCCTGAGGTGATAGCATGCGTGTAAAATGTGTACTTTGCGATAAAGTCGAAGAAATAGATGAAGGAAGTCCGCATGCAAAGAAACTGCGGAATCGGCGCAATACCATGCATATATGCAGCGATTGCTCGGACCGTATCTCATTGCGGACGAAGGAACGAAAAGCGACCGGGAACTTCAATTTATACCGGGAAAAGAAGACAGATGAACCTTTAATTTAATAAATGAGGTGAGACGATGTCAAAGGGATTAGCTTTGCTGACTGCAATAATGGTTATTGCTTGCTTCGTAGCAGCAGGCGTGACGATCAGCTATCAAAACTATGGTTTAATGACAGTTGCGATAATCGCCGGTTTCTTCATTATGGGTGCTGGTATCTTCGCAAAAAGAAAAGGACAGTAAAAAAGACGGGCTAACCCGTCTTTTTTATTTCAATTCGATATAATCCTTGATCAGTTCCCCGTGGATGCTGCTATTGGCTGCGACTACTGTTGTCTTATTCAGAAAATCGACGGGCTCCCCTGTTGCATCGGTCAGTTTTCCTCCTACTTCTTGGAGGATTACAAATCCACCAGCATAATCCCAGGGCTGCAGACTGAAGGTTAAGTAAGCATCTGTAATCCCCTCAGCCAGAAAAGCCAGCTCCAATGCTGCTGATCCATATGCTCGCGTTCCCATTGCACGATAGACGAGCTGCTGCAGCTTTTCTTCATTCACACGGCGATTGGGACAGAGCCAGAAATGATTGAGCTCTATGATCGATTGATCGAGCGTCTTTTCAGGAAGGTTTGGCAACTGAAAATCATCCTTGAAGGCCCCTTCGCCGCGCTTTGCATGATAGAGTGTATCCTCCATGACATTGTAAATGATTCCTATTTCCGCAACACCATCATGTATAATGCCTATTGATATGGCGAAGTTAGATTTCTGATGGACAAAATTCATCGTTCCGTCAATCGGATCGATTATCCAGACTGTGCCTTTCGTTTCAGAAACAGCTTCTCCAATACCTTCCTCCCCTAACACTTTATGTGATGGGTAGTTCTCGCGTATTTTTTCCAAAAAGAAAGACTCCACTGCTTTATCCATCTTTGTTACAAGATCTTTCGGGCTTGACTTTGTCATGATCTCCAATGGCTCATCCATTTTCTCTTTGATAAGCTGTCCCGCTTCCAACACCCACTGTTGTGCTTGCTTATGCAATGTATGCTTCATTGATTGCTCCATCATGTGGCCCCCATTCTTTCCACTAGCTTATCACAAATAATTTCACGATTCGAACCGATTCAATTGCTCGCTGAGTACACGAAGCTTCGCCTTAGCTTCCTTCACTGCTTTGTCATCTTCCTCCTGCATGGCATCATGTAAAGTAACTAGATAATAATCGATTTCAAGACGTATAGCAGGCACCTTCTCTTGAGCTTCCCTTTTTCGTAACGCCTCCATTACATCACGCATCTCCATCTCCTCCTATCTATTTATACCATCCTATCAAGTTGTTTCTTTTTACCACTGCAGTGCGGTTTGTAAACCTTTCCTTGCTTGCATTTTACCTATTGGACGGGTATGATGAAGGAAGATTTCTGCAAGGAGTGACATTAATGACAGCATTATTCACAAAAGAAGATTTCGATGTTTTTACAATAGATGGTTTAGATGAAAGAATGGAAGTGCTTCGAAGCCGCCTCTCTCCAAAATTGGAGATGATCGCGACAGAACTAGCTCCGTTCGCAGAACAAGTGACAGACCATGATATGTATGTCCATGTAGCTAAGCATGCACGACGCACGAAGAACGCACCGAACGACACATGGTCCGCTCTTGCATCCAGCAAACGCGGATATAAAAAGCTGCCTCATTTTCAAGTAGGGTTGTGGGGTACACATGTTTTCGTTCAGTTTGCCCTTATTTATGAAAGCCCGTTAAAGGAAACACTCGGTCAGAAAATGACAGAAGCAAAAAAGCAGATTCTCGAATCCATTCCTTCTCATTACGTCTGGTCAATGGATCATATGAAACCCGATGCTTCTCCTATTTCCGATGAGTTATACGACAAAATTGCAGATCGACTGCAGCATGTCAAAAAAGCAGAACTAGTATGCGGGATTCATTTGCGGCCTGATGACCCTGCGCTTGCTTCTAAGGAAGCTTTCCTTAAGGTATGTCAGGATGTCCTAAAACATACAGCTATCCTTTACGAACAGGCTGCTTACGAGCCCGCATAAGAAAAATCCCTTCCTGTAAGAGGAAGGGATTTTTTACATATTTATTTTTGCCCCAGGTGAAGCAGCCTTAGCTTTCTGGACTGCTCTATAGCTGGAATAACCAGAATCCTTTTGAAACTTAGCGTCCAGCTGTTTTTCTTCTGATTTTGAAGGTACAACTTTCTTGAAACGTTCATACGCGAGCAGCAGATCTTCCCGTACACTTCCATCTTCATATGTACGCTCCACTAACGAGAAGAAATTCACTACGTCAATGATTTCCTCTTTCGTCCATGTTTCATCAATTGGATAGCTGTAATTCATTCTATCCCTCCTTTTCCCTGGATAATAGTGTAACACGAAAATAACTTTCCATGCGACGCTAGTAATCGTGTCGCAGTTTTGCTATAATTCTTTTGTTTTTAACTTGTAAAGAGGTGTCAGCTAAGATGTTTTCACAAGATCAAGCACCACTGTTCGATGGTGTGCGCAAGCATGCGGCGAACAAACCGTTACAGTTCCATATACCAGGACATAAAACCGGCAAAGGAATGGATAAAGAATTCTCGGAATTTATAGGTGAGAATGCTCTTTCCATCGATTTGATAAATATAGAACCTCTGGACGATTTACATCACCCCCATGGGATGATCCAAGAAGCACAACAGCTTGCTGCTAAAGCTTTCGGAGCGGACTATACGTTCTTTTCGGTCCAGGGAACAAGCACTCCGATCATGGCAATGGTAATGAGTGTATGTAAACCAGGAGATAAGATCATCGTCCCACGGAACGTCCATAAATCCGTGACCAGCGCGCTCATCTTCTCTGGAGCGATACCTGTCTTCGTACATCCTCAAGTGGATGATAAGCTAGGTATATCGCACGGTATCACTCCGGAAGCCGTAGAAAAAGCATTGGAAGCGAATCCGGATGCAAAAGCTGTTCTCGTCATCAATCCGACCTACTTTGGTGTTGCTGCCGATTTAGCACGTATCGTAGAGATTTCCCACAGTTATGAAGTCCCTGTTCTAGTTGATGAAGCACATGGTGTTCACATTCACTTTCACGATGAAATGCCTGTATCAGCCATGGCTGCAGGAGCAGACCTTGCTGCAACCAGTGTCCACAAACTGGGAGGTTCACTGACGCAAAGCTCCATTTTGAATCTGCGCGAGGGTTTGGTACGTCATGAACAGGTTCAAACGGTCCTTTCCATGCTTACTTCGACGAGTACTTCTTATATACTTCTCGCTTCTTTGGATGCAGCACGCCGCCAGCTTGCCACCGAAGGTCAAGAGATGAACGAACATGCCATCCGGCTGGCAAATGATGCTCGGCATAGCATCAACGCCATAGAAGGCCTATATTGTGCTGGTGAGGAAATCCTTGGGTCAGAGGCTGCTTTTGCCATGGATCCCACCAAACTGCTTGTGTCGGTAAAACAGCTCGGTATATCCGGCAGCGAAGCAGAACGCTGGCTGCGAAAAGAAAAAAATATCGAGGTTGAACTATCCGACTTGTATAACTTGCTGTTTTTGATAACACCGGCTGATACTGTTGTGGAAATCCAGCAGCTTATAGATGCATTGACAGATTTAGCAGACCTTCGTCAAGCACAGATTTCTGCAGTCGAAATTGAGGTATCTATACCAGAAATACCTGTCTTATCCTTAAGTCCCCGAGATGCTTTTTATGCAGATATAGAAGCAATTCCGCTTGCAGAAGCAGAAGGCCGGATCAGTGCTGAATCCATCATGGTCTATCCGCCAGGAATCCCGATTTTCATTCCAGGTGAAATCATCAGTATCGATAATATCAGCTATATAAAAAGAAATCTGGAAGCCGGCCTGCCGGTACAAGGTTTGATGGATGAATCGATTGAATATATCCGCGTTATCAAAGAACACCATGCTTTCCAATAAAAAACTCCCCGTATGGGGAGTTTTTTTATGAAGGTCGCTCTATTGTATCTGGTTCCACAAGCTTATAGCCTTTATCTTTCAAGCCTGTCACAATGTCTGGTACAGCTTGAGCTGTCCATTCTCTATCATGCATGAGGAGATTGGCTCCATTGCCTAGCAGTTCCGTGTTTACCATGATATCCGCTAAAGCATCACTGTCCTGATACTGGCTTTCCCAATCGTATCCATAAGTCCAGTTCATCACCGTCATTCCCTCATCTTCAGCCAGCTGTCTGCTGTAGTCTGTATTCTCTCCAAACGGAGCTCTGAAGAATTCAGGTTTTTCTCCAATGATCTCCTCGACCTCTTCGTTCACTTTGAGAATTTCCTCTTTTACTTCTTCGTCGGTCAGATCATTCAGATTGGCATGACTGTAGGTATGGTTCCCGATTGCAAACCCCATGTCATGAATCTTCTTCAATGTTTCCTTTTGTTCATCAGTTGTCAAAAAGTGACCATTCACGAAAAATATTGCTGGTGCATCAGCTTCCTTCAACGATTCAGCTATTTCAAGCGCATGTTTGTCGGGAGCGTCATCGAATGTCAGAAGTGCGACCTGCGGTTCGGCATCGTCAATCGGTACAATAGAAGAGACTTCCGAAACTTTATATTCCGGTTCTTGCTGTTCCTCCTGTTTCTCGTCAGCTTCCTGCTGATCTGCATTTTTTTCCGCAGTTTGATTCTGTTCGGATGCAGCACCCTCCGTACTTGCGGCTTGATTTGACTCAGTACTCGTCTGCTCCGAGCTGGCACAACCGCTGATCAACACGCCGGATAGGCAGAGGAGCATGGGAAATACTAAGAATCTCTTCACTAGAAAAACCTCCACTTTTACATAATACTGCCATTATAGAGGAAAGTTTTGGAGTTGTAATGCAAGAAGATCGTATCGTGTCGAGTTTAGTAGAAATGTACTGGTCATGGTTTACTAATTTGTCGGAATGGGTAGGAACTTGAAGTAGAGGTTGTTATAATGGTCATTTACGCAAATTATACGAGCTTTAAAGCAGAAAGGATTGTTTTATGAAGAAAACAACAAGCGTTTTTTGGTGGGGTATGGGAATAGTCATTGCTTTCTTGATTTGGGGAAGCATTCCAGAGTCTCTACTTCCAAACGGAAACGTAAATAATGTTACAACTGTAATTCAAGATTTTCTTGTCGACCGTTTTGGGTGGTTCTACTTAATAACTGCTACACTTCTATTAGGTTTTGCATTTTTCCTTATTTTCTCTAAGTATGGAAAAATCACATTAGGTAAGCCAGAGGATGAACCGGAATATAGTTACATATCTTGGTTCGCGATGCTATTTAGTGCTGGTATGGGCATCGGTTTGGTATTCTGGGGAGCATCTGAACCTCTTAACCACTTTAACTCTCCTCCGAGCGTGGTCGATGAAGCAAGAACTGCTGAAGCTGGTACGACCGCCATCTCCTATAGCTTTTTCCACTGGGGTCTGCATCCCTGGGCAATATACGCTACTCTTGCTTTGGCAATTGCCTATTTCACCTTCCGCAAACGATCAAGCGGCGGTGTGATAAGTGCAATCCTGGAACCAGTATTCGGAAAACGAGTATTTGGTCCACTTGGAAAAGTAATTGATATAATTGCTGTATTTGCGACAATTTTTGGTGTAGCTACTTCACTTGGTCTTGGCGCAATACAAATTAGTGGCGGGATTTCTTATCTATTCGAAGGAATTGAACCGACATTCACCACTGAGTTGCTTATTATCGTAATTGTTACTGTACTATTTATTGGTTCTGCGCTCAGCGGCCTGGACAGGGGAATTAAAATTCTTAGTAATGCTAATATAATCTTTGCTGTTTTGCTAATGCTCGCTGTACTCTTGCTGGGACCAACTAATTTTATTCTTGATTCCTTTGTCACATCGTTTGGACAATACGTGCAGCATCTTCCTGAATGGAGCTTGCGTTTAACGCCATATGATACAGATAACTCCTGGATTGGAGATTGGACATTGTTCTACTGGGCATGGTGGATAGCATGGGCACCATTTGTCGCAACTTTTATTGCCAGAGTATCAAAAGGACGTACAATTAGAGAATTCGTTACTGGTGTACTTCTTGTTCCGACCATATTTGGCGCAATATGGTTCGCTGTTTTTGGATCTACTGCAATCAATATGGAATACTTCCAAAACATCGATCTGTTTAGCGACATTTCAGCACTTGGTGAAGAAGTAGGATTGTTCGCTATGCTGACACAGCTTCCTGGCGGTATGATCCTTTCGGTATTAGCATTGCTGCTGATAGCGACTTTCTTCATCACTTCCGCAGACTCTGCCACATTCGTTTTAGGTATGCAGACGACGAATGGTGATCTGAATCCTTCTAAGACAGTGAAATTGATTTGGGGATTGGTTCAGTCCGCAACTGCTGCAATACTATTGTGGGTTGGCGGTGAGGATGGTTTAGGCGCATTGCAGACTGCTTCGATTATTGCTGCCTTTCCATTTGCGATCATTTTGATTTTAGTCGTTATATCGCTTATCATTACCCTAAAAAAAGAAGCACAACGTTTGAATCTGGATAACACACCAAAACAATCTACGAAAAAGACAGAGGATTAATTCCCCTGTCTTTTCTTTTGGCAGGATTTTTTTAGTATTTTATCGAACTTTATTCTGCAGAAGAGGTGATTTAATGGAAGAAATACAAGCTGCCATCATACAGGCTAGAGGAAGTATATATGAAATAGGTAAGAAAACGGCTGCTGTTTATATTAAAAACCCGATACTCCAGCAATTCAGCCAGCTTTCTTCTCAGAAATCAGATTATGAAGAAATTAAAGCTTTGTTTTCGGAGTATGCTCCTCACTTAATAGATGAACTGCAGGGTTTGGCAGATGGCTTGAGTATGACGCTAAAGGAAGCGGCTGTACAATTCAGTGGTTATAATATGCCAAGGCCGCATGCTCTTGGCTGTTCTGCTTATGTTGATCAGTACCACTACGTACGCAATTATGATTTCAGCCCCTCCCTTTACGATCATTGCCTTAGTTTTATAGCGCCAGAAGAGGCATATGGATCGATTGGCTATAATCTGCAGTTAATTGGCAGACATGATGGGGTAAACGAAAAAGGGTTGACAATAGGCCTGCACTTTGTCAGTAATCAGGGATACCGTAAAGGCCTATCTGCTTGGACTGTTCTTAGAATCGCTCTTGATACGTGCGAAACAACTCAGCAGGTCATCGATCTATTCAAAGAGCTGCCGCATGCAGCTTGCTACAACTTCTCAGTTGGAGACGCAAAGGGTACGCACGCTGTCATTGAAGTCACTCCTGAGAAGGTTTGCGTCCTGTCTTCAAGAGCAGGTTTAAACTGCGTCAACCACTTTAAGCACAGCGATTTAGAAGCATTAAATCGACAAGATATGACAAGTTCCGCTAAGCGGGAAAAATTCCTTCTGAACACTAAAACCTCCACAATGTCACAGCAGGAATTATTTGATTTGTTTTCTGATCCCGCTTCTCCCCTTTTCTTCGAAGACTATAATCGGCTGTTTGGTACATTACATACCTTTGCTTACTCTTTTAAAACCAAACAATTAATGACAGCATTATCTCGAGGTAAACGATTGGAACTAAACATAGAGGATTGGTTTACTGGCAACAACTTTAAAGTAGACAGATTATATGGAGAAATAAAAAAAGAGCCTATCCCCGAAGGATAGGCTCTCTCTTTATTATTTTACGATATGGATAGGTGTGCCGATTGCAACTTCAGCAGCTTCCATAGTGATCTCACCAAGAGATGGGTGAGCATGGATTGTAAGTGCAATATCTTCCGCCGTAATTCCAGATTCAACCGCAAGGCCAAGCTCAGCAATCATATCGCTCGCGTTTGGACCAGCGATTTGAGCACCAAGGATAACACCGTCTTCTTCACGAGTGATAAGTTTCATGAAACCATCACTGTCGTTAAGAGATAGCGCACGACCATTTGCAGCAAATGGGAATTTAGAAGCTTTTACTTTGTAGCCAGCATCTTTAGCAGACTGCTCTGTATGACCTACAGAAGCAAGTTCAGGCTCGGAGAAGACTACCATCGGAATACCATTGTAATCGATAGCAGATGGTTTGCCGCTGATTGCTTCCGCAGCGATCTTACCTTCGTAAGAAGCTTTGTGTGCAAGTGGCGGGCCTTCTACGATATCACCGATTGCATAAATGTTTTCGATGTTTGTACGGCACTGCTCATCGATTTCGATAAGACCTCGGTCAGTCATCTTGATACCTACTCCTTCCAAACCTAGTTCGGAAGTGTTAGGGCGACGACCAACTGTAACAAGTACATAATCAGCATCGATAGTTTCTTCTTTACCTTTTGCTTCATATGTTACTTTTACGCCGTCAGCTGTTTCTTCAACGCCTTTAGCCATAGCTTCTGTAACAATGTTAACGCCTTTTTTCTTAAGTCTGCGGGAAACAAGGGAAGTCATTTGTTTCTCGAAACCACCAAGGATGTCTTTCAATCCTTCAAGGACAGTAACTTCAGTACCGAAGTTAGCATAAGCAGTACCAAGCTCGATTCCTACGTAACCGCCGCCGATAACAACGAGTTTCTTAGGAATTTCTTTCAGGTTAAGTGCACCAGTAGAATCTAGTACGCGATCAGAGTATTTGAAGCTTGGAAGCTCGATCGGTGTAGAACCAGTTGCAATGATACAGTTGTTGAAAGTGTAAGTCTGAGAGCTCTTCTCATCCATTACTTTAACAGTGTTTTTGTCTACGAAGTAAACTTCACCGCTTACAACGTCTACTTTGTTGCCTTTCAATAGACTGCCAACACCGGAAGTAAGCTTGTTTACAACACTAGCTTTCCAAGCCTGTACTTTTGAGAAGTCTACTTTTGCACCTTCAGTAGAGATACCAAGATCTGCATCACCATGAGCGTATTCCGCTTTGTGACCCGCTTGGATCAATGCTTTGGAAGGAATACAGCCGACGTTCAAACAAACACCGCCAAGGTTTCCTTTTTCTACTACTGTTACTTTTTGACCTTCTTGTGCAGCGCGGATGGCAGCTACATAGCCGCCAGGTCCCGCACCTACCACAAGAGTATCTAATTCGATTGGGAAGTCTCCTACTACCATTTCTTATCCCTCCATCATGATTAGTTGTGGATCAGCCAATAGACGTTTCAAGTGGTTCATTGCTGTTTGAGCAGTTGCACCGTCAACGATTCTATGGTCGAAGCTTAGAGAAAGTGCAAGCACTGGAGCTGCAACGATCTCGCCGTCTTTAACGATTGCTTTTTCAGCAATACGTCCAACACCTAGGATTGCTGCTTCAGGGTAGTTGATTACCGGAGTGAACCACTGACCGCCTGCAGAACCGATGTTAGAGATAGTGCTGGAAGCACCCTTCATTTCATTCGGAGCAAGTTTTCCATCACGCGCTTTAACAGCAAGCTCGTTGATTTCCTGGGAAATAGTAAAGATGGACTTGCGATCCGCATTTTTCACAACTGGTACAAGAAGACCTTTTTCAGTGTCAGCTGCGATACCGATGTTGTAATAATGTTTTGTAACGATCTCGTCTGTCGCATCGTCGATGGAAGAGTTCAAGATCGGGAAGTTTTTCAATACAGAAACAAGCGCTTTGGCAACGTAAGGAAGATACGTTAGCTTGATTTCTTTTTCAGCTGCAACAGCTTTGAATTTCTTACGGTGAGCAACAAGCTCAGTTACATCTACTTCATCCATCAACGTAACGTGAGGAGCTGTAGTTTTGGAAGTAACCATCGCCTTAGCGATCGCACGACGGATACCGCTCATTTTCTCTCTGGATTCAGGGTATTCATCACCAGAAACAACTGGAGCAGACTGTTTTTGTTCAGCAGCAGGCTCTTGAGCAGCTTCAGCTTGTGGTGCAGCTTTCGCAGCGCCGCCGTTTTTGAAGCTGTCGATATCTTCAGCTAGTACACGGCCGCCTTTACCAGAACCAGATACTTGTTTGATGTCTACACCTTGCTCACGAGCATATTTGCGTACAGAAGGCATTGCGATGATTAGATCGCCAGATGGAGCTTCGCCAGCTTCAGCTTTAGGACCTTCTTCTTTGATTTTTTCAACAGTTTCGTTGGATTCCGTACCATTAGCTTGGATGGAAGTCTGTTCCTGCTCAGCTGGAGCCGGAGCATCTCCGCCAGCTGCATCGCCAGCTTCGCCATCGAATGTGATAAGTGTATCACCAACGATTGCTACTTCACCTTCACCTACAGAGATCTTGCTTACTGTACCCTCATAAGGAGATGGGATTTCAACTACTGCTTTATCGTTTTGGACTTCGCAAAGTACGTCGTCCTCTGCTACTGTGTCGCCTTCTTTGACGAACCATTTTACGATTTCACCTTCGTGAATACCTTCACCGATATCCGGCATTTTGAATTCGAAAGCCAAAATAATTACCTCCTGATTCTGCTTTTAGAAATTGATTACTTCGTTCGCTTTTTCCACGATGTCGTTATGGTTTGGAAGCCATACTTCTTCTGCTTGTGAGAAAGCAAAAACAGTATCCGGTGCTGCAACACGCATAACTGGTGCTTCAAGATGAAGGATAGCGCGCTCTTGGATCTCAGAGATCAAGTGAGCAGCGATACCAGCTTGACGCTGTGCTTCCTGCACAACTACAACACGGCCAGTTTTCTTAACAGATGCAAGAACTGTATCAAGATCGATCGGGCTTACAGTACGCAAGTCGATTACTTCAGCAGATACATTGTTTTTCTCAAGTTCTTCTGCAGCTTTCAAAGAAGCTTGAACCATTGCGCCATAAGCGATCAATGTTACATCAGTACCTTCACGTTTAACAGCAGCTTTACCGATTTCAACTGTGTATTCCTCTTCAGGAACCTCTTCACGGAATGAACGGTAAAGTTTCATGTGCTCAAGGTAGATAACTGGATCGTTATCGCGGATCGCAGAGATCAAAAGACCTTTTGCATCATAAGGGTTGGATGGGATAACAACTTTAAGACCAGGCTGTTGTGCCATAAGTCCTTCAAGGGAATCCGCGTGCAGCTCAGGAGTGTGCACACCGCCGCCGAATGGCGCACGGATTGTGACAGGAGCGTTTTGCGTGCCACCGGAACGGTAGCGCAAACGAGCCAATTGTCCGCTGATTGCATCCATAACTTCGTATACGAAGCCAAAGAATTGGATTTCAGGTACTGGACGGAAGCCTTCGATCGCAAGACCTACAGCCATACCGCCGATTGCAGATTCTGCAAGTGGTGTATCGAATACGCGGTCCTCGCCGAATTCAGCTTGCAGACCTTCAGTAGCACGGAATACGCCGCCGTTTTTACCAACGTCTTCCCCGAAGACCATAACGTTTTCGTCATTCTTCAGTTCCGTACGGAGAGCATCAGTGATTGCTTGGATCATTGTCATTTGTGCCATGACTTACTTCGACTCCTTTTCTTTGTACACTTCCAATTGTTCTTCAAGGTTAGAAGGAAGTACTTCGTACATGTTGTTGATCAAGTCGGATACTTTCATTTTCGGATAGTTATCCGCATCTTTGATCGCAGCTTTGATTTCTTCTTTCGCTTGGTCGATCACTTTGTTTTCTTCTTCTTCCGACCATAGGCCTTTTGCTTCCAAGTACTTGCGGAAACGTACCAATGGATCTTGTCTTTCCCACTCAGTATCCATTTCTTCTGTACGGTAGCGAGTTGGGTCATCACCAGCCATTGTATGCGGGCCGTAACGGTAAGTAAGTGTTTCGATCAAAGTAGGACCTTCACCGTTGATCGCACGTTCACGAGCTTGTTTTGTAGCTGCATATACAGCAAGTACGTCCATACCGTCTACTTGGATTCCAGGAATGCCAACTGCAACTGCTTTTTGTGCCAACGTTTTCGCTTTAGTCTGTTTCTCACGTGGAACAGAGATCGCGAAATGGTTGTTTTGTACAACGAAGATAGCCGGTGCATCATATACTGCTGCAAAGTTCATACCTTCGTAGAAGTCTCCCTCAGAAGTACCGCCGTCACCTGTGTAAGTGATTGCAACGGATTTCTTGCCGCGGCGTTTCATACCTAATGCAACACCAGCTGCTTGAGTATACTGAGCACCGATGATGATCTGCGGGCTTAGCGCGTTCACACCTTCAGGGAATTGGTTTCCATGGAAGTGACCACGGGAAAATAGGAATGCTTGATAAAGTGGAAGACCGTGCCAGATAAGCTGCGGTACATCACGGTAACCAGGCAAGATGAAATCTTCTTTCTCCAAAGCGAAATGCGTACCAAGCTGGGACGCTTCCTGACCTGCTGTAGGAGCATAGAATCCTAGTCTACCTTGTCTATTCAATGCAATGGAGCGCTGATCAAGGATGCGCGTATACACCATTCTGTGCATTAATTCCTTCAATTCTTCATCTGACAAATCCGGCAAAGCTTCTTCGTTTACAACTTCGCCATTTTCGTTAAGGATCTGAAGCATTTCAAACTGTTCTTCAATACCTTCTAGCGTACGTTTCAAAGCTAGTCACCTATCCTTCCTAGAACTATATTTACTGTAATAGCCTTTCCAAAAACACTGGAAGTACCACAATAGTTTACTGTACCCGCTGCATCCCCTCGTTTAACCGGTTACAACAGAAGTACACAAAACTGTTACATAAATCATGATAACAAATAGTGATACAATTCATGTCCTGTTATAGTTTAGCTTATCTTGCCGGAAAACGTCAACAACTTAGATTAGATATTGCTAAGAATTTATGAAAACGGTATTAAAGAAATCTTCGCAATTCTCTAATCCTCAACTGTACTACACAATATGTTAACACTGTATCAGTACAATTAAAAAAACCCTTTTCCCACTCTGGGAAAAGGGTTCCTCCTTATTGGTTCTTTACATTCAGACCCGCAGCTTCATAAAACTGCTGTTTTTGCTCATTAAATGCCTCTGTCTGAGTATTGAACTCTTCATTGGCCGATTTGATTTCTTCATAACCTGCATTAATCTTTTCGATTTGGCTGGTTAATTCATCCTGCGTAATGTCATCTTGCTGGAACATGTCATACAGGGTATTATCTTCATCCAACACTTTCGTATATGCTTCATGGAGTTTGTCATATGCACTGTAACGTGCCTCCATCGTTTCATATAGTGTCTGTGCCTTCTGCTTTGCATCATCGTTTTCCAGCTCATCAATGATAGAATCCACTTCCTCGAATTCAGCTTCCGCCTTATCCAAGCTTTCTTTTTCTTTCGCAAGCGCATCTTTACGCTGTCCGATCACGTCGATTGCTTCCTGGGATTTACTCTTGATTTGGTCCAGTTCATCTGTACCCAGCTGCAAAATTTCATTATATAAGTCCTGTTCTTTCTTTTCCAAATCTGCCAAAGACTCTTGCTGTTCGACATATCCTGATTCCAGAGATACAGTCTCCTCCAAATGATTGTATACCTGTTCCTCCGGCGACGCATTATTACATGCAGTGAGTCCCACAGCGCTCCCCATCAGGAGTATGCCTAATCCTAACTTGCGCAAAACGTATCCTCCTCTGCCATGTTTCCCACAGCTTCTATGTATTCCCCTACATTGTATACCAAACAGAAAATTCGTGAAAGAAATACGATAAACGAGTCCTCAAACTTGTTCTTGTGTCAGACAGACATTCTTGTGATACACTATAGAACGGAAAAGTAACAGTGCAAGGAGTGATCAGCATGATTACCATGGAAGATATTATCCGTGAAGGCAATCCGATTCTAGAGCAAGTTGCAGAAGCAGTGGAACTGCCTGCATCGGAAGAAGATAAGCAAACATTGACAGATATGCTCGAATACTTGAAGAACAGCCAGGATGAGGACATTGCGACGAAGTATGATCTGCGTCCCGGCGTAGGACTTGCGGCACCACAAATCGGCATTTCCAAGCGCATGATAGCTGTCTATTTCGAAGATCCTAATGGTACCTTCTATGAATACGGCCTTTTCAATCCGAAAATCGTCAGTCATTCTGTCGAACATACGTATTTGATGAGCGGTGAAGGCTGCCTTTCGGTTGATCGTGAAATCCCTGGGTATGTACCTCGGTATTCCCGGATAACAGTCAAAGCTGTCACATTGGAAGGTAAAGAAGTCAAACTGCGCCTTAAAGGCTATGCAGCTGTTGTCTTCCAGCATGAAATCGATCATTTAAACGGAACGATGTTCTATGATCGAATTAATAAAGAGGATCCTTTCGCACAGCCGGATAACTCTAAACCGATTGAATTATAAAAAAAATGCGCACTCACGGAGAGTGCGCATTTTTTATATCAACCCAGCCTCTTTCAGGCCAAGCGCAAGTCCGTCTTCATCCACATGGGCGGTCTGGATGTCAGCCAGCTCCTTCAATTCCGGCACTGCATTCCCCATCACAATGCCAGTACCCGCAAATTCGATCATCTCCAAATCATTCAGTCCATCTCCGCAAGCATATGCTGACTGTACAGAAAGGCCTGCTGCTTCCAGCAACTTCATAACCCCGATTTTCTTGGAACCATCACCAGGCAGGACATCACAGGAAAGCGGATGCCATCGAATGAACCGGACATGGTTATGATGGGAGGAATATTCTTCTTGATCATCTGCCTCACAAAATAGAAGAGCTTGGTAAATTGGTTCATGATGGAAATAGTCTTTATCAATTTCCGGATATGTAAACCCAAGGGACGCCAGGCTGTCACGCACAAATTCATTATCCGTTTCCGAAGCCTTCATGATCGTATCTCCCATAAACACCATCGCGTGCTCTTTCCCGGATGCTTCATCATACAAATGCAGCAAATGCTCCCTTTTGATTGGATTACGATAGATAACTTCATCTTCGAAAACGACGTACTGACCGTTATAGCTTACAAAGGAATTAATACCAAGCTCTTTACGGATTTCCTCAAACATGAACGGAGCCCGCCCTGTCGCTATTGCAACGTAATGACCATTCTCCTTCAATGCCTGAACAGCTTCTTTTGTTGCCTGAGGAATTTCACCCTTTGTATTCAGAATAGTGCCATCGATATCAAGGAATACGATTCTCTTCTCCATAGTACATCCTCCTCCTAGTCGTTCCTGCCCTTGCATCTTTCTTCTCTACTTCTTATAATCGAGTATAAGTTATGCAGGTTCGTCGAAAAATATCTTTACATGAATCCCAAGAGAAAACAACCTTCCCTTCCTTTTATCGGCAGTTTTTTTGAAAGTATGCTGTGTTTTTGTTTTCATCTTAGCGTTTTCATACTATACTGTAAGTAAGAGGGATTGGACGGGTAAACGTTTTTTCTTGCTTTTCTCGAAACGAAAGGAGTTGCTTCGTGTGCTCAAGCGTTTGAAGGAAAAGTTAAAGAAACGGTGGAAAGATTTATTTGGCCAAAAACGACGAGTGCCTACTACGTGCGGACAAGATCTAACTGAATAGCAATACGCCAGCAATTCGGTTCTTAAACAGACTTGCTCCGTTCGTTATGGATATAAAGCAATTGTCAACCATAAGAATAGGAGAGATAGATATGGTATTTAAAGTATTTTATCAGGAAAACCCATCCGAAATTCCTGTACGCGAGCGTTCTAAAAGCTTGTACATGGAAGCGGAAAGTGTAAGACAGGTACGTAACACATTAGCAGATCGCGACATCAACATCGAGTTCATCCAGCCGCTCGATGAAGCGCATCTTGCATATGAGAAGCAATCCGAAGACTTCAAATTGGAGCAAGCGAAATGAAATTCGTAAAAAATGACCAAACAGCTGTTTTTGCCATCGGCGGACTCGGAGAAATCGGCAAAAACATGTATGGGGTCCAATTCCAGGATGAAATCATCATCATCGATGCAGGAATCAAATTCCCTGAGGACGAGCTTCTCGGTATCGATTATGTTATTCCTGATTTCACTTACATCGTACAAAACCAGGACAAAATCAAAGGCTTGTTCATTACTCATGGTCACGAGGACCACATCGGCGGCGTACCTTACCTCTTGAAAGAAGTGAACATTCCGATTTATGCAGGGAAACTTGCAATGGGAATGATCAAAAATAAATTGGATGAGCACGGCCTCTTGCGTAATGCCAAGCTTAACATTTATGGGGAAGATGACATCATCAAGTTCAGAAAGACTTCTGTCAGCTTCTTCCGTACAACACATAGTATTCCAGAATCGTTCGGTGTAGTCGTCAAGACCCCTCCTGGCAACATCGTGCATACTGGTGACTTCAAATTTGATTTCACTCCAGTCGGCCAGCCAGCTGACATAGCTAAAATGGCTGAAATCGGCAAAGAAGGCGTACTTTGCTTACTATCCGACTCAACGAACAGTGAAGTACCAGGATTCACCATGTCTGAACGTGTTGTTGGTGAAAGTATCAGCGATATTTTCAGACGTGTCGATGGCCGCTTGATTTTCGCTACTTTTGCTTCCAATATCCATCGGTTGCAGCAAGTAATTGATTCAGCTGTGAAAACAGGTCGTAAAGTTGCCATTTTCGGAAGAAGCATGGAAACAAACATCAACCTTGGTATCGAACTTGGATTCATCAATGCACCGAAGGAAACATTCATTGATTCGCATCAGATCAATCGTCTGCCAGCGAATGAAGTTGTTATCCTATGTACGGGTTCACAAGGTGAACCGATGGCTGCACTTTCTCGTATTGCCAACGGAACACATCGTCAGATTCAAATTCAGCCTGGTGATTCGGTTGTCTTCTCGTCTTCACCGATTCCGGGTAACGCAATCAGCGTTAGCCGTATCATCAATATGCTATATCGTGCAGGAGCTGATGTTATCCATGGCGCATTGAATAACATCCACACTTCCGGTCACGGCAGTCAAGAAGAACAGAAGCTAATGCTACGCCTGATGAATCCGAAATACTTCATGCCAATTCACGGGGAATACCGCATGCTAGTAGAGCATATGAAACTTGGTAAGCTTACTGGAATTAGCGAAGAAAATTCATTCATCATGGATAACGGAGATGTATTGGCATTAGGCAAAGATAGTGCTGCCATTGCAGGTAAGATTCCATCCGGTTCCATTTATGTGGACGGCAGCGGTATTGGTGATATCGGTAATATCGTATTACGTGATCGCCGCATCCTTTCCGAAGAGGGACTAGTCATCGTTGTTGTCAGCATTAATATGAAAGAATTCCGCATCGCTTCCGGTCCGGATATCATCTCTCGCGGATTTGTATACATGCGTGAATCAGAAGACCTTATCAATGAGGCACAAAAAATCGTTTCTGCTCATTTGAATAAAGTGATGGAAAGAAAAACAACACAATGGTCTGAAATCAAAAATGAAATTACAGATACAATTGCGCCGTTCTTGTTCGAAAAAACAAAACGCCGCCCAATGGTACTTCCTATCATCATGGAAGTATAATAAAAAGCCTGAGCTTATCGCTCAGGCTTTTCTTATTTCAATAGACGTTTTACTGACTCCTTCATATTCGGGAGCTCTATTTTCCCGGTGGAGAAGAATTCTTTTATCAGATATTCGGTATATTTCACAGCCTGCTGATAAGAAATTTTCCCTGGCAGCGGCGCCATATCTTCAATCACCACATCAATAATTGCTGGTTTATCGGAGAGGAATGCTTGCTTGATACTCGTCTCTAAGTCTTCGAATTTTTCCACTCGGTAGCCCTCGCCTCCGCAGGATTGACCGAATTGAGCGAAATTCATTTCTCCCATATCAATTCCGTAGTTGGATGAACCGATCGTTGCCTGTTCGAATTTGATTAAACCAAGCTGACTGTTATTAAGGACGATTACTTTCACTGGCAGATCGTATTTTACCGCAGTGACAAAGTCCTGCATATTCATGCTGAAGCCGCCGTCCCCGCATATGGCTATTGCCTGCTTATCGGGATATGCCATTTTGGCAGCAATTGCTCCAGGCAGTCCGCAGCCCATCGTTGCAAGCCGACCTGAAACAACAAAATCCTGCTGTGTCAAAGGCAGATACCGCGTAGTCCAAACAGTTACATTGCCTACATCGGATGAAATGACAGCATCTTTATCCATATTCTTTTCTAAAGCATACATAATTTGCGGAGGCTGGATTGGTGATTCCTCCCTTTTCTTCTGGAGTTGAAGCTGTGTATGCCATTCTTTCATTTTAGCTTGGTATTTTTCGATATAATCCGTCTCAGCCTTTTCCTCGGCAGCCATTGTCAACTCTTCTAGCACTTCTTTTGCATCACCCGGCAAACCGACCTCGACAGGATAGATACTTCCAATTGCACTTGCCTTGTTATCAATTTGGATTGCTGGCAGATTGTCCGGCAAGAACGAACGATACGGGAAGCTTGTACCAACAAGCAGCAGCAAATCCGCTTCATTAATCGCCTCATAAGATGGTGTAGTTCCTATCTGCCCATGCTGCCCCAAGCAGTAACTATGATGGTCAGGAATGATCCCTTTGGCCAGAAGGCTTAAAATAATCGGAGACTTGATATGCTCTGCAAATGTGAGCAGCTCCGTACGAGCGTGTTTTGCCCCTTTTCCCGCTAAAATTATCGGTTTTTTTGCTTTATTGATCAATTTGACTGCTTCCTCAAGATCTTGCCTAGCAGGAGCAATTCTTGGTTTTGCATAATTGGCAGATGTTTTACCGGGCTTTTCCGGGTGCTTCTCGGCGAATAAATCATCCGAGACTACAAGCACACTGACTCCTGAATTGGCATACGCTTCCCGGATTGCTTGATTCAAAAGATCGGGCAGCTGTTCAAATGATTCTGCCCTTTCATTGAAAACAGCGACGTCTTCAAACATCTGCTCCAGTTTTACTTCCTGAAAAGCTCCAGTACCCAGCTCATTGCTAGGCACTTGTCCGACGATAGCTAAAACTGGTGCTTTGTCTTCGCGCGCATCATATAATCCATTAAGCAAGTGGACTGCTCCAGGTCCTGCAATCGACAGACATACACCAAGCTTACCGGTAAGCTTGGCATAAGCAGCAGCAGCAAGTGCTCCTGCTTCCTCGTGACGGACTTGAATGAATTTTAATTCGTCCTCTTTCTTATGTAGATCACTGATGAATTCATTTACCGAATCGCCTGGTATGCCGTATATATGATCTACACCCCAATCGACTAATTGGTCAGCAAGTACTGCTCCGGTTCTTCTTTCAAACATGATAACATCTCCCGTTTCATTTTTTTCCTCCTTTTATATGTAACCTTTTTAGAACATGAGAAAACCCAAACAGTTCAACTGTTTGGGTTAAGGGTTCAATCATCTGCTAGAGAACGCTCAAAGCGTGCCAAATCACGATCTGCACCAATGACAATCAAGACATCTTCAGATTCAAGCTCCGCATCTGGCGAAGGGCTCACGTTTATATCACTAGCCTGCTTTATAGCAACTACGTTACAGCCATATGCAGCTCGGATATCAAGCTCTATGAGTGATCTGCCAGCCATTTTCTTACCTGCACGCACTTCTACGATGCTATGTTCATCACTGAGTTCCAAGTAATCGAGAATGTTGTTGCTAATTATTTTATGGGCGATTCTTCTACCCATATCACGTTCCGGATGAACAACATGATCGGCGCCTATTTTGCTCAGTACTTTTTCGTGATAATCATTTTGAGCTTTGACAGTTATCTTCTTAATACCAAGTTCCTTAAGCATTAATGTTGTCAGTATACTCGCTTGGATATTCTCCCCAATTGCCACAATCACATGCTCGATATTACGGATACCGAGTTCTTTTAATACTTGTTCATCCGTCGTATCTGCAATCACAGCATGAGATGCGATATTGCGAAATTCATTAACTTTATCCTCTTCGATATCAATGGCGAGCACGTTGAATCCTTCCCGGCTCAATTCCATACAGATGCTGCCTCCGAAGCGGCCTAATCCGATTACTGCAAACTCTCTCTTCATCTTTCTTCCTCCACTATCCTATAAACTAATCCTAGTCTATCACAAACAGTCAAGGTTGTATTATTTCTTTCCTTTTACATACTCTGCATCGAATAGGAACATCCGCATGACGAGGATCAATGATGGAATCAGCATGAGTAAGCCTCCCCCGAAAGCAAGCAGCAGGGCAGTACCCATTTCCGGAAGTGTAGCATCAGCTGTCACTTGAATCTGATCATATAGAATATACGGCATATGACCGATCCCATAGCCAAGAAGAGCAAAGAAGAATTGCAGCATCACACAAATGAAGGAAAGACCATAGTTTCTTTCTTTATAAATGAAATAAACCGCACCTAAGAAACATAAGACGGACAGGCCGAACATCCACCATAAGTCGAGCATATTATTATAATGCTCAGGATTCTGCCTGCTGATAGCGATAAATGCCGTCAGGCTTGCAATAATCTGCGGAGCAGACCAGAAAAGCGCATATGACCGCAATATTTTCCGTGCAGGTTCATCCCCTGCTTTATTAGCATAATAAGTCAGGAAGTTGGCACTGATATACAGTACAGAGACGATCGCCAGGAATACAACCGCCCATGAGAACGGGTTTGTGAGAAGCTCTGTGTAACGTAAATGGACACTTCCGCCCTCCTCGCGTAAAAAGCCTCCTTCTGAAATCGTCAGTCCTGTTGATATGGCTGCTGGTATCAGTAAACCGCTGGCACCATAAAGGAATGTGTACAGCAAGCTGCTGCGTGAGCCATAATTCTCAAACGCATAGAAGGATCCCCTTATTCCAATCAGGACTAGAATGATCGATCCTGGTATAAGCATGGCGGATCCGTAATAATAACCCGCATCCGGAAAGAAACCAGCCAGTCCATAATAGAAGAAGATGAAGAACACATTTGTGATTTCCCAGACAGGAGATAGATAACGGGCAATCAAACGGTTCAAAATATGATCTTTCTTTGTCTGCTTGGCATAGTAAGCAAAGAAACCGGCCCCAAAATCAATTGAAGCGATAATCAGGTAGGCAAACAGGAAAAACCATAAGGCCGATAGCCCTAATACTTCGTAGCTCATCGCTGATCACCTCCAAATAACGTATCTGGAAACCGCTGTTCCCATTCTTTCTGGATTGGATTTTTCTTATAAAGTCGGACAAGTATCAGTGTGACAAATGTTCCAAGCAGTACGTATAAAACTAGGAACATGGCAAAGGCATAATGCACATATGGTGATGAGACTGCCCCTTCTGCAACTCGCAAGTACCCGCGCATAATCCACGGCTGCCGCCCTACCTCCGCATAAATCCAGCCAAATTCAAGTGCAAGCAAAGCAAATGGAGCATTTACTACAATCGCACGCAACACCCATTTATTATATTGATCCCTTTTCTTCCAGAACATGAACAGCAGGAAAAGCATACTGATCATGATGCTATATGCTCCAAGTGTGACCATCAAATCAAACATATAGTGAATCCATAATGGAGGTATTAAATCAGCATCGACCCTATCCAGTCCAATGACCTCACTGTTAAAATCACCGAAGGACAAAAAACTGAGTATCTTCGGCAAATGGATTGCCCCCTTGATTTCATTATCCTCCGTCAGCCTACCGAAAAGAATCAGGTCAGCACCCTTTTCCGTTTCGAAATGCCATTCAGCCGCAGCCAGCTTCTCGGGCTGATAAGTGGCAAGAAATTTAGCAGATGTATCGCCTGCAATTGCGGTGAATATGGAGAAAATTAATGTCACGATCATCGTGAGTTTCAGTGCTTTTTTATAGTATTTGTTATTGCCGTATTTCAAGATGAAGAATGCTGTGATTGCGGCAAGAATAGCAGCACTGGTCATATACGAAGAAGTAAGAACATGAAATACCTTCGATGGAGTGGCCGGATTCCAGATCGCCTTTAAAGGCTCGACTGACGTTATTGTCCTGCCTTCAAGCGTGAACCCTTGCGGGGTATTCATGAAGGCGTTCACGCTAGTTATGAATACTGCGCTCATCCCTCCGCCAATAATGACCGGCAAAGAAAGATACCAATGTGTATATCTTCCTTTGAAACGATCCCAAGTATAAATATAAGCACCGAGAAAAATAGCTTCAAAGAAGAATGCAAAAGTCTCCATGAAAAGGGGCAGACTGATGACATGACCTGCAATCTGCATGAATGTAGGCCACAGAAGAAACAGCTGCAGACCAATTGCCGTACCAGTTACTACTCCGACAGCTACAATAATGACGAACCCTCGCGTCCATCGCCTTGCGAGCAGAATATAACTCGGATCTCTCTTCCGTATACCGACATATTCAGCAGCGCTGATCAACAATGGAACACCCACACCTATTGTCGCGAAGATAATATGGAAGACAAGCGTCATAGAAGTAAGCATCCGGGCTAAAATGACACTATCATAAGCAAACAATGTATATCCCTGCTTTCTGTAAAGATAATCGCTCCTCTTGTTATGCCCAGAGAAATAAAAATTACCCAAAAGAAAGAGCGTA
Organism: Virgibacillus sp. 7505; assembly: GCF_002272135.1. GTDB lineage: Bacteria > Bacillota > Bacilli > Bacillales > Amphibacillaceae > Terribacillus. The sequence continues at coordinate 145,261 of NZ_NPBF01000021.1, read as the reverse complement.
CCTCAGCTGAGACACGCTCTTTCTTATTTTTCGTCTGATTGGAATTGTGTTTTTACGAGTTCGTAATATTTGCCCCTAGCATCCATCAACCTCAAATGGCTTCCTTGTTCCAAAATACGGCCTTGTTCCAGCACAATGATATTATCCGCTTCCCTTATTGTGGATAGGCGATGAGCAATCATAATAGCTGTGCGCCCTTGGAGCAAGGTTTTCAAAGCATGCTGTATTTTTAGCTCAGTTTCCGTATCAATACTGGCAGTGGCTTCATCAAGGATGATGATTCTCGGATCAGCTAACATAGTCCGTGCAAATGACAGGAGCTGCCTTTCTCCAGCTGACAGGATATTTCCTCGTTCTTCCACTTCCGTTTCATAGCCATCAGCCAAGCGCTGGATGAAATCATCCGCTCCGACAATGCGTGCAGCTTCTTTCACTTGTTCGTCCGTTGCTTCCGGATTACCAAAGCGGATATTCTCCATAATCGTACCGGAGAAGACGAATGTATCTTGTAAGACGACACTGATTTGCTGTCTTACATCCTGCAGCTTCACATCTCGTAAATCCTCGCCGTCTATTTTCACCGCCCCAGCGGTCGGATCATAAAATCTGCTGATCAAATTCGCGATAGTAGATTTCCCTGAACCCGTATGACCGACGAGTGCAACCGTTTGACCTGCTTCCATATGCAAATCGATTTCGTGAAGTGCGATTCGATCAGAATTATAGGCAAACACAACTTTCTCGAATCGGATATCTCCCTTAATATTCGGGAATGGCTTCGCATCCTTCCGATTCTCGACATTCGGTTCTTCATCGAGAAACTCGAATATACGTTCAGAAGATGCCATCGCTACAAGCAGCTGATTATAAATCTGTCCTAAGCGGGAGATTGGCTCCCAAAACATCCCTAAGAAGAAAGCAAAGGTAACGAAAGTACCGATTTCAATCTGATCAGATAAAATCAAATGAGCACCATATGCGATCAGAATAACTGTACCGACAGCATTACTCATCTCTACGAAAGGTCCAAAATACGCACTCTTTTTCGTAGCAATTCGTTCACTTTCAAAATTATCCCGGTTAAGCGCTTCGAAATAATCTGTGTTTTCCGGCTCCTGGGCATAAGATTGTGTGACACGAATGCCTTGTATTGCTTCATTCAAATGTGAATTCATGCGTGATTTTTGCATCCTTACTTGCTGCCAGGAGCGCCTGATGCTTCTTCTGAGCCTCGTTGAGATAAAGAACATGAGTGGCAGGATAATGAGAACTGCTATTGCCAGCTTCGGACTTAGGAAGAACAATATAGCTATGATACCGATCAGCATAACGGAATCGGTCAATAGGTTGATAATTCCGTTTGTGAACAGCTCCTGCAAGGAGTTAATATCATTAAGAACCCGAACAAGAATGGATCCAGCAGACCGGGTATCGAAAAACCTATGCGACAGATGCTGGATATGACTGAATAACGTTTTCCGCAAATCGTAAATGACATGCTGTCCAAGGATGTTCACCCATTTGATCCGCAGTATATTGGCAACATAGTTGAGCACATACAGTAATCCGATACCAGCTACCAGATAGATAAGGAAGCGGATATCCCCTGATGCGATAGCCATATCAATCGCAACTTTACCGATAAGAATTGGAATGAGCAAACGGATAAGTGTGGACAGCAGCATTGTAATGATCGATCCTGGCAGAAGTGTCCTGCTGTATGGTTTCATAAAGCCAAGCAGCCGCCTGATTTGACCCCAGTCGAAGGGCTTCTCCATTGCCTGATCCTGGGAATAATGAAATCTGTTTGTATGCTTTTTCTTAGTATATTGCAGGTTTTCCATAGTCTCCCCCCTTACTGTGCTGAACGCATGATTGCTTTTTGATCCTGATACTGAATATCGTAGATACGTTGGTATAAACCGCCATTTCGCAGGAGGAAATCATGCGTTCCCCGTTCCGCGATTTCTCCTTCATCCAGCACTAGAATCTCATCGGCATGCTTAACCGATGATATACGATGGGCAATAATGAACGTTGTACGGTTTTTCATTACTTCCTTCAATGCTTTTTGTATCTTCACTTCTGTCTGCATGTCAACGGCACTAGTCGCATCATCCAGAATCAAGATGCTTGGATCGATCAGCAGTGCACGGGCAATTGCGATACGCTGCTTTTGGCCTCCAGACAGTCCCATCCCCCGTTCACCAAGCAGTGTGTCATACTGATCAGGCAGCTCCATGATAAAGTCGTGGGCTTGAGCTCGTTTAGCTGCATCCACGATTTGGTCGAGACTCACCTGATCCGGATTTCCGTATGCAATATTCTCCTTGATTGTCGTAGAAAATAGAAATGCCTCTTGCAATACGAATCCAATATGCTGTCTCAGCGTTCTTAAATCATAATCCTGTACAGGCTTGCCATCTATGTAGATATTGCCTGATGTAGGTTCATAAAAACGGGTCATCAGCTGGGTGATACTCGTTTTTCCAGATCCAGTTCCGCCGACCAGACCGATAATTTTACCTGGGGGTGCATCGAAACTGATATCCTTCAGAGCCATGTCATCATCCTTTGCGTACTGAAGAGAAACCCTATCAAAGGTTACATGCCCGTTGATCTTTCTTGTGCCAAGCGGCTGGTCCAGCTGTTTAATATCCTCTTTTGCCTCCAAAACTTCCAATAGTCTCTCCCCCGATGCCTTCGCTTGAGAGAACATATTGATTATGAAACCAAGGTTCGCGAGCGGTCCAAGGATATACGAAACAAGACTGAAGAAAGCGACAAGTGCGCCTAATTCAAGCTGCCCGGAAATCACAAGATATCCGCCATAAGAGATGAGGACAACCATGCAAATATTACCGATTAATTCCATGAGCGGAAAAAACTTTGCCCACACCTTTGAAGTGAAAATATAGTTGTCCCGATAGGTTGAATTATTATCTGTGAACCGATCAATCTCAAATTCCTCACGGGATAGGGATTTGACTGTATTCATCCCGCTGATATTTTCCTGCACACGTGTATTGAGCACACCAAGGGACGTTCTGATATTACGGAAAGCAGGATGAACTCGTCTGTCGAAACGATAGACAACCACTGCCAAGAACGGCATGGAAACCATCGTAACAAGTGCCAGCGGTATGCTATATGCAAACATGACAGCAAGACTGATGACGATCAGCAATACAACACGCAGGAACTGACCTACTCCTGCCGATAGGAAGAAACGGATACCCTCTACATCCGCGGTCAAGCGGGACATGAGATCTCCTGTGCGTGCGTTATCGTAATACGTGAAGCTCAGTCTCTGCAGTTTCTGATACAGACTATTCCGCATCTTGAATACAGTCTGAATACCGAATATATCCCCTAGATACTGTTGCAGGAAATTGGCTATTCCTTTAATGATCATCAATAAGACGAATCCAATTGAGATAATCGGAATAAGATTGTACTGATTACCCAGTACTACGTCATCAATCGTTATTTGCAATATGATGGGATAGACAACCGTAATGGCCGTCACAATGGCGATGAATAGAAGTGATAAGTAGAAGTTACGCCGGTATGGCCAATAAAAATCCTTCAATTTCTTGAATATATGCAAACCCTTCTCCCCCTCCAAGATTAGTCGCATGTTCTAATATATCGGGTTCCGAACTAATTTACCAGCTTAAATTAACGATTATTTAAAAAAGTTTGAATTTATGTTAAATAAAAAAAAAAGCATCGTTTACACGATGCTTCGATAATGGTCTTGCAAGAATTGTACATAACGCTCCAAATCTTTTATCTGCTGAAAGCTAGCTTGCGCCAACTGGGCACTTCCGCCTCCCTTGCCACCGAATTCAGAAAGTGATGTACGGAATAAATTCCCGCTATGGAAATCATTCAACTTGTGCGTCATTACTAGTTTTCGCTCCGCAGTATCTGTCAATATGACAAACTTCTTGTCTGCTTCCACCAGCTTGGCTGCCATTCGCTGCAAGGCCTTTATATTTTTCCCTTTATATGAACGAACTACAATAGGGGTTTCTGTCTGGATGAGCTCTTGTAATTCCAATGCCTCTAGTCTCCCTTCCAGCTCCTCCGCTCTTTTAAGAGCAGCTTGTAAATCAGCAGTTTGCTTCTGAATTCTATCGAGAACTTCCTGGCTGTTTGTTTGGAATTGATCTGCAGCTTTTTCTACAATGCTAAACATATTGCTTGTAGTTTCTAAGGCTCGCTTACCGCATTGGAAATAAATACGCTGCCCTTGTTTTTGTTTTTCGGTCTTAATGATTTTAATCAATCCTATTTGTCCAGTGGATGAGACATGTGTGCCACCGCAAGGATTATATTCGACACCATCAATCTCAACGATTCGAACATCTTCGGTAACAGACGGCTGCTTGACAACAGGCAGTTCAGCCAGCTGTGCAGCTGTCACGTAGTAACTGGAAATCATGCGGTTATCATAGATTAGTTCATTCACCTTTTGTTCTGTCAATTGCAATTCAGCTTCCGTTAGTTTGCCACCAGGTAAATCAATTGTGACAGCTTCCTGGCCTAAATGAAAACCGATTGTTTGACGATCTAAGACGAGCCGAAAAGCAGCAGAAAGAAGGTGCTGTCCTGTATGCTGCTGCATCAAATCGAAGCGATGATCCCAATCTATCCGACATTCGACTCTACCTTTTATACTTGTCTCCAGACCATAATATGGTACACCATCCTTGCTTTCGACCGCTTTGACTTCTAAATCTCCTATTGTACCGCTATCAGCAGGCTGACCGCCGCCTCCAGGATAAAATGCTGTTTCCTTCAGCGAAACAAAATATAGTCCATCTTTTTTGTATGTATCGTCAATTTCTGTCGCCCACTTTTCACAAAAAGCGTCTTCTCTGTATAGCAGCTTGCTCATATCGATCATCCTTTATTTTCTGATAGAGCAAGCTTACCATGAATCACTTGTAAGTAGAAATCCTGCTGTACTTTATCTTAAAGCATCCAGCTGATTGATCAGCATTGTCGTGAAATTACCGCCAGTTTGTACATGTCGGATTCTTCCCAGTCTGTCCAGCAAGACAATACTTGGCAGCTTTTGTACTCTGAATGTATTTTTCAACTGATGCCTTTGATCGAGATATACAGGAAGATCTATATTTTTTTGAAGTACATAATCATATATTGTTTGTTTATTCAAATCAGATGTTGAGCGGGGAACATGAACCAGCATGATATCAAAAAACTGTTTTTCATATTTTGCAAAATCTAAGAAAACAGGCAGTTTTTCTTTACAGATTGTACAGCTGATTGACCAATAGTAAATAATAAGCGGCCTATCACCGGCTTTTTGCTGAGGTGGATAAAGCCAATTCGCGTCATGCTGGTCAATTGCTTCCGGTAGTTGTGGTATCACGCTTACACACCCTCCCTCTTGAGAACCTCATCGCCAGGCTGCCAATTCACACCACATGCCTCTCCTGTTTGAAGAGCCTCCAAAACACGCAGCAGTTCTGATGTCTCCCTGCCAACCAAATCCGCATGCATTAAATAATAACAAATCTCACCTTCCGGATTAACGATGATTGTAGCTCGTACAGAGGTGTAGCTTTTTCCATCCAGCACACCATAAGCTTGAGACACGTCACCTGTAAAATCAGAAGCTAAGGGATATGTTACATCCTTTATTCCATTCTGGTCCCGTGGCGTTTTTTGCCATGCAGCGTGGGACATTAAACTATCTGTAGAAATAGCAACTACCTGTGCATCCAATTCACGAACTGTTTCAATCTGATCTGCTAGATCGTTCAATTCAGTAGGACAAACTGTACTGAAATCACGAGGATAAAAAAAGAGCACAAGCCATTTATTATCATCGATATACTGTTTTAAGCTGATGGTTGCTGTCTTGCCATCAGGCATGACAGCTGGCAGCTCGAATTGAGGTGCAGCACTCCCAATCATAGGCTCTCCCCCTTCACTAATACCTTTGTCACTATATGCTTATAAGCTGCATATGTTACAGAACGTTTCATCATTTACTAGACAGGGTACTCCTCCTAGGAGCAGATAATTGTAAAAGGAGACATGGTATGAACTTTCTAACAGACGGACTTCAATTCAACTACGATGGCTTGATCGAAAAAACCGTGTCAATCGGCCTGCAGCTGCTGCTTATCATTATCGGTTACTTCGTTTTACGAGCAGTCGGTAAAAAACTGATCAGTACGAGCTTGAATAAGGCAAGTTCCAAACAGCGTATATCAACAAGCAGAATGATGACTTTAGAAAAACTGCTTATCAATACATATGGGTATACCTTGATTTTCCTTCTCATTGTCATGGTATTTGGTGTATTCGACATTCAAATCGGCCCGTTGATAGCAGGAGCTGGGATTATCGGTCTTGCCATCGGATTCGGAGCCCAAGGTTTAGTGAGTGATGTCGTGACTGGATTCTTCATCCTTTTGGAGCGTCAAATCGAAGTTGGAGATGTTATTACTACATCAGGGTATAATGGTGTTGTAGAGGAAGTCGGATTACGGACGACACAGGTGAGAAGTTTTGATGGTACGTTGAATTTCATTCCGAACCGTAATATCAACGGTATAAGCAACCACTCGCGCGGAAATATGCGTGCAATGGTCGACATCGGCATCAGCTATGAAGATGATATTGATCATGCTCTAAGAGTGTTACAGGAAATTTGTGCTACCTTCCAGAAAGACGAACGTTTCCGTGAAGGGCCAGATGTTATAGGTGTACAGGAACTGGGCGCATCAGAAATCACCTTGCGGATCATAGGTCACACAGCCAATATGGAACAATATGGAGCGGAACGCGATATGAAGAAAGCAATCAAAGAAGCCTTCGACAGAGAAGGCATCGAGATTCCTTACCCGCATCAAGTTTTTCTCCAGCGAAAAGAAGAAAGCGCAAAGCAATAAGCTTTGCGCTTTTCCTATGCGTGATTTATATAAGCCAAAACAGCTTCTACCCCATAGTTTAATGCCTGTTCATCAGGCTGCAACTTGCTATGGTGCAACCCATAAGGAGAATTGACTCCCAACCAAAACATAAAACCAGGAATCTCCTTCAGCATATAGCCAAAATCCTCTCCAGTCATTGCCGGCGGAGCTTCTTTATACGTTAAAGACGTTTTTTCTATAACTTCATGAAATGCTTCCACTTTAGTGCTTTCATTGTATACCTGGTAATAGTTCGAGCCATAATCGATCTCGATTTGACAGTTGTGACTGATTTCCATTCCTCTTGCCTGCTGCTCGATATGCTGTTTCACCAAGTCGATAGCTTCCGGATCCATCGTTCTGATCGTTCCTTCCAATCGTGCTGTCTCCGCGATTGTATTCTGCACAAATCCACTTTCCATCTTCCCGATTGTTATGACTGCACTTTGCAGCGGATCCAAATTACGCGCCACGATACCCTGCATATTCGTCACAAAAGTACTCGCCGCTACAACCATATCCTTCGTCAAGTGAGGATATGCAGCATGTCCGCCTTTTCCCTTGAAATCAAGAAACAGTTCGCTTGTATTAGCGAATAACAAGCCCGGTCTGGAGGAAACAGTACCTACTGGCAGCTCAGGAGCGATATGAAGTGCGAATATTTCATCCGGCCACCACTCTTTCAAAATACCGCTTTGCATAAGTGGCAGAGCTCCTCCCGGACCTTCCTCTGCAGGCTGAAAAATAAATACAATGTTTTGCGCAGGCTGGTTCTTGGCACAAGCAGTCAATGCTCCTAAAGCGATTGTCATATGCAGATCGTGCCCGCATGCATGCATGCGGCCTTCATGCTCCGATTGATATGGCAGTCCCGTAGCTTCGGTAATTGGCAGTCCATCAATATCCGTACGATAGGCAATAGTTTTTGATCCTGCAGAACCAGTCACTCTTACGATGATGCCAGTCCGCCATGTTTTTATTTCTAAATATTCCTGTGGCAGTCCGTGAATATAATCCAGCAAATATGCTTGTGTTTTTTCTTCCTGAAATCCAAGCTCAGGTATACGATGCAAATCCCGTCTGATTTGTATCAGTGTATCTTCCATGAAATCACCTGCTTTATTTGATAATAAAAAAAGGAGCAGCAGCTGCTCCTTTTCCTAATTAGTTCAGTTTGCGAAGTTCCTGACGAATCTCTGTTTTTGATTTCGTCTGGTCATCGATTTCCTTCAATACACGCGCTGGTGTTCCGCCAACAAGTGTGTTTGGAGCTACATCTTCTGTCACGATTGCACCAGCAGCAACAATCGCTCCTTTTCCAACTGTAACGCCTTCCAATACAACAACATTGGCACCGATGACAACATCATCTTCGATTACAACTGGTTTCGCGGATGGTGGTTCAATAACACCCGCCAAGACAGTACCAGCTCCGATGTGGCAGTTCTTACCAACAGTTGCTCGTCCGCCCATTACAACGTTCATATCGATCATTGTACCCTCACCAATTACAGAACCGATGTTGATAGAAGCGCCCATCATGATTACTGCGCCATCACCGATTTCCACTTGGTCACGGATAACAACACCTGGCTCGATGCGGGCATTGATTCCTTTCAAGTCCAATAGAGGAATCGCGGAGTTACGGCGGTCATTCTCGATGACGTAATCCTCGATTGCTTCTGTATCTTTCAAAAAGCCTTCCAGCTCGCTCCATTCCCCGAATAGAACTGCTGTGTTCGCTTCTGGGAAAGCTTTTACACTTTCTGGATAAGATAGCGCGTCCAGGCCTTTTCCTTTAACATATACTTTAACTGGTGTAGATTTTTTACTATTCGAAATGAAAGAGATGATTTCATTTGCGTCCATCATTTTCACGGTTTTTGCCTCCTATGTAACAACGTATGGAATTACTTTATCAAAACTTTTACTAATCAACAAGCTTTTTCACCATGCTTGGCTTTTCACCGGAGCACGTCCTCAGACATTGGTCTTATCGCCGGTTGGATGGTAATGCACTTGTTCGTGCAAATACCTGTTCATCTTTTTAAGAATCGCCCTTCGAGTCAGGATTCCCTCGAAGTATCCTTCCTCATCAAGCACACAAAGAAAAGCCTGATTCACTACAGCCTTCAATGCTGTCAGAAAAGAATCCGATTTCTTCAATACAGGTACATCTGTCAGCATCGTTTCCGACACTTTGATTTCTGAAAGCTTCTCCATCTCGAATCTCTCCATTCCGAGAACTTCATTCAGGATTGCTGTCTTCGATACCATGCCCTGCAGTCTGTACGTATGATCAAGTACGGGAATGACAGAATAACCTGATTTAACAAGCACGAGCAAAGCATGCTCCAGCGGGTTATTCAATTGAACATGAGCAACTTTTTCAGACTCGATCATCAAGTCCTCAACCGTTATGCCGGTGAGTTCCTGCAACTCTAATTTTGCCATTCGATCTCTCCTTTTGTCAGCGGCAATAGAAGGAGGTCAATCACCTATATCAGTTTACCACAACCCACTGCCGCCTTCCAATTTCGACATCGTTTTCAATGTGTCACACTTGGGCAGCTGAACCATAAAATATTTCCAGGATTGATTCGGTTTTTATGGTGTAATGCTAGAAAAAGCTTTATACTGAAACAAAGCAGAAATGAGGTAAATAATTGGAAACTTATATTTTCACGAAAAAAGAAGAAACAGCCCACTCTATCACGCATGGGTTCGGGGCTTTACTGAGTATTGCAGCATTAGCGGTTGCAATTGTCTTGGCAAGCTTTACGAAGGATCCTTGGGTCATTGTATCTGTCACCATATATGGTACGACAATGCTGCTCATGTATCTCTCTTCGACAATCGTTCATGCTTTGCCTGAGGGAAAAGTGAAGGATATTTTCCAGATTATCGATCACGCAGCCATCTATCTTTTTATAGCTGGTACCTATACACCCTTATTGCTGATCAGCCTCAGAAGTTCGCTCGGATGGACGATTTTTGGCATCGTTTGGGGAATTGCACTTGCAGGTATCATCTTCAAGATTTTCTTCGTCAAGAAATTCTTGATCATGTCTACGGTTTTCTATCTCTTGATGGGCTGGATGATCGTCTTAGTCTGGGAACCAATGCTTGCGGCGATGCCGCAACAGACGATTGTTTATCTGGCTGTTGGCGGCCTTTTCTATACAGTAGGTGCTGTGTTCTATGTTTGGCGAAAGATTCCCTACCATCACGTTGTATGGCATTTGTTTGTACTGGCGGGATCTGCGTTCCATTTTTTCGCCATTCTTTTCCTCATTTAAAGACAAAAAAGGCATTCTCCCCATTCATATAGGGAAGAGTGCCTTTATTAACGGATAAAAGAAGGTGCATGTTATGAAAAAGACCTGGATTTCAGCTGCTGCGGGGACAATCATTAGCGGAGCTGGCCTTGGATATGTGTATGCTCGGCATATAGAACCAGCAAAGCTGGTAACTAAATCATATACACTTACTAGTGAAAGACTCCCGAAATCCTTCGATGGACTAAAAGTTGTTCAATTCAGTGATTTGCATTTAGGTTATCATTATTCCATCAGAAAGCTTAGACGTTTAGTCCGGCACATCCAGCAACAGCAAGCAGACGTCATTGTATTTACTGGCGATTTTGCTGATCGTCCGATCCGGCTGAAATGGAAGCAAGAGATTGTTGATTGCCTAACGACTCTTCAGGCGCCATTCGGAAAGTACTGGATTTATGGAAACCATGATTATCGTGACGAAAGTGAAGCAATTGTTGCGAAATATATGAAAGCAGGAGGATTCACTGCCCTGCATAATACAGCTACATTCCTAAAGCGCGGACAAGATCATATCGTGCTGGCTGGTATCGATGATGTCATACGGAGCACTCCGAACCTGCATGCGGCAACACGCCATAGCGATGAAGACTCTTTTACCATCTTGTTGGCACACGAACCTGATTTAGCTGAGAATGTCAGGCATTTGCCGGTAGACGTTCAATTATCCGGCCACTCTCATGGCGGCCAAGTAAGAATTCCTTTTTACGGTGAGGTAATAGTTCCTCCCTATGGCAGACGATACGTAGATAGTCATTATGAAATCGGCACGCGGCCATTACATGTTTTCGTCTCCAGAGGTGTCGGCACGACTAGGATGCCTATCCGTTTTGCATGTCCGCCAGAAATTTCAATACTTACCCTGAAGCATGGACAGAAGCATGTCGATCTTAAATAAGAAAGAGCTTGCCAATCGTACAGCTTTTCTGTACGATAGTACCATTCTCCGATAGGGTCAATTCCTGCAATAGGAGGTTTACTCGCATGAAAGTGAACTGGACATTAGAGGATATAGCAAAAGCGTTGTTCGTAGTCAATCGGCACGCAAAGACAGCTTCTGATCCAAGCCACTTATACCAACTAAAGAAACAAACAGTAGCGAAACTGCTGGAACAGAACAAAGCAAAGAAAATTGGCCTGCATTTCTCTGAACACCCAAAACTCAGCAGACAGCACTCTACTATGCTGGTACAAATAGCAGACTATTACTTTCATATCCCGGCTGCAAAGGAAGATTTCAAAACACTGCCGCATCTCGGTGAATTGGACAAGACTTTTCGGAATCCGAGACCAAACCTCTCCCTTTCCCAAGCAAAGCGGATCCTTTCCGGCTATTTGGATTTGCCACAGCAGGATATCAGACCAAAACAGCAGACACCTGTCAGCAGATCGGCATATTATACGCCATCCTCACTTGGTCAGTTCACCTGGCCTGACAAGAAAAAGCGTCGCAGCTAAGCTGTGCGCTTTTTCTTTTTATCTCCTAAAATAGCAGCTAACTTAAGCAAGATAAGCATGCTGCAAATAAAGGTCATAACTAGAAGCAGTCTTCCTTCTAAATCCCACTCCAGCAAGTCATTGCGATGCAGGTAGCTCAATGCAGCATGCACACATAATACAGATAGTATGGAGTACCACTGCTTCCTTACCAGCCATCTGATACAGAAAAATATAACTGCAAAAACGGACAGAATGCTTAACAGTCCAATAATTGGTATAATCGTCATCACCATCCCTCCCTTACTTAGTTTCGACTAAAATTAATTTACCTAAACAAAAAGGAATCCCTTCGAATTGGTTGGGATTCCTTGTCCTCTTGCGCTATGGTATAATGTATCAATCGTTATTCCATGTGATCAGTCTGGATTCCATATCTATCATCCAGCGATTCTTCAATTTTAAGCATTGCCTGATCATCCTGTAATAACTCATTTTTGTTTTGCGTGATCAATTCTTCTAAAGAAAGCTTGCGGGGTCTCATCAGTCATTAGCCTCCCTAAATATTTTCCTTTAGCTATTCCCAATACTATCACGTTATAATCAAAATTGTTTGAACATTATGTTAAGAAAGAATGACAATGGAGGATTTCAGATGGAACATCTTATCAATCCACGCGTTACAAACATACAAATATCAGGCATTCGCCGCTTCTACAACTTGGTGGCAGATAAAGAGGATATGATCAGTCTGACAATTGGCCAGCCTGACTTCCCTACCCCGCTTCACGTCAAAGAAGCAGGAATCGAAGCAATCCGATCTGATAAGACGACGTATACACCGAATGCAGGGCTATTACCTTTGCGTGAGGCAATCAGTGCATTTTACACAAAATATGCTCCAGTGTACAAAGCAACAGAAGAAATCATCGTCACTGTCGGGGCATCACAAGCAATTGATATTACCCTGCGGACTATCCTGCAGTCTGGGGATGAAGTAATCTTACCCGGTCCCGTTTATCCTGGATATGAGCCGCTTATCACATTAGCAGGAGGAAAGCCGGTTCTTGCAGATACAACCGAGAATGGATTCAAGCTTACAGCATCCATTTTAAAACAGTATATTACACCGAAGACGAAATGCGTCATCCTTCCTTATCCATCCAACCCGACTGGTGCGACACTTACATATGAAGAACTGGAAGAGATAGCTGACTTTTTAGCCGACAAAGAGATATTCATATTGTCAGACGAAATCTACAGTGAGTTGACGTACGATGATGCTCATGTTTCGATTGCCAGCTTCCCGCAGGTAAGGGATAAGAGTGTCATTATTAATGGCTTGAGTAAATCCCATTCCATGACCGGCTGGCGAATCGGCTTTACATTGGCACCAGCGTGGCTGAGCACCCATATGCTCAAAGTTCATCAATACAACGCCACTTGTGCGACTTCCGTCAGCCAGTACGCAGCAATCGAAGCGCTGACGAATGGTCTGGGAGATCCCGTCAACATGCGCGATGCATATCGAGCGCGCAGGGATTACTGCTTGGAGCGATTGGAAAACATGGGTTTGACTGTTGAGAAACCAAATGGGGCGTTTTACATTTTCCCAAAATTCCCGATCAAGAGCATGACCTCATTGGAACTTGGTTTGGCACTAGTGGATAAAGCAGGTCTTGCTATTGTACCAGGCGATGCATTTTCTCACCTTGGTGAAGGGTATATGCGGCTTTCTTATGCATACAGCATGGAACTGCTCCAGGAAGGAATGGATCGTCTGGAGCGTTTCCTTTCTTCCAATAAATTAGCATAACTAAAGGACAGGTTCGGGAACCTGTCCTTTTTATATCTTTCTTTTTGCTTCATATAGATTCAGCAGCTTGTCCAATTCCTGGCTTTTAGCAATTGATTCACTGCTTGTAAATCCTTTCTCAAATGCTACTTCCGCCATTTGCTCACGCAGTACCTCAATCTGCTGCGTCAGCCTGTTAAGATTGATTAATTTGTTGGAATGCTGCAGACAATATCTGGCGTGTTCAGGCAATATCATTTGATCACCATTATCCCTCATTAGTTACAAATCTTTTCCATTACTTATCATGCCAAAAGATCGAATGAATGTAAAGTTTATCAAGCACTTTTCACACTTTTTACATAAGTAAATGACACGTTTCCTCCTTCTCTCCTATCATTCGTCAAAGGCTGATAGAACAAATTGTATCTTTCGGCTTACTAGCAAGCAGTCATTTCGTCATTGTTGCATATCTGTATAATACGAAACGGAAATAGTATTCGGAATTGGGCTAACGTCTATACCCCTTCACGCTCTGCGCCATATAGTAAGGTGTAAGCTTTAGGAGGTGAAACAGAATGGGTTACGGATACGGTGGCTTCGGCGGTTTCGGCGGAGGCGGTTACGGTGGCGGTTGTGAAAACGTTGGCGGCTACGGCGGCGGCTGTGGTAACGGCTTTGCTTTGATCGTTGTACTTTTCATCTTGTTGATTATTGTTGGTGCAGCATTCTACTGCTAATTCCAACAGAAGAAAGACGGCATCTTAGGATGCCGTCTTTCTTCATTAACCGATAATGATACGTTCTTTCGGATAGTGGAAGTTCGCTGTCTGCGAATTCCGCTGCAAGGAATACAAGAATGTCAGGATGCCGACTCTTCCAAGAAACATGAGCAGCATCAAAACAATTTTACTTGCATCACTCAACTCCGGTGTTATACCGAGACTTAAGCCGACCGTTCCGAAGGCACTACATACTTCAAATAGCACTTCAGTTAGCGAAAACGGCTCAATGGAGGCAAGAATTACAGCTGAGGTGAACACTAAAATCATTCCGAAGATCGTCACGTTGATTGCTTTGAATAAATCCTCCGGGTGAATCTCCCGCCGGAGGACCGTAATTTGTTTGTTCCCTCTGGCAAAGTGATAAAGCGCAATGACCACTAATGCCAAAGTGGTAGTACGGATACCTCCTCCTGCACTGCTTGGGGAAGCCCCGACAAACATTAGCGCAGACATGAACAGCTGATTCTGTTCAGTAAGCTGCGCGATATCCATTGTTGCAAGCCCCCCGCTTCGTGTGGTCACCGATTGGAAAAGCGAGTAAAACAATACTTCATGCCAGGATTTCCCCACGAAGAAGTTCCTGGAATCAAGCAATGCAATAATGATTGCACCAGCAAAAATAAGTACCATGAAAGTGATTGTTGTCAGCTTCGCGAACAAGGAAAATCGGATAAAAGCACGCTCATCCTTCGAAGCAAACATATACTGCTTCACCTCGATCAGGACTGGAAAACCGATTGCACCCAGAACGATAAGCAGCATATGTACGAATTGCACAAAGTAATCATGCCGGAACGGAATGAGTGACTGTCCGGTTATATCGAAGCCTCCGTTTGTCGTAGCGCTTATTGAAGCAAAAAGCCCTTGAAAATAAGCTTCACCTGCCGTTGGGAAATACTGCAGATAATACGTACCTAAAACTAGGAATCCAATCAATTCTATTGTCAGGACAACAACCAGAATTTGCCTCATAAGATTAACCGCTCCACGAAACGATACCTGATTCTGATCAACCATGATCAGTCTCCGTTCCTTGAAACCGATTTTCTTACCGAACAGCAGCCATACAAATGTTCCTAGTGTCATAACGCCAATTCCGCCCAGCTGCATCGTGAAGGCAATCAAAATGATGCCTGTTGTGTTGAAATATTCATGTATCGGAACAGAAGCAAGTCCGGTCACGCTGATGGCGCTGACAGCCGTAAATACTACGTCAACGAAGGAAATATTTGTTCCTTGTTTATGAGCCACCGGCAAAGCCAGTAAGCAGGTAGAAATCACTACTGCCGCTAAATAAAATAAGATGATCAATCTGGTTGGCGAAATGTTATTCAGCCATCGCCAACGCGGGTCATAGGTACGCATACAAGAACTCCTTTAAATGCACGTTTCAAATGTATTCTATTATAGCAGGCATGATAGAGAATAGCTCGCATTTTCAAGCGCTCTTACTCTATCGAACCGGCTCCGCTTGTCAATATCTCTTCTTCTTCCATTCCTTCCTCCCGCATCCTTTTAATAGAAGCGAGCAGTTCCATTTTTTCTTCCCTCGCAAGCGTGCCCTTCATGATTACATTTCCTTCTTCACCTAAATCATTCACTTCCTGTACTTGGACAAGGAACATAGCTGGACGGTTTTCTGGTTTTGTAATTCGGACCTGGGCAAGCAGTACTTTACGGTTTTCAGACAATACTTGTACGCTTTTTAAATCATTTTTCTCCAGTACCGCTTCCAGCACCCATTCGTTATCCTCTTCCTTATTGATGATTAAACCTTCGGACAGTTTCATTTCTTTTTCTTTTAAAGATCCTTGATCTGTCGTATATAGAGTAAGCTCTACCAGTTTGAATGTTTTCACAGATACCTCTCCTTTTAACATGTCCAATTATGTCTTTTTCTCTATCTTATCAGAACTTTTCCAATCCGTATGTATTGTCTGCAACGGATGTTTTCTATACGTAGTGCCAGGGTACAGAATGAGGATATTGCCAGGGAGGATGATACTATGCATAAACTGGATTTGATTGTAATAGGATCTGGCGTTAGTGGCCACAGCACGGCTTCAGCAGCCCGAAGAAAGGGCTGGACTGTGGCCGTTATTGATGATAAGCCATTTGGCGGTACATGTCCTCAATGGGGATGTGATCCGAAGAAAGTGCTGATAGAAACTGTCAGAATCCAGGATGCTTTTGATCGGATGAAGAATTATGGTTTGACTGGAAATGCGCAGCTCGATTGGAGCAAGCTTCGCGAACACAAGGAGACGTTCACGGAACCTATTCCTAAAATGACAGTCGAGGAATTCAAAAATGATGGCATTGAGGTGTACCAAGGACACGCACAATTCATCGATGACCATACTGTACAGGTTAACGGAGAGAAACTGCAGGCTTCTTATATTCTAATCGCTTCGGGAGCTTCCCCTGCTAAACTTCCTGTAGATGGATTTGAACATCTGGTTTCGAGCGATGCTTTTTTCGAACTTCATGAGCTTCCCCAGGAATTAGTGCTGATAGGTGGAGGATATATCAGTTTTGAATTCGCACATATTGCTGCGCGCTTCAATAGAAAAGTAACACTCATTCAACGCGGGGAACGTCCATTGAAAGGATTTGACGAAGATGTCGTCAACCATTTGGTCGCTTACAGCAAAAAACTCGGTATCGATATCAGGACGAATACCGAACTGGAATCTGTTGAAAAACAAGGAAACAAATTCATCGTTTCCGTGCGTTCCGGAAACCAAACGGAAAAGATATCTGCTGATATTGTAATTCACGGCGCTGGCCGAACACCGAATGTGCTAGAAATGGGATTAGAACAGACTTCCATTTCCTATAGCAAGAAAGGAATCAAAGTGGATAAAAATCAGCAGAGTATATCTGCACCGCATATTTACGCTGCAGGTGATTGTGCAGATGATGGTAAGCTGCCTCTTACACCGTTGGCTTCAGAAGCTGGAAGCCGTGTTATTCATCACATGCTGGAAGGGAAACAACAAGATGAATTCAATCATGTTCAGCCTTCCATTGTTTATACGATTCCCGGAATTGCTTCAGTTGGCATGTCAGCTGACGAGGCGGCAAAAGCTCAGGACAAATATACTGTCATCGAACAAGATTTGAGCTCTTTCTTTACCAACAAGATAACGAGGCTGGAGGAAGGATTCAGCAAGATCATTTTGGACAAGGAAAAACAGGTTATCGTCGGTGCACATATATATGCTGCCCATGCTCAACACTTGATTAATGTTTTCACTTTGGCAATTGAAATGGAAGCACCTGTACAAATGCTGCAATCCTTGCTTTGGGCTTATCCGACTGCAGAGAGCGATATCCCGAGCATGCTTCAATAATAAATAAAAAACCGCCACATTTGGCGGTTTTCTCATGCTTTATAAGCTTTCACATAATATACTTCTTCATTTAAGTCCCCTTGAGATACTTCAAACCCTGCCTTCTTCAATTTGTCTGCAAGCAGATCTGCGCTGTGATCTCTACTGTAGCCGAGCGCTATCATGATACCTTTTTCAATAGTCACTCTGTACATTTCCGCAGCTGCCTGCTCTGGTTCATCTAAGCTATCCAGCACGAATGCTGCAAGTCCACGCTGAAAGGAAGCGTCGGGGAAATTAAGAAGCCTGTCTAATCCGCTCGGCATCCGGTCGATATTCGTTAGTGTCTCTTCTTCTGCACGAAGTGCTAACTCTTCCAACAAAGTTTCATCTTTCTCAAGAGCTGTAACGCGATCCTTTGTTTTATGAGCAATAGGAATAACCAAATTACCATTACCAGCACCGAAAACTATCACTTTTTCTCCGCCCTCTATTTCCAATAGCTCTAGCACTTCTGCTGCGGAAACTTCTGTTGTCTTATTCACCATATGACTCTCTCCTTTTGAATCAATTAGTTCTGTATTGCCCTTATAATACAAAGATAAACGTATCTCCACTATGCTCTCACGGATTAACATTTTCTATCCTTCATTCAAAAAGGACAACTGAAACATCCAGCTGTCCTTTCAACACGTATATTTATCTGTTTGAACTTTTCGGTCAATAAAAGCACATAGATCCCCTATTTTAGGAAAACGTTCAAATTCCATATTAGCAGGATTTTCTGCATCAATCAGCGGGATATCCCAATAACGCAGCAAGTCATGATAACTTTTCAAAAAAAGTTCGCGATTTCCATTGTATATCTTATACAGATCGGAATCTGTCGTTTTAAAAGCATACTCAGGAAGTAGCTTATCTGTATGCTTGTCCACATATTTAACGACAGTCAAATATATTTCGTATTCGATACCTTTCATTTTGGCAACCTGACATAAGCATTTTTTAGTCTTAAACTGGTCCAAATCAATGATATCTGCCATATTGTTTCCTCCTCACCAGGACTGGAAACTTCGATTTACATTCAGTTTATCACAACACACAGCGTCTGTAAGCCGGATTTCAGATAATAGATATACTATATTGATCATTTGTAATTAATATTGTTGGTTTTATTTTCTAGCTAGCGGGTAGACATTCAGTACATCAAATTAGCTAAAAAAGGAGAATTCAACTTGAAACCATATTTAAAAGAGTACACGAACGATGAAAAGCTGCAAGAAGACATTCAACTTTTAAGCACAAAAGGCGTAAACAAAGATAACATCTATGTATTGTCACATGATGATGACAGAACAAAACGTGTATCCAGTAAAGTGGATGCCAATACTATAGGATTATCCGAGATGGGAGCTAAAAGTGCTGTTGGCAGTATGTTCAGTAAACAAGGCGATGAACTTCGTGCAAAATTGAAAGAAATCGGTTTTTCCCAAGAAGAAGCCGAGGATTTTGAAGAGGATCTTGATGAAGGTAAAATCTTTTTGATTGTAACTGGAACTGATAACGTCGAAGGCTTGCTTATTTAAATGAAAAGGCACTGTCATGAGACAGTGCCTTTTCTTATTTTTTCGGTAAGATAAGTTTTGGCTGAGCCAAAACGAGAATGAGAATAACTATAATGCTGGCTATAAAGCTTGGCAGCAGGTAAGAGCCGTTGTATATAAGCGAGTAAGCCCAAACAGTTTGTCCTGGTGCAGCTGCAGATCCGAAGAAGACCATTCCACCTACAAAATGTGCTGCAAACCGACCTATACTGCCAATCAATGTTCCGATGATCAACATCCCTACAAGCTTTGTGCGGTTATTTTCTTTTGCAGCCTTACGAGCGGATCCAGCTGTGACAGCTGCCAGCCCAACTAGAGTGAAGGCTAGAGGATAGTCCATAAAACCCTGGACAACATGTATTATATAAGGACCGGTAACTAATTGCAGCAGCCCTACTACTAATCCTGTTGTAAGTCCGCCTTTCCATCCCCACCGAAACGCCATTAAGAAAATTGGGACCATCTGCAAGGAGATACTCCCTCCCTGCGCCCATGCTTTAAATGAAAATAAGTCCAATACGAATGCAAGTGCGGCGAATATTGCCACCTCTACTAAAAATAAAACCCTGCTTCTTGATTGCATATTTTTCTCCCCTAATAAAGAATGCAACAAAAAAACAATGCTGCAGCGGGATCCTTCCGATGGCCCAATGTGCATTGTTTCCCCATCAAAGAAGCTACATCCCTACGCGAGTGCTAACTCACAGGTTCGAAGGGTCTGAACATACGTCCATCTCAGCCGAAATGGCTCCCCCTGCAGGCTTTTTTGTACCGTTTTGTTTTCTGTTGTCCATCTATTATATAGAAAAATGACAGCGTTAGCAATAATTAATAATATTTCCTATAAGTGAAATATTACCCAAGTGCAAATTTTAGCAATTTTATTACTTTTACTTCATCTAACGAAATTGTTTGAATTCGAGAAAAACTATGACGTATAATGGACAATGTTCTTTAAAAAGGGAGGATTTAAAATGGATACACCAGCTACAATCCCACAAGGGAAGAAGCATCCAAAGGGATTGTATCTTCTCTTCTTCACTGAATTGTGGGAAAGATATAGCTATTATGGAATGCGTTCTGTATTAATGCTTTACCTTACTGCTGCAGTAATAAGCGGTGGCTTAGGCATGAGCACTCAACATGCTGCATTCATTTATAGTTTGTATGGAGGAGTTATTTACTTTACACCAATTATCGGCGGTTATTTAACCGATAAATTCATAGGACTTCGAACAGCCATCACTATCGGTGGTATTACAATGGCAATCGGAGATTTCATAATATTTCTATTCAACAGCCAATTAGGTCTATATATAGGAATACTTTTCTTGATTATTGGTAATGGATTCTTCAAACCGAATATCTCCACCTATGTAGGTGATCTGTATGACCCTAGAGATAAACGGAAGGATGCCGCCTTCACAATTTTCTACATGGGAATCAACTTGGGAGCATTTTTCTCCCCATTAATTGCTGGTTTCCTTGCAGAAGATTTATTCCACTCAGTAGATGCTGATGGTATTGAACACTTTGGCTTTAAATGGGCCTTTTTGGCTTCTTCCATTGGTATGGTTATCGGTCAGCTGATTTTCAGCTTGTTGGGTAAACGCTATTTAGGCGATATTGGGACAAAACCTGCTCGAACTAATATCACTCCAAAAGGTGCTCCAGCAGCAAAAATGACAAAAGCAGAAAAGAAACGCACTGGCGCAGTATTGATTCTGTTTGTCTTTGTTATCTTCTTCTGGGCCGGTTTCGAACAAGCAGGTACTTCCCTAACACTTTATACAAGGGACTTCATTGATAGAAATGTTGGAGGTTATACAATACCTGTATCCTGGTTCCAATCTGTGAACCCATTGTTCATTGTCATCCTTGCACCAATCATATCTGCTATTTGGTTGAAACTTAGTAAATCAAAACGCGGTGATTTGCGCACTACGACGAAAATGTCACTCGGTATGATTCTTTTGGGAATAGGATTCATGATCCTAGTTCCTGCAGTATTGTATACTGGCAGTGACGAAACAGATATAGTTCATAAAGCTAATATCCTGTTCATCATCTTTACCTATCTGTTCCATACTATCGGTGAGCTTTGTCTGTCACCAGTAGGACTATCAATGGTAAGTAAAGTAGCACCTATCAAGATTGCTTCACTATTGATGGGTGTCTGGATGGCAGCATCAGGTATCGCTAATATTATCGGCGGACAGCTTGCTGCATTAACAGCAACACTCGGTTATGTGGAGATATTCAGTGTAATCGGTGCAGCAGCGATTGTAGTAGGTATCATCCTGCTAACGATTTCCAAAAAACTTCAGTCCATGCTAGATGCAAGAGACTAAATTACAGAAACACAGTTCCTTACGGGAGCTGTGTTTTTTTATATGTATTCCTTTTCTTTCGCTATGTAGACTGCATGTGAACGGTTCTGGGCTCCTAGTTTATCCAGTAGTTCCGAGAAATAGTTCCGGACAGTTCCTGGTGATAAAAATAGTTCAGCTGCAATTTGCTTTGTGGAAAACCCTTTTTCCGCAAGGTGGAGAATTTCCTTTTCACGTTCACTTAATGGGTTATCGATGCCTTGTACGAATTGGTAAGTAATCTCTGGACTAATTACCGCGCGTCCATGATACACAATATCTCTTACAGCATGCGCAAGCTGATCACTAGGTGTATCCTTCAGCAAATAACCCTCAACCTTCAGCTTCATAGCTTCTTTCACATAAGCAGCCGTAGAAAAGGTCGTCAGCATCAAAACCTTCTCTATGCGACTGTTTTGCCGCAATTGTTTGACCACTTCCAAGCCATTAAATTTTGGCATTTCAATATCGAGGATTAATAAATCGAAAGTTTGCGTTTCAAGTGCTTGCAAGACTTCCTCACCATTGGCAGCTTGATTAGTGACAACGAAATCTTCCTCTAAATCGAGCATCGCAGCCATGGCACCTCGAAGCATATTCTGGTCATCCGCCAACAGCATACGAATCATTACTGTTTCCTCCTTCGGTTTGCATAGGAACTTTTACTATCAGGTGCAAGCCGCCATTTGGCCGCTCATGAAAATGGGCTTCCCCCATCATTAAGCTGACTCGTTTTCTAATTCCATCCAAGCCGTTTCCTTCTTCTGCGAGCGTATTATCATAGCCGCCATTGTCCTCTACCTGTAAATGCAGAACGTTTTTAGTTTGTATAACTCGGATCTTACAGAACGTGGCGTTACTATGACGTATGACATTGGTGACAGCTTCTTTGAGTATATAGGCAAGCATGGTTTCCTTTGAACTGTCTTCTATTGAAGATAGTTGTTGTTCCAATTCAGGAGCAATTCCAGCTTCTTTTAATCTAAGCTGCGCTGCCTCGTACTCCTCCTGCAAGGAAACAAGACGCATATCGCTGACAATTTCACGCATTTCCTGAAGCAAGGATCGAGACAACTGCTGGATATCATGCAATTCTTGTTCTGCCCTCCCCGGGTTCTGGAATAATAGTTTTTTTGAGATGTCACTTTTTACTGAGATTGTGGATAGCGTTTGTCCTACCGTATCATGCAAGTCACGTGCAATCCTATCCCGTTCACGCTCCTTGATCAATTCTTCCACTTGCTTTTTTGTGTCAGTAAGCTCCTCATTGACTGCTTCCCATTTGCGGTACCACTTTTCTTGAACTTTCCAAACTGCTGGTGTAATGAGACTAATCAGGATACCAGGAGAAATAAATCCCCAGGTCCAATCATGAATCCCATATATATCCGTGAAAAGCATGATGCCTGTTACTGCATTAACTGTCATATATCCAATCCAAAATTTTGCTGGACTTTTCAGTACATAAAGCATATTAATCGCATACAAAAGCAAGTAGAAAAAAGCCTGTTCAATAAAAAAAACTAAATATGCAACTAGTATAGTTAAGATGATTGCTGAAGAAAAAGTCCTTTCCGGCCGCCAATAGATCTCCCTATAACAAAAAAAGATGATAATCATTACTAAGAGAGGGAACCAGAATCGAAAACCTTGCTCTCCAATCAAATATAATAATGTGAAATAATAATAGGCAAGCCAAAGATGAGGTATATAGCCATCTTCTTCCGGAAACAGTCGGAATCTCTTCACGTAGTCAGCTCCTTTGCCTGTACTGCAAAATTATCGCTCCTATAAATAATACCAAAAAATAACAGGTGAGGATTATGATATTGAAAAGTTCAATACCCTCTCCTGAGGCTATATTCCGCGCACCCAATGCAAACAAGTATGATGGCAGCCACTCTCCAATCATTTGTACCCAGTCTGGAAATGTTTGCAGAGGCATCCAGAGACCACCTAAAATAGCTAGTCCCAACACTACTACATTAGCTGTCACAGATGCAGTCTCAACCTTTTTCGTCTGAGCAATTAAGATTCCGATTGTTAGAAATAGAATTGAACCAGCCAGCAGCCATATACTTGTTATTATCCATTCTTCCAAAGGACGATTGAATTGTTTCCATGCATTTATAATTAAGAAAAACAACGAAACAATGACTGCGTTCAGTAAAAGCTGCGTTATAATACGGGAAATGAAATACTGTGGTGGTGTAAGCGGATGGGTAAACAAATAGTCCATCCAAGTTTGCCTTCTATCATACATAATTTGAATGCCAAATGTTTGCACAGAAGTCACTACCAAACTGTAGCAGGTCATGGATATGAGAAAATAATAATCAAAGTCTATTCCGTCGACAGTTGAACCTCTATTAATATAAGTGAACAACGTATAAAAGACGAAAGGCATAAATAAAGAGAAACAGAGAAAGTATTTATTTTTTATCATTCTTTGGACTTCCATCACTACCGTTTGAATAATAGCTTTCATATACCGCCTTCATCTCTTTCCAGGCCTTCTACATACTGCTCGAGAGTATCGCCTATTATCTCAAGCTGTGAAAATTTTATACTTTTCTGGATCAGCAATTCCAGTTCATTATCCGCATCCTCCGTTAGCTTTCGATATAATCCATCCTTCTGGATATAACCCATCGAGACCAGTATTCTTTTATTCTTGGAATCCGTTCGGAAGCTAATTGACTTTCTGTCCATCTTAATTTCTTTTATAGGACGGTCTACTTTTATAACGCCATCCTCCAGATACAACAATCGTTCCGCTAGCTCTTCTGCTTCTGATAAAATATGAGTCGTTATTAATACACTCATTCCATTCGAGCGTACATTAGACAACTGCCTGCGAAATTTCCGTTTAGCTTCCAGATCCATACCAGCTGTCGGTTCGTCCATAATTAGAAGTTTTGGCTTAACTGCAACAGCTAGCTGGAATAATAGACGCTTCATCTGACCAGTACTTAAATTTTCTGCCAGCACCTTCTTTTTGGATTCTAATCCTGTATCTCGTAATACTTCCTGGATCTGCTTTCTCTTACCATGCAAAGAGAGCATATATGAAACAAATTGATAGAGCGTTAAATTCCCGATCATAGAAGGTGATTGTGGTACGTATCCAATATGAGGTCTTTTGCCTTCCCAATTCATACTTCCTCGATCTTGTTTCAGCATTTGTAAAACAATTTTTATTAGCGTAGACTTGCCAGCTCCATTCGCGCCCAACAGGAGAATACTCTCACCCTCTGTCATTTGAAATGTGATATCTCTTAGTACCAACTGCCCATTAAATGATTTACTGATATGATCTATCTTTAGCATCACCCCACCTCCTGCTATCAGAATATCAAGACAGACTGCAAGGAGTAAGGAAGTAATGTCATAAGAAAAGATGACATTTGTCATAAAAAAAGACCACTCCTGTGAGTGGTCTTCCTTCGTTATTCTGCAGTCAACCTCAAAAATTCCTCGATGTCCTGCTTGCAAACTTCAATAGCTTTAAGCCAGAATGCCTTATCGGTCAAGTCTTCCTGCAAATGCTTCATCGCCAAGTCTTCTACCGTCATCCGGCCTGTGTCCTCAAGCAAAGCATTGTAGGAACGCTCGAAGTCTTGCGGATTCTCAGCAGCTTTTGCATAGATTCCCGTACTGAACAAGTAACCGAACGTATACGGGAAGTTATAGAACGGCACATCCGTTGCATAGAAATGCAGCTTGGATGCCCAAAATGTCGGATCATACTCATCAAGCTGGTCATTATATGCTTCTTTCTGAGCCTCAACCATCAACTCGCGCAATCGAGCAGCGGATACTAATCCGTTTTTACGTTCTCTATAGAATCTCGTCTCAAACAAGAATCGCGCATGGATATTCATGAAGAAAGCAATACTGCGCTGGATCTTCTCCTCAATCAATGCGATTTTCTCTTCTTTCGTCGCTGCTTCTCTTACTGCAGCATCGGAAACAATCAATTCAGCCAATGTCGAAGCTGTCTCAGCCACGTTCATTGCATATTCCTGGTTCAACTGTTCCACATCATTCATTGCGTAGCTGTGATAGGCATGACCTAACTCATGCGCTAGCGTAGATACATTGGAAGCAGTGCCACTGAACGTCATGAAAATCCGGCTTTCCTTTTTGTCCGGGAAGCTGGTACAGAAGCCACCAGGGCGTTTGCTATTGCGGTCTTCTGCTTCAATCCAACGCTTTTCGAATGCTTGCTGGGAGAAATCTGCCATTTGGCTGCTATATTTCCGGAAATTCTTCACGATGAAATCAGCAGCTTCGTCATATGATACATGTTTTGTCGCAGAGGAGAGCGGTGCATCGATATCATACCAGCTCAATTTTTCCAGCCCGAGGATTTCCGCTTTGCGCTGCAGGTATTTGACGAATGAATCCTTCTCATCCGTGATCGCTCCCCACATAGCATCCAGTGTTTCTTGAGACATACGGTTATAAGCTAACGGCTCTTTCAGCACACTGTCCCATTTTCGATGCTTGTATGTCTGAAGACGGAAACCTGCTAGATGATTAAGCGTTTCAGCAAAGAAATCTTCTTTTTCTGTCCAAGCTTCCTGCATTCTAGCGAATACATGCTGTCTTACTTGGCGATCTGGAGCATCCAATTTATTGGCAGCTTGACCAACAGAATAGGATTTCTCTTCTCCATCGATTTTCAATGGCACTTGGATGCTGCCGACAATCGTATCGTACATACCTCCCCAGCCATGGTAGCCATCAATCGCCAAATCATTCAGCAATACTTCCTGTTCAGGCGACAGCTTTTCAGCAGCCTCTTTTCTGCGCTCATCAAGCACAAATGCATAATCTATCAATTCCGGCTGCTCAAGCATCTGTTCCCACGTCTGCTGCGGCACTCGTGTAATAACTTGATCTACACCAGTAAGCGTTCCGCTGTAGGCAGCCATAAGTTCATCTTTCTTCCCAGACCATTGCTTTGCTTTTTTGTCTGTAACATCCTGTGCTACGAGACATTCAACGAATGCAACAACCTCGAATACATGTTTAGCAGAAGTTTCCCACTCCGCTACGATACGCACCAAGCCAGCAGTATCTTCAGCCTGATCAGGAACTTGGAAGGCTTCCAAAGCCTGTTTCCAATCTTGTAAAGCTTGATCTGCTTTCTCTGCGAATTCCGCTAGCGCGGCTGAGTTACTGCCCCCAGGGAATATCGCATCCAAATCCCATATTTGTCCATATTTATTCGTCATATGTATACCTCCTTAAACTACCTTTCTATTATACGCTCCGAGTTATTGACTGAAAAGTTTTAGTGTTCGCTATTTTTCGGCATTGCAATAAAAAAATCAAGACCATAGCTTTAGATGCTATGGTCTTGGTTCTATTAAACAAAGCGTGTACCGTTCAGATTACGCGTCTCAGCCGTGGCAGATGTAATACTTGCAACTGGCACAACAGTAATGCTTACTGTATAGGTCGCTGTTTCAGTGGTTGGTACCACGTCTACAAACGTATTAGGTAACAAGATACGATATGTCCCTGCTAGTGTACCAGTTCGACCAATGCTTACCTGATTCAGAGTAGTTCCATCTCTTCGGAGTGTAGCAGTTATAGTAACTGACCAGTTGGCAGTGGTTACTACAGCAATTTGTACATTAAAATCTAATTTCACATTGTTCCCCGCCACTACAGCCGGAGTAATTGTATTAACTACCGTATCGGTATTAAGAGGAATAGCAAGAGCTGTCGTTGCCTGGTTTGCTGCAAGTGGGCTAACAGAAGGCAGCGCACTACCTGTGGAGCCAGTTGGACCGGTAATTCCAGTGGTTCCGGTTAAACCGGTCGTGCCAGTAACTCCGGTTGCACCTGCTACTCCTGTAGGTCCTGTTGCTCCGGCTTCTCCCGTAACTCCAGTAAGTCCTGTTGATCCAGTTTCTCCTGTTACTCCGGTAAGCCCTGTTGCTCCGATTTCTCCCGTTACCCCAGTGGTTCCTGTTGATCCAGTTTCTCCTGTTACTCCGGTAAGCCCTGTCGATCCGGTTTCTCCCGTTACTCCGGTAAGCCCTGTTGCTCCGGTTGCTCCTATTCCACCTACATAAATCGACAGACTCACATCATCCACCAGAATATTGCCAGAAGCAGGATCTGGCAGAGTGTTAATCAACAAAAAGATCTGGGAGGTTCCTCGCGGTGCTGTTACGAAGATGCCAGTAACTTCTCTCCAGCCTGCTTGCGAAGCTATAGGGATACTATCTGGGGGTACATCCAATAGCAATCCTCTCCCCACTGTTTGGAAGTTTCCCGTTAGAAAGATTATTTGTATCTGTACTGTCGGTGCAGGCTGTTCATTTTCCCTTGCCAAGTAAACTGATAGATTATAACTATAGCCTGCTATAGCAGGTTACACGTATTGCGCTATGAACGCAGTCTTTTGACCACCCTCCAGCCTTGCTGCATAGTTGCCACTATGTCTATATTGCTGAGTGATTGATGCAAATGATGAAACCCATGGTACAAGACTGCCAGATTCGAATCCGCCATTCCTTACGATGTTCTGGTCAGGCATCGTTTAATTCTGCCTCCTTCAAATAATAAAAGAATTCAAATCCACATAATTTCTCTCCTAACTATTCAAACAAAAAGCTACATGAACCCTTGTTTGACCTATATTCCTATAAGTTTTCCAGAATTGTACAAGTCCGCTGTTTTCATTAATCAAGAGCTATAAAAAAGTTTTCTGCCAGATTATCTGACAATAACCCCTGCATCACTGTATTGGTAGCGCTTACAAGTAGTTTGAATGATTTAAAGAATCTGAAAATTTATCCAATAAGCTGTTGACCTAGCTTGTGTTAGGCGTTATGATAACTGACAATTAATCAAATAAATGAATTTTCAAATTATTCAATTCAATCAATTTATGAGCATCCAATATGTAAAGAGAAAAAGAACTTTTGCAACTGGGAGGTGTTTTGATCCTATGCGTAGTGACATGATCAAAACAGGGATTGACCGCGCTCCGCACCGCAGTTTGCTGCATGCGACCGGTGTTAAAACGTCTGACTTAGGAAAACCGTTCATCGGTGTTTGCAACTCTTACATCGATATCATTCCAGGACACATGCATCTAAACAAATTCGCCGAAGTAGTAAAGGACGCAATTCGCCAAGCAGGCGGTATCCCCTTCGAATTCAATACGATTGGTGTAGATGACGGCATCGCAATGGGCCATATCGGAATGCGTTACAGCTTGCCGAGCAGGGAAATCATTGCAGACAGTGCAGAAACAGTTATACAGGCGCATTGGTTCGACGGCGTCTTCTATATACCGAATTGCGATAAAATCACACCGGGTATGCTGATGGCATCGGCAAGGACGAATGTCCCTTCTGTCTTTGTTTCGGGAGGTCCAATGGAAGCTGGTGTAAGTCCAGAAGGGAAACCATTGAATCTCGTGTCCATGTTCGAAGGTGTAGGTGCCGTGCAAAACGGTACGATGACCGAACAGGAATTAGCAACAATCGAGCAGCTTGCTTGTCCGACTTGCGGATCCTGCTCCGGTATGTTCACAGCAAACTCTATGAACAGCTTAATGGAGATGCTCGGCATGACAGTTCCCGGAAACGGAACACTGCTAGCCACATCCGACGAACGGCATGAACTGATCTATGAAGCTGCCAGACACCTGATCCGGCTTGTTAAAGAGGATATCCGTCCGCGGGACATTATGACAAAGGAAACCTTTGATAATGCGTTTGCTTTGGATATGGCTATGGGCGGTTCAACGAATACAGTTCTTCATACAATCGCCATCGCCCATGAAGCCGGCATTGATTATGATCTGGCAGACATAAATAAAATTGCGGAGAAGGTTCCTTACCTTTCCAAAATCAGTCCAGCTTCAGATTATTCCATGCATGACGTCCACCTAGCCGGAGGAGTCAGTGCAATCATCAACGAGTTATGCAAGATCGATGGCCTTCTTCATAAGGAGCGTATTACCATCACTGGTAAGACAATAGCTGAGAATGTGGAAGACTACGAGATCTTAAATAAAGAGGTTATTCGTCCATTGGATAATCCCTACAGTCCAGTTGGAGGTTTAAGTATTCTGTACGGTAACCTTGCACCCGACGGCAGTGTCATAAAAGTCGGAGCTGTTGATCCTTCCATCAAGAAATTCCTCGGTGAGGCAATTGTTTTTGACTCACAGGATGAGGCACAGGAAGGCATCACGAACGGAACCGTGCAGGCAGGACATGTCGTCGTCATCCGTTATGAAGGACCCAAAGGCGGACCAGGGATGCCCGAGATGCTCTCCCCTACTTCTGCTATTGCGGGACGCGGTTTAGCTAAAGAAGTCGCTTTGATAACAGATGGCCGTTTCTCAGGTGCGACCCGAGGCATTTCTGCCGGTCATATCTCTCCGGAGGCAGCTGAAGGCGGACCAATAGCATTTGTTGAGAATGGTGATCCAATTTTGATCGATCTGGAAGCACGCAGCATTGAATTACTTGTGGATGAAGATGTACTGGAGACACGCCGACAGAATTGGAAACAGCCCGAACCTAAAATCAAATCTGGTTACTTAGCAAAATATGCAAAGCTCGTAACCTCAGCTAACACTGGCGGGGTCATGAAAATATAATCAAACCGAAGACGGGACCATAGAGACGGAAGCATTATATTCACAGAGAGCCAGGGACGCTGGAAGCCTGGCAATATAATCCGTCATCTCTCTTCCCTGAGCGCGAAGCTGAATTACAGTAGGCTGAGCCAGGTGTACAGCACCTGTTACCAAAACGGAGCTGGCAAATGCAGCTCCATGAGGCAGTTTACCGTAAGGAAGCTGTGAACTTGGGTGGTACCGAGAAAAGCAAAGTCTTTTTTCCCCATTTCTTGCAAGATTGCTTGAATGGAGAAAAGAGGCTTTTTTTATATAACAAAATCTATTGGAGGGATATAACCATGAAGGTGAAGGCTCAAGCCGTACAAGAAAGAAATCCTGCTGCCGAAGTTCCAAAAACGGGTGCTGATTTATTTGTAGAGGCACTGCAAGCAGCAGGTGTTGATACTATTTTCGGCTATCCAGGGGGAGCTGTACTCCCGATCTATGATGCCTTGTATCGCGCAGAACCTCAGTTCCAGCACATCTTGACTCGACATGAACAAGGAGCGATACATGCCGCAGAAGGATATGCACGTGTTTCCGGAAAGCCCGGGGTTGTGATTGCGACTTCTGGACCTGGTGCGACAAACCTTATAACTGGAATTGCCGATGCAATGATGGATTCCCTGCCTCTTGTCGTATTCACCGGCCAAGTAGGCAGAAGTGTCATCGGAACAGATGCTTTCCAAGAATCAGATGTGATGGGAATCACCACTCCTATTACAAAGCACAACTACCAAGTCCAAAGGCAGGAAGATATGCCGCGCATTATTAAAGAAGCGTTTTATATCGCCACAACTGGACGGCCAGGACCTGTAGTAATCGACATTCCAAAGGACATCTCGGGTGAGGTTTACCAAAGAGCTGCTGCTGAGGAACCTATTCACCTTCCAGGCTATCAACCGACATTGAAGCCAAATAACAATCAAATCAAAAAGCTTATCCATGCCATATCGACTGCGAAACGCCCTATTTTGCTGACAGGAGCAGGCATCCTGCATGCAAAAGCGTCGAAAGAAGTCCTAGCATTCGCAAAGCGTTTCCAGCTGCCTGTCACCTCTACCCTGCTTGGACTAGGTGCCTTTCCAGCCAGTGAACCGGAATTCCTTGGTATGGCAGGCATGCACGGGACATACGCAGCCAACCGTGCCCTATACGAATGCGATTTGCTAATTAACATAGGTGCCAGATTCGATGATCGCCTTACAGGCAACCTGGCGCATTTTGCCCCGCAAGCAACAATCGCACATATCGATATCGATCCGGCAGAAATCGGGAAAATCATACCTACCAGCATTCCTGTCGTGTCTGATGCCAAGGCTGCACTGGAAGAACTTCAAAAAGCAGAAGCAGATATTCCAGACATCCAGACATGGAGAAATCATCTGCAGCAGTACAAAGAAGATTATCCGCTATGGTTCAACAACCCTGCACAGGATCTCATTCCGCAATTGGTCATGCAGGCCGTTCATAAAGCAACGAAAGGAAATGCCATCGTCACGACCGATGTCGGGCAGCATCAAATGTG
The DNA here is from genome assembly GCF_002272135.1 of Virgibacillus sp. 7505. Classification (GTDB taxonomy): domain Bacteria; phylum Bacillota; class Bacilli; order Bacillales; family Amphibacillaceae; genus Terribacillus. The sequence goes on along the minus strand of NZ_NPBF01000021.1, from coordinate 113,455 downwards.
GGCCGCACAATATTACAGTTTTGACCAGCCCAATCGCTGGGTGACCTCTGGCGGACTCGGCACAATGGGATTTGGCTTCCCTGCTGCAATCGGGGCCCAGCTGGCAAGTCCCGACAGTACAGTCATCAGCGTAGTCGGGGATGGCGGATTCCAGATGACCATGCAGGAGCTATCCGTCCTGCAAGAGCGAAAACTGCCGGTGAAGATACTGATAGTCAACAACCAAAGTCTCGGCATGGTCAGGCAGTGGCAGGAATTCTTTTACCAAGAGCGTTATTCCGAGTCGCTGCTGGATATCCAGCCGGATTTCATCAAGTTGGCTGATAGCTACAGCATAAAAGGAGTCCGCTTGGAAACACAAGAGCAGTTAGTGGCAGAGCTTCCTTCCCTGCTTCAATCTGACGAACCAGTTGTAATTGACTGTCGTGTGCTGCGTCAGGAGAATGTGTTCCCGATGATTGCACCAGGAAAAGGACTGCATGAAATGATTGGAGTGAGTCGATGAAGCGAATCATTACGGCAACCGTTCAGAATAGAAGCGGTGTGCTGAACCGGATAACAGGTTTGATGCAGAAAAGACAATTCAATATCGATAGTATTTCAGTAGGCAAAACTGAGGTGGAGCAAATCAGCCGTATGACCTTCGTCGTTGAAGTAGAAGACATGCAGAAGCTGGAGCAGCTCACAAAACAGCTTCATAAGCAGATTGACGTACTGAAAGTAGCCGATATTACTGATCACGCCATAGTTGCTAGGGAGCTGGCACTCGTAAAAGTCGTCTGCCCCCCTGCCAGCCGGAATGAGCTGCAAAGCATCATTGCTCCTTTCCGTGCCAGCGCAGTCGATATCAGCAAGGACAGCATGATTGTTCAGGTAACCGGTGATTCGGATAAAATCGAGGCCTTCCTCGAGCTTGTCCGGCCTTATGGAATCAAGGAATTAACGAGAACTGGTGTAACGGCCTTCCTACGTGGGCATCAGCCGCAAGCTGCGGATGGAAACACGTATTCACTTATAACCAATTAAAAATGGAGAGGAATGACGAGATCATGGCAAAAGTTATCTATCACAATGACATTCAAGAAGAGGTATTGAAAGGAAAGAAAATCGCAGTAATCGGTTATGGCTCTCAAGGCCATGCTCACGCGCAAAACTTGAAAGAAAGCGGATTTGATGTTGTTGTCGGAGTAAGGCAAGGTAAATCATGGGATCAAGCAGTCGAAGACGGACATGATGTGCGTTCTGCTTTTGAAGCGGCTCAAGCAGCGGATATCATCATGATGCTTGTTCCGGATGAGCTGCAGCCTGCTATCTACAAAGAAAGCATCGAGCAGAATCTGGAGACTGGAAATGCCCTTGTATTTGCACATGGTTTCAACGTTCACTTCAACCAAATCGCACCTCCATCCAATGTGGACGTATTTCTTGTTGCACCGAAAGGCCCGGGTCATCTTGTCCGCCGTACGTACACAGAAGGCGCTGGCGTTCCTGCCCTATTCGGTATCTACCAAGATGTCAGCGGAACTGCAAAAGAAATCGCATTGGCATATGCGAAAGGTATCGGAGCAGGTCGTGCTGGAATTTTGGAAACAACATTCCAGGAAGAAACGGAGACAGATTTGTTCGGTGAGCAGGCAGTCCTTTGCGGCGGACTTACAAGCCTCGTCAAAGCTGGCTTTGAAACATTGACTGAAGCTGGTTATCAACCAGAAGTTGCCTACTTTGAGTGTCTGCATGAGTTGAAACTGATCGTCGACCTTATGTACGAGGATGGTCTGGAGGGAATGCGTTACAGCATCTCTGATACTGCTCAATGGGGTGATTTCGTTTCTGGTCCGCGAGTTGTCAATGATGAAACAAAAGCTCGCATGAAAGAAGTGCTGGACGATATCCAAAACGGTACATTCGCGAAAGGATGGATCTTGGAGAACCAGGCCAACCGACCACAATTCAATGCAATCAATGCCAGAGAAACAAATCACCAGATCGAAACAATTGGGCGCGAACTCCGCGAATTGATGCCATTCGTCAAACAAGGCAAGAAAAATCAATCCGCTGAGGAAGTGATTGTCCATGGCTCAAATAAAATTTTTTGATACAACACTGCGAGACGGCGAACAGACACCGGGAGTCAATCTGAACAAACTGGAAAAGGTTGAAATTGCCCGACAGCTGGAACGCCTCGGAATGGATGTATTGGAAGCGGGCTTCCCCGCTTCCTCCGAGGGTGATTTCCTCGCTGTACAGGAAATTGCCAGGACCATTAAAACTACCGCTGTCACAGCATTGGCCCGGGCAAAGATAAGCGATATTGATACCGCCTGGGAAGCATTGAAGGATGCAGAGCAGCCAAGAATTCATGTATTCTTGGCCACCTCCCCTATCCATATGGAATACAAGCTGAAGAAAACACCTGAGGAAGTGCTTCGAACAGCTGTTGAGATGGTTACTTATGCGAAGGAACGGTTCCCGATTGTCCAATTTTCTGCAGAAGATGCTTCCAGATCTGAACTTCCCTTCCTTGCCGAAGTTGTTGAGGCTGTCATAGATGCTGGTGCGACAGTTGTAAACTTGCCTGATACTGTCGGTTATGCGACACCTGCCGAGTACGGCAGAATGTTTGCTTATATGAAGGAGCACGTTCCAAATATCGAAAAAGCAGATCTATCCGCACACTGCCATGATGATTTGGGAATGGCTGTAGCCAATAGCATTGCTGCTATCGAAAACGGCGCAACTCAAATTGAAGGAACGGTTAATGGCATTGGAGAACGTGCAGGAAATGCTGCCCTTGAGGAAATCGCGGTTGCCCTTCACATTCGTAAAGATGCGTATGAGCACTCCTCCCGCCTCATTCTGCATGAAATCAAACGAACGAGCAGCCTGATCAGTAAATTGACGGGCATGACGGTGCCAGGAAACAAAGCAATCGTCGGCGATCACGCCTTCGCTCATGAATCTGGCATCCACCAAGACGGTATGCTGAAGCATGCAGAAACCTATGAAATCATTACGCCGGCACTAGTCGGGATGAATGCTACCAATCTAGTACTTGGAAAGCATTCCGGACGACATGCTTTCAATACCAGAATCGCAGAACTTGGTTTTACACTATCTGAAACACAGTTGCAGGAAGCATTCGACCGCTTCAAGCGCCTGACAGATAAAAAGAAAGAAATCACGGATGATGATCTCTTTACCATTGCACTAGATGTCCAGACAAAGCATGATCCAGTGAAAACGTATGAAGTGAAAGCCCTTCAAGTAACAATGGGTCCACAAAATCTGCCGACTGCAACAATTGCCCTTCAGACTCCGGATCATGGCATCAAGGAAACCGCCCGGACCGGTCATGGAACAGTCGAGGCTATTTATAATACATTGGCTGCTTTGATCGATGAAAAAGTAACACTTACTGACTACCGCATTCATTCTGTCGGAAAAGGCGAAGATGCTCTCGCTGAAGTACATGTACAGCTGCAAGTTGACGGTGATCCCTTTACCGGCCGCGGCACGGCGAATGATGTGCTGAAGGCGTCGAGCCATGCCTTTGTCAACGGTGTGAACCGCGCTTTGCGTGCCGCAACTATGAAAAAGGTTCAAGCATTAATTTAAACCCTGACCTGGAGAGTGTTAACTATGCATAAAAACATCGTACTGCTTCCGGGAGATGGAATTGGTCCTGCTGTAACAGAAGCTGCGGCTTCCGTCCTGCAGCAAGTGGCCGACATCTTTTCCCACAACTTCAGTTTCACAAGTAAGACGATTGGCGGTGCAGCCATAGATGTATTCGGGGAACCTCTGCCAGCAGACACCCTTCAAGCTTGTAAAGAATCAGATGCCATTTTACTAGGTGCTGTAGGAGGACCAAAATGGGATCAGCAGCCTCCTCATCTGCGGCCCGAAAAAGGGCTGCTCCAGCTGCGCAAGGGCCTGGGTCTATTTGCAAATCTGCGTCCCGTCAAAACCTTTCCTTCCTTGCTTGCTAGTTCTCCGCTCAAGCAGGAAATCGTTGAAGGCAGCGATTTATTGATTGTAAGGGAGCTGACCGGAGGACTTTATTTCGGGCTTCCAAGCGAACGCCGTGAAGATGGTCAAATCGTTGTCGACACCTTGCATTATGAAAAAAGCGAAATCGAACGGATTGTCGATACAGGTTTCCAGAGCGCAATGCTCCGTAATAAACGTCTAGCTTCCGTCGATAAAGCAAATGTACTCGAATCCAGCAAACTATGGCGTGAAATCGTTGATGAAAAGAGCAAAGACTATCCAGAAGTAACGGTTGAGCATATGCTCGTGGATTCTACTGCTATGAAGCTCATTACAAACCCAACCTATTTCGATGTTATTGTCACCGAGAACCTATTCGGCGATATCCTGAGCGATGAAGCATCCGTGCTTACCGGGTCTCTGGGTCTCCTCCCTTCTGCCAGCCTGCGTGAGGATCAGCTCGGTTTGTATGAGCCAGTGCATGGCTCCGCTCCGGATATAGCCGGCAAGGATATTGCCAATCCGCTTGGAGCAATTCTTTCAGCAGCCATGCTGCTTCGGTATTCATTCGGAATGGAAAGAGAAGCCGACGCTGTGGAAGCAGCTGTAGATGATGTACTGCAAAACGGATACGGAACAACCGATATGCAGGTGGATACAGAGAAAATCGTCGGTACGAAAGAAATGACCTCTCTTGTCATCGAACAGCTGACGACAGCAAAAGTGAGTTCTTAAGAAAGGACCTGAGAACAATGAAGCAACCAAAGACAATTATCGAAAAAATCTGGGAAAAGCACACTGTTGTACAGGAAACGGATAAGCCGGATCTTTTGTATATTGATTTGCACCTTGTGCACGAGGTAACATCTCCGCAGGCTTTTGAAGGTCTGCGCCTGGCAGGTCGCAAAGTACGGCAGCCAGAACGCACCTATGCAACAGTTGATCACAATGTACCGACAATCCACCGTCCGCTGATTCGTGATGAAGTTGCACGAAAACAAATGGAAACGCTGCGTACGAATTGTGCCGAATTTGGAATCCGCCTAGCTGACATTGACCATCCTGATCAAGGTATCGTGCATGTCATTGGCCCGCAGCTTGGTTTGACGCAGCCTGGTAAAACAATAGTATGCGGCGACAGTCATACTTCCACCCACGGTGCATTCGGTGCTCTGGCATTCGGAATTGGTACGAGTGAGGTAGAACATGTGCTTGCTACTCAGACACTTTGGCAAAACAAACCAAAGACGCTTAATGTGCATATTGAAGGATCATTAGGAACTGGCGTGACTGCGAAGGACTTGATCCTGGCCATCATTGGTAAATTCGGTGTCAAATTCGGAACCGGCTATGTGCTGGAATATACCGGCAAAGCTATCCAAGAATTATCAATGGAGGAACGGATGACCGTTTGTAACATGTCCATAGAAGCTGGTGCAAGAGCCGGTCTGATCAGCCCGGATGAGACGACGTTCGAATATTTGCGCGGCAGAAGATATGCACCCGAAAGTTCTGATTTTGATGCTGCTGTCTCTGAGTGGAGAAACCTTGCTACTGACGATGGCGCTGTTTATGACCATACCGTATATTTGGATGCATCAGAAATAGAACCGCAGGTCACATGGGGAACAAACCCTGGTATGTGTCTGCCGATATCTGCAAGCGTACCAGACCCGGCACTTATCGAGGATAGGGATGAAAGAGCTTCTGTCGAACAGGCCCTTGCTTATATGGGCTTGGAGGCAAACCAACAGCTGACTTCCATTGAGATCCAGCATGTATTCATCGGCTCCTGTACGAATTCGCGGATTACAGACCTGCGTAAAGCAGCAAGTGTCGTCAAAGGAAGGAAGGTCCACCCTTCTGTCCGTGCGATGGTCGTTCCCGGCTCTTTCACAGTCAAGATGCAGGCAGAACAAGAGGGCTTGGACCAAATTTTCCAAGATGCAGGATTCGAGTGGCGTGATGCTGGCTGCAGTATGTGCCTGGCAATGAATGAAGATGTAGTGCCCGCAGGCGAACGCTGTGCTTCTACGTCGAATCGAAATTTCGAGGGGCGTCAAGGTGCTGGAGCCCGCACGCATTTGGCCAGCCCGGAAATGGCTGCGGCGGCAGCAATCGAGGGGCGATTTGTCGATGTCCGACAGGTAGTCGCACCAACTGTGTAAGGAGGATAGAAAATGGAACCTATCAAAACGCATAATGGTCTTGTCTACCCGTTGCCAAAACGTAACGTCGACACTGACCAGATCATACCAAAGCAATTTTTAAAGCGCATTGAACGAGCAGGTTTCGGGCAATTTCTCTTTTATAACTGGCGTTTCGATGAAAATGACAAGCCGCGCACAGACTTCTCCTTGAATCAGCCGAAATATGAAGGTGCATCTGTTTTGGTCGGCGGTGACAACTTTGGCTGCGGCTCGTCACGCGAGCATGCTCCTTGGGCTCTTTTGGACTATGGTTTCAAGGTGATCATTGCGCCGAGTTTTGCCGATATCTTCTACAACAATACAACTAAAAACGGGATACTTGCTATCCGTCTTCCCGAGGAACAAGTAGACTATTTGCTCGATCAGGCAGAAAAGAATGCTTATACACTGACAATAGACCTGGAAAAACAGAAAGTATATGATAAGCTAGGTTTTGAGGCAGGCTTTGACATTCCTGCCTATAATAAACATATGCTTTTAAATGGACTAGACGAGATCGGCATTACGTTAAGTTATGCTGATCAGATAACACAATTTGAACAAACACATTAAAGGAGTGTGAAGGCATTGGGGATTGCTTAAGTCAGAAAAAGATACAAGCAGCAACAGCTTATTTGAAGGATTTGGTACATCACACGCCAATCAGGACATCCACTTCATTGGACAAAATGATGGGCAGGAACGTATATCTGAAGATGGAGAACCAGCAGAAGACAGGTGCCTTTAAAGCACGCGGGGCCATTTTTAAAATTGGCAGCATGAGTGAAGACGACGCAAAGCGCGGTGTTCTTGCTGCTTCTGCTGGCAACCACGCACAAGGTGTCGCTCTTGCAGCAGCAAAACGCGCAATTCCAGCTAAAATCTATATGCCAATCCATACTCCGAAGCCGAAAGTAGAAGCAACTAAAAGCTATGGTGCAACGGTTGAGTTAGCCGGTGAAACTTTCCAGGAGGCACTATTTGCTGCCCAAAAGGAACAGCAGCATTCTGGAGGTACTTTCATCCATCCTTTCGATGACATCGATATTATCGCTGGACAGGGCACGATTGCCGTAGAAATGCTGGCCGATCAGCCTGAACTCGACACGCTCATCGTTCCGGTAGGAGGAGGCGGCCTGATAAGCGGTATCGCTTTTGCTGCCAAACAGATCAAGCCTTCTATTCGCATCATCGGTGTGCAAACAGAAGCTGTGTGCGCAACCTACCATGCGTTCCACAAACATTTGATACCATCCCTCCCTTGCACCACAATTGCGGAAGGGATTGCTGTCAATGAGCCTGGCAAGGTGACATTGCCGCTGATACAGCAATATGTGGATGATATTATCACTGTTTCAGAGCGTGATATCGCTGCTGGTGTCTTACAGCTGCTAGAAAGGCATAAGACGCTTGCTGAAGGTGCCGGCGCCGCTGGCTTTGCAGGACTGATGCGCCATCATCAAAGTATACGTTCCGAACATTGCGGAATCGTCATCAGCGGTGGGAACTTCGATCTTCATAAGCTGTCTGAGCTGCACGCACTTACTATGCATCTCCCCGCCAACAGCATGGCATAAGAAAGAGCAGGAAGCCTTTTGCTTCCTGCTCTATTTTTCTTTTTCCGGCTTCAGTCTGCCAGCTTGCTTCAGCTGCTCACGAAGTAAATATTCAATTTGAGCATTCACACTGCGAAAATCATCGTCTGCCCATTTCTGCACCATATCATAGATATCCTGGTTGATGCGCAACGGAAAACTCTTCTTTTTTGCCATAAGACCCCTGCTTTAATATAGTGATCCATTGTTCACGACGGGCTGTGTCCCGCGATCGGAAACAATGGCCACCATCAGATTGTTCACCATCTGCGCCTTGCGCTCTGGATCCAGTTCCAAATCGCCTTCATTCAATGCTTCCACAGCATCCATCGACATACCGACTGCACCTTCCACAATCATTTTGCGGGCAGCAATGATTGCTGCCGCCTGCTGGCGCTGCAGCATCGCTTGGGCAATTTCTGTTGAGTAAGCAAGATGCGTGAAACGTGCTTCCATCACCTCCACGCCTGCTTCATTCAGACGCGCTTCCAATTCTGCCTGCAGTTTACCAGTAATTTCATCCCCATTCTCACGCAGAGAATAACCGGATTCGTTGAAATTGTCATAGGGATAATTTGAAGCGATATGACGGATTGCTGCTTCACTTTGAATAGCGACGAATTCTTCGTAATCATCTACATTGAATGCTGCTTTTGCTGTATCTACTACACGATACACAATCACTGCAGCTATTTCAATTGGATTCCCTTCTATGTCGTTTACTTTTAGTGTCTTGGAGTTGAAGTTACGAATACGCAAAGTGATTCGCTGTCTCGTAGTAAGAGGGATAGTCAGGAATAAACCATTGGCACGAATTGTACCGATATACTTACCGAAAAATGTTACAACGTAGGCTTGATTAGGAGGTACAATCACGATTCCGGTTACCAGCAATACAGCAACAAGAAAGAGAATGACTGCTAAAACGACACCCTCCTGTGTCAAACTGAAGATGCCCGCACCCGCACAAGCAAGGATGATCAGCACCCCGAGGAAACCATTTAAAGCAGCAGCTTGCTTTTCTTTCATACACGTCACTCCTACATTTTCATATTAAAGTGATATCACTTTAATATTATTATATATTCTGACAACATACTTTGCAACCCGGAGACAAGTCTATATACTTAAAGAAAAAAGATCGGGGAATTCACATGTTATATCAGGTCTTCAGACCATTTCGATTATTGCATCGCTACCTTGTCGATAAAAAATATCCAAAAGGAGCGTATATCGCCGAGAGATACCGCGTCATCCGTAAACTTGGTTCCGGCAGCTATGGTACTACTTATCTGTGCGTTGATAGCATCCAGCAGAAGACATGTACAGTGAAACAGCTTCGGCGCAGCCGTCAGGGCCGGAAGAAATATTTCCGCATGTTCCAGCAGGAATATGAGTTGCTCAGCAAACTCAAGCACCCTTCCATTCCGGCTGCCAGCTCCTTTTTTCATACAGAGAATGGTTATTTTTTCGTCATGGATTTTGTTTCTGGTGAAAATCTGGAGCAGCATATCTTTGAAACAAAAAAGCAATATAACGAAAAAGAAGCACTTGCAGTGACAATCGATATAGCTCAAGTTGTAGACCACCTGCATACACATCGTATCTACCATGGTGATATCCGAATACCGAATGTCATGCTTGCCGGTGGACATGCTTATCTCATCGACTTTGGACTAGCGAAACAATTCAGAAGTACAAGGAATTCTGAGGAGCAGAGTCGTCTGGAACAGGATCTGTTTGACTTAGGTGACATCCTGCTTTATCTTTTGTACACCACATTTGAAAAAACAACTAAAAAAGCCCTCCCTTGGACGGAAGAGCTCACTTTGTCACCCGCATGCAAGCATGCGCTCGAAAGATTATTAGGCATCAAGGAACCTTTCCCTTCTGTGTTTGAAGCGATTGATTCCTTGAGAAAAGCAAAAGAAGCAGCAGATTAACTGCTGCTTCCATATCCACGGCGCTTGTACCGGCTGCTGCCGCCATAACGGTTGCGACCGTAGCCGCTGCTGCCGCTAGAGCCACGGCGTCCTCGATAACCACTAGAGTCATAGCGACGTCCTCGATGGCCGCTGGAATCATATCTTCTCCCGCGGCGATGGCTGCTCCCACCGGCGGATTCCTGTATTTTACGGATGAATTTCTTGAACATAGATTTCCCTCCCTAAATAACAACTTGTCTATTTACGCAAATGATACCATGTTAGTTTCAAGAAGTACGTTTCTTTACAAATTCTTAATAATTTGTCAGCGAAATGAGTCTTTCCACTCTAGCCTCGAAATCTTCCATCCGAATAAACCGACCTTCTCTGATCTGTTCTTTCCCTTCTGCAAATACGAGTATAGTCGGAGCGCCAAATGCAAGGTATTTCCCCGTCACTTCCTTCACTTCACTGCTATCTGTATACCCTAACTCTACTTGCCGATGGTTCTGCAGCACGTCTTCTATTCGTGGCAGCAAGGCCTGATAGACGCTGCAGCCTGGTGAGGATATGAATAAGACAGCAAGTCTATTCGTACTGATATAACCTTCCATCGTCGATGCTATGCAACTTCATTCTATCCACCTGCTTTATTGGTTGTTTCCTCCATCATATAGAATCATACCCCTTGATGGCGAATGATATGATATAGTAGACTCTGGGGATATTCAAACATATTTTGACAAAATTCTAGATTAGCAGATTAAAGGAGAAACATATATATGGCAAAAGACGATAAACAGGAGTTGCGCCGCTCACAGAAAAAGCGGAAGAAATCCCGCAAGAAGCGCGTTATCCGCAATATATTTATAATTGTATTACTTTTGATTCTCATTCCGGCAGCATATGCTGGTTATCTTTATGTAAAAGCTGGTAATTTGGCCAATGATTCTTTCGTAGATGATGGCCGGGACAAATCATCCCTTCGCGACAGTGCAGTAGATCCTGCCGAAGATAGCGTCAGCGTCTTGTTCATTGGATCTGATTCAAGCCAAAAACGGGAACAGGACAATATCGGTAAACGCTCCGATACGATGATTCTCGCTACCTTCAATAAAGATGATAAAAGCATTAAAATGCTTAGCATTCCGCGTGATACGTATACCTACGTACCTTATCTAGAACGCAACACGAAAATAAATGGATCGTATAACGGCGGTCCTACAGCAACTGTGGAAGCAGTCGAAGAACTGACGCAGGTTCCAGTAGACTATTATATCGATGTAAACTTCGAGGCATTCATCAGCGTTGTCGAAGCACTAGATGGTATTTCAGTTGATGTACCTTATGAACTGGAAGAAATGAACTCCAAAGATGAAAAAGGTGCCATCCACCTACAGCCAGGTGTCCAGACGCTGAACGGGGAAGAAGCACTTGCACTTGCCAGGACAAGGAAGCAAGATAGTGACTTTGCCCGCAGTGAACGTCAGCAGCAAATCATTGAAGCAATGATGGATAAAGCGACAGACATGAGTTCCGTTCTTAAATATTCCAGTCTTTTGGATGCAGTGGGCAGCAATATGCAGACAAATATGACGTTCGATGAGATGAAGAGCTTCATTTCTTACGGTGTGAACAATAAATTAACAGTAGAAAGCCTGAAGCTCGAAGGCCAAGGCGGAAACGGAATTGTCCCTGGTTATAGCGCCTACGCTTTCCTTCCTGATGCAACATCATTGGCTAATGCTACGCAGACGATGCGTGATCAGTTAGAGCTTCCTGCTCTTGATAATACCACTTCCACTTCTACAACCTCGCCTTAAAAAAGGCGAGGTTTTTTATGTCTCTTTTGGTACGACGACACGAATTTCCCCGGGTAAAACTTTGGCTTCAAAAGGCAGCGGTTCCCCTTCATCTCCATCTATATTGACCACAAGCTCCATATCGGAAGAAACGCTTATTTCATCCGCTTGAAAGTAGGAAACTTGCTCATTGACAGCCAAATTCCCTTTAAAAATATCAGGTATCAGCTTGACCGCTTTTGTAATGGACAAATCATTTAAAAGGAAGACATGAAACAAATGATCATCCACTTCAGCTTGTTCGGCAAACTTTTCGAAACCGGCTACGGAATTTGTTAGTGCAATAAGCATCATATATGCTTTATCATTATAAGCTTCCTTTTCACCTGTATGGACACTGATGCGGAAGGGTGTCTTGTCTCGGAATGCTTTTGCTCCTTCCAACAGGTAAGCAAAATGGCCATATTTGCTTTTCTCCTCCGGTGTGACATCATATACCGCTTCGGCAATTACCCCTACAGCTAAAACGTTCATAAAGTAACGATTACCTAATTTACCAATGTCTACTGCTTTTAAGTGGTAGTCCTCGAGTAATGCTAGTGCCTGCTCCGGTTTTCGTGGTATTTGCAAAGCACGAGCAAAGTCATTCACTGTGCCGAGCGGAACAAAAGCAAAATTGGGCTGCTGTTCCTTTTCGGCCAACCCATTGATACATTCGTTTATCGTGCCGTCCCCGCCCATCGCAAGCAGCGTTTCATATGTACCATCACAAGCAGAAGCAGCAAATTCGGTTGCATCCCCCTCTTTTTCGGTATATCTTACTACCACTTGTTCGTGCCGCTTGCCAAGTAGTCCTACAGCTTGTTCCTCATATTGCATCGCTTTTTCCTTCCCTGATGAAGGATTTATAATAAGCATTGCCCGCACAGGTTCCGCCTCTTTCTCTTTTTTCTATCTTATACCCCTAACTGGAAGATCATGAAACAAATCGAATTAATACAAAATGAAAATAAGCATCAAAAAAGACCTCCAAAAGAGGTCTTTTTAACTTAAAAATATAAATGCAAGGAAGCCAATCAGGATAAGCAGAATGACTCCAATTACTTTCCATCCTATACCGCCTGCCAAATCAGCAAGGTTTCCATTTTCAACTCTGTTGAACGCATCACTGACAATTCCTGCTGGATTTATTTTTAATTCTTCTTGTCTCAATCGTTCTCTTTTCATCTCTGGAGTTTCTATCTCTTTAATCATAACAGCACTCCTCTTTCAATCCTGCTTTTTTTTAAAAAAGCCAGCTTTCTAGATGAAAGCTGGCTAAGATAAGTTAATTTAATCCGTCAATCGTAATCTGCTCAATGGTGGCGGATGTTGCACCATCCTGCATGGCAGCCTCAAAGCTGACTTGATCTCCTTCTTTTAGGAAGATTGCATATGGCGCATCAGTGGAGTTAATGCTGTAGATAACATCCTGGTCCTTCAGCAAGAATTGAATTGTTTTCGCCCCGGCATTGTCCGAGGAAATATAGAGTCGGTTCACTTCCCCGCTCACTTGCTGGACAGGAGCGTCTCCTGTGGATTCTGCTGTACTTGTATCTGTACTAAGCTGGAGTCGATACGCCTCTAACGTACTTTTAGCATTATCTCCAAACACAACATAGTCAGAATCTGCTGCCCGGACGTATGCATACTGCTTGAAGATACCATTGGAATCGAGCACACTGATCACCCAGGTCGGATTACCGTCTATATTGTAGAGTACGGGCATTTTCCCTTCCCATTTTTTTTCAGGGTATTCCTTTTCCACCACTTGCACAGCACCAGAGGAATCCATGATGCCATTGTTCTTCTCACCACCGAAGAATGTCACTTCCCCTGTCCGGCCATCGACCATTGTGTAGCCAAGGGCAGAGTCGATATTTTCTTTCGGTGATTTGAAATCGGTGAAATACTGAATGCTGCCATCTTCAGCGAATACAGCTGTCACGCCATGCTCCGTTCCGTTGTTGTTCGGAATCTTCACGCCGGCTTTCCCAAAGTGTCGGTTCCAAAAACCGCCGCTGTATTCGCCATAATACGTATTAAGCTTACTGGCCATTTCTGGTGATATTGTGTTCTCAATAAAATCAGGCGCTTGATCAGCGTCATAAATTTTTGATTGTCCATTGTAAGGGTTCACAACGACAACCTGAATATCATCGCCATTCGCTTTCTTAGTGAGAAGTTTCGGCTGGTAGACAGTCTGGACGTACCATGCTTTTCCTTCTTCATCGACTTCCAAGCGTGCGTCTCCCTCCTGAATGTAGGAAGGGTAACGGGAGTAAATAATCCGCTGCAAATCTTTATGGAAGTATGCCGATGGTACATAAGATAATTTATTTTCTACAAATTCAGGCTGTGCCCCAAGATCTGTCGCGTCAATGACAAAGTAGCCGGAAGTCTCTCCGCCTTTCAGCCATTTGAAGAAACCGTCAAATTCCACTGGCGCGATGTATTCATTCGTCCCGCCAACAGTTTGCGTCTGAAGGCTGCCGAGATGATAGAGCTGTGTATCCGGTACTACGCTCATCTTCTTGTTCATTTTGTTCCGGACTGAGCTAGGTGCAATTGCTATAGGTGTCTTATCTTCATCAAGCGGTTTTGCTTCTTCCTCTGTTGATTTAACTACGTGGTCATACGTAGACTGATAAACTGCAAAATTAGCAATCACACAAACAACTGCTCCGATAATAATAACTGCTAATAGTATTGCCGCAAGTGAAACACCTGCATTTTTCGATTTCTTTTCTGCTTTTTTGCTTGCAAGAAGCGGAAAAGCAGAAAAGAAAATACCGATTGCGTTCAGCCAAAGGATATTTTGGATTATGAACGCTGGTAACACGAAATAGATGATAATGACTAGTACGATGTAAGCAGCAATACCTGTTGCCACGTATTGCTGGAGCTTTGCCTTTCCTCCTCCAGCTGCCAAGTCAGCCAGAGCGATCAGGATAAAGCCAGCAAGACTGGCGAAAGCAATTAAAAAGATCATGCTGTTCCTCCTTTTGATGTCGTAATGATTATACGGTATAAAGGAAGGAAAAGTTTCATGTCATCGTGTGTGTATTACATATGTACCGCCTATCAAATCTTGGAGTCCACGCCTATCCTCCATTACAAGCACCATAACAGCACTAATCAGTAAGGATATACCTAAGTAACTAATATCAGCAGTCCATTGCCTACGACCTCTCGAAGAATCATGTTGGTAAACGTGACATCTCCTCCGTCTGTTCGTTTGATTTTAATTCCCATTAGCCGCTTTCCAATGACATATCCTTTCCATAGAACAGGAAGTACTGTCAAATATATAACATATCCAATAAGTAGCCATCTGACCATTCAATAGAAAATCCCTGTATAAAGTAGAGCAGGATACTGATAGGAATAATAAGAATAAACATGTCGATGATACTAGCGAAAAACCTGATTCCAAATCCTGCACGCATTTATTAAGATAACTCCCCCAAATAACTTTAACATATAATTCCATTTATTGATGCAGCTAAAAAGGAAGCTGGACATAAGCGTTTTGGCAAACAAAAATGCACCTGCTGGTGAATAGAATAGTTCACCAGCAGGTCCATTTTAAAAATATTTAAAGTCTACTGCTAGTTAAGTAGGTACTTGCGCCATCTACACATAACTTTTCGAAAGCCATTACATGCAATGTTATTTATTGAAGTAAGAAGTAAGACCTCGCCCTATGAAGTTTGCAGAAACTGGGCTTTTTCCGATTTCCCTTGCCCATATTGATAATTGCCCAATATGATGAATTTCATGAGCAATAATATGTCGCATGACTTCACCCCAAGTATCCGTCAAAACTCTTCCATCTGATAAGGTATCGTAAAATATACGTCCCTCCATATTAGCATCCCATTTGTTAACAAAGCTTTCTACTTCTAAATGAAGATCAGCGTTTAATTCTCGAACCTTTTTCAAGCTCTTATAAGCATCGAAACTGTCCTGGAAGTCGGTTTTGTCTTGTATGAGACGTATCCAGCTCCATTCGACATCAACTATATGGAAAAGTGTATGTAATATACTTCCCTTTCCACCCGTGCGGTCTAGTAGCAGTTCTTCTTCATTCAACTCTTCACACCATTGATACCATTCTTCTCTAACCATCCAGTTATATTTAAAAAATAATTGCAAAGAAGACCCTCCCAGTTTGTAGATAATTAAACGGTGACAAAATACTAGAGCAATACCAAACATTACATAACTACTTTTTCTGCATGTCTTTGTTGAATTCCTTGTTTAATTTATTTTCCCTATGAGAAGGTAAAGTAATACAAGAGGACACAAATAAGCAATTAAACTGCCATCTAATATCTATTGAAGATAAAAAGGACTGCTTTAAAAGCAGTCCTTTAATGGATTACTTGTTTATTTCTTTTGTATTAGTTCGAACCTGTCGAATGCAGCCCAATTACCGGCTTTTGCGTCAGAACATACTCCAATTTCAAGCTGTCCATTTGAGACCCGAATATCATCGATTTTGTACTTTGTATAATTTGTTACCTCTCTTGAGCCTATTTCAGTTATTTTCTTAGTTTCGCCGTAATCTGTTGCATAGAAGTGAAGCTTGTTCTGGCCACCACCTGAGCGAACCCAAACGCTTGCCTCATAGGTTCCATCTGGTATGTTTTCTACCGTTTGTGCAGTCCGCTGTTGATAAGCATCCGAGTGCCAGTGCGTAAGTTTGTAAACTCCGGTAAAAGGTTCATCTGCATCCGCTTTGTGTGCTGAAACACCGTTATTCCATTCCATCCACTGATTTAATGTTCCTGTTTCAAAGCTGCTGTTTTCAATCAGGTTAACGTCCTCCTGAGGAGAAGGACGACGCCACTCATAGGTCCCTACCGTTCCTGCCGGCAATGCCGCAGTAAATTGCTTGCCTTCTGATACAACTCGAAACTTTTGGGCTTTGTCAGTCTGGTTGATAACCAATGTTACGATAGAGTCGTCAGGATTAAGGAAAGAAACATTTGTAACCGAATCACGAGATCCGTAGTTACTGTCAATCCGCTTCGCACCGCGATCTACAAACTTCGAGTAATTTCCAGTCATATAGTAAATCGGTATTTTCCAGTACTTATTTACTTTATCTGCATTTTGAATCAACATTGTTGGATCAGGTGTACCAATCCAATGGTGAGTGCTTATGTCACTATCAAGCATCGTTACCCATGCATTGTAGCTTGCTGCACCGTTTCTGAAGTACTGGGCAATTCGGTCTGCTCCAGCAGTACCCCAGACAGATCTTTCGGTAAGATGAATGCTTTTATCCGGAAAAGCTCGGCTAATTTCTCCCATTGCTTTAGGTTCACCAGCATAATCGTGAAATGCGATTCCTGCTATTGATTTATCTGCCGTTCCGTCCTCGAAAACGGTTGAAACGTAATCCCAAGCTTCACTGAAATTATGATCAAATGTCCATAGTTTTGTATCTAAGTGATGGGCATCCAGTTCATTTCGGAGTAAAACTGCCAGTTCCCTTTGCTGTTCCGGCGGCATGTACATACTAGGATAATCGATCTCAAGCAGTGGTTCATTTTGCATAGTCATCGCATATATTGGAATTCCCTGTGCTTCATATGATTGGACAAATTTCCGATAATAAGCTGCAAGTACTTCTGTATTCCCATCTTTTAACCGTCCGCCTATCAAGCTTTTATTTGTTTTCATCCAAGCAGGCGGGCTCCATGGTGAGGCAAATATTCTGATGTCTGGATTGATCTGTAATGCTTCCTTTAGCGTCGAGACAATATTTAAATTGATATCACGCTGAATGGAAAACTCGCTTAAATCATAATCCGTCTCCGTAATAGGAATATCATTATAGGTATAAAATGCATCTTGTGCGGTAAAATCCGAAGTGCCAATCGTAATCCGGATAACATCCATCCCTATTCCTTTCTTCGGATCAAACAGATCTTTCAGCGCTTGCTTCCGCTTACCTGGTGCCATTTTTGACAAATTGTAGATCGATGATTCCTCTAAAGAAGTACCAACTCCAAGCATCTCCTGGTACTGTTTGTCTGGGTCTACAAAAATCGTCGTCCCGTCAATTTCCTTTTCTTCTGTTATGTCGATAGACGGCTGCTGATCCAGCTTATACGTGATTTCTTTCGGTCCCTCGTACCAGCTTCTGTCAGCTGGAGCATTTTCCGAGCTGAACCATACCTTCACTTCTTCTTGCTTAGATTTGGCAAGCGTAAAGCCTGGATTCATTGAAATGATAAGAACAGTAATAAGAACAATGAAAAATGGTTTCGACGATCTTTTTATAACACGCATTGTCTTAATCCTTCCCTTCAATTGCTGTTATAAGCCTTACTCTATCTTCATTCATCATAATATTAAAGCGCTTACATTTAATAGGTACCATTATCCCGAATTATCTACCATATTATTTAGCAGTCGAAAAATAAAAGAACCTCTGCAGAAGTTCTTTCAGCAAATCAGTATACATCGTCAACACGGAATAAACATTAGAATACTATGCATTCTTCCGGTCTATTCATGAAGCAGAATGTCTTGTAAAGTATGGCCAAGTGTTTTAAACCTGAAGTTATACCCTTCACGTTCCAAACGGTCAGGTATAACCCAACGGCTCTTCAGAACCAACTCTGTTTCAGTCCGAATGAAAACGGATCCTATCTCCAGCATCCATTTAGGAGCAGGCAAGCCCAATGGAGTATTCAATTCCTTTCTCAGTGTATGCATCAATTCTCGGTTTGTAACAGGTTGCGGTGCAGAACAATTGAAAACGCCGCTCAGGTGTTTCTTTTCTCTTAAGAAAAGTATGATTTGAAATAAATCTTCGATATGTATCCAGCTAAACATCTGCTTTCCCGAGCCTTGTATCCCTCCCAATCCGAAACGAACCAAATTCCGATACGGGGTCATGACTCCTCCATCTTTACCTAGAACAATAGCAATGCGCAAAGCGACCTGCCTTGTTTCGGACAACCTAAACGAAAAGAATGCATCCTCCCATTTCGTGGCAACATCGACTGAGAACCCTGAACCAATTTCTCCATCAGCTTCTGTCATCGGACGATCTTCCGCATGACGATAGATGGTGGCCGTACTGCTATTAATCCAAAGTTCAGGAGGATTGCTGCAGGACTGGACAGCCTCACCCAATATCTTAGTAGTAGTAATCCTGGAATTCATTATTTCCTGCTTATTCGTTCCATTGTATCGGCAATTAACAGATTTCCCAGCAAGGTTTATGAGAAGTTCAGCATCATCCAATGTTTCTTGAATGGATAATTTATCATCCCAGTGGATGTGTTGTTTTTGCCTTGAGATAATACTGACCTCATAACCTAATTCCTGAAATCTCTTTTGAAAGAATTCCCCGATAAATCCTGTTCCTCCAGCTATGACCACTTTTCTCATATTTATTACTCCTCGCTTATCTATCAATTTTGAAATCATCATACAATAAAATCCCATCTCCTTCTGAAGACAGAACCTTTATTATGCGGTAATCACCCTTTGGAAAGCTGTAATTGAAAGCATCGAATGATGCAAAAAAACTGGATTCAGAACCAGGATCAATGATTATGCCATCCTCTTGAAAACCCACATTGTCTTTAAGTGGTATCTGTAACCATTCTTCTTTCTTCTTATCATACTTTTCAAGTACATATGCACGACCTATAGCAATGGGAAATTCACTATTGTTTTTTATACGAAATTTAAAACCATCTTCCGTTTCTGTGTTATCAGCTTCTATTTCGAGCAGTACGTCCTTTGCAGACGTCAACTCATCTGCATACTTACTTGGCTCAAGCTCTGTCTCACAACCTGCTATAAAGATCAATAACAATAGAAAAATGATTTGCTTCACAATAATCCCCCTCCATAAGCAAACTTTATCATAGATATAACCTTACAAAAATACCCAATTCAAATTAACCAATCGTGGATATGATGCATATTCATCACATCAAACAGACCCCGTAGTAAAGCTGATTGATTCTACGTGTATCCTTGTTCGTTTCATTTGTTTTACGAATAAATTTCAGAATAAAAAATTAAGGGTTGATTCCGAAGTGGCTAAACATTATTATAAAACCTATAGAAATACTCGGAATAAGAGAGGTGCTTCCATGCTTCAAATGATCTTAACAGGTTTACTATGCGGGGCGTTGCTTGGATTTGTTATGCAACGTGGTCGTTTTTGTTTAACAGGCGGCTTTCGTGATATGTATTTATCAAAAGATAATCGCATGTTTTACGCGCTATTAATTGCAATAGCTATCCAAAGCGTTGGTGTTTATACATTGATCAGTTTAGGATTATTCGAATTTAATGCTGGTTCACTGCCGATTGTTGCTGTAATTATTGGATCCTTTATTTTCGGTATCGGTATTATCTTTGCTGGCGGATGTGCCACAGGTACTTGGTATCGCGCAGGAGAAGGATTAATCGGCAGCTGGATTGCATTGGCTGGCTATATGCTTGTAGCTGCCATGATGAAAACAGGCGTTTTGCTGCCACTGGACACAGCAGTAAAAGAAGTACAGGTAGAGTCTAACTCAATTGCCGCAACATTTGGTTTGAATAACTGGGTTTTAATAGCTATTCTTGTCGTGATTGTCGGGTTTGTTGTTTTCCGCACTCTAAGGAAACCAACAGTCAAAATTCCCGGGTTAAAACCAAAGAAAACCGGTCTTGCACACATTCTTTTTGAAAAACGCTGGCATCCATTTGTCACTGCAATTCTTATCGGCCTCATCGCTATACTTGCTTGGCCTTTAAGTGTCGCTACCGGTCGGATTGCCGGATTAGGAATTACGACTCCTTCTGCTAATATTCTGCAATACTTAGTTACAGGGGAACTAAGCTTTATCAATTGGGGCGTATTCCTTGTACTCGGTATTTTCTTAGGTTCTATATTTGCTGCAAAAATGAGTGGTGAATTCAGATTCAGGCTGCCTGACCTTAAAACGACGATCAATAGTTTTAGCGGCGGATTAATGATGGGCTTTGGAGCAGCTTTAGCCGGAGGCTGTTCGATTGGGAATGGTCTAGTTATGACTGCAATGATGACATGGCAAGGATGGATATCTCTAGGGTTCATGATGTTAGGTACATGGACTGCGTCATACTTTGTATTTGTACGTCCACGAAAAAAGGCTAGTCAAACCACACAAGCAGCGACTGCTTAAAAGGAGTGTATAAGAATGAAAAAAACATTGGAAGTAATGGGGATGGTGTGTCCATTCCCGCTAGTAGAAGCAAAAGAAGCAATGAAAGAAATTCAAACAGGCGATGAGCTGGAAGTTCAATTTGACTGTACACAAGGTACTGAATCCATCCCACGCTGGGCTGCCGAGGCAGGTCATGAAGTGACGGCATATGAACAATTAGGCGAAGCTGCTTGGACTATTACAATTAAAAAGAAATAAAAAAGATTGCAGAGAACTTCTTGATTCTCTGCAATCTTTTTCTATTAAATGAAATGACAATCCACAATAATACTCTTTGTGAACCCAAGGCAAAAACTACTTGACTTGTTAACGGACTCAAAGTTCTCTATACTTTCTCTAGGAGGGGATAATAATGAGTGAAGACATATCGAAGATTAATTACCGCGAAGTTATTGAGTATTCATTGGATCCCTTAATCGTTCATACAGATCTAAAGATCATTTATGTTAACCATGCGGCTGAATTATTCTTTAACGGAAAAAGAGAAGATATCATTGGAGCAAGCCCGTTAGATATTTTTCATGAGAGTTCTAAATCAGCGATTCGAAAAAGAATTCAGTCGGCTTATGCTAAGCCTGCAGAAGTGATAGAGGAATCCATCTTCAAACTGGACGGTACAACTGCAGATGTGGAGTTATATTGTCACCCGGTCTTAATTGAGGATACGAAAGCCATTCAAACTTATGTAAGAGATATCTCTGAGAAAAAACTAACTGAGAGAAAAAGCAAAGAATTGATGAATCAAATCAATGAACTTTCAGCTACTCTCGTGCCTCTTTTAAACGGAATAGCCATTCTTCCTTTAGTTGGTTCAATTGACGAGGAGCGGGCAAAACATCTTTTGAATCTTGTTCCCATTAAAGCGAAACAACAGAATGTGCACTCTTTGATTATTGATTTCTCAGGTATCTTGCAATTAGACAAAGTTGTAACAGATTATCTCTTCAAGATTAATCACGTTCTCTCTATGCTTGGTATAAAGTCTATCTTTACCGGCATGAGACCAGAGCTTGCGATAGAAGCAGTTGAAATGGATATCAGCTTGTTATCATCACCAACTATGTCTACAGTAAAAGATGCTTTGGATTACCTAGGCGTGCATTAATTCGGACTTCTTCTTTATATCTTATTAAGCAGTTCAAACATGATTTTTACAGCTTAAAAGAGGAGCCGAAATATATAACGGCTCCTCGGAAAAATAAATTTTAACTTTAAAGCAAAACTCTCTCAACTGCCAAAGGCCTTAAAGCGCTCGTTTCATCAATATAGATGAACCCATCATACCGCTGTGACATATGAGAAGGCACATAATTACCGAACTGTTCAAACTCCGGTCGATACACTACACCTATCGCGCGATGTCCGATCTTCTGCTGGAATAAATGTTTATTCTCTGTATCGAAAAAGAGCATTTTATCAAATGCGCCGGCTCTATGCATGAGGTCCTCCCATGATCCCCCAATTGCTTTTGGAACAATCTTCACATCATGATTGACTCCCCATTCATCCGCAGCTATTACTGTTCCTCTGTTCGTACCGAATCCGATGATATACACATCTTCCTGAGCATTTTGCTGCCGTATAAGCTCGCCGACATTGACCATTCCATTATGCGCCATGTCAGTGGCTCTGGCGTCTCCAACATGTGTATTATGCTCCCAGACAATCGCCTTAGCTTTTGAGCCATAAAACTTCATAACCTTGTTCAGAGCATGCACCATATGTGTATCCCTTATATTCCATGATTCTTCATCTCGAACGACCATCGAGCGGTAATAATGCTCGGCATTATAAGCTATGAGCGCATTTACCTCCAGGTTAAGACGGAGCTCCTCTTCACATGGATACTGATCTTTCTTTTTTTGAATCGTTGCTAATAGCTTTGCAACCTCATCAATACAGCCTTCAGAATATAGACCAGCAGAAACAGCATATTCCTGATTGTCTCTGTTGAATGGTTCAAAACAAGTAAATGCTTTTTTGGCAATTTCGACGTCAGGGGAATCAATCTTCGTTAAGTACGAAATCACTTCCTCCATGGATTCCCAAAGACTGTACATGTCTATTCCATAGAAGCCAACTTTCGGCTGCACATCGTGATTTTCATTGTATGTCTTCATCCACTCAATCAAATCAAGAATTTCTTCATTCGCCCACATCCACGTCGGCCATCGATTAAAGCTGCTAAGGACCTCCCGAGCTGATTGGCTTTCTGTATCATAGCCTTTGATGTAGCGGTTTACAGCCTGACAAGCAGGCCAGTCACCTTCTACCGCCACAAAAGCAAAACCTTTCTCCATGATCAGCTTTTTGGTTATCTCCGCACGTACGGTATAGAACTCAGATGTACCATGCGACGCTTCTCCAAGCAAAACAAATTTTGCATTGCCGGTCCTTTCAGTTACGATACTTAATTCCGCTTCCCCAGTTAATGGTATTGCGTATTTTTTAATCGATTGTATTGTCTTTAAGTCCATTTAAAAACCCAACTTTCACTTTGAAGTGTGTTAGGTTTAAATTGTGATTAATGTGATGAAAAAATACCTTCAGGTAATATTCTGCCACTTTTAATCGACGTATTTTTGCTTTTTCTTGGATTTCAGCATATCTCCTGTCCAGCCCTTCGCCTTCAAGAACCAGTAAACCAGAAGAGTAGAAAGTAGTATTAAGATGAGGGCTCCTGCATACCCGAACTTCCACTTCAATTCTGGCATATTATCAAAGTTCATGCCCCATAATGCGCCAAGCGCCATGACTGGTGTAAAAAGGACAGTCATAACAGTCAGTGTCTTCATAATCTCATTGCCCCTGAAAGAAGAGACGACATCTTCAAAATCAATCAATCCTCTGATTTCCTCTTCATACGCCCGAACAAGATTCTCACAGCGTTCAAAACGATAATGTGTTCGTTTAAAATAGATGTTCTCTGTATATTTCTCCCCAAATGCTTCGACTACACCAGTTTTAACCTCTATGAACGGAATCAAAAAGTTCTTCCATACTAATATCTCATGCCGATTTTCAGCAATTTTGTTAAGCAGCTTTGTATCATTATTCTCTTTTACCTGCCAAAGCAAGTCCTTCAATCTGACTTCATATTGATCGATTTTATGTAAAAATGCTGAAATGATTTCTCCCAGGAGAATCATAAATCCTTCAATCGCATTGTTCGCATTTTGCATTTTAGCGAGAATATCATCTTGGTTTGTAGTCGGCAGCAGCTTAAAATCAAGTGCAGTTGTCAGCAGCGTGGTCTCCTTTACAAAAAAGTGAAAAAGATGCTTTTCTTCCTTCTTGTCTGCTTCCTGAACGTATATGAGCGAGCCCCAAAGAGCCAGAGAGTCCTGATTTGTCGTCTCCATCTGCAGACTATTCGTGTCGGAAGAATGTATATGTTTTACCCATGGAATATGTATGGTGTACGCGTTTAGCTCGTCTTTTTTCTCTAAATCCTTCTTCTCATCTAACTGAAGCCACTCCCATGCAGTACCTGAAAAAGCGTGCTTCTCCATGTTTTTCCCTCCATTTTTTCTTTTCTACTTCCCTTATATGTTGCGGGATAATCCTTTCTTCTCACCTCACTTTGCACTGTCACCACTCTATAAATCAGAATGTTTCAGCAAGAAATCCTTTACAAATCGAGCTATCTTTTTTACTATAGACGTATCAATTGCATAAGCTTGCGACGCACTGGGGGAGCTGGTAACGGCTGAGAGGAATCAAGTGATTCTGACCCTTAGAACTCGATCTGGATAATACCAGCGTGGGGAAGTGCAGCCAGAATTGTCCTGTTACTTTTGTATATTCTGCGACTGCGCCCTATGGTGCCGTCGCTTTTTATATGCAAAAAAATAGGAGGAATCATGATGGAAATTCAAAATCATTGCGGGATCAGTCGGATTGCCGGTTGCAGTTTTTCGGTTTATCCAATGGCCGACAGGTTCAAAGAAATTATATTAGAGGCACTAAGAACCGTGGATACGTCGAAAGTATGGATTGAGACGGACGATGTCACTACGCTAGTGCGCGGGAGAATACCGCATGTATTCGATGTCACCTCTGCTATTTTCCTGGCAGCAGCCAAAGATGGCGATCATGTTGTGTTCAATGGTACATATTCCATCGGCTGTCCTGGAGATTCTACTGGGGATGTTTATATGGCTGAGGATGAAACGAAGCTGAACCTTCCGAATGTTAAAGATATAAAGCTTGAGACAGCATCCAAATTCTCGCTTTATCCTTTAGGCGGCGGAAATTATATGGATACCATCTATACTCAGATAGAGAATATGCGCACTCGAGGGATCACTGTTTCCAAGTCCCATTACTCTACTCGTCTTGATGGCAATGCTGTTGACGTCTTCGATGGTTTGGAGCATGTTTTCACTGAGACTGAGGCGTCCGGATCATCCCATACAGTTATGACGGTGACAATGTCTGCGAATAGCCCGTCTGCTAAGGGTGTAGTCAAATGAAAAGCTGGCGCATGAAAGATATCGTCGTCATGGCAGCACTCGCTGTCGTGTTCGGTATTGTTTATCTCTTATTCCTTCCGGTCAACGTCGTCATGATGGGACTTGTCGGACCAATCGGAACCGATATCATCTTCGGGGTATGGTTCCTCGTCTCCATCGTTGCAGCGTATATCATTCAAAAACCCGGAGTTGCCCTTGTATCGGAAACAATAGCAGGAGTTGTTGAAGTGCTGATCGGAAGCAGCGTTGGACCAATTGTCATCCTTTCTGCTATTGTGCAGGGACTCGGTGCTGAAGCAGCATTTGCTATGACACGCTATCGCTCTTATCATGTACTTGTATTGATGGGTGCTGGTGTTGGAGCTGCCATCACAAGTTTCATCTGGGGTTATTTCCGCGGCGGCTTTGTGGCTCTCGACCCTTCTTACGTTGTGCTTATGCTTGTTGTCCGGATCATCAGCGGAGCTGTCATAAGCGGCTTGATCGGCAAAGCAATCAGTGAGGCGCTGGCGAAAACAGGAACATTGACTAGCTTTCCTCTTGGCAAAACTTATCGCCAGCGAAAAGCAGGATGAAACAACCCCTTCTGGAAGTAAACCAGCTTACCGTGACATTTGAGGAAGAAAGCAATCCTACCTTATCTGATTTGAGTTTTACGGTCCGGGAAGGAGACAGCATACTCCTGCTTGGACCAAGCGGATCCGGTAAGAGCACACTCACATACTGTTTGAACGGGTTGTATCCAAAAGAACTTGATGGAAAGATGAGCGGCAGTATCTCCTTCGCTGGATCCAAGATCGAGGATTTCAAAAGTGGGAAAATCAACTTAGAGGTTGGTACTGTATTTCAGGACCCCGAAACACAGTTCTGCATGCTAACCGTAGAAGACGAGATTGCTTTCGGCTTAGAAAATAAAAAAATGGCCCCTGATTTGATGGATTCAGAAATCGATCGTGTCCTTTCCCTTGTAGGTTTACAGCATAGGAGAAAAGATCAAATTCACACCCTATCCGGCGGACAGAAACAAAAGCTTGCACTGGCTGCAGTTTTGGCTCTCGAGCCTCGCATGCTTATTTTAGATGAACCGACGGCCAACCTGGATCCGGCTGCGAGCAAAGACCTTGTCGAAACAATACGTAAGTTAAAAGAACAGCAGGATATCACTCTTTTTATCATAGAGCACAATATTGACTATTGGCTGCCAATTATTAACCGGACAATGCTATTGGAGCGAGATGGCTCTTTATTCTTTGACGGAGATTTGAGTCAGGCAGTCAATCTCTATGACGAGGAGCTGCAGCAGCGCGGCATTTGGCTGCCAGAAGCAGTTCTGCTTGCCAAGCAAGCGCAGCTTCCAAAGCCTTGGCCGCTTACTGTTGACCTTCTCCCTCATGGTTTGCAGTTTCAGACTAAAACACCAGAGGTTATGCATACCAAGGAATGTATAATTCAAGTGGAAAATGCTATCTTTCAACATAAAGAAAAAGTCTTACTGGATATCCCTAATCTTGATATTCAGCAAGGAGAATTCCTGGCTATTACAGGTAAAAACGGCAGCGGAAAGACACTTCTTTCCCGGCAAATTACTGGATTGCTGAAGCCCACAGCCGGAGATATCGAAGTTCTCGGAAAGAAGTTACGTCGTTGGAAAACAAATGAACTCTACCAGCAAATCGGTTATGTATTTCAAAATCCTGAGCATCAGTTTCTTACAGACTCTGTTTGGAATGAAATTGCCTTCGGACAGGCAGCAAACGCGGATGAAATTCAGAGGGTCTTAGAGGATATCCAGTTAGCTGCACAAGCCGATAAGCATCCATTCACCTTGAGCCAAGGTCAAAAACGACGGCTCAGTGTATCGACCATGCTTGTTCAAAAGCCTCACCTGCTCGTGCTTGATGAACCGACATTCGGCCAAGACAGCCATACTACTGAAGTACTGATGGATCTAATCTGGAGACATCATCAACGCGGGTGCACCATTGTCATGATTACACATGATATGGAACTGGTCGATCGTTTTGCTTCGCGCGTGTTGATTGTGGATCAAGGGCGTATAGTAGCAGATGACCAGCCTGCAGGAATTTGGAAGAGAAAAGATCTGTCAGACTATGGACTCTCCCTTCCCGCAAAAGAAGCTTATAATAAGCGGACACAGGAGGACAGTCTCTATGCATAAAATCAATCCCAGCGTCAAAGCCGGAACAGTGACGATAGCAGCAATCGTCATTGCTTTCCTCTTTGATCCATTGGCACTGCTTTTATACATTGGCTGGACGATTGCCGTTACATTACTGTTTGGAAAGGTGCAAATCAAGAAGTATCTTCTATATCTGCTCCCTTTCACCCTTTTCGCAGTCGGCATGCTCGTATCAACGCTGCTATTTGCAAAAACACCGGAGAATCCTTCCATCACACAGCAGTTCCTCTTCTGGGATCTGCCGAGAGAAACCGTGCAGGATGCGCTAGCTTTAGCTATCCGTGTATTCAGCTATAGCACGCTGTCCTTGCTATTTGTCCTGACAACAGACAAAGTGGCGTTCATCTTAAGTCTTATTCAGCAATGTCGCGTTTCACCGAAACTGGCATACGGCATTTTAGCTGGCTATCGCTTTTTGCCTTTATTAAAAGATGAATTGACGACGATCCGCTCTGCGCATCTTATTCGGGGAGCCAAAACGAAAACAAGCAGAATCAGCCGATACAAACAGTACACGATTCCCCTGCTGGCCAGCGCGATCCGCAAAGCTGAACGGACAGCCATAGCCATGGAATCCAAAGGCTTCACAGGAGAAAGAGACCGCACATTTTACCGTACGTATCATACTAGTTGGACAGATTGGATGTTTGCTGCAGTCATGCTTGCCGCCATTGCGCTATGTATCATCGTTTCCAAGTCGTTTCAGTAAACAGCAGAAGGGTTATAATGGAGAAAAAAGGAGAGATGAAGATGTGCGGCAGATTTACATTACTCACTCCCTGGGAAGAGCTCCTGCGAACCTATGATGCTGTCTCAGAGATGGAAGCACTCGAACCAAGCTACAATATCGCACCAACGCAGCAAATTGCAGCAGTCATTCATGACGGAAAGAAACGACGGCTGGGAACCCTGCGCTGGGGACTCATCCCGCCTTGGGCACCAGATAAGAAGATCGGCAGCAAAATGATCAATGCCCGATCCGAAACACTGCTGGAAAAACGCAGCTTCAAGAAAGCATTTCAGAAACAGCGCTGCCTCATTCCCGCTGACAGCTTCTACGAATGGAAAACCGAAGACGGAAAGAAACAGCCTATGCGCATCCAGCGCAAAGATAAAAACCCACTCACATTCGCAGGTCTATGGGAGAAATGGCAGGATGAAGATGGAAGCAACATCTTCACCTGCACCATCATCACAACCGAAGCAAACAGCTTCATGCAGCAGATCCATAACCGAATGCCGGTTATACTGTCAGCTGCCTCTCAAGACAAATGGCTTGATCGGGAACAGCAAGACCCAGATAAATTGCAGGATTTATTGAAGCCTTATTCCGAGGAATTGACGGCTTACCCTGTTTCTACGCTTGTTAATTCGCCGAGGAATAATAGTGAGGAATTGATTAATCCATTGTGAAAGGAGCATGCCGGGGGCATGCTCCTTTTTATATAATACCATATTCAACCAATTCTAATGTTATCTGCGTTTAACTTATACCCAATACTCATTTCCACATAATCAATTCCAGATAGACTGTTCTTAAACTCAACAAATAATGGAGTAGCTTGCTCTAATTGATTCACTTGCAAATATCTTACTAGTTCCCAGTATTTTTTTTGAGATTCAAAATCAAAATCCTTCATTATTCTCGTCATCACCATTGGGCTTATAGTGAAATAACTACGAAATCTAATCTCTTCCTCTGAAGAAACTAGACCTTTTATTGAATCTTCCTCTATTGACAAGAAAATTTCTGCAATCATAATCTCACTTTGAGGATCACTTAATATGGAAAAGAACATATTTCCAGACAAATGCAGACCACAGCCTTCTAAAGTACGCCTAAAATCATCCATCGCTTTATTGATATCTTGAGGTCGGAACTCGTAATATTTAGAAGCTACATTGCGATAAGAAAACTTGTGGTTGGTTATCAATTGGAATCGCCTCGCTTTATAGGTACATAAACATCTATTATTATGTCCTCATACACCTCTAGTAGGAAGCAGTAGTATATGTCTTCCAATTCTATACCTTTTGAATTTGCATAATCCTTAACTTTGGAGTACGCTGTTTGGAAATCTATTTCTTCTGACGCCTGTCTTAAAACCAACGCCTTTCCAACTTCATACTCTGGAACAAATCGAAAATTCGGATGTTTCTCAAATTCAGCCCTTTCATTTATTGGTAAATAATACTTAAATTGTCCGAACTTGGGCTCATTGTCAACTGATTTCACAGAAAAGAAAACCGGTCCATTCCTGTAGATATCCTCGCTCAAGGTGAAGTTTTCCAAAATAACCACACCTTCTTGCCAGTCTTCTCGTAACATTATATTTTCATATATTAATACATTCGAAAAATAGAGTTCCTTTGTTTCTACATTCATATGAACATCTCCCTAAATTCCTTATCTGACCTTATAATTCTTTTTTTTCTTTTTCTGAGGAGTTTTAAATCCAAATGGTTTTAAATTCCCTTTGCGGTTGTGATTAAAGCTCTCATAGCGAATTTTACAATACAACATTACAAGCTGCTCTGGCAGTACAAAAAGCATTGTCAAATAGATAAGAATACTGAGCGTACCCATAATTATGATATCAAAATCCCCTAAAGGGATAACCCTAAATAAGAATTGTATTATAAATACAATACCTACTCCTATCGCAATAAAAATAGGTAGATTGCCGCTCACAAAATGTTCCCACTTATTTCTCACCTTGTCTTTTGATGAATCAGCTCTGTATTCTCCTCGCTTTAATAGAAGAAATAAACGAATGCTGGTGATTAAAAAAACTAATACTCCTGCAAATAATGCTAGTTTGGTTATCGTTAATAAATTGTTTTGTGTAACTCCATATACATTTCCAAATGCAAATAATGCTAATAAAAGCGGAAATGCTCCAAATGTATTTTGAGATACAATTATAGAAATTAAATATTGTATTTTCTCGAAACGTTTATAAACAGTTGGCAATCCAAAAATCAAACTCAACAGACTTAATGTCACTGTTATATATAGATGTACTTTGAAAATACTTTCTACATTTGGATATGTTGAGTAATCAGATACTACCAAGTATACAATCAAAAATAATATAGCATTAATAAAGATTGAAACAATTAATATTACTCCAAGGGACGATATACTCTGTCTTGAATCAAGCGAATTTCTCAGAGCCCAAAAGTCCTTCTCGCCTAATTTTCGGTTTCTCATATTTACTACCCCCTACTACTTAAACCATCCTTTAACCTTATGAAACCCGTCTTTAACCATACCAGTTAGAGATTTGCCGTTTTTCCACTCTCTGCTGATAGCCCAGTTTGCCAAAACTCCAAGACCTATCCCTACTGCAGTCCCTACACCAGGAATTGGAATAAAAGCAGTACCCGCAGCTGTAAACGCAGCTTGAACACCAGTACTTATAGCAGTGTCTATAGCAGTATCCTCGACAGCTCTTATATGAGCCTCAGTTCCTTGAAGACCATCCTTTTTAGCATCATTATAATTTGTGTAGTAACCAAGACCGACTCCAAGAGGTGCTATTGCTTTACCAGCAGTTTTAGAAATACCTTTAGCGCTATTATCCAGATCACTGACTAATGATTTAACATTAAAAGTATCTTTGATCCCGCCTTTAAATCCTTTACTCCATTCCTGCTTAAAAGATCCATATCTTTCTCTGAAGGGTGCTTTCTTTTTCCACACATTGAGCAACGGATATTTTTCCACCAATGGCTTTCCTATAGTAGACCATACATGCTTACCTGTTTTTTTATCATAATACATTAACGTTGCCTTTTGTTTATATCTTACTTTCATCTCATAGCGCCAATTTTCTTTTGCAATACCAGACTGTTTATGTTTCAACTGCTGCCTCGCATGGTAATCTGGCTCTACACCTAATTTTTTTAGCGCTTCTTCCGTTGCATAGATGCGATAAATTGGTTTACCTGTACTCTTATCAACTGAACGTGTTACCGATAGCCCAAGCTCTTTTGCAGCTTGCATTACAGGCTTATTGGTGGTAACTCCAGATAGACCATCCTTCACATATGCAATACTTGTAGTTGCCTTGTTTAACGCAGTCATAACATTCGTAAAGGCAGAATCAGCACCTTTTTCAAAACGTTCAGTTCCGGATTTCTTCCCTGCTTCCGTCATGGCGTTACCTATTTGATCGATTACTTTATCCAACGCACCAATGTCACCGTAATTGGCAGATTGATAATTTTCCAGATTCTCGTTTGTATTCTTTGTGACCTCTTCAGATTCTTCTTTTTGTATTGTGGATTCCCTCAACTGTGGTTTATCCACGCTGCAAATATCCAAGATTCCATTGATTGTTTTATGAATGGAAGATTCCTCTGTTTCTAACTTAGCGTGTTGAGTACCTAATTCCTTAGTAGTGTCTGTAAGATAGTCATTTTCAATGATAGCCGCTTTATCAGTATCCACGACAGTAGCAAAAGTCTCTATATGAGTGGTTAAATTTACCTCTAATTCACTCCATAAATCCTGAAACAACTTGATAGTCATTCCATGTACATTAGTATAATAACTTTTTGCGTTATCCGCTGCTTTTCCTCTAAAGGACTCCATCTTAGTAATTTTATCAATATCTGAATTTAACTTTTCTAAACCATCTTTAATATTACTTGAAATATTGGATAAATCCTCCGAAAAGCGATTAACCTCACTCATATCCACTTTATATCCCATTACTCAACCCTCCACGAACAATTTATTCAGCGGACTGTTGTATTATTTCTTTCCTTGCTGCTCATCAGTGTCCCGCATTGTTTCTCCTACCTCTTTCAAAGTTTGGATATCTTGTATCAATAATGTCTTATATCTATCCAAAAGTTCAATAGCTTTTATCATTTGTTCTAGATCTTTCGTAAATGGCGCAATATTTGTTTTTTCCAGCGTATAACTTTTATGCTGGCTAAAAAGTAAAGCTTCTGCCGATGCTTTTAAACTGCTGACATTGGATTCAAAGACTTCCATATTTATAGCTACTTCTTTCGCCATATCATTACTCCTTCTCCATTTCCTGTCTAATTCTTCCTTCCACGTTGCTCAAAGACATGGACAGGTTCTCCACACTTACAAGACAGCTGGCACGATTTGCTTCGAAGCGGACTATTTCATCATCAATTGTTTCTTTCGCTTGCTTTGTTTTTTTAACAAAAAGCTGAACTTGTTCTTTATATTCCGCATAAGCATCAGAAAAGCGGGTTTCTTCTTTCCCCTTCCAGCGCTTTTTGTCTATTTCAAAGGAGTCAATTTTACTTTTGTCTGCTTCGAGTGCAGTGATATCTGCTTGAAGACTGTTAGAAGCCTCCTGGAGGCGACTGATTTTATCGCCCCACATATTTGCTTGGCTTCTTGCATCACTGATTCCATTCAGCAAAGATCGTTTTCGTGATTGCAAAATGCTCAGATTCTTACTCAAAGAAATATCCTCCTACTCCGGTATTTTCACTTTCACATGCTGATGATCCAAGGCTACATAGCATTCGTACGGTTCAGGATATTTCTCCTGGCGGATAAAAGGCTGTTTGAAGATATCCTGATCGCCTAAGCGCATGCCCACAAGACCGAAAATAGCTTGGTTGCGAAGGTACTTTGGTACTTGCTCATAGCTCATTCCAAGATAGTTGTAATCGCTGCAAATGATGAAATGTATGCCTGCTTTGCTGCCGCGTTCCATCATGAGAGTAGCCTCTTCAAGAGTAAATCCTGCACGTTCCGTGAAGTCCTGCAGGTCTGCTATTTGTACGAGCCATTTTGGTTCCGAAATTCCATCTGAATTACGTTGTTTTATTTCATTTATGAGCTCATTTTTGATAGTTGATATACCAATTGATTCAGACACATAAGCATGCATGTCTTTCCCTACGTCAGCCATATCCTGATCTGCTGTATCAATAAGCATCGTTTGATACACATCTTTCAGTAACGTAACGTTCTTCGCGACAGATCTGATCATACGATCCAATCCATCTTTCCGGTCGCTGATAACTGTCATGTGATCATATTGCGCCGGATTATAGGCAACAGGCAATACTTCTTCAAAATCAAGCCCAAGCGGCACTTTCTTCTCTTCCAATATCCGTTTGGTACGACGCTGTTCTTTGAATTCCTGGAAGTCGACGACACCTTCTGGCATCATCGGGATAGCATCCGGATAGTCTCCATCCCATACTTCGTTCATGTCTTTCGCTAAGTCTTGAATCCGATCAAGGATTTCCAATGCTTCTTCCCCGTGTTCAGGCAGCATGGTCTGGAATAATGCTGGTTCCTCCATTTTCACAAGACCTCGGCCTGCGATTTCTTCAATTTCTATATCGGTGCGCCCAACAATCGATCTTGCTTCGTTGGACTCGATCAGGTACAAAGCGATTTGTGTCTTGATATTGGACAGCAAAGGCATGCGCATCGCACTTTGGCGCCCGGCACTGATAATCAGATGAATTCCGATGCTGGCACCTTCCCGGGCAATCTGTGTGATTACCTTCTCGAAATCGTCACCGAAATCACTGTCTCTGACAGACTCATAGTTATCAATCACAATACAGATATTCGGTACAGTCTCCCCGCTTGCTTTTTCGAACAAGCCTATGTTCGCCACACTGTACTGGCTCAGCTTTTGTTTACGCTGCTTCATGACCCCATTCAGCATTCGGATTAATTTGCCTACTTTCTCGACTTGATCGACGAGGAACGTATCGGCTACATGCGGCAGATTCTTCAGAGGCAACAATCCGTTTGTACCAAAATCGAGTAAATATACATGAAGCTGTTCCGGGTTATGCTGTCTCGCCAAATCCATGACAACTGTCTGCAGGAATGTCGATTTCCCATAACCTGGACTCGCAAATACAGCAATATGTCCGTCTTTGGATAGATTTAGCGTCAATGGGATCTGCTGCTGCATTTCCGGCTGGTCGAGTAAACCAATCATCAGCTCCAAAGGCTTTTTCGGTTCTTTCCATGCATCGCGGAATGAAACTGGGTGAAGTTCCGGCCCGAAAATCTTTTCTGGCAGAGGCGGCAGCCATGGACGTGCTAAAGGTTCAATACGCTGCTGTTCTGTGTAATCCGCAATATGATCAATGATGGCATCAAGCTCTGACGGAATCTTTTCAATAGATTCCTTCTTCTCCAGTCCGCTTAAATCTTCCGTTAAGATGTCATATTGCCCCAGATCATTGATGCTGTAGATGGTAAGATCCACATGGTCTTCATCGTTTTTATCCGGAATATAGTCTGCTCCGCTCCATGCACTCTGGAACAGTTCATAGATTTCATTGTTTCCAACTTGCAAATAAGCACGGCCGGGCAGTGTGATTTCTGCTGCATCAGGTGTTTTGATAATTTCATTCGAATCGCTTGCATTCTGTACCTTCAATGCCAGCTTGAACTTGGAGTTGGACCAAATTTGATCATCCACTACACCGCTTGGCTTCTGTGTCGCAAGAATCAAGTGGATACCCAAGGAACGACCGATACGGGCCGTAGAAACAAGTTCCTTCATAAACTCAGGCTGTTCGGACTTCAGCTCGGCGAACTCATCTGAAATAAGGAATAAATGCGGCATTGGTTCAGCTGCTTTTCCTTGTTTAAATAGCTTCTGATATTGGTTAATATGGTTGACGTTATACTCGCCAAACAGACGCTGTCTTTTTTGCAGCTCTGCTTTAATGGAAGCTAAAGCACGCATTGATTGTGCACGATCCAAGTTGGTGATCGTCCCCATCAAATGAGGCAGGTTGCGGAACAGATTTGCCATTCCCCCTCCTTTATAGTCAATCAGGAGGAATGCTACTTCATAAGGATGGAAGTTTACAGCAAGCGAAAGAATATACGACTGGATAATTTCCGATTTACCAGATCCTGTCGTACCCGCTACCAATCCGTGCGGACCATGTGCTTTCTCATGAAGATTAAGTTGGACAATATCTTCTTTTCCTCGCAGTCCAAGTGGTACAGCAAGAGTCTTGTATGTCTCATTTTTGCGCCAGCGTGCTTGTATCGCTAATTCCTCCACCTTCTCTACTCCATACATCTCCAGGAACGTTACTTGTTCTGGAATGGAATTCTTCAGGTTTTGGAGATGGTTCAATGGCGCCAAAGCCCGAGAGACAGCTTCTTTGTTGAAATCCTCCGGGAAATGATCTGGTTTGAATGCTTTGTTGACGAGCTCAGCTTCTTCCAGGATGATCTTTCCGTCATTGCTATCGCGGATATCGATGACTGTTTTCACATGCTCCGGCAATGCCCGCATCACATCTTGAACGAAGACTAGCGATACGCCGTATTGACTTGGATCTTCATTGAAAAATTCCATGATTGTATGATCCAATATCAGCTTTTCATCGGTAATAAGGACAACATAATGTGGTGAGAAATAAAGCTTCTCATTCGAATTGCTTTTTTCATCTACTTGCAGCTTCCGCTCTTTCAGCACTTGATACAAGCTATGGAGTACTTGGTCGCGGGAACGTTCATGATAAATGAAGCCTCGAACATTGATGTCTCGCACACTTGCATGCGGCAGCCAGCGCATCCAATCCCACTCTTGCTTTTCTTCTTCCGGAAAAATCGTAACGAACTGCAAATCATGATAACTGTGGAATAAAGAAAGCTGCATCACTAATAGCTGGAGCTGCTCCAGAACAAGCTTTCTCTGCCCGATATAACCGACCGGTCCCTTCGTCAGGGACGTTATGACCGGAACATCATGCAATTCTTTGAACTGTTCTAGTAAATGTCTTGCTTCATCTACCAAATCATCTTGCTCCTGTGTGAATTCTTCCTCGTTGTACGAAATCTCAAAGCTTGTATCCACGCGCCCTAACCCTGTACGGAAGTTCAAAAAATCGTGGTGGTAAGGTGTTTTCTCATAAATACGTGCTTCTGTAGCAGCTGCCATCTCAGATATTTTCTGAACATCAGGATAGTGGTAATGCAGTGCATGTCGCTGTTCTTCACTTGCATGATATAGTTCCTTCGTTTTTCTCTTTAGGTAACTCTTATACGTTGCTTCTCTTTGTTTCATGTCCTCTTTGTATTTGCGCACATTTTTCACATAAGACGTGATGGAGAAGATAACCGTAACCAAAGTGGCGATTACCATAACGATGATGAAAATCCCGCGTGGCTGAACCAGTGAAATAGCGACCAAAGCCGCTATCATGACAAGCGGCGGTACAATATTCCTCGCCAATTGCTCGCTTGGCTTACTAGGCTTATTGGCTGGTTTGGCAATCGTGCGCTTTTCCTCCGGTTCCCGGTAAATGATGCGCGGAGAACGATGATAGTCCGGATACTCCCCGCCGTAGGGTTTTTCTTGACCGATCAGTTCCATGAACGAAGCATCCAAACTTCCGTTTGAGTTGATTTCAATTGTATCTGTGTAGATTGTCATCATGACGCCATCTACAAACAGGATATCTCCATCTTCCACAAGCACATCATCTTGGAGCAGCCGGTAGTTATGATACATGCTTCCGCTTTGTAGATCTATGCGGAAACCAGACCTATCCGTTTCACGCAGAAGTACAAAATCGGCTTTCCAATGCGGTTTATTGATATCATTGTAGGCCGCTTCACCGAATGCGATAGATTGCTGGCCAGCTATATCAAAGACGTTGTATTTATTCGCATCCATCACATAGAGCTTCAGTTCCCCTATTTGTTTCGCAGTACGAATCTCTTCTTGTTGATAGAATAACTGTTGACCGTCCCATTCCAATTCTAATTCAGTTGCCAGTCCGGCTATCGTCACCTGATTCTTTCGTCTATCCCCGATGATTACGGTCTGACCGGTTTGTTCCGGCAAATGGCATTTATGCAGTTTATCTTTATATGCTATGAGCAGTGTTTTATGTGCCATCTATTCTTCTTCCTCTCTATGCACTCCATCCATTGCTGAAGACATCATTTCTTTTCTTCTTGTTTATTCTCATCAGCATTTTGATCCTCAGTGTTTTGCTGTTCCTCTGTTGCAGCTTCCTGATCAGGTGCCGCTTCACTACCGGATTCCTCACCAAGTGGATCCATATTATATTCTTCCAGCAATTTATCCAGCTGATTTTGGAAATCTTCAACTTGTCTGTCACGATCCGTACCCGATAGATCCGGATTGTTCTTCACTTGTTCGATTTTCTTGATCAAGCCGTAGATAATCAGCTGCGGATCATCAATATACTTGGCTTTATTCAAGGAAGTATCGAATTCTCCACGACCGTTATAGATCCAATAAAGCAGATAATCTTGGTCACTGTTCAAGGATACATTTTTTAAAATTGATTCTTTTTCTTCATCAGATAAAGCTTCTACCTGGATATAGGAATATGCCAGTGCATATTTTGTCTGGCTCGGCAGCTTTTCCGGATCCTCTTCTGCCAAAGTTGAAATAACGTCATTGTAATTGTCCGCTAGGAACTCACCGTGCGCTTCCAATTGCTTATCTTGGAAAGGGTCCTTGATCAGCGCAAAGTAAACAAGCGGCGTTGCCAGCAAAATACTAAGGATAATCATGATGATGGATAAGCGTTTATATAACCTAAAACGTTTTGTCGGTAAAAAGCTCATCGTCTTTTCCGTTTTTTTCTGTTCCTTTGCATAGCTCTCTTGCAGGAATTGTCTTAATGCATCAATCGTTTCAAGCTTTTGGATCTTCTTCTCAAAATCTGATTCATTTGCATTCTCAAGTGAGCCATGATAAAGCTGATCGAATGAATATTTCTTCGAGAACATGGCGATGCTCAAGCATTTATATTGTTTAAGGAATGTCTCTGACTGCATATCGAATGGGGGTACGATTTCACGGACACCGCGATGAATCACTTGCGGCATCAAGTTCTCATCGAAGACGAGATTGTCAGGATGAAGGAAAAACGTGATCCGACTGGACAAAAAGCGTTCAAGTTTGCCAATATTGTTCAAAATGCGCAGTTTATCATCTTGGCGCAGCTTTTGGACGTCAGACCACTTTTTATGATTGGGATTGGTGTTGTAGATGAAAGCTAAAGTATCTTCCTCTTCTTGTACCTCCATAGGTACAAACTGATCGGAAGGTTGGTGCATCAAATGAAGCTGCCGGATATCTTTTACCGAGGTTTGTGATTTGGGCATTGTTATCCGGATAGTTTGTTTATCCTGCTGCAGGGTATATGTAGCATTATCCAATTCTATTTTTCTCTCATTCATGTTTTGCTGGCTCCTTCACAATTGGCACACACGGCTCTTTACTTTATAAGACTACTAGTACATCGCCGTCTGTGACTGGATAGTCTCTTAGATAGTCATCATCCGCCAGAACAAGATGCTTGGTTACGATCTTGATCGTGGAATGAATGTCATTTGTTTCGATATGCAATGTATCCATCACGTGATGAAGCAGCTGCTTCACCGTTAGTTGGGTGGGGATTCGCAAGTCATAGACAGATCCTTCTCCGCTGACAGATTGAAAGTCCATCGTGACGTTAATATGTTTCGTGTTGGCCATCGTCTTTCTCCTAGTCTAATAATTTTCGCATCATCATATATAAACCGATGCATAACGCGAGCGCTATTCCGATCAGGAAATAAAGTACTCCATTACCGGAATCCGCATCAGCTTGATCCGCTGCCTTCTGACCACTGGCAGCTTCAGAGGTATAGTCTGCGGTAAATAATGTATCCTGCACTTCCTCTAATGAAGATTGCTTATTGATGTCCAGTGTAAAAACACTATCTCGCAATGATTCTACATCCGCTCTTTTGCCTTCCGCTTTTTGCTGAATTTCATCTGTCGTTTCCTCATTGAATAGTCCTGGGAAAACTTTTTCCTTCTCCGTTTCCTGGTTATCTGTCCCAACATCTTTTTCCTTTTGTATACGGTCGATTTGCATCTGCAGACTTCCACGTTCATTTTCATCAGAATTAGATTCTGCTGATACTTCTATAGGTAGAAGTATCAGCAGAATAATGGTGAATATGAACGCCAAATCAACCAGCTTCCGTTTGGTTGTCATCGGCATTATCTACTCCTTTATCCGATTGGCTAATGACCAATAGGTTGGCTAAGGCACCTACAGCCGCTACGATGACCAGTGCAAATATCGCAACAACATAGTTGACCGAGCCTTCTACAATACGAAGCATGAATGTTTCCATGTACTGCAGAGGAGAAAACTTCTCAATTGTCGGGAATGCTGTGCTTGCTGTACCGATCGCATCTGTAAAGAACAGATACAAACTGAATATCGCCAGCAGGATGAACATTCCGATCATTTTCATCTGTCTTAACAAGTATGTCGCTATCAACAGCATCGCCGTGATAAGGAGAGCCATGACAGCTGTCAATTGCAGTTTGTTCAAATCGTCAATTGGCAAATAGTAGCTTGATACAATACCAATGACGATACCTTCCAACAGACCTATACCCGCTGTAATGATAGTGATTGGTGCATGCTGTACCATTAGTGATATATCTGATGCAAATTGATCATCCTGTTTTCGTCTCATATGCAACGTAGAGATGACATAAGCCGTGAAGAGAACGACAATGAAACTGATCAGCACTAGATAATAAGGCGTGAAAATCGTCTCGGCTTGTGCTGCTATCGTACCTTCATTGCTCGTCTGGACAGGATTGGAAAGGAAATCATATAGATTTTCATTCTGCCTGTCACCGACTCGGCTGTTTGCCAGCACTTCCGTGAAGTTCTCCGTGAAGTTCTGATCATCCGACAGCTTGTCTGTCAGATTGGAAGCAAGCGTCTCCGCATCGCTAACTAGATTTGTACCGCTCTCTTCGATTTCTCTAGCTTGCGTATCGATACTATCAAAGGTTTCGTATACTTGATCTGCTGTATTCGTATTACTTTGTGCTTGCTCAGCTAATGACTGACTCGACATCAAAAGCGGCTGGAATTCACTGCCCAATGTCAGGACAGCTTCCTGCTCACCCTGAGCATTCGTTTGGATTTCTGTTTGACCATCCAGTACCGTCATCATTTGTTCGCGCCATGCTGCTACATCTTCTAATGTCTGGCTGACATTGTCATTCAAGACCGCTGCTTGCTCAGTCGTTGCGGCAACCTGGCCAGTTAGTGTATCAGCATCTGCGATAGCTTGCTGCACCCGCGACTGGTAGTCTCCTACTTGCTTACGGAATGCTTCCGCTGGTGTTTGAAGCTGTTCTGTGACGCTGCCAGTGATTTGGTTTGTCATGTAGCCAGCAAGAAGATCCTTAATGTCTTTTTTCTTAAATAAGTAATACAGGGAGTCATTGGTAGCCAAATCATTTAAGCTTGCGGAACTAAAATTATCTGGTAGTCCATGCAATCCAAAACCATAATAACTTTCGTATAGTGAGCCAAGTTCTTGATAAGCAGTGATTGTATTTGTCACAGTGCGAATCAATGTCTCAGTCGTATCATCCAAGTCTTCTACAGGCGTACTGATTTGATGCTCGATGATATTGTCTTTGATATAGAGCTTCTCAGGCTCATCTTTATCTTCTTCATCTGGTTTATCACTGCCTGGCTGTTCGTTGGGATCTCCTGGTTCTTCACCCTCACCTGGTTCACTTGGCTGATCGTTTCCTCCATCACCTGGGTTTTCACCCTGATCATTATCAGGCGGAGTTATTGGAGTTTCAGCATTTTCTTCATTAGGCTGGTTTCCTTCATCAGGCGAAGTTTGATCATTTTCTCCATCATCAGATGGTGTATCTTCTGCAGGTGTATCTTCGGTAATCGCATCCTCTTGAGCTGGCTGGTTATCGTCTTTTTTGATTTGGGTCGTTGCGAGCAGATTTCCTTTTGTGGGTGCATAAGCCAAATCATCTGGTTTATCTACGTCTCCTAAATCCTTCTGCTCTAGAGACCAGCTCCAATCGATGGGCTTGTAAACATCGAAGCTTCCTTGTTCCTTCCGTAGCGTGAGATTTACCTTAAATTCGCCCTCACGGTTGGCTGGTAATTTTACTTCACCACTTTCCATTGCTCCTGTGTAAGACTGCTCCGCTTCACCTGGGAGCTGGATTCCTAAATGACTGACAGTGAAGCCTTCTGGAACTTGTAAACGGAAAATCTGACCTTCTTTTTTATTTTCAGGAATGTTGACACTATCTGTTACCTGAACACCTTCTCCTGTCAGCTTCTCATTCAATCTGTCAAATTCATCTTTCA
Organism: Virgibacillus sp. 7505; assembly: GCF_002272135.1. GTDB lineage: Bacteria > Bacillota > Bacilli > Bacillales > Amphibacillaceae > Terribacillus. Next base: position 71,814 of record NZ_NPBF01000021.1, on the reverse strand, counting down.
AAATAGGGGAAGGATCCCGATCAATGTTTACATTCTTAATTTCATCCTGATATTTTTCTGTCATTGCAATGACATTCGTAATCTCATTTACTGTACTATCAGGCAAGCCTACATTTTGAAAATCTTCAATATTCAAAGAAGGCAGCTTTCCAATAGCTCGGTTAATTCTATTAACAGCAACTTGATTAGGGTCTTCAAACAGCGCGTTGATATTTAAATACTGATCTTCATCAAGCTCTTCCTCAATCGTATTCCTGATTCTATCCTCAATCTTAGCCCGGAATTGCTCATTACTTTCCGTCAGATACGCATCAATATCCTGCTGTAAGGCTGCAACTCTTCTAGAGGAATCCTGCAGCTGCTGCTGTAGTGATACAGAACCCGAATAGATATTAGTCGTATTTAATGATGTAACTGGACGGTTCATAACTGTATCAACAGCATTCTGCTGACTTGCTGCGAATTGACGGTTAATTGCTTCATTAGCAGCAACAAGCTGATCCAGTCGCTGGTCGACTTCCCCAGCCGTCAAACCTTGACTGAATTGATTGATTTGATCCTGGAAGTTTACAAGTTCCGTGTTATTCGTTTCTTTTAAACTCATCACTTCTTCCAGGTTGCTGACGAAGTCTTCTCCGAGCTGCGTTTCGTCAACTAGCTGATCTTCATAGGAAGCCAGTAGCTCACCGAAACTTGTGAAGCTTTCTTTTGAAACTTCGGTATTGTCTCTTACCATACCGAATTGATCGGTATAGCCAGACAATGGCTGGAACACATTTGAGTTATAGGAATTCGTATATGCCGCTTGACGGTTGACCATCTGACCAATGCTATCCTGTGCATTCTGCAGATTCCCGATGATGCTGGCAAAATACACATCAATGACTCTTCTGTTAAAATCATTCAGGATATCACTTGCTGTTTTCTCCGCTTCTTCCTTCATACGCGGATTTTCAGATGCATTGATCTTATACTGCAGCACTACTTGCTCAGGTGCTTCAGCAGTGATATTGAGTGATTTCTCCGAAAAGTCATTGGGAATTACGATCATCATATCGTATGTATTATTCTTCAAGCCGCTTTCCGCAACTCCCCGACTTACAACGAACCACTCATGATTCTCATTCTCACTAACCGAATTGACAAAGGCATCCCCGAAAGCAAGCTCGGTACCATTAAACGTAGAACCTTGGTCTTCATTTACAAGTGCAACCGACATATTCTGGGTTTGCGGCTGTTCCGCGGTCTTCGTCGTTTCCTGGTGCAAGGTTAAGTAAGATAAACCAGACGCTAGCAATACGATAAGTACTAAAAATAAAATCCATCTTTTATCAAACTTTTTCAATGTATTCTCAACTCCTGGTGTCTCCAGTTTGTATAGTATGTGTTTTCAAGTATCGTTTATGGTGATGATGGATGATACACAAAACTTGTTTTTTTACAGTAATTGGGCTACATAACGCATGCGTCATGCAGCCCACCCTGTCGTGTCATGCGACGGTCAAACAGCAGCCATTTGGGTGCTTATCTGAATCCGAAGTTTTGTGATAGTGCTTCGTCCTGCTCTTGTACTGCTTGAGCTGTTTTCTCGAGCTGCTGCTGGATATCTAGCATAAGCTGGGAGAACTCTTGAACTTTAGGCTTCAATTGGATGAATTGATCATCAAAACGATCGAAAGCTCTACCTTCCCACTCTGAACGAAGTTGTACCTGCAGATTACTTAGATCTGTAAGAACGTCATCAATTGTTTGAGAACCCTTACCATATCTCTTTGCATGGTTTTGTAACTGCTCAGGGGTCATGCGAATTTGTCCTGACATTTGCTCAGCTCCTCATTTAATTAAATTTTACAGAAGGTTGTAACGATTCCAATAAATGTATACCCATTACCTTCTAAAATAAATCCTAAAGAAAGGAAAATTTAAAGTCAACGGAGTATGAAACGATTTCCAGAAATTAAGCGGTAAGTCCCGAGACTCTATAGGCAGATATCCCGGTTTAGGAAAAGAAATAATATAGTACCATTATAATAGTCTTATAAACTGGTAATTTGAGGTTTTTTGCAAAATTAAGACGAATTATAGCAAAAAAGAACTTTACAATTATTTTACGTAAATAAGTACGGATGAAAAGTCAGTACTAAAAAAAGAAGAGCATATGTCTCCACATGCTCTTCTTTTAAGCAATCAGTTTTAATCCTACAGCTGAAGCCAAGATCAGCGCAATACAGACGAGTCTCTTCCAATCCTTCGATTCCTGGAAGAAAAGCATCCCGACGACTGCTCCGCCTGCAGTTCCTATTCCGGTCCAAATCGCATAAGCAGTCCCCATCGGCAGATACGACATGCTATAGGATAAACAGCCAAAGCTTCCGGCGAATCCGAGAACGAATAAGCTGATGTTCTTGAAGCTGGGCTTCTCATTTAGTTTATTGATCATTGTCACACCAAGCACTTCAAACATACCTGCTATGATAAGCACAATCCAAGCCATCAGGCACCCTCCTCTGTCTGTTTGTCCCCAGTTACCAGCTTAAGTCCAATAACACCTATGAGAAGAACTGCAATCAACGCGACCTTCGCCAGTTTAAAAGGTTCGCCGAAGAATAACATATCCACAATCACGGTACCGGTCGAACCGATCCCGACGAATACTGCGTATACGGTACCGACAGGCATATGTTTGCTCGCCTGCAGCATCAAATAGAAGCTAAGCAGGATACAAACAATCGTACCCAACCATTCAAGCGCATTATTTGCGTGCTTTAACCCAATAACCCATAATACTTCAATCAGTCCTGCCAGCACTACGCTAAGCCACTGTTTTGTCATGTTCATTTCCTCCAATCAAAAAAAGCCTGGGAGATAGAAATCTCCCAGGCTTTTATCCTTCCGTGTCACAGCATTGCTGTGCGTTTTCTCTCGGACCAGACCAGCTATTAACTGCGGAACCCTAGAAAACTATCTGCCATATTCATCTGGTCATTATAAAGGATACAAAAGCACAATGCAAGCAACTCTGATACAAAGTATTTATACTAGCTAAGTCAGGAGGAATACGATGCAATCATTCAGAAACTTATTTCAACAGCGGATCAATATGGATAGCGAAGTGACATTTGAGACTCTTCCTATACTATTACAACGTTTTGCTCAGTCCATCCCCTTTGAGAACCTGCGCATTATTGAGAAACATAAAAGTCTTCTATCAAAAGAAGGTCTGCAGGAAAAAATCCTTATTCACAGCGAAGGCGGCGTTTGCTATGAACTTAATACGCTTCTTTATCATTTCTTAGAGGATAGCGGATTCGATGTAATGTTAGTATCTGCCTGTATTTACGATGAGGATAAAAATGACTGGAGTCCTACCGGTAATACACATGTCACCATCCTTTTGAAGCATGATGGTGAAGAATATATTGTCGATGCCGGATTTGGAGCTAATATACCTCTTGCTCCACTTCCTATGTCAGGCGAAATGACGGCAACTGCTAATGGCCAATTCCGTATTATGGCCGCTGATGAAGGTTATACGCTGCATTTAAAATTAGCGGATCGAGACAACGATTGGCGTATAGGGTATTTTTTCTCGGTAGAAAAACAGATTACCGACATAACTGAACTGGAACAAATGCAGCAGATTATTGAAACACATCCTGCTTCCCCTTTCAATAAGTCACCGCTGCTTACAAGAAGGACAACAGATGGTCTGTATATTCTCACTCCTTCTTCCTTTACGAAATGGCAGCACGGTGTCCCTGAAAAGCAGACGATTGACGAGGATGAATATAAGATATTGTTACAAACTAAATTTGACATGCAGGGGCCGCAATAAAATGCGTCCTCTTTTTCGTGTATGCATTTTTTCTGTCCATCAGTATTTTTTCTTTATCCTTTGCTAGTGCTTTCCACATGATACAGCCCAGCAGTTTGTGCAGAATTGACTGTTTGTCATACGCAGTAAACCTGGTGAATAAGACTTTTAACGTTACCTACATAGCAATATATAATTTCTCTATCTTCTTATTTCATCTTGTTGCAATTATTGCTGTTTCCTTTGATAAAATGTCTTAAACACTATAAATCCTCTCTAAAACCATCACCGTATACTTTTCTTAACATAAGGAGAATGTGAGTGAAATATTCCAAACGATTGATAAGAATACTCGATTCAGCACAGCAACCCGATTTACCTATTACTTGCTCTGCTTTTTTTGGTTCTTACTTAAAGGAAGACGGCATTATACAGAAAGAGGTAACGCACTATTTGCTTCAATCAAATTCAGAGAATGCGCTGTTAGATGCTTTGGATAAACTAGATAAAGAATTAAAGGTGACAATTTATAATGGTTATCTTCTATCTGAAAATTTAATTGAAGCGATTGAGTTCGGAGCAGCACGTGCAAGAAAGTACAATCAAATAATCATGTCGGAAGCCCATGTGTTAGAAGGCATCCTTTCCTCCCTTCCGGATGCAAGAACGTGGCAGGATATTTTGCAGCTCGTAAGTACAACGCAAGACTTGATCGTCACGTTGCCTATACCAAGGATGCCTTTGATTTCTGAAACAGATGTGGAAACTGCTTCCTTATCAAATGAGGATGAAATCATTGAATTTGTAAAAGAGCATTTTGGCTGGCGCTGGAGTGAACAAGTGCAGCGGATGCTCCTCGAAGACGAGTGTGTTGTCTTTATAGTTCGAAAGAAAAATCAATTATCTGGTTTTTGCTGCTATCGAAAACAAAGTGAGGACTGTGCAGTATTTGGGCCGATGGGTGTAAGAAAAGACTGCAGGGATTCAGGTTTTGGCCGATCACTCCTATTAGTTGCTCTCCATGATGTAAGTGAACAAGGTTTTCGTGAATTTATCATCTCCGAAGCAGGTCCAATTGAATTTTATGAAAGAATACTTCCGTTAAAGATAAAAGAAAAAGGATGACCATTGTGGTCATCCTTTTTGATTAATTCAATTTCTCACCTTGATACACATCTGCTGCCAGTGGTGCACTAAGCATTTCTTTGGCAGCGGCGCTGAATTTTTGAAAGTGGCTGCTTGTATTATGTGCTTGGACAGCCTCCATGTCCTTCCAATTCTCCACCATGACAAAGCTGTTACCATCTTTTGGATCCTGGAATAGGTCGTAGCTGTTATTACCTGCTTCTGCACGGCTTCCTTCCATAACTGCTTCGATTTCTTGAAGGAATTCTTCTTTCTTCTCTGGTTTGACTGACATTCTAGCGTGGATGATAATCATAGTTTCTCTCTCCTTATTTCCATTCTGTAATTTGTTCCACCGGCATACGATAGGATTTGTAGCCAGCATCTGCTGCTTTCCCGATAGAAAGCAGCATGACAGGAACATAACGTTCTTTATCCAAATCGAATGCTTCAGCAATTTGGTCTTTCTCAAATCCGCCAATCGGATTTGTATCATAACCATATGCCTTTGCAGTCAGCATCAGCTGCATGGATACTAAACCGCTATCGATAAGGATTGATTCCCTATTTTTCTGTTCCGTAATACCTGAAAGCAAATTACGAATAGAGACCACTTGCTGATCTTTGACCTCTTTCGGCATCAGACCATGCTCTACTGCTTTTCCATAGATTTCTTCCAGGTAGTCAAGATTATTCATATCAGCAAATACGGCGATTACTGCAGAAGAAGTTTTCACTTGCTGCTGATTGAAGCGGGCAAGCGGCGCAAGCTTTGCTTTCGCTTCCGGGCTTTCGATGACAACAAAGCGCCAAGGCTGCAAGTTGACTGATGATGGCGCCTTCGTTGCTACAGTGAGCATTTCAGACATTTCTTCTTTACTGATTTTCACGTTTTCATCATACGTTCGGATGGAACGGCGATCCTGTACGATTTGCAAGAAAGCTTCCTTGTTATATATGGATGTTTCGTTCATTTGTTTTCTCCTCCTAGCTGATTCTTTGTAACACGGGACACATTTTCACTGACTTTGCTCAGCATTTGCAGGAAATGTTCTAGCTCGTCTTCCGAAAAGCCAGCGAGAGTCTCATTCACGAACTGGCTTTTTTCCTGATAGGATTGTTCGATATGACGCTTTGCTTCCTCCTCCAGCTTCACCCATGTAGCTCGCTGATCATCAGCTTTTTTGTAGCGCACAATCGTACCGGCAGCCTCAAGCTGCTTTAAATGTCTCGTTACAGCGGCGGCATCGATATTGACTTCCTTTTGTAATGCTGATTGGGTCACTTCCTCATGCTGCAGCAAATAATGAAGAATCTCCACCCGGGATGGGCTGGCGCCTAAGCATGCCTCAAACTTTGAGCAGAGCTCTTTATTTACAGCCTGCAGCTGCAGGAAAATCTGCAGACGGACAGAACAAGCAGTCATCGTCATAACCTCTTCCTAAATAGTTGATACATCAATAGTTGATAGGTCAATCATATATCTAAATTTTTAGTATGTCAAAAATCCTGCTCCTACTTTTACCTTCTCATTCTGTGATGGCCTTTTATGTTCAGTACTTTTGAATAAGCATTTTCTTGGTTTGATGAGTAAGATTCTGTTTCATCTTTAGGGTCATGGGGAGTTCGCCATATCTACTATAAATATAAAGAAGCTGGAGGTTCATCCCCCAGCTTTTATTACGGTAACTCAATCATTATTTTAATGTTGCCTGTTTCAGGTGCAGTCAACTCCTCAAAACGTTCCGGGAGGGACTCGAGGGATACATTACAGGTAATGAATGGTTGAATGTCTATTTTTCCTTCTTCCAGGGAATTTATAACGGTTTCGAAATCTTCCTTGGTAGCATTTCTACTTGCGTATATGGTCAATTCCCGCTTATGGAATTCCTGATCTGAAAATTGAAGCTCAGCCTGTACCAAGCCTACATAAATTATGCTTCCTCCATGGGCAGCATATTTATAGGCATTATTCATGGAGTTAATATTACCTGTCGCATCAAACACCGCTGTTGGATAATCCCCATTAGTGATTTCAGCAATATCATACTCAGGGTTTTCTTTTGCATTTACTGTATAATCCGGGGAGGCCCATTTTTGACAGAATTTCAATCTTTCCATACTCATATCCATTACAATGACTTTTGCTCCAGCGAGCTTTGCATATTGCATGATTCCCAACCCGATTGGACCTGCCCCAATCACCAGCACATATTCATCTCTTTGGATATTAGCCCGACTGACAGCATGTGCGCCTATACTCAAACATTCCACGATAGCAGCCTGATCGTAAGACAATTGATTGATTTTTATCAAATGGCTGGTGGGTACCGAAATATACTCCTGCATGCCACCATCTGTATGGACACCAAGCACTTGGATGTTCCGGCAGCAATTCGGTTTTCCCTTTCGGCAAGCTATGCATTCTCCACATTCCAGATAGGGAATGATTGCCACTTTATCTCCTAGGGAGAGGTCTTGGTTTTCTTCATTCAATTCAGCAATCTCTCCTGAAAGCTCATGTCCCAGAACTCTTGGATAGGAAAAAAAGGGCTGTCTGCCATGGTATGCATGTATATCCGTTCCGCATACCCCGATCCTATGAATCTTCACTAAGGCCTCCCCTTCTTTAACAGCAGGCCTTTTCCTCTCTGTCACTAATAATTGATTGGGACTATTGCATACGATCGTTTTCATAATAATTCCCCTCCGGTTTAGGATAAGATACCTGAATCACAGCGTAACGCCATCTTTAAAGATACTAATTTCCCTAAACTCAAACTTTTCGTTATTCGTACGGCTTTTTCCGGAGGCCAGATCGATAAGGTCTTCAATCAGCTCATCAGTCAAATCCTCCATTTTCACTCCGTCTACAAGCCGGCCCGCATCAAAGTCAATCCAGTTTTTCTTTCGATGTGCAAGCTCTGTATTTGTGGAGATTTTCACTGTAGGAACCGGACCTCCAAAAGGAGTTCCTCTGCCAGTAGTGAATAGAACGATATGTGCACCAGCTGCCGCAAGAGCCGTGACAGAAATAAGATCATTACCTGGTGATTGGACCAGATTCAATCCAGTCACTTTGACTTTTTCCCCATAAGGGACTACATCCTGGACAATCGAATGACCGCCTTTTTGGGTACAGCCAAGCGACTTTTCCTCCAGTGTCGTAATGCCGCCCTTCTTATTGCCTGGAGAGGGATTTTCATAAATTTCCTGTCCGTGTCTTATGAAATACTCTTTAAAATCGTTTATTAGATGAACAATTTTATGAAAGACTTCTTCATTGGCTGCTCGATTCATGAGGATTGTTTCTGCACCGAACATTTCTGGTACCTCGGTCAGTATGGAAGTCCCTCCTTCAGAGATGATCCAGTCAGAAATCATGCCTGCTAATGGATTGCCAGTAATACCAGATAACCCATCTGAACCACCGCACTTAAGACCAATTTTCAATTTTGAAACCGGAACAGGCTGTCTTTTGAATTGTTCCGCATACTCCACTAGCTCCCCGATCAGCTCCATTCCGACCTCGAATTCATCGTCCACTTCCTGTGATGTTAAAAACTTGATTCTTCCAGCTGGCTGTTTTCCTATTACCTTTTTGAACTCTTCGATTTGATTATTTTCACAGCCAAGACCGACCACCAAAATACCGGCTGCATTTGGGTGATTTGCCAGTGAAGCCAATAACGTTTGGGTATAGGTTAAATCATCCCCTAGCTGAGAGCATCCATATGGATGGGAAAAGTGGTAAATACCATCGATTCGATCTCCATATAATGATCCGCCCATTTTAGCCAGATGTTCACACGTTTTGTTGATACAGCCCACTGTGTTGATGATCCATATCTCATTCCGAATGCCGGCCTCTCCATTTTCCCGAACATACCCATCAAAGTAAAAACTGCTCTCCCTTATTGGTTGATTGGATGCCCTATCCGGTTCATAGGAGTACTCCAGCAATCCATTCAAGCCGGTTTTTACATTGTGGGTGTGTATCCAGGAACCCTCCATGATGTGCTCGGTAGCTATCCCAATGGAATAACCGAATTTCAGGACATTATCTCCTTGTGCAATCTCTCTGACTGCAAACTTATGGCCTTTTGCGATGTCTTCGGTAGCCTTTATGGATTTAGAAAGTTCCTCAATCAAAATTGTTTCTCCCATGCGGATGTCACGCAATGCAACAGCTGCCCCATCGTTTTCATGCAATAGAATAGATGCATTTAAGCTCATCGTTTGCCCTCCAATTCCGCTACTAACGCAGCAGTTTTTTTAGTCACGCCTGGGATTTCATGTAAATTCTCTCCCCATATTTCCTTGTTTTGCAAGATTCCTTTCACCATTGTGTGAAGCGATTGTTCTTGACTTTGCAGAAGGCTCCATTGTGAATGGAAAAATTCCAAAACTCGTTCATTATCACGGATAATATAGGTTTTGCCGTTAAAATCATTTCCTACATATCTTCCATCTAACAATTCAGCCTTATAGAAGCAGATGATGGCCGCTAGAGATTTCATGATGTTTTCCGGCAGTCTACCGTTCTTACTAACATATGCTTTTAGTGTAGGCAGGAGCCTCGATTGGAACTTGGAACAGGCATTAAGAGATATATCTGAGAGTCTATGCTGCAAAAAGGGGTTGAGAAAACGTTCCCACACAGTCTCTCCATATGCTAAAGATTCCATAGGATCAAGATCTAGCGAGGGTATTATCTCCTCAATAATCGTATTCCTAATAAAAAGTGCCATCTCTTTATGTGTTACTGCTTCCCTCACGATTTCAATGCCCATCAAAATGCCTAGTTGTGCCATGAGTGTGTGAGACCCATTCAGAATACGAATTTTTCTAAGCTGGAAAGGCTTTAAATCATCTACCCAGTTAACGTTTAGACCAGATTTTTTTAAAGGGAGGAGATCATCGAGCCTGCCATCCCCTTGGATTACCCATAAATGATAAGGTTCGACAACATTTAAAAAGGGATCCTCATATCCCGATTCTTTGAATATCGTCTCTGCCTCCTGCTCTGGAAAACCAGGGACAATCCGATCAACAAGAGAACTCAGGAAAAGATTATGATTATTCAACCAGGAAATAAATTCATGCGGCAGATTCCAATCCCTGCAATGTAATAACACTATTTCCTTAAGGAGCTGCCCATTCTGTTCGATTAATTCACAAGGAAGCATAATAAGCCCTTTATCAGGGGCACCGTTGTATATTTCAAACCGTTTATAAAGGAAATGAGTCAGCTTGGCAGGGAACGTTTCCAAGGGGCTATTCTCGACTACATCGCTTGCGATATAGACAAGGCCTGCTTCCGTCGTATTGGAAATGACAAATTTCAGCTCCGGCTCTTTTGCCAACAGCAAAAATTCGTCCCATTCCCGGTAAGGATCTATTATCTTAGAAAAGACATCGATGATCTGACCATTCTCAATCGTTTCTCCGTTCTGAATCCCCCTGGTCAGGAGGGTAAACAGCCCGTTCTGCTTTTTCAGCTTCTCCATCTTCTCACTGCCAGATTGGCGTGGATTTGTTACGGCAATTCCGCCATTGAAGTTTCCCTGTCTATTTGCTTCTTGTATCATCCAATCAATAAAGCCTCTTAGAAAGTTTCCTTCCCCGATCTGAAGGATTTTTACTGGCAGCGGTTTACGACCCTTACAATCATTGCCTACTTCTTCCATGCTCCTTTGTTTTATCAAGGTCCTTCGTCCTTTCCGATGTTGATTCCGATATTACATGAAACGGAAAGAGGTCTCTTTACGTTTACTAAACTATAAAGAAACCTCTTCTACATCCTGCGGAATTTAGTTTCCGGTAATCGTTTTATCTGCGTTACCAGGAACAACTGACCCTTTAATCGGACGAACAAAACGAATGACAGCCAGCGAAGCAAATATTGCTAATCCGCCCGCAAGCAGGAACGCTGCAGTGTAAGTGCCTGATCTATCAACAAGGAAACCAGTTAGAGTTGGGCCGATAATACCCGCTGTGTTGGCAAGGAAATGCATGAAGCCCCCGACTGAACCGACATTACCTTGGTCAACGACGTCTTGAACGATTGCCCAATAAATAGAACCAGTTAGGTATAAGAAGAATACTGAACATGCCACTAACCCAACAGCACTAAATGTTGTAGTAACAAGGCCAGCTAGACCGATGCATATTGCAGAGGCAAGTAAGCATGTAACTAATACGACTTTACGGGAGAACAGCACGCCTTTTCTAGCAAACTTTCTCAATACAAAGTCAGAAACAAAACCTCCCGCAGCAAGGCCGATAAAACCAAGAACCCACGGAATGACTGTGACGATACTCATTTCCTGCACGCTGACTCCCCTTGCATCTATTAAATAACTAGGGAACCAGGTTAAAAAGAAGAACAAAATGTAGTTATAAGCAAAGAAAGCAAATGCTGTGAACAAGACAGTTTTTTGTTTTAGATAGAAGGTCAATGGTTTCTTTTCCCTTGAAGCTGCTTCTGTTGTAATATCTTTCTCTACAGCAGTCTCAGCTGGCTTTTCTTTTACAACCTTCCACCATATAATCGTCCATATAAAACCGATAATCATTATCAGGACGAAGGATAATTTCCAGCTGTATGAGATGGCAATGAAGCCCACGATCGGACCTGCTATAGCACCACCTAGCGGAGTTCCGCTGTTGGCTAGTCCTATAGCAGAAGCCCGCTGATCAGATGGAAACCAGTTATTCACCATTTTATTAATAGTGGCGGAAAGAGGGCCTTCCCCCATTCCGAACAAGATACGGATAATGATTAAGCTAGTGAATCCGACAGCAAGCGCAATGGCCCCGCTAAATACAGACCAGACAATCATAGCTACAAATAAAGTGAGTTTAGCTCCGTACCTGTCAGCAGCTACCCCTCCCAAGAAGTTAAAAATCGCATATCCGACTGAGAAACTGCTGAAAATAATCCCCATTTGAGTAGCGGTAAGTTCCAGATCCTCCGTAATGAACGGTGCTGCAATGGACAAGGCTGAACGGTCAAGATAATTAATGATTCCGGCAAAAAACAACAAAATCATGACAGCTAGTTTCCCTTTAGTAAACAATGATTTCATGGATTTACCTCCTTAAGGTTGTAACAATTTTAGATAAAGCGCTTACATTTTGGGGTTATCGATTTACCTTACATCCATAAACCCACTAGGAATATAGATAGTAAACCGATTTACTTTCGAAGTAAAAGGCGGAAGCAGCCTTTATTGCTTTAAGGAAAGACAAGAGTTCCTTTCTAGAAGACTTGGCTTTAGGCGAATAACGCTTTTGTCCTTCTCTTCCAGGTCTTTATTCATTTGCTGCAGCAATAAGTCGACTGCTTTGCCAGCCATTTCGATTGCCGGTTGAGATACTGTTGTAATGGGAGGAGTGAAGAAATTGGCAAAAGGAACTTCATCAATTCCAATGACCGCTACATCCTCGGGTATTCTCAAGCCCTGTTCTTTTATATATTTCAGTATTTCAATAAGTACGATATCGTTACCAGCTAGCAAAGCTTGCGGTGGCGTTTCCAATTGAAAAAGTTCCTTTAATGCTGGTGCAATCTGATCGACATCAGCTGTTTTTATATACTCTGATTTTACTTGCAGTCCACAGGCTTCCATAGCATTTCTATATCCTTCAATTCTCTCCACCCTTGGACTAATGTTCCTGATAACAGAAGTAGTGAGTATGGCAATTCGTTCGTAGCCTTTATGAGCAAAATGGTCAACTGCCAGCTTAGATGCCAGATGGTTATCAAGCATCACTGTTGCAATATTCAAGTCCTTGATGGTTCTGTCCATGAATACAATCGGAAAATTATCATTGAGCATACGCTCATAAAGATCCAAATTGCCTCCGGTTGGAAAGATTATGATCCCGTCTACCTGTTTTGCCCTGAGCATTTCGATATATTTCTTTTCTTTTTCAGGTTCATCATCCGCATTACATACAATTATTTGAAAACCTTTTTCATGAAAGAAATTCTCAACTGCACGGATCACATGTGTAGAGAATGTATGGAGGATATTCGCTACAATGACTCCAACCGTGAAAGTAGTTTTTTGTTTTAGGCTTCGAGCCACAATATTAGGCTGATAATTCAATTCTTCTATGGCTGATTCGATTTTTTGGCGTGTTTTTTCACTCATATACTCGTACCGCTTGTTCAGGTATTGAGATACAGTGCTTTTAGATACATTGGCTTGCTTTGCTACGTCTGTGATTGTAATGGGTCTCATTCTGTCAACCTCGCCTGATTTGTTCCGTACTTCTATTTATAAATTGTTTTGCAGTACGATTCACTTCTTGGTTATTATAACGCAGAAGCAAGCACGGTAGAATGATGGATGTATTAACCTTTCAAAAATATCAATTTAATTATACACCTGAGTATGCCATGAACCCTCCATCAACAGGTACGGTAATACCTGTAACAAAACCGGAATAGCTGTCATCCAGCAGCCAAAGCATTGTTCCCAGCAGATCCTCCGGTTTCCCGAATCGCTTCATTGGAGTTCCGTTTATGATTTTGTTGGATCGAGCCGTATAGCTTCCATCTTCATTTACAAGAAGGTTCCGGTTTTGTGTCGTTAAGAAGAAGCCTGGTGCAATGGCATTTACCCTAAGTCCGGTCTCTGCAAAATGAACTGCCATCCACATCGTGAAATTATTGATGGAAGATTTAGCCGCACTATATGCTGGAACCTTTGTCATTGGTGCATAGGCACTCATGGAAGAAATATTCAAAATGGACGATGCCTTTGCCTGCAATAAATCCTTTCCAAATACCTGACTGGAAATGAAGGAGCCGGTAAAATTAGTCGCAAACACTTTTGAAAATCCATTTTCTTCTAGATCGAAGAACGATTTCCCTGTATCCTCACCTTGATATGTTTCCGTATCTGTAACAGCATCAGAATGATTTCCTCCAGCCCCATTGATTAGGAAATCCACTTGTCCAAAGGTTCCTAAAATCTCTTCACGAGCCTTTTCCATAGAACTTTTGTCTAGAACATCAGCTTTCACGGAGATACTAGTACCCTCTGATGTCTGAATCCTTTCAACCACATCACGACCATTTTTAGCATCCCTGTTCAAAACAGCTATATTCACGCCTTGTCGGGCAAGCTCGCTGGCCATTTGGGAGCAGAGGACACCGCTCCCGCCTGTAATGACTGCCACTTTCCCTTTTAAATTTTCATGGATTGGTATCAAGTGCTTTCACCTGACTTCCTTGCTTCATATGCATCCCATAATCCAAGCAAATACATAATACCAAGTGCACGATCGTAAAGCCCGTAGCCTGGTCTGCATTTCTCGCCCCATATATGGCGGCCATGGTCTGGTCTTACATAACCATCGTAGTTTTGTCTATGTAACTCAGCTACGACGCCATTGATATTGATGGAACCATCCTGCGTATAATGGGAAGTCTCTACAAAATCTCCATTATCATAGATTTTCACATTTCTAATGTGGGAGAATGGTGCACGCGATGCATATTTTCTTGCTACCTGGACCATATCATTCTCCGGATTTGCTCCCATGGATCCAGTACATATAGTAAAGCCGTTGGCAGGAGAATCGGATATAGATATCAGTTTTTCATAGCTTTGTTCCCCAGTAATGATCCGTGGAAGACCAAAAATCGACCATGGTGGATCATCCGGATGGATAGCCATTTTGATGCCGGAAGCTTCTGCAACAGGTAGGATTTCTTTCAGGAAAAACGCTAGATTATCCCATAGCTTGGTTTCATCGACCGTTTTATAGGCTTCAAAGAGCTCAGTGATCTTTGCCATTTTTTCTGGTTCCCAACCTGGAAGAGTAAGGTCCGAAGCTTCCATCACAGTACGGATCAAATCCTGCGGATCTTGATCTGCCACTTTTGCTTTTTCGTAAAACAAGGCAGTGGAACCGTCTTCCAACGGATGGAACATATTCGTTCGCGTCCAATCAAATATCGGCATGAAGTTATAACAAATCACCTTAACCCCAAATTCGGATAGATTACGTATCGTCTGCTTGTAGTTCTCAATATAGTGCAGTCTTTCCTCATTGCCTAATTTAATAGATTCATGGACATTTACGCTCTCTACAACCTCCGAATGAAACCCAAATGATTGAATGTATTCGACTTCTTCTTTAATCTCATCTTTTTCCCATATTTCACCTACTGGTTTTTGGTGAAGGGCCCATACAATACCTTTAACACCTGGGATTTGCTTGACGTGTTCGAGTTGAACTGTGTCATTGTCTCTTCCATACCAACGAAATGTAATGTTCATGATACTCCTCCAGCAGCTTTATTTGCTTTATCGTGATACTCACTGCATAGTTCCACCACGGAATCATAACCGCCACTTTGATAGGCTCTGTTTAAGTCGCTGCTAATGCCAACTGCAACTGCCCCTGCCTTCAACCATTCTGTTATATTATCCAGGTTTACACCGCCTGTAGGCATCACTTTCACATTTGGAAGTGGACCGTTAATGGAGCGGATAAACGATGGCGGGTATTGACTGGAAGGAAATAGCTTGATAACATCACATCCAGTTTCCAGCGCCTGAATCATTTCCTTGATCGTCATGCACCCCGGCAGGTAAGGAATTCCATATCTGTTGCATACTGTAGCAGTCTCAGGGTTCAAAGACGGACTTACGATAAACTGGGCGCCAGAAAGAATAGCATGCCTCGCTGTCTCAGGATCTAGAACAGACCCGGCTCCAAGAAGTGTTTTTATTCCCGCTAACTCCTTGAACACTTGATCGACATTGGGGGTTGTGTATGTCAGTTCAATGGCTTCAATCCCCCCATCAGTGGCCGCTTTTGATAGTTCAATAGCTTCTTCTGCTGTATTGCCGCGAATGACAGCTACCACTTTCAATTCAGTTATACGGGCTAAGATTGAATGTTTAGCGATCATGTTATCTCTCCTTAGTCGAATATGATAACTGCTTTTCTTACCTGATCAGGATTGTTTTCAATGAACTCAAAAGCTTCCCGCACTTGATCGAGAGTAAAAGTGTGTGTTATCAAACCGTTCGCCCTCAGCTTCCCGCTATTCAATAAATCCACTACTTTCGGAAACTGGTGAGTTTGCAGCCTCGAACCAGTTATAGTTATTTCTTTTTTCGTAATTGGCAGCTGGGAGATAGAAGAGAATCTCTCGTCAAAGCCAAGAACAACCACATGTCCCGCTTCTGATACCAATTCTATGGACAGTTCGAAGGTGGATGGCAGGCAGACGGCATCTATCACTACATTTGCACCCTCTCCATTTGTCCATTCAGAAACTCGCTGCCTCACATCTTCTTTTGCAGCGTTTACTGTAACATCGGCACCATTCTCTCTCGCAAAATCAAGACGGGATTCACTTAAATCCGTAATCAGAACTGCTGCTCCATGAAGCTTTGCAAGCTTCAAGATACAAATCCCTATTGGTCCTGCTCCTTGTATCAAAACAGTGTCCCCTTGGGCGACACTTCCTCTCCATACCGCCTGTGCACCGATCGTGTACGGCTCAGCCATTACAGCTTCTTCCCAAGGAAGTTCTGAGTCAACCACATGCAGCTGCTTTTCAGGAAGAACGAGCCATTCTCTCATGCCACCATCTTCATGAACGCCGAACACAGACAATAAAGCGCATACATTTTGTCGGCCTTTTCGGCACGCATAACACTTTCCACAGTATCGAATTGGTTCAACTACGACATGGTCTCCTACTCTGATATTTTTTACTTCGTTTCCAATATCCACAACTTCACCCGTAACTTCATGCCCAACCACACGCGGAAGGGTTGCAAGCGGGTTCGTTCCATGATAAATGTGCATATCAGACCCGCAAATCCCTACTCTTTTAACCTTTACCAATACATCCTGAGTGCTCTTTATTTTTGGCAGCTCAGCTTCAATGACAGCTAATTCACGAGGGCCTTTAACTTGTAATGCTTTCATTTTTGTTCTCCCCTGTCAGGTATTCATAAACGCTGGAGGCGATTCTAATCCCATTCTCCGTATTATTTTCTTCATGGATTTGTTCTATTTCCCCCGGAACAAATACACGCTCAATACCTGGAGCGGGCGGTACCTGTTTAAGCTCATCCATCATCCTGTCCATTTGTTCGAGAAATGTGTCGGTATCGGTAAAGAATGATGGATTGATGACACAGAAATAATGACCCAATTTACGTTTTTGATCTAAGTCATCATACATTTTGGAAATATGAGGACCGAAAGCCGCTCCAGCTAATAAACCAGAAAAAATATCAACAATGACAGCAAGTCCATACCCTTTTGGACCTCCAAATGGGGAGAGGGAAACAACTTTGTTCGGGTCTGTCACTGGTGCGCCATTGTCATCCACACCCCAGCCAGACGGAATATCTTTTCCTTCCTCACGAGCCTGGAGGACTTTCCCCAAAGCTACATTGGAGGTGGCCATATCCAAGATAAATGGCTTATTATTTTTGGCTGGAACACCATAAGCAATCGGATTTGTTCCAAGGAAGGGAGAACTGCCCCCAAACGGAACCACCACTTTGTCGGTATGGGTCATGGCAATCCCGATCAGGTTAGCTTCGGCCGCTTTTTGAACAAAGTAGCTTAATGCTCCGCAATGGCTGCTGTTAATAGCTGTAACCATGCCTACTCCACTCTGTCTTGCCATGTCTATAGCATGATCGATGGCCACATCGCCAATCACATGTCCAAATCCATCGTCACCATTTACTATCCCGGTTACTGGTCCTGTGGCTTTAAATGAGATTTGGGCATCAGGATTAATCCCTCCCGCTTTCAAACGGTTTACATAATGTTCTGTGCGCAGCACACCATGAGAATTAACATTTCGAAGATCAGCATGAACCAAAACCTCTGCCACTTTTTCAGCATGAATACCGTTCAGGCCAGCTTCTTTCAATTTCCTGCTTGCAAGCTGCTTTATTTTTTCGGCTTCAATCACTACTGTTGACATGTTACTTGCCTCCCACTCACTCTTAATTTGAACGATTTTCACGAAGCATTCCCATGTTTTTACTTGCATTTAAAACTGTCTATGATAGCTGTATCAAGGAGAATAATAGATGGGCAAACTCTTACTAAGCAATGGACATGCGTTTGCTGAGCTGCTATATGATTTTGGGGTAAGGAGATGGTGGAACCTCGAAGACCACGAAAAGAGTAACAAACTCTTTGTAGCTGCAATCCGGAGTTTCCTTTACTAAATCGGTTTTGTAAACTGATTTAGTAACAGTATAAATGAAAGCCCTTTCAAATATCAATTAAATATCTGTTTTTTTAAAATATTTTTTCTTTTAGATAAACACTCACTTTATCAAAAGACTTCGATTCTCAAAGAGGCATTTTTATCTAGAACAATATGTTGTATTTTAAGATATGAGCCATATATACAGAAAAGAGGCAGTTCCGCAGGACCTACAAAACACCATCAAAGAAGAAAACCTATTACACAAAAAAACAGCCAATCGCCGATTCAATATCGGTGATCGACTGTTTGTATATATTTTTTCTTTACCACTTCACAATTGGGACAATATGTAATCGCACCCCACCTGTTATTCCGTTGTTTCTTTCCAGCTGTCGTCCATTACCATTTTGCCTGGCCATGTGTATGCTGTTAGTCCTCCATCAACGATCAAGTCCTGACCAGTGATATAGGAGCTGTCATCTGATACAAGGAACAAAACAGCCTTGGCAATTTCCTCCGGTGCTCCGAGTCTGCCCATTGGAGCAAGCCATTTATTCGATTCGCGGAAAGCTCTTCCCTGTTCCTCTTCTTTTGAACCTGTCAGTTCGTCAATCAATGGTGTTTCGATAGTACCTGGCGACACAGAGTTAGCCCGTATTCCTTGTCTGCCATAATCAATGGCAGTTGCTTTTGTAAAGTTGATAATACCGCCCTTGGCTGCGTTATAGCCAGATCTGTCCAGATCGGCAAAACTCCCGCTCATCGAAGCATTATTCACGATAGCGCCTTTCCCATTTTCCAGCATAAGCGGTATAAGAAATTTGCTCATCAGGAACGTTCCCCGCAGATCTGTCTTTTGGATGCTGTCGAATAATTCAATTGGATATTCATGCACTTTGCCGCCTTCTTGATCAATACCGGCATTATTGAAGAGCACGTCCAATTTTCCATAAACGTCTTTTACCTGATCAGCAAATTTCTTCACACTATCCTCGTCAGAAACATCTACTTCGTAGGCTTCTGCTTTTCCTCCAGCCGATAGAATGGATTCTGTCAAACCTGTCATCTCATCTTTCTTTATATCGGCTACAAGTACTGTAGCTCCTTCTTTTGCAAACAAAGAAGCAGTTGCTCGACCAATACCGGTAGCTCCGCCGGTCACGACTGCAATACGATCATCTAATTTCCCCAATGCTAACATCTCCTTCTATTAGGCTTCCCTAATGTTTTGCCGGTCAGAGGAGATATAAAACATACTTTGGTGCAACGAGCTGGGTTTGAAATTCAAATCTGCTAGAGCTTATTGCCATTCGTGATGAGCCTAAATTACAAAAATAATTGAGTTCGACAACACCCATCAAAAAACACTTCCATATTAACGGTAGAATACATGGTTGCCAATCTGTTCCACATGCTCCTGCGTTTCTGCTATCCAGTTTGTAGTAGCTGTTTCCGGATTCATGAACCAGACTATGTCCTGCATATTATCTTTTTGCACCAATGCATCCGCCACTGCTTGTACCGTTTCTTCCGTTGGTTCACTTCGCCATATGACACCCGAGCTTACAGGCTGAAACTGCCCCTTCTGCATGATTACATCATGAATTGAATCAGGGAATTCATCACTTTCGATACGATTAAGGACTACAGTAGCCACTGCTACCTTGCCGGGATAGTCCTCTCCGCTCGTCTCAGCTTGTACTAATCTTTGAAGCAGCTCGATTTCTTCAGCTGAATACTGTTTTTGTTCGATTGTCGCTTCCGCCAAGTCCTTTGTTCGATCATCTCTTTCAGATAAGACGATGGATGCAGGTCCGTTTTCAGAATGCGTATCCTTCTCCGATAGCATAGGCTGGGTTCTTTCATCCGCATAAACTCTTGCAGGATAGACATTCTGTTTCAGATCCTTTAATGGCAGGTATAAAACCAGACATAGGTTACTGATAAAAAAGAAAGTCAATAAAAAAAGCGTAAGAAGTTTCTGCATAATCAAGTCCTTTTCTCGTTATGTATGTCCAAAATTAGTCCATAACGCTTAATACCCAGTCACCTTGGCTTACAAACATAAACATGTCATTACTAGTGTATGTCCTTGCCTGAAAACTAGTCCTGCCAATGAGTTTCTAGCTTGGAAATCTTTTCTTAATCGTCAAGATACTTGCCCATCCTTCCCTAGACTGCTGTGCATAAAGTAAAGGGACAGGAGGAATGTTTATGAGCTATACACACTATTCGCATCCATATGGACAATCAGCATATACAACAGACTACAGAACAAACCAGGAGGATCAGCGGTTCGGATTCGCTTTCATCCCATTCATTGGCGGATTGGCAGGAGGTCTTCTTGGCAGTGCTTTAATCAGCGGACCGGGCTATGGTTATAAATATGGATATAACGCTCCTTACCCAGTGCCTTATCCTGTTCCTTATCCATATCCAACACCTTATCCGTATAACAACTATTACTATTCCACGCAACAGCGTTAAAATAGAGGGGCAGCTAGACTGTCCTTACATAATTACTGTCAGGAGTGCCACACTATCGGCAGGAGGTGGGATAGATGCAGCAAAGAGAAGATAAATCGAATCAGCGTGATGAAGCAGCAGAAGCGATCGGTTTGGATCAGGATGAACAAGCGATGAATGGCGAATACGGTCATCCGGAAACAGAATATGAAAACAACGCCCACAAGCAGAAAAAAACACAGCTATAACAGCTGTGTTTTCTTATATCATACAAATTTAGAAGCTATATAAGTTACGACGAACCATACTGCCAGGGCAATGACAATCCCTAACATGAATCCTTTGATGAATGTAGACCGACTGCGCACCTGCCTGCACCTCTTTTGCTTTTTATCTGTAGTCTTTACTTCGCATCCGCTTTTTATAAGTGCGCAGCTTTTTCTTATTTCTTAGCAGCTGTATCAGTCTTGGCGCCTTGCTTAGCCGCCTGCTGCTGTTTTTGGTAGTCTTCCCGGAACTTATCCCTCGCGGCGGAAAAGATGCAGAGCATATCTAACCCTCCCATAATCTTGATACTTCTGTTTTGCCAAGTTGGCTAGTAATTAAAACTTCTTTTTTTCAAAAATCCCATCGTATTTTTGAAAAATTATTCGGAAGCATAAAATGCTTCCGCTGCTTTCGCCGCCTGTTTACGCAGAACGGAAAACGGCATACTGCCCTTCTCTCTCTTCAGCTTCACGAGTAGCTGCTGCCATACTTCCTCTTCCCTGATACTGTCCAGGAGCTCATGTCCATCCCAGGTCAACCCATAGATGAGCAGCTCCTCTTCTTCCTCTTCCTCATCAAGAACGGTATCCATTTTAATTAATTTCGCTTCCTTCATCAGCTGCAAGTGATAATTCATTTCTTCTTCGGAATACTCATCCTCTTCTGTTACTTCCAGCGCAAAACCTCCCTCTGTGAATTCTGCTTCAATATCCAGCAGGAGACTTCTGATAAGAGACATATCCCGTTTCAAACGCATCACCTCTATCCATTATTTCTGTCTTTGTATCCAATTTCCTTCAAGAAAAAAGACTCCCTTTCACGGGAGTCCAGTTTTACTATCATCTTAATTCTATCAGCACTTCTTCGGTTGTATACTGTGTCTCTTTTGCTCCTGCCTGCAACGACACCAGCTCTCCTTCACGCCATGCTGAAGCAGCAATTGGCTGAGATGCTTGATAATCCTGAGTGTCCACCCGAATCACGTAATGCCGTTCTGTTCCTTGGAACTGGCTTATGATTACTTCTCCTTTCAATCCATCCGCTTCTGCCGGTAACAGCTGCCATTCCTCCGGTCGGACAGGATAAAGCTGCTTTTGTTTCAGCTTTTCTGAAACGCCATTATCCCGCCAGCGTATTTGACTGCCGGCAGGTACAAAGTGGTCACCATGCCACGTACCTTCTACTAAATTTGCTTTCCCAACAAATGTAGCCACAAAAGGAGTTTCCGGACGCTGATAGATTGTTTCTGGAGCATCTGCTTGTTCAATCTTGCCTTGCTGCATGACAAGCACTCGATTAGCCATTGCCAAAGCCTCTCCTTGATCATGCGTAACATAGATGATGGTGGCACCTAGCTTCTTGTGAATCTGCTTGATTTCCTTTCGCATACTGATACGCAATTCCGCATCCAAAGCACTAAGCGGTTCATCCATTAGCAGAATATCAGGTTCCGGAGCGATTGCCCGAGCTAATGCTACACGCTGCTGCTGTCCGCCTGATAGAGCTGCAGGATATCTTTTCCGGAAAGATTCCATTCCGACAAGCTGCAATACCTCAGTTACTCTTTCTGCCTGTTCTTCGACCGTCCGTTTTCGAGTAAACCGATGATTTCTCAATGCAAAGCGTATATGATCCTCGACAGTCATATGAGGCCAAAGGGCAAACGATTGGAAAACCATACCTATATTACGATTTTCCGGCTTGCTGCTATGTTTGGAATTAGCTACTTCTGTATCACCGAATCGTATAGCTCCAGCCGTAGGCCTCATGAAACCAGCCAGCAATCGCAGCAATGTTGTTTTTCCGCAGCCAGACGGACCGAGAATGGCGAGGAATTCCCCCTGTGGTATCGTCAGATCCACTTGGCTCAATGCCGCGGTTTTCCCATAATGCTTTTCCAATCCTTGTAATGTGATCATGCTTTTTTCCCCCTTTGACTCCATTTACGCTGCAACACGAGAGATGCAATACCCCCGAGCAGAATTGCCAGGACAATCAATGACGAAAATGCAGTCGAGTACGTGCTGTAACCAGCTTGCTCGAAACTGAAAATAATCACTCCTACTGTCTCGGCACCGCTTGACCATAGCATACTGGAGA
The DNA here is from genome assembly GCF_002272135.1 of Virgibacillus sp. 7505. GTDB lineage: Bacteria > Bacillota > Bacilli > Bacillales > Amphibacillaceae > Terribacillus. The sequence continues at coordinate 48,820 of NZ_NPBF01000021.1, read as the reverse complement.
CAGTAAGCTCTGTCAGCGATGTCAGCAGAACAAGCAGCGCACCACTCAGGACACCAGGCAAAATAAGCGGCAAGAGAATTTGCCTCCATCTTGTAATAAGGGTTGCGCCGTTCGTCCGCGCTGCCTCTTCCATCCGAGCATCCAACTGCGAGAAAGCAGTGTAGCTGCCTCGGAACTGCAATACAAAGAACCGCGTGATATAAGCGATCAATAGAATAGCTGGTGTACCATACACACCTGGATACCAGCCAGGTAATGGCTGCATCCACATCAAAATGATGCATAGCGCCAGTACTGTTCCTGGTAGAGCGTAAGGCATCGTAATAATCGCTTCCAATACCTTTGGAAATCTTCCTTGCTTATGGGAACGGTAATAAGCAAATATAGTTCCGAAAATAAGACAGACAAATGCAGTGATGAGACCTAGCAGAAGACTATTGCTTAAGGATCGAATTACTTTTTCATCCTCAAATAAGATATAGCGATAATTTTCCAGAGATAAATTCTCCCATGTCAAATCGATTCCATATGCTTGGACCATGCTGACTGTACCCATAGCCAAAAAAGGCACCAGGCTTGTACTTAACAGAAATATCCAAATGACTGTCTGCAAGATTTTCCTCCGGCTTGGGCGCAGGTGGATTCGAGGCTCATTATCCGGCACAGTTGTTTCTGTAACTTTGCTTCTTCTTAAAAGCCATACTTGAATCAGCGTAGCAGCTGCAGCAACGATACCAAGCAATACGGAAAGAACAGCTGCCCGACTGAAGGCACTTGGTCCATATCCGATCACTTGTTCATAGATGTATGTACTCAGTACACGTATATTTGCAGGTATACCTAGAAAAGCCGGCACACCGAAGTTATCCAGATTGGACAAGAACGCTAGCAAACCTCCGCTGCAAATACCAGGCAGGGCCATCGGAAGAATCACTTTTCTCCAGGTTGAGATACGTGACGCACCCGAAACCATTGCAGCAAGTTCTGCATCACGAGGAATTCTGCGGAACACTTGTACTGTCATCAAATAGACAAGCGGGTAATGTGATATACCGAGTACGAAAATAATTCCTCCGACACTGTATAGATTAGGCATCAGCCATTCAGGCAATCTACCAAGCGGACCTGAACTGCTGAAAAATTGTACCCAAGCGAGTGTCGTAATATAAGACGGAATGATGAAAGGCAAATAGATGAACAGCTGCATAACAGACTTACCGCGAACATCTGTATATGCCATGATTGCAGCCATCGTTATGCCGAGTATCATGGACAAGACAGTACTGCCGAGGACAATATAAATTGTATTCCACAGTGTTTTCCAAGTGACAGACTCCCTGAGCACCTCTGAATAAGCACTGACAGAGAGGCTCTCTCCAGAGGTGAAACTCATTAGGATCAGCCTGACAATCGGCAGCAGGAAAAAGAAGATGAGGATCAGCATCCCGATTATAGCAGGAAGCTTGCGGAGGGCGGTATGCCCGCCTTCTTCCAGCTGCCTTGATTTCATAGTTAGTTGCATGGGTTGCCCTCCATTTGCTTATTTACCGAACAGGTCCTCAAATTGCTGTTTGTCTTTATTGCGTGATGTATACAATGCTTCAGTATCAGCCTGTAATACTTTCATGTCATCATATGTCTTCAGCCCTTCCGGAGCATCGATACCTTCACGGATCGGGGTATAACCCAGCTCTGCTGCCAGCTTTTGTCCTTCTTCAGATAAAACAAAATCAACAAAAGCTTCTGCAGCTGCAGGGTTATCGGTATCCTTTGTGATACCGATCGGTTCCGTGATGACCGGGACACCTTCCTCTGGATAAACGAGCTCAACTGGAGATCCATCCGCTTTGGCCCTGGCAGCAAGATAATCGACAATCACACCATACTGCTTGTCACCGGAAGCAACAGATTTCAATACATCACCGTTCCCCTTTACTACTGCGGTTTCTTGGGTTTTGAGCTTTTCATAGAATTCCCAGCCAAAAGCATCCTGTCTGGTCAAAACACCAAGATTGTATGCTGCAGCACCAGAGTACAGCGGACTAGGCATGACTGTCTGAGCCTTTGCGTCAGCTTCTTCTAATGCACTCCAGCTAGTTGGTACGTCACCCGATTCGGTATTGGCTACTATTCCTGTTGCCATGATTTTCGTTCCTGTATAATAATGATCAGCATCTTCGAATTCATCCGGGACGCTATCCAATTCTCCAGACTCATAGGCCTGCAGCATATCCTGCTCCTTCAAATCCTCAAATGTCACACTGTCCGCCACGAGCAGGACGTCGGCTTGCACATCTCCTGCCATCTTCTCCGCATTCAGCTTGGAAATCACTTCTTCGGTACCAGAACGGTATGTTTCCACTTCCACCTCCGGGTAGCGCTTTTCAAAGCCCTCGACCAATTTCTGAGCATCCGCATCCGGCTGGGATGTATAGAAGCTGAGCGTACCGGCGATTTCTCCGTCCGAAGCACCTGCACTGGTACCGGCTTCCTCTTGCCCGCATGCTGTAAGTGCAAACAATGCAGTACCTACGATACCTGCCATCCATTTTCTTTTCATCCCAATCTCTCCCTTTACTCTGATGTATTTGTCTCCATAGACTTAAACCAGCGTTCTACTTGTTCTTGTTTGCGTTTATAGTGGGTGCGCAATTCAAACGGTGAGACGGTTATGTATCCTTCCTTCAACAAAAGATAATCGCTTGCCGGATGAAAATTCTCCAGCTCCCGAAGCTGATCCTTCAACCAATAATATACTTCACCATGAGGATCATGCAGGCCAACGAAGCGATACCGCGATACACTCATGTCCATCGGGATGACTTGAATCCCTTTGTACTCCCGTTTATCTACATTCGGTAAATTAACATTCAGTAAACCGACCGATTTCGATCTGTGCTGGAGCAGAACTTCTGCAACCTGATAGAAAAGAGTCTTTACCTTGGAATAGTTCACATGGTGAACAGAGCTAATATTCAAGCTGACGGAGGCAGACGGGATGTTATATAGGGCAGCCTCCACAGCCGCGGCCATCGTGCCGGAGTAATACACATCCCTCCCCAGACTAGGTCCCAGATTGATCCCTGAGAAAAGGAAATCCGGTGTTTCTGGAAGCAGTACTTCCACACCTAGCTTGACACAATCAGCAGAAGTACCGTTCAGACTCCAAGCTCCTGCAACACCCGGAAAATGATACATCTCCTTTACACGAACAGGCTGCCGTGAAGTAATAGATCGGCTGACAGCGCTGAATCCCTGATCTGGGCAAACGACATATACCTCGCCGAAATGCTGCAGTGTCTCAATCATCGCCTCTACACCAGGAGAGAAGACACCGTCATCATTGGTAACCAATATTTTCATGTGACGCCCTCCTCTGCTTGCATAAAGCCAGACAAACAGCTTTCAGCTGCATCCTGCACTATCTTTTCCTGAGGTTCGCTCCAGGGTAACATTAAAGAAAAATACATAGCCTTCACAGCATTACTCCTTTCAATTGTTCCTATATTGTTAACTGTACAAGCTGATTGTGAAGCTAGTGTTTAAAGTATTGTGAAGATATGTTTAATTGTTGTAAAAGAAAGAAAATTGTTACTGGAGGCTTATTCTCAATAAGAACAGACATTTATCTATCACTCTGTCTGTTTGAACGTAAATAATTTACAATATATACATAAATTGATCCTTTTCATGAGCATAGAAAACTTGTAATTACTTTTGACCTACTCTCCGTTAGAAGTCCGCTAAGAAAATGCAGATTATACTAATTTGCCACAGAATCTTAATGGTATATTCGATTTAATTCATATACATTCGTCATTTCCTATGAGACAATGGATATAGAAATATAATAAATAGGTAAGGAAGTGGGTTCGATGCTCTACAGAATTGTCCGAGAAGCGAACGGAACGAAAACCTACCTAAAACATTCTAGTTCATCTTCAGATATGCTGTTCCGTAATGAAATGGAAGCAACAGATCTGATGGAGAAGCTTAATTCACAGACGAATAGCGATGTCCGGTGGTCGGTTCAAGCTAGTATAGATTAAAAGCGATATCCTAAAGGATATCGCTTTTTCTTTTACTTATTAAGAAGAGATACTTCTGCAATCAACCTTTGAAAAAAAGGATAGACTACTTGTTTTTCTGCTTCTCTAAGATGATTTTCCAGAAAAGGTTGTTCTCGGGTGAGCAGATGAAGAATAGCATTTGCTGCTTTTTGATGCCCTGATGGAGTAACATTTTCCAAGACTATTTTGAACTCGGAATAAATAGAAAAAGGCAGCAGCTGCTCCGCTCGTTTCAAACCAAGTTGTGCACGACCAGGTGCATAATGATGCAAAAGCATTCTGGCGAGCGGATCGGTAACTTGCTGAAGCATAGCAGCTGCCCATGCACCATTCCCTCGATGAGCAGCTTTTCGATACTGGAAGAGAAACCATGTCAAATCTATTATCTGGCTGCCATATTCTTCATCTGACATCGTCAGCTTTTGTGTTTCTTTGAATTGATCCAGCAAGTGATGCGGATCATAAAGAGTTTGAAAATAGTCGCTCTGTTTAAACGTCTTTTCCGTTACTGTGAACAAATCCACATGGAGGAAGTCCTCGTAAACAACAATTAACTGCGGCGCAATTATAAATAGCTCTTCGCTATAAAGCACATTTTTATATGCCGAAAGCAAGGTCAATCTTTTTGTTAGAAAGTGATTTAAGTCATTTTCTTCCACTAGGCAATATAAATCTATATCAGAGTACGGGTCCTGTTCTCCTCTGCCAAAAGATCCTTTTACGAATATGGCTTTAACTTCCTCTTCATTTGCTAAAATATCTGCTAGCCTATCTAAGGCTGGTTGGTGCATTCAGCTCCCTCCTTTTCCATATATTCCTTCCACTTTACACCAAATGCAAAAAAACTCCAACACCCTTTACGCGTGTTGGAGTTTTACTTAGTTCAAATATGGAATCGGGTTCACTGCATTTGATTTACTGCCGTTCCATGCACCTGTGTGCAATTCAAAATGAAGGTGCTGTCCTTGTGACATACCTGTATTCCCCATTGTTCCGATCTGCTGTCCTTGGGAGACACGCTGACCTGCACTTACTTTCATCGATGTTAAATGAGCATATACAGTGGTATATGTTTTTCCATCAATAGAATGACTCACAAAAATCACATTTCCGTAGCTGGAAGAATAATAGGCTTGTGACACCGTACCAGAAGCTGCTGCCCAAATCGGCACATTAGATCCACGCTTCGCAATATCGATTCCGTAATGGAATGTACCCCATCTTGGTCCGAAACCGGAAGTAATACTGCCAGGTGCTGGTGTAATGAAATCACCACTGGACGCAGGAGCCTTGGATGTTTGCTGCTCCTGTTTAGGTGCAGTATTCGCCCGTTTAGCTGGAGCTGAAGCTGAGTTGGCAGATGCCGACTTCGTATCTGCTGTTTGCTTCTGCTCAGTTGTTTCCTGCTTCGGCTCTTGTTTTACTGCCGATTCGCTTGCAGCAGATGCAGAAGCTTTTTCCGCTTCGGCAGCTGCTTCCTTTTCAGCTGCTGCTACTCTAGCAGCTTCTTCCTGCTTTGCTTGCTCTGCACGCTGACGCTCTTCTTCCTTGCGTGCTTCTTCCTCTGCTTTCTGCTTATCACGGTAAGCAACCTCTGCAGCAATAGCTTCTTCCTGGGCAGCCAGCAATGCGGATTCCTCACTCAGACTGACAAGTTCTTCAGAAGTTACATCATATTCTTCCATAACATCTGCAATAAGCTTGTCCTTCTCTTTCTGCTGATCTGTCAAGGTTTGCTTTGTCTCTTCTAAGACATCTGCCTGCTTCTCTACACGAACAAGCTTTGTTTGACGCTCTGATTTCTTAGATTCAACATCTTCTAAGTCCTGCTGCTGAGCTTCCATCAAATCCTGATCGGCTCCCATGATTGTGCTTACAGCATCAACACGGTTCAGGAAGTCCGAAAAACTCTTGGATTCCATGATGACATCCAAATATTTTACCTGACCCCCACTTTTCTGCAAAGAGTGCATCCGATCCTTCAGCAAACCGTGACGCTCTTCGATCCGGACTTCAAGATCAGCAATTTCCTTCTTCAATGTATCAATATCAGATTCCAAGCTGGAAATCTCAGATTCTGTATCTGCTAGTTTGGTGTTCGTTTCACCGATTTTGCCATCGATTTTCTCTAACTCAGTGCGGAGTTTCTCAGCAGCAGCCTGCAAGTCATCCTGCTTCTCTGACTTCTCTGTTTGCTGCTCTTCATTCTCCGATTTCTTCCGTTCGACTTCTTCTCTTTGTTCATCCAAATCCTCATAGGCAAAAGCAACATTACTAGATACCGGCAAGACAAGTGCAGCAGTTCCGATCACTGCAGCCAAACCGATATGCAGCCATTTTTTTCTCAAATCCGTTCCCCCTGTGAATCTATTTATTTGATTTTTGTTTCTTATAGCCCTAGTATGATTAATCTGTAATGAATAGAAAATAAAGTAATCTCCGGAAACAGTATACTATACGAAAGTGTGACAAAACATTACAATAATGTTTCAATTTCACCGTTACTAGAAATGAATGGTAAGCTTTCCTGTAGAAAATATAAAAAGCATGCACGATAGTTGTGCATGCTTTTTATATAACAAATAATACGATAAATGAAACGATATAGATGAATGCTAATAATATCCCCAAAATCATGAAAGGCACCCTCATCTGCTTACTTTTGACAGCTCCATAAAATAAGAGCCCGACAGTAAGCAAGGCCACCGCCAAGATCAGAATCAAACGCACGCTTGGTGGCATGATACAGCATCTCCTTACAAAAAATAGTCTATTCCATTATTATAACATGATAGAAAGTCACCTTGCTTTGTTTTATGTCCATTCTTTAACAATAACCATCAAAACCTGCATCTATCCTTCAAATCTATTTAAACGAAAAGGCTTCATATCCACTGTCAATTCCTTCTCCAGTGCCATTTCACTGAGAGCTTCACCTACTGCACTGGCGAATTTGAATCCATGGCCTGAAAAGCCGAGTGCGAACATGACTTCAGGGTGATCCGGATGATGATCAATGATAAAATCTTCGTCGGGAGTCATGCTGTACATGCATGTTTTCCCTTCCCGAAGCCGAAATGTTCCGCCGCCCATAAATCGAGACAGGAAGCATAACAGCTCTTCTGCGTCACCATCATGAAATGGATCACTCTTCTGATCTGGGTGTATCTGCAACCCGGTGTCATGACGTCCGATTTTCAATCCAGTCCTGTTTATATCAGGAAACCCATAATATGTACCCATATCCGTGTCAAAGCTGAAACAAGGAAATTTGCCTTCCTGAAAAGATTCATCAGCGTGCAGCCAAGCAAATGTCTTCCGGGTGACTGTAATCGGTAGCTGCATTCCAAGCTGTGACAGCAATTCTCCTCCCCATGCTCCTGCTGTTACGATCAGCTTCTTTCCACTATATATCTCATTATCAGCCTTAACTTCGACTTTGCCCTTTTTTATATGTACTTTTTCTACACGCTGGCCTCCTGCAAGTTTGGCTCCATGAGAAGCAGCAAGTTCAGCGTATCCATTCAAGATTTGATCTGTTAACAGATAACCTGCATCCTTTTCATAAGCGCCGATATAATCAGAGGGCATAGTCAAACCTGACCAACGTTTTTTCATTTCGCCCGAAGTAAGCTTTTCCACATCCAAGTCATATTTTTCACCGCTCTTAAAGACATTCTGTATAAAAGGACTTGATTCAGGCCCGCAGTTTAATACACCTGTTTCAAGCAAAATGTTTCTTTTGATCCTCTTCTCAAGATCCTTCCACAATTCTCTGGCACGGAGAGCAAATGGCACATAAGCCTCCCCTTCGCCATATGCATGACGGATAATCCTTGTTTCCCCGTGGTGGCTTCCGTGGGTATGCGGAGGATGATAGCTGTCCAGCATCAATACCTTCTGTCCTTGCTTTGCCAGCTGATATCCTGCACTCATTCCCATTGAACCAGCTCCGAGAATGATGATGTCGTATAGCATGTTTCTCACCTCATTTTTTCAGTAAATTAAGCATATCGAAAGAGGAGTTGACGGACAACTTCTAGAAAGAAGTATTTTCGGAGGACAGGCTGCAATTTACCTAGTATAAAGGATGCGATTATGTGCCATTATACTGGAAGTGTTAACAAAACACGGTAGTAGAGAAAACCTATGGAGAAGGAGTGTAAATAAAATGGATTCCCAATTGGACAAAGCTATCCAATATATTGATAAGACGCTTGCCGAAGGACTTTTTGACCCAATGACGCGACTGGAAATGCTGGAAACAAAGCAAAGGCTGGAACAAGCTGCAAATCAGGAAAAAAGTCCTTAAAATGGCTCAACGACAGCTTTTCTAAATTTACTGACACTGGTTGAATTAACAGAAACTATCCATTATAGTTATTTTTGTCATTATTTTACCTAAGTCAGGAGCGATTTTTTATGGAACCACAACAAAGAGATCATCAAAGCAATGGTCAAATGAGAATCATGCAATGGGTATGGACATTGGTACTAACTGGTATCCCTCTAGTCAATATCATCATGCTGATCATCTGGGCAGCTGATCGTGCCAACCCGAGAAGGAACTTTGCCATTGCCACATTTATTGTAATGGCCGCAGTTATCGTAATTTATTTCATTATCTTCATGATTTTCATGATTCTCGGCATCGCACTATTTGAATCAGATCCAACGTATTCCGACACATACTATTATTGATAACTTGTCAGAAAGTTAGCAATTCTACTGCTAGACTTCTAAAATCTGCGAAAATATCATATGATAGAGGTTGCAGACAATAATAGAGGAGTTTTTAGTCGTGACAGTACTTACGAAAACCGAAAGTCTGGATAAAGTTCTTGCTGAGATGAACATGCGTTCTAAGAAGAAGCGTGCCCGCAAGAAATTCATCAAGCAGGCAATTCAACAGCTGGCAACTGAAAACCAAACAGCTGTAGCGGAAACGCCGCTAGTCGAGACAAAAGCAGCATATGCTTATGATAAGCTTCCGGTAGGATTCATGATTAAGATCGGAAAACAGCATTTCTCTGAGGAAGCTATCTTCCGTTTCTATTACAATCAGAACCATCCGCAGGAGTATAAAAACAAGGAATTGCTGACAGAACGTTTCCAAGCATTAGTGGAAGCAGCATCTGGTTCTACCAAGACTAGCTTGATTGAAGCTCTTGATCAACAGACTTCCAAATAAAAATGACCGCTCAAGCCTAGCTTGGGCGGTTATTTTTGTATCGTGCTGTCGATTTGGATACTTTTCAAAGCTTGGCTTGCAAGCTGATCTGCTTCTTTGTTTTGATTTCTATCAACATGGCCATATTGCACCGTCAACCCAATTCTCTTCAACACATCATCCACTTTATCTGCCCAGTATTTCAGTTCTTTCTCATAAACAGGCCACTCTTCCGACATCTGATTGACGACGGTTCGGGAATCTGTGTTTACCTCGATTTCCTGATCTTTCACTCCTATTTCCGACAAAACTCCTATCGCAAAATGCAGAGCTGCATATTCCGCTTCATTATTTGAGATAAGCTGCTCCATTTCCTGATTGCGACGAAGACGGTATTCCTTTTGATTCTGTTCGTAATGGATAACACAGCCAAGGCCTCCTCTGCCTGTTTTCTTATCAAAACCTCCATCCACATACACGCGGACATTATGCGGTTCTGTTTCCAGTTCCTTCATGTAGCTGCGCAATTCCTTTATGGTCCATTCTGTCTCATATTGATCCAGAAGCTCTAACTGCGGTACCCTTCCGCTCTGCTGCATATCTTCCATCAGTAAAAGCGCAGCACCTGGCGGCAAATAATCTGATAAGAATTCCGCTTCCGTCCCTTTAGGTGTACGATAGATCATCTTCATTCGCAATTTCACTTTACTATCCCTCCCCTCTTATTCTACCCCATTTAATTATATTTTTATTTTTTGAATAAAACCTTTGCTTTGTTTTCTGAATTATTGTATAGTACCAAAGGGCGAACGAAATAAAAGCCATTACCAAAAATAATTCGTCTTTAGAGGGGTATAAACATGGAAAATGTATTTGATTACGAAGATATTCAATTAATTCCCGCAAAATGCGTAGTAGACAGCCGTTCAGAATGCGATACGACTGCTACACTTGGAAACCATACATTCCGTCTGCCAGTCGTACCGGCAAATATGCAGACGATCATTGACGAAAACATCGCCACTTATTTGGCTGAAAATAATTACTTCTATGTGATGCACCGCTTCGAACCTGAAACAAGAGAAGCCTTTATCAAGAAAATGCAGGAAAATAATCTGATCGCATCCATTAGTGTAGGAGTAAAAGAAGACGAATATGGTTTCATTGAAGGACTTGCAAGCAAAGCTTTGGTACCTGAATTTATTACGATTGATATCGCACACGGTCATTCCAATGCTGTTATCCGCATGATTCAGCACATCAAGAAGCATTTGCCGGAAAGCTTTGTCATTGCTGGAAACGTCGGTACACCAGAAGCAGTCCGGGAGCTTGAGAATGCTGGAGCTGATGCAACGAAAGTAGGCATCGGTCCAGGTAAGGTTTGTATTACAAAAATCAAAACTGGCTTTGGAACTGGAGGCTGGCAGCTGGCAGCACTGCGCTGGTGCGCGAAAGCAGCAAGCAAGCCAATCATCGCTGATGGCGGTATCCGTACTCATGGCGACATCGCCAAATCAGTTCGCTTCGGAGCATCCATGGTCATGATCGGCTCCTTGTTCGCTGGTCATGAGGAATCACCTGGCGACACGGTAGAAAAAGATGGCAAGCTGTACAAAGAATACTTCGGTTCTGCATCTGAGTTTCAAAAAGGCGAAAAACGTAATGTCGAAGGCAAGAAAATGTTCGTTGAGCACAAAGGGTCACTTCAAGATACTTTGACAGAAATGGAACAAGACCTTCAGTCTTCCATCTCTTATGCTGGCGGTACAAAATTAGAAGCAATCCGCAACGTTGATTATGTTGTTGTTAAAAACAGCATCTTTAATGGCGATAAAGTTTATTGATAAAACGGGCTGTCGTGTTAATACCGACAGTCCGTTTTTTATTTCATGACGTATTTCATTTGATACATCAGTCAGCTTTTTGATTGCTCTTAATGAATATCACTATTCTCATGACGATAGATTTGATCATCACAATAGACATAATAATGAATAATACAAACATAAACGCATCCTGTCTAATATCGTCAAAAATGGTATAGGATACAATTAGAAATAATGCCAACGTGCTTATAATTTCTAAAATCAGATTAACGAAGTCAGACTCAAACATACCGCGCCCCCTATGTCGAAAAATTCAGTTTATATATAACTATGACAGGAAATCCTGACGTTGTAAAAGTATGACAGACAGTTTATACTCCACAACTTCCCCTTCAATACTGATAATCATTCTCATTGACTGTTCCCCAGCTTTCTGGTAGCTTTAAAGGAGAACGAGATTTATGAGGAGGCAATCCTATGTTTGTCAATCAAGTTATTTTCGAAGGTGCACTCGACGCCCAAGATAAAATTATAAATAAAGTAAAGCATACGATGGAAGAACTGACTGATGTGGCTGGCTTGCATTCAGCCGAATGCTGGAACAAAGATACGAAAAAAAGTGATACAGTCGCTTATGCTATTGTTACCAAGTGGGCTCAAAAAGCTGATTTCGTAGCCTGGATTTCCCGAGAATCACATGTCGCAGAGCACCGTGCAATGCGCAAAGAAAATAAAGACAAAGATCAAGCACCTGTCATGACGAAGACATTGCTGCAATATGAAGAAGCAAGCTTCGCATAATAAGAACCCCCCCTCTGCCTGAGCAGAGGGGGGTTCTTTATACCCTTTTGATAGTAAAAGTGAAGCTGTGATCTCCATCAGATGATAGCCTATGCTCCGGGTGCACCGGTGCTCCCCAGCTATCATCGCCCCCTACACCCATCTGCTTGCCAGAAACAGTCAGCACAGTATAGTGTACTGGCGGCAATTCATACGCATGACCGGCTTGCTCAATCTCCAGGGCAGTATGCGGAGATGCATTGCATGTAATCGGCTTATCATCAGATTGAAGCTCAATCCCGCTTCCCTTTTCACAGGTAAGCTTCAGCCAGCGAACTCCCGTCCTTGTGCCAGATTCCTGCGGTCGTACGTAAGCTGTACCGTTTGTCTGAACCGTATTCCGGAACCGGCTGAGCCTCGCTCCATGACTTCTGTCCGCGTAGTTCTCTTCTGGCCCCTGGGCAAACCATTCCAAATTGCTATAATCTGCAGAAGTCCGGAAAGAAAGAGCAAATGTCGGCAGATCTGGTAACCCTTCTGCCCCTTGGTACACTGCTTTCACACGGATAGAACCATCCGGGAACACGGAATAGATTGTTTGGACTTGCAGCTTTTCTGCTATTGAAAATGCATAGGTGAATGTCACATCCACTTGCTCAGTCCCTATATCCAAAGCCACATCTGTACATTTCCTCGCTACACTGGCTGCCAGCCAGACCCCTGCTGTATAGCTATGCTGATAGCCGTTGTCATTATCCGTGCTTGCCCGCCAGAATGTCGGATGAGGAGGTGTCTCAATCAGTTCCTCTCCGTCATAACGAAGCGACGTCAAACTGCCTGCTGCTTTTGAGAATTGAACACTGAAATCCTTGCCATATACGCCGATATTCACATCTCCTTCGACAACACGGAGCGTACCAGAAGCTTTAGGAATCTCTGCTTTTCTCTCCCAAACATATTGCCCGAATGCGATTTCAAATCCTGCATCCGCCCATAATGCTGCTTCACGCAATCTCATGCTGGCATCGATTGTGTATGTTCCTGGTTCTGCCATAACACTTGCTGGAATATCCATCTCATATTCTGCTTGCTGACCAGTTGAAACATCTTGTTCGATGCTCCGTTCATAACAGCTTTCTCCTTCTCTACGCACTGCGAAGACCAATTCATAGGCACTTGTATCAGCAAAGAGATTTTCATTGCGCACTACAATTTTTTTATCATCTATATCCAATTTGATATTCTGATAAAGATATTTCACTTCCTGCATTTTCGGAGAAAGTTTACGATCGGCAAAAACGATGCCATCTGTACAGAAAATATAATCAGTCGGCCGATCCTGGAAATCGCCGCCATATGCCAGGAATTCCTGACCGTAACGATTCTTTTTCAGAAGTGCCTGGTCCATGTAATCCCAGATAAAACCGCCTTGGTACATTGGATAGGCATTTTCCAAATCAGTATATTTGTACATACCGCCCAACGAGTTGTTCATCGCATGGGAATATTCACAGCTGATAAATGGTTTCTCCGGTTCACTTTCCAGATACTCTACAATGTCTTCCACTTTGGCATACATCCGGCTTTCCATATCACTTGCTTCATCGTATTCCCGTGCGTGGAACACGCCCTCATAATGGACAAGTCTGCTCGGGTCCTTTTCCCTGAAGTAGTTCGCAACATTGACGATGACTTCGCCAGCGTACGATTCATTACCACAGGACCAGATCAGAATGGACGGGTGGTTTTTATCCCGTTCCAGCATGGATACTGCCCGGTCCATTACGATATCCTGCCATTCAGGCAAATTGCCCGGTACGTTCCAGGATGGCTCCACTTGTCCAAGCTTCTGCCAGGAACCGTGCGATTCCAGGTTCATCTCATCGATAACATACAAACCATACTCATCACATAGCTCATACCACCGAGTCTGGTTCGGGTAATGAGAAGTCCGGACTGCATTGATATTATGCTGCTTCATCGTTCTGATATCCCACAGCATATCTTCTTCGGTAACGACCCTTCCTGATCGCGCATTGAACTCATGTCTATTTACACCTTTGAAAACAACCCGCTTACCGTTCAGGCACATCACTTTGTCTATCATCTCGAAACGGCGGAAGCCGATGGTCTGCGGAATGACTTCGACAAGCTGTCCTTCCTCATTGTAAACTTGCAGATAAAGAGAATATAGATTAGGATTTTCCGCACTCCATAGTTGCGGTGAATCTACATGAAATGAAACGACAGCTGTTTTTTCATGGAATAATCCTTCAGCTTCCTGTACTAAGCTTCCATGCTTGTCATAAAGGCTGCCTGTTATTTTTGCAGCCGCTGGTATATCCTCTTGGAATAGCATGGCTGCCTTTAGCGATCCTTTTGAATATGTTTCATCCAATCGTGCTTGTACAGACAAATCAAAAACATGCAGCTCTGGTGTCGTGTATAGATACACATCACGGAAAATACCCGAGAAGCGCCAGAAATCCTGGTCCTCCAGCCAACTGCCTGTGCTGCGCTGATACACCTCTACCGCCAATTTGTTCTCACCTGGCTGGAGATATGCTGTCAGATCGAATGCTGCTGGTGTAAAACTGTCCTCGCTGTAACCGACAAATTGACCATTCAGCCAAACATAGAATGCAGACTCTACACCCTGGAAAGAGATATATAACGGCATGTCTTCCATATGCTTTGGTACAGTAAAATGTTTCACATAGCTGCCAACGGCATTATCCTCCATCGGCACCTGAGGAGGCCGGATATCATGTATTCCATCCCATGGATACATCGTATTCACATATTGCGGTGTCCCGTACCCTTCCAGTTGGATATGAGCTGGGACAGTAATGGAATCCCAACGACTATTGTCGTATGCTGCACTGTAAAAATCTGCAGGACGAACAGCAGGATTCTGTGCGTAATGGAACTTCCATTTCCCATTTAGACTGTGGCGCCAAGGCATTTCCTTCTTTGCCTTGGCCTGTTCCAAAGTCTCAAAATACACATGATCAGAATGAGCTGGCACACGATTCACCGCGAACACACTTGTATCCGAAAGCCAATCCAAACTTGGAATTACATTTGTATCGATTGTCATATTTACTTCCTCCCTCTCTTTCTGTTACTTCACGGAACCCATCATTCCTGCTACGAAATGCTTCTGCATAAAGAAGAAGATAATCGCTGTCGGCAATGTCGCAATAACGATTGCCATCATGATCATGCCGTAATCAGGCGAGTAGCTGGAACCTAGATTCGAAATAAGCAATGGAATCGTCTGTTTATCTGGTGACTGTAGGACGACTAGCGGCCAGAGATAGTTATTCCAGCTGGCCATGAATGTAATGATGGCTGCAGCGGCGTATGTTGTCTTCATCGTTGGTACATAAATTCGGAAAAAGATACCAATCTCCTTCAAGCCATCGATCCGGCCTGCTTCCAAAATTTCTTTAGGAAACATTTTTGTACTCTGACGGAAGAAAAAGATAAGGAATGCTGTCGTAATACTCGGCAGAACTACAGCAGTCAGTGTATCAATTCCGAGAAACGGAAAGATTGGTGTGATACTGCCGAACATACGGAACAAAGGCACCATCAAGGCCGCAAATGGAATCATCATCGACAATAGTAAGATATTGAATACGATATCTTTTGCTCTGCTGCGATAAATCTCAAATCCATATCCCGCCAAAGAAGCTATCAGCAAGCTTAGGACTGTTGTAGCGACTGCAATGATTGCTGAGTTCGTCAACGCTGGCACTAAATCTACTGTTTGAAGCAGATTCTTGAAGTTCTCAATAAAATGTCCACCGGGCAGTAATTTCCCTCTCGTAACATCAGTAGACGTGTTTGTCATGCTGACAACCATCCAGTAAAACGGGAAGATGGAAATGATCGCACAGATGCTGAGGAACAAATAACCGATTACTTTGTTGGATAGTCTCATTTCTTATCACCTGCCGCTTTGAATTGGATGATCGAGAAGATAACAATCAAGATTACGATGGCATAGGAAACAGTTGCAGCGTAGCCAAAGTCAGGCGTGTACTTGAAGGACAAGTTATAAATATATTGGGAAATGGTCATGGTGGCATTTCCTGGTCCCCCAGCTGTAATGTTCATTACCTCATCGAACAATTGCAATGTCCCGATTGTCGACGTGATGGATGTGAATAGAATGATCGGCTTCAGCATCGGAATCGTAATCTTGAAGAACTGCTGGATAGCAGAAGCACCATCGATTTTTGCAGCTTCATAGATGGATCGATCCACATTTTGAAGAGCAGACAAATAAAAGATCATATTGTAGCCAGTCCATCTCCATGTGATTGCCAGGATGATGGTGATTTTCGCCCAAAACGGGTCTGTCAGCCACTGAATTGGCTCAGAAACCAGATTGATCTTCAGCAAGGTCATGTTTACGATACCGTCTGGTGCAAACAGGTATTTAAACACAACTGAGTAAGCAACAAGTGATGTTACACACGGAAGGAAAATGGCTGTTCGGAAGAATCCCTTCCATTTCAGTGTCTTATTGTTCAGTACAACAGACAGGAATAATGCTAACAAAATCATGACTGGTACTTGGATGATCAAATAGATGACCGTATTCTTAACCGTAGTCAGGAATACAGGGTCCTGGAATAGACGGATATAGTTCTCAAATCCGACGAATGACAGATTCACACCGCTGCCAGACTGGAACGACATTATCAAGGCCTGCACCATCGGGAAGAAATAAAATATTCCGATTAAAAGTGAAGCTATCGCAACAAATGACCAGCCGACCAATGTATTTTTCAGCCTGAGGGATCGCGCTGGACGCGGTGCTGGTTTTTCTGCAAGTTTTTCCGGTCCTAATTTTTCAGGAATATTCATGAATGTGGGCTCCTTTCGAAAGAAGCCCCGGGAGGCAGCTTTTGTTCGCGGCGTCCCAGGGCACTTGGTTTACTTCGCTTGCTGTTCTGCCAGCGATTGTGCGTTTTCCATAACCGTATCTAAATCTTCGCCCTGCAAATATTTCTGGATTTCATTCGCAAGGATATCCTCGATCACATACGTATGAAGACCGTAATTGACCTGTGGAATTTCTTCTGTCCAAGCTGCGAAATCAGACATTATCTTCTGACCGCCAAAGAATTCATCTTCTGCTTGGTAAGCCTCTCCTTCAGCTGCAGGCTGATAGGTTCCGACACCGCCTACTTCTTCAACGAACTGCTGATGGAAATCACCGTCGGCACCGAATGTCTGGCCTAAGAATTCAGCTGCTTTTTCTTTGCCAGGGATGTTCAATACATACCAGGAGCTACCGCCCAAGTTGGATGCATTCACTGATTCCATGCCAGGAAGTTTCGGAAATGGTGCTACTGCCCACTTACCTGACTGAGATGCTTCCGCTTTAACAGAAGGAGTGATCCAGTTACCACTTGGCAGCATGGAAATGTCTCCATTATTGATTGTGGCAATGTACTGGCTCCAGTCTGCATGAGGTTTCACCAAGTCTGCATCAATCATTTCCTTATACAGACGGAATGCTTCTTTCAGCGCATCATTATTAGCTATATTCGGAGTTACTCCATCTTCCTCCAAATACCATGCACCACTTGTTTGGATCATCATACGCAACAGACCTAGATCTTTTGGATCCTGCGTGATCATTTGCTTGCCTGTAGCATCTTTCACTGCTTTACCGATTTCAATTACTTTCTCCCAATCAGCGTCCTGCAGGTCATCGATGCTGTATCCTGCTTCTTCCAAGTAATCAGTTCGTACATACAAACCAGCTACACCCGAATCGAAGGGAACTCCATATTGCTTGCCTTCAAAGCTAGTCGGCGGCTGTTTGTACTTTGCAAATTCATCGATCGAGATTGCATCGTCAACCGCGTAAAACATATCCGGATAAGACTGCAAGAAGCTTTGCGCACGATAGTCCTCAATCAATACGACGTTCGGTAGGCCTTTCGTTGTCCCAGAGCTGAGACTAGTGTTGAGCTTTTGGATGATGTCGTCCTGTGCATACTCGATAACTTCAATATTGAGCTCACTGTTTTCCTTTTGATAAGCTGTCTTCGCAAGCTCGGCTGCTTTTATATTGAAGTTCGGGTCCCATGCCCAAACTTTGATATCGTTCGTATCTGCATCTGCTTCCGAGCCGGAACCCGAAGAACACGCAGACAGAACGAGCAAACTAACAAATAAAAGTGCTAAAAACTTTTTCATCACATTTTACCCCCTCTTTTTTGTAAGCGCTGTCTTTATGATTAAATCTTAGCATGCGTCTACTATCTTCTGTTAGGAATTTATTGAGTCATACTTGGATTAAATCTCTATATTGATAACGCTTACATATTAGGGATTAGGATTATTTTTTGTTATTTGTATTTTCTACCGCAATTTACTTTACTCCGATACCGCCTCTTCAGTACGACAGTTGAAATATGTTTAACTCCATCCGTGCTGACTGTCAAGCAGTTGCATCATATTACGTCTCTTTCTTCTTCTTTTACTGCCGGCAGCCTTAATTTTACTTTCGTTCCCTGTCCTGTCTCACTCGTGATGGACACACCGTATTCTGTTCCATACAGAAGCTGGATTCGTTCATGTACATTTTTGACACCGATACCGGAAAACAGCTGTCGATTGCGGTTTGTATTAGGCAAATCTGCACATGCTGCCATTCCATCGCCATCATCGGCTACTTCACATACAAGGTCGTCTGCTTCTTTCCATACAAGCACTGAAATAGTGCCTTCAGCTGTTTTATTGAAAGCATGGAAAAATGAGTTTTCGATAAATGGCTGCAATATCAGCTTTGGAATAAGATAGTCCAAACAATCCGGTGACACCATGAACTGTACCTGAATCCTATCCCCGTACCGTTTCTGATTGATCAGCACATAGTTTTTTAAATTCTGCAGTTCCAGCTCTACGGTAACCGACTCATCAACATTGCCGATTGTATTTTGCAAAAGCGTGATGAACGCATCAATCGTTTTTTCAGCTTCTTCCCTTTCCCCCATCATGACCAAGAACTTGATGGAAGCCATCGTATTATAAAGGAAGTGGGGATTGATCTGCTGCTGCAATGCAGCCAGCTCCGCATGACGCTGCTGTTTTTGGGCTTCGATGAGTTTCTCTACATATACCTGCAGTTCATCCATCATGCTGTTGAAAGCAAGACCAATTTGATTTGTTTCGTATGTACCTTCATACACGAGCCGCCGCTTCAGTCCTTTCTTTGGTACAGCTTCAATGTCTTTAACAAGCTTCGATAGGGAGTTGGTCAGCCGCTTCGTAACAAGGAAAACAATGATCAAGGCAAGAACGACAACACCTGCTAGCAATAATGCAATCTGCTTTGTATCAATCAGATTTCCGACAGCGATCTGCTTGTCCACCATATTGACTAGGTACATATCAAAATAAGGCAGATATTCTGCCAGCATAATTTGATTGGTATCCTGAAACTCGACCTCCCGGTACGTTTCTTCATCGGTTTGCATATTTTTTGCCTGCTGACTAAGCTCTGGAAGTGATTGCCCGATGGTATTCGTCAGACTGCTTGAGACCACCTTGCCGTTTTGATCGAGCACATAAAAATCATTACCCGGCTTTACGTAGTCTGTATAAAAGGAACGCAGCTGCCCCTCTTTAATCGGAAAGTAAACCGCGCCATATGATTGATCTGTTTCCCGGTCAAGCAGTGCCTTCGCCGCAATGACATAATTATCGGATGCTTCTCTTGAATCCTGAAAATAAAGCAGCTTGTTCGGCTCCTTGGTGATCGATTCCGTAATGTCATGGTTACGAATATCTGTTGGTGCTGCAGGCCAATACGTAAAGTTCGTCCTGTATGAGATTGCATCTTGATCAGCAATTGCTATTTCCACATTTTGATCACCTAGCTGTTCCCGCAGATGGTCAATTTGGCTCATTACAAGGTAAAGACTCATAATACGCTCATTATCCGGCTCTTTCTCTGATAAATAAGCCTCGATTGTGCTGCTCTGACCGATATCGGTAGCCGCCATCACAATGCTATAATTCAATTCTTCAAAATCATACTGAATCTGATCGATGATCTGCGAATTGGTAATGCTGAACTTTTCTACGAAAAACTGCTCAGCCATCCGGATTGTCGTAAGAGTTACGGTAATAGCAACTAAAATAATAAGTGCAACAGTTATAAGGAACATCTTCATAAACAGACCATTGGGCTGAAGACGGTCTTTGATCAAGTTCATCAACTTCCCCTCCTTAGCTCATCATCCGTTTTCGCCGATATTGCGAAGGAGAATAGCCTGTTTGCTTTTTGAAAACACGACAAAAATAGCTGTGATCTGAAAATCCGACTTGCTCACTGATTTTTGAAATAGGTATATCGTTTTGTCTGAGCAAGGAAATAGCTGCCTCAATTCGGATACGGTTAAGGTACTCGCTGAAACCCTCTTTGCTATGGGTCGAAAAATAATTGGATAAATATGAAGGACTAAAATGGAAATGGTTCGCAATATTCGTTAATGATAACGATTCATGATAATGCGCCTTGATATAATCCGTCAGTTTCCGCATATGTCCCTGTCCTTCCTCTGTTTCCACAACCCGCTTTACTTCTTTTAAAAATGATTCAACCGTCTGATTAGCTGTATAAACATCCGCTGATTGACCGACTTGTTGGAAATACGAATACTTCTTCTTCTCCAGCATCTCTGTCTGATAATCCATATTGCCAAGCAGCACCATCAGATTGAACATAATATTATTCAGAAAAGCTTTGTATTCGCCAATATCCTGTTGGTAATCCAGAACCATCCGTCCGATATGTTCCTCTAAATAAGTAAAAGCTTCCTGAAAATTTTCCCGCTTGCACGCTTCGATAAATCGATCCAATTGGAATAACTGTCTCTCCTCAGGGAGTGGCGGCAGGATGTCTTCCGACAGATAAAACTTCCCCGGAAAGAAAAACCGATAACTCTCGACCTTTTCCAGTTCCTTTTGCTTTCCTTTCAGTTCCGAGAGATTAGCAAAAGTTTCTGTACTGCATACAGCACCTGATTTCGGTAATTCACCAAATAATCCTTCACTGAATGTATGGTCGCTGTTCCACAAGTATATGTGCAGATCTGAAGTTTGTAAGATCGACGTCAGGACTCCCGCTTCATTATCCAGATATTCATGAAGCGGCTTCGCTGGCTTATCCGCTTCCAGTCTGTAGCTTACTACTTGAAAATGCTTATGCGGAAAATATGCAGCATCTTCTTCTTCCATACGGATATCAGTTCCTTCATAGAGAACACGCAATTTTTCCGTTAAGGTTTGCTTATGCTCCCCCTCACCGCTAAGATGAAATCCTTCCAGCTGTCCTGCTGCAAGGCGCAAAGTCTTCAGCAGCACTTCTGCATTCAGCTTCGGTTTGAGAATATAATCGATAACTCCGTTCTGAAAAGCACTTCGTACATAATCGAATTCACTGAAGCTGCTCAGTACGATCAGTCCGATATTCGGGTATTTTTCATTTACCATCCTCGTCAAAGCTTCGCCGTCCATAATCGGCATGACGACATCCGTGATAACAATATGCGGGTTCAGCGTTTCAATCAGTTCCAATGCTTCTTTTCCATTTGAAGCTTCCCCAACTATTGTGAACCCTTCCTTCTCCCAATCCAAATAGTGTTTGATGCCTTGTCGGATAAGAATTTCATCATCGACAATTAACGTCCTGCACAATTCCTTTGTATCCAAAATGCATGACACCCCTTTATCAGGCTGCTGCTTGATCCTGTTCGGAAAGCGCTTTCTTTTATAGTGAGACGGATATAGGTATTTGTCAAGGAGCGTTCAATGGACTGTAATAAAAATCACAAGTTTTGTCAGTAAATTATGATAAGATGAAGATAACCTAATTTTGCCAAAAGGAGAGATGACTTTTGACACTGCGGGAACGACGGAGACAACGAAAAAGGGAAGCTGATCCGAATCACAAATGGGATATTCTCGATATTCTGCTTTGGGTACCTGAACTTCTGTTTTTGCCTTTTCGCATACTCGTTTGGATCGGTCGTGGCCTTCTGCGTTTATTTCAAATAGGGCCTTAAAAGGAGAACTTGAATGGGGAATACAATTACCCTTGTAATTATTATTTTAGCAGTTGGCAGTACACTCTACTTCGGTATCCGCTCATTAATGGGGCGATTCGGACCTAAGTAAATGCCTTTTCTCATGTGTTTTGTTTTCTACCAGACGGGAACACAATCTCCAAAAGCAGATCGACATGAGGAAAGGATGAAGCAGCTTGAAGAAAGTCAGACTTGGAACAAGTGATTTGGAAGTAACACAAATTGCTTTAGGAACATGGGCCATGGGTGGCTATATGTGGCAGCATGAGCCAAATGAGGTCAGTGCCAAACGTACTGTCCATGCTGCACTCGATAAGGGCATCAACTTAATCGATACCGCACCTGATTATGGACTAGGGAAGTCAGAGGAATTCATCGGCAAAGCATTGCAGGAATCCAGTATACCGCGTGACAAACTAATCCTAGCCGGAAAACCCGGGGTCAATTGGACAGAGGATACACAATTGTTCCGGGATATGCGCCCGGACAATGTGGAAAAGGAACTTGATTTAACACTAAAGCGTTTAGGAACGGATTATCTGGATCTTTATCAAGTGCACTGGCCAGACCATGAAATTCCTATGGAAGAGCTCGCTGGCGTGATGCACAACCTATACAAAAAGGGTAAGATTCGAGCCATCGGAGTCAGTAATTTCACGCCACAGGAAATGGAAGCTTTTCAGCGAGAAGCACCACTACATGTCACACAAAATCAGTTTAACATGCTGCAGCGCGGTCTATGGGAATGGTTTGATTACGCTAAACGACATGATATTGGCGGCTTAGCCTGGGGACCAATGGCACATGGCTTGCTTGCAGGGGCACTGACGAAATCGACTACATTCTCAGAGGAGGATTTCCGCTTTTCTCACCCACTATTCGAAAGCGGCAGATTCGAAGCAATCCTTGATGCGGTCGAGCAATTGAAGAACTTCGCAGCCAACCGCGATAAGACAATCGCTCAATTAGCGATGCGTTGGGTACTGGAACAAGACGGAGTGGATGTAGCCATTTGGGGTGCTTATGCGCCAGATCAGCTAGATGAAGTGACAGGTGTTGAAGACTTGTCTCTCAGCAAGGAAAACCTGCTTGCCATCGACCAGATCCTGAAGCTGCATATCGATGACTGGAGCAGCAACTATCTGGATACCTATGCACCAGCAGAAAGATCGAAAGTTAACGCATAAAAAAAGAAGCACAAGCCCTTTGGCTGGTGCTTCTTTCTTTTAGGAGGAAGTCCACTGTCCTCCATTGATATGGATCGTCTGTCCTGTCATATAAGAGAACTTTCATTAGAAGCCAGTACTTGCTCCACTTTTCAGTGATGACCAAATAGAATTTTGAAATCATCGGAATGTAATGGCACCTGTTACTATCGCTACGAGAATAATGAATAATGAAGTCAAAACAGCCCATTTAACTGCATATCGCTGAAATGCACCAAGATCGATTTTCAACATACTGACAAGCAATATCGTAGAAGCTACAAGCGGGCTCATTAGATGTACCGGCTGCCCTAAAATGGAAGCCCTGGCGATTTCAATAGGGTCAACACCGTAGGCTGATGCAGCTTCAGCGAATATAGGTACCATTCCGAAGTAATACGCATCATTTGAAAGCACAAAGGTCAATGGAAGACTTGTGATAGCTACAACTACCGGGAAAAGTTCACCCATGGACGGCGGAACGAATGCGACAATCGAACCTGCAATTGCATTGACCATTTCTGTTCCGGACAATATGCCAGCGAAAACACCCGCAGCAAAGACAAGCAAAACAACTGTGATTGCATTGCTTGCATGTTCCGCAATACGCTCTTTTTGTATTTGGATATTAGGGTAATTGATAGATAAAGCCAACACAAAACCTATGAGGAAGAGTACTGCCGGATGCATAATTCCCATTACCAGCAATACCAAGATAGCTATGACAAGGAATAAATTTATCCAGCGAAGCTTTGGCCGCTTCAGTAAGTCCCCTTCCAAAGCTGCAGCCATATAAGGTTCTGACTCATAGTTACCGGATTTTATTTCCATCACTCCTATACGTTTCCGTTCCTTAAGACCGAGCATAAAAGCAGTAAAGACGACGAAAATCATACCTCCAAGCATAGTGGGCAGAAGTGGGACAAAGAATTCCGAAGGATCGAGCCCTAGTACCGCGATTGCTCTGGTTGCAGGCCCTCCCCAAGGAGTCATACCACTGATGATACTCAAGGCCAGCATTGCGACTGTTGCCATAACAAGCGGATTCATACCAATCCGTTTATACAAAGGAAGCATTGCAGAAACCGTGATCATGTAAGTGGTGGTTCCATCACCGTCCAATGCAATCAGCATTGCCAGTACAGCTGAGCCAATCGCAATTTTTACAGGATCACCCTTTACTAGTACTAGTATTTTCTTGATTAGAGGATCGAATAAACCGGCATCAATGAGGATTCCGAAAAACAAGATAGCGAATAATAACAAGGCTGCAGAACTGGCAACAGTTTGCAGTCCATCCAAGATCATATCTCCAAGGCTTCCTCCAAATCCTCCAATTAAAGCAAAGAAAATCGGTGTCAACGTCAAAGCAACAATGGGAGAAAGCTTTTTAGACATAATCAGAACAGTAAATACAGTCATCATAGAAAAACCTAATATCGTCAGCATGGTCATTCCCCTCTCTTTGAATACGCTTTCATTTACTTGTGTAAGAAGCATTTGACTTAGCATATTACATAGCGGGAGATAAGTTAAATATAAGTATTTTTGCAGAACTCATAAGTATTTTTTATATTGTTACATGCTGTTCCTGTTTCAAAAAGCCGATGAATGCTTTTACCACTTGCAAATCAAGTGATTTAGGGTCATACATCAACCATGTTTCACGAAGCAAAGGCTCTTCGTTTTCATTCGTCAGACCAATACGGTAAAGCTGATCGGATTCACGCAGGCATATTTCAGGCACGATCGAATAACCCAAGCCATGTTTCACCATCTCTTTGCATGTTTCCTGCCGATCCACCTCCATTGCCGTGAGCGGTGCGTGCTGCAGGTGCTCATGTATCCACCCATCTATAATTGTTTTCAATGAGGTATCTGTATTGTATTTAATAAATGGAAGTAATGGCAGCTGACCTATGCTGATCTGCTGTTTTGAAATGATATACAATTGTTCCCTCGTCAGTATCTCCTTCACTCCTTGCCAGCGGTGATTTCCACGCAAAATGCCTAAGTGTACATCCCCTTCATCCAGTAACTTCATGACCCTCGTACTCCAGCCAGTCTGTACATTGTATTGGACATTCGGATAAATGGAAGAGAACTTTGTCAGCAAGCCCGGCAGTTTATATTGAGCGAAATTACTGGACACCGCTAAACGCAGCGTACCTTGCACATCCTTCCCTAGATTAGCTATCGCATCCTTTGTTTCCTTCAGCTTTCGCAGCATCTCGACAGCATAATCTGTAAGGTACTCCCCTTCTACAGTCAGGGTGATTCCCCTGTTCCGCTTTGTAAACAGCTTTACGTTAAAACTCTCCTCGATCTTTTGAATGCGGTATGTCAAAGAAGGCTGAGATGTGAATAATCTCTCAGCAGCTTTTGTGACACTTTTTTCTTCACCTAATAGCTTTAATAATAGCCAATCCTTTTCATCCATTGCTCACCCTCCTAGGTAATTACTCATGGTTATAAAATTATTTTTAATTAAGTCAAAAATAATTGTATTTTATTTTATCAATGCTCGGGACTATGCTGTCAGTATAAACTACTTCATCCTAAAAAGGACGTGAGCAGATGGAAAAAATCCGTATTGTCTACATGCGCGGCGGCACAAGTAAAGCTGTTTTTCTTCATGAAACAGATATGCCTGCAGAAAAGGAAGATTGGGCGCCTTTCCTTCTTGATTTAATGGGAAGTCCTGATAAACGGCAAATCGATGGGTTGGGAGGCGCCAATTCCTTAACGAGCAAAGCTGCCATTATACGAAAAGCTGAGGCTGATAAAGACTTTGATGTCTACTATACTTTTGCACAAGTAAGTATTACAGATGAAACAGTTGATATGAAAGGAAACTGCGGCAATATTTCTTCTGCCGTCGGTCCATTTGCAATTCAGGAAGGACTTGTCCCTATCACAGAGCCGATTACGACCGTAAGGATTTGGAATACGAATACCCAAAAATTGATTATTGCCGAAGTAGCTGTTAAGGATGGTGACGTACTAACCACAGGTTCGACAGCTATACCTGGAGTACCTGGTTATGGGTCGGAGATTGCTTTGACATTTTGCCATGCAGAGGGATCCGTGACTGGCGAGTTGTTACCTACCGGAAATGTTACCGATGTACTTGAAACGAGCTTTGGCAGTGTTCGATGTTCTATCGTTGATGCTGCCAATCCTTTAGTTTTTGTAGAAGCTGCTGACCTAGGCTTACAAGAGACCATTCTGCCAGCTGCATTCGCTGAAGCAGACCTGCAGCGATGCGAGGAATTACGTGCTGCTGCAGCTGAACTCTGCGGATTTTCCACTAGAGAAAATGCGACTAAGCTTTCTCCGGCAGTTCCAAAACTCACATTGATCGGAAAAGCACAAGCATTTACAGATATGAACGAGAATATGTACTCGACTGAGGATATGGATATCCATGTGCGTATGCTATCTATGCAAAGACCTCATGAAGCACTTGCAATAACTGGTGCAATCTGCACAACTGCTGCATGTGCTATTCCCGGAACTTTGCCGCATAAGCTTGCTCGAAAAACAGCAGGAAACTTACGTATTGCCCATCCTTCAGGCATTACTGAAACAGCATACAGCAGCTTGTCAGAAATAAAAGTAATACGTACAGCCAGAAGAATTCTCGAAGGCACTGCATATGTAAAGAAGAACTATAATTTAAAGGAAGTATTTGCTGCAGAGAATTAAAAAGCTGTCGATAGTGACAGCTTTTTAATTTATCTTGATCAAACTTAAAATTTAGTAAAGTTACCTTCTTTGAATGCGACTAATAATGTTAGTTCAATTTCAGATATCGTCTATACTCAGACTTCTCTTACCAAGGTGAGCTTGTCAGCAGCTAGTGTAATATTCTCTTTTAAGTAGGAAGGCGCATTTTTATGTATCAGTAAATCCTCTGTTGTCATCCACATTACTTTTCCTACTTCTTCCGCACTCTTTGCATAAGGTTCACCAGCTATATCCTGGCAAAGAAAAACGATATCGATAACATGCGTACCCTTATCCGTCACAAATGAAGAGCTGTTCACATAAGTCGTTTCCTTCACTTCAATGCCTACCTCCTCAAAGATCTCCCGCTTCAGTGTCCTTTCCAAAATATCAGAAGATACGCCTTCCAAATCACACTTACCGCCAACCATGGAAAGGCATCCTGCTGCATGCTCTTCTTTTTCACTCCTTGTGATCATAAGCCATTTTCCATCACGGTGAATGGCACCTTCTACATTGACTATAAACATTGAGAATCCCCCTATAACTTTATCGTTTTAACATATTATTACATAATCTAGATAAAGAGATGCTATACATTTATCCTGCAAACTTTATAATCGCCGTTTCTAATAAATCAGCTCCTATACCAATCTGCTCCATTTCTGTATATTCATCAGGATGATGGCTTAAACCATTTTTAGAAGGTACAAATAGTAACCCAGTTGGACAAAGCATTGCCATATTCATCGCATCATGTCCTGCTCCACTTGCCAAATGCGTATACGTATATCCTTTTTGCTCACAATTAAGAGACAGGGAATCTATTACTTCTTTATCAAGATTGATAGGATGCTCATTACTTAACACACGGTGCTCAATACTAACATTACGCTTTTGCTCTACTTGTTTAACCGCAGTAAATAGACTTTCGATTACTCTATTCTTTGAATCTGGAGATGTTCCCCTTATATCAATTTTCATCGTAGCCAGATCTGGTATCACATTTATTGATCCTGGTTTAACTTCACATGCACCCACTGTTGCCACCGTTCCGTTACCAGCTTCCCTTTTTGCGGCCTGCTCCAGCAGCAAGGCTATTTCCGCTGCACTCAAGAAAGCATCCCTTCGATAATCCATTGGTGTCGTTCCTGAGTGAGATGCTTGCCCTTTAATTTTTACTTCAAATCGTGTTGGAGCAGCAATTCCTGTAACTATACCAATCTGTTTTTGTTGTCTTTCTAAAACAGGACCTTGCTCAATGTGCATTTCTAGAAATACTTTAAACTCCTCTTTCTGACGGGTACTCTTATCTATCTCATTAAAGTTAAGGGAACATTCAGAAAATATATCACGAAGAAATTTCCCTTCGCTGTCACTAAGCTCAGATAAAGATTCCAATTCTAATATTCCTGCCATTGCCTTGCTGCCTATTGTGGAAATACCGAATCTTGAGGATTCTTCACATGCAAAAGCAATGATCTCAATCGGGTGTTCTGTTTCAACCCCTTTATCATTTAAGCTGCGAATAACCTCGAGGGCTGCTATAACGCCTAATGTTCCATCGTAATTTCCACCATGGATTACTGTATCTAGATGGGAACCGCATGCTACGACAGGAAGATCAGGGTTACTGCCTTCCCTGCGTGCTATCACATTTCCACAAGTATCAATCCGAACATCCATGCCTTCTTTTCTGCAAAGGTTGCTAAAATGTTCAGCCGCTTGTCGCTCCTCTTTAGAATAAGCTATGCGCGTTACTCCATCTTTCGAACGACCGAATTGATTCATTTCATATAATGTCTTCTCTAAGCGTTTTAAATCCATAGCTTACCTCCAGCATCTAATTCTGTATAATGTTACCTTAACTTATTTCTACGTTTCTCCTTGATTATGCACCTCCGAGCATATAAGACTAATTATAGTCATTAACCCATGCTATATTTTCTTACCAACTCCAAATCATTCTCATCAAAAGGGAACAAATTATCACTTATTTTATTCTGTAATAAATACAATGACCTTAAAGCATATTCCTTTAACTCAGCGGGATAACCATACTTTACACTGTTAACCTCAAATTCATCTTCATCTACAACCATCCAGTCTTCATTTCTTCTTTTCACTACATCCAAATCCAAATCAACAAATCTAAGCTGATTGCCATTAAGCACGGAAGGCATTGCAATATTGCAGTAATACGAAAGTATTTTACCTTCTTCAATCTCCATGGCAACTGTGTAGCCTTCTTTAAAGAAGAAGTACTCCAACGAAGTGGCATCTATTGTAAAGGTTGTATTTTTCGTATGGTGTTTCAACTCTCTGCCGCTTTCACAAAGAACCATCGCATACTCTGGCGTTTTTCTCAACAAACGACCTTTCCATTCATAGTGCGGAATGTCGGGATATTTCATTGATTTCATATGTATCACTTTATTCAAGGCTAATCTCCCCTAGGCTACTTTATGGATTCCTAATGATGATGTTCTTCTATAAGAATCTATCTGCTAAATAAATCAGGCAACCTCTCCTTACAGAATAATAATAGACTTATAATTATCATAATATTTTATAAAATCAGTCTATCACAGTTTTAATTGAAATAGGAAAAGGTCATTAACTTATGGATATTCATCAAAAATAATTAAAACGAGGTCAACACTTATGAAATTCTCTATTAGACGACGAACAAATGAGGATATGAATTCATGACTTACGAAGGTATTTACTCCTGCTCTTTAATTATGTCCATCTCGGATTAGCAGTAGCAGAATTTAATAAACAAGCTATACGAGAAAGAGTGTTTGTAATGACAGGAGAATTTGAAGATACAATTAGAGGAAATTCTTATAACTTTATCATTATGGCTAAAGATTGGAACTGATGAAGTAACTCATTAAGATTTCCTTTTTAGATTATGTTTCTGTTATATAAAAAAGCAGGCTCATTAGTTTAATGAACCCACTTCTGATATTGCGTAATCTGGATTATTTGTAAATACACCGTCGACTTTCAAATCTAACATTTTATCAGTCAATTTTTTCTCATCGTCATAGTAATAAACATGGAGCTGAAGATTATAATCATGTATCTGCCTAACCAACTCAGCATCCACACTACCCGCATATATTCCTACACCTATTGCATAATTTTTAATATGCTGCATGGTAGCACCATCAAGTTCTTGAACCTCTGCTTTACGCAATAATCTAACAAAAGGAATATCGTTGTTAAGTTCGTGGATCTTCTTCATGCTTTCTTCTGAAAATGACTCGATGATAACTCTTTTCTTTTTAATAAGATCCTTGCTATTGAGGATAGAGACCAACTGCTCCTCCATTCCTATATTACCGTCGCTATCTGTTCTCGTTTCTATATAATAATGGACCGAATCACCGTAATGTTCTACAATCTCCTGAAGTGTTAGGATCTCCTGCTTTTTATCGACATGAAGGTGTTTCAGCTCTTCTAATGTTAGATTCTCTACCCTTCCAGAACCATCTGTTATGCGATCCACGTCCTCATCATGGATTGCTACCAGCTCCCCATCTTCAGTCTGGCGCAAGTCGATTTCAATATAATCCGCTCCGTCCTTCTCCGCTCGGTCATAAGATAAAAAAGTATGCTCAGGCTCCAATTCCGAAGCCCCTCTGTGTGCGATGATTAATGGTTTATATGTAGGTATACTATTATTCTCTCCTTCTTGTTTAACAGCAGGTGTACATGAGGAAAGAATAAATAAAATGGATAAAAATAAGTAAAAAATAGATGATTTATTCATAACTTTACTAAACTACCATAAGAAGTAAAATATTACAATATATCATTGCCTGTTCTTAAAGATTATTTATTAGCTCATTACACGTATTAAAATTCATTAAAATAAGCCCCCAAATATAGGAGGCTTATTTTATTAAATCAGAATCCAGCTTCATACTGTTTCGGTACAATATTCTCTTTTCTCAGCTGCTTAGCAGCTTCCAATGTCCAATAAGGATTTCTTAGCATGCCTCTTCCAACTTGTACAAGATCTGCTTCTTCATTTCCGATAATGGCATTAGCTAGGATTGGATCATCAAGTCTGCCAACAGCCATAACTGGAACTTTCAGTGCTTCTTTGATTTGACGTGCTAATGGTACCTGGTAAGCAGCATGTGTGCCTGGTCTTCCCCAGGCAGCAATCTGACCTTCACCACCGGAAGAAACGTCAAACACGTCTGCACCCGCATCTTTGTATGCTTTGGAGAATTCGATACTTTCCTCGATGCCATAGCCGCCTTCCACATATTCTCTTGCGGAAATTCGCATAATCAAAGGCATATCAGCTGGCATTTCTGCTTTAGCTGCTTCGATTACTTCACGACCGAATTTAGTCAGATCCTGTCCATATTCATCATCACGCTTATTCGTTAATGGAGAATGGAATTGGTGAATAAGGTAACCGTGTGCACCATGAATCTCGATTGCATCGAATCCAGCCTGTACCGCACGTCTTACAGCTAAGCGGAATTTCTCGACCATACCCTTTACTTCTTCTGTTGTAAGGGCTCTAGGTGTTTTGGAATTTTCGTCAAACGGAATAGCAGATGGTGCCACTGGTTCAGGCGCATCTTCTGCTTTGCGTCCGGCATGAGCAATCTGGATACCGATTTTTGCTCCATGGCTATGTACAGCCTCTACAATTTTTGCAAGAGCGGGTACTTGTTCATCAGACCATAAACCTAAATCATAATCCGTGATTCTTCCATCCGGCTCTACATCCGTCATCTCGACGATGATGAATCCTGCACCGCCAACCGCTCTGCTGACATAGTGCATGTAATGCCAGTCATTCGCTATACCATCTTTCTTTTCTACAGAATACTGACACATCGGCGGCATAACAACTCTGTTTTTCAGCTCTAGATTCTTTATTTTGTAAGTACTGAATAAATTTTGCACGTTTAAGACTCCTTAGCAAATAAAATATATGCATAACGCATGCATTTAATTTATCGGTTTTAGTATAGTTCTGTCAAACGAAAGGCATAAACAAAAAAGCACCCTTTCAGGTACTTTGATTGTTTACGTCTATAATTTCTGCAATAATTGCTTTAATATGTGTGCAGAATCCACTTGAGCGAAATTTATGCTTATTACCTCTTGAAATGTTTGAAGACCGCGCTGAAGTTTGTTCTCCCCTAACTCTGTCATCTGCGTATATGTACCTCTGCGGTCATCCGTACACACATGTTTTTGCAATGCACCGCAGCTATCGGCTTCCATATTCCCGACCAGCCTGGACAGAGCACTTTGACTCAACCCGATTAATTCCTGCAGTTGCTGCAAACGGAGCTTTTTTTCTGGAGCCTTGGATAGATAGTACAATACATAAAACTCTCTAATTGATAAACTGTATTCTTTTTGAAGAACTGTTTCCAATTCCTTCTTTATTTTCATTTGTAAATTATCCAGAGCCAGCCAGTCATCCATGAATTCATGGGGTGTATTCATACGATATTCCACCTATTCTAATCTCGAATGCTATACATGTTACTATACTGGAATTGAAGGGGCAGCTCAAATTTATTTTATAAGAAAACAGACCATGTAAATCTGCATGGTCTGTTTAGCAAAATATTACTTAATTCGTTCAGATTCCATTTTATTTTATTCACTTAGTTTTTCAGACAACTTATGTCCTTCAATATCTACATCAGGAATTATCTTATCGAGCCATTTAGGCAGGTACCAAGCAGCATGTCCCATCAGCTTCATTATTGCTGGAATAAGTGCCAGGCGAACGATGAAGGCATCGAACAACACACCAAATGTCAGAGCAAGTCCCATTGACTTGATCATCGTATCTCCCGCAAAGATAAATCCAGCAAACACAAAGATCATGATCAAACCTGCAGCTGTTACGACAGGGCCACTATACTTTAGACCTGCTAAAATAGATCTGACCGGATCCTTGGTGATTGTATATTCTTCGTGCATGCGACTAACAAGGAATACTTGATAATCCATTGCTAAACCAAACAGAATACCGATAACCAAGATTGGCAGGAATGCCAGGATTGGCCCCTCTTGCGGAATACCAAGCAAGCTATTCAAATATCCTTCCTGCAAAATGAATACGGAAAAACCTAATGTCGCAGTCATAGTAAGCAGGAATCCAGCTACTGCGGTAAGCGGTACTAATAAGGAACGGAATACTATCATTAGCAAAATAAATGCAAATCCTACAATGATCACAGCAAAAATAGGTATTGCATCATTCAACTTTTCAGCAATATCAATATTGATTGCAGTCAGACCAGTAACTCGTAACTCGATATCCTCTCCACCATCATTCAAAGAAAGCTTTCTTATATCGTGAACCAGGTCCGCTGTGGCACTATCATTTGGACCTGTTTCCGGTAATACATTAACGATTGCATACTTTCCGCTTTCGTTAGGCATGGCTGGAGTTACTTGGCTTACATTATCCAATTTACCAATCTCTTCTGTTGCTCTTTGGAACTGTTCTGTCTGTTCACCGCTTGTTTCGGAAGCGTCAACCAAGACAGCTAAAGGTCCGTTAAAACCTTCACCGAATCCATCTGCCAATAAATCGTATGCTTGCCGTGCCTGATCGTCTTTTGCTTTCATTCCATCATCAGGCAAGCCCAACCGCATATCGGTAGCCGGGATGCTGATTATTACCAAAATCACGATGCTGAGAATCGCAACTATTAGAGGCTGCTTTGTAACGAATTGTCCCCAGGCGTTCGAGTCAGTTTGTCCTTTTTGAATTTTAGCTGATTTACTTAGCAGACGATTCTTCTTCTTTATTTTTCTGCCTACGAAAGCCAATACAGCGGGACCAGCAGTAATGGACACTAGTACTGCGAAAAGGACACTTATTGCAGCTGTAATCCCCATTGCTGCAAGGAACGGAATACCTACTACAGTCAATCCGCATAAGGCAACAATGACTGTCAGACCTGCGAATATTACTGCTCCCCCTGCCGTTCCGTTAGCCCTTGCGATGGATTCGTTAACCTCCATCCCTTCCCTTACCTGCTGCCTATGTTTAGAGAAGATGAACAGCGCATAATCTATTCCAACAGCTAAGCCGATCATAACGGAGAGAGACAAACTGAATGATGTAATGTCGAACATGCTTGTACCAATCAGCGTTACTCCAATGCTGGCAACCAAACCAAGTAATGCGTTCAATATCGGTAATCCAGCTATGACAAACGATGCAAAGGTGATGCTCAATACAATGAAGGCCATTACGATACCAATCACCTCGGATATACCTCCGATTTCTACTTCAGACGGTATGATATCGCCTTTCATTGCAACTTGTATTCCTTCGTTTTCAGCAATTTCAATACTTTTTTCAGCATGTTCCAACGAAGATTCCGGAACATCGGCAGCAGCTTCTTTATATGTGATATCAGCATAAGCAACACTTCCATCTGCACTTACAGTCTGTGCTTCAAATGGATTTGCTGCAGATGCTACTTCGTCATCTTCCATTATCTTATCAAGCACGTCGCTGATTGTTTGCTGTGATGGTTCAGATGTTAAACTCTCGTTACCCTCTGCACCAAACACAATCCTTAGCGACGCAGCATCCGATCCACTTGGAAATTCATCCTGCAATAAAGCATTTGCTTCCTCGGACGGTGTTCCCGGTATACTCATATCACCCGAAAAAGACGGCTTTAAAAGAAAAGCAGAAATAAAGATGATCGCAATGAAGGCAACCCATCCTGCAAGAACAGTCTTTTTATGGAATGCACTCCATTTTCCTAATCTATATAACAATGTTGACATAAAAATCTCCCTTCTGATTTTAGAACCTGAAAATCTTACCCCATTCATATTAAAGGGAGCGCAAATAAAAAAAACGTACGTTTGGGCAGTACGTTTTTATAGAACCTATAATTTATTATAGTTAAGGTGAATCAGACCTGATTCAATGGCTACAGCAACCGCTTCCGTTCGGGAATCCACACCCAATTTATTAAAGATAGCTGTTAGCCTTGATTTTACTGTCCTTTCCGAAACACCCATATCAAAAGCAATATCCTTGCTCGTCGTCCCTCTGGCAACCGCTTGAAGAATGATGATTTCCATTCGGGAGAGCTGGACTTTTTCTTTAATTTGTTGCCTTTTTTCCTGATAATCCCGGATTCTCTTCATCATGTCCTCTCCTATGAGGGTCTCCCCATTCATAGCAGCATCCATAGAATGAAACAAAGATTGGAGACTGGTATCTTTCAGGAGATAACCTTTTGCACCTAAAGCAAATCCTTCTGCCAGCAATTGGTCTTCATTATAAGTTGTGAGAATGATAATAGGCAGCTTAGGATGCGTAACAGATAGCTTACGAATTGCTTCCATGCCGCTCATGACAGGCATGTACAAATCCATCAATATTATATCGGGTTCTAGATCATTTACAAGCTGGATTGCTTCTGCCCCATGTCCGGCTTCGCCTATGGTTTTATAATCTTCATTTGTTTCTATAAGCAATTTCAGACCTTCTCTTACGACTACATGGTCATCTGCGATAAGCACTTTATACGTCATTTAATCCTCTCCCTTCTCCGGAATACTGACTGTCACTGTTGTACCTTCTCCCAATGTGCTGCTAATGTGGATCTCTCCGCCTAAAATCCTTACACGTTCCTTCATACCAATTAAGCCGTAATGCCCTTGCTTATTTGAGATTTCTTCTGCATCAAAGCCAACACCATTATCCTCCACTTCCAAACGGATAAGATTATCCAAAGTGCCTGTAATAGAGACAGAAGCTTCGCTTGCCTTGCTATAACGTGCGATATTCAACAGACATTCACTAACGATTTTGGAAAGATGCTCAGTAATTTTCGGCGATAGAGATTGCACGACTGTATAATTCAAACTGCATGGTATGCTTGTTGCAGTTGTAAACTGCTGTGTATTTTCGCGCAGGATGTACTCTAAGTCGATATTTTCTTCGTGTAAACGTAAGTCATCAATGACAATCCGGGAATCTGCCAATACGGAGCTGGCACCTTTCATAGCAAGCTGCGCTATTTGCTGCGCACGCTCATGATTTCCATTAGAAAGGTGGACATTGATTGCCTCGAGCTGCATTTTTATACCAGCAATCCCTTGTGCCAGCGTATCATGCAAATCACGTGCCATCCGCTGCCGTTCACTATACAGCGTTAGATTCTCTACTTGGTGATGTGCCTCTTCCAGTTCCTGCAGTATTTGTTGTGTTCTTATTCTTGCATTTACCTGTTTGAAGAAGATTGCAGCATAGGCAACAATTATTAAAGTAGCAGGGATAACGATAACAAAGTAGGTAAACAAACTTTCTTTTGGGATAATAATGACTGAAGCAATAATAGATAGACCAGCTAAAATGACAAAGAAAGCGAGCCTGTTTCTACCGACCATCCCAACTAGCTGACCTAGGAGTAAGGGAAACAATGCAATAATTGTTACCGAAACGTTGTACATTAAAAAGGCGCTTCCATACACAATTAATCCTTGGACAACAAAATACATCCAAGCTCTTCTCGGCAGGAACCTGTTTGAAAACCAATATAACGTACTAAACATAATGATCAGCAAACTAAATGAAGTGCAATGCAAAACAGAACTTCCCGATACAATTTGTATAATTAAAGAAGCAGTAAAAGTAACAAAGATCCAAATTAATCCTGGTATCCTTGCTGCGACCATATTATTGTTTTCTTGTTTTATATTGTTTTGAGTGTACACATGATTGTCCATTTTTTTCTCCTAAAGATATCCTTAAGAATAGTATGCACCATTCTAGGATGTTCTGTCTTTCCCGTTCGGGCATTTCACTCTAGAGTTTTCTACTTTTACTTTCGTGTACTTACACTTAAGTAAGTCTGCTATGTCTGCGAAATATGGTACCCGTATCATGAGCAATTTCTTTAAGCTACATCTATTAAGCACAAAAAAAGAGAAGGAATATCCTTCTCTTTCCGTATATCATTTCATCCACTCCGGCTTATGAAATTCTTTGAATTCTTCCTCAATCACCTTAGCAAACTCCTCTGACTCCACCGCTTCCTTTATATCCTGAACAAATTGCTCATCTTTATTTTCTGTAGATACAACTACGCGGTTCTGAATGTCCTCCGGCAATTCGTCAAGTGCGAGTGCTGTTGCTAAATCGATGCCAGCTGATATAGCGAAGTTTCCATTAATAGCAGCCAAATCAACGGATTCCAATGTCCGCGGCAGCTGTGCAGCTTCTACTGGTTCAAATTTTAAATTCTTCGGATTGCTTATCACGTCTTTCTCTGTGACCCGCAATGGATCAGCATTTTCATCGATTTCAATAAGACCATTATCTCTTAGGACGGTCAGTCCACGACCAAGATTAGTCGGATCATTAGCGAGTGCGACGGTGCTTCCATCTTTTATTTCATCCAGTGACTTGAATTCATTTGAATAAATACCGATAGGTGCTGTTGGAACTGTTATTACGCCGGTCAGCTCCATGTTGTTCTCCTCGGCGAAAGCGTCCATATATACTTTATGCTGAAATAAATTGGCGTCCAGTGAACCGGTTTCCAACGATTTGTTCGGCTGCACATAATCATTGAACTCCTTTACTTCCACTGTATATCCTTTATCCTCCAGATACGGTTTTACGCCTTTTTCAAGCATGTCGCTATACGGAATTGTTGCACCTAGGACGATCTTTTTATCAGATGAGGCACTGCTTTCTCCGGAACCGCAGCCAGCTAAGACTGTGATGAACACGGCGGCAAATAACAATAAAATAGCTTTTTTCATTTTCGTTCCTCCTCATAGTTCATCTTTTTGATACAACTCGTGCTATAAGATCACCTAAGTATTGAACAACTTGGACGAGTACTATCAGTACGATAACTGTAGTGAACATGATTGTATTATCGTATCTGTAGTACCCATACCGTATTGCCAAATCTCCGATCCCGCCTCCGCCTATTGTACCTGCCATAGCAGAATATCCAATAAGACTGATAGCTGTAATGGTTAGTCCTGTGATTAAGCCGGGCTTTACTTCCGGAAGGATGATACTTCTGATAATCATCCACGGAGATGCACCTACAGCAATAGCTGCTTCAATCACACCCTTGTCTATATCCCTGGCTGAAGATTCAACTATTCTCGCATAAAACGGGATAGCTGCAACAGATAAAGAGACAGAAGCAGCTAAAGGGCCGATCGTCGTGTTGAGCAGAAATTGTGTGAAAGGCAGTAAGAAGACAAGCAGAATAACAAAAGGAACCGATCGAATGAGATTGATAATTAGTCCGGCTATTCTTTTTACCACCACATTTTCTAAAAACAAGCCTCGGTCTGTTACAAATAATAGAATTCCAAATGGCAGCCCAATCAAGATCGCCACAGCCAAAGCGATGGAAACCATTAGAAGCGTTTCAAGAAATGCTTGGTTCAATTCAGGCAAGATGGCGATTACGCGATCCATCATCAAACACCTCCACCTTGCTTACTTTATCTCTCAGATAAGCAATTGCTTTATTTACTTCTGCTTCATTTCCGTTCAATTCCATCACAAAAATTCCTAACGGCTTGCTTTGGATGTACTCTACTTTGCCGTGCAGTATATTGCCGCGGATCGGAAAAGCCTGGAGCATATCCGATACAACAGCATCGGCAGCAATGCTGCCTTTGAATTGCAGCCTGACCAGCTTTCCATTTATCTCTCCCAATAATTCTTCAGGGAGATCAAAACTAAGTACAGTCTGGATAAACGATACTGTCAGAGGATTAGCAGGATCGGAGAAAATATCATAAGTTGGACCATGCTCTACCACTTTCCCATCTTGCATCACTGCACAGCGGCTGCAAATCTCCTTTACAACCTCCATTTCGTGCGTGATGACAACGATTGTCAGACCCAGTTCTTTATTTATCTTCTTCAGCAAAGCCAAAATTGATTTTGTCGTACCAGGGTCCAAGGCAGAAGTAGCTTCGTCACATAAAAGGATCATTGGCTGATTCGCAAGTGCCCGTGCAATACTGACCCGCTGCTTCTGACCGCCGCTAAGCTGTGCTGGATACTGATGTTTCCGATCCTCTAACCCCACCAAGGCAAGCAGCTCATCCACTCGCTGCTTTATTTGTTTTTTATCTGCTCCTGCAGCTCGTAATGCAAATGCCACATTCTCAAATACCGTTTTTGAGGAGACTAGATGAAAGCCTTGAAAAATCATACCGATCGACTGTCTTGCTTTTCGCAGATTCTTTGGCGACAGCTCCTGCAAATCAACTCCATCAACAAAGACTTTGCCAGACGTTGGCTTTTCCAATAGGTTGATGCAGCGCAGCAAGGTACTCTTGCCCGCTCCGCTGTATCCAACTATTCCAAACACTTCACCAGCTTCAACGGTTAGTGTCACATCGTCAACGCCAATGATCTCCTTTCCCTTGCTGCTGTATTTCTTTGTGATGTTCTCCAGTTTTATCACCTTTCATCTCCCTCTCCTGTCGGTATTTTCAGCTGTCGAAACTTAGTTGCAGGATGCCCAGCCGGTAGTCTGCTTGATTCATAGTCAAATAATTTTTCTCTCAATG
Organism: Virgibacillus sp. 7505; assembly: GCF_002272135.1. Classification (GTDB taxonomy): domain Bacteria; phylum Bacillota; class Bacilli; order Bacillales; family Amphibacillaceae; genus Terribacillus. Next base: position 9,322 of record NZ_NPBF01000021.1, on the reverse strand, counting down.
TGCCTGATTTGTAGGACTGTTTATAAAGTCCCCTTTCTTGCAGGATCGGGATTACCAGGTCAACAAATGACTCCAAATCCCCCGGGGTAACAAGGTGGTTCAAATTAAAACCGTCGACTCCAGATTCTTCGAATTGGTGCTGGATGCTATCTGCCACCTCTTCTGGATTCCCGACTATCAAGCTTTTGTCAGGTGTATCAAACCGCTTCAATGCTTCGCCGACTGTCAGCTGCTTGGCTGCATCCTTTGTCAATGAGGCTGCTTTATAGTGGCCGCCTTCTGTCGTTTTACCATAAGAAAACGGCTCTTCAGGATCCTTTTCCTCATATTCGGAAATGTCATAGCCGCTTGCACCAAATTGCGCCTTGGCAGCATCCGGACTCCAATGACTTGCATATTCCTGATACTTTTGCTGCGCCTCTTCTGTGGTTTCCGCTACGATGACACTCAGGAAAGAGAAAATCTTAATGTGATCTGGATTTCGCCCATGCTTAGCAGCCCTCTCCCTTATATCCTCTGCGTAGTGACGGATACGCTCAGGCGTGGGCCCTCCAACGAAAACACATTCTGCATGCTTGGAAGCAAATTCCCGTCCACGTTCGGATGTACCCGCTTGATAAATCACAGGTGTCCGCTGCGGGGAAGGCTCACTCAAATGCGGTCCCTCTACCTGGAAGTAATGGCCTTCATGATTGATTTCATGTACTTTTTCAGGATTCACCAATACTTGGTTTTGCAGATCCTCAACCACTGCATCCTCCTCCCAGCTGCTTTCCCAAAGCTTATATGAAACCTCCAGGAATTCATCCGCAATCTCATACCGCTCATCATGCTTGATCATTTCGGTCAAACCAAAATTCCGCGCAGCGTTCGGAAGATATGACGTCACAACATTCCAAGCAACTCTGCCCTTCGTCAAATGATCCAGGGTGGAAAAACGTCGTGCATTCCCAAATGGCGGTTCATATGTAGTACTTACTGTAACTGCGAAACCCAAATTCTCGGTTACACTTGCCATTGCAGAAATCAATAGCGCTGGATCATTCAGGGGGACCTGCAGGCCATCCCGGATAGAAGGAGCTTTACTATTCCGGTAAACATCATATATTCCCAGTACATCGGCAAAGAAGATTGCATCGATTTTACCGCGTTCGAGTAACTTCGCAAGATCGATCCAATAATTCAGATTCTTGTACTGACGATGCCGCTTACTCTCTGGGTGCTTCCATAACCCATGCGAGTTATGCATCGCACTATTCATATCAAATGCATTCAAAATGATTTGCTTTCCCACTTTTATCCCTCCATTTTTAACAAATAAAAAGACCCCTTCTCGGATAAGAAGAGGTCTTTCTAAGTCGACGCAGGCGTACGACGTCCACTCTCTTCTCATCTTCCAAGCTAGCAGCTTGCTGGAATTGGCACAGTACTGCAGCAGTCTGTTGCCGAGGCTTCAAAGGGCCAGTCCCTCCACCTCTCTGGATAAGAAATGCTTATTGAATTACAGCTCAATATACAGGACAGTCCTCTGTCTGTCAATTGAGTTTTCTAAATTAAATGTATAATTGACAATATTCAAATTATGGATTATATTTATGCCGACAACCGAATAGTTACACTTATCTAGAGTCAGGGTAGGAACTGGTCCAGCGACCCTGCAGCAACCGCTTTTCATGAAGCAAGGTGCTAATTCCAGCAGACAGAAATGTCTGAGAGATGAGAGAGAATGCTTACATAACGCCACCTCTTTCATATGAAAGAGTTTTTTTACTTTATTGGAAGAGGAGAATGATCATGCGAGAAACTGCCGAGAAAACAAAAGTGTTTGATCAAGTGATACAGCAAGCAAGAATCCTTTCTAAAGAATTCAAAGAACGTGCAGCTCATTTTGACAGCAGCGGCGAGTTCCCATATGAAAACTTCCAGGCACTTAAGGAAAGAGGCTTCTTGTCACTGACTGTGCCGACGGAATATGGAGGCAAAGGATTAAATCTTGTCGAGTACTTACAAGTTCAAGAGATACTTGCACAAGGTGATGCTCCTACCGCTCTATCATTTGGCTGGCAGCTCGGTGTTGTACTGGAAAACGCAGAAAGCAGACAATGGGATGAACAAAGTTTTCAGCATCTATGCAACAAAATCATTCATGACAAAATTCTTCTCAATTTAGTTCAGACAGAAAACGCCACTGGCAGTCCTTCAAGAGGAGCAGCTCCGACGACAACTGCAACGCTGGAAGGTTCAAGATGGAGAATTAATGGCCGTAAATCTTTTGCTTCGATGGCTGCTGCTTTGGACTACAGTATTGCTACCGCAACTATACTTCCATCTGGAAACAAAGGCTTCTTTTTGATCGATCATAGTTTGGAAGGCGTATCTGTGGAAGAAACATGGAATAGCATCGCAATGAGAGGTACAAGAAGCGATGATTTGATTTTGGAAGACGTAATTGTTGAGCAAGATGCGCTGCTTGTGGAAGAAACCAAGGGCAAGTCCACTACAAGAGGCTGGTACTTACAGATTGCGGCTGTTTACCTAGGTATTGCTGTTGCTGCGAGAGATTATACCATTCAATTTGCGTCAGAACTCCAGCCTGTTTCCTTGCCAGGTCCAATTAAGGATGTTCCAGAGGTCAGGAGAAAAATCGGCGAGATAGAATTGGCTTTGTTTAATGCCAGAGAAGTACTTTATGGTACAGCTAGGAAGTGGGTCGAGCACCCTGAAAAAAGATCAGAAATGAGTCCTGATTTAGCTGCTGCAAAACATATTGCCACCAATAAAGCGAACGAAGTCGTGGATCTATGCATGCGAATAGTTGGAGCCCGGAGTTTGTCTGCCGACAATCCGCTGCAGCGCCATTTTCGTGATGTAAGAGCTGGATTGCATAACCCACCTACTGATGATGCAGTAGTGTATTCGCTTGCGGATGCAGTCCTTCGGCAGTAAAAAACTCCTGAATCCATAACGGATTCAGGAGTTTCCTATTTACCAAGCATAAGCATACGGTGCTGCCCCGCCTGGACCCGGGAAAATTTCATCCAGCTGTTTTAAAACGGATTCATCAAGGTGAATTTCTAGCGCATGTAATGCACTCTCGAATTGCCCAACTGTACGCGGCCCAATGATTGGCGCAGTTATAGCTGGATTGGCAAGCTGCCAAGCCAGCGCAACATTATCCTGTGTTTCTCCTATTTCTTCACACAGTTGACCGAATTGCTCCAATTGTACTCGCTGGGCATCGATTTTATCACCAATCTTATCACTTCGGCTTCCAGGTAATTTTTTAAGTGCATTCCTTCCAAGCAGACCGCCATCCAGAGGACTCCATGTGATAATGCCAATCCCAAGCTGTTCCGCTGCTGGAAGTACTTCCAATTCAGCATATCGACAGTTGAGATTGTATTTATGCTGTTCGGAAACCAGACCTAAGAAATGGCGGTTTTTTGCTGCACCTTGTGCTACCGCGAGCTGCCAAGCAGCAAAGTTACTGGAGCCGACATAACCTATCTTCCCTTGGCTGATTCCTAATTCAAAAGCTCCCCATAGCTCTTCCCACGTTACGGCAGGATCAATATGATGCATCTGATACAGCTCAATGTAATCGGTTTGCAAGCGCTTTAAAGATTCTTCAAGATGACGCCGAATTTTATAAGCTGACAACCCAGCCTCATCATTTGGACCATCGGCAGCATTATGCATGCTTCCGTATACTTTTGTACCCAGAACGACTTTCTCCCTCCGGCCTCCGCCTTGCTTGAACCATCTTCCGATAATTGATTCTGTCAGACCTCGATTTTTTGCACCGTATACATTCGCCGTGTCAAAGAAATTAATGCCTGCATCAAGTGCTGCATCCATAATTCGGAATGCATCCTTTTCTTCTGTAGTAGTACCAAAATTCATCGTACCTAAACAAAGTCTGCTTACCTTCAAACCAGATTTACCAAGGTATCGATAGTCCATCTTAAGGTCTCCAATCTAAGTTTTATTGATTTAAGCGAATCTCGTTATATACCTTTACCCTTTGCTACGGGATTTTGCTCATATGAAACCCAATCACTATAGCTTCCCGCGTATAATTTTACATTCTCGAACCCAGCCATTTTTAAAGCAATGTAATTAGGAGCAGCCGTTACACCTGATCCGCAATACACGATAACCGGATCTTTAGTATCCAGCTCAGCAAATCTTTTTTTCTGTTCTTCGCCTTCTTTAAATGATCCTTGATTCAATCCCTCTGCCCAAAATTTATTGATGGCGCCAGGAATATGGCCAGCTACCCTGTCAATTGGTTCCACTTCTCCTATGTAGCGTCTTTCCTCTCTTGAATCTATCAATATGGAAGACTTTTTCTCTTGTTCGACAACTTCCTTCACTTCCTCATAGGAAGCCAGCATGTCTTTTCTTATAGACACTTTAAATTCAGTTGTTTCATTATCAGGTAAATCCTTTGTCGTCTCGTAGCCAGCTTCAACCCATCCATTAAAACCTTCATTTAGTACAAATACGTTTTCATGACCTAAATATTGAAGCAGCCACCAAAATCGAGAAGCATATGACCCTTCTCCACCGTCGTAGACAATTACCGTATGTGTGTTATCGATTCCCGCTTTCTCGATGTCAGATTTAAATTGGTCTATGTCAGGCAGCGGGTGTCTTCCGCCATGCTTTGAAACAGGAGCTGATAATTGGCTTTCTAGATGAAAATAAACAGCACCAGGAATATGGCTTTCTATGTAAAGACCTGCTCCTTTCTCCGGATTGCCTAATTCAAAACGGCAGTCTATTATCCTAACTCGATCGTCATCTAGATGTTCATTGAGCCATTCCTTATTAACAACATAATTCACCTTACATACCCCTAACTAATTTTAGAATAGACCGTGTATATCTCTTTTATATATACTAGATAGGAATGGTTGAATCCTTCAAAAACTCAAAGCTTCCTTAAAGACTATAGCGTCGTTTCAGTTATGATTAAACAAGAAGAATGACTTTATTAGTGAGCAAATAAATAAATTTTTATAGCATCAAATTCACAATACAGCAGGATTCAATTTAATATACTCTTGTAACACTATTCTTTGAGTAAGCTCTTTAGCTCTAATCTTTTATATAAAAAGCCACCCTATATAGGGTGGCTTTCCAATAACTGAATTACATATTACGATTATACTTAGCGTTGAAGTCCTCGTCTGATTTAACAAGATAAATTACACCTTCAATTAAACCGATAATCCCAGGGATACCTGTCCAGCAGAAAACAACATATAAAATCCCCATACCAATTTGTCCTAAGTAAAATTTATGTATCCCTAAATTCCCTAGTAATATCCCTAGTACACCTGCAACAATCTTGTTCTTCATAAGCTACTCCTTTAGAAACAATAATATAAATACTTTTATAGTATAGCTCAAAAAAAGTAATCTTCATTATTTTTTAGAAAACGGTTTAGGTTTAGTTTTATTTTAGGTTACTTAGAAACAAATCTCTATCAACTTCGACTTAGCAATCTCCCAAAGACCTTCTTTGTAATCTTTATCCCAATCACTAGTACTTAATTTAGGTATGTGCTCCGACGGGAAATTTAATCTAACAATATCTGCAGATTTACCCAAAAATTCTTTGCTGACTTCTGCTTGATGAAAAATAATCTGAGAAGGATTTATTAATGCGCCAATAGTCAAGATCAATTTAGCAACCAATAAGACTGACTTCTCATCATTTGCGTCAAATTCACTTTCAGGAAAAAATCGGTTATTTTCATTTAAAGGAATAAACGATATCTCCCCGCTGAACATCGTATGCCCTTTTACTAGTTTTCCATTGATCAAAATACCCGCACCTGGTCCATTTGCGCCCATGTATATATAGACAAGAGAAGCTTCACTGGATAGTCCCTTTCTATTCCCGTAACCGATAACTGCAGCGTTCATGTCGTTCTCCATAGTTAATTCAACTGGAAGATTTAATATGTCCCTCATATTTTGGTTTGCATACATAGGATATCCAGGGATGTAGCTTATTACATCCCCTTTTACAGCCCCAGGTATGCCCATCGCAATTGTTCGGATGGACGGATCCTCTGCTAGTTTTGTTTTCAAAAATGCAGATAATGATCGGGGTTCCTGCTTTAAGAAACTCCCCGCAGAAGCTTCGTTTATCTTGTTGCCGAAGGCATCCGTGATGACATACTTTGTTTCCTCTTTTTCCAGGTAAACCAGCAATGTGTGGGCAAAGTCAGGATTATAAGCATAGCTTTGTGCTCTCCGGCCTCCTGCAGATGGTAAAAGGCCCAAGGAAAGCACTTCTCCTCGGTCTACCATCTCCTGGATGAACTTGCTGGCAGTGGGAAAGCTTATGGAAAGAGCTTCTGTAACTTCTGCTTTAGACATACTATGAGCGTTCATCAACAATTGCCGGATTCCTCTTACAATGTTTGCTTTCACCTGATCCTGCATTGTCATCTGATCATCCAACTTAAATCTTCTCCTTTATAGATATCACTTCTTATCCCATCTATATAGTAATCTCAATCACATTTCCTTCCGGGTCTTCTATGACACTCTCATAGTATCCATCGCCTGTAGTGCGCGGATTGCCACTGACCGTATAACCGTCCACTCTGATATTTTCAGTTAATCTATCAACCTCTTCTTTACTGCCAACAGAAAATGCCACATGCGCCCAACCCAATTGTTCTGGCAGGGCAGGCTCGTTAACCCCAACTTTCTTCATGATCTCCAATCTGGTTCCACTCGAAAAAGTAAGGAAATAGGATGCAAATCCCTTTTTTTCATTTACATACAGACTGTTACTCTCTGCTCCAAAATAATGGGTGTAAAATTCTTTCATTCTCTCGATATCCTTCACCCATATGGCTACGTGTTCAATTTTCATTATCAGACTCTCCTTTCTGCAACACTTATTAAATTAGTTTAATAAGTGGATAAATGCTAACTCACTTCATCAATTGGATCATCTTTTGAATCGTAAGCAGAACCCCGTTCTCTTCGTTCGTTTTCGTAATGAAACTGGCTGCTGCTGTCGTATCGTCACATGCATTTGCCATCGCAAAGCTATAATCTGCTATGTCCATCAACTCTACATCGTTCTCGCCATCACCGAATGACATCGTTTCTTCTTTTGTGGCACCCACTAGCTCTTGCAGCTTTTGCACGGTTTTCCCCTTATGGACATCCGCTGCAGTAATATCCAGCCAAGCTGGTTCGGAAGCAACTATATACATTGGTTCATTATATGTCTGCTCAAGTAAGTGCTCTTTTAGCGCAACAGACCCGAGTGATCTATCATATACCGTAATTTTAACAAGCTCTGATTCTATAGCAGTCAGATCGTCTGTTTTCTCCACTTTTTTATATGAATTTCGAACCACATTATAATCAGCCTCAGATATATCTGATTTAACATAAGCAGAGTCCCCGGTACACGCAATAACCGTCACCTTTTGATTATAAGCTTGAATATGACCTATTAGGTCATTACCTAGTGTTTTGTTCAGAGGGAAGTCTTTTATCAGTTCGCCATCCCTTTTAATGCGAGTTGCACTGTCACCTAGCACCCAAATATCAGAATGTCCTTTAAATAGTTCTTCAACCCGTTCACACTGCTTCCCTGTACAAGCGGCAAAAATGATACCATTTTCCTTCATCATCTTATGTGTTTCATCGAAAAGCGCTTTGTTGAAACTCCCATTGTTATTCAAAAAAGTACCGTCTAAGTCCGTGACAACAAGTTTCAGCATAATCATATCTCCTTTGTCCGTGAGTAAGTACGAATGAAGCATACATCCTGGAATCGATCTCATGTCAACATATTTTTTATCCAAAAATGAATCCAAGACAACACATAATGTACACAAGAGGCTTTTATAATATGAATAATTAGAAAAAACAAAAGGAGACGTAAGATGTTATTGCTTTTGATCGGCATGCTCGTTGTAGTTATTATTACTGTTACCACTCCTAAAGATCTTTTCCATTCTCCAGATGAAATCTCTGCAGCCGTCGCACAAAAAGCCAAAAGAGATGCAGCGCACTACATAAACTCTAATAGAAACACTATCAGCAAATCTGACCTCCACAACTAATGAAAAGCAAATACTGGAAAAAAGAAAGAACAACAAGTTAAGCAGCTTGTTGTTCTTTTTATACCTTATAGTGTTTTAGTCAAAATGTAATCCACTTGTTCTTCATCACCCATATGAAAAGCATGAGCTCCAGTTTTAACGAATCCATTCTTGCTGTAAAAAGCAATTGCGTTTTGATTTTTCTCCCATACCCCAAGCCAAATAGCCTTCTTGTCCAATTCAATCGCTATTTCGATTGCTTTGTTCATCAGGTATTTACCTATTCCCTGTTTCTGAAATCTGCTTCTTACATAGATCCTTTCAATTTCCAATGACTCGTCATCCATTACTTCAGACTGCGCATCACCTATGTTTACCTTAAGGTATCCAGCTAGTTCAGCATTCGAATAAATGAAAAAGAACTGTGAAGAAGTATTCAGCAATTCCTTTTCCAGCTTATTTGGGGTATATGCTTTATCTAAATAAGCTTTCATATTTTCAGGTGAATTTTGGTCCTTGAATGTATCGCTGAAGGTTTCGATGCTAATTTGTTGAAGTATTTGCAGGTCTTCCATGCTGCATTTTTTAATAGTTATAGACGTCATGTCATGTTTAGCTCCCTCATATAATCAATAGTCTCGTTTGTTTCCTTTTTTTACATATTCCCAGTCTTTTTCAATATTCTTTCTAACCCTTTGAAGAAGATTGTAAAGGCTTGCTACTTCCTGATCAGATAATCCAGCTAATGCAACCTTGTCCGAATGATCATTTTCTCTTCTTATGAAATGATTGACCTGTTCCCCTTTTTCTGTCGGGAATAGCTTCTTGATTTTTTGATTTTGTTCATCGTTTTTCTTCTCGATAAAGCCATTAATCTCTAGCTTTTTAACTGCACGTGCAGCCGTTGTTCGATCAACTTTAATCATCTCTGCAAGTTTTTCTTGAATGATTCCTGGGTTTTCAACAATTCGAACGAGATACAAATACTGTCCCCTGGCAAGATCATATTCTTTAAATTCTATATTGCTTATAGAATCCAATGCCCGAGCGATCATTCCTATCTCGCGTAGAATTTCCTTCATATATACAACTCCGTTTATTTTTTACTATTTATCCATAGTAAAGGTTTTTTGTTGTATTTGCAACAAAAAACCTTTACTTGAATTTGCTATTCAAGAACCAATTCTTATCAAATGTTCAAAACCATTAATAATAAAATACATATAGATATT
>NZ_NPBF01000020.1 GCF_002272135.1 Virgibacillus sp. 7505 | reverse complement strand
TAAAATACATATAGATATTAAAAGAAAGAACGACCATATTGTGCATATGCTTTCAGATGACGTTTTAGGAAACAAGAGAGCTTTATAAACAACCTTTACCAGAGAGTTATATAAAAGCATTTCATTCTATCGTCTCTGACCCAAATAATGAATTAATTGTGGCTTGTTATGGCGAAGAGATAATAGGCGTTCAGCAGATTACATTTACTCCGTACATTACTTATCAGGGAGGATGGAGAGCTACAATTGAAGGTGTCCGTACTAAACCCTCAGAACGTGGAAAAGGCATAGGATCCAAGTTAATTCAATGGGCAATCCAACGTGCTAAAAAATGTGGATGTCATCTAGTTCAACTTACAACAGATAAAAACAGACCCGACGCAATTCAATTCTATGAAAAGTTAGGATTTAGGACATCTCATGAAGGATTAAAATTACACCTATGATAAATGAACTACGAGGACGAATTAATGAATAAAAGTATACTTATTAAATGAGTTATCCAAGCTGACACCTTTTGCGATATGTTATAGCTAACATAAGTCCTCCTGATGCTTTTTATCCATCATATAAAAACCCTCCACTACAGAAGAGGGCTGATTGATTTATAACTATATTGAATGATATTAGTTATCCTATAGCAAAACAATGTTGTTTCTTTCTAAGTCAAGTAACCAGGCTCTTCTTTGGATTTCCCCTCCATAGCTAATCCCGTTTCAAAAACAATCTTTTAGAAAACGGTCTAATTAAAAAAGCCCCTCTCCGAATAGGAAAGGGGCTTTTTACTATCGTATTCTACATACTTGTTGGAAGCGGTGATACATTAACCGGATTTAATATGATACATCTTGGAACACGCTCACTGTCAGTCCTTTTGTGACGGTACGCTCCACCCGTTTGGGCTCTTTTGTATGTGAGATTCCTTTGTGTATAGATAAAGATCATCAGATTGACCTGCATTCTCTTCTACAATACCTTGTAGCTCGAAATTTAGTTTCTGTAATAACTTTATAGATAGTATGTTTCTGGGGTCTACTTTCGCCTCGATTATTTTTAGGTTAAGTTGATGGAAGGCATAATCAACTAAACCGTTGACTGCTTCTGTCCCATAACCCTTGTTCCAAAATTGACTATCTAAATCATATCCAATTTCGGCTGAATTCGCCTCAAAATTGAGTGAATTAAAACCACACGATCCTATGATAGTATTAGAATTCTTTTCAATGATGGAATATCTTATGGCTTCTCCGCGTTCAGATAAATCACTTAAAAAAGCAATCATTTCTTCCGCCTCTTTTATTCGAGTAAACCCTTCAATATTCATATATTTTGTTACCTTAGGATTTGACCAAATAGCAAATAATGAATTTGCATCACACTTATCCATCTTTCTTAACATTAATCTCTTGGTTTGAATAGTATTGACTATCAAATGCTTAACCTCCATTTATCTAAATTAAATTGTGGTATGGTATAAGCTTTGATATCTGCGCATAGTTCAGTCCCTTCATGTATTTATAGGATGAAATACTGTCATATTAATTGACCAATTTATTGTAGCATTAGATTACCTAAATTGTAATATTCTAGAGTACATTGGTTTACAAGACTAACATAACTATAAAATTGAGACTTTATTTGCGTACTTTTAGATACTTAGTGGAAGCAGTAATATACAAGCCGGACTTAATTTGATACACCTTGGAGCCGCTCACAGTTAATTCTTTCGTGATTATACCGCACAAACTTTCAATATTATAATTTCTCATGCGCGATGTAAAAAATACCAGAGCACAAATAACCTTAAAAATAACGAACGATAAGAAACCAGACATTAAAAACTTCATCACTTTAAATGTTGAGAACGTTAAATCAAAGACAAAAGCACGTCCATCAAAAAGTAGTGTTGCAAGAACAGATATATATACTGAATTAACTGTTGCTATTGAAGAGTATCCAGCGGACAATCTAAGTATAAGAAAAGTCGGAACAATAACGAAGCAGATAGAAGCTGCTCTTGTAGATGACGCTAACAAGATTATTGAAATAGCGCAGAAATCGAATGGAGATATATTTGGTATAGGCAGAACTCTCCATGCATATCATCCAAGTTATTGGAACAACGTTAACTGGGCGAAAGAATACGGTAATAGTCAGATAGTACCTCATATGAAAGTTAACATACGAACCAGAGGAATCTACTAGAAATCCTGAACATTTATACTTTCTTTGGCAATTCAAAGTGCACACTTAAATAGAAACGCGTTACTAAACATGGGGTCTAATAAGGAAACTTTTCGCACAGTACACTTTTTCATAATCCTCATTACAAGATCTTCTACTATATTGAGAAGAATAACCAATAAGGCTGTACACTGATGTAGTGTACAGCATTTATATATATAAGGGATGATGAATAGGATTATTTAACTTATTCAAAAGTTGATCAAGCTCTTGACTCAAGCGAATTGTATCATCATTATTAAAACCGTGTTCTAATCCATATTTGATCATCTCGAGTCGCTTATCCTCAATTGCTCTTAATAAACATTGCTTCAATAAAATGACAACTCCTTATTCATCTAGACTGTCTATTATATCGGAATTTTCCGTAAATTATTTAATTACCACTTTCAAATTTCCTATTAGCGTTATTCATTTCTTTTTCTGCTACTTCTATTCGTAAACACTACCGTCCGCACTTAGAAAAAGGGAGTACAGAATGTAATATTCTGTACTCCCTTCAATAAAACCCTTAATTCGCTTTTTTCCTGCGAACAAACCAAATTGCCAATCCAAGTATCAGTAATGAAAAACCTGCTATCAACAAATTGTATACATTTGTTGCAGTTTTCGGTAGGTATTTCGCCTCTTCTGCTTGTGGTTTTTCATTTGTATCCGTACCGGTTACATTACTTGGCTTTTCAGCTTTTAGTGGTGTTGCTGTTGTGTTGTCACTTGGTGTGTTGCTGGATCCTTCCGTATCGACTGGCTCCTCTGGTTCTTGAGGATCAACGTCGATTCCCTTGCTTGGATGATCCGGTGTATCGATATTATCTCCAGAGACAACAGCTACGTTTTCAATTCCCTTGCCAGCATAGTCAGACTCAATCTTCGTTTGGAATGTCACTGTACGCCATTCGTTATCCGTTACATCCCCGAAGCTGACTGTAACTTTGCCGTCCTCAAAGCTTGCCTTGCCACCGTCACTTGTTTTCAGACTTCCGTCCACAAAGCTTAGGCCTTCCGGCAGCTCATCGGCAATTACGAGATTTTCTACCAGACTATCAGGAACAGTGTTGC
>NZ_NPBF01000019.1 GCF_002272135.1 Virgibacillus sp. 7505 | reverse complement strand
AAAAGCTTATACAGGTTGCGGAAACAATGGAGAAAACTATCTTTAAGACGGTAGAGTCTGGAGTTAAGACAGGTGATTTAGGTGGCAGTGCTTCGACTTCTGAGTTTGCAGAATCTATCATAAAGAGTATTCAAAGTGGAGAATAAGTAAGTAGAGTCTCTCTGGGTCGTTGCTATTTCATCTTAGCTGGTACAACTTTTGCGCTTAAAAGGAATAGAATACATTTGGATTCAATCGCCGAAAGAATCGAGAGAAGGAGTATAGCCCTCAAAGGAAAAATTGTTTTCGTAAAAGGATCTAAACAGGAGGATTAGATATGTTCAAAGATATTCCTAGTACAAGTGTTTCAGATGCTCTTCAAGGAAAGAACCACATGTCTTACGAGATTAAACCTATAGGAGATTTTCATCTGTCTGGACCTGCATTCACGGTAGAAATAGACGAAGGGGAAAACATATCCGTTTTGGAAGCTATGTATAAGGCGAAACCAGGTGATGTATTGGTTGTTGACGGAAAAGGCTGGACAGAAAATGCTGTCGCTGGAGACTTTATTCTTAATTTAGGCAAGACACTGGGGCTGGCTGGAATTGTCATCGATGGAGTAATCAGAGATATCAAAGGAAGTTTGGCTCTAGACTATCCGATTTTTTGTAAAGGGACAACGACATGTGCTAGTAAAAAAACTCAGAAAGGGTTGATTGGCGTCCCAATCGTTTGCGGAGGAGTGACTGTAAATCCTGGTGATTATATTGTGGGCGATAGTGACGGGGTAGTTGTAGTTCCGCATTCTGAAGCGAGCAGCATAAGAGAGCAAGCACTAGAAAAGATAAGTGTCGATGAAAAAAGAGAGAACAGTGTAGGTCAGGATGTTGACGCTGCCAGAAAATATATTGAGGACTTTTTAATAAAAGTCGAAAAAAATATTGTCTTATAAAGAGTTCTATGAGTACACTAATTCATAATGGAAGAGAGGCAAGGTATCTAATGAGACCTTGCCTCTCTTCTTATTACTGTCATTTTTCCAATTCAACCGTTTCATTGATATCTGTCGATTTTGCACTTTGCCCAGTCATACGTTTATACATAAAGGCAATTTTCTTCGTGAAGTTGCCTGTATCCCAATATTCAGCTGCTTCCGCTTGTACCTTAATTAAGACAACGCTTGGATCATCAAAAGAGGTTTGCATAATTTTCTCGTATGCTTTACTCCATAATTCCTTTCTCTTGTTTAAATCTTCAATGATTTCCGCTCTTCCACGTATGGAGACATAGGATTTACCTGCATAAGCCACATTCACATCTTGGTCATGCAGAATTTCTTCATATTTATCAGTTTCTTTTTTTGTGAAAAACCATAAGTCACCATTAAATTCTACTTCTTGCGTTTTCATAGGGCGAGATACAAGTCCTTCTTCCGTAACAGTAGTCAGCATCGCCGTGTCTACGTCTTTGATTAACTCTCTTACTGTTTCCAATTCTTCTTGTTTCATCATTTCCACCACCTAAAAACAATTTATAGAGGTATACTACCCTTCACGCCAATTTTTATTCGGATTGGTGAACTACTAAACTATTTTTATTTGTGTCAGCATTTAAAAGCAAAGTAAAAGAGTAGTGCCTACTAGTAAGGCGAAGTCAATACATATAACTTAATAATCAGGAGGTCTTTATGATTACAGTAAAAGAAGTTGCAGAGATGCTTTACCTAACTGAACAAACAGTTCGTTTACATACAGATAAAGGATTAGTACCGAGTTTCAAGTGAGATCGTTCGATAGTGAGTCTATTTATTGGCGTACAGGAGTGAAGTACGTAAAGAAAGGGGAATGTCGATACAGGCAATAAAAAAATTGTTGAATGTTGCTTAGTAGACCATACCACTTTGCAAAGGCGTTATGAGATCTTTCTTAGCAACAAAGTAAAGCACAGGATCAATGAGAAGAAAAAGCTATAAAAAGAACTCAATTCATGGATAATAAAGTGATTTTGAAACAAGTGAAGATATAAATGAAATCTCCCAACCAGATCAAGAACAAAGTTTATTCTTCTCACATTTTAATCCAGAAACAAGAGAATTCTTAACAGGATTAGGTAAATAAGAATATACACTAACTGTTATATGGAGCATGAAGTGAATTATAGAAAGCTTCCCTTGAGAGAAACAGTCGATAAACAATACTGTTAGCTTCGGGGAGTTTTTTTTAAGGCTAAATATTATAGTTACTTTAAATTACTAATCTCTTTTAACAGGAACCAACAGACCGATAAGACAAAACAGGGAAAAGGCAACAAAAGTTATAGTATAAGTTGTTATATCAATCATTTCTCCTGCACCAGAAGATCCAATGGATTGACCAATACCTAATGCTAAGAAGGAGAGACTGACCCCTATTGAGGGCATTTGTGCAAATTTGTGCGAACTCCATACAATTAATATTCCAGTAATGAAAATATATGAAATTCCAAAAAAAACAGATGAAAGATAGATAGTCGTTGTGGTAGGGATAGTAATAATTAAAATTGCTGAAGCCATTATAGTAATGGCTATACGATAAGATAAAGTTAGCCCAATTCTATTAATTAGTCCTCCTGCAAAACCTCCAACAACTCCGGATGCTCCCATGATTACCCAGAACAAAGAGCTTTCCGCACTGCTCATCTTGTATTCGACTGCTAAATAGGTTCTTGAAAATGTCCAAAAGATAGAGGAACCAATACCGATGATTAAGGAAGAAATCAATATAAACTTTGCTTTATTAAATATAGAATATTTAAAGATATTCTGTTTTGAAGTTAAAATATCTTTTGCAGGTATACTCACTGAATTCCATATGAGTACTGCAAGTGCAATAGTTGCAAAGACAATAAAGGCAAACCTCCATTGTTCAGCAAATAGTAATGCAATCGGACCAGACAGTATCAGTCCAAAACTTGTACCAGTATTAATCCAAGTATTTCCTCGATCACTATCTTCTTTAGTTAAAGATGTTGCCGCTACCTGACTAAAAGCAGGGGATGCCCAACCACTTCCTAAACCGGCAATAAAGGTACCGCAAATAAGGGAGAAAAAACCGTTAGAGAGTGCTATAACTATTAAACCAATGATTGCACTCAATCCAGAAAATTGTATTACCCTTTTCTGACCAAACCTACTTATTATATACGAAGAAATTACCAAAGCTAACGAATATGCGATGTAGGCTGCAGAACTTGCAAAACCAGCGTTACTCTCAGATAATCCAAGTGAAACAGTAATATTTGGCAGAAATAGACCAAAGCTTAGTCTTGCAAAAGCGTATGTCACTCCAACCATAGCAATCCCTGGGAATATGATTTTCCACATGTTAAAGCTCCTTTTATATAGAACGATCATTATACTTAATTGAAAAAAAACAAGTAAATCAATGCTGTGTCAGCTCCAATTTACTTCTCAAACAAATTTTGTATTGTAAACATTAACTCAGAATAGACAGCTTCCAAATCCAAAACTTCTGAGAGGGCAGTAGCTCCTTCAAATAAGATTGCTAAGCGTGTTGCCTCAGGATAATTGAAATGATGCTCTTCAAAAAAAGAGATTAATAACTTTTTATGAGCTACTGCGTACTTATTGATCTCATTCTCAGCAGAAGGGAACTCTTCTTTAGCTCTTAAAAACATACATCCTTTTCTATAAGAACGGATCCATTTAAAATGAGCTTCTGCTAAGGATAAAGCGCAACTTTCTTTGTTTTCGGCTGCTGTTTCTCTTAAAAGAGAGAAGTATCTGTTTTCACGTTTTTTCAACGTTTCTAATATCAATGCTTCTTTGGAGTCAAAATGATTGTACATGGTCATTAAAGAAACATTCGCTTCCTTAAGTACTCTTTTCAAACCGACTGCATGAAATCCATTTTCATAAAATAATCTTTCTGCATGTTCTATTAAATCGTTTCTTTTTTTGCTCATTTCACAACACCTTTAGATAGAGTGGTCAGTATACTTTTATCATAAAAAGATATCGATAGCAAATGAAACTCATGTAAAGAGAAAACAACTAGTGATGTATGTATCAAAAAGAAGAGCAGTCCATTTATTCGCATTTCGTTAGTAAAGGAGCTATTGTACAAGCTTTTCAAGATGAGGTGGATTTATCAAAAGATTCTTGACGGTTATGAGGATTTTGGAAACACTGGATTGAAAGTGTTGCGTATATAGTAGAGCACAGGTGGTTTGATAAACAGAATTAATAAGATCAAAAAGGCTGACCCATTAAAGGTGTACAGCCTTTTTTTAAAACGACATTGCATTTTTCACTTCTTACTCCGACTATACCATATCATCACTGGAATCAATAAAACAGAAAGTAAGCCTCCAACAACGGCTAATATTGGGAAACTGGAACCTGCTACAATCATACCGGACAAAGCGCCTCCTGCAGCACCAGATAAAGCAATCAAAACATCGACTGTACCTTGGGTTTTTGCGCGTATGCTAGTTTCAGTAGAATCTACAAGAAGGGCAGTGCCGCTTATCAAACCTAAGTTCCATCCTAACCCAAGTAGCGATAGGGCAATGATAAGCAGAGTCATAGAATCTCCTGGAGCTAGTGCAGCAATTAAGCCTGCCAGAAGCAATGTCACTCCAGAAGCAATCGCCATTGTAGTACGCCCCAACTTATCAACAAGAATGCCTGTAAATAGGGAGGGGAGATACATCGCACCTATATGAAACCCAATAACAAGACCTACGGTGCCCAGTCCATGTCCATGATGATTCATGTGAACCGGTGTCATCGTCATGATTGCAACCATCACGATTTGTGTTAGGATCATAACAGTTGCACCAACAAAAATACCTCGCTTGTATGTGTGTCCGTATGTATCTGTATCTTCGCTCTTGTGATGATCCTCTTTAGCTGCTTCAATCGCTTTTGCTATAACTAACGGTTCTGGTCGAAGTAAAACGAATAGAACAATACCTGCTAGTATGTAAGCAACTGCTGCTAATATAAATGGACCAGCAAGTGATGGAACACTTATGGACTCAGCAATATTCCCCATCACATTGACTAAGTTGGGTCCTGCAACTGCACCGAATGTTGTGAAAACCATTGTCATGCTGATAGCTGTCGCGCGCTGTTTGCTATTCGCTAAGTCAGTGCCTGCATAGCGAGCTTGCAGATTGGTGGCTGATCCTGCGCCATAAATAAGCAAGGAAGCAAATAATAGCAAAATACTATTTATAATTGCTGCAATGATGACTCCTATAGCTCCAAGTCCGCCAATGATAAATCCCGCAGAAAGACCCGCCCGACGCCCGAAATGTTGAGAAAGTCTGCCAACAGAAAAAGCGGCTCCGGCCGATCCCAGTGTGAATAAGGCAGTAGGCAGGCCAGCATACGCATCTGTACCAAGCATTTGCTGGGCAATGAGAGCACCAACGGTTACTCCTGCTGCTAATCCTGCGCCTCCAAAAATCTGTGAGATACTAACAACCAATAAAGTACGCTTATATAGTGCTTTTTGTTTTTCTGAAGAATGAACATAGCTTTGTACCAAAGCTGATTGAGTTCCTGCATCTCTATCTTTCACTATAAAATTCACCTCTCTTTTAAGAAGTCCCTTAATTCAGGTTTGCATTATCATAGCACGCACAAAAAAACCATACAATGCAATAATTGTATGGCAAACAATATTACTTGATTTTATCT
Source organism: Virgibacillus sp. 7505 (assembly GCF_002272135.1). Classification (GTDB taxonomy): domain Bacteria; phylum Bacillota; class Bacilli; order Bacillales; family Amphibacillaceae; genus Terribacillus. The sequence continues at coordinate 15,466 of NZ_NPBF01000019.1, read as the reverse complement.
AATAAGTTTTTAAGAATAGCTAGTCCTTGCTCTAACTCTTCCATGGTATTTGGTGCACACACAGAAACCCTTACAGCTCTTTCTGGTGAGCTGTTGCCTACAACAAAACGATCAGCTGCATACACCTGCACGCCCTGTTTTGCAGCTAATGTTTCGAACGTACCACCAGTAATCGTACCGGGTAATAAAAGCCAGCGAAAGATGCCTGTATCATTGCCTAAGCAAGTATAGTCTTTAAAATACTCATTTATGATCTGATTTCTGCAAATCGTCTGTTGGCGGTGATTATCGACTAAGACTTCAAATTGATTGGATACAATCGTTCGTGCCGATAATTCTGCTAACAGGGGCGAAACAGTTATATTCAGATTGTACAGTGCCTTGGAAAGTTGCTCTTTAAATTGCCCTGGCACTGCTACATATGCTAGTCGCAGACCTGGAGCTAATGATTTTGATAAACTGGCGATATGTATGACCTGCTCCGGAGCAAAGGATGCTAGAGCGGGCATCGGGTCTTCATTAAGCAAATGATACGATGCATCTTCAATTACAAACAAGTTATACTTCTTCGCAATTTCTGCAATCTTTTTTCGTTTTTCCATGGATAGAAAGGAAGCTGTAGGATTGTGATAATCCGGGATTAAATAAACGCCTTTAATGTTTTCGTTCTTACATGCATATTCAAGCGATTCCGGACTCATCTCATAATTCTCTGATTTTATCGGTACAATTTGCACGCTGAGCATGGCAGCAACTGTTTTTAAGCCAGGGTATGTATGTAAGTCAACACCAATTCGATCTCCGGGTTTACAAAGACTTGCCAATGCAGCTGCAATCGCATTTTGTCCTCCATTTGCAAATAATATACGCTCTACGGATGTTTCGAATCCGCTTCTTTTGATTAACTGTACAGCTGCATCTTTTTGCCAAAGGCTTTCACCTGACCTGCCATAGCTGAACCACTTTTCATAGTCTGACTCTTGCAGCATGGCTTTAAGTTGAAGCAGGAGAGGTTCATATGAAGTATCATCCGGCAGTGTTGCACCCATTTCTATTAAATGCTTCGGCTCTGTATCCTCGAGTAAATAAGCATTCGACAAAGCATCGTATGATACGTAGGTACCACTTCCAACAGAGGCGCTTAGCAATCCTTTTAGCTCACAGACTTTAAAAGCTTTTGAAATGGTACTTACGTTTAAATCCAAATAATCAGCCAGTTCTCTCTGGGGAGGAAGTTTGGTTCCGGGTATGATAACACCATGGATTATATCTCGTTCCAATTGCTCAGCTAACGCTTTGTAGATAGGCTTATTAGTTTTATCAAGAACTGGCTTCCAGCTCATAGGATAGTTATCAAAAGAATTAATAGGCATAATTTACATTCCTTTTTAAGCAAATTTATGATGCTGATTTGTTATTTAATTATAGGCGTATTAGGGTTGGGAGCTACAGTTGCTATTATGACTGTTTCTAATGACGTAGTTCAATTAGTTTTTCTAATAAATAAATGTATTATTGGTAATACTACTTCTTGTTTTAAACCATTGCTTTTAACGTTTAAATGTATTGAAGGTCGGGAAAAGTAATCATAAGGATACTGAAAAGAAACTTATTGTAATTATTATAATTGAATAATTTATATTAGATAACAAGTATAATAATTGATGAAATGGAATTTGAATGTTAGAATTATTTCGAATAATCTAAGGAGGTACACCAATTTGGCTGAGAATAAAGATAAGAATGTTGAGAGAAAGACCCTAACTACTAGGCAGGGGCATCCAGTTACAGATAATCAGAATATCCGTACGATTGGTGACCGAGGTCCGGCAACACTTGAGAATTATCACTTTATCGAAAAAATTTCCCATTTTGACAGGGAAGAGGTACCAGAGCGGGTTGTACACGCAAGGGGTGCTGGGGCGTTTGGTTATTTTGAAACGTACGGAAAAGTAGGGGACGAGCCTGTAGAAAAGTATACACGTGCAAAAGTCTTTTCGGGCGCTGGTAAGAAAACGCCATTGATGGTTCGTTTCTCTACAGTAGCGGGGGCAAAAGATTCTCCGGAAACTGCTCGAGATCCTCGTGGTTTTGCAGTGAAGATGTATACGGAAGATGGAAACTGGGACTTGGTTGGTAACAACCTGAAGATTTTCTTTATCCGTGATGCGATGAAGTTCCCGGATATGATTCATGCGTTCAAAGTAGATCCAGCGTCAAACGTCCCTAATCCGCAGCGCATGTTTGACTTTGTGTCACGTACGCCTGAGGCAACACATATGATTACATTCTTATTCTCGCCATATGGTATACCAGCAACATATCGCCATATGCAAGGTTCAGGTGTCAATACTTATAAATGGGTAAATGAAAAGGGAGAAGCAGTCCTGGTGAAGTACCACTGGGAACCGAAGCAAGGCATCCGAAATTTGACCCAAGAAGAAGCAGATTACATTCAAGGAAAGAACACCAGTCATGCAACACAAGATTTATATGAGGCAATAGAGCAAGGGGATTACCCGGAATGGGAGCTATTCGTTCAGATCATGGAAGATGACTATCATGAAGAGCTTGATTTTGATCCTCTTGATGATACAAAACTATGGCCGGAAGATAAATTCCCGTGGCTGCCTGTCGGAAAGATGGTATTGGATCGTAACCCGGTAGATTACCATGCGGAAATCGAACAAGCAGCATTTGGTACTGGTGTGCTTGTCGATGGAATGGATTTCTCAGACGATAAAATGCTGCAGGGCCGTACTTTCTCTTATTCCGATACACAGCGTTATCGTGTGGGTGCAAACTACTTGAAATTGCCCGTCAATGCACCTAAAACTACTGTTCATACGAACCAGCATCGTGGACAAATGGACTTCCGTGATCCGAGAGAGTCTGGTGACAATCCACATATCAATTATGAACCATCCATGCTTGGCGGTTTGCAGGAAGCGGATAAAGGAGAACGGCCGCAGCACCGTCCAACATATAACGCTGCAGCTATGAGCGCGCCGATCGATCGCCCGAATAACTACGGGCAAGCAGGTGAAACGTATCGCAACCTTGAGGATTGGGAGCGAGATGAGTTAATCAATAACTTGTCTAATGCTTTGGCTGTTTGTGATAAATCAATCCAAGACGCCATGGTGGAGCACTTTACACAGGCAGATGAGGAATATGGCCGTCGTGTGAAGGAAGGCATTGAGGCGAAGCTGAAAGAAATCAAAGAAAACAAAGAAGAAAATAAGCTTCCAGGACGCGAAGCAGGGCACACGAAATTTGGTCAAGGTTCATTAGCTGCAAATGAAGCTACTGATGAAGCTGTAGAGAATAGCCGTAAATCAGATGAGTATTAAGAAATAAAGTTTGTATAAAAGGGCTGTCACGTGACAGCCTTTTTGTATGCATTTTTTAGCTTGCTGCCCTGATCAGTCGAGGTATTTTCTATTTGAAATTCTACAAACTTATAACTAAGGATATATTCATCTAGTTTGTGTTATGTAACATCCTCTTGATGAACTAGAGACTCTATGTCTTCTTAATGTCATATGCAGCACTTCTGCTGGAGCTTTTCGCATTATAAAATACCGGATTCCAATAGAGGAATCCGGTATTTTAGTGCCCTCTCTAAGTGGACGGATCTATTTTAGATACCAGCATCCTAAGAGAAGGAAGTATGAAAATTCATTTAAGCTAATCTCGTCTTAAAGTCTTGATAACCAAACTCGCGCACGACCTTACAATCTCCATCTTTATCTCGTATCGCAATGGCAGGTAAGGGCATACCGTTGAATGTGTTGGTTTTTACCATGGAATAGATAGCCATATCTCCGAAAACTAATCTATCGCCGGCTTTTAATGGCAGATCGAAAGAATAGTCTCCTATTACATCACCTGTAAGGCAGGTTTGCCCGCCAAGTCGATATGTGAATGGCTTCTCACCAGCTTCGCCTGAGCCAAATAGAGGAGGGCGATATGGCATTTCCAATACATCTGGCATATGACAAGTTGCGGAAGTATCAAGAATGGCAATTTCAATTCCATTCTTATGAATATCAAGCACTGATGTAATCAGATAGCCTGCATCAAGCGCAATGGCTTCTCCTGGCTCAAGATATACTTCTAAATCGTACTTTTCCTGCATTCTATTAATACACTTTTCTAGAGTGGGGATATCATAATCCTCTCTAGTGATATGGTGACCGCCGCCAAAGTTGATCCATTCCATTTGCGGCAGCCATTGACCGAATTTTTCTTCCACGGCATTCAGAGTCGTCTCTAAATCGTCCGAATTCTGCTGGCAAAGGGTATGGAAGTGCAGTCCTGAAACACCTTCAAGCAACTCTGGAGAGAAATCTTCCTGTTTCACTCCGAATCTGGAACCTGGGGCACATGGATCATAAATTTCATGTCCATCTTGTGTGGAACATTCAGGGTTAATACGCAAGCCAACTTTTCTGCCAGCCTCAAGAGCCTTATCCTTAAATTTTTCCAGCTGTGAGAAAGAGTTAAAGATAATATGATCACAAATGGATATGATTTCGTCGATTTCATCTTCACGATAGGCAGGGGCAAAGACATGATTTTCCTTGCCCATTTCCTCGTAACCTAGACGAGCTTCGAACAGGCCGCTCGCTGTTGTGCCGCTTAAATACTTTCCAATCAAGGGGTACATTGCTGTCATGGAAAAAGCTTTTTGCGCTAACACAATTTTTGCTCCTGTACGCTGCATGACACCATTCAGGATTTTTAGGTTCCTTTCGATGAGACCTTCGTCAACTACATAACAAGGGGTTGGTAATTCTTCAAACCGCATGTTATCGAACGGACTCCTGATCTTTAGCTGCAGGCTCATCAACTAGCACTGGATTGAAGTCTTCTACCCATGGAAGTCCCCATTTGTTCAGCTCTTCCATGAATGGATCTGGATCAAACTCCTCAATGTTAAACACGCCTGGTTTGTTCCATTTGCCAGTCATGATCATAGCGGCACCGATCATGGCAGGAACGCCAGTTGTATAAGAGACAGCTTGGGAACCAACTTCTTTGTAGCATGCTTGGTGGTCACAGACATTGTATACATAGTAAGTTTTTTCTTTGCCGTCTTTTTTACCTTTGAAGATACAGCCAATGTTTGTTTTTCCAACTGTACGCGGTCCAAGTGTTGCTGGATCTGGTAATACAGCCTTTAGGAACTGAAGTGGAATAATCTGTTTTCCTTCGAATTCGATTGGTTCGATGGAAGTCATTCCTACATTTTCAAGAGCTTTAAGGTGTGTAAGGTAGCTTTGGCCAAATGTCATGAAGAAACGAATACGCTTGATACCAGGGATATTCAGAGCAAGAGATTCAAGCTCCTCATGGTAAAGCAAGTACATATCTTTTTTTCCAACTTCAGCAAAGTCATACTCGCGCTTGATTTCCATTGGTTCTGTTTCGATCCATTCGCCATTTTCCCAATATCTTCCGTTAGCAGAAACCTCACGGATATTGATTTCCGGATTGAAGTTCGTTGCGAAAGGATAGCCATGGTCTCCGCCATTACAGTCAAGGATATCGATATATTCGATTTCATCAAAGTAATGTTTTAGTGCATATGCAGAAAACACACCTGTAACACCTGGATCAAAACCGCTGCCTAAAAGAGCAGTGATTCCTGCTTTTTCAAAACGCTCGCGGTATTCCCACTGCCATTTGTATTCAAATTTAGCTGTATCCTCTGGCTCGTAGTTTGCTGTGTCCATATAGTGTGTTTTTGTTGCAAGACAAGCATCCATGATCGTCAAATCCTGATACGGCAATGCTAAGTTCATGACAATATCCGGTTTTACTTCTTCGATTAGAGCGATTAGCTCATCTACATTATCTGCATCCACTTGCGCAGTGGTGATTTTTGTTTTACCGCCATCTAATTTTGCTTTTAATTCATCACATTTAGATTTTGTTCGGCTTGCGATACAAATCTCTTCAAATACCTCGCTGTTTTGAACGGCTTTGTGAACAGCTACTGAAGCTACGCCGCCAGCGCCAATAATAAGTGCTTTACCCATTCTTTTATCTCCTAACTAAGATAGATTTTTGTCTAGCAAAGAAGAATACTGAACCAACCAAGCGATCAGAGTTGTTGCCACTTGCACGGCTGCAGGAAAGAAATACTTAGAAATAGTTCCCTAAAAACAAAAAAGCAAGTGCCAGAAACGCTAATCGCGCATCACACTTGCTTTAGATATAATTATCAATATTAAAATAGCATAGTAACTCCAGAACAAAAGCAGTTCGATTAAACTGAGTCTTTTGCAAGAAAGCTTTTTAATATTCAAGAATATATCAAATAGGATCAGAGTCTAATAGCAAATAATTACTTTTACCACTCTTATTGACCGTTTCACAAGTTGATGTGCATAAGCACTGGTTGTAAAGTAACCAACTTATAAAATTTGAGCTTCTAACTCAATCAATAGGGCAACTAAAGTTGCCAATCGGCATTTGACCCGGCTGTCCGTATGGCCCTTAAACTTCTCTCAAGAGAGAAGTGGTCAAAATTATCTGCTTGGAAAGATCCAGATATATTGAATAGCAGCTTTCCAAATAACGCATCTATTATACTAACACATATAATTTATATAGCAATAGACAAATTTCATTATATTTTTTCCAGAACTTGAACCTAAAAACTGACAGGAATAAAGAACTCTATAATGCCCTTTTATTTTTAGACATAAACATGCCTGTAACATATATTATCATTATACTGAGAATTTATTAGAAGGGGGGGCTTTGCTTGAATAAATCATTACTTAATTCCGTTAAAAAAGGGGGATATATATTCTATGCAAAGTATGGTGAAGCGACAGTCGGAAGGGATCTATCTAACCTGACTTTTTAAGACTGTTTACCCCAAAGAAAATCTTACAGAGATGGGCCGCAGGCGGGCTATTTATGGAGAAATTCTCCGATACTTAGGAATTCCAATTGAATATCCTGTTACAGTAAGCCCTTTTTGCAGGACAAGAGAACGGCACAGTTAGCATTTGGAGGTAGCTATATTGTTATTAATCTATTCGGGATTGAATTGTATAAATTGAGTAGAGAATTAACAAATAAAGATAAGAAGAATTTTGAATGAACTTAATTCCATACTAGAAGTAATACCGGAAGTAGGTGGGAATCAATATATCATTGCCTGTATTTTTCAGTTGGAATCGGTTTAGGTCGTATTCCAGATATGGGTACCGTAATTGTAAAACCTAATGGGGTAGGAAAGGGTTATCAAGTAGTTAGTAAATTAACGTTAAAGAAATTAAGTATGCTAGGAAATTAGAAGCTGGCAGATGACCAAAATCAGTGAATAAACGTATCACGGATAATTATCTTCCATATTCTATTTATGTTGGAAGTTTATCTTTATTATTCATTTTGGTCAATAAACTTTGGCAATTACTATTGCTCTTTATTAATTTAAGTTCTCCTAATATACAGTTTAAATATACACACCAATCTTTCATACTTATGAACCTCAAAGTTATAGGCAATTGAGTTCATGGCAATAAAAATAGAAAAGGGGCATGAGTGTTCAACACTCATACCCCTTACTTAAAATTGGCACTATATGATTGTGTTCTAACTAATTAGCGCCAAGTATTCATGCCTCCTCGGACATTGGTTATACAATTGAATCCCATTTTTTTAAGCACTTTTGCAGCTTGCAAACTTCGCATACCACTTTGACAGATTACAACCACTTCTTTATTTTGATCTAGGCTCGAAGCTTTGCTATTCAATTCATGAAGTGGAATATTCTTGAATTGCTTAATATGGTTTGCTCTATATTCACCAGAGGTACGGACATCGATAAACTGTTTATTCTTATCTTTTAAAATACCTTTAAGTTCAGCGGTACTGATTTGTCTAGCTGCTTTGTTCGAAAAGCGATTCCGTATAACAAAATAGATTATTAAAGCAATAAGAATGTATAGGATATATTCCAAGGTTCTCTCTCCGATCAATATTAGATAAATAGATTTACGTTGCCGTCTTCAGCATCACCAAGATATGCGGCAACACCTGCATACTCAATTTCATCTAACAGTTCTTCTTTTTGTAGCCCCAGTAAATCCATTGTCATCGTACAAGCAACGAGTTTGACGTCTTGCTCCTGCGCCATTTCTATGAGCTGCGGAAGGGTCATTGCATTGTGTTTTTTCATTACTTTTTTAATCATTTTAGGACCCATTCCAGCCATGTTCATCTTAGAGAGACGCATTTTATCTGCACCTTTAGGCATCATCTTTGCAAACATCTTCTCCAGAAATCCTTTGTTGACTGTTACATCTTCCGCTTTGCGAAGTGCATTTAATCCCCAAAACGTATGGAATATTGTCACCTCATGGTCATATGCAGCAGCACCATTGGCTATTATATATGCTGCCATTGCTTTATCATAATCACCGCTAAATAAAACGATAGTCGTACGTTTTGTTTCTGTCATTTTCATTTCTCCTATTCTTTGATACCTGCATAGGTATCATTTTGTTATGCTTTTTTAATCCAAAACTTCAATACGCCATCTTCTTCTGTATCTTGTAGTAACGCATGGCCGCCGGATTTCGCCCATGCGCTGAGATCAGCTTTTGCCCCTTTGTCAGTCGCATGTACTTCCAACACATCTCCTATATTCAGTTCATTGATTGCTTTCTTCGTTTTAACGATTGGCATTGGACAAGCTAGTCCTTTGGCATCTAACACTTTATTACTTTGCATAGATTAATTCCTCCAACATTTTAATTTACCCATAGGGGTATATTAGAGGGCGTGAGGATGAAAGTCAACCCCACTACTATTTACTTATCGGCTTCTAACTAACAAATTTACTGCTTCCTTCACCAATTCGTCAGCTTCTGTCCCGTTCTCGTTAGCTTCTCGAACACATTCCACTAGGTTAGAGCTCACAATTACACCAATAGTGCGGTCAATCGCAGTTCTTGTAGCGCTCAGCTGTGTAATAACGTCCTTGCAGTCTTTATCTTCTTCCATCATTTTTAATATACCGCGTAACTGTCCCTCGATACGTTTTATTCTATTTTTACTTTGGTTATCATATTTCATAAGGTTTCCTCCTTAAATAAGTTTTAGTATATTGCATTTACAATCGCATTCCGTTAATTTAAAGCCGATTACATTGTAGCCTTTATTTTGCAATATCCTTATTCCGATATTTTTTTCTACTTTATTAGAAACGATGACGAAAACTTGATCACCCTGTATTTCGTGCATATGCCGTTTAAGATACGCAACTGGAATTTGAATTGTATCGTCTACATAACTTCCATAAGATTTATTATAATCGCGTAAGTCTATTTTAACCACTTGATTAATTTGTGAATACAATCTATCGCTACAAGGAACATTAAATACAGGAAAGTATCTTCTGTAAAGGCTGAAAGAGACAAGCAGCGCAAAGATTAGAAGCGTAGAGATCATTATCACCAATCCTCTAATAGTAATTAAAAAACAGAATGTTACTCAACTTAATATATACCCTTGTGGGTATCAAGTCAATGTTTTATATCTCAGCTTATATTAGGTAAAGATAGAAGATATCATTAATAATTAGGTATGAAAATAATTACAGATTTCCGCTGTTGACATTATTTTTTTTGTTTGCTAATATACCCTCATGGGTATTCGGGATCTTAACGAAGCTCATTCTTAAGTTATTTTTTTTACTTTATAAAATACCCATATGGGTATTTAGATGAGGATGATAAGTTCTTACCACACTAACAATAAAGGAGGAGCAAAATGAGTATTAAACCAGAAATCGAAGCAATTTTGCCATCAAAAGTGGTGGAGAGTCTAGCAAAGAAAGAGAAGCTTCACATTATTGATGTAAGAGAACACAATGAAGTGGCTCTGGGTAAAATTCCAGGTGCTGAACACATTCCATTAGGAGAGGTTCTGACACGTTTAGACGAATTGGATAAAAATAAGGAATACATCATGGTATGCAGATCCGGAAATCGTAGTGGACTGGCTTCAGAGTGGTTAACAAATAAAGGGTTCAAAGTGAAGAATATGACCGGTGGCATGAATGCCTGGGAAAGTGAAACAGAATTAACCTAAATGGGGGATAAAAATGAGTATTAAAACAGATCATGTATTGGATGCGAAAGGACTAGCTTGTCCGATGCCAATCGTCAAAACAAAGAAAGCAATGAAAGAGGTCGTGCCAGGACAGGTTATCGAGGTTCAGGCCACTGACAAAGGATCTCTAGCAGATATACAAGCTTGGGCAAAAAGCAGCGGTCACCAGTATCTCGGTTCAACAGAAGAAGGAGAGGTATTGAAACACTACCTTCGCAAATCGGGTGATGCAGAAGCGAAAGAAGATAAAAACTTCCCGCATACCGTTCAAAACGAAGAAATTATTCAGAAACTGGATGCAGGTGAAGACGTCGTAATTCTGGATGTTCGGGAGCCAGCTGAATATACCTTTGGCCATATACCAGGAGCAGTTTCTATTCCATTAGGAGAACTGGAAGATCGTATGGACGAGATCAGCAAAGATAAAGAAATATACGTTGTCTGCCGAACAGGCAGTCGCAGTGATTTGGCTTCTAAGCAAATGGAGGAAAAAGGATTCAAAAATATCAAGAATGCTGTCCAGGGTATGGTGGAATGGTCTGGCCCATTAGAAAAGAATCAATAATAACTCAAATAGGAGGAATTAGAAATGGCAACTAAAGTAGCAATCATCGCAGTAATGGAAGTTTGTTTGATGCATATAAAGTGTTTAACGTAGCAACTGCTGCAGCAGCAAGCGACGCAGAAGTAGGGATATTCTTCACTTTTGAGGGATTGAATTTGATTCATAAAGAAGCTCATAAGCAGCTTCCGATTCCAGCAGGAAATGAACATTTTGAAGAAGGTTTTAAGCGGGAAAATGTGCCTTCCATTCCTGAACTAGTGGAAATGGCTCAAGAGCTAGGTGTGAAAATCATTGCATGCCAAATGACAATGGATGTGATGCGTTTAGATAAAGATCAGTTTATAGAAAGCATTGAAGTCGGGGGAGCAGCGAGCTTCATCCATTATGCGTCCGATGCCAATATCAGTTTGACATTCTAAGGAGGAAAGGGAATATGAAATTAATTACTGCAAAAGAAGCAGCAGAAAAGGTATTAAGCAAAGAACCTTTATTTATTCTGGATGTAAGGAACCAAGATGCATTTGGTGACTGGAAAATTGAAGGCTTTCATATTGAACATTTGAACGTGCCGTACTTCGATTTAATTGAAGGTGTCGAAGAAATCGTTGATAAAATTCCAAAAGATAAAGACTTGCTTGTCGTATGTGCCAAACAAGGATCATCCGAAATGGTTGCAGAAATGTTGGATGAAGCCGGTTTTGAAGATGTGCTCGTCTTGCAGGGTGGAATGAGAGCTTGGAGCGAGTATCTTAAACCCGTTAAGATTGGGGACCTTAGCAATGGTGGATCCATCTATCAGTTTGTCCGTGTTGGTAAAGGCTGTCTCTCGTATTTCATCGAATCGGATGGCGAGGCACTCATCGTTGACAGCAGCCGATCTGTAGATAGTTATATTGATTTCGCCAAAGAGAAAAACATTACAATCAAACATGTTGTAGATACGCATCTTCATGCTGACCATATTTCCGGAGGGCGCTTGTTGCGTGACAAGACGGAAGCAGTCTATCATTTGCCTCCAAAAGATGCTGAGGGAGTTCAGTTTGCTTATGAGCCGTTAGAAGAAGGGAAAGATTTGCAAGTAGGTAGAGCGACTGTACGTGTTCAGTCTATCTACTCTCCAGGCCATACAATCGGAAGTACCAGCTTAATTGTGGATGATAAATACTTGCTGACCGGAGATATCTTATTTGTGGAATCCATTGGACGTCCGGATCTTGCTGGAAAAGCAGGTGACTGGGCAGATGATTTACGTAATACGCTTTATAACACGTATGAACAACTAAATGATGAGCTTATCGTCCTTCCTGCACACTTCAGCAACACAAGTGAGCTAGGAGATAAAGGAGAAGTTCAGGCAAAACTGGGGGATTTATTTGAAAAAAATAATGGTTTAAATATGGATGAAGAAACATTCCGTAAAGCAGTATCAGAAAATCTGCCACCTCAGCCGAATGCTTATCAAGAAATTCGTCAAACAAATATGGGGAAAATCAGCCCTGACGCAAATGAGCAAAGTGAAATGGAATTTGGCCCGAACCGCTGTGCTATTCATGGTTAAATCAAGAAGTAAAGGAGCTTATAAAAATGAACAGTGATAAAGTGTTAGACGCGAAAGGACTAGCTTGTCCAATGCCGATCGTCAAAACAAAGAAAGCGATAAATGAGTTAAATGCAGGAGATGTGTTGGAAGTACATGCGACTGACAAAGGGGCAAAAGCCGACCTTAGTGCATGGGCAAAATCTACCGGCCATGACTTACTGCAAGATACAGAAGAAGATGGCGTATTGAAATTTTGGATAAAAAAAGGTTAATCCAGAGGAGGGAGAGTTACTCCCTCTTTTTTTAGTAAGAAAGGAGCAGCAGAATGGATATCACTTTCATTTTGATCCTATTCGTCATAGGTCTGATTGGTTCGCTGCTGTCCGGTATGCTCGGCGTCGGCGGGGCAATTATAAACTACCCCTTGTTATTATATGTACCTGTCTTATTGGGTTTCACAGGTTTCAACGCTTACCAAGTATCCGGTATTGTGGCTGTTCAAGTATTCTTTTCGACACTTTCCGGGGTATTTGCTTACCGTAAGGGGAATTACTTGAATAAACGTCTCATACTGACCATGGGGATTGCTGTCTTGGTTGGAAGTTTTATTGGGAGCTTTGGTTCACGTCTTTTAGCCGAAGAAGACATCAACCTTGTATATGGAATATTAGCTATCATTGCATCAATAATGATGTTTGTCCCTAAGAAGGGGAAGGATGATATAGAGCTGTCCGACGTTACATTTTCTACAGGATTGGCAGCAGGTTTATCATTCTTAGTGGGGATAGGAGCAGGGATTGTAGGAGCTGGAGGAGCATTTCTTCTCGTGCCAATCATGTTAGTCGTGCTGAAAATACCTACTCGTATGACAATAGCCACATCCTTGGCTGTTACATTCATTTCTTCTATAGGAGCTGTTGCAGGTAAGCTCTCAACAGGTCAGGTACCGTTGATTCCTTCCATTATTATTGTAGTCGCAAGTCTCGTTGCTTCACCGATAGGGGCTGCATTGGGGAAAAGGATGAATGTTAAACTGCTTCAGGGAATACTCGCAGTGCTGATTATTGCTACAACCATAAAGATATGGACGGATATTCTTAGCTAACTTGCATTAGAACTAATAAGAAGGAGATGGACGAATATGTTTCATTTTACTTTGGACATTTCCAAGACTATAGAAGAAGCTGTTGGATATTGAAGAGAATCTAAAAAAATAACAATTTGGTTTAATTTGGCAGTTTGGCATCAAGGAAAAGCTGCAAGACAAAGGCTTGGGATTGATCAATCATTTCGCGTTCTTGAAGTATGTGATCCTTTGATGCCCAACTTGTGCTGCAGCAAAATCAGTTGGTAGGTTATTTCCTTCCATGTAAAATAGTTGTGTACGAAAGTGATAATGGTACAAGGATAGGCATGCCAAAGCCGACAGCACTTGTGGAGTTAACGGAAGATGATAGTGTTAAAAGATATGCAAAGCAAATTGAAGGTCGTTTAATTGGATGTATAAATCAAACAAAGTGAAAAACCTCCCCAAATTGGGGAGGTTTTTAATTTTTCAGATGCAAGCCTTTGAACAGTGAATCCAGAGCTGCATCATTCTTTATCAATAGGTGAAATTAGTTATCACTGTACTCATCAATATATAAAGCACCATTTCCTCCTATAATCGCGTAGTTTACATCACGAATGTTTAGCTCCCTGTTTGTACAATTGCTTTTCTATCCAATCTCTAGATATATTGTTTTGTTGTAGGTTCTGTCCATAAATTGCGTATCCATAATTAGCTCTATAGGAAGTTTGGCTGATTGCGAAGTAGTAGATATAAATAGATTTTGTTTGGTTGTATTTTTGAATTGATCTTTCTTTAGTACAGACAAACCCCTTTGTTTCAATAATGGCATATTGCACCTCATCAATCACAAATATGTCACGTTCCAGTAATTGTTGGTTCAAGTTATCTAGCGTGTAGCGCAGTTTATTCATTTTTTTCTAATATCTTTCCATCTTGTATCAATAGAGTAGGATCTCCAGTTAAAAACTTCCTTACATTTTTACTTTTCAAAGAACTGAGAGCGGCTAAGTAACTAATAAGTACAAAGATTGCATAAGCAATCGATGAATGAATGGTGTACAGGTACTTTGATATTAAAGTCTAAATTTGCTAGAAGTTGATTCCATGGATTTTGATGTAATGAAATCAAAAATTGTCATTTGAGAAATAGTCTGAAGCTTAACTTAGGTTATTTTGTAGATGAAGATAAACTGGATTCCTTTCCTTGATGCCTTTAACTACTCTGGGTCTGGGACAACGGAGGATCTAAATGCTGATGACCGTTGGTGGATTGATATTAGACAATAGTCTGAGTTTTACAAGCAAGAGCTGCTTTGTTATTTGACAGTGATTAGATACACTTTAACTTTAGTATGCAAGTTTTCTTTGTGAATTTAAAAAACAAATATAGACCAGGTATTCCGGGTCTATATTTGTTTTTTTGATTTTTCTCCTTTTCTTCCAGGCTTCGAGGGATAGTTAAATATCGTAATCTCACTAGGGGCATATCCCCTTTTAGAAGATTTTAATCTGGAAGCGAGCAATGGCGGTAAAGTAGCTTTGAGGATGGATAATCATAGCTGACTTCGGGTGTTCTTCAATGGAAGGGGAAAGGTATATAGAAAGCGAACTATGATAAACCAGATAAAACAAAGGAGAGAAGACTATGAGTAAATCATTTATTGAACAAGTACATTATATTAGAATTCCTGTAAAAAATTTAGAACTATCTGCACAATGGTATAGAGATGTATTAGGACTTGAGTAACTAAATAATCCTGATGAACTTGCAATCTTAAAAGTAAATGAAGGGCCCTTCTTGCTTATCCTAGTTCCTACCGAAGATGAAACATTTGCACATTTTACAATTGATAACAAACAAGAATTTAGCATTGGCTTCACAATTCCAGAATAAACTAGATTTCATCAACACTTAATTGATAATCAAGTTAAGGTCGAGGATATAAAAGAATATATTGGTCATATCTTTTCCCACTTTTGATCCAAATGGTAATAAACTTCAAGTACACTGGTAAATCTCCAATCCATTGCTCATCTAATCCGACGGTACAATCAAGGCAGAGACTGATTCTATATTCCAATTAAGGAAATTTGAGGGAATTTTAATTCTAGCTTATCTTCAGCTGCTAAAACGGATTAATAAAAAAAT
>NZ_NPBF01000018.1 GCF_002272135.1 Virgibacillus sp. 7505 | reverse complement strand
ATCTTCAGCTGCTAAAACGGATTAATAAAAAAATATTTTGTAATTCATTCATTGGATCATTTAAAGAAACAAAAGAAGTAATTCCGCTAGAGTGGAATAAAAAGTGGCTTATTCAATTTGTATTTACTCTATATACATTTTAAATCAGGTTAGTCTTATCATGTTATCTACTCTTCTACGTTATGTATAAATCTTCTCTCCATAAATGTACCATCCTACTTTTCCGTTTATAAAACTATTCTACCTATTTTGACAAAATCAGACTTTTTATAGTGAAGCGCTTCACATTCTAGTACTTCTGACCGATATGTATATAGAAGAAATACATACGGAGGAGCTTGTTTATGAATTCTACGATTCAGGCAGTAGTCAATATTGCCCCCATTATAAAAGATACACTAGGTCCGACAGCCGCAATAGGCGTAATGGATACAGAGAAGTTTGTTTATTTTGCTCCATCAACGCTTTTGAAGCTGGACGTTGAAGCTGGAAAATCAAGACTTGATGAACATGAGGTTTATTTGCGAGCCATCAAAGGAGAACACATTATTTCTAAAACCGAAGATCCTGAGATTTTCGGTGTACCAGTCGTAACTTCCATAACTCCTATTCGGGATATGGAAACAAACGAAATCGTTGGTCTTTTGTCTTTATCTCGGACTTTGGAGCATCAAGAGAAGCTGGATAAAGAGCTTAGCAGACTGAATGAGGTCATCGATGCATTGCAAGGTAAGGTACAGCATGTAGCTGCACAAGCAGAGGAACTTTCTGCTACTAGTAGTGACATCAACCAGCAAGCGAACAATGCAAACCAAAACTCCCGCCAAATAGGTGAAGTGGTTCAATTGATAGAACAAATTTCCACACAGACAAATCTTCTTGGATTAAATGCAGCCATCGAGGCAGCTCGTTCTGGCGAAGCAGGAAAAGGCTTCGGTGTAGTGGCAGATGAAATCCGTAAACTTTCCGATAATACGAAGGAAGCAGTTCAGACAATCGGGAAATCCTTAACAGAGATACGATCCAGCATTGAAAACCTGACACTCAGCATTAATGAAGTCTCCACTTCATCAGAGGAGCAGTCTGTCGTCATGGTCGAATTCATGAATGACATTCAAGCTTTGGACGAAAAGAGCAAACAAATAATAGAAACCATGAAGAAAGTAACTAACCAGGAATAGGAGATTAGAATATGAATCTAACATTACAAGCGTTGGTCCATCTAGCACCTGAGATCAAAAAAAACCTTGGTGAGAATTGCGCTGTTGTCGTTACCGACACAGAGAATTTTATCTTTTCTTCCCAGTCGAAAGACTTTGATTATAGCGTTAATGTCGGCGATTTCGCTTTTTCTGAGGATAACGATATACTGCGTCAAGCGCTGCATGGAGAAAAGGTACAAATACATATTCCAAAAGAGCGTTACGGTGTCGGTATGCAATACTCCGCTAATCCCATACGTGATGAAAACGGGGAGATTGTCGGTGTTTTCCAAATCACCAAAACCTTGAAAGATGAAGAAATATTAGATGAGGAACTGGATGAATTACGCACTATTGTCAGCAGTCTGCAGGGAAAAGTGCAGCAAGTTGCTGCGCAGGCTGAAGAACTTTCTGCTACGAGCACGGATATCAATGGTCAAGCAGCTCATGCAAATGAGAACTCCCAGGAAATTAGTAAGGTTGTTCAACTGATTGAGGATATTTCAACACAGACAAACTTATTGGGCTTGAATGCAGCTATTGAAGCAGCCCGTTCTGGGGATGCTGGAAGAGGATTCGGCGTCGTGGCAGATGAAATACGTAAGCTTTCCATCGGGACGAAAGAAGCAGTCGGTACAATCGGTCAATCCCTTCAGGAAATACGGACAAACATGGAGAATTTGACTGTGAGTATCGGTGAAGTGTCCACTGCATCCGAAGAACAATCTCGTGTAATGGTAGAGTTCATGGAAGATATACAGAATCTTGATCAGCAAAGCAATGATATCGGACAATACATAAAAGACCTCACAAATTAAGACGGACTAGCATATAACTACTTCATTGAAAAAGGGGATAATACAATGAAATCTTTAGTATATTACGGATCAAAAGATGTAAAGGTTGAAAATATCGCTGAGCCAGAGGTCAGCCAAGATACGGTTAAAGTCAAGGTTAAATTCGCAGGTATATGCGGTACTGATCTTCACGAATACCTGCATAAGACCTTTGTAACAGAAGATAAAATGATTTTAGGTCATGAGTTTACTGGTGAGATTGTTGAGGTGGGCGGCAATGTAACCAAATTTAAAGCTGGTGATAGAGTAGCCGTAGAACCTATTTGGGGATGTGGCGAGTGTGATACCTGTAAAACAGGAAACTATAATATATGTCCTGATATGAAATCATACGGAATTCACGAGAATGGCGGCTTTGCTGAATACGTTGTAGTAAAAGAAGCAAATGTATTTGCACTGCCGGCTACACTTAGCTATGAATTGGCAGCTTTAATAGAACCTCTAGCTGTTGTATTACAAGCAATCAGAAAAAGCAAATTTAAAATTGGCGACAGCGTAGCGCTTTTTGGTGCAGGACCCATCGGACTGCTTTTGTCAGAAAGTTTGAGGGCAGCAGGAGCAAGTAAGATCTTTGTGGCTGAAGTAAATGAGGAACGCAGAAAATTAGCTTTGGAAATGGGTGCGGATATTGTTATAAACCCGATAGAGGAAGATGCAGCGCAAGTCATTAAAGATAATACGAATGGCGGAGTGGATGTCTCTTTTGATGTTGCAGGGGTGGAAGCTACATTCAATCAATCTCTTGATTGCATCAAACCTAATGGGGAATTTATGATTGTCAGTGTTTTCGCGAATCCAGTTAACTATCACCCAACAATGCAAGTAGTCAGTGAGAAGAAAATCAATTCCTCTCTTGGTTACAATAATATTTTTAGCCAAGCAATTGATTTGTTAGCTAAGGGATCATTGAATGTTAAGCCAGTCATTACGAGTATTATAGAGCTGGACAACATTGTGGCAGATGGTTTTGAAAAACTGATAAGTGATAAAAATGAATGTAAGATCTTAGTTAAACCTAGTTAAGATAGGAAAAAGGAAGATCAGTTTGATATGCTCCCTTTCAAGTAATCAGTTAAACTAACTGTTTACTGAAGGGGAGTTTTTTTAAGTTGAGGATTCCATACATCATAATTTTACTTTTTGGATGAGATTGTTTTCACTTGATTCATTTTAAAGTTCAATTTAAGTTAGTTGAATAAATAACTGTAAAGAACTTATTAGATTACAGAATAGCTTCAAATAGAGATCCTTGAGTCATGGAAAGCTGGAATAGAGGTTAACAATCATTGTTGGAGGTAAGAGCTCGATTTCGGTTACAATAGACTTTATTGAAGGAAAAGCTTACACTGGTACAATGTGCACGTAGAATGTTCATAAATGATCTTTCTTTATACTAAGTTTATTTGCAATAGCATACGATATATCCCACATTTCTTTCTTCTGTGTTTTTTGGAGTTGTACTAGATAGTTTTTTGAAGATGTTAGCTATCAACACATAAAAAGATACGTGGGAATAGGTAGTAAGGGGCATGAGTTATGAATAGAAACAACCAAACATCGAACGATTTACAAAAAGGGTTAAAAAACCGCCATGTGCAGATGATTGCACTGGGCGGAGCAATTGGAACCGGCTTATTTTATGGTTCTGCTTCTTCCATTGGATTAGCAGGACCGGCAATCCCGCTGGCTTACCTGGTAGGCGGCTTGATGATATTCTTTATCATGCGGGCTCTGGGTGAGCTTTCAGTTGATACGCCAAACTCTGGTTCCATCAGTTATTATGCTTATGAGAACTTAGGAGGCTTTTTCGGATTCTTTTCCGGATGGAACTATTGGTTCAATTATGTGGCAGTAACGATGGCGGAGTTGACGGTTGTCGGAATTTACGTCCAATATTGGTTTCCGGAAGTACCGTCCTGGCTTACAGCATTCGGATTCCTTATCTTGATTACTTGCATTAATTTACTTAGTGTCAAGCTTTATGGGGAATTCGAGTTTTATTTCGCTCTCATCAAAGTGGTAGCTATTATTGGCATGATAATTTTAGGTTTGATAATCATCTTCACTGGTTTTGGCAATAACGGTGTACCGACCGGTTTCTCCAACCTTTTTGATGAAGGAGGCTTCCTGCCAAACGGAATGATAGGTGTTCTTCTGGCACTTGTACCTGTTATGTTCAGCTTTGGCGGTGTCGAGCTAGTAGGGATAACAGCGGGTGAGGTGGATTCACCTAAGAAAACGATTCCTAAAGCAATCAATCAAGTTGTGTACCGCATCTTAATCTTCTATGTTGGTTCAATGATTGTAATCACTGCTATCTTCCCATGGAATCAAATTGACGGGGAAAGCAGTCCCTTTGTTCAAATACTCGAAGGCGTCGGTATTCCGGCAGCCGCTGGAATATTGAATCTTGTTGTTTTGACTGCAGCTGTGTCGGCGCATAACAGCAGCTTGTACAGCAATGGGCGCATGCTGCATGCCCTAGCGAAGCAGGGCAACGCACCACAGTTCCTGCAGCGTACCGGCAAAAGGACAGGTGCACCAGTACCAGCCATCTTACTCTCTTCCGGGGTGGCAGGAATTGCTGTTGTAGTCAACTTCTTAATGCCGGAAAAGGTGTTCGGCTATGTGATGGCAACTGCAACAGTTGCAGGCATCATCAACTGGAGTATGATTATTATCATCCATTTAGCATTCCGTAAACGTATAGGAAAGGAAGCAGCAAGCAAGTTATCCTTCAAGCTGCCGCTGTATCCTATCTCCAATTATGTTGTACTGTTATTCCTGGCAGCGGTGCTTGTCATTATAGGATTTATGCCGGATTATCGTTTGGCTCTATTTATATTGCCTTTGTGGGTACTGATATTGGTAATAGGATATACACTGAAGAAAAAATAAAAAATGCGTGTCCATTATAGGGACACGCATTTATTATTGATTGAATTACTTGACTTGTGGTTTTCATAACAAAATATAATCAGAATTCTAATTCTTCATACCATGAATCTAGATCGGTGAATTTGCCTCCGCTATTACCTCACAACATATTTGAGCCATTTCCTCATTACTTTCCTTCATTCCAGAAGTTATCCATTCCGTTAGAATATTATAGACAGCTCCACTCCAAAAATAGATATCATATTTTTGCTTCTTACTGATAGTATCAGCAGGAAGATCTTCAAGCATTATTTTGTTGATATTTGAAAGTATTATCCCTTCAAAACCCGCTTTAAGCAAAATGGAGTACATCTCTGAATGATTTCTCACTTGCATGAACATTGAGTGCCAAAAACCGAAATCATCTTCTGAATATGTGGTCAAATCCATTTTATTTGTAATAGCTTTTACTACTGTTTCTAAATAATTATTCAAAATATCCTCTTTCGATGAATAATTACGGTAATAAGCAGTTCTTGAAACACCCGAGCGTTTTACTATATCCGTTATAGAGATATCTTTGAATTCTTTCTCTTTCATTAAAATTAATAATGCAGTTTCAATACATTCTTTAGTAATTCGATTTGACTCTTCGTTAGATAATCGTAATATATCTTTTCGTTCAAGTTCGGTCTTTTTTGACATTACAATTCACCCCTTTTTGTGTAGTCCGTCCCTATACGTGTTGTTAAAGCAAATCAACTTCTAATATAATTGTTTCGCTGCTACAAGTGTAACATCGATATGTATTTGATTTATAAAAATAAATTAAATGACTTTTGGATTATTAGCTTAGTCTTCTACAGAACTACCGGCCCTTAAAGAAAAGCATATCCACAAGAAAGTTGATCAAGACAAGATTTGGGTTAAGTGAAAAATCATTGACATACGTAAAGCCTTAATGGACGGCTTAAATTTTTAGTGAATAATTTCAGGAACTAAAAATACTCATTTTATGCAGAAGAACAATAGAAGTAGAGGAGATATATATAAATTGAACCTTTTACCTAAAACAAAAATCCAACTTGACCACCTTGGGCAGTTTTATGCTGCTGTTCATAGTGAAAATAATCCCGGTACTTTTAGTGTCTCAGCACACTTAAAAGATCCATTGATCCCTAAAACACTCCAGCAAGCAGTAAATGATCTTATGCAAAGGCTACCCTTTCTAAACGTGGGTCTCAAGAGTGGTTTTATGTGGCATTATCATGAAGTTCTTGCAATTCCCCCAAAAATCGTAAGCGAGAACGATTTTCCACCATTGTGCAGTTCTTTCAAAATGAGCAGCAACCATCTGATAAGAGTCATATATGGAGAGCGTTATTTTACTGTTGAGGTATTACATACAGTATGCGATGGGCGCAGTCTCGCTATGGTAGTTAGTTCTTTGTTGGCTAGATATTCTGAACTCTTAGGTGAAAGAGTAATAAAAGAGAGGTTAGTAAACTGTAATGAGACTATGCACCTGGAAGAAGCGGAGGATGCATACGTGAAGTATGCTGATTTAAGAAAGACTAAGTTTGAAGATGACAAGGACGCTTATATACCTAAATACCAACCTGTCGCTACAAGGATCATGACGCATAAGTTTAAACTTACGCATATAAAAGCGAAAGCCAAAACAAAGAACTTAACGATCACCGAATTTATAATGGCCCATATTTGCAACGAATTTGCAATACAAAGAAGGAAAGACGGTTCCAATAATAAGATAACAGTCAATGTTCCTATTGATTGCAGAGGTTTTTTTCCTAGTAAATCTTTACGTAATTTTGTAACTCATAAGGCGATTACAATGGCTGAATCTTTGAGTTTCACCGATATGGCACAAGATTTAAAAAGGCAGTTTGCAGATATTACTCCGGATTTTATCCAGTCTAAAGTGAGCGAAATGGAAAGGTTAATGAGAATTGGGAAATGTATACCGTTATTTGTGAAAAACAGCATGATAAAAAAGATTGGGGAGAATGAGGGAGCAGGCTACACTACTGGATTCTCAAATTTAGGATTGATAAGACTCCCAAAAGAAATAGAAGAAAAAATCGAATCACTTTCATTTGCGCTAGGGCCTGAACCCAACATGCCATACCAATTTTCCTGTGTCGCAGTTGGTGATACACTTTCTCTATCTGTGACCACCACTGCAAAAGATACAGAGATTATCGATCGAATTATAAATGATTTATAAACACGTACAAAACTATTTGTGTAATTCCCTTCTATTCTTCGGCTTCAATAACTTTGCCCCCAATTAAACCGGTTGCTGCACTAATACCTTCCTAAGAAAGATATATGGTATATTTAACATATTGACTTCTAGTGTCTATGGCAAGGGGGGGAACATAATGAGCGATCTTTTTGACGGAATTAAATATACAAGAGTATACGAACAAATAGTAGATCAAATAAGGGACCGGATTAAAGAAGGAAGGATACTTCCTGGGGAACGACTTCCTGGTGAGCGGGAATTATCAAGTATGCTTGGATGCAGCAGAACCTCTCTTAGAGAAGCTCTTCGTGTCCTGGAAGCAGAGGGCATAGTCATTGCAAAACCTGGTGGCGGACGTTACGTACAAAACGTTGACCAAAGGCTTGTTATGGAATATAAATTTGATCCAGTGGATCTTATGAAAACAACATCGATTATGCACTTTCTCGAAGCCAGGGAAATGATTGAACCTACGATAGCTGCACTTGCATGTGAGAGAGCCACTGATGAGGATATTGCTAAAATGGAAGCTGCTTTGATAAAAGTGGAAGCTAAAAAAGAGGGTTTTGAAGAGAAATTGGAGCGCGACAGCATGTTCCATTTAGCATTGGCTGAAGCAACTCATAATTTCGTGCTTGTCACAACATTAGAAACGAATCTTAATATGCTGCAGCAAATTCGCCTGAAAACATTATTATCACAGGATAAGTTACAACGTTCATCAGCTGAGCACCGTGATATATTTGATGCTATAAAAAGGCGTAACGCGCAAGAGGCATCAAAAGCAATGTCTGCACACTTACAACGTTTAAGAGAGAGCTTAATAAATAGAACTTAGATTTTACTTTTCCCTGTCATTTAATTGATAGGGATTTTTATTTTTTTACATATATGTTGACGCTTTCATAAAAATAAGGCACAATACAATAAACTGGTCAGACCAGCAAACCATAAGTCCGATTTTGATGGAGGGGATAGTATGACAGAGAATAACGGACCGCTTACAGGTCTAAAAATCATCGATGCTTCCAGTGTAATCGCTGCTCCCTTTGCAGCCTGTTTGTTAGGTGATCTAGGAGCGGAAATAATAAAGGTAGAGCTTCCTGGAAAAGGAGACGCAACGAGAGGATTAGGGCCTTGGAAAGATTCTGAATCATTAAGGTGGCCGGGCCTTTCAAGAAATAAAAGATCTCTGACACTTGATATCAGAACAGAAGAAGGAAAAGAAATTTTCAAAGAGTTAGTAAAAACATCAGATGCTGTAATAGAAAATTTCCGTCCCGGCACTTTAGAAAAATGGGGGCTTGGATATGATGTATTGAAAGAGGTTAACCCAAATATTGTTTTAACACGACAATCTGGTTACGGACAGACAGGCCCTTATGCTGAGAAAGCAGGATTTGGGACTCCTTGTACAGCATTCTCAGGTTTCACATATCTGCAAGGATACTCTGACAGACCTCCAGTAAGCCCGGCTTTTTCATTATTGGACTATGTATCCGGCTTATTTGTTGCATTCGGAACTGTAAGCGCTCTCTATCATAGAGATAAAAATGACGCTGAAGGGCAAGTAGTGGAATTAGGTTTGTATGAAGCTATGTTTCGTATGATGGAGTTCCTAGTTGCAGAGCATGATCAGCTAGGAAAGGTTAGAGAAAGAGCTCCGATGCTAGCAGGTCATTCAAGCCCAGCAGGAACATATGAAACGAAAGATGGAAAATGGGTTGTACTCGTGTGCAGTACGGAGAAAACCTGGAGACGTTTAGCCGCGTCTATGGGCAGAGAAGATTTGATTGATCATCCGTCTTTTAAAACAAATCAAGACAGAATGCAGCATGACGAGGAACTACAGGACATAGTGAAAAAATTCATAGCCGGCTTAGATAACGATTTACTACTGGATAAGATGGACAAGGATGGGGTGCCTGTTTCCCCTATTTTAAGCATAGAAGATATTTTCAATCATCCGCAGTATAAGGCACGGGAAAATATCGTAGAGGTAGATCATCCTCGTTTTGGAACAGTGAAAATGCCTGGAATCGTACCAAAGTTCTCCGCTACCCCTGGGAGGATTCGAAGCCGTGCACCAGAGCTTGGTGAGCATAACACCGCCATTCTGAAGGATGAAATTGGATTGACAGAAGAACAAATCCAGAAGCTATATGAGAAAGGAGTTATATAAATGCCCAGTTATGATTGGCTGCCGAAAGAAGCTACTATTTGGGAAGTATGTCCCCGAGATGGATTTCAGATGGAAGAGGAATGGATTCCTACTGAGGATAAGATTCGATTGATACGTTCTTTTGCTGATGCAGGTGTGAAACATATAGAAGTGACATCATTTGTTCATCCAAAAGCTATTCCGCAATTGAGTGATGCGGAAGAAGTAGTCAAGCAAGTACAAGACTTATCAGATGTTTCGTTTCGTGCATTGGTTCCAAACCTGAAGGGAGCAGAGAGAGCAATTAATTCTGGGATTAAAAAATTAAAACTGATGCTCTCTGCAACAGACTCCCATAGCTTGTCTAACGCAAATGCAACTGTCGAAGAAGCACAAGCAGCACTGTTACCAATTGTAGAACTGGCAAATAAAAAGAATGTGGCAGTGAGCGGTTCGATTTCTGTGGCGTTTGGCTGTCCTTTTGAAGGGAAAGTTCCGCTAGAAAGATTATTGGCCATCTTATCTTACTACCGTGCCATGGGAATAAAAGAGGTCTCTTTAGCTGATACCTCAGGTACAGGAGACCCCAATCTCATATATGAGGTTTTAGGAAATATGAGAAAAGAATATCCTGACTTTACATTCTCCATGCATCTCCATAATACAAGGGGCTTAGCACTTGCGAATAGCTTGGCAGCCCTCCAGCAAAGAGTGACAATATTTGATAGTTCATCTGCTGGACTTGGTGGCTGTCCATACGCACCGAACGCTGCTGGTAATATCGCCAGTGAAGATATAGTCCATGCATTTCATGAAATGGGAATACAAACAGGAATTGATTTGGATAGATTATTGGAAGCAGCAGAAGAAGTGAAAAGAACGGTAGGGCACGATGGCGGAAGCTTTTTGCTGAAGGCAGGGCCTAATTCAAATCTGCATGGTAAGCCATCAGGACAAGTGAAGCTTGGATAAGAAGGGGCGATAAAAAGCTTCTTTTTAAAAACAGTCTGTGAAAGCGTTATCAAAACAACGAATTAGTGAGGAGCGAAGTTATGCTGACTTTCTTGGGGTTTGCTATGATTGTAGTCTTTATGTATTTGATCATGAGTAATAAAATGAGCGCTTTAAATGCCCTGATTATCATCCCGGCAATATTTGCATTGTTTGCAGGTTTCACGAATGTTGGGGAAATGATTATAGATGGTGCGCAGACGATAGCTCCTACTGCTATCATGGTTGCCTTTGCCATCTTGTATTTCGGAATTCTGATCGATGCAGGTATGTTTGACCCATTAGTAGATAGAGTGATTAAGTTATCGAAAGGGGATCCTTTAAAGATTACAATAGGAACAGCGATTCTCTCTCTCCTTGTCGGGTTGGATGGAGATGGTACGATTACGTATTTAATTGTAGTCACTGCATTTTTGCCACTATACCAAAAGTTGGGGATGAATAAACTAATACTTGCCTGTCTCCCTGCTATGAGTATGGGGATTATGAATGTCCTCCCATGGGGCGGCCCTACTGCTAGAGTCATGTCTGTATTTAATTATGACGCGTTAGAAGTGCTTGCACCACTCCTCCCTTCCATTATCGCGGCAGCTTTGTATGTGGTTGGCCTTGGTATTTTCTTTGGTTTGAGAGAAAGAAAAAGATTGGGCATATCACCATCTCTCCAAAAGCAGCAAAGTTGGAATGCTGAAGATGAATTAGCATCAACCCTAAGCAATGAGACTGACTCTTCATTGAAAAGACCTCGACTATTCTGGTTTAACTTATTAATTACGCTGACGCTCATTTTGTGTCTCTTGACGGCTGCTTTGCCTTTACCAGCACTATTCATGCTTGGCTTTGTCATAATCTCTGTAGTGAACTATCCAAAGATAAGTGATCAAAAGGCTAGAATAGAAGCTCACGCTGGCAATGTGCTCACAGTAGTTTCACTCATTTTTGCTGGAGGTGCTTTTGCTGGGATATTAGAAGGCACTGGAATGGTCGACGCCATGGCAACAGCGCTCGTAAATGTCATTCCAGATGCACTCTCCCCACAATTACCGCTTCTTGTTGGTTTGACCAGTATGCCTTTTACATTCTTTATGGCAAATGATCCCTATTACTTCGGTATTGTACCAATCCTTGCTGAAAGTGCTTCGCAAATTGGAATAAATAAATTAGAAATTGCACAAGCATCGTTGCTTGGCCAACCACTTCATTTATTAAGTCCGCTGGTAGGGTCTGTTTACGTCTTAATAGGACTAGTGGGTGTGAGCTTTAGAGATCATATTAAGTTCTCTACAAAATACGCTGTAGGAAGTGCACTTGTTATGATTTTGGTTGCTATTTTGGTTGGAGCTTTATCCATTTAAGATGTAAATTACAGGCACATTAGTTGTGCCTGTATTCTATTTGTTAACTTAGATATTACTTCTCTAATTGCTCTTCTCCCCAATAGCAAATTGCGTCTAATACAGGAATTAATGATAATCCCTTCTCGGTTAAGCTATATTCCACTTTTGGAGGCACTTGAGGATATTCTTTGCGATTTACTAGCTGATCGTTTTCAAGTTCTTTCAGCGTATTGGTTAATGTTTTAAAAGAAATATTGCCTAGCATCCTTTTTAACTGATTATAACGAATAGGGTCATTGCTCATATATAGGGCATATAAAACTGACATTTTGTATTTCCCCCCAATTAAAGACAACGTAAATCCAAAACCAGTATCTTTTATTTGATCTTTAAATTCATAGCGATCCATTCAACACTCTCCTTAAGGTAAGTATCGCACTTTAATTACCGTACTTGTAGAAGGATTAGGCATTCAATAAACTAAATGTACATCAAGCTATGATGCAAAGAAAGCGAAAAAAGGAGGAAACAATTATGAAGACCATTGTCTATGCTCATCCTTGGGAAGGAAGCTTTAATCATGCGATCTTAACTAGCATAACAAAAGACTTAGAAGCCAAAAGAGAGAAATTTCAATTGATCGATCTTTATAAAGATGAGTTTAACCCTGCTTATACAGCTGAAGAATTGAAGCTATTTAACAAGGGAGAAACCCCGTACAAATTAGTGAAGGAATACCAGGCAAAATTAAGCCAAGCCACGGAATTGATATTTATTTTCCCGGTCTGGTGGTGGGACTTACCTGCTATTTTAAAAGGTTTCATCGATAAAGTGATGTTGAGTGGCTTTGCTTTTTTAGAAGACAAAGAAAAAGGTGAGCTGAAAGGATTATTGACTAACATAAGAAAAACAACTGTCATTTCAACTTCTACAACTGATAAAGCTTACATTGAATCGGAAGGTGGAAACGCTATTCAGGGAGTCTTTATCAACAGAACACTAGCTGACTTGGGATTAAGAAATGATGACACAAAATGGATTCATTTTTCTGGGGTAAACGTAACAACGGATGAGAAAAGAAAACTGTTCTTACAAGAAATACCCCATAAACTTTGAGTTGATTTTTCTGTTTGACTGTGGGAGAGTGATAAGTCTGGTGTAAAAGAACGTAGTACTCGTCACACAGTATCCTGCTTAATCCAGTCCCAAAAATGTATAGCAAAAAGCCACACTTGTAGTGAAGTGTGGCTTCGTTCATCTTATTATTTATCTACCCTTAAATTCTTGAAATAATATTCTTTGTCATGATCCGTAATCTCCCTGAGTACTCGGCACGGATTACCTATAGCAACAACGTTGGAAGGTATGTCTTTTGTCACTACACTGCCAGCCCCAATGACTGTATTGTCTCCTACTGAGATACCTGGAAGAAGAATTGCACCAGCACCTATCCAACAGTTTCTTCCTACAGTTACTGGTACATTAAATTGATATGCTTCTTCACGGAGTTCGGGCCAGATAGGATGGCCAGCTGTTGCTATCGTTACATTAGGGCCTATCATTGTATAGTCTCCGACGTAAATATGCGTGTCATCTACTAAAGTTAAATTAAAATTGGCGTAAACATTCTTTCCGAAATGAACATGGTTGCCACCCCAATTTGCATGGAGTGGGGGCTCTATATAGCAACCTTCCCCAATCTCAGCGAACATTTCTTTAAGCAAAGCTTCTCTTTTTTTTATTTCGGTTGGTCGCGTTTGATTAAAGTGGTATAGCCGTTCGAGGCATACTAGTTGTTGAGCTGCAAAATC
Organism: Virgibacillus sp. 7505; assembly: GCF_002272135.1. Classification (GTDB taxonomy): domain Bacteria; phylum Bacillota; class Bacilli; order Bacillales; family Amphibacillaceae; genus Terribacillus. Next base: position 306,912 of record NZ_NPBF01000018.1, on the reverse strand, counting down.
TTTATCTCCTGGTAGATACAAACTTCTATTGTGCAGTCTATCTTTAAAACTTTTATCCATATGTACAGCCTCATTTCTTCAAAAAAAGTTGATTATAGACTCTGCTAACGTCTTTCATTACGTTCTCACCTATCAAGAAGTTTCAAGACGTGATTATTGGCTCAATCTCTTAGGCTTAACATTAATTTCGTTAGCTCGTATTAAAATCAACCGACAGAACATTATCCCTGCTACACATACTAGAAGAAAATAAGGAAATATCAAAAAGGAAATGGTCGCTAGCAACTGTCCTAGCAAGGGCGCCACTAAAGTAGCACCTGTGTAAGCAAAGGCCATTTGAATTCCCATAGCTGCTTGTGAATGTTCTACTCCAAAATATACAGGAGTTTGGTGTAACATAGAAGGGTAGATTGGTGCAAGACCGGTTCCTATAATGACAAAGGATAATAGAGTAAATATTGTAGGAAATGGAAGTAACATTATAACTAAACCGAAAGCAGCCAAAGTACATCCCAGCCGTATTAATGCTTCATTCTTTATACGTATTGATAGAAATCCACTTAACATACGGCCTGCTGTCATACCAAGAAAATACAAAGAAATCCAACCAGCGGCACTTTCGGCTGGGACATTCTCTATTTTGACTAAGTAACTTGAACCCCAGAGCATTATACAAGCCTCTGTTGATGCTATTAAGAAAAATGACACCATTCCAAAGGCAGATCCTTTTTTCTTAAAGGAGTTCAGCAATCCCATTTTACTTTCTGAATTGGTTTCTTTCGTATATTGAATTCTATTACTATCAGCATCTTCGTATTTTTTCCACTTTGAAAGTGAAAATAAAAGCAGCAAGACTAATGCAAACTGTACTAATGAAATGGTAAAATAACCACTTCTCCAAGAATTCCCCCAAACAACCAATACTGATAATATAACAGGGCCGAGCAGAGCTCCAACTCCCCAGAATGCATGTAACCAGTTCATATGTTTTGCTTCGTAGTGAGTAGCAACAAACCTGTTTAAAGCTGCATCCACTGCTCCAGCGCCCAGTCCCAATGGTATAGCACATACTATCAGCCAGACAAATGAAGGAGAAAATGCGAAACCAAGCAGTGCGATAGCAGTCATGGATACACTTACTATCACGATCCTGCCAGTACCTAGTATTCTAATTAATCTATAAGAAAACAGACTGGATACTATTGTTCCTATAGAGATAATGATAGAAGCAATACCTGCATTGCCAATCGGAACGCCAAGATCAGTATTCATAAGCGGCCACGCAGACCCTAGTATTGAATCGGGTAAACCTAAGCTGATAAATGATAAGTAAATTAAGAAGATGAAGAACATGATATCCTCCTATTCCTAAAAAGGAAGCTTATACTGCAAATAAACAGCAATTACCACCCTGTGTTAACGAGTTATTCGCATAAACTTAATTAATTATATTTTTATTCATCGATCTCCTGCTTCATTCATTGGAAACATGCATGAAATTAGAAGCGATAACTTTATAAGGATGAAATAAATTAGGAGTAGAGGCCGTTACAGCCAATAATTTTGCAAGGGACAAAAGAGAGCACTTTTACTCGTATTTTCCTTTCTAATAAGGAGATATTGAGAAAGCAATGCCTGGACTTCCTAAAACTATTGATAAAAAAATAGGAGATGTGTATAATCCTACTTACTGTGAAAAAATATTCTTTTCTTCTTATTTAGAGAGATGGAGGGACTGGCCCGAAGAAATCTCGGCAGCGGAGCTTATGTAATGGAGTTGCTGTGCCAAATCCAGCAAGCTGCGGCTTGATAGATAAGAGGAGTGTTTTATAGATATAAAGCCTCTTCTTATGAATGTAAGAGGGGCTTTATTTTTTTGCAATAAAACAAAATCAGAGGTGAATCAATGAAGAAAGCAAATCCATGGGCTCTCATCCCATTTATTGTTTTTCTAGTTTTATTTATTGGATCCGGAGTTATCACAGGAGATTTTTATAACTTTCCGGTCATAGTAGCAATCACAATAGCAGCGGGTGTAGCTCTGTCTATGAATAGAAAGGAATCTCTTACTAAAAAGGTTGATATTTTCTGCAAAGGTGCAGGTAATAGCAATGTCATGCTTATGGTGATCATATTCATTTTAGCAGGAGCGTTTTCTGAAGTTGCCAAGGGCATGGGAGCAGTGGAGTCTGCTGTAAACCTTACTACATCAGTCGTTCCTCAAAACCTGCTAGTTGTAGGCTTATTTGTCATTGCATGCTTTATTTCCTTGTCGATGGGGACATCTGTTGGTTCCATTGTAGCACTAGCTCCAATTGGAGTTGGTATAAGCGATGAAACCAGTCTTTCGATGGCTTTGGTGATGGGAGCGATTGTTGGTGGGTCGATGTTCGGTGATAATCTATCCTTCATCTCAGATACAACGATAACTTCCGTTCGTACGCAGGGCGCACAGATGAAAGATAAATTTAAAGTCAATTTTTTGATTGTGTTGCCTGCAGCTATTGTTACGTGCATCATTTTAGGATTTATCGCTATTGGTGAATCAGCTCAAGTAGAACATATAAACTATAATTGGATAAAGATAATTCCTTACGTCCTAGTTATAGTTTTTGCTTTAATTGGTATGAACGTCTTCCTCGTACTTGTGCTGGGAATAGTTCTTGCGGGAGCTGTTGGCTGGATAGATGGCAGCTACCATTTCATGAGCCTGATGCAGCAGATTGGTGATGGAATGGCGGGAATGTATGAAATTGCCTTCCTTGCAATATTAATAGCTGGAATGGTAGAGATAATTAAGTTTAATGGAGGAATTGATTATATTCTGCACCTGGCAACGCGCAGAATTAAAACGAAAAAGGGTGCAGAATTTAGTATTGCAGGGCTTGTTAGCCTAACTGATGTATCAACTGCTAATAACACAATCTCTATATTGATTACTGGTCCACTAGCCAAAAATATTGCAAATGAGTATGGGATAGAGCCAAGAAAGTCAGCTAGTATATTAGATCTTTTCTCTTGCTCCATCCAAGGTCTTTTACCATACGGAGCCCAATTATTGACTGCTGCAACCGTTGCAGGAATTTCGCCAATCAGTATCATTCCATACAGCTTCTATCCAATCTTGGTAGGTATTTGCGGCATTATCGCCATCTTAATTGGCTATCCAAAAAAGAAAAATACTTCTGAAGAATGACTTTTCAGCTTTTCATAAGATAAAAATATGTATTTATTCCAGTATGGGAACAAGCGGAATTATACCGCATACTAGCTTATTGGTTAAAACTGGTTCTGCCTTATAGAAAAATATACTAGGCGGACTTTTACAACAACAAAACTAAATAGTATGGAGTTAGTAAGAAAAAACAGCTGCAACCTTGGGACAAACAAGCAGCTGTTTTTTCTTATTTATAAAGCCAATCTCTGCGGAATTTGAAGAGGATAATCAGATAAATATTCAAAACCCTTACCGATTCCCCCGGCCGCGTGGCTGTCTGAACCAGGAACAAGCGGAATTCCCATTTTTGCTGCGTGCGCTATAAGCTCAACTGGCGGATAGATTTCTTTACATAATGGCTTATAAAGTCCAGCTGTATTCACATCTAGCTCATATCCTTTTCTCTTTATCAGTTCCAGAATGTGTGTCTGTTCCTCTGAGAAAGAAGCCGGCTTCTGATAAGCAAGCTGAAATTTTTGGATCAGCGTAATGTGACCTATTCTTCTTGGTTTAAAGTGACCAAGATCAGCTTCAATAGAAGACTGGAGATTATCATAATAAGCTTTATATACTGGTAAAAGTCCGCCAAATGCATCAGCGGCACGCTCAAATTCATCCTCACTATAATCAATACAGAAGAAAGACTTATCCGGTGCTTGGAGCATGTGCACGGAAAGGATACCATCATCCATTTCCGGACCGTATGTGTCAAGGAAAGTTTGTGTTTCTTGTTCGTAGCCTCTGATATAATCAACTTCAAAGCCAATATTGATTTGCAGTTCATTTTTATATTGTTTTTGCAGCGCTTTGCCTTCCATTACATAAGCTTCCACCTGGTTTCGGTCCATGGTGCTGTCACGATGTGGAGCGGGATCTGTAAAGCTTTCCGGAAGCGGAGCATGTTCTGTAAATGATAAATGGGTAAGTCCTTTTTCGATCGCCTGCAGAATGTAGGCTTCCATTTTATCGTCTGCGCCGTGCTGGCAATACTGGGTATGTACGTGAAAATCTCCTGGCATATGCTTGCTCCTTTCGTTATGTATTGACGTTAGTATCTCATTATGTTACATTCAAATCAACAGAAATCCTTTATCTGAGTAAAGTGGTAGAATGATAAAGAAAGAATCGGAGGCTTATAGATGTTCTTACCAGCAGGAAGTCGTGATTTGACAGGTCGACAGCTTGTCAATCGTGTCGGCATATATGAAAAGTTCCAGTCTGTCGTGAATTTACGAAATTATCAAGCGATTGAAACACCTGTTATTGAGTATAGCACAACATTTACCAATCCTTATGCCGGTATGACACTTAAAAAGATGCTCAAATGGTTCGATGAAGAAGGGGAAATCGAAGTATTGCGTCCAGATTGGACGATTGCTGTTGCTCGTGCCCTTGCGAATCAGCAGTCTGATCAGCAGAAATGGGCGTATGCTGGATCAGTCTTCAAAAAGGATCATGCAGGTGTCGAAAGCCATCAGGCTGGTATCGAAATCATCCGGACACCAGGTCTGTATGGAGAATATGAAAGTTTGTTCACAGCAGTCCGCTTCCTGCGGGAACTAGGATTGCAGCAGTATAGCATCGAGCTCGGGCATACGGAAATCTTCGAGACTTTCATTTCTTCTCTGGAACTTAATGATGCTGATGCTTCCCAGATTAGACAAGCGATGCACGATAAGCGAAAAGATGAGGTATATCGTCTTGTCAAGGAAGCAGGAAATGAAGAGACAGCCGAGGCAGTCGCTGCATTAGCAGATGCATTTGGCGGAACAGCGATTTTAGATAAATTCGCTGGGACGTGGGAAAATAACTTTAAACTATTACCTGTTATCCAAGAGCTTCAGCAGCTTGCGGCTGCTTTGGAAGAGCTTGATCAGGATGTCATCGTGGATCTGGGGCGTGTAAAGCAGCTTCCATATTACAATGGCGCCATGTTCAGAGGTTTCCTGGCGGAAAGTGGAGCAGAATGCTTCTCTGGCGGCAGATATGACGAGCTGTACGAACAGTTTGGCGGAAAGATGAGCGCTGTCGGCTTGGCATTTGACATGGACGTTCTTGCGGCTGCGCTGCCAGCACCAGATAGAGAGGAACGCATATGCTTGCTGACGGATGAGCAAGGTCTGTTTGCAGCTGAAGCGCTGCGGTATAAATATCCAGATGCAGTTGTAGATATCAGGACAGAAGCAACAGCTGAAAATTATGATCGAGTTTATCAAGTTGTTAAGAGCGGAGAAGGATACGAGGTGGTCGAGAGATGAAACCAGTCATCGCATTAACGAAAGGTCGCGTCGAAAAGCAATTCCTTGCATATTTGGAGGAACGAGGCATAGACAGCAAACCGTTGGTGGAAAAAGGACGCAAGTTGAGCGTTGAAACGGATGAGGCAATCTATTTCTTCGCCAAAGGCGTAGATGTGACAACGTATGTACAGCATGGCATTGCGGATCTTGGAATCGTAGGAGAAGACATCATTTCCGAATTCCAGCCGGATGTATTCAATCTCTTCCCATTGCCATTTGGTGCTTGCAAGATGGCGGTTGCTGCTGAGAAGGATAAAGTTTGGCCGGACCGGAAAAAACGGATCGCCAGCAAGTACACAAATATCACGAAGCAATATTATTTAGAAAAAGGCGAGTCGGTCGACATCATCAAGCTGGAAGGGTCCGTGGAATTGGCACCGCTGCTTGGATTGGCAGATGCCATTGTCGATATCGTCGAAACAGGTACAACCTTGAGAGAGAATGGTTTGGAAGTAATCGAAGATATCCAGCACTTCACTGCCAGAGTCATTGCTAACCGTTCCTCTTTAAAAATGAAACGGAATATTCTCCAGCCGTACCTTTCTGTTTTACAGGAAGAGGTGGCGCAATCGTGAAAAAAATAACCAGTACACAATTCCTCGAACAGTTTTGCACCCGGAAAGCAGACAGCGGTTTTGACCCTGAGGTTCTTCAGTCTGTATCGGCTATTTTGAAGGATGTCCGGCTGGAAGGTGATCAGGCTGTACGGAAATATACCGAACAATTCGATGGTACAACAACAGATCAGCTTCTTGTGTCGGAAGCTGAGATAAAAGAGGCAAAAGCCAAATTGGCACCTGAGACGTTGACAGCTTTAAAGCAAGCGGCGGCAAATATTCGTGCTTTTCATGAACAGCAAGTCACAGCATCCCGCATCATGACTGCCGAGGAAGGCAAACAGCTCGGTCAGCTCGTCTTGCCGATGGAGCGAATCGGTATATATGTACCTGGAGGCAAGGCGGTATATCCGTCGACAATTCTGATGAATGCAATTCCAGCACGTCTGGCAGGTGTGAGGGAAATCATTATGGTAACACCAGTGAAGAACAATGGGGCAATTGCTCCTGTCTTAGTGGCTGCAGCTGAAATTGCCGGCGTGGATAAAATATATAAAATTGGCGGTGCCCAGGCGATTGGAACTCTGGCATATGGTACGGAAACGATCGCTTCAGTAGATAAAATTGTCGGACCGGGAAATGCATATGTAGCTGCGGCGAAAATGCTCGTCTTCGGTCAGGTTGGGATTGATATGATTGCTGGCCCATCCGAAGTAGCTATCATTGCAGACGCAACTGCTGATCCTGCATTTATAGCAGCGGATTTGCTGGCTCAGGCAGAACATGATGAAAATGCAAGAGTAGTCCTTTTGACAGACAGTGAGGCTTTGATCCAATCAGTAGAAAAAGAGCTGGAAAGCCAGTTGGAGAAGCTGCCTCGCAAAGCAATCGCAAGCGAAGCAATCAACGGGGATAGTGCTCTTGTTCTGACAAATTCTATGGGTGAGAGCTTCGAGTTATCGAATGCTTTTGCTCCCGAACACTTGGAAATCCAGACAGCTGACCCGCTATCCACTTTAGGAAAGATAAAACATGCTGGATCGGTCTTCCTTGGTTCCTATGCTCCTACAGCTTTAGGTGACTATTACGGGGGAACAAATCATGTATTGCCGACAAACGGCACAGCAAGATTTTCATCAGGGCTCAGTGTGGATGATTTTATTAAGAAAACGACATACACGTATTACGATAGACAAGCATTGGAGCAAGGCAGAACGGCTATCACTCAGCTGACAGAAGAGGAACAGCTGACAGGACATGGAGAATCGATCAATATCCGATTCAAGTCATAGACAGGGGGATGTAATAATGCGTACAGCAGAAAAAGCTCGTAAAACGTTCGAAACAGACATTAACATGCAGGTGAATCTGGATGACAACAGCAACATCTCAATCAATACTGGGGTAGGGTTCTTCGATCATATGCTGACATTGTTTGCAAGTCATGCCAGAATCGGACTACTTGTAGAAGCAAAAGGTGATTTACATATCGATAGTCACCACACAGTGGAAGATACTGGCATTGTGCTCGGACAGCTGGTGAAAGAAGCGCTCGGTACAAAGGAAGGTATCAACCGCTATGGCAACGCCTTTGTGCCAATGGATGAAACATTAGGCTTTGTAGCTCTGGATATCAGCGGGCGCCCGTTCCTTGTGTTTGATGCAGAATTCGAAAATCCTAAACTGGGCAACTTCGATACAGAGCTGGTACGCGAATTTTTCCAAGCGTTTTCTGTGCACGCAGGTATCACACTGCACGCAAAGGTTCATTACGGATCCAATACGCATCACAAAGCAGAATCTTTGTTCAAAGCACTTGGCCAATCGCTGGCAATAGCCATTAAAGTGAACCCAGATATCAAAGGTGTCAACAGTACGAAAGGGATGATCGAATGATCGCAATCGTCGATTATGGCGTCGGCAATGTCGCCAGTGTCGCCAATGCTTGCAAGCAGCTTGGATATGAAACGATACTGACAGACAAAAAAGAGGAATTTGAACAAGCAACACATATCATTCTGCCAGGTGTGGGATCATTCCGAGCTGCCATGGAGGAGATAAACAAGCGCAACCTGCGCGAAATGCTTCTTGATCTAGCTGCACGTAAACCATTCATCGGTATTTGTGTAGGCATGCAGCTGTTATTTGAGAAGGGCTTTGAACATGGTGAAACAGAAGGACTTGGTCTTATTCCAGGAACTGTTGAGAAAATAGAAACAAGTCACCTGCTTCCTCATATTGGCTGGAATGCATTGGAGGTAAGTGACAGTTTTCCAACTTACACAGAACAAAACGGTAAACATGTTTACTTCGTTCACAGTTATCAGGCGAACACACCGGAAGAATATATTGTTGCCAGTACGGAATATGGGACACAGATCCCTGCAATCGTGCAGAAAGGGAATATTTGCGGTATCCAGTTCCACCCGGAGAAAAGTGAGAAAGTAGGCCAGTTGTTATTGCAGAGCGTCTTTGAAAGCAGCCAGCAGGCGTACAGCAAGGAGGAAGGCATATGATCGCAAAACGTATCATTCCATGTCTTGATGTGAGGGATGGCACTGTCGTCAAGGGTACGAATTTTGTTTCACTGCGTGAACTCGGTGATCCTGTTGCCATGGCTGCGGCGTATTCGAAAAGCGGCGCAGATGAGATTGTGTTCCTCGACATTTCCGCAACACATGAAGGACGGGCGACGATGATGGACATCGTACGTCAGACTGCATTGCATGTGTTCGTGCCTTTTACAGTCGGAGGAGGCGTTCGCTCACTTGATGACATGACGACCATGCTTCAGGCTGGAGCGGATAAAGTAGCCATTAACTCAGCAGCAGTTGCCGACCCGGATCTCATCACAAAGGGAGCAGAGAAGTTTGGTTCACAATGTATTGTCGTTGCCATCGACGCGAAACGTTTTGAGGATGGCTGGCACGTGGTGACACACGGCGGCCGTAAGGATACAGGCATAGATGCAATCGAATGGGCGAAGGAAGCAGAAGCCAGAGGAGCAGGGGAGATCTTGCTCACAAGCATGGATGCTGATGGCGTGAAAACTGGCTATGACCTGCCACTGACGAAAGCGATCGTTGATGAAGTCCGCATCCCTGTCATTGCCTCAGGAGGCTGCGGCAGCCCTGAACATATAACAGAAGTATTCCAGGAAACAGATGTGTCCGCAGCTCTTGCAGCGTCCATTTTCCATGATAAGACTTTCAGTATCGAAGAAGTAAAGCAAAGCTGCCACCAGGAAGGAGTACGGATTCGTGAAGCCTGATTTTAGCAAAGGACTCGTCCCAGCGATTGTGCAGGACAGCCAAACCAAGCAAGTACTCATGCTTGCTTATATGAATGAAGAAGCGTATGAGAAAACCGTAGAAACGAAAGAAACATGGTTCTATTCCCGCTCGCGAGAGGAGCTTTGGAATAAAGGGGCGACCTCCGGCAACACCCAGCAGGTTGTCGATATGAAGCTTGATTGTGACAATGATACAATTCTGATCAGTGTCACACCACAAGGACCAGCGTGTCACACGGGGGAAGTGAGCTGTTTCTTCAATGAAACACCAATTACTGGTGATACAGAGGGAGAAGCAAATATATTCAGGACAGTTATGGATGAAGCAGAAGACCGGAAAAAGCACCCTGTAGAGAATTCCTATACAAACTACTTGTATAACAAGGGTGTCGATAAAATTGGCAAGAAAGTGATTGAAGAAGCCGGTGAAGTAGTCATCGCGGCAAAGAATGATGATCCAGAGGAATTGGTTGCAGAAGTAAGCGACTTGCTTTACCACAGCTTCGTCCTGCTTGCAAACCAAGGTGTCAGCCTGCAAGAAGTAGAAGCGGAGCTAGCACGCCGGTTTCAGAAGAAAGGCAATAACAAAGGAGAGCGTCCGCCGATAGAAGAGTGGTGACGACATTTAGAAGAAAATTAAAGAAATCGACTAGCCCATTCAAATTAGAAAAGATGAACTAGTCGATTCTTTTATTATGGCCTGAAAGATAGTACGAATTGGGTAGTGCTAAACATCACTAGAAGCCGATAGTTCTTATCTTAATCTAATTCTTTCGCTTTATACATGAAGTAATCAAAATCAGCATGCAGTCTTTGACCAGATGTATCTTGACATTGCATTCCAACAAATGCTCCTGTGAAGAAACCGCCACCCTTGATATAGTCATCGGATAATTTATAGGAGGGAAGTGTTACTGGGACTTCTGTCCAATTATCACCATCAAAAGAATAAGAATAACTATAAATGTTTGCGCTTACATCAGATCTCAAATAAATATAGTCTACGTCAAGTGGAACGCTGATTTGATTATCTAGGAGAGGCTGTTCGAAAACAAAATTATCACATGTCGTTAGATCCAGGATCCTGCCTTTATTCTCATCCCAAGTAATCTGAAATGCTGTCCAATTTTGCGTATTATAATAATTTACCAGTCCAGCTGCTTGCTGAAAACTACTTGGATTGAATGATATCTTTGTTTCTGCAGTAAAATTAAAATGCTGCCACCTTCTCGCAATGAAGGCTTGTGTAAATTTCGAAGTGAGAGATTCTCTGCCGTAAAGTCTTAAATGTCCTGGGTTATCTTGTAATGTTGAGATTTTCTCATCGAGTGGAATACGAAGTGACTGGAAATGAAGATTTAAAGAATTGGTATCGAAATCATCTATCACGTCGTAGTCACTGTTCCATTTTACTTCCTTTATTGCTGGTCCTTCTATCTCTAAAGATGGTTGATTTCCGCCAACTACATAGGGCCAATCATTATTCCATTCCAAACGTTGAATTGCAGTTTCTCGGCCGAGCGGACAATAACCACGCGGATCCAGCAGCGGTTTATCTGGATGTCTTAAAGGCCGTCCAGTTAAGTGAACTAAAAACCATTCATCTGTATGAGTATGGACAATGGAGGCGTGTCCAGCTTTTTGCATCGGATTTCTTGGATAAGGAAAAGAAGTAATCAATGGGTTCTGCGGATGAACTTCATAAGGTCCAAGCAAATCTTTTGAACGAGCAATGGTAGCTTGGTGGTCGTATTTGGTTCCTCCTTCAGCCGTTAAAAGGTAATAGTATCCGTTTATTTTATATAGGTGGGGGGCTTCTGTCAGCTTCACGTCTGTTCCTTTGAAGATGATGTCTTTTTTGCCTACTAGTTTTTGTTCATCAACACTATATTCTTGAAGTACTATGCCGTGAAAGTTATGATTGCCAACTCGATGATCCCAGACCATATTTACAAGATATTTTTTACCATCGTCATCATGGAACAAGGAAGGATCAAATCCGGAACTGTTCAAAAATATCGGGTCGGACCATTCACCTTCTACTGTATCACAGGTAACCAAGTAATTATGACAGTCCTTCCATTGACCATCCACTACTTTAACATCGGAGTAAATCAGCCAGAATTTTTCATCAAAATACGATAAAGCAGGGGCCCATACTCCTCCGGAATCAGGATTCCCTATCATGTTCAGCTGACTAATCCGATTAAGAGGCCTCGATACCAGCCGCCAATTCTTTAAATCTCTGGAGTGATAGATACCCACGCCGGGAAACCACTCAAATGTAGATACCGCAACATAGTAATCTTCTCCTGACCGGCAAATACTCGGATCGGGATTAAACCCTGTCAAAATTGGATTTTGAATTGTTGTCATTTGTATAACCTCTCTTTTCTTAAGGATACGGAATAACAAGCAGCTTAAATATCTTGAATGTTGATAGCCAAGAAATTCTCACTGGCATAGGCAGATGCCCCTAAGGCAGCTGAATAACGAGACAATTGAGAAAAACAGATATTCAAGTCTTTTTGATGTGTACGAAGCATTTGTTTTTGTTTCTCTTTTATGGATTCTCTTAACAAGTTACCGGAAGAGGCTAGGCGATTTCCAACGATAATCTGTTCTGGGTTGAATATATTGATGATATTGTTAATTCCTATACCAAGATAATTGCCAATTTCCCGGAAGATGTTAATCGCAACTGGATCACCTCCTTCAGCTAGTTCATTCAGCATCTCAAGGGAGAGCTTTTGTCCTTCTGCTGGACGGATCCCTTTTTCTGCAGCACTATTAAGTAATGCCTTTTCAGATGCATACAATTCCCAGCAGCCTTGATTACCGCATCGGCATAATGGACCGTCCACTTCTATTGTCATATGACCAAGCTCCCCTGAGAAACCGTTGTGGCCTTTATAAAGTTCACCATTTAGGATAAGGCCAACACCGATCCCGATACCTACACTTATGTAAATTAAATTATCAGAGGATTGACCAGCTCCAAATTTCTTTTCGCCATACGCACCTGCATTTGCTTCGTTTTCAATCAGAACTGGAACATCATATTTTTCTTCTAAAAATCCTTTCAAGTCTTTATTTCTCCAATTTAAGTTTGGAGCAAGTAGAATTTCGCCTTCTGTACTTACTGTTCCTGGTACACCGACACCGATTCCTACGAGACCATAAGAACTCGGAGACATGGAAAGAAGCAGGGAGTCGATTATCATGTTTAGTTGGATCTGAATTTCTTCATAAGATAAATCGTTAAAATGGGTGATTTTTTCATTTGTGATATTTCCTTGCAAATCTGTCAGTATACCAAGAATATAATTCACTCCAATATCAACTCCGATTGAGTAGCCTGCAAGGTGGTTGAATAAGAGCATGACAGGACGTCTTCCTCCGCTTGAAACACCTGGTCCTGATTCCAAAATCAAATCTTCCGCAAGAAGTTCACTTACTTGGGAAGAGACGGTTCCTTTATTCAGCCCCGTTTTATTTGCAATATCAGCTCTAGATATAGGTGTATATTCTTGAATTGTTTGTAAAACCAAAGATTTATTTCCTTTTTTTACAACATGCTGATTAAAGGTTTGGGATTTCATTTGCTTTCTCCATTCTGCTGTTTGAATATTTCCATTTTACCATCATCCATTAACATTATAAACTTAGTTCAGACACTAGACAAACATTGTTTTCGATGGTACACTAATTCCAGCAACAAACCATTCCAAATGAATAATGGGGGTATTTTAATTGAACAAAAAGAAAGCGGTTACAATTATCTTCGCTATTATTTCCTCGTTGTTGTTGATCAGTGGATGTTCAGGCTCTGATGGTGCTTCAGGTTCCGGAGATAAGACGATTGAGTTTATGCATCTATGGCCAGAAGGAAGCTCTAAGCAGCATAACGAAATCGTAAAGGAAATTGTCGCTGATTTTGAAGAAGACAATCCGGATGTAAAGGTTAAATTGGAGGTTCTTAGTAACGAGCAATATAAGGATAAGATTAAAGTATTATCTACTTCCAATGAATTACCTGATGTCGGTATGACTTGGGCTGCAGGTTATTTAGAACCTTATGTCGACGGCAAGAAATTTGCCCCTTTAGATGATTTACTTGAAGGTGATTTAAAAGACAGCTTTGTTTCTGGAATACCCGAAGCATATGAGATTGAAGGCAGTACCTATGGATTACCGCTTGAATTAAATATTGCAACTGTGTTCTACAATAAAAAGATCTTTGAAGAGAATGGTTTGGAAGCGCCGAAAACATATGAAGAGTTTCAAAATGCAGTAGAAACACTAGCTAAAAATGGAGTGGCTCCAATAGCTTTAGGTAATAAAGATCGCTGGACAGGATCTCTATGGTACATGTATTTCGCTGACAGAATCGGTGGGGGAGATGTCTTAACAGATGCTATCAACCGTTCAGGTTCTTTCACTGATCCTGCATTGGTTTCTGCTGCCGAAGAAGTACAGAACTTGGTTGATAAGGACGCATTCCTTAAAGGATTCAATGGACTTTCAGACGAGGAAGCAAAAAGTATGTTTATGAATGAGCAGGCTGCTATGTATTTGATCGCAACTTGGGATCTTCCGAATTACACAACAAATGAGGATGTACCTCAGGAGTTCCGCGATTCTGTGGGTTACTTCCCTTTCCCAACAGTTGATGGAAAAGGTGAAATGAGCAGTTATGTGGGGGGACCAGGAGTAGGATTGTTTGTTGCTGAAGATTCTGATGTGAAAGAAGAAGCAAAAGATTTTGCAGCATTTTTCGTGAAGGAATGGGGCGAGAAATCAGTTACAGAAGCTGGGGTCATTCCGGCTACTAAAGTAGATGCTGCTTCGCTAGATTTACCCGATATGTATGTAGATGTACTTGATGATTTGAACAATGCAAGCAATATAACATTATTTGCAGATGTCCAAATGAATGCAGATGTTGCCCAAACCCATTTGGATATGATTCAATCACTATTCGGTAAAGAAGTAACACCCGAAGAGTTTGCTGAGAAGCATGAAGAGGCTCTATCAAAATAATTAATCAACGGATGAAGAGGGCAAGCCTATAGCTGGATTGCCCTTTTTTTATAAAAGGGAGGCGATCACTATGAACAGAGTTATGTCTAATAAATGGATTATTGGGATGTATATTCTCCCGGCATTTTTACTGATCAGTATTTTTATCTTTATTCCTCTGTTATTGTCCGGATACTATGGCTTAATGGACTGGGATGGTATTGGTGCCATGAAGTACATAGGTATGGAGAACTACTTTAACGCTATTCAAGATGGACTTTTTTGGTCAAGTGCCTTTCATTCTTTCATGCTTGCCTTGTTTTCTACACTAAGTTTGATTGTGTATTTGGCAATCTCGTTGATTCTTGCATCAAAAATTAAAGGCTCCAATTTGCTGAGGAAAATTTACCTAATTCCGATGCTATTATCTTCTGTAGCAATAGCACAATTATGGATTAAAGTATTTAATCCGTCCAACGGTATCTTAAATAGCATATTAGCTTCTTTCGGGGTAGACAATCCACCAGCGTGGCTTGCTGAACCTGCCGTGGTATTGTATGCCATCTTTATTCCAATACTTTGGCAGTATGCTGGTTTTTATATACTGATTTATTATGCTGCATTGAAAAATATCCCCGAGTCTATTATTGAAGCAGCTAGAATAGATGGAGCTACTCCATTTCAGATTGCATATAAAATTAAATTACCTTTGATAATGGGTGTTGTAAAAGTGACGATTGTACTTGCAGTTGTAGGTTCACTCAAGTACTTCGATCTAATATACGTTATGACGGGCGGGGGACCTAATGGTGCTAGTGAAGTAATGGCGTCTTATATGTACAAACTGGCGTTTTCCAGTAATGATTTTGGTTATGGTAGTGCTATTGGCTTTTTATTGTTGATCATCACACTAATTGTTACTTTAATTGTCCGAAAGGTTACAGATTCTAAGGAAGAACTTCAATATTAAGAGGGGGTTTATGCATTGAAGAAAGTGGGTTACATTCTTCTTTATGTTTGTTTGAGTGCGGTAGCAGTCTTTCAAGTGTTTCCGATATTATGGCTATTTCTCTTCTCATTAAAGAATAACCAAGAGATCTTTTCCAAATCTCCATTTTCGTTACCATCAGAGTTCAGATGGGAAAACTATGTAAAGGTATGGGATAGCGGTATCGGAAGTTACTTCTGGAATAGCGTTTGGATTACAGGAGTAGCAATAATTTTTACAGTATTATTAGCAAGTATGGCTGCTTTTGCGATTACCAGGATGCAATGGAAATGGAGTAAACTGGTTCTGGGGCTATTTATGGTAGGTTTGATGATACCTATCCATTCTTCTATTATTCCTTTATTCAATATGTTTTTGAATGTGAATATGATAGATAATCCATGGTCAATCGTCATTACTTACACGGCTTATAATTTGCCGATTACTTTAATGATCCTATTAGGGTTCTATTATACATTGCCCCGTGAAATTGAAGAGGCGGCTATAATGGACGGCTGTTCGGTTCATCGGATATTTTTTAAGATCATCCTTCCAATGACGATTCCTGTTATTTCTACCACGGTGATAATTAACATGATTTATAACTGGAATGAGTTTGTTTTTGTGAATACATTTATAAGTTCAGATGAATACAAAACACTGACAGTCGGAATTCAAAATTTCGTCGGACAATATATGACGGATTGGGGAGCAATTGGGGCAACTCTTATCATTAGCATGCTGCCGATACTGCTTGCCTTCCTATTTTTCAGCAATAAAGTGGTAGAAGGAATTTCTTCTAGTGCAGTTAAAGGGTAACAGAGGGAAAGAGCAATCCTCTTATGGATTGCTCTTTTTACGTAGTACTCTTCTTTCTCATACTAGTAAAGGCATGAAGGCTAAGCCACATAGTGATAAATGCATAGGAACTGCCGCCAAATAGAAATGCCAAGGAAGGGAGCACGTACATGATCATTGTTAAGGAAGCGAGACAGATAAGAATTAATAAAGTATGCAAAGGATGGATCAACATGATGAGAAAGGCATTCCTGATGATTGTTCTTACACCTGAGTCGTAATGAACAAAAGTCGGAAAAAGATAGAACAATAGAAGTAATGAAAAGAGGATGAATACCAGCAATGGGATATGAGTCCATGTCAAGGATGTTGTAAGGATGCGCATATACCAAAAATCAATAACAATGATAATAGAAAGCCCTGTAACAAAAACCCCTAATCGGTTGCTTTTCCAAAATTCCCTTCTGAAATATGTCCAAAAAGAAGGGAATAAAGCAGAACCCGATTCTCCTTTTAACCAATCTCTAATGATTGTAAACATTGCGATAGTAGAAGGGAAAAAGCCAAAGATAAACCCACCGGCAATTGTAAATAGTATCCATAGAACATTCAGATATGCAAAGCGAGTGATCCATTCAAATAGTTGATATAAGGAACTGCTGAATCTATTCAATGCAATACCCTCCCTTATTCTAGTTAGTTTTAAGGTTATGAAAGCACTTACATTATAAAATAAAAAAATACTAAAGTATATGATTATCTGACGAATAATTATGAGTTGGGAAATCAGAAAAAACTTAGTTTATCGTCTAGACAAACTAAGTTTTCAGTGATATCATCAAATGGAAATGAAATAAGCAGAGAAGGGGAGGCTTAAATAACGTGAAAAAATGTAAGGGCTTACTATCATTATTGCTAATCGGTATGCTTGTAATGATTTTGTCTGCCTGTGGTCAAGATGCAGGAAATGAAAGCGCTAACAATAGTATGGGTCAAAATAACGGTGATAATGGATTAAAGATTGGCTTGTCTGTTTCCGACTTAACGCTTGAGCGTTGGCAGCACGATCGTGACTTTTTTGTGGAGAAGGCTGAAGAACTTGGTGCGGAAGTTCTTGTACAATCAGCTGATGGAGACGAAGCTAAGCAGCTTTCACAGATTCAAAATATGCTGTCTCAAGATATTGATGCACTTGTAATCATTGCAATCAATTCAGACTCTCTTTCCACAGTTGTTGATCAGGCTAAAGCAGAAGGAATCTCTGTACTTTCTTATGATCGATTAATTAATGGTACTGATATAGATGCGTATGTCTCTTTTGATAATGTACGTGTAGGAGAAATGCAGGCAGAATATCTGGTGGAACAGGTTCCAACAGGTAAGTACTTCTTAATGGGAGGTTCTCCTACTGACAATAATGCCAAGTTATTCAGAGAAGGTCAGATGAATATCCTGCAGCCGTTAGTTGATAGTGGGGAGATTGAAGTTGTAGGTGACCAATGGGCTAAGAACTGGGATGCCAATGAAGCTCTAAAAATCATGGAGAACGCATTGACTGCTAATAAAAATGAAATAGACGCTGTTGTCGCTTCCAATGACAGTACTGCTGGTGGTGCGATTCAGGCACTTGAAGCTCAGGGACTGGACGGTAAAGTTGCCATATCGGGTCAGGATGCCGATCTAGCTGGAGTACAGCGAATTGCAGAAGGTACACAAACAATGACTATCTATAAGCCTATTAAAGAGATAGCAACAAAGAGTGCTGAAGTAGCAGTGCAGCTTGCAAAGGGAGAAGAAGTAACAGCTGATTCCAGCATTAATAATGGAACAAAGGATGTGCCATTCATCAAACTAGATCCAATTCAAGTAAATAAAGATAACTTGGTAGAAACTGTTATCAATGATGGATTCCACACATTTGATGATGTGTACAAAAACGTCCCGGAAAGTGAGCGACCAGCATCTCCATAATAAAACACGTGAGTTATCTGTATCATATCTGAGAAGTTCAGATCGATGGTAAGGGGGATTCTGCTGCTGTATAGGTAACTCTTGCTGGCATCCCAATAAAACAACTGACTTAAGGAGATGACACCAGGCATGTTTGCACTTGAAATGAAAGGTATTACAAAAGAGTTCCCAGGTGTACGTGCTTTAGATAATATAACATTTTCCGTAAGAAAAGGAGAAATACATGCACTGTGCGGTGAAAACGGCGCTGGAAAATCCACATTAATGAAAATACTCAGCGGAGTCTATCCACACAATAGTTATAGTGGACAAATCTATATTAATGGAAAGGAGGCAGAGTTTAAGTCAATTAAAGAATCTCAGGAAGCTGGGGTAGGGATTATTTATCAGGAGCTAGCACTAGTGGAGGAGATGTCGGTAGCAGAAAATCTGTTTCTTAGCCATGATCTAATGCGACAAAAAATCGTTAATTGGAACAAAATTTACTCTGAAGCTAAAAAAAAGCTAGCAGAAATCGGTCTGAATATAGATCCTCAGGTTAAAGTAGGTGACTTGACTGTAGGAAAACAACAGTTAGTGGAAATTGCAAAAGCATTAACAAAGAAAACAGAGATATTGATTCTTGACGAACCGACGGCTGCACTAACAGAAAGTGATGTAAAGGTATTGATCAATTTACTGAATGACTTACGGGACCAAGGAGTTACTTGTATCTACATTTCTCACAAACTGGGAGAGGTTTTAGAGTTAGCTGATACCGTAACCATTCTACGTGATGGAAAAACTATTAGTACAGAACTGATTAAGGATATGACAGAACAAAAAATTGTATCCAAGATGGTTGGTCGTGACTTAACAGAGCTTTTTCCTTATGAGCCGCATGCAATTGGAAGAGATAATGTTTTGGAAGTCATAGATTACTCTTTTTCAGATGAATCAGGGAAAAAATTGATCTCAGATGTGTCTTTTCGCCTTCGAAGAGGAGAGATTCTAGGGTTTTCGGGTTTAATGGGGGCTGGACGTTCGGAATTGTTCGTTAGCTTGTTTGGAGGTTTGAAAGGTAAGAAGAAGGGATCTATCCTAATAGAAGGGGCAAAGAAAAATATTACCCAACCTTCTAATGCCATTAAGCACGGAATGGCCTACGTATCAGAAGACCGGAAGCGATATGGGCTTGTATTGGGTATGGAAATTACAAAGAACACAACGCTTGCTGCTCTTAATAAAGTAATGAAGTTTAAAGTGATCGATGCAGCATTGGAAGTCAAAAATGCAACCATGGTAACTGATAAAATGAAATTGAAAGCTCCTAATCTAGAAGCGAAGGTTGGCCAGTTAAGCGGCGGCAATCAGCAAAAAGTAGTACTAAGTAAATGGCTAATGAACAATCCAAAGATACTTATTCTTGATGAGCCTACCAGAGGGATAGATGTCGGAGCTAAGTATGAAATCTATAAAATTATCAATGAACTCGCCAAGGAAGGAGTCGGTATCGTCATTATTTCTTCAGAACTCCCTGAAGTAATGGGTATGTCTGATCGAATTATCGTTATGTCTGAAGGGAAAATCACAGGTGAATTCCTACGGGCCGATGCCAATCAAGAGAAAATCATGACTTGTGCCACAGGAGGGAAGCAAAATGAACAGTCCACTTCCATCGGCTAAAGGTGAATCAGGAAAACAACCTAAATTAACTTTTAAGTTGGACTTACAAGCATACACACTCATTATTGCATTAGTATTGATTGCTGTGATTTTTAGTATCTTCACCGGTGGGGAGTTTCTATCATCAAGAAATATTTCCAATTTATTCACGCAAATGTCAGTGATAGCTGTACTGGCAATAGGAATGACATTGATTATAGTAGCAGGTCATATTGACTTGTCGGTTGGATCTTTGGTCGGATTGCTTGGCGGGATTGCCGCTATATTGCAGGTCTGGCACGGATGGGGAACAATACCTGTCATAATTGTGACTGTGATTGCCGGAGCATTGCTAGGTTTATGGCAAGGATGGTGGGTTGCATATCGGGCAGTGCCTGCTTTTATTGTAACTTTGGGTGGAATGCTGGTTTTTAGAGGAATACTGATTGGAATTAGTAAAGGGCAAACGGTTGCTCCTATGAATGAAAGTTTTAAACAAATAGGAAACAGCTATCTCCCATATGTATTAGGATACATCCTTGCGATGATCAGTATTGCATTGTTAATCTATGGTACTTACAGAAACCGTTTTAAACGGAAGCAGTTAGGATTAGTGATTCCTGCAGGCATCATAGATTATGGAAAAGTATCGTTATATTCCTTTTTTATTCTTCTTGCCACCTATATGTTAAATCGCTACTTAGGAATACCTGTCCCTATCTTCATCGTAATCGTACTGGCAGCGATTTTCATCTTTATATCAAACAAAACGGCATTCGGTCGTTACGTGTATGCTATTGGTGGAAATCAGGAAGCTGCTGCACTATCAGGTATCAATATTAAATGGAATACACTTTGGGTATTCATCACGATGGGAGCTTTGGCGGGCATAGGTGGGATTTTGCTGACAAGCAGATTGAATGCAGCAACTGTCAGTGCAGGTGATATGTATGAATTGGATGCTATTGCTGCCTGTGTCATTGGAGGAACAAGCCTTATGGGAGGAAAGGGAAGAATCACTGGAGCTTTGATTGGTGCTCTGATAATGGCTAGTATCGATAATGGCATGAGCATTATGAATATAGAGGCGTTTTGGCAATATATCGTGAAGGGTCTCATTCTCATTCTGGCAGTTTGGGTGGATATATCAAGTAAAAAATAATAGGAGGCAATAAAGATGGCTTATTTTGAAAACGTTAACAAAATTGTATACGAAGGTGCTGCATCTACTAATCCTTTAGCGTTTAAGTTTTATGATCCTGAGGAAAGAATTGCTGGCAAGACGATGGAAGAGATACTTCGGTTTGGTGTTGCATATTGGCATACCATGACGATGGATGGCACAGATCCATTTGGAGACGGCAATATGCAGCGGCCGTGGGATAAGTTTTCCGGCATGGACTTGGCTAAGGCTCGTGTTGAAGCTGCATTTGAGTTCTTTGAAAAACTGAATGTACCATTCTTTTGTTTTCATGACGTAGATATTGCACCTGAAGGAAATTCACTTGCTGAAACGTATCAAAATCTGGATTCAATTGTTTCCATGATAAAGGAATATATGAATACTAGTAAAACAAAGCTTCTGTGGAATACAGCGAATATGTTCACACATCCACGCTTTGTTCATGGAGCAGCAACAGCTGTTAATGCGGATGTGTATGCTTATTCCGCTGCCAAGGTGAAGAAGGGGCTTGAAGTTGCGAAGGACCTAGGAGCAGAGAATTATGTGTTCTGGGGTGGACGTGAAGGTTATGAAACGCTATTGAATACAGACATGAAGCTTGAGCAGGACAATCTTGGGCGCTTCTTCCATATGGCTGTCAATTATGCGAAAGAAATTGGTTTTACAGGACAATTTTTGATTGAACCGAAACCAAAAGAGCCAACCAAACATCAATATGATTTTGATGTAGCCACTGGCTTAGCTTTCCTTCAAAATTATGATCTACAGGATCATTTTAAATTTAATATCGAAGCAAATCACGCCACATTGGCAGGTCATACATTTGAACATGAACTGCGGGTGGCGCGCATTAATGGATTGTTGGGTTCTGTTGATGCAAACCAAGGTGATTCATTGCTTGGTTGGGATACAGATGAATTTCCAACAGATTTATATACTACTACGTTAGCGATGTATGAGATCTTGCAAAACGGCGGGCTTGGTAAAGGTGGATTAAACTTTGATGCGAAGGTACGACGTGGTTCATTTGAAGCAGATGATCTTTTCCACGCACATATTGCTGGAATGGACAGCTTTGCAATTGGTTTAAAAACAGCGCAAAAACTAATAGAAGATCGAGTTTTGGAAGATTTTATTTCATCTCGTTACAGCAGCTATGCAAGTGGAATTGGAAAACAGATAGTGGAGAACGAAACAGACTTCCATAAACTGGAGGAGTATGCACTTGGATTAGGGGAAATTTCAAATACTTCTGGTCGTACGGAACAGTTAAAAGCAACAATTAATCAATATCTACTAAACGTTCTATCTAAATAGAGCAAAAATGGGGATATACCAGATGATTTGTAGCTTGACTCTGGTATATCCTATTATGTCGTAAAGGGGGAGCAGGCTTGAAATATGTTATTGGAATTGATTTAGGTACTAGTGCCGTCAAAACGCTGCTAGTTAATAAATCAGGGAAAGTTTGTCTGGAACAAACAATTGCTTATCCGTTAATTCAACGTAAGTCTGGTTATAGTGAGCAGGATCCGGAGGAGTGGGTTAGTAAGACGGTCAATGCTTTGAAAGGGCTCTTTAGTAAATTTGATGGAAATATAGAAGACATCGAAGGTATCAGTTTTTCCGGTCAAATGCATGGACTTGTTTTACTTGACCAAGAAGGAAATGTTCTTCGCGATGCCATATTATGGAACGATACGCGTACTACTAAGCAATGTCAGGAAATTTATAATAAAGTAGGCAGGGAGAAATTGCTGACTGTAACTAAAAACCCAGCTCTTGAGGGATTCACTCTGCCAAAATTATTATGGGTGAAAGAAAATGAACCTGAATTGTTCAAGAACGCATCGACTTTCGTGCTTCCCAAAGATTATCTGCGTTATCGTATGACAGGACATCTCGCTACTGATTATTCAGATGCTGCTGGAACACTTTTATTGAATATAAAAGAAAAGAAATGGAGTATCGAAATTTGTGACGATATAGGTATTGCTTCTTCTTTATGTCCTCCGCTTGTAGAATCACATGAATGCATAGGGACATTAACACCCTCCTTTGCTTTTGAATCAGGTTTATCCCAATCAACCAGAGTATTTGCAGGAGGGGCAGATAACGCTTGCGGGGCAATTGGCTCTGGTATCTTAAAAAGAGGAGAAACCTTATGCTCTATTGGGACTTCTGGTGTTATTTTGTCTTATGAAGACAACTCTGATTCGGATTTTGAAGGAAGGGTACATTATTTTAACCACGGAAAAAAGGACTCATTCTATACGATGGGCGTTACTTTGTCAGCAGGTTACAGTCTAACCTGGTTTAAAGAGGTATTCGCTAGGGAGTATAACTTTGAAGATTTACTTGATGGTATTGATACTGTTCCAGCAGGTTCCAATGGTTTAGTTTTTACACCTTATCTTACTGGTGAGAGGACTCCTTATGCTGATTCGGTTATACGAGGTAGTTTTATTGGAATGGACGCTTCTCATAATATAAAGGATTTTGTAAGGGCAATCCTGGAAGGAATCACCTTTTCACTTAATGAATCAATCCATATATTCCGGGAAAATGGCAATGTTATTGATACTATTATCTCGATTGGCGGCGGTGCAAAAAATGATGAATGGTTACAAATGCAAGCGGATATTTTTGATGCTAATATTGTCCGTTTAAAGAGTGAACAAGGTCCTGGTGTCGGCGCAGCAATGCTTGCAGCTGTAGGAGTTGAATGGTTTGCGACACTCGAGGAATGTGCCGAGGTATTCATTGAAAGAATAAAGGAATTCAAACCGAAAGAGGCTAATGTTCAAAAATACCAAAAGCTGTTCAGTATTTACCAGCAAGTTTATTCCAAAACTAAGAGTTTAAATTTAGAATTAAAAGCCTATAGAACATAACTGGACTTCTCTAACGTGTATTGGCCAAGTCTATTGTAGACTTGGCCTTTTTAATCCTTTTATCAACTACTTCTTTTGCTTAACAAATGGATACCAGCTACTAAAGCCATGGTACCTGGTATTAAATATAGTCCGGCAAAAGCATATACTCCAGTTGCAGTAGTAAGGATTAGTAAGCATCCGCCAGTAATAATCTTTTATTATCGATGATAGAGCAAACGATAACAACGATTCCATTACTCATACTCCAAAACCCTATATTACCAAAGGTATACGAATCGTCGATAACAGCAATGATTGCGCTATTTTTGAAAATTCCATTATACCTCACATGCTTATGTTTGATCCCCTCACAAAGTATGAAACGAACGGAAATGAGAACTTGAAGTTAAACTATGCTAAATGATTAAAAGAATACATTGAATAATATACTATTATTCAACTTATCACCAGATCACTGAAGATTACACATACAAGCTACACTAGGATTGGCTGCTGTTCATTCCAATGCTTGCTTCAAATCCTGTATTAGCTCATCCGCATCGCCTTGCCCAACAGATATCCGGATAAGCCCTGTGCTGGTATGCTCCTTTTTCAGCTGTTCAGCATTATTTCCGTAGTTAGGAGACATGATCAAGCTCTCAAAGGAACCCCATGATACGCCAATTTGGAATACTTTTGCTTTATTTATAACCTCTTTCACCGTCTCATAGGTAGCATTCTTAAGCGTAAAGCTTAATAATCCAGAGTATCCTGTTAGTTGTCTTTGTCCCAATTCATAGTCTGGGTGTGATGGCAGTCCAGGATAATGAACTGCCTCAACAGCTGAATGAGATTCTAAGAACTTCGCTACTTTGAGCGCATTTGCTTCATGTGTTGCCATTCGTATCGGTAAAGTTCGCAGGCTGCGTAACAGCTGGGAAGCTTCTTGAGGAGGCATTATTCCTCCAAATAAAATAAATTCATCGGTGAACAGTTTACTTATAATCTGCTTATTCGATATAACGGCTCCTCCCATTAAATCGCTGTGTCCACCTAAATACTTCGATGTCGAATGTACTACGATGTCAATGCCGTGTGTTAAAGGTTTTTGAAAGAGCGGTGTTGCCCAGGTGTTGTCAATAATCGTTCGAATTCCTTTGTTTTTGGCCAAGCTGGCAAGCGCCTTTAAATCAACCAGCCTGAAATTATGATCAGTCGGGCATTCTAAATAGATTACTTTTGTAGTAGGCAGCAATGCTTGTTCAATGGCGGCAATGTCTGTGGAATATATAACAGAGTGCGATACATTGAACTTTTCCATATATGTAAGGAAATCCATAGAAGAGAAGTAGACATTGCTGATACACAATACATGATCACCGCTTTTAAGACTGTTAAGTAATGCAGCACTAATGGCAGCCATTCCCGATGCTAAGCATTTACAAGCTTCACCGCGTTCCAGTTCAGCTAGTTTCCGCTCTGCTATATGCACGGTAGGGTTAGTTCCACGTGTATAAACAAAATGATCTTGTTCCCTCGACACTGCGTTTCCCAATTCTTCAAAGGTCGGGTAAACGAACAGGGTGTTACCAAATGTCGGTGGAATAACTGCACCATTATAGATTTCCGGGTCCTCGCCATAATGCATGCATATTTCGATATCCTTCAATCTTTCCTCATTATTTGCCATTGATTACTCTCCTAGAGTTTGTCTAGTTTTCATTATGTGGATTTTATTATTTTTCATACTTTTTAAGTTGATTCCTTTTCTTTTGGTATAATGGGTTTTTAACAAGAATACAGGCTTAAAGAAAGGCTTAAAGCATGGAAAATCGAAGTATCGAAACAAATGAATATTTATATGTATATACAAAGGGTCTGGAGGAAGGTTCACTCTGCAGACTAGAGCAAAGAGAGCTTTTTGGACAAGAATCAGACAATCTTATCAAAAGTACAACTATGATTGAACCAAGCAGAAGTCCGTTTATTAAAGGAAGACTTACCATTCTTTATTCTGGGGATTCAGTTGAAGAGATCAGCAAACGAGTAAACCAGATAGAGCTTGGTAATAAGACGTTCAAGGTGCTTTATATTAAAGTAAATGACCTGCCTAGCGACCGGAAAATAGAATTTGAAGAACAGCGGGCAATCGAGAAGAAAGTCGGGTGGAATATCATGGGCAAGGCAGAAATGCGAAACCCTGATGTTCTGTTTGGAATTATTCCTTTTGAAGGACGCTGGTATTTCGGCAGTTATGCCGAGAGTGAATCAGTCTGGCTGCATCATGCTAAAAAGCCGCAGGAGTACTCGACAGCTCTAAGTACACGTCTAGCCAGAGCGGTTGTGAATATTGCAGTTCCAGACCCGGCAGATGTTAGTGTGATCGATCCTTGCTGTGGAATCGGCACAGTCCTGGTGGAAGCACTCTCGATGGGGATAACCATAACTGGAGCGGATCGCAATCCTCTTGCGGTTAAGGGAGCTCGGGAAAATATTGCCCACTTTGACTATCATGGGGAAGTGGCAGTTCAAGATATTGCCGAGCAAGAAGGGCACTATGACGTCGCGATTATTGATATGCCATATAATCTTTATTCCCGTGCAACAGCGGAAGAACAGTACACCATCATTAAGCATGCCAGAAGGATTGCCGACAGAGTGGTCATTCTAACTATTGAAGATATGGACGAGATGATTTTGAAAGCAGGCTTTACGATCATGGATCGATGTGTTGCTAATAAGGGATTGAAGGCATTGTTTTCCAGGCAGGTAGTAGTGTGTGAATGAAGCTTTTTGCGTTGAGATACTTAATTATTAGCTGCTTCTATCATTATTTTATAAAACCAGTAAAACTAATGGAATTATGCTCCAATTTTACTGGAGAGGTAAAATTGAAAGCGAATACAAACGGAGGGGGAGCGCAATAGTTACTGGATCAGGTAATAGAAATGCATCTACAGATAAATTTATAGAAAAATGGTTCGAGATTAAGCACTTCTATTATGGAATACATGAATGAATTAGTGAAAGGAACCGCTGCAGACTTAAGACTAGATGGACAAAAAATAGAATTATAAAAGGAGCTGACTTAAATGAAGAGAATTTCACTTCGTATGGTGAGAGAAGATTTGGTGGATATCCCGCAGTACGCGCTTCCAGATGGATTTCGTATTAGATTATTTGAGAAAGGTGACGAGCATCATTGGGCACGTGTGGAAGCAAGTGTAGATGAATTTGAAAATCAAGACTCTGCACTAGAGCACTTTCATAAAGAATTTGGACCATATATTAATGAAATGATGAATAGATGTGTGTTCATCGAGAATGAGCATGGAGAAGTGATTGGAACAACAACGGCATGGTATGGCAACTTAAAGGACGATGGAGAAGTATTAGGGAGAATTCATTGGGTGGGAATTCTTCCTGCATACCAAGGAAAAAAACTATCCAAACCTTTACTAAGTGCAGCTATGAATATCTTGGCCAACTATCATTCAAAGGCCTACCTTACTTCGCAAACAACAAGTTACCAAGCGGTTAATATGTACTTGAATTATGGATTTAGACCCTATATAACAGGACCGAGCTGTCATGAAGCCTGGTCCTTGTTAGAGGATACTTTAGAACGAAAAATAGTAGAGTAAGTCAATTCCATTCCATGATTTGGCAAGAGGGAGATATGACTGTAAATCAAATATGTGAAATTACAAATGTGGCTAGGGCTACCTTTTATAGAAAGCTAACGGCAAGGAACAGTTGATGAGTTATACCAAAAATCGGAAATAAAGAAACTAAATTTCATAGACAGGTGGAATCATATGCCTAAAATTGACAATATGTTAGCAATTCTATGGATGCTTCGTTCAGGTGAAAAAATTACAGCAAAACAAATCTCAGAAAAGTTAGAGATGAATATAAGGAGCGTGTATCGTTATATTGACACATTATCTACAAGTGGCGTACCTATAATTTCAGAACCAGGACATAACGGGGGATACACTTTATTGAACAATTTTATTGAGGCGCCTCTTTATTTTGATTTTGAGGAGCAAACTTCACTATTTCACGCTGCTGTTTTTGCAGAAGAAGCCGGATACTATGGAGGTGAAGCACTAAATAGGGCCATTTCAAAACTAAGTAAATACTCTAATCAAGAGCAGGAAACAAAGATAAACCAACATTTAACTAGTCTTGAAGTAATAAGCCGATTAAGCTCTCTCTCTATGGAATCTTTATTGAAGGAGTTGGAGCAGGCCTTAACTGACGGGTATTCAGTAAAAATTCTTTACCATAAAAGTGGCGAAAAGCAATTAAATCATAGATTAGTCGATCCGTACAGAATTATCTATTGGAATAATAAGTGGTATGTGATTGGATTTTGTCATCTTAGGAATGAAATTCGTAGTTTTAGAGTAGATCGAATTGAAAATCTAATGCGAACCGAAAATAACTTTAATCAGCCAGAAAATTTCTCGGCACGTGACTTTTTTATGAAAAATCTTCTTCCAACTATAGAAGATAAGGAGGGGATTATTTCTTTGGTTATTAACGGGGAAAAAAGTGTATTGGATGATATTTGCCAACATTGGTTTTTAGGACATTATTTACAAGAACGGACTTCAAATAAAGCAGTATTTTTTCTTGAAAAAGATTTGATACATACATATATACCTTATTTACTTTTACCGTACAATAAATCTATTAAAGTTATGGAGCCTATAAGTCTTAAGAAAAGACTAATTGAAGTTCTGTCGGAATTAATAAAATTTCATCAAGTATGATACTACCCTGACGCTAACTGTCAGGGTAGTTTTATTATAATAGCTGTATCAATTGTGATTGGAGAGTATGGGATGCAAACAAAAAAAGTTTTTCTATATGTATTTAATACCATGTCGGACTGGGAATATGGATATTTAATTGCTGAACTAAACTCAGGAAGATATTTCAGAAAAGATTTAGCGCCTCTTAAAGTAATGACAGTGGGAGCTAATAAGGAAATGATTACTACTATGGGAGGACTGAGCATAAAACCAGATATTTCCCTTGATGAATGCACTTTTGAGAGTAAAGATCTTTTAATTTTACCAGGAGGTACTACTTGGAGTGAAAAAACTCATCAACCTATCTTGGAAAGAATTGGCCAAGCTTTGAAGCTTGGCACTATTGTTGCTGCAATTTGTGGTGCAACTGAGGGCCTCGCGAATATGGGATACCTAGATACTAGAAAGCATACAAGTAATAACTTAGAATATACTAAAATGGTATGTCCTAACTATAAAGGAGAAAAGCTCTATGAGTTGGGATCTGCGGTATCTGATGCGAATTTAGTTACTGCATCAGGAACTGCTCCTCTGGAGTTTGCAATGGAGGTACTGAAAATAATAGATGTATTTGCATCAGATACATTACATTCATGGTATAACCTAAATAAGACTCATAATCCTGAATACTTCTTCCAGTTAATGAATTCAATAAATAAATGAAGTAACTGAAAAGCTCAATTTTCTTATTTGATTTGTAGAGAAGTTGAGCTTTTTAATTTGGAATTTCCTTATCGCGGTAAATTCGCATTTCCTGACGCTACCCCAAAAGTATTTTTGCGTTACTGAGCGAATATCTTGTATGCTTCCCATCACTTTCCCTAAAATAAATAGAAGAAGAGCAGAGAAGAGGTGGGCGCATGAAGCTTAGCGTACTAGATCAGGCACCGATCAGGAGAGGTTCAACGCCTGAGGAGGCATTGCAGGAAAGCGTGGAATTGGCTCTGCATGCTGAAAGATTAGGTTATGAGCGATACTGGTTTGCGGAGCATCATAATACAAATGGTTTAGTGAGCGTCGCACCTGAAATCATGGCTACGAGGATTGCCAGTGCGACAAATACAATAAAAGTAGGGACAGGCGGCGTGCTGCTGCCGCAGTACAGCCCACTGAAAGTGGCGGAAACATTTCATACAATAGCTGGACTTTTTCCAGGTCGAGTGGATCTTGGAGTTGGGCGTTCGCCTGGCGGAACGGAACAGACCCGGAGTGCTTTAGCAGACGGAGCAGAAAGCGGGATGGGCGAATTCCCGAGAAAGCTTGCGGAGCTGCAAGGTTTCCTTTATAATGCCCTCCCACGCGAGCATCCTTATCGTTCGGTAAAAGCTTCCCCGCGTGTCAGCGAGCCGGCACCATTATGGGTGCTTGGTTTGTCAGAGGGAAGTGCCAAGCGAGCAGGTGAATTGGGTATCGGCTATGTGTTCGGCCATTTCATCAGTCCTGCTAAACCGAATGCTATGCCTGTATATAAGGAAGCATTCCGTCCGTCTGTCACGAGGGAAAAGCCATATGGCATCGTTTGTATATTTGTCGTATGTGCTGAAACAGAAGAAAAGGCGGACAGTTAGCCGAGAGTCAGGATCATTGGCTGCTGAGTGTCGGAAAAGGACGAGATACACAAGTACCATCTCCGGAACTCATTAACAAACGCCAGCTGACAGA
Source organism: Virgibacillus sp. 7505 (assembly GCF_002272135.1). GTDB lineage: Bacteria > Bacillota > Bacilli > Bacillales > Amphibacillaceae > Terribacillus. The sequence goes on along the minus strand of NZ_NPBF01000018.1, from coordinate 276,579 downwards.
AGAGGATAAAGAAACAATCCAGCAAAACCGCAAGCGTTGTGTCATCGGAACTCCAGAAAAGGTAAGGAAGGAACTTGAAAGGCTTAAAAAGCAATATGAGGCAGATGAGTTCATGTTGATTACAAATATCTACGATAAAGAAGCCAAATGGAAATCATATGAACTTATAAAACAAGAGGTAGACCATAATATTATTATGTAAACTAATTGTTTTAAACAAGGAGCGAATAACTCGCTCCTTTTATTTGTTCCAATGTTCCTCTATGAATTCATCACGTCCGGATTTAGCACGGTCTTCCTCGTAAGCTTCTTTTTCTTTCTTATAGAAGTCCTGATGATAGTCCTCAGCAGGGTAGAAAACAGCTGCCGGCAAAATTTCCGTTACGATCGGCTGCTTGAACTTGCCGCTTTCTTCAAGTGCTTTCTTCGAGAATTGGGCTAGTTCTTCCTGTACGTCATCGTGATAGAAGATAGCTGTACGGTATTGGTCACCGCGATCTTGGAACTGTCCGCCTGCATCGGTAGGGTCGATTTGCGGCCAATATAGGTCCAGTATTTGTTGATATGTTATTTTTGTAGGATCATACGTAATTTCAACAGCTTCATAATGTCCTGTCGTACCTGTTTTCACTTGTTCGTATGTCGGATTTTCGACGTGTCCGCCTGTATAACCGGAGATGACGGATTCGACACCATCCCATTGATCAAAAGGCTTCACCATACACCAGAAGCATCCTCCTGCGAATGTAGCTTTGGCAAAGTTTGTTGTCATAGTTAATAGCTCCTCCCTGGTGCAATATGACTTATTTTACCCTATATATAAAACTTGTACTAGTATGTTAAACTATAAGGATGAAAGAAAAAAGGAGACAGTGAAACTTGTTATGAAAAATCATATTTTACTAATAGATGGCATGGCGATTTTGTTCCGCGCATTTCATGCTACTGCTTACCGAAATTATTTTATGATCAATTCAAAAGGTATGCCGACAAATGGCTTGCATGGCTTTATCCGTCATTTGGCTGCTGCTGTCGAACATTTTGAACCGACACATGTTGCTGCTTGCTGGGATATGGGTTCAAAGACATTCCGCAGCGAAATGCTGGATACGTACAAAGGGAATCGTGAGGCACCGCCTGTTGAACTGATTCCACAATTTGAAGCAGTGAAGCAGGTTGCAGCTGGATATGGTATCCCGAATATCGGATTGAAAAACTATGAAGCAGATGACTGCATCGGTACATTGGCCAGCCTTTATGCGGCAGAAGGACATCAGGTTACCGTTCTTACGGGTGATCAGGATATGCTGCAGCTCGTCCGGCCGAATATCGATGTTGCGATTATGCGAAAAGGTGAAGGCAACTACGAAATATTCCAGGAAACAAGCTTTTTCGAACAAAAGGGACTGACACCAGCGCAGATCATCGATATGAAAGGTTTGATGGGGGATAGCTCCGATAACTATCCTGGAGTCAAGGGTATTGGTGAAAAGACTGCTATCAAACTGCTGACTCAATATGAAAATATCGATAAGCTGCTTGAGAACCTGGAGGAACTTCCAGCAGGAGTACGGAAGAAAATCGAATCTGATTTGGATAACCTGCATTTGAGCAGGAAGCTTGCTGCTATCCATTGCGAGGTTCCCATCAGCTGTGAACTTGAAGATGCTGTTTGGTCCGTAGATGAGAAGCAGAAACAGGCCATGCTTGAGGAATTTGAACTGACAAAGCTAAGCCGTTTATTGCGTGCTGCTGACCAGCTGGCAAATTAAAAAGCGATTGTGCATAACGCACAGTCGCTTTTTTCATCTGAATTGCTGTAAACGGGAAAAGAATTCCCGGACAAATTCGTAGAATAACCTTTCGGACGGCGCTACTTGTCTTTCTCGCGGCATGATGACACCGACCGATCTCCTTACTTCGGGAAACGTAATTGGAATTTTCGCAGTCATCCTGGGCGTAGCATCATAGAATGTACTTTCCGGCAAAATAGTGATGCCGATGCCGGCTGCAACGAGTCCTTTTATAGCGTCCAGATCTTCACCTTCTGATGATACAGTCGGTACAAATCCAGCTTTTTTGCATCCATCCATCACAAGCTGGCGCAGTTTATAACCTTCAGGGAAAAGTACGAACTGCTCGCTCTGCAAATCCTTCAGATGCAGCTGCTCCCGTTCAGCAAATCGGTGAGCGACTGGAACGAGGGCTGAAAAGCTCTCTGTAAACAGAATTTCTCCATCAATTCGATCGTGATCCCTCGGTACAGGGCCAATAAAAGCAATATCGATATCACCGCGGGACACTTGTTCAATCAGAAATTGATACGTTCCTTGGCGTAGCTGGAACTGGATATTCGGATAAGCTTCTTTGAATGAATAGATAACTGTCGGCAAAAGCTGCCCAGCCAAGCTCGTTGGAAAGCCGATTTTGATAGACCCGCGCTCCGGATCCAAATGTTCGTCTATTTGCTTTTTGGCATAATCGATTGCTTGCATAGCTGTTTCAATATGAGAGAGGAAGGTGCGTCCGATTTTAGTCAGTTTGACATTTCTGCCTTCCCGTTCAAACAGATCCACTCCAAGTTCATCCTCTAAATTACTGATTTGGCGGCTGATGGCGGACTGAGCAACAAGTAAATATTCAGCTGCTTCAGACATATGCTCCCGCTTGGCAACCTCGATAAAATAGCGCAGTTGACGCAATTCCATGCTATAATCCTCCGATCTATCTCAAAATGAGATTGATTCTATCTAAATTATATATTGTTTCGATCAATTAGAAAACCTACAATGTTTAATAAGACAACATGTCGGTTCGAGACAGAGAGTGAGGGATTAATAATGGCATTTCATTTCCTACCAAAAGCACAAGGCTTATACCGACCGGAATTTGAGCACGACGCGTGCGGAATCGGTTTGTACGCGCATATGAAAGGTAAAGCCGCCCATTATATTGTCCAAAAAGGATTACAGCTGTTGTGTCAGCTGGATCACCGCGGCGGGCAAGGGAGCGATCCTGCATCAGGGGACGGAGCGGGTATCATGGTGCAGCTGCCACACCGTTATTTTTCCGAAAAGACTGAATTTTCGTTACCGGAGCCTGGTTCATACGGCGTTGCCATGATTTTCTTCAACACACAGGATGCTCAGCAGGAAGAGCTGGAAAGTAAAATCACCGCCTTTGTAGAAGCAGAAGGTCAGCACGTAATCGGCTGGCGCACGGTACCTGTCGATGACACGCACATCGGCATCATGGCGAAGGATGTAAAACCTTTCGTCCGTCAGCTTTTCGTCGGCAAAGGAGAGAACACAGAAAAAGGTCTTCCATTCGAGCGTAAGCTGTATGTCATCCGCAAACAGGCGGAAAACGAAGCGAAAGAAATGCAGCAGCATTTGTATTTTGCCAGCTTCTCCAGTGAGACGATCGTCTATAAAGGAATGCTGACTTCTGTGCAAGTGGATCAGTTCTACTTGGACTTGCAGGACCCATTATTCGAAAGTGCATTTGCACTTGTACACTCCCGTTTCAGTACAAATACATTCCCAAGCTGGGAACGGGCCCATCCAAACCGCTACCTGATTCATAATGGAGAGATCAATACACTGCAAGGGAACGTCAACTGGATGCGTGCCCGCCAAAAGCAGTTAGTATCGAAAGCATTCGGCAAAGACACAGAAAAGATCCTGCCGATTCTTGATACAGACGGAAGCGATTCTTCCATCATGGATAATGCTTTTGAGTTCTTCGTGCTTGCTGGCCGTAAACCGGCTCACGCTGCGATGATGATGATTCCTGAACCATGGGATAAGAACCCCTATATGGATAAGGAAAAACGCGCTTTTTACGCTTATCATAGCACATTGATGGAGCCATGGGATGGCCCGACAGCCATTTCATTTACGAATGGAAAACAAATTGGTGCGGTTCTTGACCGTAATGGTCTGCGTCCAGGACGATATTACGTAACGAAAGATGACCATCTCATCCTATCTTCAGAGGTAGGTGTGCTTGATGTAGAAGAAGAGAACGTCCTATTGAAAGATCGTCTTAGCCCTGGCAAGATGCTTCTACTGGATATGGAGCAAGGCCGTTTGATTCCTGATGAGGAAATAAAGCAGGAAATGGCAGCAGAAGCACCTTATCAGCAGTGGCTGGATGAGAACATTGTGGAACTCCATGATCAGACTGTTTCTGACGATAGCGCTGTTGAAGACCTTATTACAAAACAAAAAGCTTTCGGTTACACATATGAAGATGTGCAGAAGTATATTGTTCCGCTTGTATCAGAAGGCAAAGACCCAATCGGGGCTATGGGGAATGACACACCGTTAGCCGTGCTGTCTGACCGCCCGCAATCATTGTTCTTTTATTTCAAGCAGCTGTTTGCTCAGGTAACGAACCCGCCGATTGATGCTTATCGGGAACAAATCGTTACAAGCACGCTATCTTATCTTGGAAAAGAAGGCAATCTGCTGCATCCGGATGAAACGAATTGCAGACGGATCAAGTTAGCTTCACCAGTTATTACGAACAATCAGCTGGAACAACTAGTTTCTGAACCAAGCGGCAATTTCAAGCTGCAGGAAATTCATACATTGTTCGGAGAAAATCTGAAGAAGAGTATGGAACGAATTTTCCAGGAAGCAGAGGATGCGATCAGCAAAGGTGTCAGTGTACTCGTGCTGACAGATCGCCTCATGTCTGATATCTATGTTCCGATCCCAACCTTGCTTGCTGTAAGCGGCTTGCATCAGCATCTTGTACGGAAAGGTCTTCGCACGAAGGTCAGTTTGATTGCATCAGCCGGAGAAGTTCGCGAAGTGCATCATGTGGCTACGCTTCTAGGTTATGGTGCTGATGCTATTCATCCATATTTAGCATACGCAACCCTGAAGGAAAGCATTGATAATGGCGATATCGCGCTGACTTATCCGGAAGCCGTCAGACAATATGCAGCAGCAATGACTGAGGGTGTTGTCAAGGTGATGTCCAAGATGGGCATCAGTACCGTACAAAGCTACCGCGGCGCACAAATTTTCGAAGCAGTCGGTATCAGTCATGGTGTTATTTCCAAGTACTTCACAGGAACAACCTCCCAGCTTGATGGAATCGACTTAAAGACGATAGCTGAAGAAGCGAAAAAACGCCACCATGCAGCTTATAAATCAACAACCACAGCCTTGGAAACAGGCAGTGAATACCAATGGCGTAAAAACGGCGAGCATCATGCGTTCAACCCGAAAACGATCCATACGCTACAATGGGCATGCCGCCGTGATAACTATGAGCTGTTCAAGGAATACACCGAAGCTGCCGATAAAGAACGGCTCGGTTTCCTTCGTAACTTATTCGATTTCAAGAAGTCCAATCCGATTCCGCTTGAAGAAGTCGAATCGGTTGAAAGCATTGTGACACGCTTCAAGACAGGTGCTATGTCATTCGGCTCGATCAGTGAGGAAGCACATGAAGCATTGGCCATCGCAATGAACCGTCTAGGCGGAAAAAGTAATAGTGGTGAGGGTGGCGAAAACGCGAAGCGCTATAGGCTAGATGAAAACGGAGATTCACGCCGAAGTGCCATCAAGCAGATTGCTTCTGGCCGTTTCGGAGTTATGAGCTCTTATCTAGTGCAGGCAAATGAGCTTCAAATCAAAGTGGCGCAAGGTGCAAAACCTGGGGAAGGCGGACAGCTGCCAGGAAAGAAAGTGTATCCATGGGTTGCAGACGTTCGAAAATCGACTCCAGGAGTTGGTTTGATTTCTCCACCTCCGCATCATGATATCTACAGCATCGAGGATCTGGCTCAGCTCATCCACGACTTAAAAAATGCGAATAGCGATGCAAGAATCAGTGTTAAATTAGTTGCCAAAGGCGGCGTCGGCACAATTGCTGCCGGTGTAGCAAAAGGTGCCGCAGATGTCATCGTCATCAGTGGTTATGACGGCGGAACAGGAGCATCACCGAAAACTAGCATCAAGCACGCTGGTCTGCCATGGGAGATCGGATTGGCGGAAGCACACCAGACACTTATGCTGAATGGTTTGCGTGACCGTGTCCGTTTGGAGACTGACGGTAAATTGATGACTGGCCGTGATGTTGTCATGGCAGCATTGCTCGGAGCAGAGGAGTACGGATTTGCAACAGCGCCATTAGTTGTTCTTGGCTGTGTTATGATGCGTGTTTGTCATATCGACACATGTCCAGTTGGTATCGCGACGCAAAACCCTGAGCTTCGTAAGAAATTCATGGGGGACCCGGATCATGTCGTAAACTTCATGACATTCATCGCACAGGAAGTAAGAGAAATCATGGCTGAGCTTGGTTTCCGCACAATGGAGGAAATGGTCGGCCGTACAGATGTACTTGAAGTTTCGGAACGAGCACAATCGCATTGGAAAGCAGGACAGCTGGATTTAAGCAGATTGCTGCATCAGATCGATGGAGCTCGGACTTACAATACGCCGCAGAACCATAAGATCGATATCGCATTGGATACGACAGATATCCTGCCGCATCTTGAAAAAGCATTATCTGGCAAGGAGCAAGTGAATCTGGAGCTTCCAATCCGCAATATCAACCGTGTAGCCGGAACACTTGCTGGCAGTGAAATCAGCAGGAAATTTGCTGAAGCAGGGCTTCCGGAAGATACTGTTAATCTGCATTTCAATGGTTCAGCAGGCCAGAGCTTTGGTGCATTTACACCGAAGGGTATGACCTTGAAAGTTACGGGAGATGCCAATGACTATGTCGGTAAAGGTTTGTCCGGCGCGAAATTGATCGTCAAGAAACCAGCTGGATTCCAAGTATCCGCTGCTCAGCACGTTATTGCCGGTAATGTTGCATTGTATGGAGCGACTTCTGGTGAAGCATATATCAACGGTATGGCAGGTGAACGTTTTGCTGTCCGAAATAGTGGAGCAACAGCTGTTGTAGAAGGAATCGGAGAGCATGGCTGTGAATATATGACTGGCGGTAAAGTTGTCATACTTGGTGAAGTTGGCAAAAACTTTGCTGCGGGAATGTCGGGCGGAATTGCTTACATTCATACGGCTGATCGGGAAGCATTCAAACAGCTTTGCAATACAGAAATGATCGACTTTGAACAATTGTCTGATGAGAGGGAAATTGCGGAGCTTCGCAGCACGATCGAGAAGCATGCTGCTTACACAGATAGTGAAAAAGCATCCTTCATCCTGGAAAACTGGGAAGCAGAACTGGCATACTTTGTAAAAGTTATTCCAATCGATTACCGTAGCATGATGCATCAAATCGATGCACAGCGTGAACTTGGACTATCGCAGGAAGAGGCTGTCATGGAAGCATTCGTATTGAAAAACCAGCAGCCAAAACCAGTAAAAGAATCCGAGAAACCTGCAGCAGTACATTAAGAAAGAGGTGGAAGTATGGGGAAAGCAACCGGATTTATCGACTACAAAAGAGAAGAAGCAAATGAACGCGATCCAAAGACACGGACCCGGGACTGGAACGAATACGCCGCTCCTTTCTCTGATGCTACGCTGAAGACACAAGGAGCCCGCTGCATGGACTGCGGTACACCGTTCTGTCACATCGGTATGGAGATTGGCGGCGCTACATCTGGCTGTCCTATTTACAACTTGATTCCGGAATGGAACGACCTTGTGTACAAGGGGAAATGGAAAGAAGCATTAGAAAGATTGATGCTGACGAATAATTTCCCTGAATTCACTGGCCGTGTCTGCCCGGCTCCTTGTGAAGGTTCCTGTACGGTAGCAATCAGCGATCCTGCAGTTGCCATCAAGAATATAGAACGTGCAATCATCGATAAAGGCTTTGAAAATGGCTGGATTACACCGCGCATTCCACAAAAGCGTTCGGGTAAAAAGGTCGCAATTATCGGATCTGGACCTGCCGGTATGGCTAGTGCGGATCAGCTGAACCAAGCTGGGCACACAGTAACCGTATACGAGCGTGCTGATCGTGCTGGCGGATTGCTTATGTATGGTATTCCAAACATGAAGCTGGAAAAAGAAGTCGTGGAACGTCGTATCAACTTACTGCGTCAGGAAGGTATCGACTTTGTTTTGAATACAGAAATCGGCAAGGACATCCTTGCTGAAGAGCTTCGTGACCAATACGATGCTGTCATTCTTTGTACTGGAGCTCAACAGCAGCGCGATCTTGTGATCGAAGGAAGAGAATCCAAAGGTGTTCATATTGCAATGGATTATCTGACCGTTTCGACAAAAGCTCTGCTTGATGAGATACAAGCTGTTCAGCCGGAGTTCGATGCAGCTGGCAAAGATGTCATCGTTATTGGCGGCGGAGATACTGGTGCGGATTGTATCGCTACAGCTGTCCGTCAAGGCGCAAAAAGCGTTACGCAATTCGGGAAACACCCACAGCTGCCGCTTGCTCGCAGTGCTGATAACCAATGGCCGGAGTATCCACACGTATTCGGTTTGGAATATGCGCATAAAGAAGCAAAAGCGGTTTACGGGGAAGACCCGCGCCAATACTCTATCCAGACAACGAAATTCGTCAAGGATGAGCAAGGCAATCTTAAGGAATTGCATACAATCGATATGCAGAAAGTACGTAATGAGAAAGGCATGTTCGTTTACCAGGAAGTTGAAGGATCTGAGAAAGTATGGCCTGCTGAGCTTGTGTTGATCGCCATCGGCTTCGAAGGTACTGAAACGCCGTTGCTTACAGAGTTTGGTGTTAATGTAACACCAAACAAACGCGTAGAAGCAGCCTACGGAGATTATCGCACGAATGTCGATAAAGTATTCGCTGCCGGCGATGCCCGCCGCGGACAAAGTCTGATCGTTTGGGCTATCAACGAAGGCAGGGACGTTGCCAAACAGGTTGATCTTCAGCTTATGGGTGAGACTGTCTTACCTTAAATATCAAGCAGAATTTCCGTTTAACGGAGGTTCTGCTTTTATTATGCAGCCATAATGGAACGCAAGCCAGCAACTTGTCAGATCTCCTGCCAGTATTTTGGAAGAACGCCTTCAAATTATTGATATTCAACCGATATACAAGGAATGGGGGATTCATCGAGGAGGATCAGCATGTTATTGAAACGCAAAAAAGAGAGAAATGCAGAAAAAGTGGAACAAACTAATTTATCTAGAGAAGCAAACGTAACATTGAAGATTGAAGGCGAACTGAAAAAACAGCTTGATATGATTCATCTGTCAGAAGATGATTTGCGCGTTTTAACAGGATTACAGCCACTAGTATGTTCGGAGATTGAAAGTATCGTCAGCCGTTTTTATCAAAACATCACCAATCAGAACAATTTGCTCACAATCATTGAAAGCAATAGTTCCGTTGAAAGATTGAAGCAGACGCTTAAGCGGCATATACAGGAAATGTTTGATGGGAAAGTGGATGCTGATTATGTAGAGAAACGCAAACGTATCGCGTTGATTCATGCAAAAATTGGACTGGAACCAAAGTGGTATATGGGAGCTTTCCAGGATCTCCTGCAGCAGATGCTATCCATATTCGAACAGCATCTCCATGACTTCGGAGCCTACCGCTCAGCCGTACTTGCCACAACAAAGATCTTTAACATAGAACAGCAAATTGTGTTGGATGCTTATAATACAGAACATGAACGTGTACATATTGAACATATCGAGAAGCAGGATACATTATATGAAAGAATCCAAGCTACCTCCGAGAGCCTCACAAGCATATTCCTGCAGGTGAACCGAGCTGTCGAAGAGCTTGTTGCATTCTCAGCAACATTGACCCAACAGAGTAATGAAACAAAACAGACAGCAAAAGAAGTGGTGAACCATTCTGAACAAGGACAAGCGGGTCTGGCATCCCAGCAGCAGCGGATGCACCGAATCGGCGAGCAAATGGATATGGTGCAAAAGGAACTAACTGATTTGGAGGCAGCAGCTGCTAAGATAGGCAGTATTGTAGTGTTAGTGGAAGGTATTGCTGAACAGACGAACCTTCTTTCTCTTAATGCTTCGATTGAATCGGCACGGGCAGGTGAACAAGGGAAAGGGTTTGCCGTCGTAGCGAGCGAGGTCCGGAAACTGGCGGAAGAAACGAAATCATCTGTTTCCGATGTAACAGCGCTGATTCAAGATACGCATTCCCAGATTAATAATGTGAGCAAATTCATGGAGACAGCAGAGGATTTGATTGCAAATGGTACGCAACAGCTGGGGAATGTTACGACAAAGTTTGAGAATATCATGACGCATTCACATAGTAATGAACAAATAAGCAGCCGTACAGAAGAAAGCATCAAGGAATTCACTGGGGAGCTTATGGATGTGAAAGGTGCTATGCAACAGGCAGAAACCGTACTGCGCCAATTGAATGAACTTACGGAAGCATAAAGAAAACCAGCAGTCAAATGACTGCTGGTTGTTTGTCTTAAAACTGTGTTTGTTTGAATTGCTCTTTCAATGCAGAAGGTGCTTGTTTAATGGAAGAAATAACCGTCTTCGAACCTTCCGTAATCGATTGAACATTAGACTGGATTTCTTTCTGATGCTGCTGCAAAACTGTCTGCTCTTGCTTGATTGTCTGCATATCCGCTTGCATCGGTGCCATTGTCTTATTGATTTTATTCTTTGTTGCGAGCATTGATTTAACAGCTTTCATGATCATAACAGCAGCGATTGCAAGTGCGCCGATAACAATGATACCGCAGATGATCCACATGATTGTACCCGTTTCCATGCGCCGTCCCTCCTTTATGTATGTGCTTTTCTTTTCCCTTATCTTTGTTTATCCTAACATACAGAATGCAGTTTTGTTAAAATTTTAGGTTGAAACTGTTCGCAAACTCCTATATAATCTGTTGATAAGATATTGTTGTCGCAATATTCTATCATTAGGAACAATTCAACTGGAAAAGAGAAAGAAAATCTTAAATGACAGGGAGTCCTAGCTTTGAAACAACAAACCTTTGCATTTACACGCAGCGAAAATTTAAAACAGAAACCGGAAGCAAGCACGCTTCAATTCGGTAAGGTGTTCACCGACCATATGTTCACGATGGATTACTCAGTCGATACAGGATGGCACGATCCACAGATCGTACCGTACGCACCGCTGGAATTGGATCCGGCAGCCATGTGTTTCCATTATGGCCAGACGGTTTTTGAAGGCTTGAAAGCCTATGTAACCAAGGAAGGAAAAGTATTGCTGTTCCGTCCGGATAAAAACTTTGAACGTATGAATCGTTCAAACGACAGACTGTGCATTCCACGATTAGATGAAGAATTAGCGCTAGAAGCATTGCGACAGCTTATTTCGGTCGAGAAAGATTGGATCCCGACTGCAGAAGGAACTTCACTTTATATCCGTCCGTTCATCATTTCGACGGAGCCGTTCCTTGGCGTAGCTGCATCTGTCAGCTACAAGTTCATCATCATTCTATCTCCTGTAGGGGCTTACTACAAAGAAGGTATCAACCCGGTAAGCATTGCAGTGGAGAATGACTATGTACGTGCAGTCAAAGGCGGTACAGGCGATGCGAAAACCGGCGGAAACTATGCTGCAAGCCTTAAGGCGCAAGAAGTGGCAGCCGCCTCTGGCTTCTCTCAGGTACTTTGGCTGGATGGTGTCGAGAAGAAATACATCGAAGAAGTAGGGAGTATGAATGTATTCTTTAAAATTGATGGCGAGATTGTTACACCACAGCTGAACGGCAGCATCCTTCAGGGAGTTACACGCGACAGTGTCCTGCAGTTGCTGAAACATTGGGGTTATCCAGTAACAGAACGCCGTGTTTCTATTGCGGAAGTGGTTCAAGCGCAGAAAGAAGGCAAACTGGAAGAAGCGTTCGGTACTGGGACAGCAGCAGTCATCTCCCCAGTCGGCAAGCTCTTCTATGAAGGCGAAACGTACGAGATCAATAATGGCGTCACTGGTGAAGTTGCAAGGCGTGTCTATGATACGATCGTCGGCATTCAAAAAGGTGAGCTGGAAGATACATTCGGCTGGACAGTCGAAGTCAACTAACTTAGAAAAACCTCCACACATAGCGGTGGAGGTTTTTAGCTTTGAGACTAGGAGCTTGGGCTATTTTACTATATAATCGTTACTAAAATGAGTTGTTAGATGAAAAGGTGAATGGAAGATGAAAAGAATAATTGTAAAAATAGGCTCTAGCATGCTTTCTGAATCGGGCGGCGGAATGAGTGAATCAAAGATTCGCCAGCATACGGACCAAATAGCAGCGTTAATCAAAGAAGGACATGAAGTGATACTTGTATCATCAGGTGCTGTGGCAGCAGGATTCCGTCAGCTGGGATATCCATCAAGACCGGTGACGATCGAAGGGAAACAGGCCGCGGCTGCAATCGGACAAGGTTTGCTCGTCCAAGCTTATACGGAAGCTTTTGGCAAACATGATATGAAATGTGCGCAGCTGCTTTTGACGCGGGATGTCTTTACAAATGCCGATCAGTATCATAACAGCTACAATACGCTGCAGGAGCTGCTGAAGCGCAATATCATTCCAATAATCAATGAAAATGACTCAGTATCCATACGAGAACTGACATTTGGTGATAATGATATGCTGTCTGCTTATGTCAGCGGACTCGTGAAAGCTGATTTACTGATCCTAATTACAGATGTGGACGGTATCTACGATAAGAACCCAAATACTTATCCTGATGCGAAACGATATCAGCGTCTGGACGCGATTCCTCCAGAAATGCAGGCTTCCATTGAACAGACATCCGGTTCCAAGGTCGGTACGGGCGGCATGTATTCAAAGGTACTGGCTGCTCAAACTGCGCTTGAGTTAGGGGTGCCTGTATTCATCGGTACAACGAATGAGCAATCGACCTTGCTTGAGATTGCCCGAGACAATGGAGCAGGAACCTATATAGGAGACGAAGCAACAGAGGTGCAGCGCAAAACGAAGCAATGGCTCACGCATCATGCAAGAGCGACTGGCAGCCTTATAATCGATTCAGGTGCAGCAGAAGCTTTGCTTGAGCATGGGAAAAGTCTGCTTCCGATTGGAATCACAGAAGTACATGGCACTTTTTCCACGTCCGCTGTCGTGGAAATCAAGACAACAGATGGAGATATAATCGCCCGCGGTATCAGTGATATTTCATCTGCTGATTTGCGCGAAATGCTCACAAATCGCGAGACTGATCCGTCTTCCGTTTGGCATAAAGCTGTAGTCCATCGAAATTATATTGTATTCCTATGAAAGCCGCCAAGCCTGCCTGCTTGGCGGCTTGGGTGTATAATGAAGACCAGAAAGGAGTGGCAATGATGAAAGTAATCATGCTTGTCCAAACAATGTATAAAAATCAACTGCTTCGCGAAGGCGGTACATACGAGATCCCGGAGGAAACAGCAGCTCGCTGGATCAGAAGTAAAATCGCAAAAGCAGCAGATTAAGGAGTGATCATCATATGGATTTAGGATTAAAAGGCAAGACAGCACTGGTCGTAGCAGCCAGCAAAGGGCTGGGTAAGGCGACAGCCTTGCGATTAGCCAAGGAGGGCGCCTCTGTTCATATTGTCAGCCGTAATGAGCAAGCACTTAAACAGACACGAGATGAAATAACGAAGGAATCCGGGAGTGATCTTGTTGCTTATTCGGTCTGTGACATAACGGATGCACAAGATATCATCCGCGCAGTCGAGGCAGCTAAGCTGCATACCGGATCAGTTGATATTCTTGTTAATAATGCTGGCGGACCACCGGCCGGTAAATTAATGGATTTCGCCGATGAAGACTGGCAGCAAGCTTTCGAACTGAATCTATTGAGTTTCGTCCGTTTCATTCGAGCTGCAGCTCCGATCATGAAGGAAAATGGAGGCGGCCATATTCTTAATATCGCTTCATCTTCCATTAAGCAATCAATCGATAACTTGCTGTTATCAAATACATTCCGTGCAGGGATTGTCGGCTTGGCGAAATCTCTTTCGCAAGAACTGGCACCAGACAATATCCTGATCAATACGCTTGGTCCTGGAAAAATACATACCGATCGAGTCGATCAGCTGGATCAGAAGACTGCTGATCAACTAGGCAAAAGCTTGGAGGACGTTCAGCAGCAAAGCCAAGCAACTATCCCGATGGGAAGATACGGTACGCCTGAAGAATTTGCCAACATGGCCGTTTTCCTATGCTCTTCTGCCAATTCATATATTACCGGCCAAGCTTTCGTCGTGGATGGCGGAATGGTCAAAAGTATTGGTTAAGACTTTGCTTTGATTCGGTAATGACTTAATGCAAGCAGCGGGAAGATATGCGGATAGCTTTCATAGCGAATATAAAATTGTCCAGGAAGACCAATTCCAGTAGGATAGTCAATCGAGGTTTGTAGCAGAGGCTCTGATAACAAAAAAGCGATGCCTTGCTGTACCTCCTTACTATCCTGTTCGCCGCTGGCTATTAAGGCATCAACAGCCCAAGCAGTCTGGACAATCGTACTAATCGGCAAGTCTACATATGTTCCTACTTCAGCACTTCGGCACGATTCTCCCCAGCCTCCATCCTCATGCTGGACGGCTTTCAGCCAATTTACAGCACGCTTTATATGCTTTTCTGTCGGTTTTACACCAACTGCTGCAAGACCAGTCAAAGCAGCCCACGTCCCATACAAATAACATACTCCCCATCTGCCATACCATGAACCATTTAATTGCTGGTGTTTATAAAGCCAGCGGACAGCCTTTTTCATACTGGAATGATCTTTTTTCAAACTTGCATATGTTCCAAGGAATTCCATCACCCGGCCAGTCAAATCCGGAGTAGAAGGATCAATGGCAGCATCTTCTGCATTTTCAATCGGAAGCTTACCTAATACCCACCAGTCTGTATCTTTCTCGAAAGCTGCCCAGCCGCCGTCTTTATTTTGCATCGCCAACAGATAATCTGATCCTTTTTTCCAAGCTCGCTTAACAGTAAGGTCATGGCGTGCCTGCCTTGTGAGGGCTCGAAGTGCGGCAGATGTATCGTCGTTATCTGGATGATTTGTATTGATATCTGAAAAACCCCAGCCGCCAGGCTCTGTACCGGGCTGATGAATCTGCCAATCTGCTTTCTTAACATGCTGCCGCTGCAGTAGATAATGATTGGCTGATTGAATCATATGATGTTTGGCAGGGGCGCCTGCCTGCTGAAGTGCATAACTGAGTAAAGCGGTATCCCAAACTGTTGATGTTGAATTTTCGACGTGGATACCGTTACAGTTCTCATTGACAAGTCCGTGTATGCCTTTTAATGCCTGCTGTATTTTTGGACTGTTTTCTTCATATCCAAGCGCTAGATAAGCGTAAATCATGAAGAAAGTGGCACTTGCATAGCTGTATAGAGTCCCATCTGATTCGATTCTTTCTCCCATATATTGTTCCGCATATTTATAGCCGGCACGGTGCAGACGGGCCGGCAGACGGGCGAGACGGCTCCATTCATCTGTGATGGTACGAAAGGGCGATCGAATCTCCGTTAAATCATCCCATTCATCTTCATACAATAAATGCTCAAGCTGAACGCTATGCCGGCTGATTCGTTTAAACTTTTTATTCAGCAAAAGCAGCATCGGTACAAAATGGATTCTGGCATAAGAACTGAATTGAAAGAAATTTATTGGGAATGTGGTCGGTACAAGCAGCGCGGTCATAGGGAACTTCAAAAAAGGCGGCCATGGTATCATCCCGTGCACTGCCAGCATGAAGCGGATCATAAAATGGGCTTTGTTAATCCCTCCGTTCGTGCTGATAAAGCGTTCTGCTGCCCGCAGTTCTTGAGCGGTGACTCCAGAAAAACGCAGTGCAGCATAAGCCAATACAGTAGCCGATAAGTTGCCGTTTCTTTCGCCAGGATATGCTGTCCAGCTGCCATCGTCCCGCTGCTTTTTTAATAAATGGACTTTCAGCTTCTCTACAGTATCTGGTTCTTTGCCGAAAGAAGTGAAGGTGATTATATAGAAGCAGTCTGTCAAAATTGCACCTTCAAAGCACATACGCCAAGATCCATCCTCCTGCTGTAGCTCTTCAAGCTTACTTATACGCTTCTCAATTGCCATCTTCACATCTTCCATGTTGACCTGGCTCATGATACAGCTCCTTTTCCCGAGAGTTATTGAACGGAAAATATACTGCAATATGATAAAATATGCATAGAATAGCTGATTATGACTCTTGCATCTATGTCCCAGTTAATAGGAGGCTTATTATGCGAGCAATTGTAGCGGCAAGTACAGGCGGTCTGGATGTATTGGAATACAAAAAAGTGACTGTGCCTGAGCCATCAGCAGGTGAAGTAAGGATAAGGGTGTTAAAAGCGAGTGTTCATTTTGCTGATATAAAAAAGCGGAAAGGCATGAAAGGAGCATCCAATCCAGGCATACTTGGATTGGATGCTGTTGGAATCATTGATAAGGTAGGACAAGATGTCAAAGGGATTCAAGTTGGAGAAAGAGTTATTGCATTCGTAAAAGAAGGTTCTTATGCGGAGTATGCCATAGCAAATGCAATGCTCGTTTATCCAGTTGCAGATCAAGTTGATACAGCTGTTGCTGCTGCCTGTCCGGTTCCTTCCTTTTTATCCTTCATGCTTCTCGAGCGCGTTGGGAGACTAGGAAACGGAGAAACAGTGCTTATTCATGCTGCATCAGGCGGGACAGGCCTTACATTGGTTCAGCTCGCAAGAAAGCTAGGTGCTGGCAAAATAATAGGGACAGTGAGCACAGATCATAAAGCGGATTTGCCTTTGAAGCTAGGTGCTGATCATTGTATTACTTATGATAATCTATCAGAGTCAGTCCAAAGCCTGACCGATGGAGCTGGAGCCGACCTCATTTTAGATTCGCTAGCAGGCTCTGTAATGGAAGAGAGTTTTACGTGTCTCGCGCCTTATGGTAGATTAGTAAACTACGGGAATGCTAGCGGTGCTGCTGGTTCTATAAAAACATCAGATGTCCACGCAAGCTGCCGTTCATTGCTCGGCTATAGCTTAGGGACGACTCGTAAGAAACGACCAGAAGATTTAAAGCACATCGCTGAACAGGTTATCAGTTTTGTGGAGATGGGAGATATCACTTTCCCAAGCATACAAGAATTCAACCTCGAGGATGCGAGTAAGGCGCATCAGCTAATGGAAAGCAGGACACATGCAGGAAAAATCATTCTGCGCATCGCAGATTAGAGACATACAACGGGGGAAATAGAGAAATGAAGTTGGTATCATGGAATGTGAATGGAATAAGAGCTTGTGTTAAGAAAGGCTTTCTTGACTATTTTAAGGAACAAGATGCAGATTTTTTCTGCTTGCAGGAAACGAAGCTCCAGGATGGCCAGATTGAATTAGATCTGCCAGGATATTATCAATATTGGAATTACGCAGAGCGCAAAGGGTACTCAGGTACGGCTGTTTTCACGAAGCATAAACCTCTCCATGTCACATATGGACTGGATGAGGGCGTTATTGAACCTGAGGGCAGGATCATTACCTTGGAATATGACAATTTCTATTTAGTTACGGTGTATACACCGAATTCCAAACGTGATTTGGCACGATTGGCTGAGCGTCTGGAGTGGGAAGATAGGATATTATCTTATGTTCAGGAGCTGGATAACCGGAAACCTGTCATCTTATGCGGCGATTTGAATGTTGCCCATCAGGAAATAGATTTGAAAAACCATAAGACAAATCACGGCAATTCCGGCTTTACGAAAGAAGAACGGGAAAAGATGACTGTCCTCCTTGCTTCCGGTTTTGTAGATAGTTTCCGATACCTTTATCCGGACCGTGAGGACGCGTACAGCTGGTGGTCGTATATGAATAAAGTAAGAGAAAGGAACATCGGCTGGCGTATCGATTATTTTATCGTCTCTGAACGTTGGAAAAACAAAATACAAGAAGCAGAGATACATGCTGATACAATGGGCAGCGACCATTGTCCGGTATGCTTGTATATAAAGGATGAAGACACCATGTGATGGTGTCTTTTCTTTATGATCCGAACAATATTTTAAATAATCTGATAGTTTGTTACACTAAGATAGGGTACATACACATACATTATAACGTGCAGGTTAAGTAGGATATGCAATAAGGAGAGATGCTGATGATTCGCAAAGTTATGCGGATTTTAACCGCAGGACTGCTGCTTTTTGCTTGTATGGTACCCCATACGCATGTCCGCGTAGCCGGAAAAGAGGATAGGATGAAAGATAGATTATCAGAATATCTGGCCAGTGAAGAACAGCTGCAAGGAGCTGCCTTTGCAATCCATATTACAGAAGAGCATTCAGGTAGGACAATTTTTGAAAAGAGTGCTGACCAGCGTATGCGCCCTGCATCCAATATGAAGCTTCTGACTGCAGCAGCAGCACTGGATGAATTAGGGGAAGAGCATAGGTTCGAAACGATAGTTGCAACAGATGGCCAAGTAAAGAACGGGCAGCTCAATGGAAACGTGTATTTGATTGGTAAAGGAGACCCTTCCCTTACATATGAAGATGTACAGCAGCTTGCAAGTCAGCTGCATGAATTAGGGATAAAGAAGATTAATGGTGATATCGTTGCGGACGATACGTATTTTGATCGGGAGCGTTACAGTGAAGATACAACATGGAAAGATGAATCAGCTTATTATGGAGCAGCAATCAGTGCACTGACAGCAGCGCCTGATAGTGACCATGATACGGGAACAGTGAAGGTCATGGTAGAAGCAAGTTCGTCTTCTGGGAAACCGTCGGTTCATGTCGTTCCGGAAACAGATTATGTATCGATACAAAATGATGCTGTTATTGTATCCGGTAATGAAGAAGCGGAATTAGAAGTGAAACGAATACATGGAACGAATGATATTGTCATTTCTGGCTCGATTGCAACAGGCGATAGCGAGCAGGAATGGGTAGCGGTCTGGGAACCAACAGAATATGTTTTGCACCTGTTTCAAGATTATGTGAAAGCATCCGGTATCCAGGTCACAGGTACAGCGAAAACTGCAAAAGCACCAGCGAATCGAACCGAGCTTCTGCGGAAGCAATCTGCTCCGCTCAAAGAACTGCTTCTTCCGTTCATGAAACTAAGCAATAACGGACATGCCGAAATGTTCCTTAAGCATATCGGAAGCAGAGGAAAAGCCGGGAACTGGGAAGATGGTATCAATCAGATGGAACATTATCTGAGTGAAAAACAGCTGCCAACGGGACAAATGGTCATAAGAGATGGGTCTGGTCTGTCACATGTAAATGGTATAACTGCCAGGCAACTGACAACCCTGCTTACACAAGTAAAACAGGAGTCTTGGTATCCGGCGTTCAAAACATCGCTTCCTGTAGCAGGTGTGTCGGAACGCATGGTCGGCGGAACACTTCGTAATCGCTTTGTTGACACAGAGCTCGCTGGAAAGATAAATGCAAAGACGGGCACACTGACAGGCGTTAGTTCGTTATCGGGATATATGGAAACAAAATCAGGGGAACACGTAGTTTTCTCTATTTTGCTGAACGGACTGTTGGATGAAGAGGAAGGACCTCTGATAGAAGACCAGATATTGAAAATTGTTTATGAAGAGTTGAAAAGTATGCATACAAATTGAATGTTATAGACAGGATATCAGCAAGCGGGCAGCGAAATGTTCTAATTAGGAAGGGAATAAAAGCAGAAGAAATCTTGTAGGAACACAGAAGTAAGCGAGGAAGCTCAGAGCAGACGGTCTTATCCTGCTCTGGAAATGAAGTCGCTCACTGTGTGTTTCTGGTTTCTGAATCTAGATATTAGGAAACGGTGAAACAAAGCCGCATGGAAGCAGAGTTATATTGTATCCATTGTCGCGAGGAGTCTCCATTTACGATTACGTACATCAATGATAAGCTCAAAACCATTTGCTGTACGCAATGCCATCATGCTATCGATGTCAGACTGGATCTGCAAAAAGAATTCAAGGAAGAATGGCAAAATCGCATTCTTTCAAAACCTTCCCGAATGACGACGGAGTATAAAGATGACCTAAGCCAATTTCTCTTTACGCTGCCCATCCGGCTAGCGAGCAAGCCATATCGATTATATCAAGACATTAAAGAGTCGCGCATCATCATGCGGGATTTCAAGGATGTCAAGCATTGGTAAAGCGCCTGGACATATGTTCTGGCGCTTGTTTTTTTGTCCTTTGCAGAAGACGGAAGCTCTCGATAAGGAAACTTTGTAGTAGTACCGAATATATAACTCTATTCAAAATCACACTTTCCTTTGAAGTCTTTTTATCATCATATTAGCTTGGGTATAAGAATTATCGATAACCTGAAATGTATAATATATGGTATTATATCGACACACGATATATATCGCATGTCGATATAACAAAGGAGGTATAACAATTGAAGAAAACAGAGGAACTACTGCCTTTAACGCATACCACCTACTACATTTTAATGGTGCTGCGGCAGCCGCTGCATGGCTACGGCATAATGAAAGAGGTGGAAGTTATCAGTGAGGGGTTAGTGAAGCTTGGCCCAGGGACACTTTATGGAGCGCTCCGCAAATTAGAGAAGCTTCGGTTGATCACACAAGTGGAGCAGAAGGATACTAGAAAGTCTTATCAGCTGACGGATAACGGCAGAAGGTTATTATTCGCTGAATATGAGCGGCTTCGCAAGCTTGTTGAAATCAGCGAAAAACAGTTAGGAGGAGAAATATGACAGAGAGAAAGAAGGTAAGAAAAATATTTTGGGCATGGGAAGACCAGAAAGAAGAGGTTTGGCTCCAGCAAATGGCACAGGAAGGCTGGGTGCTTGAACAATACAGATGGTTCACGTACACCTTTAAAGCTGCAGCACCTTTGAAACTAGTTTATCAGCTGGATTACAGACTAGGCATTCCTGACAAAAGTTATTTCGATTTATTCGAAATGGATGGATGGCATATGGTCAGTTCTTTTGGAGGCTGGTACTATTTCTGCAAAAAGGATGATGGAACAGATAAATTAGAGATTTTTACAGATGTCCATTCAAGAGCTGCTAAATACATACGTTTATCTAATTATCTTTTATTTATTCTTGCAATGCATGTGCTATCTTTCTGGTTGCCGGCAATTACGAATCCAAGCCATATACCTTTCTGGATAGGGGGAACCATTGCTCCAATAGCTATAATAGGTATTTTTGGTGTTTATATGCTAAGAAGAAAAGCAAAGAAGCTAAAAGAGATTTTAATATAGAAATAGAGGTTATTCTGATCGGAAAGAATAACCTCTATTGTTTTGGATAGAAATTGAAAGAAAAGTGAAATGCCGTCGAAAACGACCGTAGGAGCCGAAGAAGCAAAAAAAGAAAAATTAATAAAAATACAAAATAACTTCAATTAAGCCAAAAATTGAAATGAATTGATGTAATTGAAGTATATGAAGGCTTTTCTTTGATTTCTATCCATTTGACATCACAGAGAGAGTACGTCATAATGTATTTATCTCGAATTCGAGGTAATTCCATCATCAGGCTGGAGTGATAAAGATGAATCATTTAAAAGGTATTCACCATGTAACGGCAATTACGAGCAGTGCAGAAAAAAACTATGAATTCTTCACGTATGTACTTGGCATGCGTCTTGTTAAGAAAACAGTGAACCAAGATGATATCCAAACATATCATCTGTTTTTCGCGGATGACAAAGGCAGCGCAGGAACAGATATGACGTTCTTCGATTTCCCTGGCATACCGAAGGGTACACATGGCACGAATGAAATTTACAAAACTTCATTCCGCGTGCCATCCGATGCTGCCCTGGATTATTGGGTAAAACGATTCGATCGTCTAGAAGTAAAGCATCATGGTATCAAAGAGCAGTTTGGAACCAAGACTTTATCTTTCGAAGATTTCGACGAACAGCAATATCAGCTGATCAGCGATGAAAATGATGAAGGTGTGGCTTCTGGAACACCATGGCAGAACGGTCCTGTACCTTTGGAGTTTGCTATCACAGGGCTCGGTCCGATTTTTGTCAGGACGGCACATATTGATTATTTCAAGGAAATGCTCGAAAAAGTACTTGTTTTCCGTCCAGTTGCCCAGGAAGGGTCCTACTATTTGTATGAAGTAGGAGAAGGCGGTAATGGTGCAAGTATCGTTCTTGAGCACAATACAATTCTGCCAGACGGAAGACAAGGATTTGGCACAGTTCACCATGCTGCTTTCCGTGTCGAGGATCGAGCAGTATTAGAGGAATGGATTGAACGGATGCATAGCTTCCAATTCCAAACTTCCGGATATGTGGATCGACACTTCTTCGAATCGCTGTATTCCAGAGTAGCACCAGGGATTTTATTCGAATTTGCGACTGACGGTCCTGGTTTCATGGGTGATGAACCATATGAAACGCTAGGAGAAAAACTTTCCTTGCCGCCATTTTTGGAGCCAAAACGTGACCAAATCGAAAAGCTTGTCCGTCCGATCGATACTGTACGCAGCACAAAACAGCTTGAAAAAGAATGATAAACCGACATCTGCTTATGTAGCAGATGTCTTTTTTTTAGCAGATTTCGTCAGGTAAGCGTATAATAAAGATGTAGCATTCATCCCATACAGAAGGAAGGCTTTTTTATGAAAGCAAAAGACTTCATGATAACAGATGTAATAGCAGCGGGCGAAAACGATACGGTCAAGCAGGTTTTAGAGACGTTTGTTAACCGGCGGATCAGCGGAATGCCGATACTGGATAAAGACCGGCGTATTGTAGGCGTCGTCAGTGACGGAGATATTCTGCGGGGGATTCAGCCGAAGGATACAGTCGTCTTCAACTATTTGTTGACTGTAAGCTTTAAAGCAGAGAAAATAGATAAAATTGTTGATGAATTAAAAGATCATCCTATATTGAATCTTGCTAAAAAACGAGGAATCGTCACCGTCCATGAAGAGGACGAAATGGAAGAAGTCGTGAACATTCTGGCAAAACACCGGTTTAAAAAGATACCGGTTCTGAATGACCAAAAGCAAGTTGTTGGGGTAATCAGCCGCGGTGATGTTCTGCGTACGATTCATTCTAACTTACTGAACGCTCTTTGATGGTAAAGCACTGACTCAAAAGAAAGAGTCAGTGCTTTTTTATGTTAGAATAGAAGTTATGAGCTTGATAGATTAAAGGAGTTTTATCTATATATGAGTATGATAGTTATATTGGCGGAAAAGCCCTCGGTTGCGAAGAATATCGCCGATGCATTGAAAATAAAAACTAAACAGGATGGGTTTTACGAGGGGCCTGGTTATATCATCACATGGGCATTCGGTCATTTGCTGCAGCTGTTTGATGCGAAAGACTATGACGCTGCTATGGCCAGATGGAAACTGGATAATTTTCCATTTGTACCAGATGCTTTCCAATATAAAATCAAATCGAGTCCGCGCAATCGTGACGTTGCCGACCCTGGTGCGAAGAAGCAGATAGCAATCGTAAAGCGTCTCATGCAAAGAAGAGATGTAGAGAAAATTGTATCCGCATGTGACTACGACCGGGAAGGGCAACTGATTGGTGACAGCATCATCAACTATATCAAACCGGACAAGCCCGTTTACCGGCTGCTGTTGAATGAATGGACCGAACAGGAAGTACTTCGCGGTCTACAATCACTCCGGCCGAACACAGAGCTCAGACCACTTTATGATGCTGGAATCGGCCGTCAGTGGGCTGATTGGGTTATCGGAATCAACCTTACCTCGGTAGCGACACTTCGTTATCAGAGCGGCCGCGGACAGGTTTTAAATATCGGGCGTGTACTGCTGCCGACATTGAAAATCATCTATGATCGTGACAAGGAAATCAGTGAGTTCAAACCAGAGCCTTATTTCAAGTTGCTTGCAACTTTCCGAACACCTGACAAGAAATTCTACGAAGGTGTTTACAAGGAAGGGAAGACGGACAAGTTCAAGGAGAGGGATCCGCTGCAGGATATCCCGCAGCGCATTCAAGGCAAACAAGGACAGATCAAGGACAAACAGACGGAAGAGAAAAAGGAATTCTGTCCGCCTCTGTTTAACCTCTCTGGTTTGCAAGGATATATGACAGCAAGATACAGCGGATGGACATCTGATAAGGTGCTGAAAGTGGCGCAAACGCTATATGAGAAGAAGTATATAACGTACCCTCGGACATCCAGTACAGCTTTGGAGGAAAGCCTGGTATCCAAGGCTGCTGGCGTATTGAAGAAAGTAGCAGCAGGTTTGCCATATGAATCGGAAATCAAATTCAGCCGTTCGAAACGGGTGTTCAATAATAGCAAGGTATCCAGCCATAGTGCTATCATACCGACATATGTTCTGCCTAAGAGACTTACGCCTGATCAGGAGCTTGTATACAATGCGGTTAAAAATCGATTTATCATGCAATTCATGCCTGTCGCAGTGTATGAGGAGACGACTTTAGAAACCATCATTGCTGATGTCTCTCTACCTGGCAGTTTTATCTCAAAAGGCCGTATTCAGCTTGTAGATGGCTGGAAGAAGGTCGAGAAGCAGCAAACAAAGGAAACCTTGCTGCCGGATGTCCAGGAAGGCATGCTGGTGGACACATGGGAAACAACCGTCACTTCCCATATGACGCAGCCGCCGAAGCCTCATACGGAAAGAACGTTGTTGCGAGTTATGGAAACATGCGGTAAAGGAAAACAGGATGAAGAGGATGTCGTCGAAGTGCTGCGCGGTTTCAGTATCGGGACAGCAGCAACAAGGGCAGAAACAATCAAGAAGCTGAAAGACATTCACTATATTAGCAATAAAGGTAAAGAACTGCACGTAACCGATACCGGCAAGAAGCTGGTTGAAATGTTTCCGGTTAAGCCTTTGTTCGATTTGAACTTTACCGGACGACTCGAGAAGACGCTAGCTGATATAGAGGATGCGAAAGTCGGCCGGGAAGATTTTCTGGAGATGATTTTCTCCTTTACGAAGGATGCAGTGCAGACAATGAAACAAGACGAAGCAGCACCGATCCGGACTATTGAGAAGCAAACAATCACCCATGAAGTTCTCGGCAAGTGCCCAGCTTGCGGCGGTGATGTTGTAGAAGGGTATAAAGGGTTTGGTTGTAAAAACTATAAGAAAACATGCAGCTACATCATTTGGAAGAATGATAAGTTCCTTTCAGCAGTGCGGAAGAAGCCAACCAAGACGATGGTGAAAGCACTTCTGAAAAGTGGTACAGCTCATGTAAAAGGTATGACAAGCAAACGCGGGAAGAAATTCTCGGCTTATCTTTCTTATGAAAAGAATCCAGACAATGACTATTACAGCTGGAAAATGGAATTCGAGAAGAAATAAAAAGAGCGATGTGTGGATTCCACACATCGCTCTTTTTAGAATTCTTCGTAAACCGCTGGATCCTGATCAGCGATACGTCCATCTGAAACTGTTAAGCTGTTGATCTTCTCCATATCTGCTTGATCCAATTCAAAATCAAAGATAGCGAGATTCTCTACCTGGCGGCTAGGGGTAGCAGATTTAGGTATAGCGATGCTTCCCAGCTGATAATGCCAGCGAAGTACAATCTGTGAGACACTTCTGCCATGATTCTGGGCGATTTCAGCAAGCAATGAATGCTCCAGCAGATTCGTTTTTCTGCCGAGCGGACTCCATGATTCTGTTACGATGCCATTTTCTTCATGGTATTGTCTTTGTTTCTCTTGGTTGAAGAATGGATGCAGTTCGATTTGATTGATAACAGGTAGTTCCCCTGTTTCTGCCTTAAGTCTCTCTAAATGCTCCGGCAGGAAATTGCAAACACCGATAGAACGGATCAAGCCCCATTTACGAGCATCAAGCAAGGCCTGCCATGCTTCTACATAATGATTTTGTTTTGGGTTCGGCCAATGAATCAGATAGAGGTCATAATAATCGAGACCTGCACGGTAAAGGGATTCCTGTATCGTCGTAATCGCATTATCATGCTGATGATACCGACCTGGAAGTTTGGAGGTGACCAAAATCTCATCACGCGAAATACCGTGCTGCTTGATAGCCTGTCCGACAGTTGCCTCATTTTCATAATTATAAGCCGTGTCCAATAAGCGATAGCCTGCATCGATAGCGCTGCGGATGGCCTGAACACCTCCACTGCCTTTCAAGCTGTATGTACCAAAGCCTACAGCAGGAAGAGTCGTGCCATCGTGCAGTTTCTTGGTAGGGATATGATTTTGCATTCTATACTCTCCTTTCCAATTCTATATTTTCAGCCTAGCATAAATGGAAAAGATTGTCCTAAGTCAGCACCTTGCACGAATTCAACATAGAGAGGACTTAGAATTTTATTGATTAAAGCTTCAGCTTAATAGGAAAACGGCTTCTAATTAACCAGTTGTTCGCTTATACTTAAAAATACGGGATATCAGGAAGAACGTACCATGTCGGAAGTATGAGTTCGGGGAAATGAGGAAGCGTTTTGACAACTATTACGAAGCTTGAGTCAAAAGTGAAAGAATTATCAAAACTGCTAGGAGCCCTTAAAGAATTGAATGCTGCAATCGATTTGCAAGATATTTCTCAGGGGATACTCGATCAAATGGTAATGATCTCGGAAGCAAAAGGGGCATTATTATGGGTGCTTGAAAAAGAGAAGAACCTGATAGTGGCAAAAGCGTCTTACGGAATTCCGATTGATTCATTGCCAAAGCAAACCTTATCAGATGGGGAAGGCATCGTTGGAAAAGTGATGATGACTGGCAAGGCAGAATTGATAACAGATACGGAAAGTGTTATCGACAGCTCTGTAGCATATCCCAGCCTTGCTACCACCATACTTACTGTTCCACTTCAGGCAAAAGGGCAAGTTTTAGGTGCCATTCAACTCATGGATAAAGAAAACGGAAGCCACTTCGATACTCGAGACAGGGAGCTTGCTGTGATATTGGCGGAGCAGTCAGCCTTAGCTATGTATAACAGTCAAATGTACGATGAACTGTATAAGATGTTTGTCAGTATGATTCGTATGCTTGCAGAAGCACTGGATGCGCGTGACCCGCTTACAAAAGGACATTCAGAGAGAGTAGCCCGCTATGCCTGGCTGATCGGAAAAAGAATGAAGCTCGATGACCAAATGTGCTTCGAGCTATACCAGGCTGCTATCTTACACGATATAGGGAAAATCGGTATTGAAGATCGAATTCTGCGGAAGTCAACTGGACTTACCGAAAGCGAGTACGAGCTTATGAAGACGCATACCGAAATAGGTGCCCGTATACTGTCCGCCATCCAGCCGAACCGCTTCTTTCAGAAATCGATTGATACAGCGATGCTCCATCATGAAAGGATGGATGGCAGCGGATATCCAAAGCAGTTAAAAGGGGAAGAGATACCTTTATTTGCCCGCATCGTCGGCGTGGCAGATGCGTTTGACGCAATGACTACTGATCGCACATACAGTGAAGGTATGTCAGTCCGGGATGCCGCAGCTGAATTGATTCGCTGCAAAGGCAGTCTTTTCGATACGGATATCGTCGATATATTTATCGAGATTCTTGAAAATTGTTCTTATGATCTTCGATTATTCCCAAATACAGATGATATGTAATAGTCAAAAAAACCGCCTGGATAAGTTCCAGGCGGTTTTCATTTATTCCATTCTTACTGATGCAATGTCATATTATCTTGCATCCGCTTTTCTGATTTCATTTTGACTTGGTTTAGTGACTAGGTAAATCACGTACCCGATAAGTGCTCCAACAATTGCTGGTATTAACCAGCCAAGACCAAGACTGTACATTGGCAGATTATCTGTTAGGAAGTTCTGTACTCCTGGTATAGGAAGTTTCGCAGCATTCAATCCTTCCATCAAGCTGACAGCGAAAGTGAAAAGCAAACTGATTAAGTAAACAGCTCTGCTTCCAGCAAAAGCATCATGCAGGAAAGTCAGGAAGATCAAGACGATTGCCAGCGGATAAATGATAGTCAAAACTGGTACGCTGAAGGTGATGATGTTAGCCAAACCAGCATTTGCAACGACTGTACTAAATAGAGAAAGTACTATAGCGATAACTGAATAAGAAACTTTAGGAAGCAGACGGCTGAAGTAACTGCTGCAAGCAGTAACCAAACCGATACTTGTCGTCAAACAGGCGCCTAGTACAATCAATCCAAGCAAAACATTACCAAGTCTTCCATAGTACACTTCAGAAACTCCCGCCAGTACGGCACCGCCGTTATCCAGTAAGCCAATTCCAGCTACACTGGTTGCACCAAGGTAGGAAATGGAAGTGTAGATCAAAGCAAGAAGTGCTGCTGCTATTAAGCCGGCTTTCCATGTAAATCCGAGAATTGCTTTACGATCGGTGACTCCGATATTTTTCACGGAATTGATGACTATGATACCAAAGACGAACGCTGCCAATGTATCCATTGTCAAGTAGCCTTCCTGGAATCCTTTGAAGAAAGCGTTGCTGCTGTACGCTTCCGTTGGTTCCTGAGGACTGCCTATCGGGTTGACAAGTACAGTAATGATCAATACTGCTATGGCAATGAGCAAAGCAGGTGTCAAGTATTTACCGACTATATCGACAATCTTGGCTGGTTTCAAAGAAAAGAAACAAGTAATTCCGAAGAATAAGATCGAATATATGATCAATGGCCATGGTCCGGGATCACCAGTTAAGAATGGCTGAATGCCAATTTCAAATGATACAGTACCTGTACGCGGCAATGCAAAAAGCGGACCAATAGATAAATACAGAACGATTGTGAACACATAGCCGAATACAGGATGAACCCGGCTGGCTAAATCCTGCAAATCATTCTTACCAGAGAAACCAAAAGCCAATATCCCTAGCAGCGGCAAGCCTACGCCGGTGACAATGAACCCTAGATTTGCGGTTAATACATTCGTTCCGGAACTTTGACCGAGCAAAGCAGGGAAGATTAAATTACCCGCTCCAAAAAATAATGCAAATAACATGAAACCTGTTACGATAACATAAGAAAACGGAATAGATTTTTTCACAGTGTATACCTCCAAGATGAACTACGATTTCTAATTAATCAGATAATTTAAAAGAGAAAAATAATTAGAATATTTAAACCTTGTTAGAGATTCTACCATAGTTCTTTTGTGGCAACAACTATAAATAATATTACATAAGATGTATATTTTCTGCTGCATTCGGCATATATAAGTAAAAAAGCCATTTGGAGGCAGTAATCGTGGACTTTACAGAAATGGATATATTCTACGCCGAACTAAAAAGACTTGAAGACGAGTTTAAACGATGTCCTGAACCGCAAATTCGCAGTCTAATTCATGATGATATCCTTCTGATAGAACAAGCTATTGCAAGTGCGGAGAAAGCATAAAGAAAAGGCGAAAAACACTTCGGTGTTTTTCGCCTTTTTTCAGCTTTCTTGATTTCTTTGAACCGGTTGGTCCACAATCAAATCCTGTTTCTTCACACGCTCACTCAGGTATCTTACATAGCGATGATCTGTAACGAGGAAAGCGAGTTCTTCCCGTTTCAGATGCTTTTCAGCTTCCTCGAAGGAATCGAAACCGATTTCAGCAGGCTGCTGATTTTTCATAATATAATATTTACGGTTTTGCTGCACAATGAGGAACTTGTCATTCTGCTCATTGACATACAGCGTCCCAAGATCGTTCTCAGGTACGTTGAATCTATTCTCTGTGGCATCTGGTCGCAATGTCTGCAGGTCGAAGGCATTCTTTACGAACAATTCAAATGCTTCATCAGTCAATGAAGCTCCGGAAGCTTTCTGGTGGCCGCCTCCACCGTAATTACCCGCAATAGCCGATACATCTACATCATCATGGATAGTCCTCAGACTCAGTCGTTTTGTCCCCATCATGATCATAACGATCAAATCAAGATGCGGGAACGTTTTACCTAAGTCGTTACCCAATTCGGAGAGATAAGATTCGGCATGAACGACCCCAGCCAAATATGTATCTATCTTAACAGGTACAACTTGTTTTCTTTTCTTACGAATATAACGAGCTGTTTGTGCATCTTGTACTTGAAGCAGCTTCTCCTCCAAGTCGCTGAAGACGAATGTATCATTATGCTGCAGCCGTTGAATCATCTCATCAGCAAATTCTTCTATACTTTGCAGGAAGAGCAGTGCATTCAGCTGCTTGGCAGCTTCATTATTCCGTTTCTCCCATTCCCATGTATCATACTGGCGGACAAGCTCGACAAATTCGCTTACTGCCTTTGTTTTTTCCAGATATCCTTCTTTAACAAGAACGTCATACAGCATACTTGTCGCTGACGTAAGTGTTCCATCTTCTTCCTTTGTCGCAATCCATGCCCAATCGTGGGCATTCAAGTGCTCACTTGTTTTGTGATGGTCCACAAGTCGGGCTTTTCCGCCTGATTGGATGAAATCGCTGATAGCAGCTTCATTTTCTTCATTCACAGCCAAATCCGTCACCCATAGTTCTTTCTCATGCTGTGTTTCATCAGCCAGGAATCTCTTTACTTCTTCGTTCAGACTGCTGATGGAATTATAGCGGATTTCAACATCCTCACCAAAAGCAAGTGTGGCTAAAATACCGCAGCCGACACCGTCCAGGTCATTATGTGTCAATAGTTTATACAATGTCTTCACCTCAATTACTAGTATAAGTATAACCCAGCGGAATTATCGGCTTCAAGCATGATTCTATTACAGTTCTTGTTTGAACAGTCTGAATCGGTGAAGTAGGAGCAAATAAAAAGTGGCAGAGACAAGTAATACACTGCTGAGCAGTACGTAACCATTAGAGATATACGTGTCCAGTGTCATATAAAGGAAGATCGCACATGATGCCATACAAACGATGGCAATAAGCAGCTTATAAAACCTGGCAAAACTAAATGGAAAGCGCACAGCCTGGTAAAGACTCGCAAAGTGGAGTATTGTCCCGAGCACCTCTCCTAAGTTAAGCCCGAGTATGACTCCATTCACACCCATGCTTGGCTGAGAAGCAACGAAGTAGATCATCAGCAAGCTGGCAAGCGCCGCAATTAAATTATTGTAAAGCACGACACTGCTTTTCCCTATACCAATAAGAACTGCCTGCAGCGGAATCTGCAAATAACTGAGCATGAAACAGAAGATCATCTTCTGAATAAGCAGTCCAGCTTCTTCAGAGTGATAAAACAAACCTGTCAATTCGGTCGCGAAAAAGTAAAGAAACAGCGCCCACGGAATGCAAATCATCATTGTAACGTTTATCACTTGGTTGATGTTGCTGTACATCTGTTGAAATTGACGACGTGCATATAAGTCGCTGATAGAAGGGAGCAGATTGGTCGATAAGGAATGGGTGATAAACGTCGGTACGAATACTAGCGGCATGACATAGCCCATTAAGAGACCATACGTTTCGGTAGCTGTTTCTGCTGTAAGCCCGGCTGTCAGAAAGCTATGGGTAATAATTATTGGTAATAGAACTCCGGCAAAGCTATTGACCAAATGACTGCCGGTGTTGGGCAATGCGACACGAATCAAGTCTCTTGAATGCTGTTTACCGTCACGGACGAGATCCCGGATAATATGAAAGAAACGCCATTTGAATTCCTTTTGCCTGTTGAACGCTACGATCAATACTCCTAAAGAGATTGCTTCGCCAATGACCATGCTGATCACAGCACCTGCAGCAGCAACACCTAAACCGTAAGGGAGCAAGTATTGAACGAGCATATACGTAACTACAAGCTGCACACTCTGCTCCAGGATAGATGCAAACGCTCCAGGTGACATATACTGTTTACCATGAAAATAGCCTTTCAAGATAGAAGAAATCGCGACAATCGGTATAATTGGGATGATAGCTGTGAATGTGTATATGGCACGTTCATCTGCAAATAAAAGTCCTGGAACATAGTGGACCAGTCCAAGCAGCAGCAAGGATGTGATAACTCCCAATGTCCCCGTTATCAGAAAGGAAAGGGAAAGGACATGCCGCAGTCTTGTCCGATTATTCGTCGCATTATTCTCTGCCACCAGGTTGGCAACCGCTACTTCCAGTCCGAAGCCTGTAATTGCAATCAGCAGACCGGTTATCGGCATAGCCATCATCGCGAGTCCGATTCCTTCTGGTCCCAGAAGCCGTGACAAAACGATTCCGTTTATGAATCCGATCAGCTTACTGTAGCAAGCAGCAACCGCAAGGATGATCGTACCTTTCAATAATGATTGTTTACCCACATTTGTCACCTCAACTTGTCCATAGTTTAGATGTATGTGAGTAAGATGCTATTTATGAATAGAGGAGTACAGATCCAATTAAGTAAGCTATATAAAGGTAAGTACTATTAATCGATCTAATGTTTAATTTAGGGCTACACAATCTAGGCCAATTCCGGGCTAGGTTCAGATAAGCTCTTTTTTATTGCTTTTAACGCATGAGAGCCAGCACCAAAAGATGTTAGCCGAACTGACCAGCGGAGCTTGTTACTTATCGGATGTCTCTTGATAAAGAAACTGACAAGTGGTAGGTATGATTCCGTATTGATTCTTCTGTATCCTTACTCAGATAGGCCTGTTTTTCATAAAGGTTTTGACAGGAAAGGGCCACGCAATTATCATAATAATCAGAATTATTAATTATATTTAAGGAGGCGAAAAATTGCAGATATCTGAGATCATGAACAGCGGTATTCTGTGGGTGTTCTGTCTGCTAGTCGTATCTATCGTTATTTTTCAAGGAGTCGTATTCATGCGATCTGCGCTTCAGGTGAAAGCCAGTGTTGGTATGACAGATCGAGAGGCCCGGAGTGCGATGAAGACAGGTGCTATTGCAGCAATTGGTCCTGCTTTAGGCAATATTATCATTGCCGTTTCACTGATGACGTTGATCGGGAATCCGCTTACGATGATGCGCAGTGCAATTATCGGATCCTCCGCTACCGAATCACTCGGTGCCCAAATGGCTTCGACAGCTTATGGCACAGAGCTTGGATCGGCAAACTTCGGTCCTGAGGCGTTCACAACCATCGCTTGGACATTGTGCATTGGCGGTACAGGGTGGTTAATCGTCACGTTTTTCTTTACGAAGTCGTTAGGCTCTTTCCAAAAGAAGATAACAGCACGTAAAAATGGTACCAAGAAGATGGTTATTATCTCAACCGCAGCCATGTTGGGCGCGTTCGGTTACTTCGCTGCAAATGAGGTAGTGAAGAGCAGCGGGCATACCTTGATCATCCTGACAAGCATTCTGATAACAATCGGCACCTTATTGCTAGCTAATAAGTTTCATCTGAACTGGCTGAAAGAATGGGCATTAGGCTTTGCTATCATCGGCGGACTGACCGTCGGCTACTTTATAGGTTAAGAAAGGGAGGGGAAGGAAAATGGCTAAAACAGCAGAACAGGTCATAGTACAGGAACAGCTGATGGAAACACAGCAGCAATCATTTGATGCTTTTCATGTAAATGCCCATTTCTGGGGCAGACTCACAATTGGCTGTGTGATCGTATTATCAGCGGCATTGCCGCTTTACCTATCTTTTGTCGAGGGCTATCATCCTGGATGGCAGGCCATATTCGCAGCCTTTCTCGCATATATCGCCTTAGTTGGATTTGCCTGGGTAGTGGAGCCGGTCAGTTACTACGCAACACTCGGGGTCTCTGGGACGTACCTTAGTTTCCTAACAGGTAACATCGCTAACATGTGTCTGCCGTCTGCGGCTGCAGCTCAGCAAGTGATTGGCGCGGAACCTGGTACGAGAAAAGGAGAAGTAGCAGCAACTCTTGCTATAGCGGCAGCCAGCTTTATGAATATCGCCGTGCTTATTCCCGTCATTTTAGGAGGATCGTATATCCTATCCGTCATCCCCGAATCCGTTCAGGCTGCATTTGCCTATATCATTCCTGCTATCTTTGGAGGCATGATTGCTCAATTGGCTATGAGAAAACCGCTTTTCGGTGTGATCGGCATCGTTTTCGGGATCCTGATGACACAGCTCCCAATCCCTATCTTCTTTAAAGGCCTAGTCTGTATGTTCCTGACAGTCATTATCTGTGTACTTTTGGAAAACAAGCAAGCACCTAAATCTAACAATAAAGGAGAGATGGTTCATGAGTAAAAAAGAGCTGGTTCGTAATCTGGAGGAGTTAGAGCACGTCACAGGAAGTTTAGCACTTGATATATGGCAGCATCCTCAAATCGCTTATGAAGAGACTTATGCGAGTGCAGCGCAGAAGGGTGTGCTGGCTGATGCAGGTTTCCTCATTACAGATAACATCGGCGGTTTGCAAACTGCTTTTTATGCGGAATACGGGAGCGGCCATCCTATCATCGGCATATTAGGTGAATTTGACGCTTTGCCAGGTCTGTCCCAATCAAGCAAGCCATATAAGGATCCTGTCAGTGAAAACGGACCAGGTCACGCATGCGGCCATCATTTGCTCGGAACAGCTGGTGTAGAGGCCGTGCTTGGGCTGAAGCAGCTTATCGATGAAGGAAAGGTGAACGGTACAATCCGCTATTATGGCTGTCCAGCAGAAGAGGTGCTCTCTGGCAAGACATTCATGGCAAGAGAAGGTGTATTCGACGACTTGGATTGCTGTCTTACCTGGCATCCAGGAACGAGCAACGTCGTCCAGAATTATAGTACCCAAGCAATGATCTCAATCAAGTTCCGTTTCCATGGTATACCGGCGCACGCAGCAGGCGCACCGCATGCCGGACGAAGTGCGCTTGATGCCGTGGAAATCATGAATATCGGTGCCAATTACCTGCGTGAGCATCTAGTGGATGGCACCCGTATCCATTATGCTATCACCAACGGAGGCCAAGCGCCGAATATCGTTCCGGATGAAGCCGAAGTATGGTATTACCTTCGAGGTGAGAACCGGGATCAGGTAGAAGATATGCTGATGCGAATGCATGATATAGCAAAAGGAGCAGCATTGATAACTGGCACCTCAACTTCGCACGAACTTTTAGCGAATTGTTATCATATGCTGACAAATGATACATTGGATACGCTGAATTATCGCAATATGGAGGATTACCCGATGGAAAGCTTCACTTCGGATGAAGTTGCTTATGCTGCTATTCTGCGTAAGTCAATGGATCCGAAACTCATTGAGGAATCCCGTCGTCAGTTAGGCCTTGATTCTAATGACATACTGCCGACCAAGAATTTTTATAACATGACGATGAAAGATACGACGATGCCCGGATCGACAGATGTCGCCGATGTAAGCTGGATCACACCACTTGCCAGTATCAATACGACTTGCGGGCCGATTGGCACCCAAGTACACGCTTGGCAAGCTACGGCAGTATTCGGAACGAGCATCGGCCTGAAGGGCATGCATTATGCTGCAAGAATCATGGCTTTGACCGCATATGATCTTCTGACGGAACCGGCACTCGTTGAGCAGGCGAAAGCAGAATTCGCAGAAGCCACTGTCGACAAGCCTTATCAAGCTGGTCTAGATGAGACTGTATTAGCCCCGGGAACAGAACGAAAAGAGCAATTAATCTAATTGTAATTGACTTCCATTTCACTTTTGATATACTGTAACCAACAAACACGAGAGGATGATGGGTGGCCGATGATTGATTAATCTTGTTTTTAACGAATTGAAAAGTCATTTTCAACGCGTATAAAATAGGATTAGTCTGCCCATTTTCAAACTGAACGGAAACGTATACCTCTCCAAGGACGTATGTGTATTTCTGGTACGGCTAATCCTTCCAATTTATTTTGGGAGGATTTTTTTCTGTCCTCCTATGTCAAGGAGCGATTACTTATGAAAGAATTAATCAAAGTACAGCAAATGACCTACAAGTATGGTGAACGTCTTATCGTACAGCAAGCAAATGCTACAGTACACCAAGGTGATGTGATTGGTATAACCGGAAGGAATGGCGCAGGTAAAAGTACATTATTGCAGCTTATGGCAGGCAGTAAGCCTGTGATAGAAGGTTCAATATGGAAGGCGGATTCGATAGGGATAGAATTAGTGGAACAGGAAAGAGAAAATTATTCTTCTGAATCAGTTCAGTCTGAAGCAGCTGTACTGCTAGGCAAATGGCGAGTTCCATCCACTTCTTACCATAATATGAGTGGAGGAGAGAAGCTGAAAGCAAGACTTGCGAACGGCCTTTCCAGCAGGGCAGACGTATTGCTCCTTGATGAACCAACTAATCATTTAGATGAAGACAGTGTGAACTTGCTTGTGGCAGAAATCAAAAAAACCAACAAAACAATTCTGATTGTTTCTCATGATCGCTATTTACTAGATCAAGTGGCTACAAAGATATGGTCTATAGAAGGGCAGAGGCTTCATACTTTTGCAGGAAATTATACTGCTTATACAGATCATAGAAAAAAAGAAAAAGCGGCACAGCAGCATGCCTATGAAAAGCAGCAGAAACGCATCCAGCAAGTAGAGAGTCAAATTGCTTCCCTGCAAAATTGGAGTACAAAAGCACATGCACAATCTACCAAACAAGAAGGCGCCAAGGAATATTATCGTAAAAAAGCAAAACGAATGGATAAGGCTGTGAAATCAAAGCAAAAGCGACTGGAAAAGGAATTGGAAAAAGAGAAGATCGAAGCAGCTGTACCTGATCATGGCGTATCCTTCGAACTAAGCACAGCCCGTAAAAGGGGGAAACGATTTCTGGAATGTATAAATGTAACGAAGCAATATGATGATAAGATACTTTTTCAAGATGCCAATTTCACTATCAAGCATGGGGAAAAAATCGGTTTGCAAGGACCAAACGGCTGTGGAAAAACAACTTTTTTCCGGATGATAACCGATAATGAACCGTATGCAGGAGAAATATGGATTTCGCCAACAGCTAAGATCGGCTATCTCTCACAGGATGTCTATGATCTGCCCCTTAATAAGACACCTGGGGAGATCTTTCACAAGGAAACATATGCTGAAAGGGGAAAGGTACAAACGCTGCTTCTGAATCTTGGGTTCGATAAAGAAAGCTGGACGCTTCCGATAGAAGGAATGAGTATGGGAGAGCGTGTGAAATTGAAGCTTATGCAGCATATCCTGGCAGATAAGGATGTACTTTTGCTAGATGAACCAACAAACCATATGGATCTTCCATCCAGGGAACAATTGGAACAAACCCTCACAGCTTACAGCGGGACACTTCTCGTTATCTCCCATGACCGCTATTTCAGAGAGAAAGTGACAGATACACAGTTAATCATACAGGGAGGAAAGATAAGCAAGAATCTCGGTACAACAGCAGCTAAATCAGAAACAGAAGATGATATTCTTCTGATGCAGCTTGAAAATGAACAGCAGGAAGTATTAGGGAAGCTGAGTTTGCTGGCACCTGGAGATACAGCGTACAAGGATTTGGATGAGCGTTTTAATCAACTGACAAAAAGAATTAGACAACTGAAGAATTAGATGAAAAATAGAAGAGTCGTGTATACAAAACCATGACTCTTCTTTCCTGCGACCTTATGTAAACAAAGAGGTACACTAACTATTAAAAGCGCAAGTAGTCAGTTATGATTGATCTCTTCACATAAACTCTGCATGTTCAAAACACTAATTAACAAACGTAAACGGGAGTATTTATGTATGTAAACCTTCAGTCCTATATAAAAGGTAATAGTCAAGTTTTCCTGAATTTAAAAGAAATTCTAATATTGAACCATCTTATGATGGAGTATGTTAAACTTGGGGAAAAAATAGATATGGAGGTCATAATAACAGGAAATACTACCACTTAGTTTTAGAATATAGCATACTGTCGATTCCCCCTCATAGTTTTCGGAATATTAATTATATTTAATCCTTCCTACTTCATTGAAGCACTCAGCTAAATATTAGCCCAATTCTTATTTATAAGAACCAATATTCTTTATAAAGGTAATTTATGATAATAAAAGAAAAAATAAGTTGGTTTTTGTGCTTCAAATAAAGCAGTGAAGGGCCAACAGAAATTACTCCGCATTTATTAAGGTACAACTGCCTTACTATTAAGTATCTAATTGCAAGCTTGATAGAAATGTAAAACTGGACGATGTCTCGTTCGCTGCCTCTTTTTCCTGCAAAACAAAGAAAATCCTTTAAGTGCTCAATCTTGTAAAGAATGGCGATATAACCATCGGACTTACTCGCTTTACTATGTAGTGAAAGCTATTTATAAAGCTTTGGTATCAAATAATAAATAAGGGGATGGGGATATGTTCAAAAAGAAATGGGCGGCAGCCGCTTTAGTTGCTGCGTTTTCAGTTACGGCTTTAGTTGGAATCAAACCTACAGATGTGAAGGCTGAAACAGATGTGAAGGCAATTGTTGAAGGAATGTCGGTTGAAGAAAAAGTGGGTCAAATGCTTATGCCGGATTTCCGCAACTGGCAAAAGCAAGGGGAAAGCAAAGCAACAGGTTTTACAGAGATGAACGATGAAGTGGGAAGCATCATTCAGAAATATCATTTAGGGGGAGTTATCCTATTTGCTGAAAACGTCGTAGGTACTGAACAAACAGTCCGTTTGATAGATGGCTTGCAAAATGCAAGCCCGGAAATACCGCTTTTCATAACCATTGATCAGGAAGGCGGAATCGTGACACGTCTGCAAACGGGAACGAATCTGCCAGGCAACATGGCGTTAGGTGCAACACGAAGTGAGAAATATGCCTATCAAACTGGCAAAATCATTGGGGAAGAATTATCGTCTCTTGGTGTAAATGTAAACTTCGGCCCCTCATTGGATGTAAACAACAATCCTGATAATCCTGTAATCGGTGTCCGTTCATACAGTTCTAATCCAGAGCTTGTCTCAAAGTTAGGCATTGAGACTATACAAGGACTGCAACGACAAAATGTTGCTGCAACAGCAAAGCATTTTCCAGGACATGGCGATACTGCTACTGACAGTCATTACGGTTTGCCGCTTGTTACACATGACAAGGATAGATTACAAGCTGTAGAGCTTCTGCCTTTTCAGAATGCAATTGATGAAGGCGTAGATATGATCATGACAGCTCACGTTCAATTTCCTGCTTTTGATGATACAACGTATATCAGCAAAAAAGACGGTCAGGAGATTTTGGTTCCAGCCACACTTTCCAAAAAAGTGTTGACAGGATTGCTGCGCGAGGAAATGGGGTTTGAAGGTGTCATTGTCACAGATGCCCTAAATATGAAAGCGATTTCAGATAACTTCGGCCAGGAAGAAGCCGTCGTATTAGCTTTAAAATCAGGTGTAGATATTGCGTTGATGCCTGCACAAGTGAACTCTTTGGAAATGGAAAAGAATTTGGCTTCCGTTTATAACGCGGTGCTAGCAGCAATCGAATCTGGAGATCTCCCGATGGAGCAAGTAAATGCATCGGTTGAGAGAATTCTAAAATTGAAAGAAAAACGCGGTATTTTGGATCCTGACAAAGCGCCAATTGAAGAAAAAGTAACTAACTCGTTAAAAGTAGTAGGCAACAAGGAGCATTTGAAGCAAGAAAAGAAAATGGCGGAGGATGCTGTTACGCTTTTGAAAAACGAAGACAAAACACTCCCTTTCAAACCAAAAAAAGGTGAGAAGGTTCTCGTGCTTGCTCCATTTGATGATCAAGTAGAAGCGATGACAAGAAGCATAAACGAATTAAAAGGCAAGAAGAAAGATGTTGAAGTTACTGGCTATGCTTTCTCGGAAAAGTCCTTCAATGAAGAGGTGGCAGCCATGGTTGATGAAGCAGACTATGTTATTACCGGTTCCTATGTTGTGAAAAATGATCCTGCTGTAAATGATGGCGTCATTGATGACAATATTCAGGATTCAAGCAAATGGGCAACAGCTTTTCCAAGAGCTGTCATGAAAGTTGCTGAAGAAAAGAATAAAAAGTTCGTGTTAATGAGTCTGCGCAATCCTTATGATGTCGGAAATTTTGAAGAAGCAAAAGCTGTGCTTGCGGTCTATGGTTTTAAAGGCTATTCAAATGGTGCATATAGACAGCCGAACATTCCTGCCGGCATTAAAACGATTTTTGGTGAATCAAAGCCAAAAGGTAAATTACCAGTAGATATTCCATCTGTCACCCAACCTGAAGAGGTTCTTTATCCATATGGTTATGGACTCGATATTCGTTCAGGGAAGCTGCTTAAATAATCCGAATAAAGGGGAGGAGTTCCATTGAAAAGAGTATTGTTGATGGTAATGATTCTGCTGCTGGCTTTAAGTGCTTTTCCTGCGGAAAAAGAGGTTGCTGCCCATAAGAGGAAGAAAGATAGTAAAGTAACGCCTGGTGTTGAGGTCCTTTTAGATGATCAGAAAGAACTTTTAAAAGACAAAAAAGTTGGCTTAATTACCAATCCGACCGGTATTGACTCAAAAATGAACAGCATTGTTGATCTGCTGCACGAAGATTCGGATATTGAACTGACAGCTTTATTCGGTCCTGAGCATGGCGTACGCGGTGATGCTCAGGCAGGGGAATATGTTGAATCTTATATTGACGAAAAAACAGGACTACCTGTATACAGCCTCTACGGACAAACAAGAAAACCAACACCTGAAATGCTCAAAAACGTAGAAGTGCTAGTCTTTGATATTCAGGACGTCGGCACACGGTACTACACATACATCTACACGATGGCTTATGCCATGGAAGCAGCAAAAGAAAATAACATTCCCATTGTCGTGCTTGACCGTCCGAATCCTCTAGGCGGACTTTCAGTTGATGGTCCTGTACTCGAGCCTGATTTCTCTTCCTTTGTAGGGATGTATCCAATTCCAACAAAGCACGGTATGACAGTCGGAGAGCTTGCTTCCTTCTTCAACGAAGAATTTAATATTGGAGCAGATTTGAGAGTCGTCAAAATGAAAGGCTGGAAGCGGTCCATGGATTTCGAAGACACAGGACTTCCATTCGTCCTGCCGTCACCAAATATGCCGACAGTTTCAACAACATTTGTTTATCCTGCAACCGGTCTGATTGAAGGAACAAACCTTTCAGAAGGGCGGGGAACAACCAAGCCATTTGAACTGATCGGCGCACCTTTTATCAACAGTACAAATCTTGCTGCAGAATTGAACTCACTCAATCTGCCAGGCGTGACATTCAGGGCTGCATCCTTTACACCGACATCTTCAAAACATGCTGGAAAACTCAGCCATGGTGTTGAAATTTATGTAACAGACCGCGCTGAATTCGATGCGGTAACAACAGGACTTCACATCATTAAAACAATTCATGACATGTATCCAGACGATTTCGAATTCCTTTCAAACAACTTCTTTGATAAATTAATTGGAAACGATTGGGTCAGAACAATGATTCTGGAAGGAGCATCCGTTAGAGAAATCACGAAAAAATATCAGAAAGATCTATATGAATTTAAGAAGGTTCGAAAAGAGTACTTAATTTATAAGTAATTGTTTGAAAAGGGTGGAATCATTATGATTCACCCTTTTTTAGTATATCAATCGAATTTGAGTAACGCAGCTGAAGTGAACTTTGCAAGCGTAATTAACAAAAGAGATGGGATCAACAGGAATACCATTAAAAACATTATTTTTATAAAGCCTTTTAAATTGTATTTCCACTAGAATTGTATACGATAAAAAGGCTGCCCAAAATAGGATACACTATAAATATTGCTGCAGATAAGGTTAGAATCAAAAACTATGCCGTTTTAAGCATCTGGTAACATAGTAGCTATCGACAGCCGAAATTAAAGGTCCTTATGGAATAAAACTCGGTAGCAATGCGAGTAAAATTTATAATAAGCACAGGTGAACCTACAATTGCAAATCATGGATAGCTAAAAAGCAGGCGTAAATAGAAGTAGAAGTAAGTGAACTATTGGTACTCGTTATTTTAAAATAACTTAGTTTACATAATATATATTATCGGAAGTAAATGAAAAACACTGTATCTTATCTCAAATCCCAAGTATTCTTAAGATAATGAGACAAAATCAAAAAACGGACTATGCAAACAGTTTTGCTGCACAATCCGTTTTTCTTATTAATCTGCCACGTGTAATACGATTTTTCCTGTATTCTTATTGCTTTCCATATATTCATGAGAATCCGAGACTTCCGCTAACGGAAATACTTTATCGACAATCGGCTTGATTGCTTTAGATTCTAACAATGGCAATACATTATCGATTAAATCAGCTGTCAGTCTGGCTTTGTAATCAATGCTTCTTGTGCTTAATAATGTTCCTTTTACATGTAAGCGCTTTGCAAGCAACGGCATTATGGATACATTCTCTAGCTCCGTACCACCTAAGAATCCAATTAAGATCAATCTGCCGTCAGTTTTAAGTGTTTTGATATTCTGATTCCAGTATGTTGCTCCAATGAAGTCCAGAATAACATCAGCACCTGTATCGGCAAGCTTTTCAGCAAAATCTTCCTCTTTATAGTTAATTGTGATGTCAGCGCCAAGCTCTTTACAGAAATCAAGTTTTTCCTGTGATCCAGCTGTAACTGCAACCGTTGCACCTGCTTGCTTCGCCAATTGTATGGCAGCAGTTCCAACACCACTTGCACCAGCATGGATCAAAACGGTTTCACCCTGTTTAAGCTCTCCGAGCCAATGTAGCGTCTGATAAGCTGTCAGGAAGACTTCCGGGACCGCCGCTGCCTCTTCATAGCTTAGATGCTCTGGAATTGGCATTGCCAGCTTACTGTTAAGTACAGCGTATTCAGCATAGCCGCCAGATGGAATGAGTCCAAAGATGCGGTCTCCCTTTTCCCATCCGTAGGCTTCCTCTCCTGCTTCTTCTACGACACCGGCAATTTCCAAGCCTAAAATAGGATCGAAATCACTGGATGGATAGTTTCCTTTGCGCTTTTCTATATCGGCACGGTTGATTGCTGAAGCCTTTACAGCGACAAGAATTTCGTCCGGTTTTATTTTTGGTTTATCAGATTCCTCCAGTTTTAACTTTTCTGGTCCTCCGAAACCTTGTAATGTGATTGCTCTCATAGTTAAGACTCCCTTTCTGCCTTTATTTTTATCCTTTACGGAAAAAAAGTAAATAAATCAGCACTATCCAGAATGGAAGGGCGAACATGATCCCGAATAGCAGACCTTTGAAGAATTTCATGCTGCTGCACCTCATTTCGTGTGCTTTTTCTTATTGTTAACCATATGATAAAAAGCTTAAACATGCAAAAACCCGGCTCCGTTACCTGGAGCTCGGGTTTTGCACTGCTTGATATACGGGGGATCTTGCTTGAATAGTCTCTAAATAGTAATCGAATAATTCACTGGAAGCATTCGTCCAGGAATGCTTCTCAGCTTCTATTCGCACATTCTGCTTCATTATAGCTGCTAATTCCTGATTATCGAGTCTGCCAACCGCTTTACTCATGCTGGCTACATCCTCATTTTCAAAGAGGAATCCTGTCTTGCCTTCCTCGATTTGCTCCAGTGTCGGTCCGCTTTTAGCAGCAATGACTGGAATACCGGATGCCATAGCTTCTAGTATAACCAGACCGAGTGTCTCGGTAACAGACGGGAACAGAAAAGCATCCGCAGAAGCAAACGCCTGTGATAGCTCTTCTCCATGTAGAAAGCCTGTGAACAGCGTGTTTGTTCCTGCAAATATCTTCTCCAATTCTTTACGAGCAGGACCGTCTCCGATAATGGCTAATGCTAAGTCATCCCGTTCATCCAGCAATGGACGAATCTTATGGATTTCCTTTTCAATTGCCAATCTGCCGACAAAGATAAGCAGTTTCTTACTATGATCTCCTTGCAAAAGCCGATCACGCATACGTTCTGAATAAAAATTCGGATGCCGTTTCTCTATATCGACGCCTCTGCGCAACACATGCATCCTCTCGAAGCCGTGTTCGTCAAGCTCCTGCTTGATGGCAGCAGACGTACACAGATTAATGTCAGCTGTATTATGCAACCTACGGAAATGCCACCAGAATAATGGCTTTAAAGGTTTATACAACTTGTAATAATCAAGGTATTTCGGTACATGTGTATGATAAGACGCCAAAAGCGGCAGTCCTTTCTTATGTGCATAATGTATTCCCGCTACTCCGACCAGGGCTGGGTTCGCCACATGTACGAGATCCGGCTGATGCTTCTCCAGCAAGGATTTAATTCGCCTAGTCGGCAAGGAGAATTTCTTGGAACGGTAAAATGGCATCGTTACCGTTCCAACCCCTTCCACAAGAGCGCCTTCGTACTCAGTAACACCTAAATCCGGAGCGATGACGACGACTTCATGATTCTGGCTTCGCAGGAACTTGATCGCTTCGGTGAGCCGGGTGACGACACCGTCAGTCGATGGCAGAAATGTCTCGGTGATAATGACGATTTTCAATGTGTACTCCTATTTCCACGTAACCGTAGGGAGAACATTTTCTTTGATGACGCGATCTTTATGTTCAAGAGCCGTCTCCAGAATTTCACGAAGCACGTCATCTGTTAGCAGATTCGGTTCAAGACCAAGATCACGGAGCTTCGTATTCACCGCATTATAGTAATGCTCTTCTGCTTCCACTCTCGGATTTTCGATAGATTTGATCTGTGGATCAAGACCCTTCTCCCGGCTGACTTTCTGCACCTTCTCAGCAAGTTCTTTCACAGAGAAGCTTTCTGTGAATTGGTTGAATACCCGGAATTCCCCTGCATCTGCTGGATTCTCTGCTGCAATTTCCACACAGCGGATTGTATCCGTGATATTCAAGAAGCCACGTGTCTGTCCGCCGCTTCCATATACAGTGATGTCATGGCCAGTAGCTGACTGAATGAGGAACCTGTTCAAAGCTGTACCAAAGACACCATCATAATCGAAACGGTTTGCAAGAACCGGATCGAGTTTCGTCTCTTCTGTATGAAGACCATATACGACAC
Source organism: Virgibacillus sp. 7505 (assembly GCF_002272135.1). Lineage (GTDB taxonomy): Bacteria > Bacillota > Bacilli > Bacillales > Amphibacillaceae > Terribacillus. The sequence continues at coordinate 231,829 of NZ_NPBF01000018.1, read as the reverse complement.
CCTGATTCAAGTCTGTTGCACGAATGCCCCAGATCCTGCAAGCAAGCATGATATTATGGCTGTCATGAACCTTGGATAAGTGATAAAAAGAACCAGGCTGTTTCGGGAACGGCAGTTTATCCTTTCTGCCTTTATGTTCAATTTCGATATAGCCTTCTTCAATATCGATATTAGGGGTACCGTACTCTCCCATCGTACCAAGCTTAATCAGATGACAAGATGGAGCGAATTCCTTGATTGCATATAATACATTCAAGTTTCCGATCACATTATTCTGCTGCGTGTATACAGCATGCTCACGATCGATCATGCTGTACGGTGCCGAGCGCTGTTCCGCAAAGTGGACGAATGCGTCAGGCTGTGTCTGACGGAATACTTCCGCTAGAAAATCATAATGATTCAAGTCGCCTATGTATGTCTTGATTTCCTTGCCAGTCTTCTCTTTCCACTTTGCGACGCGCTCTTCCAAGGAATAAATTGGTGTTACGGAATTGGATCGTAATTCTTCATCATACTTACGTCTTACTAAGTTATCGACGATTGCTACTTCATGACCTTGCTTGGACAAATAAAGGGCTGTCGGCCATCCGCAGAAACCATCTCCACCAGCTACAACAATTTTCATGACTCATCCTCCTGTGACATCAACATTTCTTGGTACGTTCGTTAACAATTATATGCTAACGATGCTGCAATGAAAAACAATATGGTGTTAAGGAAGATTTGAGAATGTGTAAATAAGTTGTTAACTGTTCAGCCCGCGATCCAATTTTTTCAACGGCTTTTTCGCCGGTCCTTCAAGGACATCACCTGTTCCAGAAAAACGTGAACCATGACAAGGGCAATCCCAGCTGGATTCAGCACTATTCCAATTGACTTCACACTTCATATGGGTACAAGTTGTATCGACTTGGTGGATTTCTCCGTTTTCGTCCTTATAGACACCAAGCAGCAGGCCATTAAACCGCACTTTGGTCGCTTCGCCCCGCTTCAGATTCGGGACATATTCATATGGCTGTTCCAGTTTACCTAGCACAAATTCCTTCGCAACTTCCATAACATTCTTAGTTACACTACCCAAATCCGGGTCAGCCTGAAACCTCGATGGCTGATAAATATTTTTGTAGCGGCTGCTGCCTGCCGTAATAAGTGAACTGATTTCAAGACCTGCAACGATACTGCTAGTCATACCCCATTTACGATATCCAGTAGCGACAAAGATATTATCGTTGCCTTTGCTGATATGACCGATGTATGGCAGATTGTCCAATGTGACGATATCCTGAGCCGACCACATATAGATTGGAGTCTCTGTATCCAGATAAGCGGCAAAGTCCGCGAGTTCCTTATAATATGTTTCCTCAGGATGACCTTCACCTGTACGATGGGATTCCCCTCCTATGAGAAGTAAGGTGCCGTGCTCTTCGGTTTCAATGCTGCGCACAGATCTGGAAGGAGTATCTGCATTGATATACATGCCGCCAGGATAAGACGTTTTTGGCTTAGCAGCCACTACGTAAGATCTATCCTGATACAGTCTGGCAAAGTAGAAGCCTTTTCCGTCGTAAAAAGGAAAATGCGAAGCAACGACTACCTTTTTGCAGTTTACCTTCACTCCGCTCTTTGTAACCACAACAGGTTCCTGTCCCTCTTCGATAGTGTCAACTGGTGTATCTGTATATACCTTACCTCCATTATCAAGAAATACTTGAAGTAAACCGTTAAGGAATTCCAGCGGATGATATTGGTACTGTTCTTTCATGATCAATGCCTTCTCCACATCAAAACCAAGCGGAATTGAATCAGTCAGTTCTCCCTGTATACCAAGCTTCTGATATGCGTCGTATTCCTTCTCCAACTTATTGATGTTTTGTTTATCCTTTGTATAGATATAAGCGTCCTGTTCTACCAGATGGCAGTCGATACTGTGCGCGGAAGTCGTCTCTTTTACAAATCTGATAGCATCCATGCACGCTTCATAATGTGTCTTAGCTGTATCCTTATTAAAATGCTGGATATATTCATCGTAGATCAACCCATGCTGAGCAGTCAGCTTTGCGGTCGTATAGCCTGTAGTTCCGCTATAGAGACTGTCAGCCTCCAGAATGGTCACTTGCCGCCCTTCCTTTGCAAGCATGTATCCTGTGACAATACCGGTAATACCTCCGCCGACAATGACGATTTCACTTTCTGTATCGTAACGGAGTGTCTCAAACTGCGGTATCTCCGTCTTCTCCCGCCAATAGCTTTTATTATGTGTCATGATTATCCTCCATCTGTAGTAATAGCACCATTTTTGCCAAAGAAATGATGTGTTAATCAAATGTTTTTTGTATACGCTATCAGGGAAGACGTTTTGCAAGGAGGCGGTATAGGTATGAAATGCGTTCAGATGGTAGTTGGAGGTAAGGTTCAAGGTGTTGGTTTCCGGCTTGCTGCCGCTGAAATCGCCCGAAATCTTGAGTTAGTGGGTTTTGTCCGGAACGAGGCAGATGGTACTGTTAGAGTTGATGCTGAAGGTGATCCAGAAAAAGTAGAACAATTCATCCAGCAGATTCGCAAAGGTCCGAATAACTTTATAAAAGTGAAACAAGTTGATTTGAAATACTTAGAAAAACAGCAAGGCTTCAGACGTTTTGAAGTAAGGTAAATGAAAAACGCCCGGCATATAGCCGAGCGTTTTTTTAATCTACCTTTTTCAAGTCCTTTACCGCCGGTCCTTCTATAACTTCCCCGCTTGCTCTGAAGCGCGAGCCATGGCAAGGGCAATCCCAGGTTGTTTCTGCATTGTTCCAATGTACTTCACAACCCATATGAGTACATGTAGTGTCTACTTTATGGACAGTACCATCATTATCTTTATAGATACCAACAAGCATGCCATTTTGTCGTATTTTTCCTGCCTCACCACGATCCAGCTCTTCGATGGTCTTTTCTGTTTTCTCGAGTTTTCCGGATACGAGCTCTTTACTCACTTCCACCATATTTTTGGCTAACGTACCAATGCCTTTGATTCCATCCTGCCTTGCCGGATTGTAAATATCGTTATACATACTTTTGCCATTTTCAATCAAAGAAGTGATTTCCTTCGCTGCGGTGATACCCCCGGACATACCCCATTTACGAAATGCGGTGGCAACATAAAGATTTGGAGTCCGTTTCGTTATACGGCCGATATAGAAAAGACTATCCAGACTCATGAAATCCTCTGCGGACCAGTTATAATCAAATTCACCTATATCGAATTCCGATCTGCCCCAATTGCGGAGATTACTATAATGTTCTTTCATATTATTTCCTTTACCGGTTCGATGCCCATCGCCACCGATCAGCCATAATGTATTCCCGCTCTTGTCCTTTGCACTTCGGACAGATCTTGATGGACTGTCAATGGATATATACATACCGCCTGGATAGGTATACGGGCTTTTACCTGCAACAATGTAAGATCTAGCGATATCCAAACGTGCAAAGTAAGCTCCTTTGAAATCATAAAAAGGGAAGTGAGTAGCTATTACCACATGCTTGGCTGTTACACTCCCGCCACCCTTCAGCTTGACAGTAGCTGGTTCACCTTCTTCGATCGTTTCGGCACGAGTGTCTTCATAAATATGCCCGCCATGTGAGCTGATGTATTCTGCCATCGCTTGGAGGAAAAGAAGCGGATGGAATTGTGCTTGATTATCCATCCTTACCGCTTTTTGTACGGAAAGCGGCAGTGCTATTTCGTCTACCAATGCACCTGGTATGCCTAGCTTCTCATATGCTTGCCATTCCTTTTCAATTTGGCGGACATTTTTCTTTTCATCAGTGAAGACATAAGCGGGTTCCTGGCTTATTTGAAAATCTGCCTGTAAATCCTTTTCTGTTTCCCTTACAAAATCAATTGTTTCCATTGCTGCATCAAAATGAATTCGAGCAGTTTCTTCGCCAAATTTGCTGATTAGCTGATCATAGATTAAATCATGCTGAGCTGTCAATTTGGCTGTCGTATAGCCTGTTGTACCATGCCCAAGTTTCAATGCCTCAATTAAAGTGATTTTATAGCCTTTTTTTGTAAGTAAGTAAGCAGTAGTGATTCCTGCGATGCCTCCGCCGACTACGCAAACCTCTGTTTCCGTATCCTCTTGCAGCTTCTCATAGTTCGGAAAACTGCTTGTTTCGATCCAATAAGATTCATGCTTGCCAGTCGACATATAGTGACAACTCCTTTTTTGTTACACTTAACCTATTTGAGGAAAAGATAAACAAAAAAATCCACTGCCTCTTGGCAGTGGATCTGCTTAATTTTCCTGGAAGAACTTGCGGTTGATTTCAATATACTTCGTTTCTTCCGCTGGTACCTCATCTTCCATGAAGATCGCTTCAACTGGGCATACCGCTTCACATGCACCACAATCGATGCAGATGTCAGGATCGATATAGAACATATCTTTACCTTCCGCGATACAGTCAACCGGGCAAACTTCCATGCATTCGCCTGCCTTTTCCGCTTCACATGGGGAAGTAATGACAAAAGCCATGTGTACAGCCTCCTCTACTACTATAAATGAACCGGTCATTCGACACGGTTTTTATCCAGGTATACTGCGACTTCGCAAAATACAACGAACTATATGTATTTATACCCTATCGATTCAAATTATAACAACAATATTCGATAATAACAACGGGCGTACTCAATATTTGACAGCTTGCCTGTTCTGCCTAAAAACTTCATACTTGACATACACTGTAGCTAAGGAGGCGATCCATATGGAGATAACACTGCAGGAAAGCTGTCAATTAAGTACGGTGGCAACACTGTTCCACCTCCCGACGTATGTCCTGTTCGCTGCAAATCCGTTTCTGTCCACGCATGTAAAATCACAGCAGCCTATCCAGGTTCCTGGCTATGCTCCCAAGTCATTCACTCTCGATAAGGAGATGACAGATGCTGCCTTAGCATCTGCTTATAAGCTTCCGCTCCGACTGGTTCAACTATTGTATAACGCATCCCACTTCCCAGCAGGTACTGAGCTCATACTCCCGCAGCAAGTGACCTATCCGGTAACATGCTTCCGCCAGCACTATGATTACGCTACTTGTCTTCATGATATAAGAGCGCTTCATCAGCTTTTTCCGTATATCCGCATGCGTACAGTATACAAATCGGTACTCGGAAAACCAGTAACGGAACTCCAAATTGGCAAAGGGAAGAAAAAGATTCATATAAATGCAAGTTATCATGGCAATGAGTGGATCACTTCTTTGGCTCTTATGAGATTCGTAAATGAATACTTGCTCGCTGTCACACATGACAAAAAGCTTTTCGGTTACCCTGCAAGCAAGTTATATCGAGAAGTGACGCTTTCAGTTGTACCTATGGTAAACCCGGATGGTGCTAATCTTGTCATTCATGGAAGTAAAGCTGCCTATGACTATGAAGAACTCGTCCAATTCTTGAATGAGGGCTCTTCTGACTTTCAAGGGTGGAAGGCAAATATAACAGGTGTTGATCTGAATAAGCAGTATCCTGCCAAGTGGGAATACGAGCAGCTGCGGAAACCGAAACTGCCTGGTTCTCGTGATTTTCCGGGTCTTACGCCTTTGACTGAACCGGAATCGATTGGTATGTATGAGCTCGTTCGCAAGGAAGATTTTAATTCAGTTGTGGCGCTGCACACGCAAGGAGAGGAAATCTACTGGAGCTTCGAGGAGAAAGAGCCGCCTTCTGCGGAAAAGCTAGTCGCTCAGATGGAACATCTAAGCGGATACAAAGCAGTAAAGGAACTCGATAACTATGCTGGATTTAAAGATTGGTTCATTGGATCATATCAACGCCCTGGCTTTACGATTGAACTGGGCAAAGGACAAAATCCCTTGCCCCTAGAACAAGTCGATACAATTTATGAAAAGCTGTGCACCATTTTAATGGTCATACTTACAAGTGATAGTATTTAGGCATTCCAGATTCGTTCGACCATATAACTGCCGCCAGTGCGCTGCACCAGAAATACATCCGGATTAGAAAAGCCTTTCCAATGAGAAAATCCGATATCAGTCTGGAATTCCTTCAAAAGGATTGCCAGAAGATTCCCATGTGTGACCAGGACTACAGTTTCCAGATGCTCTTCAGCTTCCAGTTCATCGATCAGGGCGCGCACCCGGATTCTGGCATCATTTGATGATTCTCCGCCCGGAAGGCGCAGATCAAAGTCGGCAAACGACTCTTCCAATACTTCCAGCCAATCATCAACAGGTTCTTCACTTAAGATTCGCTCCTGCAGCCGCCGGTCGAGCTCTATCGGTATATCTGCTGCATCGGCAAAAGGTTTAATTGTCTCGACGGCCCGGAAGAAGGGGCTGGAGAGGACACGCTGGATCGGATAGTCCAGCCGTTTCAAAAAAGCAGCAAGCGATCGGGCATCATTTATTCCTTCATACGTTAGCGGCGAGTCTTTATGCTGTCCTTGTGCATTGCAATGACGAACAAGAATAATCCTTTTCACAAGCCCCATCTCCTTCTAGCTATGCTTAGCCTTATTATCGGTTAACAATCGGACAATTACAAGCATAGGAAAATACTAGCCAACAAAAAAGGCTAACCTCTACTAGGTTAGCCTTTACCTTGTTCATTTATTACACTTCTTTGAAATAATCTTTCCGAAAAGCACCGACGCGGTTTGTATTGTCGATAATAAAAATGAATTCTTCTGTTTCATTTTTAACATCATATATTTTTCCGGGTGTAAGTGTCGTATTCACGACATATTTTTTTGCATCTGTGTGGACACATTCCACTTGTTTGATTGTTTTCGTATCTTGCCAATGTTTATGGATCATCATGTTTCTTCCTTTCGTTGATGTTTCTCGAGCTTTGGTAGGGTCCATTGCAGCAGAAGCGGTAAAACAAGTACTACTAAAAGCAGCCTTATCGTCTGCAAGGAGCTGACAATGGATGGGTCTCCGCCAGTCGTCTGTGCTGTCAGCGCCATCTCGACAAGGCCTCCAGGCGCCATGCTGAGTACAGAAGTAGCCATGTTCAATGATGTGAACTTGCTGAACAAAAATCCTAGTCCAAAGCAAAGTAAAATAAGCAGTATAGACAGACCGGTATAATAGAGACAAAGTCTGCCAGCTTTTTTTAAATCTCTTATAGAAATAGAATGACCTAAATATACGCCAATTGTCAACTGTGCCGCGACGAAAAACAGATGCGGAAACTGATATAAATGCATCCCGCTTACTTGCAGTATAGCTGTAAGCAGCATCGGAACGATAACAAGCGATGACGGTATAAATCTGTTTGTCAGACGGGCAACTATGTACATGAGGACATATAACCCGATTGTCCACCAAGCTCCTTGCTCTGTCTGGGGCAGCTGTACTGCTCCTTGACTCCCTGTGTCCATGAAGAGATGTGTAGCAGCGAACGGAATGATGAAAAGGATGCTGACTAGGCGAATCGTCTGGAATATCGTTACGAGACCCGTATTAGCCTTCATGGATTCGCTTAGTGCCGATACGGCAGACAAACCGCCTGGTATACTGCCGAGCATGCTTGTTTTCATATCGACATTCACCCATTTACTGACCATATATGCATTGACCATGCAAATTGCAATCAATAGTAATGTCAAAAGCGTATAGATTATTAGGTATGGCTGTACGTTATGGAATGTATGCACCGTAAATGTGTTACCAATCTGGATACCAAGCAGCCAATAGCTCACTTTACGAAGCCGCTGTGAAGCAGCTGTCTTGTTATTCCAGATGATCTTGGAAAGCAAGAGGCCTGTTACCGGCCCAAGTATCCATGGAAGCGGCAAATGCAGCAAAGTGAAAAGGCCGCCACCTATCAAGGCGATCAGATAAGACTTCAGGATGGAGCGTAATTGACCGTTTTCCCCCATGGAAGTCAGGCCCTATCGCTTTTAGGTTTATAAAACCAGCCGCCGATGGCAATAACAGCCATTACGATCCAGAATGTAGCATTCCAGCCAGCAGAGTCAGGGAAATGCTCCGATATGATCTTCAATGCAGGATGTGCCAATGTGTGGATAGCCAATTTGATTGCTACCCAGCCGATGATCAAATACGCAGCTGCTTCAAGTCCAGGACGCTTGTCCAGGATTTTAACGATATAAGACGCAGCTATTCTGATTAAGATCAGACCGATCATGCCTCCTGTCAATACAACAAGGAATTGACCGCCATCCATTCCGCCGATGTGAGGAAGTGGTGTAGCCGATAAGGAAGCCGCGAGAGCAACTGCAGTAAGGATAGAGTCTACCGCGAAAGCAATATCCGCTAATTCCACTTTCAATACTGTCATCCAAAATCCAGAGTTTTTCTTGCTGAACGGACTCTCGGCATCTTCCCCGCTGCCGTTTTTCTTTAATTTGATAAGGTTCGATATACAAATATATAGTAGATAAAGAGCACCTAAAGCCTGGATCTGCCAAATATTCACTAAGAAGCTGACAAAGAAAAGGGAAGCGAAACGGAAGATGAATGCCCCTCCCAGGCCATACAATAAAGCTTTACGCTGCTGTTCAGCAGGTAAATGTTTTACAATTAGCGCCATCACAAGCGCATTATCAGCTGCAAGCAATCCTTCCAGTCCAATCAATACCAGAAGAATCCAGCCGTATTCAATCCATAATGTAGAATCCATTCTCATACTCCTCGTCCAAAACAATGCTCTTGTTCCTTCATATAGCGAACAAGAGCAAAGCTGTTACTGTATTTATTTACTTGAAGAGATATAAATACTCTCCATAACCTTCTTTTTCCATTTCATCAACAGAAATGAAGTTCATTGCTGCAGAGTTCATGCAGTAGCGCAGGCCGCCTGTAGCTCTCGGACCATCATCGAACACATGACCAAGATGCGAATCACTTTCAGCTGCCCTTACTTCGGTCCGCACCATACCATGTGAAAGATCCATATTCTCTTTCACTTCGTAAGAATCGAGCGGTCTTGTAAAGCTTGGCCAACCGCAGCCGGCGTCATATTGGTCCTTGGAAGAAAACAATGCTTTGCCGGATACGATATCCACGTAGATTCCTTCTTTGGTATTATTCCAATATTCGTTTTCGAAAGGACGCTCTGTTCCATTCTCTTGCGTAACGTGATATTGGATCGGAGTCAACATTTCTTTCAGCTTCGCTTTATCTTTTTTAGGACCCCAGTTTTGCTTGATGAAGTCCTCCCGACCGGAACCACGCTTGTACATCTTGTAATGGTACCTGTTCTTCTTGTAATAATCCTGATGTTTCTCTTCTGCCGGATAAAACGGCTTGGCAGGCAGGATCGGGGTTACGATATCCTTCTGGAAACGTCCGCTCTCCTGCAGCTTCGCTTTGGATGCCTCTGCCACTTGCCGCTGTTGTTCATCGTGGTAAAAGATCGCTGTTTTGTAAGATTCGCCACGGTCATGGAACTGCCCCCCAGCATCTGTAGGGTCGATCTGCTGCCAAAATGTTTCTACCAGTTTCTCATAAGAGAATATATCTGGATCGAAAGTAATTTGAACGGCCTCGACATGACCAGTTGTGTTCGAGCACACTTCCTCGTATGTGGGATTCGGTTTGTCGCCGCCAGTGTAACCGGAAACTACTGCTTCGATACCAGGTCGCTCCGTAAATGGTTCAACCATGCACCAAAAACAGCCTCCTGCAAAGGTAGCGTGTTGTAATGCCATAATAAATCCCTCCTTCATCGTATGCTATATATTTTCCTCTTTTGCGGAAAAAAATCAAGTAGCACGCTTAAATATACATTTTCGGAAGGGACTCTCCGGATTCGTTCTTCGCCAGTTTCTGTTTAGATGGTTCTTTTTTTTCCTTTTGGATGGAGGACAATGTCTTCTTGCTATCATCCTCGCTTTTATCCTTACCCTCATCATTGATTTCTGCCCCAGACGCTTCTTCCTCATCATCATCAAAGTTGATATCCTTCAAAGCTTTCATCATCTTGAGCATGGAAGGCAAGTTCTTCACCATCGGTCCATATTCCTGTACCATCGGCATGAAGGACTCAGCCGCCTTTAATGCGCTTTGTGTATGATTCAGCATGTCAAGTAACGATACTCCTCCAGAAGAACTGCTCGTTGCAGGAAGAGCTGCTCTGGCCGTTGGTTGTGCGCCTTTGCTTCCACGGTTCAGAATCTTTTGCAGAATACCAGGTAAGCCGCCTGGTGGGCGCTGTGGCTGCTGCGGTGCGACTCTCGGTTGAGGAAGAAATGGATTCCTCCTTACAGGTGGCTGTGGCTGGCCTCGTCGCCCGAAGACGGAGGGACCAAATGGATTTCTTGCCATTCTCATACCTCTTCTCGCGTCAATATTTCTACCAGTCTACGCAAGCAAGAAGTCTTTTGTTCCATTCTATTCTGGATGCGTGCAATATATTTCCCTCTTTGGCCCTCTATTTCCCGGGCAAGCGCAAGATTCTCCCTCTATCTACTTTTAAAGTAGAATTTTATGTCGTTAATTGACGCTTGATAACGAAACTAGCTGATACGTACAAATAGTTTGTTCCTCTTTCAACGTCAATTCGACAATGATTGCTTTGCCAATTTCATCTGTATCTTTCGCTCGCTTGATATCGATTGGCTGATGCAGGGGAAATAAATGATAACCCTGCAGTTTCAGCTGAAAAATATTTTCTTTGCTGTCAATGCGTTTTTCTTTTCCTTCTGTACGAAGGACTGTTTCAAAATTGATGGGAGTTCCCAAAGTTGTCTCCTCCTTATTGGAAAATGAATTTCGCTGACGAACCTGTCGGCGAAGTATCAATCTGCAGTTTTGTATGAATCTCTTCTTTCAGCTGTGGTACGTGAGAGATGATGCCGAGTACACGATTGCTCGCCTGCAAACCTTTCAGGCTGTCAATTGCCTGCTCGAGCGATACTTCATCCAGTGTTCCGAATCCTTCATCAATGAATAGGGTTTCGAGTTCAACACCGCCTGCATGCGCTTGAACAACATCAGACATGCCGAGAGCAAGCGATAATGCTGCTTTAAAGCCTTCACCACCGGATAATGTCTTGACTGGACGTTCCTGTCCAGTGTGATGATCGATTACTTCAAGATCCAAACCGCTTTGAGCGCCGCGTTTTGCGATCTGGCCGCTTCGTTTCAGCTGATAGCGGTGATCTGTCATTTCTTCTAATCGTATATTCGCCTGCAGGATGATTTCATCCAAGAAGCTTGTCAGCACATAGCGCTCAAAGGAAAGTCGCAGGCTGTTATCCCCTTTAGCCAAATTAGCTAGTTCACCAATATCGTAATACTGTGCTTTTTGATCTGCCGCTTCTTCCTGAAGCCGTATCAGGGAAGTCATGATATCTTCATGATGGGAGGCATAGCTTCTTGCCGTATTCAGACTGCTATTTTTCGCTTCAAAGATTTGCTCTGCTTCTGACACTGCTTGCTCGAACAAAAGTAAATCTGGCTTTTCCTTCTGATTGGTTTGCTTACGCAAAGAGTCGATTTGTTCAGAAACACTGCGTCGCTGCTGTTCATGCTGCTCCAATTCTTGCTGAAGCTTTCTTACGTCCAGCTCCGAACCGCTGGCTTGCCTGAAAGCTTCCGTATCAGCAAATCCTGCATCTTCAAGCTTAGCGAGGAATGCTTTTTCCTCCCGGAAGTACGTTTGCTCCAAATCTGCTGCAAATTTTGCAGTTGATTCAAAAGCCGCTGCTATTTGCTGTCTGCTTATGGTGATTTCCTCGTACTGGTGCTGCAGAGCTTCCCATTCGCTGATCGCAGCTTCAATTGCAGCTTCCTCTAGTTTGATCTGGTGTTCCCATTCAGAATGGTCCTGAAGGACTTCAGGGAGCTGTTTACGTTGATAACTTACTTCTGCCTCGGCGCGAGTGTATGTTTCCTCGAGGGTGCGTAGGTTGTTTTGGAGCTCTTCAGCGGCCTTCAGCTCTTGTTCAAGCGTTTGTTTAAGCTGCTCCAGTATCTGTCTCTTTTGTTCCAGCTTCTTACGCTCTTCCTGCTTCGAACGAAGAGAGGCTGTTGTTTTGTCCTTTTTCGAGTGTATATCATGTTCCAGCTCATCCAGTTTTGTCTGATCGTATGCTGCTTCTCCTGTGATGTTCCGATAAAGCTCATCTGTCACCTGCCGGATGGCCTGCCCATTCGATTTTGCTTCCACATATTTTTTCTGTACTTCATCATATGCACGCTGGGCATCTTCGAGCATCAATCTCTTTTGTTTCAGCGTCTCAAAAGATTGAAGATGCGTTGTTGTTTGAGCCGGTGAAGGATGTTCGGTGGATCCGCAGACTGGGCAAGGTTCTCCAGATGCCAGCTGTCCGGCAAGATGTGCAGCATGATGGGCCGCTTGCGCTTCTTCCATCTCCGAAATCTCCTGCCGCATCTGCTGCACATGATGCTCTTTTTCCTGCAGAAGATTTTTGGTCTGCTGATAAATAGTGCGCATTTCCTGTAACTGACGGACAGCATCCTTCAATCGAGCTGCTTCCTCCAGTTGCCGATCAAGTTTCTCTAGTATTCCTTGATCCTCATAGAATGCTTGAATCAGTGCCGCTTCCTGGCTTAAATCTTGTTCCAGTATATGTTGGTGCTTCTTCTTATCTGTGTGTGACTGTTTTAACTTGAGTAAACGCTGCTGCTTATCTTCAAGCATCTTCTGAATTCGTGTTAATTCCAGTTTGCGTTTTTCATAGTCCTTCCACTGCTCAAGCTGCTGCTTCTGCTTTTGCAGCTGTTCCTGCCGGCTTCTTCGCTGCGGTTCAAGCTCTTTTGCTTTTGTGTAGGAAGTGGAGATAGCGAGGTACTGCTGTTCTAACTGATCTTTTCTTTCCTTCGTTTCCTGCTGCGCTTTTGCCTGGCGCTGCCACTCCTGTTTGCGAGTCGCGAGCTGCTGCTCATAAGGTACTAGACGATTTGCCCGTTCCATATCCCGAAGGCGCTGCTGTTTTTGTTTGATCTCCGGCAGCTTGTGATCGAGTTGTTCTTTTTGGACAAGTGCTTGCTCCAGCTGTTTGAACGTATCAAGGAGCTGCTTTGCTTCGTAATATTGCTGCTGCCGTTCCTGCCAGATGTTTTTATGCTTTTCAAGCTCCTGCTCTCCCTGTGTGACAGCAGCTTTTATAGCATCAAGTTCTATCTGCAGCTTCTTCATCGTATCTGGTACACTGTCTGTCTCAGCGGGCTCCTGTGTACGCCACTCGATTTTGCTGATTTGCTGCTGTTCTTTCCATTCTGTCTGCTGCAAACTTTCCTTCAGCTGTTTGGCTTCGTCCTTCAGAGCCTCCGTCATGCGTTCATAGAAGTATGTGCGGAAGATGCGCTGTAGAATTTCTTCCCTTTCTTTACTGTTCTCAGAGATGAGCTTTCGGAATTCTCCTTGCGGAATCATAATCATTTTACGGAATTGTTCATAATCGAGACCGATCTTCTCTTCGATTGCCTCGTTCACTTCCTTGATTCTGGAGCTGATCAGTACCTGCTCTCCATCTTTCCACTCATAAAATTCCGCTCTTGCCGGATCATCTGTAAAACCGTCACCGCGCTCTTTCTTTTTCTGCTGTTTCGGGTAACGGATAACCTCATACTCCGTACCGCGAAGTGCGAAACGGTAGCGTACCTCCGTCGTTTCACCCGGTGCTGCGAAGTGGCTGCGAAGGGAATCTTGATCACGATCACTTCCGCTGGCACGTCCATACAAGCTGTAACATATTGCATCAAAGATTGTCGTCTTTCCTGCACCAGTCGGACCTGTGATCAAGAAGATGGATTCTGATCCAAGCTCCCGGAAATCTATCGTCTGCGGTTTGTGGTAAGGACCGAAAGCGGTCATATTCAATGTAATGGCACGCATATCAGCTTCTCCTCTCTTGCTCAACCAGACGCTGGATGATTGCTTCCATATGAGTCTTACGGTGTTCCGGTATTTCTTCACCTTTCATTTCCTCATAAAAGGCAGCAAATAGCTGCATATGCGACATACGCTGCTTTTCCTTGATTTCTTTGATGTCGGACATGGAGCTCGCGCCTGCTTTTGCCTTGCGCTCCAATCGAAGGATATTTGGATAAAGTTTGCGCAGTTTCCCCATAGGGTCAAGCAGCTGCCCATCATCCAAGAGGCGTATATGCAGATAATCGTCCGGGTTTCCTGCCGTTCCTTCCATCAGTTCATCAAAGTATCCTTCTACAATACGCATGTCCCGCTCAGGTGTGAGATCGATCTTTTCAAAAGATTGGAATCCGTCAGCATCAAGCTCCACCATTGTCACTGATTTCTTATGGTTTGCCTCTGAAAACGAATATTTAAGCGGTGATCCGCTGTAGCGTATATGATCACTGCCAATCCGCTGCGCCTGATGCAAATGCCCAAATGCTGCATACGTGAATGGTTGGAAAAGAGCTGCATCCACATATGGACTCCCGCCGATCATCGAAAGCCGTTCCTCAGAGTCGGATTCCATACCGCCTGCAAGGAAAGCATGTCCAACAAAAACGTGACGTTCTGTCATGTCATACGTATCAGTAATATAGGAAATGATCTTTTCCATTGCACGTTGATGGGTTGTGATAGTGTCATCTCCGAAGAATGCACGTACGTCAGCAGGCTCTGTGTACGGGATTAGATGAAAATGCACGGGACCATGTGCATCTTCCAGTGTGACCGGAGTCATTCCAGGCCGCAGCTTCGTTTCGATGTACAACTTACTTGCCTTGAACAGCTGGCTGCCGAAATCGAGACGATCCGGGCTGTCATGGTTTCCGCTGATGGACAATACTGGTATTTCCTTATCTCCGATCAGCCAATTCCATGTGTTATTCAGCAGTTCCACTGCATCGCGGGGCGGAATGGCCCGATCATATAAATCGCCTGCTACGATGACTGCATCAGGCTGTTCTCTATCGATTATCGTTTTGATTTGCTCCAGGATGAGAGCTTGATCTTCTGTCATATGTACGCTGTTGACGATCTTGCCAAGATGCCAATCAGCGGTATGCAATAGTTTCATACGAATTCCTCCTGCTATTATTCTAGCACGATTTAGAAAAGGGTGGTATGGGAAGAACCGGCAGGAAACTGCTAGTCTTGCTTTCTTCTATGAAAAGGGCATTTGGAAGGCGAGGTATTGTCATCATGGAGGAAGTACTGCTTCCATTCAAGATTATCCTCATTGCCGTATGCATTCAAATCAGGATGAATATCGCTAGAATCGTAATCGAGGATCCGTTCCCGGATTTTCTGTTTGATGGCAGCTGCAGCTTTCGGTTTTGATTCGAATGTCTCCAGCGCCCACCTTGGCGTAATGGCCAGCATCATACACGGAAAATGCCGGCTTTTCTTACTGGAATGTGCTGGAGTGGCACAAAACATGAAATATTGCTCCCCTCCGAAACAATATTCCCATAATGCATCTTCCGGGTCTTTGGGAATATGAACTGGCCAGCTCTGTGAATCATAAGCGGCCGTCTTGCTGAGCAGGTCCCAAAAAATTTCAAAATAAGCAGGCACATCAAGGTGAAGCTCCTGCTGCTTTGTTGTATCAAAGAAAATAATCAGGGAAGTATAAGAACCTAATTTCTTTGCTTGCCGTCCGTATGCGCACAGAAAATCTGCCAGCTGTTCAGCTGCAGCTGCTGTCGTCGGGTCAGCGGCAAAGCCATAACGGAATTGACCAGTCCTATGACCGACTGTGGCTGGTATGCAGGGGAAATGGAAATGCTGGTCGGATAATTTATCATGAAAAGTGAAAAGTACTTCTTGCTGCCAAGAAGTCTTGGGGTGATTGTCAGCATCATAGCTGTCAAACATGATCGTCATCACTGGTTCTCCTTTTCCTGGCTTAATCCCTAGTACTTTATTCAGGATGGAGACAGCAGGTGACTGACAGGAATTATGAAGACATCCGCCATAATTTACGCTGTGGCTGGATAGCTAGTATTCGATCCATCCGGAAGGTGCGCAGCTGCTTACGCAAATAACAATACCCTGTTAGGGAGGACTCATTGATTCGCTCGATTTTTACTTGACGCTTCGTTAAGGAGCCATCCTTCGCCATATAAATCATTGTGACCTGCTGCTCTACGAATTTTGCCAATGCAATTCTATCCATTACGACCCCTGCCTTCTGTATAAGTTCATACACATATTATATACGAACTTATGTTCTGTGTCACTTGAAAAAGAACACATGTTCGACTATACTGTTTGCAGGAGGAATGACGTATGGTGAATGATCGCGGGAAAATCAAATGGACATCCCTGATGCTGCCGGAGCATGTAGAGATGCTGCAGCAAATGGGACGGGAAATTGGAAAAACAATGCCCCCAATCATAGATGAACAGCAGTTGGAAGAACTGGAACAGAAGATGCGCTCTATCCAGGTTGGCAAAACAAAAGTCAGTATGATGTACAGAAAAGGGCGCGATGCAGAACATGCATCAGGCGTCGTTACAGGACTGAAGCAGTCTGGGCAATATTTGCTTCTGGACACAAAGGATAGCTTGTACCCTCTCCGCATTCCATTCGACCATATTATAGATATTACGCTTCATTGAAAAAAGCCGCTCTCGGTTGAGGCGGCTTTTTTCATAGTGGTCATCTTAACGTGCCATGCTTTTCGCTGGTGTTTCATCAGAAGCATATGTTTTTGTGTCCAATTCGCCAAGTGTCCGGCTGGTTACGAGACCTGATACCATTGATCCGCTGACATTGAGTGCCGTACGGCCCATGTCAATTAACGGCTCAATTGAAATTAGTACGCCGGCTAAAGCCACTGGCAAATTCATCGTAGAAAGAACGATCAAAGAGGCAAATGTTGCTCCTCCGCCTACTCCAGCTACACCGAATGAACTGATCATAACAACTATTATCAAGGTTGCAATGAACGACGGTGATAAAGGATTGATACCTTGAGATGGCGCGATCATAACCGCGAGCATAGCTGGATAAATTCCAGCACATCCATTTTGTCCGATTGTGATCCCAAATGAGGCCGAGAAGTTGGCAATAGATTCTGGTACACCTAATTTATTTCGCTGTGCTTCCACGTTCAGCGGAAGAGTGCCAGCACTCGTACGGGAAGTGAAGGCAAAAGCCAATACTGGAAAGACCTTTTTTAGATACTGCTTTGGACTTAGTCCTAGTACAGCCAGCACAATAAGATGAACAACGAACATGGCAATCAGCGCCACATAAGAAGCGATAACAAATTTACCCAATGTTGCGATTGCGTTAAAATCACTGCCTGCTACCGTCTTTGCCATCAAAGCAAGTATGCCATATGGCGTTAGACGCAATACCAGTGTGACAATACGCATGACAAGACTATGCAGAGCTTCAATCATCTTTTTGAAGAAAGCTGCATGCTCAGGAGTCTTTCTCTTAATCCCAAGGTAAGCTACTCCTACAAATGCCGCAAAAATAACGACCGCAATCGTGGAAGTTGGTCTTGCTCCTGTCAAATCCAAGAACGGATTAGCTGGCAGGAATTCCAATATCTTCTGCGGAACTGTTGTGCTTTCCACTTCCGTCAGACTTGTTTCCAAATCTTCACCACGTGTTATTTCTGCATCGCCAGCTGTTACATCAATCGCTTTCAGGTCAAAACCTGCAGCAGCTGCAATTCCGATTGCTGCAGCAATTGCTGTTGTCACCATAAGTGTGCCGATGACAAGTCCGCTTATTTTCCCAAGATTAGAAGACTTCTCCAGTCTCGTAAAAGCAGCTACAATCGAGATGAAAACAAGCGGCATGACGATCATCTGTAAAAGCTTCACATAACCGCTTCCTACCAAACCAAACCAATCATTCGTCATGACGATGGTTTCAGAGGCTGGGTCATAAACTAACTGCAGTACCACTCCATACACAATACCGAGAGCCAACCCGGTCAGTACCCGTTTGGAAAAGGAAACATGCTTCTTTTGCATGTAAAAGAGTACGCCGATTAAGGCAATAAGAATAATAATGTTCACAATAGTGAATAAGTCCACACAAATCATCCCCCTTATTAAAATATATAATTCCAATCAACTAAGTATGAATTGACCTTATACACAATAACATGATGGAAAGATTATGTAAATATGAATCTGTGTTACTAAAATGGCAGTAACGTATTGGATGCTGTAACAAATATATGAATTCACTCAACAAAAATCCGGTTCCCCAACTGGAACCGGATTTTGTCAATCGGCGAAACGAAGAAGATCACCATTCAGGATAGCATCTGAATAATATAAATCTTGATTCCGTTTCTCGAAGTATGGAGAGCATTTGTCCATTTCTGTTTGTTCTGCAGATGCTTTGTCATAGCAAAGCTGTTTTGTGTAAATAACTTTTTCGGAAACAAAATCACCATCTCGGAACACAACGAACGGATCACGATCAGGTGCCAGCAGATCTTGGCCAAAATTCGGATAAACAGCAGTATCCACGCCAAGCAGATGCAGGATCGTCGGCTGAATATCAATTTGTCCTCCAGGGCTATGGAAGGTTTCTCCTTCCTGTCCTGGTACATGAATGATTAGCGGAACCCGTTGTAAGTCGATTTTCTCCGGTGTTGATAGATTCTCATCCAGATAAGCTGCTATGCCATCATAATAGTTTTCTGATATACCATAATGATCACCAACGAGCACAATGATGGAATCCTCGTATAAGCCGCTTCGCTTTAGTTCAGCAAAAAAATCCTTGAGTGCTTCATCCTCATACCTAACTGTCTGGAAGTAGCGGTCCACGACATCCAAACCTGTGTTTGCTTTATCTAATAATATATCCTCTTCATCCAAAAGAAATGGAAAATGGTTCGTTAGCAGCAGGAACTTGCTGTAAAAAGGCTGTTTCAGTTCTTCGAGATAAGGCATTGATTGCTCGAGAAAGTCCTCATCCTTTATACCATAATTAACAGAATTTCCTTCGGAGACTTGATAATAATCCTTTGAGAAGAAATCGTCATAGCCGAAAGCATCGTATGCTTCTTCCCGATTCCAGAAACTGCCGATATTGCCGTGGAAAGAAGCGCTGTGATAGCCGGATTTTTCAAGGATTTCCGGCATAGCGATAAACTCATTCTCCGGACGCCTCACATAAACAGAACCGCTAGCTAACGGATAGAAAGACTGGTCGAACATAAACTCTGCATCTGAGGTCTTCCCTTGGGCAGTCTGATGATATATCTGGTCAAAATAGAAACTTTCCTTCGTTAAGCTGTTCAGGAACGGCGTGATTTCCTCACCCTTTACTTTTCTTCCGATGACAAATTGCTGTGTGGATTCCAAATTAACTAGGATGACGTTCTTTCCTTTTGCAGCACCAAAATATTCTGAGGCTACATCTGTACCGGCAGCCTCCAAATACGCTGCAGCCTCCCTATAATCCTGCTCTGTCGCGAACGTACTGCTGAGCTCTGCGCGCGCAGTTTGGTAAATATCATACCCGTGATAATAGACAGGTCCCAGCGTACTCACCATTGCTGAGCGGTTATAACTTCCATCATGCTGATCTCCTCCAATATAGGAGAACCCCACATTAACACAAATTAATAATGCCGCACATATAGCGAAGACGCCCTTTCGGCTCCATTTAAAAGCTGCAGGAAACGGCCGTTTAAAGATCCACCATAAAAGAAGAATCACAGCATCTGCGAAAAGAATTAAATCCAGAGGGTCCATCAATTCAGCAGTACTTTGACTGAGTCCCCCGACGTTTTTGAACTGGAAAAGAATAGGGAGTGTCACAAAGTCGATATAAAATCGAAAATACAATAGATTTCCGTACAAAATTCCTGATACGATGATATGCAATAGTAAGAACGCACCAGCACGAAGTTTTCTTGCAAATAGATACAGCAAGACAGTCAATAGGGCAATCGACGACATACAGGACAGGAATAACCGGATGTAATCAAATGGCTCATATAGAGGCAAATCGAAATAGATGAGACAAATAAGGTACATTTTACTTAGTAGGAGAACTGCTCCTGCCGAACAGAATCCTTTAGCGGAAGTGAAAAAATTCATCAGGCGAATGTTTCCTTCTTTCCGATCAGAACGGCAAGTGCATCTGTCACATGCTCCAAATCCTTCTCCTTATGATGTCCCATGACCGAGATTTGCACCCAATTACGTTCGATCAGGTAACTGCTATTACAGCTGATCAAATAGCCTTTCTTTGCGAGTTCCCGACCGACGATATCTGCACGCTGCTCCTTTGGCAGAACGATAGTAACAATCCCCGGGGCCCACGCTACTTCAGCTAAAGGCCTCAGTCCCTTCATTTTACAAAGCTTGATCAGTTTTTTTGTCAATTCGCTGACCTGCTGCAGCAGTTTTGCATCTTCCCATTGATCGATTGCCGCGGATAAAGCGCTGATCAAGTTAGATGAATGCGTGAACGGGGCACTGTCATATGTATGGTAAAGACCCAGATCCAAATAACGAGGAATGCTCGTGGTTAATTCAATTGTATGATGATAAAAGACGAATGCCAAACCGGCATAAGAGGCCAGTCCCTTCCCGCTTCCGGCAGTTGCCAGGAACACATCTCGCAAATCGATTGGTACGTTGCCAAGGGAACTGCAGCAGTCCAGAACCAGCTTGCTGTCTGTTTTCTTTGCTATGTACTTCAGCTGATCTATGTCTTGCAGCACACCGGTTGAGGTCTCTACATGGACAGCCCATATCCAGGCGGCATCACATGCCCTTGCCTCTGCCAATATATGTTCATAATCAAAGCTTTCACCCCAAGGAATTTCCACTGTGTTGAAACGCAAACCTGCCCGTTGCGCATGATCTGTCAGCCTTGAGCCGAACTCTCCATTAACGAGAATCAGCCCCCGCTGATCCAATATGCGTAACTGAGCTGCCACGGCATCGTTTCCTAGTGTTCCGGTTCCCAGCAATATCTGGACATGCGCTGCCTGAGTAAGACTTCTTAGTCGCCCTTGCAGCTGATGAAGGTGATCAAGAAACGCAGGTGCACGATGCGAACATGCTGTCTCACCCATTACTTTTTTTACTTGATTTGCCATTGGAACAGGACCTGGCAAGAAACTTATCGGATCTCGACTTTGCAAAAGAATGCGCTGAAAAGCTCGCGCTTTGCGCTGGAACAATTCTTCCGTCACATACATCGGCTGGAACTGTGCATCTCCTGATCCAGTCAACGGCCCGAAAGCTACGAATCCCATATGCTTGTACAGCTTCTGCTGCCGTAAGACGCCAGAAATAACGGCCATATCAAATCCATTTTCGAGACAATATTGGATAAGCGCTTCTGCTAGCCTGAAAAATACGAAACTGTCACGATAGGCTTTTTCGACTGCCAGTAATCTGATCTCACATTTGGCATTATGAGGAGGCAGATAGTCATCCAGTCCCTCTATTTTTTCATCAAGCGAAAAAGGCCTGACTGAACGGATGGCTATCATTGCAACGACCGTTTCCCCATCCAGGCCGATAATGTATGTATTTTCCTGATTGAACCTATCTATTCTTTTACGCTCCTGATTGGTTTCGTGCTGTGGAATTTCCTCTGTGAAGGTACGATAATTAAGCGCATGCACCTGTTCAAATTCCCACGGTTCGGTAGCAATCTTGTACTTTAATTGTGTCGAATTCATCGTATGTCACCTTTCGTTACGTAATAGCAAATAGCTCCAAGCAGCTTTCAGATGAGTATGATGGGCTGCCAGGATAAGGACGGTCACTACAACGTAAACAGCAATAGTTGTCATGTCCAATCGTAAAAATGGAAGCAGCATGGCTGTAGAGGCATAAGCAAGCAATCCTGAGATACTGAATTTTTTAACAAAAAGATAGATAACTAGAAAAGCAGCAATCAGCAGTAAGGTTGCCTGGTAAGAGAAAATGACAAGTGCCCCAAGGGACACTGCTATTCCTTTACCGCCTTTAAAACGAAGCTGAATCGGGAATATATGACCCAGCACTGCTGCAATAACACTGAAACCTGCAATAATTTCAGTCTGGCCGCTCCATTTGATGAGCACTACAGCTAGCATTCCTTTGGCTATATCGAACACAAGCACCCAAAAGAAACCTTGCTTACCCATTGCTCTGCCAGCATTCGTTGCTCCTGCATTCCCGCTTCCAGTCGTACGGATATCGATTCCATGCTTCCATTTCATCATATAATAGGCTCCATTCAGTGAGCCGAGCAGATATGCTAATATGATTGTTATTAAAGCGAGCCCTACGGCTTCCATAAACTTACACCACCTTGCATTAGTTCCATAGTATAAATAAACATCTGAACTTTCAATGACATTTGACAATTTTCTACCTAAATATGGCATAATAAATGCCTGTATCTGCTGATACAGGCATTTATTTCATTTATTCTGTTGTTTCGTAAGCCCGCCATAGACGATCGAAAACCTGCAGCGCTCCATGGAAAGGACTGTTCCATTCCAAGTATTCACTGATTTCGTCATAAGACGAGCTGTGCTTAGGAAAATTATGATCACTAAACATCCAGTCTGCCAACTGGCTCTCATCCGTTGGCTTCTTCCGTCCTCGATATGTCATCATAAAATGATAAAAAGAACGCATTCATTCACCTTCTTTCGGTTGTACTTCGTTCTTCTTCCTCCACACTGGGTAATAAATTGTCAGCACAATCAATAAGAAGAAAAAAACAGGCGGCAAAAATACATGCAGCATTTAGTGCCTCACCCGATCATATTGTATAAAGTAATAATCGTAAGGATTGCGTTCGTCCTTGGTACCTTTTTCCCGAGAGATTTCCTGCCACTCATCCACCGGAAAGTCAGGAAAGTGTGTATCTGCCGGAAAGCTTTCCTCTATATACGTCATATAAATACGATCAGCGATCTCCAACGTCTGGGAAAAAATCTCACTTCCACCGATAATAAAAATCTCTTTTTCAGCGTGCTTTTCCGCCAATTCATTTATGTCAGCCACATCATGCAAAACTGTGACACCATCCGCTTGAAATGCTTCATCCCTCGTAAGCACAACATTCGTCCGATTCGGCAGCGCACCATTCATGGAATCGAGCGTCTTTCTCCCCATAACGATAATTTGACCGGTCGTCTTCTCCTTGAAGAATCGCAAATCCCTTGGCAGCTGCCAAGGAAGGTCATTTTTATACCCGATACCCCGGTTTTGATCCATCGCAAATAATAATGAAATCATGCTTGTCCCTCCTTATACGGCAACTGGCGCTTTAATGGCAGGATGCGGTTCATATCCAATGATTTCTAAGTCGTCCATAGAAGCATCGAATACTGAGCTGAAGCTATCTTTAATCTGCAATGCCGGCAATGGTTTTGGTGTGCGGTCAAGCTGTGTCTTCACTTGCTCAAGATGATTCGTATATAAATGCGCATCTCCAATTGTATGGATGAATTCTCCGACTTCCAACCCGCACTCTTTGGCAATTAAATGCGTCAGCAGACTATAGCTTGCAATATTGAACGGTATGCCAAGGAAAATGTCGCCGCTGCGCTGGTACAGCTGACAAGAAAGCTTATTGTCCGCTACATAGAACTGGAACATCGTATGACAGGGTGGCAGCGCCATCGATGGGACATCCTCTGGATTCCATGCAGAAACTATCAATCTTCTTGAGTCTGGATTTTTCTTTATCATTTCAATTATGTCTTGCAATTGATCGATACTTTCACCTTGTGAAGTCTTCCAGTTTCGCCACTGCTTCCCATATACGTCCCCAAGATGGCCAAATCGTTCGCTGAAGGCATCATCAGTCAGAATCATCTGTTTAAATTTTTCCATTTGCGTTTCGTATGTTTTCCGGAAGTCATCGTCCTGCAGAGATCTGCGGCCAAAATCGGCCATATCCGGTCCGTCATATGCGTCACTTTCCACCCAATTCTTAAACGCCCATTCATTCCAGATGTTATTGTTATGCTCTAACAAATAGCGGATATTCGTATCTCCCTTTAAGAACCAAAGCAGCTCACTGGCAATCAGCCGGAAAGGGACTTTTTTTGTTGTAAGCAACGGAAAACCTTTCTGCAGGTCAAAGCGCATCTGGTAGCCGAAAACGGAAACGGTGCCTGTGCCTGTGCGATCTTCTTTTTTAGTGCCATATTCCAGAACATACCTGCATAGATCCAGATAAGCTTGTTCAGAGGTTGTCATATAATATCATTCCTTTATCGTATATCATCACACGGCATCTCCCATTCCTCAAAAAATCGGTTCAGGAAGTCCTGCATGTAAGCATGTCTCGATTCAGCCATATGCAATGCTGTTTTCGTGTGCAGTGTTTCTTTCAATTTTAACAGTTTATCATAAAAATGCTGAACGCTCGAATGCTTCGGATCATTCGGCCAATGGATAAGGCGGCTCGCTGCCCCGCCAAACGCGAACGTACGGGCGATCCCGATAGCTCCTATAGCATCAAGACGGTCAGCATCCTGGATGATCTTACCTTCCAATGTATCAGGAGTACGTCCTTTACTGAAGGAAATATTGCGGCATGCTTGGAATATATCTTTAATCCTGTTTTCATCCAACCCGATACGACGGAGAAAACCTTGGGCCTCAGCCACAGCATCAGCTGGCTCATCAAACAGTTTGTGGTCCCCAATATCGTGCATCCAGCCGATCGCCTCTGTCAGGAACGGATCTGCGCCCTCTTCAAATGCTATTTTCCTTCCCATCTTAGCTACCCGCTTCATATGATAAAAGTCGTGCCCTGTCGCATCCTTGCGGAAAATGGTATATGCATAACGCTCCATTTCTTCCAATTGTCTTTTCTGTTCCATCGTTCATCGCCCTTCCTGGTCAAATAGGTTCAGCTGTTCTGGCGGAGGATCCGGCAGCTTCTGACCAAGGAGCTGCATCATCTCCTTGGCATTATCACTGGCATCACCGCCGGAATTATTATTGAATAGTAAGATGACACGTGCGCTGGAATGCTCCAGCTTTAAAGCCGTATCCCGCCACTCCTTCAATTCAGCTTGATTGTATCGATAAAGAAAGCGGACCTTTCGCCAGTCCTCGCGACCGTTTTGATTCCAGCCATGCACATTCCGCCCATGAAAGCGTACTAGCGTCAGCTGATCATTTGTAACTGCGGAAACAGCCGGAACAGAACCGCTCCCTGCCTGTGGTTCATCGCAAACTGTATGTATGAATTCCAGCTCACGCAACAGATGAAGTGTCCTGTCCCTGTATTCGTCCGCATACCAAGACTGATTTCGAAATTCAATCGCTACTGGCAGTCCTTTCATCAGCTCACGAATAAACCGGAGCCGATCGATACTTGTCTTTTCCACTTGGAACCACGGAGGAAACTGGAAAAGGACCGCAGCTAGCTTATCTGCTTCTATAATGGGCTGGATCGATGTCAGAAAGTCATCAAATAGTGATGCTGCTTCTGCCCGTGTCATCTTTTTCCGACTCTGGCCAGTCATGTCCTGGTGCGCTTTTATGATAAAGGAAAAATTATCCGGTGTTTCTTCTGCCCATTTCGTATAATTACTGACAGACTGAATGGCGTAAAAGGAAGAATCCACTTCGACAACATCAAAATGGGTTGCATATGTTTTCAATTTCTGCTGCCTGGTTTTCGTATCCGGATATAATTTATCGTGATCTCCCCAACCGGTCACACCGACTTGTATTGTCAAACCTTCTCCTCCTTTCGACAATATACGATTTATTATATTGTAATGTAATCGTATCAAGCCATCAACGAAGAGCAATGCCTTGCCATGAAAAAACATTAAATGTCGCAAAATGACGAAAGAAGACATAATATAACCTTCAATCTAATCAGAAAGCGATTACTTTCCCAATATAACCCCATTTTTCCGTACTTGACGCATTTTTCAAAATAAGCTATATTTGTGTCAAGCAAACAAGATGAGCGGAATAAGAACGATGGCAGCTTGTTAGAAGAGCTAAGAAATTCCGCCCTTCTAACAGACTGCCTTTTTCAATTCATGCACGTCTTATTTGTATTATTACATGCGTTTTCTGTGAAACGTCTTTTAGGAGGATTAGGAATATGCCAAACGGTATTGTAAAGTGGTTCAACGCTGAAAAAGGTTACGGATTCATTCAAGTAGAGGACGGTAACGATGTGTTTGTACATTACTCCGCCATCCAGGAAGAAGGCTTCAAGAATCTTGAAGAAGGTCAGGAAGTATCCTTTGAAGTAATCGAAGGAGAAAGAGGCCCTCAAGCAGCTAACGTAGAAAAAGTCTAAAATAATCGTAAGCGGCAATCCAATGGATTGCCGCTTTTCTGTATACACTTCCTTCCATAAGTTGCATCCGTTTGGAAAAGCGCGTATACTCTTCCATTGTCTATAGTTTTTTCACTAGGAGGAGCAGCATTGAATAATGATTTACTATGGATTGTCTTTTCGATTATAAATTTTGTCCTGCTGTTAATCATGTATCGGCTGTTCGGACGTCTCGGTTTGTTCGTATGGGTCGGTATGGCTACAGTACTGGCAAATATTCAGGTGACGAAGACAATCGAGCTGTTTGGTTTAACAGCAACAATGGGAAACATCATATATGGAACCATCTTCTTGGCTTCAGATATACTGAACGAGAATTATGGTAAGAAAATAGCCAGAAAAGCTGTCGGTCTAGGCTTTGCTACCCTTATCATCATGACGATCATCATGCAGGTTGTTCTTGTATTCGACCCGGCGCCAAGCGACATTGCGCATTCATCTCTCAGCACGATTTTCGGATTCCTACCTCGAGTCGCACTTGGGAGCCTGATTGCATACGGCATCAGCCAATATGTTGATGTCTGGCTGTATGCATTGCTCAAGCGAATGCTGCCAGATGATAAATTTCTTTGGGTGCGAAACAATGGAAGTACAATGCTCAGTCAGCTGCTGGATACGCTCGTCTTTTGCACAATTGCATTTGCAGGGACATATGAAGGATCGGTATGGATGGAGATATTCATCTCGACGTATTTGTTGAAATTCGTGGTCAGCATCATTTCGACACCGTTTCTTTACGGGGCAAAACGTATGTACAGGCAAATCAACGATTAGGGGGAATGGATATTGATCGAGGTATATACGGATGGTGCCACTAGTGGTAATCCAGGGCAAAGCGGTGCAGGTATCGTAATTATAAATGATGGAACACGCCAGACTTACAGCGTAGCGCTCGGTATGATGACAAATCATCAAGCGGAGTTTTGGGCCATCATCAGAGCACTGGAAATCTGTCAGAGCGATTACCCCGACGATATCATCTCCTTACGCTCGGATTCCCAAACGGCAGTACAAGCAATCGATAAGGAACATACGAAGAACAAGGAATTCCAGCCACTATTGGAACAAATCATGCAGCTTAGTCGGCAGTTTCCTTATTTCTTCATTAAATGGATACCAGAAAAACAAAACAAAGCAGCTGATCAGCTTGCGCGGGAAGCGATTCGGCAGAATCAATGATATTGAAGCTGAAATCCTTTTCTCGCAAGCAGATCTTCTGCTTGTTTTTTTGTATGTATCTTATCTTCCCCTATTAAATCGAGCACACTAAGATAGAAGCTGCCGTCAAAGGCATGCTGGAAGCGCAACGTCATTTGCACAGCAAAAATAACCTTCCAATCAGGAGCATTGGCATAATTTTTGCCAAAATAAATGAATTGTACGTCTTCGTCAGTCAGTTTGAATCCTTTTGCCCATAAATCGTCCAGAAAATAGGCCAAGCTATGTTTCGTCAACTCGCAAAACCCCTTTATCAGAATCCGACTATTATTATAGCATTCTTGTTTCCGGTTTCAATGATTTTATGATAATTCCGTTTTATTGCATTTGTTAGATTTTTCTAACTTGCGCAACATTTCTACTAAGTATTTACAATTCAAAAAGTTAGCATTAAACTAATAAAGCCAATCAGAAAGGGGATGTTAGCGTGAAAAAGCTTATGTATTTGCTTGCGTTAACGGCTATCGTAGCCATCTTTGCAACAGGTTGTTCAAATGCTGATTCACAAAGTAAGTCAGACAGCGGTTCAGAAAAAACAGAAACGACCGATGTCAAAAAGGAACTTCTGCGTACACAAATGGATTTCACAGCAGATTTCAGTCCTAACTATGCACCGATTGCAGCTTACCAAACTGCACTAGCTGACGAAGAGTCAGCAGACGATGTTATCAAAACGTCTGCTGAAGCTGCTAAAAAAGCAGCTGATGAAGGTGCTGCAAAGCTTGCAGATTACAAGCTGGAAAGCAATCTTCCAGATGAAGAGAAAGAAGCCTTCACTGCTTCACTTGAGTCTTTGAAAGCATACTTCGAGGAAGTTAGTAAAGCAATCGATGCTTCTCAAACAGAGCCTAACTTAGATGCAGCTCAGAAACAATTCGACACTTTCCAGTCCGACTTAGAAGAACTCTATAAAGATGCTGGATTGCAAGTGCCGGATATGGCAACAGCTCTAAGCTAAAAAAACGATGCAGATCACTCTGCATCGTTTTTTTATAATTGATAGATTTTACTGTATTTCTCAGTCAGATAGCTTACAAGATGATTGGCATTCAATCCTTCACCCGTTACATCCTGCAGCAATTCCAAAGGTTTCTTAGCTTTACCGTATTGATGGATTTGTTCCGTTAACCATTCTTTGATCGGAGCGAAGTCCCCTTTTTCAATCAGTCTGTCCGTATCCAAAGACTCCTGCATCTTAGCATGGAACTGCGCTGCGTACATATAACCTAATGCGTATGAAGGGAAATAACCGAAGTCCCCTCCTGACCAGTGAATATCCTGCAGCACACCTTGGGAATCGCTTTCTGGCACAATTCCAAGGTACTCTTCCATTTTACTGTTCCAGATTTCAGGCAGATCTTTCACCTCGATCTCATCTTTGAATAGTGCTTTCTCCAGTTCATAACGGATCATGATATGCAATGCGTACGTCAATTCGTCTGCCTCAATCCGGATGAATGAAGCTTTTACCTCATTCACTGCCTGATAGAAAGTCTCAAAATCAATCTCCTGCAGTGATGCAGGCGCATAAGTTTTGAATTCCTCAAAATGGCCTTTCCAGAATGCCTCGCTGCGTGCGACGAAGTTTTCCCAGAATAAAGACTGAGATTCATGAATTCCCATGCTCGTTCCGCTTGCTAAAGGTGTCGAAGCTAATGTTTCCGCTATGTTCTGTTCGTACAGCGCATGACCGCCTTCATGAATCGTACCGAAGACAGCCATCCGGAAATCTTCTTCATCATAACGCGTCGTGATACGGACATCTTTCGGATTCAATGTGATTTCAAATGGATGAATTGTATCATCCAGTCTTCCAGCTTCAAAGTCATAGCCCATTTTTTCCAGAACAGAAATAGTAAAAGCTTTTTGCTGATCCTTCGAGAAATGTGTCTGCAGCACACTAGTGTCTGGTTTCACCTTTGACTGTTTGATTTGTTCAAGTAAATTTGTAAGGGCTTTACGCAATGCTGGGAACACTTCATCCAGCGTCTCCATTGTCACGCCAGGCTCATACATATCCAGCAGAACGTCATAAGGATGCTGATCAGCATTCCAATAAGAAGCGAATTTCTTTTTGTAGGCAACCAGTTCCTCCAGATATGGCTGAAGCAAATTGAAATCACCTTTTTCCCTTGCTTCTCCCCAAACAGATTCGGCTTTGGACTGAAGCATGATATACGCTTTAAATTCTGCTTCAGGAATTTTCTTGTTTCGATCGTATTCTTTTTCACTCTCAGCTAATGATTTGACCAGTATTTCATCCTCTGCGATCGGCTTCAGTTCGTCTATCAGTTCTTTCAGTTTGTCAGATGTGGATAGACGATGCGACTGCTGTGATAAGTAGCTGATCGCTTCAGCCCGATATTCCATACCAGCTTTCGGTGCTTTTGTCCGCAAGTCCCAATGCATGAGGGCTATTGCTTCTTCATACGCTTTTTGTTCCTTGATCAAGTCCCAATACTGCTGTGTTGCATCTGACATACTATCCGCTCCCTTATTTAGATATGTTTACCGAAATACTGATAATAGTCGGTTTTGATAAAACCATTGAAAAGCTTGCGTTTCTTCGTTGCCTGCTTGCCGTAGAATGTTTCGAAACCTTCATGAGATGTCAAGATATAACCGCTCCATGAAGGGTTATCCTTCATGATAGAGCCGAGCTCTTTGTAGGCTTTTTCCACCTCAGGGCGATCTCCCATTCTTTCCCCATAAGGCGGATTCGTTATCATGTAGCCATTATCCTGCTTCGGATTCCAATCTGCCACCTGCATCTGTCTCCAGTTGACTAATTCCCCAAGGCCTGACTCAATACTGTTTGCCTTTGCGATTTCCACCATTTTATGATCGATATCCGAACCGGAAATATGGAGTTCCTGATCATAATTGGCTAAGTCCTCGGCTTCTTCCAGTGCCTTTTCCCAAAGGTCAGATTTCACCCAATGCCAGTTTTCGGCATCAAATTCACGGTTAAATCCAGGTGCAATGTTCTGCCCTATCAGTGCTGCTTCGATAGCAATCGTACCGCTTCCGCAAAACGGGTCGTGAAGCGGGAATTCCGGACGCCAATTCGTCAATAGCACCATTGCGGCTGCGAGTGTTTCCTTGATAGGAGCTTCGCCTTGCCCGACGCGATAGCCACGTTTATGCAAGCCCGTCCCGCTAGTGTCCAGTGTAAGGCTAACCGTATCCTTCAAGATAGCCACTTCAATCCGGTGTCTTGGACCGGACTCCTCCAGCCAGGAAGCAATACCGTGCTTTTGCTTCAGCCTCTCTACAACAGCCTTCTTTACGATACGCTGACAATCCGGGACGCTATATAACGTCGATTTGACGCTTTTTCCGATAACCGGGAATTCTCCATTTTCCTGTATGTACGTTTCCCAAGGCAATGCCTTCGTCTGTTCAAAAAGCTCATCAAAAGTAGTCGCTTTGAATTCCCCAACAAGCACTTTGATACGATCAGCTGTCCGCAGCCAGAGATTGCAGCGTGCAATGGCGGACGGATCTGCCTGGAATATTACTTTGCCATTGTCTACTTGAACATCTTCATAGCCCAGCTGCTTCACTTCGCGTGCAACGACAGACTCCAATCCCATCGCCGCAGTGGCAATCAGGGTCACTTGCCTTTTCATCATGTAAAACCTCGCTTTTATGTATTAAAAAGCCCTCTCTAGCTGAAACCAGTTAGAAAGGGCTGTTTGTTGTATACAGTGGACCAAATGAATGTTCTGTAAGCCATGTTCTGTACCGATGCACTGCGAGCGGTGGTCAGCCTCGTACAACGGCAGTAATCATCTATCTACAAGCTCATCACTTGTCCCTTTTTAGGTTGAATTCCCATAATCAAGGGTGCCCCTACCAACATTTGGGTTGCTCACTCGTGGGGTTTACCTCGTTCCACTCAGCAAGTTTCCAAGCTGACTACGTCACTGTGGCACTTTCAAGACATGTCAGCCATATCCGAAGACTTAGGCTTTCTGCCTGCCGTTAGCATTGCTACTACCTTGGCTTATGAATTCGCCAAGCACGAACACTACAAGCATCTCAGCCTGTGTGAGCATGGACTTTCCTCTGCATCACTGCAGCGATTACTCAAACATTCATTTTTAAGTTGCTAACCTATTGTACGCGGTTCGACGTCAATAGTCAAGACCGCCCAGCATCAAACATCATTCTCAGCGAATTTTTTTCCGAAAACGGCCTTCTCCAAATTGGACAGACGTTTAAGGATGTCATAATTCACTTGATGATTTGTCTGAGTCTCTCGCTCACGTACTGGAGCAGCCGGCTGTGGAGCTTGTTCTTTCGGCTGCTGTACAGATCTGGTTGATCTCACAGTGTCGTTTGAGGACTGCTGCTGTCTAAGACGTTCGTTTTCACTTTTCAGTCGATCGATTTCTTTTTGGAATGTTTCGTAATCCTGAATGATTTTGTCCAGATACTCATCGACTTCATCTTGGTTATAACCACGCATACCTGTTTTAAAATTCTTTTCAAAGATATCTTTTTGTGTCAGTTGGATGTTTGCCAAAGCCATACACAAGTCACCTCATTTATACAATTGTATATAAGTCCATTCTTTCAAAATCAGTTGAGATTGTCAATTTTCTTCTCATGTCTGATCCCAATATGTAGGATCATTCATCTGTTCCCTCTCAAGTGTGTCCTGCAAATCCAGCGCAGTTATATAGTAGAGCTCATAATCAAGCGCTTCTTGATAGCTGCGTGCTTCTTTGAGGAAGAAGTCGATACTGCCTGTCTGATTTTCGTCATACATGACAAGTGCACCCTCCGTTTTGGACAGCATCCATTTATCTCGTGCTTTGAATTGGTAAGGTCCCTTATAATCACCTTCATATATCGGCTGATAGAAATCAGCAAGCATGATCAGTTCCTGGTACTCTTCCTGCAAATCTTCTGACCAGCGTGCGTCCTGATTATCAAAAGGCGGGATGACAGCAAGCTGTATATCATATTCCTCTTCCTTCAGATCAAGTACAACCTGGGCTGCCCAAAGCTCCACACCCGTCTGTCCGGACAGAAGCACCCATTCCAATCCAGTTTCAATCAGACCGATCAGCTTGTCCCGTATGGTTTGCTTGATATAATGCACACGAGGATCACTCATCTTAAAGATTCCCATTTCGTAGTGCTTGTATCCAGTCACATATAAATTCTTCATCTGGGACATGCGCTCCTCTTCTTTTCACTGTTTCTATCTAAACATAAAAGAGCTGGCTGACGCCAGCTCTAATACAGCTATTAGTACCACTTTTTCTGAGTTGGTTTAGGTTTTGGTGCCATTTGCGGCTGCTGCTGAGGTTGCGGCTGCTGCTGGTACATTTGCGGGCTAACCTGCTGCGGCATTGGCATAGGTGCTGGCATCGGCATTGGACCACAGTCATGACAAGGGTTCGGTCTTGGCGGACTATTATGAGTAGGACTAAGATGTGTCTGCTCCATCGATTTTTCATTGGCAAAAGAAGTCGTATGCGGATACATGTGGACGTTCTTCACCTTATGATGGTTCACCACTGTAGTATGAACTGGGTGTATATGCTCAATTACCTCTTCAGAGTAAGTGTGTTGTACATTGTTGATGACAGGATCGACAATAGTCTTCGTTCCGCAGTGCACTGGACCACAATGTACTGGGCGCGGAGGAGGACAGCAATGTCTTT
The DNA here is from genome assembly GCF_002272135.1 of Virgibacillus sp. 7505. Lineage (GTDB taxonomy): Bacteria > Bacillota > Bacilli > Bacillales > Amphibacillaceae > Terribacillus. The sequence continues at coordinate 198,681 of NZ_NPBF01000018.1, read as the reverse complement.
TACGCATGTTCTTTCCCCTTTCTGTATTGGATTCTCTATAACATATGAAAGGGCGAAAGAACATGTACTATGACAAAAACCTATATTTCAGGCGTTTCGACTGATTAACCTGTCCGTATTTCTTAATGACTCCAAATTATGAGCTCCGATTCCGAACATGCTGATCCTAAGCTCAAGTTCCAGCTGCTCGAATCGTTCCAGCAGTGCCTCTTTCGAATCCACAGCTTCCGGTAAGATGGAACGACCGTAGCCTGCCATATCAGCTCCTAAAGCTATCGCTTTAGCTGCTTCAACGCCAGTCGTGATTCCTCCGCTTGCAATCAGGCAGTCAGGGGCTTTTGGCAATCTGCTCAGCTGCTTGATGCATGTAGCTGTCGGAAGACCCCAATCAAGAAATGCTGACGCAGCTCTTTGCTTTATAGGATTCTGAGAACGATATTTCTCCACTTCGATCCAAGAAGTCCCTCCTGCTCCCGCTGTATCAATGAATTGTACTCCTGATTCAATCAGCAGGCTGCATGTATCAGGAGCGATCCCAAAGCCCACTTCCTTGATGCCGACCGGTACAGATAATGTATCAGCCACTCTTGCGATTTTAAGCAGGAGGCCGCTGAAGTCTGTATCCCCTTCATCTTGGAAAATTTCCTGCATGCTATTAAGATGGAGCACGATAGCATCTGCACCTGTCAAACTTACGATTTGACTGCATTCCTCAGGTCCATAGCCGTAATTCAGCTGGACAGCACCGATATTTGCGAAGATCGGAATGGTCGGCGCTTCTTCCCGCAGCTGAAAGCTCGAAGCAGCTGTCTTATTTTCCAGCGCCACTCGACTGGAACCAAGCCCTAATGCCCAGCCTTTTTCTTCAGCAGCTCTTGCTAAATTCCGGTTTATCTCATGTGCACGGGGCGTGCCGCCGGTCATACTGCTGATCAGAAAAGGTACTTTCACCTGTTTTCGAAGAAATGTGGTGCTAGTATCAATAGTATTGAAGCTGATTTCAGGAAGAGCTTGATGCTCGAATCGGTAAGATTCAAATCCGGTTGAAATTCCTTTTCCTTGCACTTGTTCATTCAACGTAATATGTATATGTTCATCCTTACGGTTATCTATAGATCTTTCTTTCATCCTGTATCCCCCTGGCTCAAAACCTATCCCTGTAATATTGCTTGCGCTGTCAATTTCCCGCTCAAAGTGACCATTGGTGTACCGCCTCCTGGATGTGTCGAACCACCAGCAAACCAAAGACCCTTCAAATGCGTATCTTTATTTGGTATTCGGAAAAAAGCTTGCGTGAAGCTGTTCGAACTCATTCCGTAAATTGCTCCTTGAAAAGCACGCGTTCGCACAGCTAAATCAGCTGGCGTTTGAAGTTCTTCGAAAATGATATTCTCCGACAAACCAACAAGTCCTCTCTCTTCTAGCTGCTGGATCAGCTGATCCTTGTACCGTTCTTTATCCTGCAGCTGGTTCAATCCAGTAAGAGACGGTGCATTTGCAAGCACGAACAAATTGCTCATATTGGCAGGTGCCATATCCGGATCACTGGCTCCCGAAAAACAAATATATAGTGCTGGTTCCTTGATATACTGCTTGTCTTTAAAGAGCGACGTGAATTCCGCTTGATAATCGGAAGGAAAGAATACATTATGATGAGCTAATTGAGCGTAACGCTTTTGAACACCTAGGAGCATTGTGAAGCCGGACAGAGAAGGCTCCACTTTCTTAATCTTTTGATCAGAAAAATGCGGTCGATCAGACTTATCCAGCAGTCCACTGTACAAGCTTAGGGCATCTCCGTTTCCGATAAGCGTATCACAAGCATAGTCACCTTTGGTAGTCGTAACCCCTGTCACGGTGCCTCGGCTTGTCTGTATACTGGTCACGTCGGTTTCTTTTTCAATGTGAACACCTAATTCCACAGCTAGCTTTTCAAATGCTTCCACGAGTTTGTATGTGCCGCCTTTAATGCCATACACTCCTTCCCCCGCTTCCAGGAATGCCAGCATGGCAAAGATGGATGGTGCTTGATTAGGAGAGGACCCGACATATGTCGCATACCTGCCGAACAGACGTAATGTATTCGGATGCCGGAAGTATTGTTTTAATAGAGATTGAAACGATTGTATAGGGCGAATTTTAGCAAAATTGCGCAAAAGCTCAGGCTGCAGTTTTTCCTTCAGTAGAAATAGAGGTTTATGAAGAAATGCCCTCTCAGAAATTTGAAACAGCCTCTTGCTTTCGGCAAGAAAAGCAGGATAAGCCCTTGCGTCAGCCTTACTATAGACGGCCAGCTGTTCCTGCATCTTCTCGACGTCTGCGGTCAGCTCGACAATACTCCCGTCAGGAAAAAAATTCTTCCCAATTGGTGTGATTGGGTAGAAGGACAAATAATCTCGGCTGTCTCGTCCTGTATCATGGAATACTTGTTCAAAAATGTGCTTTAGCGTGATTGTACTTGGTCCTAAATCAAAATGGAAACCATCCTGGTTAACCTGTTGAAGCTTGCCGCCAAGTGTTTTATTCTTTTCAAGTATTCTTACATTCCAGCCAGCATGGGCAAGATATATACTGGTCGTCAAACCACCTAATCCGCCCCCGATGATGATAGCACGTTTCATTCGTAATATCTCCTGCCTTTCCATTCGTATCCCTCTTTTTGTTTATGAATCCTTACTGCATCCATAGCAAGCAAAATAAAACAGGTACATGCAATTGGGTAGAGAAAGAATGTATACCAGCTTGTCTTAGCTTGAAAATCAATGAAAAATTTAATGATAGCTCCGATCATATAAGCCAAAGCTGCTGCGAGCGCCGTTTGCGTAGCGCCAATCAATAGAGCAGAAACAAAGCAAACTGTCGGTACAACATATATCAGTGCATATAACACACATATAAATAAAGTAAGGAATATATTGCTTCCCGTCCCCGTGAAAATATTTTTCCGGAATCCGAGCCACACAGAACGGTTAGCCTCGTACATTCGCATACTGGCGAATTTTTCACCGCGCAGCAAAGCGACTGGAAACTGAGACCGTTTCATCAGACGCATAAGTTCCATATCATCCACTATGGCAGATTTGATAGCAGCATGACCGCCAGCATTCTGATAACTTTCCTTGTGAATACAAATGAACGCACCGTGAGCTGCAGTGAATTTAGGATCTTGGGCTTTCGTTACTTGTCGAATTGGTAAGTGGCAAATGACGAGGAAAACCATGAATGGTACAAGCATGCGTTCAAGAAAAGTATGAACACGCTGCCTCGGAAAAGCAGATATCATATGATAACGACCGTCAAGATATGGCTGAAGCAGCACAAGTCCACTTTTCTCCACTGTCACATCCGCATCGAGAAACAGCAGCCAATCCCCTTCCGCATATTGCCCCAATTGATGACAAGCATAGTTTTTACCTGTCCAGCCCGAAGGCAGCTCCTTGCCTTGAATTAGTTTCAAGTTCTTTAGCTTAAGCTGGAATTGCTGCACAATAGCAGCTGTTCCATCCGTTGACTGATCATCCAATACAAGAATTTCTTTTATGTAGTCCTGTTGCGGTATCAGACTCTCAAGTAACTGTCCAATGTTATCTGCTTCATTTCGTGCGGGTATCAGTATGCTCAATGGCTTGACCGCAGGACTTCTTTGCGTGAAGCTTTTCGGAAAAGCGGTGCTGTTATACAGCACCCAAATCAGCTGAAGTAGAAGCAGGAAGTTGATTATTAATACTAGTACAAGCATAACGCATCCCCTTCCTAGCTGATCTGTTCCTGGGACTCCATACGCAGCCCCCCGATGATCGTCTGTTTATGCTCGTCTGCTTGTTCTTCGAGTAGTTTAGATAAATACATACTGACACTGGAACGTGTCATGCTTTCCCAGTTCTCCTGAATCGGTTTACCGAAGTGCAAGGAAGCAATGGGCTTCTTTTCTTCCCCGAAATGATAATGTAAAGTAACCGGGACGACCGGTACCTGCTTCTGATGCAGCAAATAACCTATTCCCGTCCCAAAAAGATATGGACGCTGGTCTTGATGCAAAATCTGACCCTGGGGAAACAGCCAAACGCAGCTGCCCGCTTCCAGCAGCTGTGTTGCATATTGAAGGGAAGCGACAACATCGCGAATTCTTGTTTGGTTAATGGAGAAGGCACCGAGCTTGCGAAAGAAGCGATAATTTTCCAGTCCTTCTTGGGCCATCAGCATATAATGATTGCCTCTCAAATGATCTTCCACAACCTGGAAGATTAGCAGTCCATCCCACCAAGAACTGTGATTTGCAATATAAATGACGGGTACTTCTGGTGACTGGACATGTCCGGTAGCTTCAACACGTTCAAAGTTACGAGGAAGCAAATAATACCGTTGATAAGCAGCGAAAAGTTTAATGAACCATCGCTTTTTTTCTGCTTGAATCAAACACTCTCCTCCCTTCTGTAACAAGAATGAACAGAATGGCCAGACAAGCAACAAGGATGAAACCTTTCTTCAGAGCCAGCAGACCGAAAAACAGGAACATCAATTCCAATAATCGATACGACTGAACTGACGGCTTCACTCCCCTTTGCAATGGAAGCACTAATGACAGAATAGCAGCCAGGAAAAACCATGTAATAAAATTCGTTGCCGGAATCCCATAATAAAAACCGCCATTATCCCATTGCCAAAAGTCCCAAGCTAATGCGACAGGATCAAGTATTAAATCAATGAATACGACCCATATACCAGTTTCCAAAGCCCGCAGCCACTTATTTTGCTGTGTACTGATCATAGTGCTGTTAACGATAAAACCAACCCAGGCAATGGCGATTGTAAAGGGTACTCCCAACACATGATACCCGAGCATGGTCGTATATCCGTAATCGCCGAACGGAAATCCTGTATAAACACTTAGTGCTTCAATGAGCAATGTAGTAAAACCGATGATTAACAGAACAGCGGTCGTTTTGATCTTTTTCGTGTTATGGAAGAAATATGCTTTGCTTTCTGCCAGAACGGATGCCGTATAAAGAATCATAAAAATACTATTTGCAAAGTAGAGCCATTCCGGCAGCTCCCAGAATAAAAGAAGCACTAGTCCTATAAACAGCCAAACAGCGAAGATACGATACATCATGTAATCGATTCCTTTTTCCTCGCCTTTTTGGCAGCTTTGTAAAGTGCTAGTTTACGTGACTGCGGTACATATGCACGCTTATGGAATACATCATAATCATTTTCCTTGATTGCATCCATGATTGCTGCATAATAGCTGCTTGCCAATGTGATTGCAAATGCACTCGATTCGGGATACGTACTCAAACCTTCCAGACCCTCTTCAAACCAATTGTCAGCAGTAGTTATCAAGTCATCAATCACCTGATTGAACGAAAACGATAGTTCCTGGGCATAAAACGCTTCTTCTGTATAGTCATAGGCTGACATGATAGACAGCGGAACATATCGTCGACCGCGCTCCAAGTCCTCTCCGATATCCCGCAGGATATTGACAATTTGCATTGCCTTACCAAGCTTGATTCCTGCTTGAACAATTTGCTCTGACGGGTAATCATGCAATACCGGCAGCAGCATTTCGCCGACAGATCCGGCTACGTGGTAGCAATAGTTTTCCAGCTGTTCAAATGTTTTGTAATGCGTATGCTCCTCATCCATGCGCTGACCCTTTATCTGGGTGAAGAACGGCGCTGGTTCCAGATTTGGAAAAGTGTCGAACAGCCAGCGAAGGGAAGGCCAGATAAAATGCCCTTCCGCTTGGCTGAGATGGTGAAAGTTCCACTCCAGCTCGTCCAGCGTATAAGCGCTGTTTTCAGGTTCATCCATGCTGTCATCAATCATCCGGCAGAAAGTATAAATAACAAAAACAGCTTCCTTACGCGGAGAAGGAAGCTCGCGAAAAGCTTGATAAAAGCTCGCGGAGTGCTGCTTCATCGCCTTCTCACACGCTTTTGCGTACGGTTTCTTGAGCATAGTCTCCCACCTCACTCTTTATTAGGTCACTTAAATTCTTCGCTCCTTGCATGACGATCGGTACACCTCCGCCTGGATGGACAGAAGCGCCGACAGCATAAAGTCCTTCAATACCGAATGGTTTGTTCTGCGGGCGGAAGCCTCCTGATTGAAGCAGATTCGGAGCTATTCCAAAGCTCCCTCCTTGATACAGCCCAGCTTGACTTGCATCGGCCGGGGTCCTTACCTTCAGCCATTCAATTGATCCCAACAATCCTGGCAGCAGCGTCTGCTCTGCTTTGTGAAGAACACGTTCAACGAGTAAGTCTTGCTGCTGATCCCAATTGATATGGTCGCCGGATGGAACTGGGACTAGGAAATATAATGCCGATTTTCCGGCAGGAGCACATGACGGATCTATTGAACCCGGATTGAATACATAAAAGGACGGGTCATCTGGGATAGTCCTGGACTCAAAAATAGCTTTCATATTTAGCTGGAACTGTTCAGGTAGCACAAATTGATGTGTTTGCAGCTCTTCCCATTTTCGATTGGTACCTGCATAAATGAGCAGGCAGCCACTGGAGGCAGCAGGCTGCTTTTTCTTTTTTGCTTTATTATCATCAAGTAAAGAATGAATGGCAGGAAAGTCACCGTTGAACACTACATTATCAAAAGGCTGGTATACTCCGTCCATCTCGATACCGCTTACTCGTTTCCCATTCTTCCGGATTTTTTCCACTTTCGAATTGTACTGAATAGTGACACCCCGTTTTTCACAATAAGAAACCAACGTTTCGATCAGTCCCGCATAGCCTCCTTTCACATACCAGATACCGTGCTCATGCTCGCTATAAGAAATAAGGCCATAAATTGCAGGAGTCGTATAAGGAGAACCTCCTATATACAAGGATTGGAGTGCATAAGCATCTTGCAGCTTCGGTTCGGTGAAATAATCTCTGATAAAAGAATGAACATTACGGTAAGCTTTTGTTTTATAAAGGAAACGCAGGTTGCTTGTCGTAAAGAAACGTAACCTGTTCGAAAAGCCCCGCTCCAAAAATTGACTCACCCCAAACCGGTATACGTTTTTCATATCGCGCATGAATTGATCAAATTGTGGCGCAGAATCTGGAAACTTCTCCAGTAATTCTTTTTTCTGCTTTGCAGGATCGGCATATTTTGTATACGCAGTACCATCCGCGTAATGAATCCGGTAAAGCGGATCACATTTAATCAGTTCAAGATCCTTCTGGGGAATAGCGCATGACTCCAATACACTGCGAATCATATCGGGCAGAAGGACAATTGTCGGACCTTGGTCGATTCGGAACATGCCGTCAGTTTCGTACTGCATACGCCCACCAGGATTCGACTGCTGTTCAAAGATCGTAACCTCATTTCCCTGTCTTTCCAGAAGCAGTGCAGTTGTTAGCCCACCGATACCTGCACCGATAATTGCCGTTTTCACATCGTCACCTTCTTCCGAGAGGAATTTATCATTTGATAAGTTTTCGCTCCATTATTCTTCTCCACTAGATCGGCACTGATCTTTGCTGACTGAAAAATGGTTGGCAGTCCGCTGCCAGGATGCGTTCCCCCACCAACAAGGTAACAATGGGATAGCTCTTTCACTTGATTATGAGGTCGATTGTACATCATTTGATCAAGTGAATGAGCAAGATTAAATACTGCTCCATGCTTAATATTCATCGCTTCCCAATCTGACGGGGTGATGCAATGCTCCGTTTCAATCAGAGCTTCAATATTATCAATGCCGGTTTCACGAGCAAGGATATCCAGCATTTTCTGCCGCATACGAGGACTTGCTTCGTTCCAATCAATGTCAGCCTCCGTATTCGGCACTGGCATCAGCAAATATGCTGTAGACTTTCCAGCAGGTGCCGTTGTCGGGTCAAGTTTCGTCGGATAGTGAATGTAGACGGACGGATCCTTTGAAAGAACGAACTGTTCTGTCATCTCTTCTACATTCTTTTTGTAGTCATCTGCAAAGACAACTATATGATGAGGAAGGTCGACTTCTTGCTTCAAGCCTAAATAAAGCATGAAGGTTGAGCAGGAATATTTTTTATTCTCCGTTTTCTTCCGGAATTTCTTCTTCCACCTACCATCAAATAAATGCTGCATGCTATAACTGTAATCCGCATTGATAATTACTTCGTCAGCATGAACGACATGACCATCTTCCAGACGTATACCTGTGGCCCGTTTGCCTTCTGTAAGAACTTGAGCAACAGGTTTTCCGGTATGGACAATGCCTCCGTACTCCTCAATCACCTGACGCATCGCTTCACAAATTCGATTTACGCCACCTATGGGATGGTACAAACCGAACTTATGCTCAAGATAAGATAGTATCGTGAATGTGCCAGGACACTTCCAAGGTGACATTCCTAAGTATTTTGCCTGGAAGGTAAAAGCATATTTTAATCGTTCATCATTAAAATAGGTAGAAAGCTTACTATATACTGTCTGAAACATATCCAGTTTCGGCAGCGCATGCAGCACATCCTTAGTCAGATACGTGCGTTTATGTACGAAAGGACGGCGCAGAAGTTTTTCCACTCGGTCGAACTTCTCCCCTTCTTTTTCCATGAACTGAATGAAACCTTCGCTTTCGCCAGGAAAGACCCGTTCGATTTCATCCAGCATATCTTGTCTGTCGACTCGCGGAGTAAAAGTGACGTCCCCAAACCGAAGCGTATATAATGGATCTAGTCGATGCAGCTGGACATAATCGTGAAGATTTCGACCCGCTTCCTCGAAAAGCTCCTCCAGAAGCTGAGGCATCATGAAGAAGGTCGCACCAAGATCAAATTGGAACTCGCCTTGCTTCAAACGTGAAGTCCGGCCGCCAATCACATCATTTTTCTCATATATTTCTACGTTATACCCTTTGGCTGCAAGCAGCATCCCAGCTGTCAGACCCCCAGGACCAGCTCCGATAACTGCTACTTTTTTCTTAGTCAACGGTCAGACCTCCATTCCAATAGTCCCCTTTACCCTGTTCGCCTTATGAAGAAACCTATCGAACGATAAATAAAAAAATAAAAAAAGGACCCAAAGTGTAAAAACACTTTTAGTCCTTGAATCAGTGTCGATTGTTACTGCGCAGCTTTTTCGTCAGAGTAGAGATCTTCTGGCTGGAATGAAAACGGAAGCAGCTCTTCCATAGTAACTGTCTTTGAAACACCATTCATGTTCGAAATGTGGATGACAGCATCCTGCGGGAAGAATTCAGCCATTACCTGGCGGCAAGATCCGCAAGGCGGAACTGGACGTTCTGTATTCGCAACAACTGCGATTTCAGAGAACTCCCTTTCGCCGTTTGCAATTGCTTGGAAAATTGCTGTTCGTTCAGCACAGCATGTAACTGGATAAGCAGCATTTTCGATATTGCATCCTTGATAAACTTTTCCTGCCTTTGTCAGTACTGCAGCACCTACTCCAAATTTAGAATAAGGTATATATGCCCGTTCTCTTGCTTCTTTAGCCAGATTAATCAATTCTTCTTTCGTCATTTGTTTTCTCCCTCTCCGTTGTATCCTTCAATTCGGTCCAAATCTTCATCTAGCAATTGGATGACGTAGCCGATTGATTGGTGATAATCCATATATCGTTCTGACTTGATGTCTATGTAATAACTATGCAGAATGATTAAATGGACATTTTCTTCTGTAGACTGTACCTGCTGCGGATGCACACTGACCTCGCGCTGCTGGACAAATTCCTCAGCAGCCTGGTGCCACTTCCTAAGCAGCAGATACATTGGTTCTGTTTCCTTCTTGACCATCTCAAAAAATGCTTTATCGTGCTTTTCGCTTGGAGGCTCATGCGTAAGGAAGCGCTCTTTCAAACGTGCCATCAAGTCGGATAGCTGCTTATTATATATCGGTAATGTAGTCAATATAACCCCTTCTCTGCTTTTCGTGTTGTTCTATTATACAAGCAGTCAGGCTAATTTACCATGCTCATGATTCCATTTATCATGCTTTTTATCCAGCTGGGACTCTGCTCGGAGCACTCGTTCAATCAAAGGCTGTTTTAACGTCATCCTGGAACGGTTCGCCTGTACGGTGAGTCTTTGGTCCAATTTCCGATATGCGCCAGTCAGCTGGAACAGAGCCAGCTGCAATTCTTCTTTGGTCACACCATTTTGCTTGTTCATCCGTATGCCCCCTTTTTCCTTACTGTTTCTGCCCATTTAAGACAACTCCTGCACAGTTGACAAAACAACAAAAAATACGGGCACATTCGCATGATTCAGAGCTGTTTCGCTCATCCTAACTATAAAGGAGGGTGAAAGATGAAAAAGCAGGAAAGAAAGACATCGACTGGCCAGAAACGGCCGACAGCCCGCACTGCCGGCGACGGGTATGATAAAAAGCTTGATGGACCAAACCGTCCTTCCATATAAGAAAAAAAGCAAAGCGGTCAATTGATCGCTTTGCTTTTTTTCTTGATCAATGCCGCAATCTTCATCAATCGCCTCTTCCAATAAAAGACGGTTCCGGTTGGACGATGACGCTTTTTTTTCTCAGGGATGAGCCAACTTCGTTTGATGCCCCCATATTTGTACCAGTCCGTACGAATAATATCTTTGTGTGTAATGACTGGATAGCACGCTCGTAGTGGACAACTGCCGATGGTTCTAAATCTGCCATAGCGCTCATAATCATCTCGAGAACCTGTGTAAGGAACGCGTTTGGCAAATTGTATAAATGCGGGATAAAGCTGGTCGTCAAAAAGGAGCTGGCTCAACTTCTTCCCCATCTGTATTCGCTCATCCACACTTGTAAAATGGTGAGCATACAGTCCGTACAACTCCCCATCCATTGTCGGGAAGAACACAGTATTCAAACGAAAAAAATCTTGAAGCTGATATGGCCAGCGGCTGAAGACATGCTTTTTATAGAACGGCTGGACGATGACAGGCGAGCCGATGACATGCTGTTCGTTGACGATAAGGCAGTACAGCAGCTGCTGCATGTCACCTTCTTTTATGAATTGCTTCCACGTTTCTTCCATAAAAGCAGACACACGAAAATGATGAAGAAGTGCAATCATGTCAATTTGTCCTTTTTTATGTGACTCATACAACAGCAACTGCGGATAAGCATCAGAGAAAATGAGCCAATTGGCACGTTCGTAAAGAGAAAAAAGCTGTTTTCTTATACGTGCTGACAGTAAGTCCTGAAACATATCCAAATGTAAATCTGTCATATTCCAGCCAGCGTTCCTAGAAACCATGGAAGCCAGGAATGCCCACTTTATCTCTGGATTCCGTTCATAAAAAGCTTGATATGCCATCGTTCTTCGGATATTATCTAAGTTTGCAGCGGCTGTTTTCTCTTCGATGGAAGAAAGCAATTGTGCTATGTCAGTAATTGTCATCGAATTGCCCCTTTTTTCAGTTGAGTTACAGACACAAAGTGAAGTATTCTAAGGATTATGGTATGATCATTCCTATAGTGGGGGGAGAAACTGTGCAATATCCTAACGGGAAAAAGATCATCAGACAAACTGCTGCATCGAGGCTCACACAGCCTGTCGACTTCGGCAACAGAGGGATGACTTTAGAGGAAGATATCAATGAGACAAACGAGTATTATCTCGCTCAGCAAAAGGCTATCATCCACAAAAAACCTACCCCGGTGCAGATTGTCAAGGTCGACTATCCAAAACGAAGTGCAGCGGTCATTAAAGAAGCGTATTTCAAACAAGCATCCACTACGGATTATAATGGCGTATATCGCGGAAAATATGTAGACTTCGAAGCCAAGGTCACCAAAAACAAGACCAGTTTCCCGCTCTCCAATTTCCACGAGCACCAGATTTCCCACATGGAGCATGTATGCAGCCATGGGGCTATCTGCTTCGTCATTATGCGTTTTTCCGCACATAATCAAACATTTTTTTTCGAAGCAGAGAAACTTTTTCCGTGGTGGAAACGTCAATATGATGGAGGCAGAAAATCCATTCCCTACGAAGTGATTTGTGAGCAAGGATTTCTGATTCCAATGAAGTATCAGGCAAAGGTCGATTACTTACACATTATCGACCAGCTTCATTTTAGAACGGAGGAAGAGGAGTAATGGCAGAAAAGGGCCAATCTCGTGCATCAAGAAGAAAACAGAAAAAGAAGAAAAAACCTATTTGGAAGAAAATATTACTTACGATTGTATTAATAGGTATATTATGTGTTATCGCAGGTGGTAGTGTATTTGCTTACTACGCTGCTACAGCTCCTAAGCTGGACGAAGAAAAACTAACCGACCCTGCTTCCAATATCGTCTATGACATGAATGGCGATGAATTTGCCGAATTAGGTTCGGAAAGCAGACGAAAAGTAACGTATGACGATCTGCCGCAGCAGCTGATTGATGCAGTAACTGCTACAGAGGATTCCCGATTCTTTGAACATAACGGAATCGATATCATTCGTACCGGCGGCGCATTAATTTCCAACTTTAAGAATGGATTTGGGGCAGAAGGCGGAAGTACGATCGACCAGCAGGTCATCAAACGCTCTTTCCTATCTCCGGAAAAGACAATCAAACGAAAAGTACAGGAATGGTGGCTTGCCTTCCAGCTTGATCGCAAGTACTCCAAGGAAGAAATTTTAGAAATGTATTTGAATAAAGTTTTTTACGGGGAGTATGCAAATGGTGTATTAACAGCATCAGAAACATATTTTGATAAAGATGACTTGAATGATTTAACACTGCCAGAAATAGCTTTGCTTGCTGGGCTACCACAACGACCTACTGCTTACAACCCATTTGAGAATCCCGATCTTGCTCAGGAACGTATGAACACTGTTCTTGATTTAATGGTACAGCATGGGAAAATCACCCAAGCAGAAGCAGATGAAGCGAAAAAGACAAAGGTTGAGGATTTACTTACTGAGAAGAAGCCACAGTCAAATAAATATGGAGCTTTTCTTGATCAAGTACAAAAAGAGCTTAGCGAGCGTTTTGAAGATACTGATCTTCATCTAGATGGCATGAAGATTTATACAACTTTGGATCCGGATGCGCAAGACACTGTGGAAAATGCACTTAGCGAAGACAGCGGCATTGTCTGGCCCAATGAAGAACTGCAAGCTGGTATTACCCTACTCGATACTAAGAGCGGAGCAATTCGGGCTATTGGCGGTAATCGAAACAACGAACTTGGCGGTTACAACTATGCTATCCAGGGAAATGGTCGTCAGCCGGGATCAGGTATGAAACCGATTCTTGACTACGCACCAGCATTTGAAAATGGTGTTTATACATCTACGTATGAACAAATTAATGATGAACCACTTACTATTGGTAAGTGGACTCCTGGTAACTATGATGATCGATTCCATGGTTGGATGAGCGCAAGAACTGCTTTGGCGAAATCATACAATATTCCAGCAATCAAAACATTCCAAGCTGTTGGTGCAGAAAACGCAGAGAAATTCGCGAATGGTCTGGGTCTGGAATTTCCGGATGGTATCAAAAATGGAGATAGTATAGGTGGAGCAGCTCAGTTCCATACGATTGATATTGCTGGCGCTTATGCAGCATTTGGTAACGAAGGTATCTACACGGAGCCATATGCCATTACGAAAATAGAATTTAGCGATGGCAGTACGTTGGATATGAAACCAGAATCTGAAGCAGCGATGAGCGAATCAACAGCTTATATGGTAACAGACATGATGCGTTCTGTTATGACAGAAGGTACCGGAACATTAGCAAATGTGCCGGGGTTGGATATTGCTGGTAAGACTGGTACAACCAATCTAGAAGACCAAGAAGGAAGTCCTGACTCCTGGATGAATGGCTTGACAACAAATTACACCCTCTCTGTTTGGACTGGTAACGATAAAGGTAGTACAGTAATCCAGGACGGAAACGGTGTAATTGGAACGAATGTTGCAAAACAGCTATTTAAGCAAATCATGACAGAAGTCCATGAAGGTAAGGACACGGAAAGCTTTAAAAAACCCAGCAGCGTAGTGGAGGCGAAAGTCGAAAAAGGCTCTCGCCCTGCTGCTTCTCCTAGTGCTGGCACCCCCTCTTCTGAAATCCTGACGGAATTATTCCTGAAGGGTAATCTTCCTGGTGCTACATCAGAAAGATATGAAGAAAAAGAAATAGCTCCGGTTACCGGACTTTCTGCAAGCTATGATGAAGCAAGCAACAGCATTAGTATCAGCTGGAACTACGATGGCGATGCAAACTTCAGTGTAAGTGCCGATCCAAGCGGCTCTACATCCACGTCTGATACGTCAGCAGTAATTGAGAACGTCCAAGCTGGACAAACCTACAACATTGCGGTTACAGCATCAGTTGATGGCGAAACTAGTGAGGCGAAATCAACTTCTGTCACCGTCCCTGGTGGGGAAGAAAACGCAGAAGAAGAAGAAAATCCTGATGAAAATGCTGAGGATCAGCAAGATCAGAACAATGAAGATCAGCAAAATGAGGACGAGCAGAACCAAGATCAGAATGATGAACAGAATCAAGACCAAAACGCCGATGAAAACAGTGGCCAGAACAATGGTAATAGTAACGAAAATGAGAATAACAACGGCAACGGTAATAATAATGGAAATTCTGATCAAGGCGGGGAATCCGGCAATACCGAGGAAGAAGAAAATCCTGATGGAGACAATCCGGAATCGGATACTGGCGGAGATGCATCGGAAACTGATCAAGGAAATACAGACGAGCAGCAATAACAAAATATCAAACAAAAAAAGACAGTCACTTCAATTTGGAGTGACTGTCTTTTAATTTGATTCGGCCTTCAGACGTTTCCTGCCTTCCCGGCAAATGTCGTTCAAGGGACATGCCAGACAGTTTGGGTTTCTTGCTTTACAATGATAGCGTCCGAAAAAGATCATGCGGTGATGTGTATCGCTCCACTCATCACGTGGTACCTTTTTCATCAATGTGTTTTCTACTTCGGTTACGTTGTCCTTCCAGCGGCAAAAACCGAGCCGTTTGGATACACGCTCAACGTGGGTATCTACAGCAATGGCAGGCTCGTTGAAAGCAACCGATGCTACCACATTGGCTGTCTTGCGCCCTACTCCAGCTAGCTTGACTAGTTCATCACGTGTGTCTGGGACAATTCCATCGTATTGATCAAGCAGCGTCTGACAAAGCTTCTGGATATTTTTCGCCTTGTTGCGATAAAGGCCGATAGAACGAATATCATGCTGCAGCTCTTCAAGCGGAACAGCTAGATAGTCTTCCGGTGTCTTATATTTTTCGAACAGATCTTTCGTTACTTTATTGACAAGGTTATCGGTACACTGCGCAGACAGCAGTACGGCGATCACCAGCTCGAATGGATTACGGTGGACCAGTTCACATGCTGCTTCTGGGAACATGTCTCGCATCGCATCCAATGCCCGTCGTATCTGTGTTTTGTTCAGCATTGTATGCTTTCCTCCTCAATCTTCTTCCAGCCAGTTATAGTAAATACTTACATCACGGGCTGGTGCTTGCTGCTCTGAACGTACTGCAGCTGCTGTAGGCCGCTGGTTCTCATGAAATGATTTACTTTCCTTGCGAGCATGGTCTACGGATCGGATACCTTTACGCTTCCATTCACGCAAAATACGATCTATATAGCGGAAATTCAATTTACTCATTAGTACTGCTTCTCGCAAAGCAGCTTTAATGAGGGATGGCGGCTGCATGTCTTCATCGAGCCATAATGTGACCGTTTCTATTTCAAAAGGTGACAATGGACGGCCGAATTCCTGCTCAAAAAGAATGAATATTGCAGCCTCTTCTTCTTTGTCTGTATTCTTTTCTGGTTCAGGATACACGGTTTCTGCAAACGCGAGATGCCATAATCCGTTCAGACTGTAAGCTTGGCTTCGCACATTTTCTTCCTGCACATCTTCAATCTGCAGCATATTACGCTGAACGAGCTTGCGTAAAACTAAGGCTACATCTCTTTCGGAAAGCGTTACTTTTTTGGCAAGTTGATCTGTTGTCGGAAACATGATACCTTGCTGCTGGAAGAAGCAAATATGCAAAATGACCATCATTTCCGTTTCATTCAATCCAAGGGATACATATCTATTCATCAAAATACCGGGAAAGGAAAATGGATTTCCCAGCATTCGTTGGTAATTCAAGTCGTTATTCATCTGGGTTCTCCTTCCATTAATAGGACAATCCCTCGTCATTCGACAAGGGATCGTCAGGTAATCTATTTATTATGGGTATAGACGGTTCAAAAGACGTGGGAATGGTATAGTTTCGCGAACGTGCTCCACTCCGGAAAGCCAAGCGACTGTCCGCTCCAGACCAAGACCAAAGCCTGAGTGTGGCACACTGCCGTACTTGCGTAATTCCAAGTACCAGTTGTACGCATCGCTAGTCAGGTTATGTTCTTCGTAGCGTTTTTCCATCAATTCAAGATCATCGATACGCTGAGATCCGCCGATGATTTCGCCATAGCCTTCTGGAGCAATCAAATCTGCACAAAGCACGACATCTTCCCGATTCGGATCTGGCTTCATGTAGAATGCTTTGATTGCAGCTGGGTAATGCGTGATGAATACTGGCTTGTCGAAGCTTTCAGCAATCGCAGTCTCATGCGGTGCTCCGAAATCTTCACCCCACTCAATATCATCAAACCCTTTTTCCTTCAATAATTCGATCGCTTTGTCGTACGTGATGCGCGGGAATGGCGCAGTAACTTTAGCCAATTTCTCTGTATCGCGTCCAAGGATTTCAAGGTCCAGTTTGCAATTCTTCAGTACAGAAGCAACTAGGTGACTGATGTAGTTCTCCTGGATTTCCAAGCTTTCTTCGTGTTCAACGAAAGCCATTTCCGGCTCAATCATCCAAAATTCGATCAAATGACGTCTAGTTTTGGATTTTTCTGCACGGAATGTCGGACCAAAGGAGAATACTTTGTTGAATGCCATTGCAGCTGCTTCCATGTAAAGCTGTCCGCTTTGTGATAGATATGCTTCTTCGTCGAAGTATTTTGTATGGAACAATTCCGTCGTACCTTCTGCAGAGGAACCTGTCAGAATTGGCGGATCGATTTTCGTATAGCCATTTTCATGGAAGTATTCATACGTTGCACGGATGATTTCATTACGGATTTTCATCACCGCATGCTGTTTTTGGGAACGAAGCCACAGATGGCGGTTGTCCATCAAGAATTCAGTTCCATGCTCTTTTGGTGTGATCGGGTAATCTGTTGCTGCATGGATTACTTCCACATCACTGACCTGGATTTCATAACCGAAGGAAGAACGGCTGTCCTCTACTACTTTTCCTGTAACATAAAGGGAAGTTTCCTGTGTCATGTTCTTGGCTGTCTGGAACACTTCCTCAGATACGTCGCTTTTCACGACAACACCTTGTACAAATCCAGTTCCGTCACGCAGCTGTAAAAATGCAATTTTACCGCTGGAACGTTTGTTGCGGAGCCACGCTCCGATTGTTACTTCTTCTCCTACATGCTCACTAAGCTTTGCGATCGTTGTCTTCAAAAAGAACCCTCCATTGTCTGTCCTACATATGTAGTTATATTATTGATATTGGTTGGATAGAGCATAGCTTTCCAGCTGCTCGGTGCCATCTAGTGTGTAATAACTGTAGCCGAGGCGATCCTGTCCATCGCGGAATGTGAATTCCCATGCTGGTGCATCATCGTACAATCCGAGCCGGACATCATCCAATTGACAGTCCGCTCCGCACGCTGACTGCCAGCTGCTTTCTGCTTGCTGTTCATCAGCAGTATCTGTTGTATAAATGATCTGCTTAGGATCCTTCTCGCCCTTTTTGACATAAGCGATAGCATCTTCTCCATCAGCCTGCTTGCCTTTGACGACATGATATACATGTTCGCCATTGAAGCGTGTCACTTCATCTGCGGTTTCTAGATCCGTATTATCAAGTGCAAAGTCCTCTGAAGCTTCAAAGCCCTCTGTTCGTGCATTTTGTGCTGTGCTATAAACGTATATACCGCAGCCGAGGACAATGATCAAAACTGCTAAAGCACTGAAAATTGTGATCTTTGCCCATTTAGGTACGGTAAATCGTGAATATCGCCGTATCATGATCTTCCTCATCCAATGCTAATCCGAACATTAAGTCCTTCTCTTTCAGTGTACGGTTCAGTGAGTCAACCAGCTTGTACAGGTCGCTGCTGTATTGTACACGTACAGTGGACAATGTCTCCATCTTATTATTTTCCATCATCGTTACCTCCGAGCAATTCATTTACATGATTTGTTACTCATAGAGATGGCTTTCTGCAGCAAACTAATGTATGTTGAGAAGCAATCCAATTCTTATTATACCAGTTGTACTGGTGTAATTCTAAGACGAGTTCAAAGTTTTTTCAACAAAAATCTTCCTTCTCCCCAGCAGTTGTGCGTCCTAGTGGCGCACTTTTTTTATAGCCATTCCTCTGCTAGCTCCAAAAGTTCAGCTGTACTCTTATAATGTGTGGGTACATCTGGTATCGAAGCCGTGAAGTAACTGCCATATCTTGTCTTCATCATCCTGTCATCACAAACGAACACAATTCCTCTATCACTGGATGACCGAATCAGCCTGCCGAACCCTTGCTTGAAGCGGATGACGGCATTAGGTAATGCAAGCTCCATAAAGGCATTCTTTCCTTCTGCCTTCAATTTGGCTGCCTTTGCCTCATAAATCGGATGATCTGGAGGCTGGAATGGCAGCCTTACAATGACGAGACAGCTTAAATCTTCTCCAGGAATATCGACGCCTTCCCAGAATGAGCTGGTTCCGAACAGGATGGCCTTCTTATTGCTTTGGAAATTCTTTTTCAGCCGATCACGACTGCCGCTCGTAATACCTTGGGCGATCAAAGTATAATCCTGATCCTCTGTCAATTCCTTCACAAGTCCATAAGCTTTTTTCAGCATATCATAGGAAGTGAACAATACTAGCATTCGCCCATCCGTAATGGCTGCAAGGCTCAGAATCGATTCGCAAACCGCATAAATGAAAGGATAGTTATCCTTGCCTCGCACGTCCGGAAAATCATTTGGGACAAGCAGCTGTACTTGCTCCTGATAAGAATAAGGAGAATCGAAACGTCTTGTTACGGTGTGTTCATCCAAGCCTAGCTGTTCCTGAATGAAAGCAAACGATTGCTTCATTGTTAAAGTTGCACTTGTGAGCACAACACTCTTCTTTTCCGAAAAGAAATGTTCCAGTAGCAAATCTGCAATTTCTAATGGTTCACTGTACAAGTAAACAGCGTTTCGCGCGCCGTACATATCGACTTCTATCCATTTCACTTCCTCATCGTCATACATAAGGAACATCCGTTCAATCGCATCAATGATTGTCTGCAGCTGATCCACTGCATTCCGAATGGAATCAGCAATCTTTTTATCCCCCTGCTTATCAGCGGATTTTGTCAGCTGAAGCAAATGGTGGATACAGTCTCGCACACCAAATAATAATCTGTTGCTCATTTCAGCTATTACCAGGACCTGCTTTGTCTGCCGAACATCCTCGAGCCGCAGCTGTAATCTGCCGATGTCGTTGGTTCCGAGCTTCTTTTTATGCTGGGACAAGACAAAATCATGGATGTAGCGGAACATGTCATCTGCTTCTTCTTTAGTCTGATCCCATAAACTTTGCCAAATCAGCATCTCTGCTTGTGTATTTGGAAGCTCATCCGTTGCTGTCTCATATACTTTATTCGCATGAGACAGCATATGGTGGATGCTCACATAATCCAATGCCAATCCAAAATGCTTCGCGGCTGTCGCCTCGAAATGATGTGCCTCATCGATAATGGCTCGCTGATACGATGGCAGGAGCTGGTATTCTTCTTGCATATCGCTGCAAAGCAGCGCATGGTTCGTCACGATCACATCTGCCTGCCATGCTGCTTTTTTTGCCCGCTGATAAAACGAACGGGAAAACCATGGCGAAAATGGATCTTGCGTATCCTCTGCATCCGCAGACATATGCAGGAAAAACCGCTTCCCGCTGGAAGGCAGATTCACTTCATCAATATCACCAGTTTCAGTCATTGTCAGCCATACAAGTAAAATCGCTTTTGTAAGTACGATATCATAATTATCATTTGCTGTTTGCTGAAGCTCTGATTCGAAGCGGCTGAGACTTAAATAATGCTGCTTTCCCTTCAGCAGTGCAGCTTTAAAGGAAAACGGCAGAATACGCTGTAAAAGCGGAATTTCCTTGTCCATCAATTGTGCCTGCAGCTGAGTCAAATGAGTGCTGATAACGATCCGGCTCTTTTCTTTAACTGCTGTGTATACTGCTGGCAAAAGATAAGCAAGTGACTTTCCGGTACCTGTTTCTGCTTCCAGGAGAGCGTGTTTATTTGATTGGAAAACATCAAAGATCTGTTCACTCATCTCCAGCTGACTTTTTCTCGGCTCATAGCCCTCCATTCCCTCTGAAAGCCAGCCACTCTTTTGATACAGCTGATCCGCCATCTCACCGAAAGACTGGGTAATAACAGATACAGTATCATTTTCTTCCTGGACTTTCCGAAATGCCAGCCCTCGATAAACCTCAAGCCCATCGTCTTGTGTATCCTCGAATGCAAGTTCCTCCAAACGGTACTCAAGTAAGCCGCGTAAATCGCTCTTCAATGAGCGTTCCAGTGTCAGTAGATGAGAAATTGTCTCATAAGGCAGCTTTCCTAGCTCATCAAGTAGAGACAGCAGGAGTTCTGCCGTTACAAGCGTATCGGACAGCGCACGGTGAGGCTGATCATGTTCAAAAGAAAGATGCTCACTAAGAACGCTTAATTTGTAGCTCGGTGCCGTTGGCAGCAGAATACGCGCCAACTCGACCGTATCCAGCACTGGGCGCTGGATTGGAGTTAGTCCCGCCTCTTCCAGAGCGCTGTTCAGAAACCGCAAATCAAAATTCGCATTATGAGCGACCACATAGCTATCTTTGAAGAAAGCAGAAATCTCTTCTGCTACATCTTCAAATTGCGGAGCACCAGCTACATCTTCATCCGTAATACCTGTCAGTTGGGAGATGAAAGGTGGAATCGGCATACCGGGATCCAGCATCGTCTGAAATTGATCTGTGATCACACGTCCTTGGATGACGACAATCCCGACCTCTATGATTTTATCGCCATTCGACGGCGCATGTCCTGTTGTTTCAAGATCCACCACTACAAATTTTTCCATACTCCACCCTCCATACTGCTTAGAAAAGAAAGACTCTTATCACAGATAAGAGTCTTATCGTACGATTCTTTTATGCCGTTACATCATAACAGTAAGCGGCGGTTCTTCCTCGATGATTTCCTGAACTGTATTATCTTCGTTCATCAGGGCGATCTTTGGCTTGAAGTCAGCCAGTTCTTCTTCAGATAGCATGGCATAGGAAACGATGATAACTACATCATCTTTTTGTACAAGACGTGCAGCAGCACCGTTTAGGCAGATGACACCGCTATGCCGCTCACCGGGGATGACATATGTTTCGAGACGAGCTCCATTATTATTGTTCACAATCTGCACTTTTTCATGAGGAAGTATGCCTACTTGTTCCAGAATGTGCGTATCGATCGTAATACTGCCAACATAATTCAAGTTTGCTTCCGTGACACGAGCACGATGTATCTTCGCCTTCATCATTGTGCGAAACATCTTATTATCCCCCTATATTAAAAACGGTCCATGATGGAGCCATCAGCTTCTAATACTAGATTGTCGATCAATCTTGCCTTGTCGAAATAGACAGCTGCAGCAATGATGATCCGTTCATCTATTTCCCTGACTGGCTTCAAGGCCGGATATGACAAAATTTCAACGTAGTCTATTCTACCACTTGTTTGGCTGTTTATAAATTCTTTTACAGCAGATGCTACTTTTTCAGGATCCTTTGTTCCATCTTGGATGCTTTGTTTAGCTTGCTGCAGTGCGTGGTGAATAGCTGGAGCTTCTTGTCTCTCTTCCTCTGATAAATAGACGTTGCGGCTGCTTTTCGCTAATCCGTCTGCCTCGCGCACAGTCGGTACCGGAACCACTTCCAGCGGGAAATTAAGGTCGTGCACCAAAGCTTGTACAACTGCTACTTGCTGTGCATCCTTCAGCCCGAAATACGCTCTGTCCGGCTGAATCAAATGGAAAAGCTTCGATAAGACAGTAACCACACCATCAAAATGACCGGGTCTTGATCTGCCGCAGAGCACGTCTACTCTGTCAGCAACATGCAGTTTGATGGTACTGCTGCCTGGATACATGTCTGCTGCTTCTGGCATGAAGACGATATCGACGCCTTCTGCTTCCGCGACAGCCAGATCACGGACTGCATCTCTCGGATAAGTCTCAAAATCCTCGCCCTCACCAAATTGCAGCGGATTTACGAAAATGCTAAGCACAGTGATATCGTTCTCTGCCTTGGAGCGCTTCATCAAGGATTGATGCCCTTCATGCAAAAAGCCCATCGTAGCCACATAACCAATTGATTTCTGCTCCTTCGCCAGTTGCTTTCTTTCTTGCTGCAACGCTTCTAATGTCGAAATGATCTTCATATTCATTCTCCTAATTTAGGTAATGCTGCTTCGTCCATCGTAAAACTCTGTCCGTCATTCGGAAAAATACCATTCTTTACATTTTCCTTATATGTGGAGAAGACATTCGTAACTGTTTCATTTAGATCTGCATAGCTAACAGCGAATTTCGGCAAACGATCAACACCGTACCGACTTAGGTCATGAAAGACAAGTACTTGTCCGTCTACTTCTGCACCGGCACCAATTCCGATGACCGGAATAGAAATATCTTTGGCAATGAGTGCGGCCAATTGCTTTGGTACACACTCCAGCACGACTGCAATCGCTCCGGCTGCTTCAACTTTGCGTGCATCCTCCAGCAGCTGTTTTGCTGTCTGTTCGTTTTTCCCTTGTACTTTATATCCCCCGAGTATATGGACTGACTGCGGTGTCAGACCAAGATGACCTACAACTGGAATACCGCCTGTTGCTAATGCCTTGATGCTGTCCAGGATGACCTGATCTGCTCCTTCCAGCTTCAAAGCCTGTGCTCCGGTTTCCTGGAAGATGCGTTTCGCTTGCGGTATAGTTGCCTCAACCGATACATGGTACGTCATAAATGGCATATCTACTACAACGAACGTATCGTTTCCACCGCGAGTGACGGCTTTTCCATGATGAATCATATCATCCACTGTTACGGGAATGGTGCTATCATAACCGAGCACTACCATCCCTAGTGAGTCGCCGACAAGAAGCATATCGATACCGGCCTGCTGCGCCAATTTTGCCGTTGGATAATCATAGGCAGTGACCATAGTGATTTTCTCGTTGTTTTCTTTCATCTTCTGAAAATCGAGTCTTGTTTTCATTTCGTTACTCCTCTCTCCATTCCAATTCAGCTGAATACAAACGCTGTGTACTGCCATCATCATTTTCAAGGATAAGCTCGCCGTCTTCCCCGATTCCCTTGAAAACTGCATAAAAGACAGTTGATGGAGTAGTTGCTTTCACACGGTGCCCGAGTCGTAAAGCATACTGCATCCATTCGTTCCTGATAATGTGGAAACCTTTTTTTATGTATAGCGAATAGACATCCTCGAACTCTTTCCAAATCATATGAATGAGCTCTTGCCGCTTCCATTCCTTATCTGTCTCGATACGCAATGATGTTGCTTTATCGCGGATATCCGGCGCTAATTCCGCCGCAGTCTGATTGATGTTGATTCCGATACCCAGTACGATATGCTGAATATAATCCTGCTCTGCCTGCATTTCGGTCAGTATTCCAGCGAGCTTCTTGCCGCCCAGATAGATATCATTCGGCCATTTAATGCTAGCATCTATATCGTTCTGACGGAATACGCGTGTGATGGCAACCGCTGCAGCCAACGTCAGCTGTGCTGCTTCCCGGGGTCCAAATTCAGGCCGGATGATTAAACTCATCCATATACCGGTTCCGGCTGGTGAATGCCAACTGCGCCCTTTTGTTCCCTTACCGCTTGTCTGCTGATCAGCGATGACAACAGTTCCGTGAACTGCACCTTGATCCGCCAAAGATTTCGCCAAAACTTGGGTAGAATCAAGCTCTTCTTCAAAGATGATCTTGCGTCCGATCCATTCCGTATCCAGCTTCCAGTTCAGTGTATTTTTGCTGAGTTTGTCCGGCGATCGCTTAACTTGGTATCCCTTGCGAGGAACAGCATCTATTTCATAGCCGTCTGCTTCCAACGCTTTCATATGCTTCCAGACTGCTGCCCTTGAGATACCGAGCTGATCGGATAGGTTCTGGCCAGAAACATACGACGTCTTATGTTCCTGGAGAATTCTTATAAGACGATTACGTGTCGTGTCCATTGTAGACCCACTCCTTCAGCTGCTCTTTATCATTTGGCACCCTGTTTTCCACCACAGCTTTTTCCGCAGCGAGCAGCAGATCACGGATCCAGCTTCCTTTCTTTCTTTCAGGGAACCAGCTGATCAAGTCTGAACCGGAAATAGCCAGCTCCGAACTATTTCGAATCGGAAGTGAATCTCTCAAAGTTGATAACTCATCCTGAATATCTATTTCCTTATAAATTTTCACAAGACGGCAGTAGCCAGTATCCAGATGATCTGGCAACTGATATACCACCCAAGCATCCATGTCGCTTTGCAGTAAGCGCACCAAATTTTGAGCGTCTTGTTTGACAGCATTGGAGAGCTTCCACTCTTTTACCCAATCAAGCACTGGCCTTGTGCTTAATAAAGAACAAAGCGCGATCCATTCTGCTAAACTGCCGAGAGGAACAATTTTGTTGGATAGCTCACCCATCAGCTCAGGATGATTCCTAAAAATCGGCATTGCTTTCCATAATCCCGTATCCTGCAGGAGCTGTACAGCTGTCTTCACATGTTTGCCGCGGCATAATTTCTCCATTTCAATCGCTACACGTTCAATTGCAATACGTGCTAACCACAGACGCTGGTCCTCCATCACTTTTCGTGCATCATGATCCAATTTGTACCCTAGCTGAGAAACAAACCGGACACCGCGCATCATACGCAGAGGATCTTCTTGAAAACGATCAAAGGCCTTGCCTACCGTAACAAGCTCCTTCTTTTCGATAGCGCTCCTGCCATCGAAAGGATCCACTAACTCCCCTGTTCTGGCCATCGCTATCGCATTAACTGTATAATCACGACGTGCAAGATCAGCTGTTACATCCGTCACAAAGTTCACGCTATCAGGATGCCGGTAATCAGAATATGCGCCTTCTATTCGGAAGGTTGTAATTTCGAAGCTTTCCTGCTCAAAACGCACAAGAACAGTTCCATGTTCGATACCTATTGGTATGACTTTATCAAAGACTTTTATTACCTGATCCGGCGTAGCTGACGTAGCAATATCCAAATCGCCGACAGCTTTTCCGATAAGGTAATCCCTCACCGCTCCTCCGACCAGATATGCTTCATAACCATGCTGTTCGAGTTGCTGTATGACCCGGAAGGCTTTTTCAAATATCTTCATTGCAAAACCTCTTCATATATAGCTTCGTATTGAGCAACAATTTGATCAGAATGGAAGTTTTCCGCAGCATACTGAATGGATGCTGCGGAAAATTGCTGCCACAGTTTGTCATTTGTCAGCAAATCCATTGCAAAGGAACCCATTTGCTCTACATCGCCAAGCTGCGTTATAAACCCATTCTTTCCGTGCTGTATGACTTCTGGTATGCCGCCGACATCTGTTCCGATACATGGCACCCCACAGGCCATTGCTTCTAAAAGAACCAAACCGAAGCTCTCTTTTTCAGAAGGAAGCAGCATGATGTCTGCCATATTTAAAAGAGCAGCAACATTATTCTGCTTACCTAGAAATAAGACTTTATCTTCGAGACCACGCTGCTGTACATCCCGCAGAATATCCGAGTATTCCGGGCCGTCCCCTATCAGCATCAGCTTGGCAGGCAGTTTCTCCTGTACATACGAAAAAACCTGTACAACATCCTGTACACGTTTCACTTTACGGAAATTGCTTATATGTACGAGTACCTTTTCGTTTTCTTCGATACCGAACTGCTGCCTAATGTCACGTACATCGGCAGGATGGTACACTTCTTCATCCACAAAGTTGTAGACAACGTCGATTGGACTAGTGACATCGAGCATTTCCCTTGTCTGCTGTACGAGACTTTGTGATACCGCAGTGACGACATCACTTTCTTCAATTGCATGAATGATCATTTTGCGCAGTCCATTATCAATTCCAAGCACCGTAATATCCGTTC
Source organism: Virgibacillus sp. 7505 (assembly GCF_002272135.1). Taxonomy (GTDB): domain Bacteria; phylum Bacillota; class Bacilli; order Bacillales; family Amphibacillaceae; genus Terribacillus. Next base: position 172,450 of record NZ_NPBF01000018.1, on the reverse strand, counting down.
CGTGCAGGGTAGTGACAATCTTTACATCCCGCTTGGCAATTGCCTTAGCTAAGATCGCACATATAGCATGCGGAACAGCATAATGGACATGCAGGATATCGAGCTGTTCTTCGTCGATTACCTCAGCCATTTTATTAGCCAGCACCAAATCGTATGGCGGGTATTGGAAGACAGGATAATGACTCATCTCGACTTCATGGAAAAATACATTCGGAAGCAGCATATCCAGCCGGAAAGGGACACTGGATGTAATGAAATGAATGTCATGTCCCTTTTTGGCTAGTTTTTTCCCGAGTTCTGTCGCAATGACGCCCGATCCGCCAAGCGTCGGATAACAAGTGATACCGATTTTCAGCTTTTTCATAGCTCGGGCTCACGATCGCGTATGATCTTGCGCCAATCGAAATCTCCACGGTCCAATCCGCGAATAAATATTTCGGCCGCTGCCAGATTGGTTGCCAGCGGAATACGGTGCACATCACATAAGCGCATTAGCGCACTTACATCAGGTTCATGCGGCTGGGCAGTGAGCGGATCCCTGAAAAAGATAATCAGATCCATTTGATTCGTTGCAATCCTTGCACCAATCTGCTGATCGCCTCCAAGCGGGCCCGATTGGAACAATTCCACAGGTAATCCTGTTGCTTCTTTGATGCGAGTGCCTGTCGTGCCTGTTGCATACAGGGTATGTTTCTTCAGCATTTCTTTATATGCGACCGTAAAACGGACCATTTCAGGTTTTTTCTTATCATGGGCAATTAAAGCAATATGCATGTCTATCGCCTCATTCCAATATATTTTCTAATCCGTATGCAAGTATGTCCATCTTCATGACACGGTCCACTGCCAGCTCTACACCTGACATAAAGGATGCGCGGTTAAAACTATCATGTTTAACTGTGAATTGCTCGCCTGGTGCACCGAAAATAACTTCTTGGTGGGCAACGAGTCCTGGGAGACGGACACTATGAATCCGCATGCCGTCCACATCTGCACCACGTGCTCCAGCTATCGTCTCTTTCTCATCCGGATGTCCTTGCTTTGCTGGTTCGCGTACTTCCTGGATCAGCTGAGCTGTTTTCACAGCCGTACCGCTTGGGGCATCCAGTTTTTGATCATGATGCTTTTCAATGATTTCTACTGTTGGGAAGTATTTTGCTGCTTGCTTGGCGAATTGCATCATAAGTACTGCCCCAATTGCGAAGTTTGGTGCAATAATTGCTCCGATACCTTTTTCTTCACTAAGCTTCCCTAGCTCTTCTACTTGTTCTTCCGTAAAACCAGAAGTACCGACTACCGGACGCACACCATGTTCAATAGCGAGCTTCATATGTTTGTAGCCTGTTTCCGGAATGGTCAAGTCGATAAGGACATCTGCCTCCACTTCATCTAAACACGCCGCAGCATCTTCGTAGATGAATGCATCGCTCGCTGGCAAACCTTCGATATCACTGATCCGCTTTCCTCCGTTTTTTCGGTCAATTGCTGCCACTAGCTCAAAATGAGCCGTCCGATCGATAAGCTGCAATGCTTCCGAACCCATTCTGCCCCTTGGTCCCGCTACAATAATTTTAATCGTATCTTTAGTCATTATGTATGTCCTCCTGTGTCTTCTTCGTCCATCTGTCTTTATCCCTTGTTTCGAATTTCGTCATCGATTTTTCGAATGCATCCGATAGATCGATATTCAAGGAATTAGCAAAGCATGTCATAACGAATATAATATCTCCGAGTTCATCTGCTACTGTATTAGCTTCTTCACTAGCTTTTTTCGGCTTTTCTCCATATGTATGGTTCACTTCCCTTGCAAGCTCTCCTACTTCTTCCGTCATTCTGGCAAGCATGCTGAGCGGTGAAAAATAACCTTCTTTGAATTGGGAAATATAAGCGTCGACACGTGCTTGTATTTCCTTTGTCGTATATGTAGTATTCATTCGCGATCTTCCTTTCGCTATATCATTACCATGTTAGCTTAAAAATACGGCATTTGACAAATGTTTTTACCTATCTGGCAGATTTGTAGGGATAAGGATAGTTGTCTATAATATAGAAGGAATTGTCATCTTAGGAGGTAGATTATGTTCAGACTGCGTATAAAGAACATCCTGTTCATTCTGTTAGGCGCGGCTATCTTTTCGTTCGGTATCGTCCATTTCAATATCGCCAATAAACTTGGGGAAGGCGGATTCACCGGGATAACGCTTATTTTACTATTCGAATTCGATTGGGATCCAGCAATTATGAACCTGGTGCTGAATATTCCATTGTTCCTGATCGGCTGGAAGTTCCTTGGCCGGACAACTTTCGTTTATACAATCATCGGGACAGTGGCAGTTTCCTTGTTCCTGCGTTTATTCCAGACATATTCATTTAATATTGACTTAGGCAACGATTTGCTGATTGCTTCACTTTTAGCTGGCGTATTCATAGGAGTCGGTCTCGGTATCATCTTCCGCTTCGGCGGTACAACCGGAGGAGTCGACATCATTGCCCGACTTGCTAACAAGTATGCCGGCTGGACGATGGGACGGACGATGTTTCTCTTTGATGCCGTTGTTATTGTCACATCGGTTCTTACCTATCTTGATCTGATCCGCGGTATGTATACACTCGTTGCTGTCTTCGTTGGCGCTAGAGTCATCGACTTTATCCAAGAAGGCGCCTACTCGGCAAGAGGTGCAACTATCATTTCGAGTCAGAGTGCAGATATAGCCAATCAGATACTAAAGCAAATGGACCGGGGTGTAACGGTCCTTGATGGCAGAGGAAGCTTCACAGGCGAAAAACGCGATGTGCTTTACTGTGTCGTCGCCCGGAACGAAATCGTCCGACTGAAAGCGATTATCACCTCAGTCGATCCACATGCCTTTGTCGCCCTTAGCGAGGTGCATGATGTCATGGGAGAAGGATTTACACTGGATGAAAATAAAAAACCGTATAATACAGATTAATGTAGATGAAATAGCAAATAGAATTGGGTCATAAGTTCTCTCTTTTTACAATACGAAAGGTGATCCCTAGTAAGTAAATTAGGAATCACCTTTCATAAAAGATATCATAGTTTTAAATTAAACTATAAATCTATATATAGATTTTAAAAGTAATAAAGTTCGCCTTGTACTAGTTTTTGGGTACCACTACTAGTATTTACAAGCTTTATCTTATAGTTATATCCTTTTCCAGTAAGATAAGAAAAGTCGGTATGAACCCATCCTGAACGATCTTTGATTTTAGTTTTTCCTAGGTATTTTCCTTTACCATCATATATCCACACTTCAAGGTTTTTTCTGTCACCCTTTTCGATATCCATAAATTGTGGACCGTTGAATGTCCTAGAAGAACCCCCAACCCAAATATAGTTTGAGAATGATGTACTTCCAAAATAATACTTTTTGTAAGTTGATTTTGCTGATGCTCTAAGCATATTACTCTCAATATTAGCTTTATTGGTTGCTAACTGCCCCACTGCACTATTTTGCTTAAAATCATCTAACTCTTCTTTAGTATCAAAATAGTAGACCGGAAAGTCTCCCTCGTTATCTTCTGTGTAAGCCTTACTGTCTGTTGGAGAGATTAGAAAGGCTACAAAGCCAAGTAATCCTAAAAGAAATATTTTTCCTATTGTTTTTTTCATAATTATTCCTCCTTTTATATTTTAAGTAAATCTTAACATATTTACTGGATAATATGGATAATATTTTCAAAAAATATGAATTTAATAATTATCTCTATTATATATTCTCAATCTGTTATTATTTATAAAACTCATCGATAGTAAACTTGAACTTTAAAATTTATAACATTGTTAATAAGAGTAAAGTTTTTCTATGAATACATTAGTGATACCGGTTGATTTCATTTAAAACTGATTATAATTCGTAGAAAGCATGAAATCTACCTTTATCGATAAACCTAGCTGCCTATGAAAGCAAAGCAAACTTATGCTTACGAGTTTTTTTAAAGCGTGAAGTAATAATATGTCATGGGAGAAGGGTTTACACTGGATGAAAATAAAAAACCGTATAATACCGACTGACGTTTTGCATGCATTTTGATACTTGAATTGGTAAAGTGGAGAAGAATAATCGAGAGAGGTGAGATCGTGGAACTTACTGGAAAGAAAATACTATCGTTTGTCAGTGATGATTTCGAGGATCTGGAATTGTGGTATCCAATACTTCGGCTGCGCGAAGCAGGATCGGAAGTGTATTTAGCTGGTGAGTCAGCAAATACTGCTTATAAAGGAAAGTATGGGGTTCCAGCGACTTCTGATTTGACGTTTGATGAAGTTGATCCGAATCAATATGATGCCTTGCTCGTCCCTGGCGGATGGTCACCGGATAAACTTCGCCGCTATCAAAGTGTATTGGAAATCACCCGTCATTTCCACACACATAAGAAAGCAATCGGTCAAATCTGCCATGCCGGGTGGGTGCTTATCTCTGCCGGCATATTGGAAGGTGTAAATGTCACTAGTACTCCTGGAATAAAAGATGACATGACGAATGCAGGAGCGATATGGCATGATAAAGCTGTTGTCGTAGACGGTCATATTGTCAGCAGCAGACGGCCGCCTGATCTGCCCGACTACCTCCGAGAGTTGATCAAGGTCATACAAGCACAATAAAAAAGGCATCCCTCGGGATGCCTTTTGTTAATCTTCGTTATTGCTTACAAAGAACATAAGGATGAAGCGTACAAGCTCGGCTACAGCTACTAGAGCTGCCGCAACGTAAGTCATTGCTGCCGCGTTCAAAACCTTTTTAGTTGAGCGCTCTTCATCGTTCCGGATGATTCCTGTTGAAACCAATTGTGTCATTGCACGGTTAGAAGCATTGAACTCGACCGGCAGAGTAACAACCTGGAACAATACTGCGATAGCAAAGAACGCAATACCAAGTCCGACGAATTGCAGGGATCCAAAGATAGCACCTGCTATGATAAGGAACATGGAAAGGTTGCTGCCCCATGCAGCTGCCGGAGCAAGAGCTGTACGGAACTTCAGGAATCCGTATCCTTCTGCATGCTGAATTGCGTGTCCAACCTCGTGGGCTGAAACCGCTGCTGCAGCCATGCTGTGACCATGGTAGTTGTCAGTGGATAAACGAACTACTTTATGACGCGGGTCATAGTGATCAGATAACATACCGCGTGTTTCTTCAATTTGCACATCATATATTCCATTATCATCTAAAATCTTTCTTGCGACCTGTGCACCTGTCATTAGAGATGACGTTTCTACTTTCGAATACTTCTTATACGTGCTTTTTACCTTCGATTGAGCCCATAAAGGGATAATCAGAAGAAGTGCTATATAGATTATATAAGCACCTAGTGACATATACATTCCTCCATAAAAATATTTGGAACTTATTAAGGTCAATTTTAGTCAAAAATTCGAAAAAAATCAACTATTAGGATCGTTGTTCACACTTTTGTCATTTTCAGCTCGATACTTCTTATAACCAACATAAACAAGTGTTCCTACAATGCTTGCACTAATACCAAGTATTCCCCAGAATCGTCCTGTTCCATAACTGTTTTTGTCCGGTACGGCAACACTGTACAAATATGCAGGAAGCGCTTCGAACTGTTGATCAAACGTTTGACCTGTTTTGTCGGAAGATGACGACAGAGCCTCTGTATGCGGCTGCAGAAGTAGTTCAGCAAGATTGGCAAGTACAAAAAAAGAGGCTGTCAGAACAATGACGAGAAGCAGCTTTTTCATAAGCATCCCCTCTTTTTTAAATGTTCCTACAGCCTATGCTTAAAGACGTATTTGTATGTCGGTATGTGCCTTATTTGTTTAGATTTCGTAAAGATGATTTTTGCTGCGTGGCTATGTATCCAACCAGGATGGAAACGATACTGAGCCAGAATGTGAAATAGCCGATATTATCGCTATAATCCATCAAGTTGCCGTAAATAGGCATCATGTCGAATACATAATCGATGATGTCATTATGTAAAACGACGATGGCAGCTACAGCAAGATGCCGTAACTTCACTCGGTAAAGTGGTGCATACAAAAGGCCTTGAATCGCCATTCCCAAATGAGAGGCAATCAGCATATACCCCTGCCAGGAAAGTGACCCTGCTACGGCTATGGTGAGCAAATTCATGACGACCGCCCATATACCGTATTTGAATAATGAAACAACTGCCAGCGCTTCGATATAGCCATTTTGTCTTCCAATCAGGTATAACCCAAGGAAGATAGTGAAGAAGAGACTGGCTGTCGGACTATCCGGTACAAAGGGAAGGAAAATCGGCGGTGTAATCTCAAGCTGCCAGCCATACCATATGTACCCGTAGATCGTCCCAATAAGATTAATGATAAACAATATCAGCATGCTGTAACGGTGAAATAGAAGACGATACATTCTGTGTATTTCCTTTCATGAAGTATTTTCTTTTATGTATTCCAGCCTGCTTCTTAATAAGCAGTCACTTTATTTTAGCAGAATCTTTCTTCTCTATTGAAATTTTTAACTAGAAAGATAAAAAAATAGATGCGCTATAACAGCGCATCCAATTAAATGTGTTCAATTGTGTCTTCAGCTTCTTCTTTCAATTGTCGCATCGCCTTGCTTAATAAACGGAATTTATCTTCGTCTCTCTTATCAAGAGCTAAATCAATTGCTTCTTGCAGCTTCTTCTTCTTGTATTGATGGTGTGACGCATCCAGAAGTTTCGCTGCCAGCTGCCGGTCTTCTTTCGTCACATAATGATCTTCCGGCAAGAAAGGATTGTCTTCCAGCACTGCAACATATTCCATACTTTGATGGGAATTCTTGAAATTGAGTTGAATATAGACAGGATCTTTCTTGTTCATGCGAATATCATGGAATGATTTCTCTGCATCGGTTGTAACGATGTTGTCCTTGTAGAAACGGAACGGCACTTCTTCAGAACAATGGGCGGATATGATGATTCCTCTGGGACTGAATCTTGCTTCACGGATAAAATGCACATTATCAAGAAACGAATCATGATTTATCAAGTAGTTCAAGATCCAGACACTTTCCCTGCGCTTCAATTGGTAATTATCTAAGAACCAGCGAATGAACGTCTTCTTATCCTGCATGGTAACGGAAATATTCATATGTGCCCCCTCCCAGAAAGCGAAATGATTTCAATTCAATGCATTTATTGAGACAAGAGCCGGTTGATATTCTCCTCTACTTCGATATCTGATGGCTCCAGGCGAAGATACTCTTTTAGTATTTCGACAGCCTCTTGCATCCTCCCTTCTTCCAATAGGAAATATCCGTATTCTTTTAGAAAATCGCTATCATCTTTGAAGTTAGTATATGCTTCCCCATATGCCTTTAATGCCTCATCAAACATTTCAGTTTCATTATAGGCACGCGCAAGCTCCCAACGGTACGCTGCATCTTCTTCATCTGTCTCCAAGATATGCGTCAATAATTCGATGATAGCCTCGTGGTCTTCATCCAGCTTGAAATTCTCAATCAAATAGAGAATCGCTTCTTTATAACCCGGGTCGAGTGCAATTGCATGACGAATAAGGAAATAGCTGCGATCATTTTTGCCAAGCTGTCTTGCAAGACGGCCCGCAGTGAAATAGAGCTTCTGGTTATACTCATCCAATGACAAACCTTTTTCTGCCTTTTCGAATGCCTTCTCCATCAATCCCTCTTCTTCATAGGCCTTGGCAAGATACTCATAGACAGACAGATAATCCGCTTCCTCTTTAAGAAGTTTCTCCCATGTACTGATAGCAATATCGTATCTGGCTAGCTTGAAGGCCGTGAACCCAAAACTGAACAGCTGTTCCACATCATCGACATCTGTTTCCTGGTAATAAGTCAATGCTTTCTCGAATTCACCTGTAGCAGCATAAGCTTCTGCGAGGCGAAGGGCGATATCGATATCACCCATGACAGTCTGCTTTTCGTAGACTTTTTCATAATAAGTGATTGCTTTCAAGTAGGATGCAGTCGATAAAGCAAGCTCTCCTAATGCCAAATCAATGACAGGTTCAGAAGGATCGAATCGTTTTGCTGCCAACAGCTTTTGCTCAGCGACTTCAAATAAACCTTGCGCCTCATACAAATCAGCAAGCTGCATTTGAGCTGGGATAAAATAGTCCTCATCCTCCACAATCTGATCCAGCTTATCAATTGCTTCCTGGTCTTCATTCAGATCAATGAAAAGTTCAGCAAGCATCATTTTAAGCTCCATCTCATCCGGGAACATTTGCTCGAGCTGAAGCAGGACTGCTTTTGCTTCTTCATGCATACCCCACTGCATATATAATTCTGCTATCGTGAATTTCTCTTCCTCGTTGGCAGCCGGTAAATAAGCCTCTAATGTATCAACCGCTTCCTGTGGCTGATTATTCTCCATATAAGTTATTGCTTTTCTTATTTCTTCCATTTTTTTACACTTCCTTTTATTTACACGCCTCTCGGCTTATCCATCTGTCTTCAGTGTAACCTAAAGCAATAGCTTTAGAACAGCAAAAAAGTCTGATTCCCGGTTGGGAATCAGACATAATCAATCCTGCAGCGCACGTAGATCCGCAAAAAATGATGGGTAAGAGATATTGATGCTGTCCGCATCAGTTAAAACTGTCTCCCCTGTTGCAATCAAGCTGGCAATAGCAATCATCATCCCGATTCGGTGATCACCGAAAGAATCAGCAGTTGCACCTGTAAGGGATTGATTTCCAGGAATTCTCATTCCATCAGGTGTCGATTCCACTTCAGCACCAAAACTCCGCAGTGTAGCTGCAATCGCCTCGATTCGATCGGTTTCCTTGTACCGAAGTTCCTCCGCATCCTTGATGATTGTTTCTCCCTCAGCCTGCGTAGCCAGTAATGCCAGGATAGGCAGCTCATCGATAAGCCGGGGGATTATGTTTCCGCCTATCTCTGTACTTTTCAAAGGACGATATCGTATCGTGATATCTCCGATTCGCTCGCCTGCCTGAATGTCATGCTCTTTGATTTCCATATCAGCTCCCATTTGCTGCAGCACATCCAAAATGCCGGTTCGGGTATCGTTCAAACCTGTATTCGTCAGTACGATTTCACTGCCTGGAACAAGACATGCCGCAACCAGGAAGAAAGCAGCCGATGAAATATCTCCTGGAACATAGACATCTGTGCCGACGAGTTGCTGGCCGCCTTTGACCGTGACTGTCGTTCCTGTTACATCAATGCTCGCCCCGAAGCTTCTCAGCATCTGTTCGGTATGATCCCTCGTCTTGACATCTTCAGAAATCTGCGTTTCGCCATTTGCCAACAAACCAGCAAGCAGCAAAGCTGATTTCACTTGTGCACTTTTTACTGGGGTGTGGTATGTAAGAGCTGAGAGATTTTGTCCGTCAATGGCCAACGGCAAATACTTCCCTTGCTCACGCCCATTTATTTTTGCCCCCATCTGTCGCAAAGGAATCACAACACGATCCATCGGTCGTTTAGTAAGTGATGCATCCCCATATGCTGTTATATGAAATGGCAAGGCTGCAAAAACACCAAGCAATAGGCGGGCCGTTGTTCCAGAATTACCAAAGTAAATCGGAACAGTCGGTTCTGTAAAGCTGTCTTTCCCTGCGCTATCGATGATAACCGTATCCCCATCCTGTTGAATCGAGACACCAAGCGCTCGAAAAGCATCTATCGTCCGAAGACAATCCTCTCCAGTCAAGAAATGACGGACAGTAGTTTTTCCTTTGGCCAAAGCACCGAAAATGATGCTTCGGTGGGAAACCGATTTATCGCCTGGAACGGTAATAGAACCAGAAAGTCCCTTTGCTGTAGGTTTGAGTCGTACATCTGTCACTGCTTCCACCTTCAATCTTCTATCTTTACTTCATATCCGAAAACTTCCAGCACACCTTTTGCCTTCAGCTGGATTTTCTGCTCTGAAAAGCTGAGGCGAAGAACACCCGTCAGTCCTTCACGCAGCTCAAGTATTTGGATATTCACAATACTCAAACCAGCATCAGCGACAATGGTGAGAACTTTCTGCAAAGCTCCGGGCCGGTCAGTAATATCGACATACAAATCGTAATACCCTGGGATTGCACCTTTTTTCCGAGGTTCTAAACCGTCCCGATATTGCTTCGCCTCTTCCAGGTAGGTATGAATCTGCTGTCCCTGATCTTCTGCCAAAAGCTTTCGAAAAGCCTGCATTTCCTCAATCCAATCGTCAAGCAGGACCCCCATCTTCTCTTTGTTCTGAAAGAAAATGTCCTGCCACATACCGGGATTGCTCGAGGCAATCCGGGTGATATCACGGAATCCGCCTGCAGCGAGTTTAGGAAGGAAGCTATGTTTCGCTTCCCATTTCTTTGCCTGCTGTACCAGTGCAGATGCAATCAAATGAGGAAAATGAGAAACAACTCCGGTCATCTCATCATGCTCTTCTGCCGATAACGTGATAAAACTACTTTTCGTACCATCAAGCAAGTTCTCCAACCGCTTGATATCACTTTCCCTAGCCCTCTGAACAGGTGTCAAAACATATATGGCATTCTCAAACAAATGCGCTTTTGAAGCCTCTATTCCGTGTTTATGGGAACCTGCCATCGGGTGGCCGCCGACGAAGTATACTTTGTCGGACTGAAGGGACGCAGCCTGCTGGAAAATCGGACCCTTAACTGATGAAACATCGGTTACAAGCACATCTTTTTCCAGTTTCATACTATCAAGCTCCTTAAGTAGCTCGACAGACTTGGAAACTGGTGCAGCAAGTATAATGATATCTGCCTTGCGTGCTGCTTCTTGGAAAGAAGACGACGCTTCATCGATGATCTCATGCTTCAGGGCATACTCCAACGTACTTTCCCTTTGATCTACTCCGATAAGATGAACTTGCTTGTGCGTTTGGATATTACGAGCAAGCGAGCCGCCTATCAAACCAAGTCCCGCGATTACGACCGTCTCCATCTTAGCTTTCTTTCACGCTAGTCAAGAATTGATCAAGTAACACAGTGAATTCCGTCATATCCTGTTCATTACCAATTGTGATTCGGACACTGTTCGGAATACCGAGAGCGTCGCCGGAACGAATGATAAAGCCTTTGGAAAGCATATGCTGGAAGACAGTATCTCCGCTGACAGGCAGGTCGTATATCAAGACGAAGTTTGTATGTGACTCATAATATTTGATTTGGTGAGCATCACAGAATGCCAGGAAGTTATGCTTCACTTGATTATTCTTAGCGATGGAATCCTTGATGAATTCTTGATCATCAAGAGCCACAATCGCTGCCTTTTGTGCAATTGTCGTATTATTGAACGGACTTCTTACTACGTTAATCTTATGAATAACTTCCGGATGACCGATACCGTAACCTACGCGCAATGCAGCTAAACCATACGCTTTAGAGAAAGTGCGCAGTGTGATCAAATTCGGGTATTCACTCAAAGCAGCTAGTGTATCAAAATAGTCATCAGTTTCCAGAAACTCGACATAAGCCTCATCCGCTACTACCAGAACCTCTTTTGGAACTTGACGAAGGAAGTTTTCAAAGTCTGCTTTGGCAATATGGTTTCCTGTTGGATTGTTAGGTGTACACAGCCAAACGATTCCTGTTTTCTCGTCGATTGCTTCCAGCATTGCTGGAAGGTCGTGGAACCCGTTCTTTGTTTCAATTGCCCGGACTTCTGCCCCTTCAATCAAAGCATGATGCGGGTATTGCGAAAAAGAAGGATGTGCCATTACCGTGTTAAGGCCAGGCGCAAGGAATGTGCGGCAAAGCATCATAATGATTTCATCAGAGCCCGCTCCGAGAACGATTTGATCTAAGCCTACGCCAAAGCGCTCTGCCAATTTCTCTTTCAATGCTGTACCATATCCATCAGGATAGATCTCTTGTTCATCTGCGAATGACGGCAAGGCCTCTTTTACTTTAGCTGAAAAACCGTAGGGATTTTCATTGGATGCGAGTTTTACGATGCGGTCCAATCCAAATTCCTTCCGAACCTCTTCCATCGGTTTTCCTGGTTTGTAAGCTGTCAATTCATTCAAAATCTGTTTTGCTCTCATTGATGCTCCTCCTTTAAGTCGGGACGTAATTTGATTGCTTCCTCATGATAAACATGATGAATGTCCTTCTGTGCCAAGTCAGTCCGTGCTGTCAGCATCACACGAATGCATTTAGGCAGCCCGCCTTCGATTGCCAGCTCCTGCATACACATGACAGGTACATATGTCCAGTCATCGCGAAAGACGCGCAATGCTTTTGCCGGAAATGTTTTTGTCAAATCGGGAGTAGCCGAAATGAGTACTTGGACAACATCCTCCGGGTCTATCGCATTCTCCGAGACTATTTCATCCAGCATAGCTGCAGTTGCTTCGATAATTTGTTTCTCATCATTCTCAGCTACAGTTGTTGCTCCTCTAAAACCTCGTATCATGCTCTGCTCATCCTCTCAAGGAATGATCTAACAGCGTCATGAAGCGTATCATGATCGATTCTTTCAGTCACCGGTTCCCCGATTTCACGAAGCAGCACCATGTGTACTTCTTTGTTCTCCGATTTTTTATCCATTTGCATTCTCTTAACGAGTCTTTCGGGAGAAAGATCAGGCAATTGCAACGGATAATCGTTTCGTTCCATCCAGCTGCGGAATTCCTCTAAACGCAAATCAGCTCCGAATCGTTTCTCACTCAACTCCAAAGCAAAAAGCATACCAATTGCGACAGCTTCTCCGTGAGTGAATGTGCCGTAGCCTGCTTCAGCTTCAATTGCATGACCGAGTGTATGACCGAGATTCAAAAACTTGCGAAGGTCATTTTCTTTTTCATCCGCCTCAACGATCTTCGTTTTCACACGTATTCCATAAGACAAATCCTGAATAAGCAGTTCCTGATTTTCTTTGTCTAGTTTTTCACGTTCCAGCAGCTGGCTGAGAAAGGCAGCGTTTCCGATATAAGCTTCCTTGATTAGCTCAGCATAGCCGCTTCGCACTTCTTTTTCTGGTAGTGTGGTAATAGTGTCTACATCGTAGACGACAGCAACTGGAGGATAGAAGCTTCCAATAAGATTTTTCCCAGTTTCATGGTTGATCGCAACCTTACCTCCGACACTCGAATCATGGGCAAGGATTGTTGTCGGCAGCTGAACGAAGTCGATTCCTCGCATATATGTACTTGCCACAAACCCGGCTAAGTCACCAATAACTCCTCCGCCCAAGGCTAGGACCAGGGCCTTTCGGTCAAGCTCAGCCTCGAACATACTATCCAATATGTCAAAATATACATCCTTACTTTTAGCCGCTTCCCCTGGCTCGATGATTTTCTTTGTTATCTTAGCATCTGGCAAGAGCGAAGATACATAATCATCCAGATAATGAGGTGCGATACTAGTATCGGTGACAACAAATACATTTTGATAGGACTTAGGCAGGAACTCAGACAATTTATGCCTGATTCCCGCACCTACAGAAACTTTGTAACTTGACTGACTTGCCTTTACCGTTATCTGTTCCATCAGAACACCCGGATTTCTTCCCGGTAGTTTTTGATCGCTTCCTGAAGCTTTGGAAACTGATCATTCGGGAACTGTTCCAAAATCGCCTTTGCTATCTCGAATGCCACTACATGCTCCATTACTAGAGCTGCAGCCGGAACGGCACAGCTATCGGAACGTTCTATACTGGCATTGAACGGCTCCTTAGTCTCTATATCCACGCTCTGCAGCGGTTTATAAAGAGTCGGGATTGGTTTCATGACACCTTTGACAACGAGTGGCATACCAGTTGTCATGCCGCCCTCCAATCCGCCAAGACGATTCGTTTTGCGGTAATAGCCATTTTCTTTATCCCATGCAATTTCGTCATGTACTTGACTTCCTGGAAGTCTTGCTGCTTCAAAGCCGATTCCGAATTCCACACCTTTGAATGCATTGATGCTCGCGACAGCTCCTGCAATACGTCCATCAAGTTTACGGTCATAGTGCACGTAAGATCCAATACCTGCTGGCAGTCCTTCTACAAAGACCTCCACGACACCGCCGATAGAATCTCCGTCTTTCTTTGCTTGATCAATCGCATTTACCATTTGTTCAGAAGCCTGTGGATCAAGGCAGCGTACAGATGATGCTTTTGAAATACTATCTCTTTCTTCATATGTATAATCTGGGAATTCAACTGCTTTAATGCCCGCAATCTCTTTTGTATAGCCAACAATATTTATATCCAATTCCGCAAGAAGCTTTTTAGCTACTGCACCAGCTGCCACCCGTGCTGCTGTTTCACGAGCCGATGAACGCTCCAATACATTTCGCATGTCGCGATGGCCGTATTTCAAGGCACCGTTTAAATCCGCGTGTCCGGGTCTTGGACGTGAGACGATTCGACGCACAGCTTGCGGATCTTCCACTGGGTCCTCACCCATTACATCAACCCAGTGCTTAAAATCATCATTATGTATGACAAGTGCGATAGGAGATCCCAGTGTATATCCATGACGGACACCACCTACAATGTCGACCAAATCTTTTTCAATCTGCATTCGCTTGCCCCGGCCATGACCTTTCTGCCTCTCAAGCAAGGATGCGTTGATATCATCGGTAGTCAACGGTAAATAGGAAGGAACACCTTCTACAATTGTTGTAAGCTGTTTACCATGTGATTCACCTGCAGTTAAGTAGCGCATGTATATTCCTCCGTTGTCTCTGTTCTTTGTAATTTTATTTACTATAACATAACTTGTTTCTTAAGTGGGAACAATTCTGACAATATTTTCGAGCAGTAACTTATCGTTATTTTCGGCTGCTCTCCTCGAATACGTGACGCAATGTGCCGAGACGGGCTTCCGCTTTTTTAGAGGCAGCTTCCACGGTATAACCGTCTTCCAACAATTCCTTCATAAGGACAATTTTCTTGATCATGTAATAATCGAACCGCCTTGTCGTATTCGTCTTTTCCTCTACACTATCGATATAACCTTTATCTTCCCAGTATCTAAGCTTTCGAATCGGAATATCAGTGATTTTAGCTGCGTCTCCAATAGTTACCGCCATCTGCCGCAGCAGTTTATAATCAATTTCATCCATTCAAAATTTTGCCCCCTCCATGCAGCTTTAGCATCATTATACGTCATTTAATCCATTTGACAACTTTTGAAGATAATATATAATTATTGGAGATTAGTTACAAAAGGAGTACGAACATGATTGTCAATTCAAAAATTCATCGCGTTCTTTGCAGCGCTGTCACTGCTGCCATAATGACCGCCATTATTTCTTTTACATTAACAGCAGTGAATTCAGGATTACAAGCTTTCCAATTATCAAACTGGCTGCGTGCTTGGATCATTGCTTTTACTTTAGTATTCGCCATCTCTTTCTTTCTTCCGGCATTCGTCAATCGACATGTGTCGAAGATAATACGGATTAAAGAATAAGAAAACAGACTAGGAATTCTCCTAGTCTGTTTTTTGTTTTTGATAGAAAAATGTGTCGACTGCACCCAAGCCATAGATGCCGGGATTGAATATTTGTTCTGTACTGCCGACAAAGAGATAACTATCAGATGCCAAGGATTTACTGAATTTATGATATATATCTGCCTTCGCTTCTTCTGTGAAGTAAATTAGTACATTCCGGCAAATGATTAAATCGTAATTCGTATCATAAGCATCGGCCAGCAGATTATGCTGCTTGAATTGAATATGCTGCTTTAATTCGTCTTTTATTTGGAATACGGATCCGTCTTGATTGAAATAAGCGGATTTGATTGCTGCAGGCATTTCTTTCAATGCCCTTTCATTATACTTTCCGAGCTTAGCCGTATCCAGCACACGCTGATCTAAGTCGGTTGCATGGATGGTGTACGAAGTTCCCTTAGCGTAACGATCAAGAAGGATTGCTAATGTATATGGTTCTTCACCGGTAGAGCAAGCGGCACTCCATATTTTCAGCGGCTTCTTTTTCTTGAGCAGTTCGGGTAGTATCCGTCGCTCCAACACTTCCCAGCGCTGATAGTTTCGGTAGAATTCAGAGACATTAATGGTCATGCGATCAAGGAACTCATCCATCAAAGCAGCGTCATCCTTGATTGCCTGAGAATATGCCTTAAAATCTTTAAAGCCTCTCTTTTCACGAAGCGTCGTCAAACGCCTCAGCATCTGCGCTTCTTTATATTGTGATAAATCGATACCCGTATGTGCTTTGATTTGCTGTACAAAGTAATCATAATCAGTTGCCACGTCATGTTCCCCTGTCTATATGTATCTAGTTCTATTTTACTGTATATAGACGATTGTTGGTAGATGTAAATAAAAAAAATGCAGGCATGTACGCCTGCATTTTTCATTTATTCATATAGCCATTTCGCTGTTGCTTGTTCATATGAAACCAGTTCATCGGCTTTAAACATATTTGCGATTTCCCGTTCAGCACTTTCTGGGCTGTCAGAACCATGGATAAGGTTACGGCTCATCTCGACTGCATAATCGCCTCTGATAGTCCCTGGTGCTGCAACTGTTGGTTTAGTCGCCCCAATCATGCTTCTCGTAAGTGCGACAGCATCTTTGCCTTCCCAAACCATTGCAAATACCGGACCGGATGTAATATAGCTGATCAAAGAACCGAAGAAGGGTTTGCTTTCATGTTCTATGTAATGCGTCTTTGCTTGCTCTTCTGTTACAACCATTATCTTACCTGCCAGAAGCTTCAAGCCCTTCTTTTCAAATCTTGTTACGATTTCCCCAATCAATCCGCGTTGTACGCCATCCGGCTTAACCATCAAAAATGTTTTTTCCATACTAAATACAGCTCCCTTTTCTGAACTTTACTGTCATCATACCAGTTATGTAAGCGTTTTACAATCAGGAGCTGCGCTTACCTATATGTCTAGCAATTTGTTTCAGTGTATTACGATCTCTTGTTGGCGGCAATTTATCCAATTCCTGATATGCTTTCTGTAAGTAGCGGTCACTGATTTCCAACGATCGCTTGATGCTGTCTGAAGCTTTTATGTGCTGGATAAATGGCTGCAAAGTTTCCCGATCCAAGGTTTCCGGATTGCGAAAGGCCTGTGTAAGCCGTTCTTTGAAGAAACGATCTTCGCATGCAAGCAAAGCAGGAAGTGTCATATTCCCCTGAAGTAAATCACCGCCAGCCGGCTTGCCCAAATCAGCTTCAGATGCCGTGAAATCGAGCACATCATCGATGATCTGATAACTCATCCCCACAAAATAACCGTACCGATACAATGCACGCTCATGCTGAAGTGACGCTCCGGATGCAATTGCACCAAGCCGTGCACTGGCTGCAATAAGTATCGCTGTCTTACGGCGTATGCGCCGGAGGTAATCTTTCAAGTGCTGCTCAATCCGGTATTTATCCCGAATCTGCTCCACTTCACCGATACAAAGCTCGACAATCGTGTGCGCAAGAATCTGGTGCGCCCTTGGCTCTTCCAGCTTAGAAAGGTACTCCAGGGATCGAGCGAAGATATAATCACCCGCATACATGGCCACCTTATTGTCCCATTTCGCCTTTACGGTCGGTTTCCCACGTCGGAGTTCCGCATCGTCAATGACATCATCGTGGACAAGCGAAGCCATATGAATCAATTCGAGTGCGACGGCCACGGTTTGGATCCGAGGCAGTTCATACGTTCCGAACTTACCGCTCAGCAAAACGAAAACCGGTCGGATCCGCTTGCCTCCGGCTCGGAGAAGCTGTACCGACGCATCCTCCAGGACAGGATGCTCAGCGCGAATCGTGTTTGTCATCGCATCCTCGATTCTGTCCAAGTCCTTTTTTAAATATGAGTAGATCATCGGTAATTTCATTCACGTCACCTTCATCCGTCCAGACATTTTGCCAGTCAGTTCCTTACCGCCGGCTTTTCTCCCATATGCATAGCTGCTACGCCGCCTGTATATGTCTTAATCTTCACATTCGTCAGTCCAGCTTGCTGGAATAGCCCGCGAAGTTCCTTCTTGCCTGGGAAATCCTTTGCAGATTCCTGCAGCCAGCTGTACTCATCATAACTTTTCGCCAGAAGCTTACCTAATACTGGCATGATTCGTTTGAAATAAAAATAATATACTTGTTTGAAACCGAACATCGTCGGCTGTGATGTTTCCAGGCAAACTACTTTGCCACCAGGTTTGACCACCCGATACATCTCCTTCAATACTTGGAGATAATCAGGGACATTACGCAGGCCGAAGCCGATGGTCACGAAATCAAAAGAATTATCCTCAAACGGCAGCTCCATTGCATTTCCCCATGTGAACGATAGCTGATCGATTGATTTTTCCGTGTTTTTCTTTTCTGCTACTGAAAGCATATTCTTGCTGAAGTCAAGACCTGTCACTTGCCCTTTCGGACCGACAGCCTTAGCAAGCGAAAAGGACCAGTCACCAGTTCCACAGCAAACATCCAATGCTGTATCTCCTGGCTGTACCTGCATTTTCTTCATCACACTCCGTCTCCAAGCACGGTGACGCCTGAAGGAAATGACAGAGTTCATAAAATCATAGCGGTCATATATCTTTTCGAAAACGTGGTGTACACGCTGTTCTTTCGTTTCTTGTGCCATAATTACCCTTCTTCCAGAAATAACTCTTCCTGCCGATTCCCCTGAAGCAGCAGCTTACGGGATAACTTTGCAAAGACCGGCGGCAGTATATCCAGTCTAGCTTGAAGCCGATCTTTAGCAGCTTCTATCTCCTGATGTATCGCTTCCATCACAGTCAGTCCGCTCTTTTCCGTTTCTAGAATTGCAGCAAGCTTTGAAAGCAAGGACGTCTGTTTCTTTTCCCTGGCCTCCTGCTGTAGTCTGCTAATCAGGAAATAGTCATTCAGCGGCTCAAGTATTGCTGTTCCCATATAACGGGAAGCTGCAGTTCGGAACAAGCTGCTTTCCAGCCGTCCTAGCTTTGTAAAGAACGCTTCCGTTGCAGTCGTATCATAATGCAATGACATTTTCTGTTCGTTGATTTCTTTAATGCTGCTTGCCAGCAGCGCCACCATATCAATTTCTTCCAGACCGGCAAGAATCTGATAATACAGCGCACTATAATAATTACCAGCCAATACAGTCAGCTGTCGGTTTTTCCGTTCATCAGCTGTCTCGTCAGATTTAGTGGTTATGATCACTTTATCATGTGTGTCCAGCGCCATCTGGATTAGCATGATTGTGATCACGTAGTCTGTCTGCTGCTTATCGGGCAGGTTCGTTTGACCAAATAGCGTCTGCAGTATCAGCAGCTTATTTTCGTCCAAGAATGGCGCTTCCGTATTCTTGTCCAGATAAGTCTGCTGCATGCGCTTCTCTATTTTATTTCGTAATGTGTGTAGCTCTTCCATGGATGCATAGGACAAAACAATCACCTGCGCCCTTTTTCGTATTTCAAACTGTATAAAAAGTATTATAGCATAGCAAGTCCTATTTCGTCTTGTCTGCAAGCTTGTCAAATAAAAATGAGGGACACCTGATGTATTCAGGCATCCCTCATCACAGCCCATATGTAATTACTTCACGTTATCCTTAAGGGCCTTGCCGGCTTTGAACGCTGGCACTTTGCTCGCTGGGATTTCGATTTCTTTCCCAGTCTGCGGGTTACGGCCTTTACGTGCAGCACGCTCGCGTACTTCGAAGTTACCGAAACCGATCAATTGTACTTTGTCACCTTGTTTAAGAGAATCCATGATTGAATCGAAAACTGCGTCAACAGCTTTCGTAGCATCCTTTTTAGAAAGATCGCTTTTCTCAGCAACAGTATTGATAAGATCTGTTTTGTTCATCATTACACCTCCCTGACATTACCTTGAACAGTAAAGACAATAGCATTTGCTATCATTTGTTCACTATAAAGATAGGTTTTATACCTATCAATACCGCTCACGGAGCGATATCAACGCTTATAATATACGACTTAGCGTCATAATTCAACACAAAACGCCAGAAAACCTTAAATTTATCGCATTTCAGCATATTTTTTGACAAAAAAATAAAGCGGCTCATTTGCCGCTCATAGAATGATCGCTATCAATCCGCCCGATCCTTCGTTAATGATTCTTTCCAATGTTTCTTTCAATTTATATCTGGCATTTTCCGGCATCAAGCTGATTTTGCCTTGAATTCCTTCTCTTACAATGCTATTGAGGGAACGGCCGAAGATGTCTGAATCCCAGATGGAAAGCGGGTCTTCCTCGAAGTCCTGCATCAAGTACCGAACCAGCTCTTCGCTCTGCTTCTCTGTTCCGATAATCGGTGCAAATTCGGAATGGACATCTACTTTGATCATATGGATACTCGGTGCAACAGCCTTCAGCCGAACTCCGAAGCGAGAGCCTTGACGGATGATTTCAGGTTCATCCAAAGCCATATCCTGAAGACTAGGTGCCGCGATTCCATAGCCTGTCTGTTTTACCATATGCAGCGCATCGGATACTTGATCATACTCACGTTTCGCATGGGAGAAATCCTGCATCAGCTGCAGCAGGTGATCTTTTCCGCGAATTTCTTCCCCGACAATTTCCTTCAGCACTTGATCGTACAAAGCATCCGGAGCATGTAAATCTATTTCTGCTACTCCTTCGCCCAGTTCCATTCCAGCAAGATTTGCTCTTTCAATATAATCATATTCATCAAAGTACCCCACAACACGATCAACATCACGAAGCCGTTTGATATCCTTGACTGTTTCCTGGATG
This sequence comes from Virgibacillus sp. 7505, assembly GCF_002272135.1. Classification (GTDB taxonomy): domain Bacteria; phylum Bacillota; class Bacilli; order Bacillales; family Amphibacillaceae; genus Terribacillus. Next base: position 151,791 of record NZ_NPBF01000018.1, on the reverse strand, counting down.
GCTACTTGATAATTGGAACGAAGCCAGTGGTCTTCTTTCAGCACCATCACCCAGCTCGGCAAATTGACGTTCACTTCCAGGACCGGGAATTCATACAGCGACTCCCGAAGCACATTATATACATCATGTTCCGTCATGCTTTCTACACTCATTGCGAGTACCGGGATATCATATTTTTCACTCAATTCCTGACGGAGCAGCTCGGTGTTTTGGTTATGCGGAGTTACCGAATTGATCACCATGATGAACGGCTTGCCAACTTCCTTCAGCTCAGATACGACTCGCTCTTCCGGCTCCACATAGTCAGTTCGCGGAATTTCGCCGATCGAACCGTCTGTCGTCACAACGACACCAATGGTGCTATGCTCCTGAATCACTTTGCGGGTTCCGATCTCGGCAGCATCATGGAATGGGATAGGCTCCTCATACCATGGCGTGTTTATCATGCGCGGCCCATTTTCATCTTCAAACCCTTTTGCACCTGCCACTGTATATCCTACACAATCGACGACCCGGACACTTACTTCCAGACCTTCGTCCACTTGAAGGGAGACAGCGTTGTTCGGAACGAATTTCGGTTCTGTCGTCATGATCGTCCGACCAGCTGCGCTTTGCGGCAGTTCATCTTGGGCTCGGGCCCGCTCTGCTTCGTCCTCCATGTTAGGCAGGACAACCAATTCCATGAACTTCTTGATAAATGTCGATTTCCCTGTTCGGACAGCCCCTACCACCCCAAGGTAGATATCGCCGTTTGTCCGTTTCGAGATATCTTTAAAAATATCTACTCTTTCCAAAAGATCCCCTCCCGATCTACTTTCGATGCATGGACAGTCTTAGCTACATACACTAGCAGTTTATGATGTTGTCCTATCCAAATATGCTAGAAATAATGGATTCCTTGCCTGCTGGCATCAAAGGGCGGTTTTGCAGGAAAGGACGAACAGCATATTGCCCTCTGCGGATAATCTATGCGCTGCAGTCGGGGATCATACCAATAAAAAAAGAAGAAGCAGACGCTTCTTCTTGAAATAGACTAAATTATACCCAAGGCAACCTAGAAAAATATGCTGGTGCGAGTTAGTTTATGCGTAAAGGGCAAGGAATGGTAAGTTGTTCTGCCCAATTGCCGCTGTTAGTTTTTGAATAATTTGCTTAGCGTGTTCATATCAGTCGGCATATTGTTACCGATGATGGCTTTGACGATTTTATCTTCTTTCGCCTGTGTAAGCGGCTTGCCTGCCATTGCAGCCAATTGCTTCACTAAACCACGCACTGTTGCTTCGTCTTGGAAATTCGCACTTTTAACAGAGTTGGCTACCTTGTAGATATCATCAGCCTTCACATTCGATTTTTTCTGAATCTGGTCAATCAAGTTCTTTTGAAAGTCTGCCACGTTCATTCCTCCTTGCAGATTAGCTACGAAACAGTATATGCAAGGAGAGAAAAAATGTTAGCGGGCATTCAATACATCTTGAAGATCATCCATTTCATGTTTTGGCAAACGTGTCATAAGCTGATCAACAATGTCCTTGGCTTTTGCACCATGGAAGAGGACTTGATTGATACCCTGGGTGATTGGCATATCGACACCAGCCTTGTCAGCAAGCTCAGCCACAGCTTCGGTCGTTCGGACACCTTCTACAGCCATACCCATTTGGGCGAGCGCTTCATCCAATGTCATACCTTTACCGAGCATATTACCAGTGCGCCAGTTACGGCTATGGACACTCGTACAAGTCACAATGAGATCTCCCATGCCGGATAAGCCAATGAATGTGAGAGGATTTGCTCCAAGCTTTGTTCCAAGGCGGGCAATTTCTGCGAGACCCCTTGTGATCAATGCTGCTTTCGCGTTATCCCCATAACCCAGGCCATCGGAAATACCTGCTCCAAGGGCAATGATATTCTTCAAGGAACCGCCAAGTTCCACGCCGACCATGTCCGTGATGGTGTAAACGCGGAAGTATTCATTCATGAACAGCTCTTGGACCTTCTTCGCTTCTTCCATTTCGACAGAAGAGGCACTCAGCGTCGTCGGCTGTCTTTTCGCTACTTCCTCTGCGTGGCTTGGACCAGACAAGACAACGACTGGACGATGTGTGACATGCTCCAGTTCTTCTTCGATCATCTGGGAGACGCGTTTACTAGTTTTTGGTTCAATTCCCTTCGTAGCATGCGCAATAACGGCTTCGGCAGGAATGTGTCCCGCAAGCTTCGCAGCCACTTCGCGCGTTGCTTTTGCAGGTACGACGAGGATCACAGCAGCTGCATCATGTACAGCCTCTTCTATATCTGCATAAGCAGTAATAGCCTCAGGAAGTGTCACTCCAGGCAGGTATTTCTCATTCTGGCGCTTCTCGTTGATTTCAGCAACCTGATCCGGATTATGAGACCAAAGTCTCACATCATGTCCATTGTCCGCCAAAACCATGGCAAGGGCGGTTCCCCAACTGCCGGCACCGAGTACTGCTGCTATCTGTTGTGTCATAAAAATCCTCCTCGTCCCTGTTTATGATCTTCTTCTAGGGAAAATCTTTATTGGTGTACCAGTGAATCCGAATGCTTCTCTGATTCTATTCTCAAGGAATCGAACATAAGAGAAGTGCATCAGTTCCGGATCATTGACGAATACAGCAAACGCTGGCGGCTTGACTGCCACTTGCGTAGCATAAAGCACTTTCAGACGCTGGCCTTTGTATGTCGGAGCTGGATTCATTGCCAAGGCATCCATGATAACATCGTTCAAAACATTTGTCTGAATACGTTTCGCATGATTTTCACTTGCTGTCAGAATTGCAGGCAATAGTGTATGGATCCGTTTTTTCGTTTTAGCAGACAAGAAGACGATTGGTGCATAATCCAAGTAAAGGAAATGCGCGCGAATTTCGTCTGTGAATTCCTTCATCTTCTTCTCATCGGATTCAACAGTATCCCACTTATTGACGACGATAACGATTGCTTTACCAGCATCATGCGCATATCCGGCAATTTTCTTATCTTGTTCGATGATGCCCTCTTCTGCATTAATAAGCACGAGGACGACATCGGATCGCTCAATCGCTTTCAATGCACGAAGGATACTGTATCGTTCAGTTGTCTCATATACTTTTCCGCGTTTACGCATACCTGCGGTGTCGATGATGACAAAGTCTTGTCCTTCTCTTGTGAAGGATGAATCGACTGCATCACGCGTCGTTCCTGCAACGTCACTTACAATTACACGTTCTTGATTAAGCAGTGCGTTCACTAGGGACGATTTTCCGACATTCGGTCTGCCGATCAAGCTGAAATGAATCGTTTCTTCATCTTCCTGCATCTCGGCACGCTCAGGGAAATGCTGGACAGTTGCGTCAAGCAAATCACCCAGCCCTAAACCATGTGTACCAGAGATTGGGAATGGTTCGCCAAAGCCAAGGCTGTAAAACTCATAAATCTGATCTCGCATTTCAGGGTTGTCCACTTTATTGACAGCCAGTACAACAGGCTTATTGGAACGGAATAGAATCTTCGCTACTTCTTCATCCGCGCCCGTGATACCCTCGCGCCCGTTCACCATGAAAATGATGACATCCGCTTCTGCAATGGCAAGTTCTGCCTGCTCACGGATTTCCACTAGAAATGGTGCATCTCCGATTTCGATACCGCCGGTGTCAATTATGTTAAACGGCTGGTTCAGCCATTCAGCTTCCGTATAGATTCTGTCACGTGTCACACCAGGTGTATCTTCCACAATGGAGATCCTTTCCCCGGCCAGACGGTTGAATATTGTTGATTTTCCTACGTTTGGTCTGCCTACAATGGCAACTACTGATTTCCTCATGAAAGGAACATCCTTTCCTACTTTCCTTTATGTGCTGGTTCTTCTGTTGCAACCTAACTGTTTTATTCTAGCAAAAGCGCCATAGGGAAACAATATTTTTCGACATCATGTTCGTCCGGGAGTCCATTTCGACTTATTTCGCAGATACTTTCTGAGCATACCAAGCAGTTTTGCTGAGATTATTAACAGCAGGATCGTTCCCAGTACATCCATTGCTTTAAAGCTGCCAGCATCTTGCTGCAGACCATAAATATCCAATAGTAACAGATAAATGACTTCCCCGATAGCAAAGCCCAAGCAGCTAATGCCAAGCTGTAAATGGAAATTCCGAGTCAGATAGATAACAAGGGCAAATAATGTCAATGAAAACAAAAGGATACGCGGAATAAGCAGTGCGACGGGATTTGTCAGTTCCCAAAGCAGCATTCCCGCATAAGCAATTCCTAAACATATGCTCCCAAATGTCCCCCTTCCAACTCGCTTACTGGAAAAAATGAATAGGTAGCCAATGACAGCAAGCAGAAAAACGGTAGCAAAAATTCGATGTCCAGCAAAATTAACGGAAAAACCTGATAATGATATGGTAAGCAATATAGCGAATGCAAAAAGTGTCCGAGCCAATGAATGACGCATGAAAAAGGTTACCAAGATCCAGCTGATCCATGTAGCCCAATAAAAGTAAAACCCGTCCATTTTTCACTCCTCCTTGTATCAGCATTATGACAAGTGAGGAGAAAAACTATACACGGATCACAAAAAAAGACCAAGGCTGTCCTTTTGAGACAGCCTTGGTCTTTTAAGATTATTGCTTGTACTTATTCAATTTGTCACCGAGAATATCTCCAAGCTGGAAGCCGGAATGCTCTTCTTCTTTTTCGTATTCCTTGATGACTGCATCGTTTTCATCTTGTTCTAATTCCTTGATGCTCAAGCTCATGCGTTTTTCGCTTTCGTTGACATCAAGAACTTTCACTTGCACTGTTTGACCTGGCTCAAGCACTTCCTGCGGCGTACCGATATGACGGTTAGCAATTTGGGAAATGTGGACAAGGCCCTCAACACCAGGGAATACTTCAACAAATGCACCGAAGCTTACCAAGCGCTTCACTTCGCCTTCCAGTACATCCCCTGCTTGTGCTCGATCACTGATGTTCTCCCAAGGTCCTGGGAGTGTCTCTTTCAGGGATAGGCTGATGCGCTCGTTTTCTTTGTCGACACCAAGCACTTTGACTTTGATTTCTTGACCTTCTGTCACGACATCAGATGCCTTTTCCACATGCTCATGAGAAAGCTGGGAAATGTGTACGAGACCGTCAATTCCGCCGCCAATGCTGACGAAGACACCAAAGTCAGTCAAACGCTGTACTGTACCGTCAATTACCTGGCCAGCTTCTAGGCTGTCAAGCACTTCCTGTTTCTTGGAAGCTTCCTCTTCCTCGGCTACCGCACGGTGAGAAAGGATGACACGGTTCTGTTCGCGGTCAAGCTCGACCACTTTCAGCGTAAGCGGTTTTCCTTTGTACCCTTCAAACTCTTCCACAAAATATGTTTCCACGAGGGAAGCAGGGATGAATCCGCGAAGGCCGACATCTACAACAAGACCGCCTTTGACGACTTCCTTGACTTCAGCTTCGAAGACTTCTCCGGATTCGAATTTCGCTTCCAGGTCATCCCATGCAAGCTCAGCAGTTACTGCACGCTTGGATAAAACGACTTCTTCGTCATCTACTTTTTTCACTTTAAGTGTCAACTCTTCACCTTCACTCACTGCATCAGCAGCACGCTCAACATGAAGACTGGATAATTCGCTGATTGGCAGGATACCTTCCACTTTGTAGCCAATGTCTACCAAAGCTTGTTTATCTTCCACTTTCACCACTTTACCGGTTACAGTATCGCCTACAGACAATTCCTTGAAATCCGTAGCTTGCTCATTCATTTCATCCATCAAAGAGACCTCCTTCAGTTTACGAGACAAAACATTAGTAAAAAAACATAGAAATGTCCTTTTTTCTAACTTCTAACATTTGAAGATATTTGTCAAGTGATAGGGCATCTATCCGACATGCTTATTCATTAGAAGTTGTATTTCATCCATGATCACCTGTGATACTTCTTTAGCCGGCGCTTTACGCTCTCTCAGCTCTTCCATATCAATTGGCGGTCCATAGATTACTTTCAATGCTTTTACCCCTTTATAGGAGCCAATAATCGCACAAGGTACAACTTTCGCTTCCGAGCGCATGGCAAAGAAACCTATTCCAGGAAGGGGCTCCCCGAGCTTACCGTCCTTACTTCTAGTTCCTTCTGGGAACAAACCCATCGTCTTGCCTTCGGCTAATATGTCCAATCCTACACGAAGTGCTCCTCGATCCTGCATGCCCCGCTTCACTGGAAAAACATTTAGGTTCTTCATGAGCCAGCCAAGCGGCTTAGGCTTGAAAAGCTCACTTTTTCCCATGAAGGCGATGTCACGCGGACAGGTAATACCTAGTATTGGCGGATCGAAATTGGAGATATGATTGGAACAGACCAGAACAGGTCCTTCTTTAGGAACATGTTCCTTGCCATATACTTTTATACGGAACATTGGGTAAAATGCAGCACTAAGGATCATTTTACCTATGGTATATAATGACATAATCCCTACTCCTTATCTTCCGAGAGCCTCGTGTACGGCTTTAAGGATTTTTTCTACAACACCATCGATCGATAGTGCAGTTGTATCGATTTCAACAGCGTCTTCGGCTTTGACTAATGGAGATGCTTCCCTTTCAGAATCGAGCTTGTCACGAAGACGAATTTCCTCTTTCAGCTGTTCCAGATCTGCCTCGAATCCTTTGGCGATATTTTCTTTGTAACGGCGCTCTGCACGTTCCTCTACAGAAGCTATCATGAAAATCTTCACTTCAGCATCCGGAAGCACTCGAGTCCCAATATCACGGCCATCCATGACAATACCATTATCGGCTGCAAGTTTCTGCTGTCGTCTCACCATTTCTTCGCGTACAAGCGGATGCTTAGCGACAATGGAAACATTATTTGTCACTTCATTGGTGCGGATTGCTTCGGTTACATCTTTACTATTTACAAGTACTTTTTGACCGTCTTCATGCTGCATCAACACAATGTCAATTCCTTGAAGCAAGGATAGTAAGGCTTCCTCTGATTCCAAGTCAGCTCCAGCCTCAAGTGCAGTCAGTGTAAGTGCTCGGTACATTGCACCAGTATCCACATATACAAATTGCAATTTCTTAGCGACTAATTTGGATACCGTACTTTTGCCTGCAGCTGCAGGTCCATCAATTGCGATAGCGATAGTTTTCGTCATTCAATTCAATCCTTTTTCTCATCATAATCGGAAATAAAACCTAATAAAGCATAACACAGGAAAGCGGCTTGGTCTATTTGAAGTCTACCTGATTCGGACCCCTTTTTTCCGCTGTTCCCGCTGACGCTCAAAGCAGAAACGGATGATTGCTTGTCTGTCCCGTTCCTTGATTTCATCGAACTGAATGCTGGCGATTATTTTGCCGGATTTCTCATTACGGACGATTCGAATGATATTTCCTGAGGCTGTCAGAAAAGCAGGACCCTCTTTCTGCAGGGAGTAGGCAATATACAGCGTTACGTTCATTCCCTCCTTGAATCCATGCTTCTCAGGCAGCAGCAAAGACAGCCCCCCTCCGCTTATATCAAGTGTAATGGATGAAATCGGGGATACACCAGCTTCGTTGCTGTGAAGAGCCACATCCGTACTCGTCATAATTCGCACATATTGGCGGCGCTGAATCTTCCGGATAGCATCTTCCTTCGGCATTGATAGTTTCAATGCCGGAACTTTCAGCATTTCTCTGCCCATTATTGATGTTCCGAATGTAAATGCATTCTCGTCTTCTGTCACATATAATGCTTTAAAAGCAGTACCGACTGGAAAAATATCTGTCCGTTTTGTCTGTTCGTTTACCGGATAATCGATATAAATCGCATCTTCTGCCAAATCGATTACTTTGGCCCGATATCGCAGCCATTCGTCCCGATTTAATGTATCTGTTTTCTCTAATACTAAAGTACTACCGATTTTCAGCAAGCACCTCGCCTCTTCCCTTGAATCGTTCTTTCTTCCTATTATTACAAAAATATTCAAAAAGGGGAAGGCTGTTTGCCATTCCCCTTTACGTACTTTGCAGAAAACGTGCTTCTGTTGTTGTTTGTTTCTCGATTTCTTCTTCTTTTCCTGTATCGGCATTTACATAAATTCGGTAAGTTTCGTCATTTCTAGTACCCATTATTTCATAGACAAGTGTTTCTTCATGGGTATCGTTCTCGATCAAAGCAAGATGCGTCTCCTGTACCTGAACATTTTGATTCAGTTTTTCTGCTGCTTGGTCTTCTGTAAGTTTTGGTTCCTGTAAATCACGCTCATGGTGATTCATAAAATAGTCACGGGCATTATAGCCTAGGATATCTCCATTATCGAGAGCTACTTTCACTTGGACAATATCTGCATAAATACGAACGTCGTTTTGGACAGGTACAAAGAAGAAGATACCGACAGAATCATACTGGCTGCTCTGCACCATTTCCATATCCTCCAGTTTCTGCTCTTCCAAGAAGTCCTGTGCCTTTTGCTGGGCATCGTGCAATCCCAGCTTTGGCTCCTCCCGATCACGCTGCATCATTAGTGTAAGAATGTGACCGCCTTTTTGACTGATATCTGCATAGCCGCTTTCGCCATCCTTTTGATAGGAGAGACTATATAGAGGTACATCAGATCCTTTACCCGATTTTCCGCCTTCTATGCCGCTTATCGTATTCAAATCAAAAGCTTTTGCAGCAACTGTCTTTGCTTGTTTTTGATTGATTCGTTCACCGGTCACGCCTTCAAATTTATGCTCTTCATTGGAGGCTGGCAATGCACCGTTATTGAAATCTTTTTCGTCAGAAAATCCTCCTGAGGTATCATCTACATTTTTAAAGCTTGAAATGATGGTATTATCTGAATGATCTGGTTCATCATCTGATAACGCAAGCTCCACATCAGTCCAGTGCAGGTTATCTCCCAGAACTGTATTTTGGACATTCCGCAGCTCATCTTTAATTTGCCCCGCATTATCATGCAGCTTCTCCAAGCGCTCCATTTCTTCTTCAGACAATGGTTCCTTGTCCAAATCCCGGACAGCTGTTTTGTACGTAAAATCACCAATGTTCGTTAAAAATTTCTCTGTTTTTTCAAACGGTAAAAGTGCTAATGGAAGCTGGCCGACGTCTGTATGTGCTTCAGATGATAAACGCCAGATTTCCGCTAATTGTGGGGAAAGGGAATCTCTGGAGTTCATTGCCAGTGTCGCTCCGATCTTATCGTGCAGCGTATCAATCCGATACGTCAGCTCGTGGAAAGAACGCTGATAATTATTCTCTGCTTGCATCTTGATATCATTCTTTTCCTGGCGTTCATTATAGCCCCAAAAAGCTGTTCCTGTGAGTGCCAAAGCCAGAACGCCGATAATAACCCATTTGTACATCCTTCGCTCTCCTTTCTACATACAGAAAATGTGTTCACCGATCGTTTTAATCTGAGGTCTGCCCCAAATCCATGGCGAAGTTGCCGTGTTTGGGTTGAAGTAATAAATGGCTCCTCCGGAAGGATCCCAGCCGTTTATTGCATCCAATACTGCTTGTTCCGCTGTTTCATCGGGTGTCAGCCATATTTGGCCATCTGCAACAGCTGTGAAAGCTCTCGGTTCGAAAATGACACCAGAAATGGTGTTGGGGAAAGAAGGATCTTCCACCCTGTTCAGGATGACTGCTGCTACTGCTACTTGCCCAACATACGGTTCTCCTCGCGCTTCTCCATGGACAGCATTAGCCATTAGTTTAATATCATTCTGAGAATAGCCATTTGGAACATTGACTGCAGACGTAGTTGGAGCATTAGAATTAGCATTATTACCGCCTCCGCCTCCATTACCACGCTTCTTCACCTGATTTTCCTGCGGTGTTCCACCATAATAAGTGAATGTATTACCTTCTTGAATCTGACGCATAACGAAAGCTTTGTCGTACTTCGTCATGGAAACTAGCTTGTCTTTCGCCTGCTGGCCTGCAACACCGTCAATCTCCATTCCGAATTCATATTGAAAATTACGAAGTGCCCAGTACGTGCTCCACCCGAAAACACCATCAATTGTTTTATTGTAGTACCCTGCATATTGTAAGCGAGCTTGCAGTTCCACTACGTCGTCACCTGTGGCTCCATGCTGGATCACCTGATCGGAAAAGGCTTTAGTCTCTACAGGTGCCGATAGGATTGCGCCTATCAATATCAGACCGGCACATAACAATTTGCAAAGCCGAAACTTTTTACTTTCCATCTGTCTTTTTCCTCCAACCTAACTATGATCTGATACCGATAGCTTTCTTCTCGTGTGCTCATATTATGCAATAAAAAAAGAGCCAGGCAGATTCACTGCCTGACTCTTTTATTTCGTTGTATGTATCTGTTCAATAGGATGCTGAATTGCTGATCGCACCTTACGAAGTCCGATTATCCAAAGGATGATCATGAAGGGAACCAGTACGTAAATCCAGTTGAATGTAACAATCAGTAAAATATAATCGTACAATCCGTGCAGCAAAAACGGGATCAGCATCGCTCCGAAAATACGCATACGAGGATGATAACTGCCGAATTTAGCTCTTCCGAGATAATATCCCATCAGCACTCCAAAAAGAGCATGGGAAGAAACCGGGAAAAGTGCCCGAGTGAAGGCATAGTCTACCCCATGCGCAAATAAGTAGAGTACATTCTCCACCGTAGCAAAGCCCAAGCTGATACTGACACCATAAATGATCCCATCATATACCGAATCCATCTCAGTGTGCCGGAAAGCTGTGTATAGGAAGATGAACCATTTGAAGAACTCTTCCATGAATCCGACAGTGAAAAATGAGTAAACGATCGGATGCGTGCTTAATCCTTCAGCTTTCATCGCATATTGGATGAACATGATAGGAAAAACAAGCAGAGCGCCATATAGGAAAGTCCGCAGTACCATGCTGAGCGGCTCGGGCTCCAGACGATCCTTCAAATAGAAGAAGGTGAGAAGCGCGAGGGCTGGCGCAATAGCTGCGGAAAGGATGGTAAGCATGATAGCACCTCTTCCAACTAACAATCTTCCTTTATCGTACCATGTGGTCTATTTTTTTGGAATATGTTACTGGAAAGAAACAGGAAATAATTCCTGCGGTCTATATAAGCCTGTCGGTCTGATCAGATGCCAAAGCAACGGCAAGCTCGATACGGGCTTTCTTACTATCTTGATCCTTTCCTAACAGAACACCAGCCTTATACAGATCATAGGCACTTCCCTCATAATCATATGTCGTATAAACATTACCTTCTTCAGAAGCAGTCGTTAGAATGATTTTGATACCATCCTGTAAGGCTTGAAGGATTTCTTCTTTCATTTTTGGAGCTACTTGTCCTCGCCCAACGCCCTCTAAGACAATGCCTTTCACCCCTGCTTCACGCGCTGCTTTAAGAAATTTGCCGTCCGCCTGCAGATAGCACTTGATAATATCCACGTCAGGAAGCCTGCTTTTCAGCTCATACGTATTCCGTTTGACCGGTTTTTGATAGAGATACACTTTATCATTGTCAATAATACCTAAATAACCGAACCCGAAAGCATTGAAGCCTTGGATATTGGAGGCATGCTCTTTTTTAACATATTTTGCTGGGAAAATACGCTCATTGAAGACAACAACAGTCCCGCAATCCAACAATTGGTCATCAAAAGCTGTCAGAACAGCGTGGCGCAGGTTGATGAACACATCAGAACCAAGTTCGTGGATAGCACGCTGAGAACCTGTGACTACAACTGGACGGGCATCCGCTATGGTCAAATCAAGGAAATAAGCCGTTTCCTCCAGCGAATCTGTGCCATGTGTGACAACAACCCCTTGGACTTGCGGATCCTTTAGCTGCTGTTCGATTATTTCTTTTAATGACAGCAGGTCATCAAACGTAATGTGCATACTCGGTTTCTGAAGTGCACTTACCACTATGACTTCGATATGATCCGGCAGATCAATCTGGCTGCGCAGTTCCTCACCCGTCATTTCACCGGATGTAAGTTTCCCGCTTTCTTCATTCGGAACACTGGCAATTGTGCCGCCAGTAGTGATCAATACAACTTTCCCTTTTTTCATCTATTTTCTTCCTTTCAGTTACGCGAAGCAATGGATTGGGCAATCTGTCCACCATGGAAACGTCCATTTTCGATGAATACTTCGTTGTTATTATTCCCAGCTGCGATTACTCCCGCAATGAAAATACCCGGTACGTTAGACTCCATTGTTTCCGGATCATAGTCAGGCTTTCCTGTTTCTGGATGAATGGAGATACCCATGCTTTGCAGCAGCTTCAAGTCGGGCCGGTACCCAGTCATCGCAAAAACGAAATCAGCGTCGACTGATTGAGTCTCGCCATCTGCTTCATAAATAACCTGTGTATCGGTGATCTCTTTAATATGTGCATTGAATCTATGGTCGATGTATCCATTACGAGCCAATGATTCGTATTCTGGGAGGATCCAAGGCTTTACACTTTTGGAATATGTACTGCCGCGATAGAGTGCAGTAATATTCGCTCCTGCTTTATGAAGTTCTAACACAGCATCGACGGCGGAATTTTTCCCGCCAATTACCGTCACATTTTTACCGAAATAAGGATGAGCTTCTTTAAAATAATGGAATACATGCGGCTGATTCTCACCAGGCACATTCATCAAGTAAGGCTGATCGTAGTATCCGGTTGCTACAATAACATAATCTGCTTTATAGTGTTTTTCTTCCTCCTTCATCGTCTTCGTAGTTAACGTAAAGTCATGAACACTTCCAGACACTTGCATCACTCGCTCAAAAGTATGTATACGCAAATTCTGCCGCTGAGCCACTGTTCGATAATAAGCCAGCGCCTGGTTCCTGACTGGTTTCTTCATTTCGGTTACAAATGCGATGTCGCCTACCTCCAGCCGCTCACTGGAACTGAAAAAGGTTTGATGTGTAGGATAATTATAAATCGAATTAACGACATTGCCTTTTTCGATAAGAAGCGGTTCGATACCAACTTTTTGCAGCTCAATTGCTGCGGATAATCCGCATGGACCGGCTCCTATAATGATTGCTTGTTCTTTATGCATTGTACTGCTCCTTTCTATCCCTCTTCCCGAGAAAAGAGAAAGCTCTTATCCTTTTTGCTTCAGGATAAGAGCATAATTTCCAATATGATTAGATCCAGCCTCTGAATCTGGATGCTTCCGCCATTTTCCGGACACCTACCATGTATGCAGCCAGCCGCATATCGACCCGTCTAGTTTGTGCAGTCTGGTATACATTTTGGAACCCTTTCAGCATCACTTTCTCTAATCTTTCTTCTACTTCCTGCTCCGTCCAATAAAAGCCCTGGTTGTTCTGCACCCATTCAAAATAGGAGACCGTCACACCGCCTGCCGATGCAAGCACATCCGGAACTATCAAGATACCGCGTTCTGTCAGGATCTTGGTCGCTTCAAACGTTGTCGGTCCATTTGCAGCTTCAATCACAATCTGAGCTTTAATTTTATGTGCATTATCTTTGGTGATTTGGTTTTCTACCGCAGCTGGTACAAGTATATCGCAATCAAGCTCCAATAATTCCTGGTTGGAAATTGTGGACTTGAACAAGTTGGTCACTGTTCCGAAGCTGTCCCTTCGATCAAGCAAATAGTCGATATCCAGGCCATCCGGGTCATGAAGCGCCCCGTAAGCATCTGAAATACCGATTACCTTCGCACCAGCTTCGTGCATGAATTTAGCTAGGTAACTGCCAGCATTTCCGAAGCCTTGAATGACAACACGCGCTCCTTCGATTTTGATGCCTCGCTGCTTGGCAGCTTCCTTCAAGCAGATTGTCACGCCTTTAGCTGTAGCTGTTTCCCTGCCATGTGAACCTCCCAATACAATCGGCTTTCCGGTGATGAACCCTGGATTGTTGAATTCATCCATCCTGCTGTATTCGTCCATCATCCATGCCATTATCTGAGAGTTGGTCATCACATCCGGTGCTGGTATGTCTTTCGTCGGACCGACAATCTGACTGATTGCCCGTACATATCCACGGCTGACACCTTCCAGCTCCCGAAAACTCATTTCACGGGGATCACAGATGATACCGCCTTTACCGCCTCCATAAGGTAAGTCGACGATACCCGCTTTCAGACTCATCCAAATGGACAATGCTTTTACTTCATTCTCACTCACTTCCGGATGGAAACGAACGCCACCCTTGGTTGGACCAACTGCATCGTTATGCTGAGCCCTGTACCCTGTGAATATCTTCGTACTGCCATCGTCCATTCGAACTGGAATACGGACTGTCATCAACCGTACTGGTTCTTTCAGTAATTCATAGACTTCCTCAGGATAGCCAAGTTTCTGCAAAGCCGTTTGTACGACCCTCTGTGTCGATTCTAATACGTCCTTATGCTTGTTGTTGGTAGATTCCGCAGCGTTGTCGGCCACTATTCTGTACCTCCTAAATGTTTCCCCATCTTGTTTAGCGATATTACCACATCAAATCTTCCCCTCCATTCTAACAAAAAAGCAGCCAGATGGATAATGAGAAACATGTATTTAATCAAAAATCAAAAAGATACCGGCAGATGCTCCGGTATCTTCGGCAACTTATGCAAAATACGTGCAGATCTGCCGTATTGCATCCTTATCGAAAATCTTTTTGCCGTATTCATTCAGCCGAACCGAGGTGACAATACTCGGGTTAGCGAATTCCGACATGACTGCAATCAGGTTTTCCCGCGCCGCAGGATGGAGCAGCGTTCGAATTTCCATATAGTAAAGATCGTTCATAAAGTACACAGCGGCATCTTCAATGCCGATTTGGTCCAGCTGACGTGAAACGCTGATGATGTCCTCAAAATCTGTGAATGAGAAGATAAGCTCCCTGCTTTCGTCAAGTGTCACTTTCATCTCGATATAATCCTCTTCTTCTTCGAAGTCTTCCGTCTGTGGATACTGTGTTACGATGATCTGCATCCCTTGTGCTTGAAGAATATGCACTTGAACAAGAAGTGTGCCTTCCAATTCAAAGCCCAATTCATCGCTTGCTTCATACATCATATCGTGAAAAAGCTGATGAACGCCTGGAAGATCATGCCACAGATCTTCTTTAGTCAAGCCTCTCTCGATTAAATCGTCGAAGGTAAGAAAGATCTTGAATTGATTTAATGAAACGCGCTCTAACTTCATCACTTTTCCCCCTTGGATGCCATTCTAGATATAGATAGCATATGATTCGCTTTATGTTTTGTACGCGGCACCCTCCCAATGGGAGCGTCCATTTTCGTGATAGTTTACAACCTCGAACAGAAAGGATTTGTACGTATAGTTAGTATATTAATCTTTGAGTTAAAAATACCCTTGTTGTCCAAACTGAAAACGGACTAAAATAGGGCTGGTATCGACAGCGGCACATCTGTGTACAACAGAATAAATCCTATTACTGCCAGCACGATGACCGTCAGGAGGATGAACCTGGCAATACCTCCATTCCAGCGCAGACGGAAGCTTGTCCGCTGTCCGTCATGGACTGTCCGGCGTGGGGGTAAATTAAGAACATCGATACGCTGAACTGCTGGTTCCGATTCTTCTTGATCTGGTTTAAATTCCTCGGCACCCGGAGACTGTGTCACGGATGCCACCAGCTCCTCCAGATTCTGATCCTTCTCTTCTGTCTTTACCATGAAGTGTCCATCCTTCCATTTCCTTTTTACTGCTGCAGGAGGTGATACAGCTGCTCCCGCCAGCCAGTACGTTCCGGCTGTGCATTCGTCAAACCTGCCTGCCATTCCGCAAGGGTATCACCGCAATTATCACAGCATCTGCCTTTTGCTGGGCGCACTTCAGACTGAAAGTCAGCAAAAAGCACTTGGCGTCTGCATGTATCTGTATAAACCCATTCCTTCATACGCTGCAGCTGCTTCAGCTTATGCCTTTTCCTGTCTCCAACAAACTTCTCTATCTGGTTAAGGAATTCCTTCCAGGCATTTGCCTTATAATGCAGATGATTTACCTTAACTATATCATGTTTCTCCATTTGATAAAGTAAAAATCGCCATTGCGTCTCACTAATCGGAATATGCTGGATGAGCAGCTCGTAAGATGGAAGTTCTGTCTGACCTGCTTTTACGCGCTGATAAAGGAAACGCAGCATTTGCTGAATCGAAGCTTGCTCTGGAAGGTCCTGCTCAATCAGATGGATGGGTATTTGCCAATCGCCCGGACTATAAAGAACAGCACTTACACTTTCCTCGCCATCACGTCCAGCTCTGCCGACCTCCTGAATGAAAGATTCCTTATCACTTGGCAAATGATAATGAACGATCAGACGAACATCTTCTTTATCCACTCCCATACCAAATGCACTCGTACAGCAAATGATCTGCAGCTGGCCGGCAAGGAACTGCTGCTGGATCAATATCCTGTCTTCATTCTCCATGCCTCCGTGATAGTAAGCACACGGCATGTCCGGCATATTTGCCCGAATGATAGCTGCCGTACTTTCGGCCATATTCCGGCTTGAAAAATAAATGATTGTCGGAGCTTGAATCTTTCTCAGCAAGGCTAGCATCGTTTCATTCTTTTCCTGCTGGTCCTGTACTTCCTTGACGAAGTAAGAGATATTTTCCCGATCCATCGGATAGATATGCTTATCCATGTCCAGATCCCCAAGCAAATGCTGAATATCCGCTTGGACTTCTGGAGTAGCAGTTCCCGTCAATGCAAGAACTGGCGGACTGCCCAGGTTTCTTATCACTTCTGCCAAGCGAAGGTAATCCGTCCGGAATTCCTGCCCCCACTGCGAAATACAATGGGCTTCATCCACTACAAACAATTGAATATGCAGTGTCTGCAGACGATTAATCAGGAATTCGTTTTGCAGCATCTCCGGAGAAACATACAGCAGATCGTAATGCTGAAGTTTCCGCATGATCTGCTGCTTGTCTTCAAAATCGAGAAAACTATTCAGTGCAGCCACTCGCTTGAAACCTCTGGCACGCAGCTGCTTCACTTGATCTTCCATCAGAGACAGGAGGGGAGAAACAACAATGACTTGTCCGCTCCGCATGAAAGCAGGCAGCTGATAACAGATAGATTTCCCCGTTCCTGTCGGCAAGACTCCCAATGTATGATGGTTCGCTAGGACACTGCCCAGTATTTCCTCCTGCCCAGTACGGAACTGATTGTAGCCATAGAACTTCTGCAATGCCTTTTGCAAATCTGCTTTCATGCTTTCACCTCCTGTTCTTTCCGTAATGCTAATGCCAATCTGATCTGAAAATAATCATATTTCCCTTCCAGCAAAGCATGTATTTGTTTTAGTTTGTTTGTACCAGCCTGCATAGCGCTCGCTAAAATGATACTGGCATCGTTATCGGAAATGAATTTACTGGAAAGTGCTTCTCCATCTATCCAAGTGATTTCCACAATATGATCTTTAATTGTGTTCTCTGACAAACCTCTGACTAAAGCGATTTGCTCTACTGACATACCACGCTCAAGCATTGTCCGAGTCTTTTGCGCAGTAGTTGTGATGGAACGGATCTGCTGCTGTGGTCTATCCATGAGTGCAGCAAGATATGGATAAGCTGCCCCATCGCTCTCAGCATGCTGCAAAAGATGGTGGACAGTCGACGTCTGATATAGGAGCACATCTGTTTCATGCACGTGATATTTTTCTGCCAGCTGAACAGTAGTCAAGCCGATATGATGGTAGCCGGTCATTCGGTCAACGAATAAATCTGCCTGTATTTGCGGCAGCTTCCCGAGCAATCCATATAGCTCCTTATATACTCCGTTTCGCCAATCTTCCAAGTGATGCTGTTCCTGTCGATACAACTGCTTTATCCAATGTTGGATAGCTGGGTTATCCGTTACAGGAATATACTGCTTCTCCTCTTTCGCTAGATTGGAAAGCAGTTGAACGAGCAGAAGCAGCCGATATAAGAATGGCTCTGTTTGAGTCTGATAGGTCATACCATTGAAATATGGCAGATTTTTTAGTATATCTTGGCTTTCTTCCTGCATGGCATCCTCGGCCACCTGGTCGAAAAACTGTCTGGATAGCTTCGGATAGATGCCAAACAGATGGGTAAGACCGTACATATGGGCATCCTGCAATGTTTGGGCGGAACGCTTGCCTTGCAGAAGATGATAGATGGACGCCGAACTCCGTTCATGCCTGATGGGCTGAGCGGCATGTATGATGATAGAAGCCAGAAGCATGGCAATCAACCTTTCTGTAAGCTTGTATTCCGTTTCGGGACGCGCTACACTTAGTATAAAGCAAGAAGCAGCTTTGTTGAAAGCGGAAGGGGGAAAGCGGGATGGCAATGTATACATATGTCGATCAGGATACTTGTATCGCCTGCGGTACATGCGGAGCTGTCGCGCCCGATGTATACGATTATGATGATGAAGGTCTGGCATTTGTCCTGCTCGACCGCAATACTGGTACCTTTGCTGTACCGGAGGAATTGCAGGAAGATGTAACAGAGGCATTTGAAGAGTGTCCGACCGAGTCGATTAAACTAAGTGATTTGATTATCGCAAAAGAAGCATTATCCCATATATGAAGAACCACTTCCCTTTAAGAGGAAGTGGTTCTTTTTCCTTCTGCAGGAATCCACTTGCTGAACAGCTTTCGCAGAACAGGGTACAAAATGAAAAAGAAAATTCCATTACCGATTGCATGCATCGTATCGAAACTAAGACCAGCAAGATAGTACGCCAGAAAATGTTCCATTATGAATACATTCGGCAGTGATATCAAGATGCCATATACATAGCCTGTAAAAACGCTGGCAGCCGTCATGACAATTAGTGGCGGGTCATTCCATAGCTTGCCTATCAGTCCGAATGTCAGACCAATCAATCCCCAAGCGAGCATCTGCCACAATGTCCATAATCCCATACCCAAGATCATATTGGATAAAAGCGTGGACAAAACAGCAATAACAACACCTGCAGCCGGACCAAGCAAAAGCGAACAAATGATGATAACACTCGTCAACGGCTGCATATTCGGCAGAAACGGAAACAGCACATTCGCATATATCCTGCCTACCGCAGCAAGTGCCGTCAGCATTGCCAGCAGCGTCAGCTTACGTGTTGTAAACATTAAGTTGCTTGAAGATCGAAGACGACTTCATCGCCGTCTTTCAATTCAAGCTCATTCGCTCCGACTTGTGACATTTCCCCATTAACCGTGAAAAGCCAGTATTTATTGGCATTTTCATCCTGGGAATGGCCATCAATTGCCGTGATGAATCCACCATCTTCCTCGATTTCAAAGTTCTCTTTCATTACATCCAAAAGATTGTCGCCTTCCTCGAAGCTGACTTCCTTGGATGAAATCTCTTCTCCATCTTCAGATAAGGTGATAGTGACCTGCTGTTCGGTCTTCTGCTCTGCCTGCTGGTTTTGCTGCGGCTGTTCGGTCGTCCCGCAGCCAGCCAGTATGCCTGCTGCCAGCAATAAGGCAGATAACATATGTAATACTTTTTTCATAAAAAAATCCTCCCTTTTAATAAAGGAAAGAGCATCAGAAGCTGCCGCTCCAACCGCTCAGTCCTCGAAGCGGTGAAACACAAGCACACAGGGCAGGTCTGCTGACTGATACCTTCATCTACTAAGAACCCTTCCCATCGAATAGGACAGTGGATATGTTCTTTTCGGCGGTAATCACAGCTGCGAGGACAGTCACGGAATCACACCGTGTTCCCTATCAAGTCTGTTCGACACCTTGTACGCTTTGATTCAGCTTATTTTATCATATTATGTCAGGTTTGTATCCTGAGGGAGACGAATAGTAAAGGTTGTTCCCTCACGCAGTTTACTCGTCACTTTGATAGTACCATTGTGAGCTTGAATGATATTTTTAGCGATAGCAAGTCCTAAGCCATTTCCGGTTTTAGCGGTTTTTCTTGTTCTCGATTTGTCGGCCTTGTAGAATCGTTCGAATACAAAAGGCAAATCTTCTTCCGGTATCCCGCTCCCAGAGTCTTTGACGATTATAACAAGCTGATCTTTATCGTCGGATACCAATACCTGTACAGCACCTGCATGCTCTGTATGGGTTATGGCATTATCAATCAAATTCGTCAGTACTTGCTCCAGTGCATCAGGCGCAAAATGATAGGTGCGTTTATCCACTGCATTGACGAGCCCAAGTTTGATTTCCCTTTCATCGGCCAAGCCTTGGAACTTACGAACAATCCGCTCCAGGAAAGGATTTATTTCTACGTCTTCCATCACGAGATTTGTATCGCCTGCTTCCATCCGAGCAAGGTCAAGCAGCTGATTGACGAGTCTGCCGATTCGCAAAGATTCATCGTGGATGATTTGAGCCAGCTCGTTTTTTGCTTCGACTGTATCGGCGATATCATCGATGATTGCTTCACTATAGCCTTGCAGTAAGGAAATCGGAGTGCGCAGTTCATGCGTGATATTCGTTATAAAATCTTCGCGAAGCTTATTCAATCTTCGTTCCTGTGTCATATCCCGAACGACAGCAACCGCACCGCGAATAGCTGCATCATCATAAAGGGGTGTTGCTATAATCACCCATTCGCGTCCCTGGATCGTCACCTCTCGTGTAACCTCCGATGCAGTTGAGACAACACTTTCCATGATCTCAAGCCAGACACCTGGCACTTCATGAAATGTTTCGCCATTCTCAAACTGCCAATCATGGATAAATGCTTCAGCCGGCGGATTCGTCACGGTTAGTTCACCCTGCCGATTGATCATGACGACGCCATCCACCATGGCATTTACAACACGGGCAAGATGCTCTTTTTCCTGGCTTAGTGCATTGATATTGAATTCCAGCTGTTTACCCATCTTGTTCAAAGCAGTTGCCAGCATGCCTATCTCGTCATGTGTAACGACAGGCACTTCTGTCCCGAATTCACCTCTGGCGACGTTCAGTGCTGCATCCTGCATTTTAATCAGTGGTTTCGTGATTCTGGATGATAGGAAAAAGGCAAACACGGTTGTCAGCACGAAGGCGATCCCTGCTCCTAAGAGGATGATCTGTGTCGTCTGATTACCTGTCTCTTTTACGACAGATAGTGATTGATAGACATAGACCGCACCAGAACCATCCTGCAGCGGTGTACCGACAACGATTACGCTTCTATCGGTATTAGGCAGAATTAGCTGCTTGGATACATCTTCACCATCGGTTACAGCCTTATTTAATGTATCATCATTCAGCAGCCATTGCTGGTCAACATCAGGCAATGGCTCCGCCTCATCTGGATTTGATATCCAAAGCTCATCATTCTGTAGGATAGCTATGCGGGAATTCGGGTCCTGCACACGTTCTGCTGTATCATATACAGTATTTCGGTCATCGATTTCTTCCAGTAAAATGGACACCTTCGTAGCTGTCTGCATAAGGCTTTCTTCGGCCTCTTCAATATGGAAATTACCAAAAAACTCCAGCAGCAAAAAAGTAAGCAGACCAAGGACGACTGACACAAGAACCAGGATAGTCAGCCATAACTTGTTAACAACACTTCCCCACAGCATCAGCTTTTATCCGCTTCGAATTTGTATCCGACACCCCACACTGTCACAATCATGCTAGCAGCTTCTTCTGAAACCTTGCTTAATTTTTCACGTAACCTTTTGACATGTGTATCTACTGTACGCAAGTCTCCGAAGAACTCATATTTCCAAACCTGTTTGAGCAGCTCTTCTCGGCCGTACACTTTATCTGGTGTCGAAGCAAGGAAGTGCAGCAATTCATATTCCTTTGGTGTCAATGTAACTTCCGAATTATCCGCCGTCACACGGTGGGCATCCTTATCGATAGTAAGATGGGAGAATACAAGCAAGTCCTTCGCTTTTGCATCGGTATGCAAATATTTAGTCGTGGAAGACCGTCTCAATAGTGCTTTTACACGCAGGACGACTTCACGAGGACTGAAAGGTTTCACGATATAATCATCCGCACCGACTTCAAAGCCTTCTACCCGGTCAGCTTCTTCCCCCTTGGCTGTCAGCATGATGATCGGCGTGCCTTTTTCTTTGCGGATCTCCTGACAAACCTCTATTCCATCCTTGCCGGGCATCATGACATCCAATAGGATAACATCATAGTCTGTCTCGTTTGCCATTTGAAGTCCCTGGTCTCCGTCAGCGGCTTCATCAAGCGTGTAGCCTTCCTTCTCCAGATACATGCGCACGAGCCTGCGGATTCTTTCTTCATCGTCTACTACAAGAATATGTGCTTCTGTTTCCATGGTCCTTCCCCTTTTCTCTTTTTATGTTAAGCATACGCGTGTAATCCAACGATAAGCAAATTTACTGCCAGCAAATTGAACATGATGATACAAAAGCCGATCACTGCGAGCCATGCTGATCGTATGCCCTGCCAGCCTCTCAGCATACGTATATGTAAATAAGCAGCATAGAAAAGCCACGTAATCAGCGCCCATACTTCTTTGGGATCCCAGCCCCAAAAGCGATCCCATGCCTGCTGGGCCCAGATCATCGCAAAGATAAGCGCACCAAGTGTGAAGATAGGAAAACCGACTGCTACAGAACGATAGCCGATATCATCCAGCATATCCTTAGGCATTCTGCGCACTAGCGGCTGCAGTGCTGCTCCGATTCTCTTTTTAGTAAAGAGACGAATGAGAACATAAAGTACACAACCAGCGAGCAAGGACAAGCAGATTGTATTTAGCTTCATTGCCGCATTTTCACCGCGCAGCCAGTCGGGAACAGATATACCGATCGGAAATGGTGAGGATATCGAATCATTTGGAACAAAGACAGGAGGCAGCTGATAGATGATGCTTGCCTCTGCTGTCGTCACACTAGCAGTATATCCGAATGTTCGGAAAAGAATAGCAAGCAGCATGTAGCCTGCAACTGATAATATAACAACGATTATGCTTTCAATCAGCCATACCCTCTTATGCTGTTTGTCTTGATTCGTTTCATGCAGGATATAAAGAAACCCAGCGAAAAAGCTGACAGCAAGTACGGCTTCCCCTAGTGCAGCCGTTGTTACATGAATATACAGCCAATGACTTTGCAGCGAAGGCACAAGCGGTGCTACTTCCCGCGGAAACATGGCTGCACATCCAATGATCAGTATACTGATAACCAATGCCGTTACCGCTAAAATCGGGTAGCGGTAAAACCGATACATAATCAGCAGAACCAATATGAGCATCATGCCAAAGAAGGTCATGAATTCAAATAAATTGCTTACCGGTGCATGTCCGCTGTACACCCATCGAAGGATGAAAAAACCGAGCTGTGCAATCCATCCGGCAGCAGTGACAGACCAAGCAATCCGCTCAATAAGGTCATGCCTATGCTTTGCCGCTGACCATGTGAATAAGATGATACCAAGCAGGTAACTGATAAAAGCAGCTTCCAGCAAATGACCGCTAATGATAGATAACTTTTCCATCAGCTGCTCTCTCCTTTATCATAATTGTAGAAAATACTATCCAATTCTCTTTCAAAGGAGGACGCATGCTTATTCGTATGTCCTGCAATAAGATAGGAGCCATCAGGTTGTCTTTGAAGCCAGATCCTGCGATGCTGCCAATAAAGTCCCTGGACAAGACCGATCATGAATATGAGTCCTCCGAGCAGGAATACTGGTAAAGTCAAATCGCGTTTCACGGACAATCCAGTCACATTATGCGTATCATAATCCACTGCACGTACGTTGTATTTGTTCGTTTCTGTCTCCGAAACAACCTCATCAATTGCTATGAAAAGTCTTTGCGTATTATCGCCTTCTGAAATATCAAAAACGAATGCAGGATTTCGAGGGTATTTAGATGCAGTAGTCATTTTGTCCCCGTCCAATTGATAGTCCGGATAATAATCAACTAATGTTGCTTGAAGACCGTTATCAAGCGTATAATTCGCTTGGGGATTATCGGTATCGACTTTAAAATCAGCTGATATACCTTCTTCATTTTCAGCGCGGAGAGACAAACTGCTGAACTCATTCAGCTGATAGCCTGATTGATAGATCGTAAACCCAGCTGCTTTGACTGGATGGTTAACGGACACCTTCAATTGTGTCAATACCCTTAAACCAGGAGTATCACCGGCTATATGATCCTCACCTTCATAAACAATGATATCTGTTGTGAAGCTTTTCGGGATCGACCTGCCTTCTTGTTCGATAGCAGCTTTGAACTTTGGATCATCCTTATCGTATGTATCGACATTGAATTGTTCATTTTTGATAAACAATGATTGATCGGTATCGGGCACTACCGCTGTTTCACCATCCCTTATCCATACAAATTCATCTTGATAAAAATAAGGAAACAGCCTAAGGAAAGCTGCCAGCAGCACCAGGAGCAGACCGATATGATTCACATATGGACCCCACCTGGCAAACCTGTTTTTCTCAGCCAGATAATCCTGTCCATCTTGGCGGATACGATAACGTCTTGCCCGTATTTGCTTTAACAAGATCTCATGATCACTGATTTCCAAATTCCGAACATACACTTGACTTATCAGGAAATGTTTCTTGCGCTTCACTGGCTGCAGCTTCAATGCACGGTACAAAGGGGAAAAACGGTCGATACTGGCAATCAGGATACTTGCACCAAGCATCCCGAGGAGCGTCATATACCACCATGAGCTGTATAACTGATCAAAACCTAATGCATAATACAGACTTCCGAAGTTGCCATATTCTGATTCGTAAAATTCCTGAGCCAGTCGATCAATAGGTATGTATGCCCGCTGCGGAAGAATGGTGCCGAGCGCCGTTGCAAGCAAAGTCAGGAAGAGGATATACATACCGTTCCGCACAGATGCGAAAAAACGCCAAACCTTGTCGATCATCGTCTGGTTGCGCTGCTGGGAGCGGCGGTCTGCATTTTCATAACGCATGTCCATTTTTTCGTTTACGTAGCTTCCGCAATGGTCGCACTTTTCGTTTTCATGCTTACATTTAGAACATTTCTGCACAAACATCGCCTCTTTTCTCAAGGCACAATCTCATCTAAATATTCCTCCAGCCGCTCCGTTTCCAACGGCCCATAAACAGTCCTGCTGACTGTTCCATCTGCTGAGATGAAAAACGTAGCCGGCAGCGCATCTACTCCATATGCTTCCATCACTTGTCCATTATCCTGCAAAATTGGAAAAGTAAGATCATACTGCTTTCGGAAACGATCAATGACAACGCTGCTTTCGTCCACATTGACAGCAGCAAGAATCACATCTTTGTTTTCATATGTATCGGATGCCTCTTCGAACAAAGGCATTTCCTGCTTGCAAGGCTCGCAATAAGTTGCCCAAAAATTGATTAGGACACCTTTGCCGCGCATATCAGATAGTTTGAACTCTTGGCCAGTCCGCATATCCGTCAGCTTGAATTCAGGTGCCTGTTGTCCTTCTCCTACCTTTTCTGCCTTTCCTTCTCCCAACAGCTGCCAGCACGCTGTCAAAACAAGGCCAGCCAGTAAGACAAGCACAGTCAGACGTACAATGAAACGCCTCTTACGAATAGGTGTCATGTATCCTCACCTCTTTGCCAAGTATAGCATCTCTTCCAGCCAGCAATTTTGACAAATTATTTACTTTTTTCTTTGTATTCCATTTTGAACCGATGTACTTCTTCTGGTGTCAGCTTACGATATGCACCTGGCTGAAGCCCTTCAAGTGTCAAGAAACCATATCTTTCGCGCTTTAGCTTCTGAACAGGAAATTGAATTCTTTCCATCATTTTTCTCACCTGGCGATTGCGTCCTTCATGCAGGATAATTTGAACAAGGCTTGTATTCTTCTTTCTGTCAGCACTCATCAGCTTCGCATAAACAGCTTTGCATTTATGTCCGTCAATCATAATGCCACGTTTCAGCTGTTTTAATTCATCCGGGGTAGGTATGCCTTTGACTTTGGCAACATACACTTTGTCGATCTTCTGGCTTGGATGCATGAGCATATTGGCAAACTCTCCGTCATTCGTCAGAAGCAGCAAACCTGATGTGTCATAATCAAGACGGCCAATTGGATAGACTCTTTCCAATACTTCCGGCATCAAGTCGAGCACTACTTTCCGGTCTTTCTCATCCTGCACGCTTGAAATGACGCCGCGTGGTTTGTAAAGCATATAATAGACAGACTTTTCCTTTTCAAGCGGTATTCCATTTACTTCTACAGTGTCTCTATCGGTCACTTTG
Source organism: Virgibacillus sp. 7505 (assembly GCF_002272135.1). Taxonomy (GTDB): domain Bacteria; phylum Bacillota; class Bacilli; order Bacillales; family Amphibacillaceae; genus Terribacillus. The sequence continues at coordinate 125,661 of NZ_NPBF01000018.1, read as the reverse complement.
ATACCAAGTTCCTTCACAACCTTGCCATTTACCTTGACTTTGCCTTCCAAAATCATCGTCTCGGCTTTTCTTCTTGATGTAATCCCGCTGTGGGCAATTACTTTCTGCAGGCGTTCTGCTTGTTTATCCATTTACTGATCCTCACTTTTTATCATCAGGAACAAAAGAAAGAGCGTTAACGGTTGTCAACGCCTCTCATGCTCCGAATATAATCGTTACTACTATTATTGATGCCATTATACCAATAACATCAGCCAACAGTCCAACTTTTAATGCATCCCCCATCTTACGGATACCGACGGCACCAAAATAGACTGTCAGTATATAAAAAGTGGTATCCGTACTTCCCTGTAGCACGGAAGCCAATCTGCCAATGAAAGAGTCCGGACCATGGGTTGCAATCAGTTCTGTTGTCATTCCGAGTGCTGCTGTTCCGCTGATCGGCCTTACGAGTGCCAGCGGGACGATATCAGCAGGCATTCCGATAAAGCTCAGAAAAGGTGTAATCAGGCCGATAATGGCATCCAATGCACCAGAAGCCCGAAGAATCGCAATCGAGACTAGCATTCCGAGCAGAAAAGGGAGTATCGAGATAGCCAAACCGATACCTTCCTTGCCGCCATCCACAAACAGTTCGTAAGTCGGCAGTCGTTTCGCAGTCGCGATAGTTAGTACAACAAGTATGAGACAAGGAATGATCCACATACTGGCGGTAGTAAGCAGACTCATACATGCCGCTCCTTCCGTCTCCTGATTTCATAAAAGAGCCTATCAATCAGAATGGCTCCAATGAAAGAGATGATCGAAGCCAGTAAGGTAGCGCTGACAATCTCGGTCGGTGATTGCGAATCATATTTCATCCGCACAGCAAGCACGGTCGTTGGAATCAGTGTCAAACTGGATGTGTTGATAGCCAGGAAGGTTATCATCGAACGGCTCGCTTTGGGGCTGCCGCTTAGCTTCTTCATCTCTTCCATCGCTTTTATTCCCATAGGTGTCGCTGCATTTCCCAAACCAAAGAAATTAGCAGTCAGGTTGGACAGGATATATCCCATTGCCGGGTGATCCTTCGGAATGTCTGGAAACAACCTGGCAATGAACGGCTTGGACAGTCGTACCAGACCTTTTAAAAGTCCGGCGGCTTCTGCTATCTTCGTCATACCGAGCCAAAACACCATCACACTGATCAAGCTGATGGCAAGTACGACTGCATCATCTGCACTTTTGAATATTGCCTTATTCACTTCATCCATCGTCCCATTGATCATGGCATAAATAATGCCTCCGATCGCCATGATTGCCCAAATATAATTCACCATAAGCGGACACCCGCCAGATCGTCAAACACTTGCTTTGTCTTACCGGCCAGTGTCGGGTTCTCTGGAACTGCGAAGATCGGCACTGTACCGATTTTCTTTTCATCCAGATAATAAATATCCGCACCTATCTGCTGGTTTTCTTTTTGCTTGTCCTGTTTCAGAAGCTGTGTCTTCGTATGCGCTTGTTTCTTCTCCTGTTCGGAAAGCGGATAGATTAGGGAAGTGCCTGTCCCAGACTGTTTTAGCTTGGTAAGCTCAAATTCATCGAATCCCCATTCAAAAAGATTCATATGATCCTGCCAGTCATCCGGGTCATTTATCGTAACAACCACCAGTTCCATTCCATCTTTTTCAGCGGTACTAACGAGTGTCCGACCTGCCTTTTTCGTGTAACCTGTCTTACCGCCGGTAGAGTATTCGTAATAACGCGTGAGCATTTTATTTTTGTTTCCCCAGGCATACATCTTGGTATCTGCTTTATATGTTTTCGTTCCGCTGATCTTACGGAATGTCTCATTTTGCATCGCATACTTCGTCAATAACGCCATGTCATAAGCGGAACTGTGATGTGTCTCTGTATCCAGGCCGTGCGGATTATCAAAATGGGAATCCTGCATGCCAAGCCATGCCGCTTTCTCATTCATCAAGTGGGTAAACCCTTCTTCACTGCCGCCCACATGTTCAGCTATGGCTACGGCTGCGTCATTTCCGGATCGAAGCATTAGCCCATAAACAAGATCTTTTAACGGGATTTCCTCTCCTTCCTCTAGATAAATAGAGGATCCCTCCGTATATACAGCATTTTTGCTGATATGGACCTCTTCATCCATCTTTCCAGATTCTATCGCGATAATAGCAGTCATGATTTTTGTGATACTGGCGATTCTTTTCGGCTCAGATGCGTTTTTTTCATATAAAACCCTGCCAGTAGAAAGCTCCATCAGAATTGCTGCATCTGCAGATACGCCAGGTTTTGCGGCCGCTTGCCCTGGCAGGAGCATCGCACAGAGGATTATGGCAGTCATTACAACCAGAACGCGCTTGAACATGTTTCAAACCCTCCCTTAATCATCTATCATCAGTGTATGCACAGAAGACAAGCTTATGAATAAGTGAAAAACCCCTATCCTTATTGGATAGGGGTTTTTCTTAAAATGGTGCCCAGTTCACTTGCTTGGCAGTTTGGAATCTTTGGGCGACATTCGCCCAATTGACGACGTTCCACCAATTTTCCACGTACTTCTTTTTCTCTGTTTTATACTGCAGATAATAGGCATGCTCCCACATATCCAAGACTAACAAAGGAATAGTATCTGCCAAACTGAAGTGCTGGTGCTTTTCAAGCGTCTGAATAGCTAAGTGGTGCGACCTGGGCTCCCAAACAAGAATGGCCCAGCCGACCCCTTCCACACTGTCAGCAGCCTTTGAAAACATTTCCTTGAACCTCTGGAAGGAACCAAAGTCTCTCCGGATCTGCTGCGCCAGCTGTCCGGAAGGTTCTCCGCCGCCATTAGGCGACATATTGTACCAGAAAATCGTGTGGAGGAAATGACCAGAACCATGGAAGGATTGCTCTCTTAAATAATGCTTATAGTCCGAGCTGGTTTTGTTCCCCCGATTCAGGTAAAGCATTTCTTCTGCTTTATTGAGACCATCAACATAGGATTGGTGGTGTTTTGTATAATGCAGTTCCATGATTTCCCTGCTGATGTGCGGCTCCAGTGCATCAAAGCGGTAAGGAAGCGGCGGAAGTCTGTGCTGCCCCCAGCTGACACTATTCTGGCGGCTGGCCTGCCCTACCCGGGCTGCAATCCTCTCTGCATCCTGACGAAACTGCAATACTGCCTCCTGTGCAATATTTTCGGAGTCTAAAAGCTTATGCTGCAAATTATGCTGCAGCTCACGAAGGTCGGCTTCCCATTCCTGTATTGAAGTCTCCCCCACATGTACTTGCATTGCCTTGCTCCATTCCAGCAATGCTTCCAGATAATTTCTGTTGTTCAAGATCACTCACCTCGCCCTAGCATATGTGCCCATCCAGCTAAGGGAATCTTGTCAATTCGATTCGGCAGGGAAATCTTCGAAGAACAGGTCTGCGGCTCCTTCCGGGTCATCGGTTCCTTCCGGCAGAGGAGGCAGATCATCCAATGTATGCAAACCAAAGTAAGCAAGGAAAGCAAGTGTCGTAACATATAAAATCGGTCTGCCTATACCTTCCTTACGGCCGCTTTCTTCTATGAAACCTCTGGCAACAAGTGTCTGAATCGGCCTCTCGCTTTTAACCCCACGCACTTCCTCGACCTCGACTCTTGTGATTGGCTGTTTATAGGCTATGATAGCAAGCGTCTCGAGCGCTGCTTGAGATAATTTGCTGTTTTGCGGCGAATCCAGCAATTTCCGATGATAAGCTGCATGCTCTGATTTGGTTGTCAGATGGTAGGCACCTTTCATTTCCATGATGGATAAACCGCGATCTGGAGATTCGTAGGCTTCCCTCAGAGCTGCTAATTCCTTTTCAACTTCTTTTTCTCCTATTTCCAATGCATGCATGAGCTGTTTTTTTGTCAACCCTTCATCTCCAGCTGCAAACAATAGCCCTTCCAAAATACTGTTATACGGTACTTCCATCGTGCATCCCCATTTCAAATACGATTAACTCATCAAAATGCTGTTTTTGCTTACAGAAAATCTGCTGTTTTTTCATCAATTCCAATATAGCCATAAAGGTAACGACGATGTGCTGCTTCGTCCGTTCCGGAAATAATTCGAAGAAATCGACCCCTTCTTTTCTGGCTTTAACAGATTGCAGCACTTCTCCCATCCGATCCTCCAGCATAATTTCTGCGCGCTGAATTTTCGTATCGAGCGGCTGACTCCATTCCCTTCTGCGGAAAACACGCTGCAAGGCAGCTACCATATCATAAACAGTAACTTCACCTGGCTCGAGCGGTTTCAGTTCCGGCTTGTCCGGAAGCGGAGCCGGCGGCCGCGTATAAAGCTTGTCAGCAGACAGCTCTTTCTCTTTCAAATCTTCTGCTGCTTCCTTGAACTTACGATATTCAATCAAGCGGTTCATCAGCTCATCCCGTGGGTCTTCTTCCTCCATCGCTGATTCTTCATCAAGTGTTGCTTGATTCGGCAAAAGCAGCTGGCTTTTCATAGCCAGAAGCGTTGCCGCCATCACCAAATATTCACTGGCAATGTTCAATTCCAATTGCTGCATCGTATGTATATAGTGCATATATTGCTCGGTGATCACAGCCACCGGTATATCATAAATATCGATTTCGTATTGATTAATCAAATGCAGGAGCAGATCGAGCGGGCCTTCAAATCCATCCAGTTTCACACTGTATCCTTGCACAAAATCTCCTCCTTCCGAAAAAAGTTCACTACCGCCCATACCCTGACTAACTTTCCGTCATACCTTATACCGTAAGATAAATGTTCAGACATCTGGCTTTTATCTGAGTCTTAACTTATAAAGGAGGAATTTCACCATGGGTAGCTACGGCGGAGGATTTGCTTTGATCGTTGTGCTTTTCATTCTTCTAATTATCGTAGGTGCTGCTTGGCTATAAGCCGAGCGCACAAAGAAAACCAGCCCTCTTAGGAGGCTGGTTTTTATTTTAAGCTTCTGTTTCGCATTTCTCAAGGAAATTCTTTGTTTCATCCGTCGCAGTGACTTGATGCATTGGCGAATACATATTACGTAATTCACAAACCATCTGTTTTCCGATGCCATTGCCCCGGTGAGATGGATCGACCGAAATATGCTGCACGATAGCCTTATCCTCATCGATTACGACTCCCAGCGCCCCGAGGATATCATCTTCATCTTTCCAAAGAAACAAGTGCCAATTCGGATTGTTATTGTATTCCTGAATTGTCTGCTGCAATTTTTTCACTTCTTTTACATCGGGCATGAAAGATAAAAGTCCCATTGCGATTTTTTCCATTGACTTCTTGTATCGTATTAGCATAATAACCCCTCATTAAGAAAATAACCTTCTGGCCATAGAGAGAAGAAAAAGCAAACTAGCCCCCATCATGATCCAGAAAAGCACCTTCTCTTGTTTGTCACTATCCTGCAACTGTTTTCAACTCCTGCCGTACGTAGTCTTATTTAAAACCTATCTACGTTTTTTGTCAACTTTACTTCCTGTATTTCTCTCCCATATACTTTCTGCCGGACTACAACAAGGAAATTCCATGATAGTTTCTCCTACATTCCATACTCCATACAAAGGATAGAAGCAGAATCTGGCGAGAGTGAGGGTTTATGTGGTAGAATCATGACGAGTACATACTCACTTCAATTTAGGAGGACAAGCAAATGGCTAAAAAAGGTTACATCCTGATGCTGGATGGCGATAAAATTGAATTCGAATTATATCCGGAGGAAGCACCAAACACAGTAGCGAACTTCGAGAAGCTCGCAAATTCCGGTTTCTATAATGGCGTAACGTTCCACCGTGTCATCCCAGGCTTCGTAAGCCAAGGCGGCGACCCGACTGGCACTGGTGCCGGCGGCAGCGGTACAACAATCAAATGTGAAACAGAAGGAAATCCCCATAAGCATGAAGCCGGCAGCTTGAGCATGGCGCACGCTGGTAAGGATACAGGCTCCAGCCAGTTCTTTATCGTGCACGAGCCACAGCCGCATTTGAACGGTGTTCATACTGTATTCGGAAAAGTAACTTCAGGTCTTGAAGTTGCTCGTAACATGAGAAACGGCGACACAATGGAAACTGTAGAAGTTTTCGACGAAGAATAAAAAAAATCCTGTATGCATGATGCATACAGGATTTTTTTTTATTCATAAGAAAGATCCAGCCTTGTCAATTCCTCAGCTTCTTCTCTTCTGACAACTAGTCTGTCAACTCCATCTTCCACAAAGACGACAGCAGGTCTGCCAAAGCGGTTATAGTTATTTGCCATCGCATAGCCATATGCTCCAGTACTGAAAACCGCAAGCAAGTCTCCAGCCTCTGCTTTTGGCAGATCAATATCCCAAATAAGCATATCACCTGATTCACAGCACTTGCCTGCAATGGAAACTGTTTCTATTGCTTCCTCATCTGCGCGGTTAGCGATTTTCGCTTCATATACAGCTTTATAGAGTGCAGGACGAAGATTATCCGTCATTCCGCCATCGACAGAAACATATTTGCGCACACCAGGAATCTCTTTTACTGAACCGATTGTATAAAGGGTAACTGCCGCATTCCCTACAATCGATCTCCCTGGCTCAATCCAAATTTCCGGCATGTCGATTGACACTTCATCGGCTGCTGCTTTGATTCGTGTTACCAGTGCATGGATATAATCAGACAATGGAAGCGGTTCGTCGTTTTCCGTATAACGGATACCAAAGCCGCCGCCCACATTAAGTACTGCAGGTGCATATCCATAATCAGTCTGCCAAGCTTTAATGAGCTCAAACAGTCTGTCTACTGCCATCAAGAACCCGTCAGTTTCAAAGATCTGGGAACCGATATGACAATGCAGCCCCTTCATTCTGATCACTTCGCTGTCCTTTACTCTGCGAAATGCTTCTTCAGCTTGTCCATTGCTGATATCAAAGCCAAACTTCGAATCCTCATTGCCAGTCAAGATATAATCATGTGTATGTGCTTCGATGCCTGGTGTGACGCGCAGCAGGATATCAATCTGTTTTCCTTGTTCCTTCAATACTGCTTCCAATAAGGCGATTTCATGGAAGTTATCCACAACCACACAGCCAATATCATGTTCAACAGCCATGGAAAGTTCTTCATAGCTCTTGTTATTGCCATGCAGATGGATTTTCTCAGTCGGGAAACCAGCTTTCAAAGCAGTATGCAGCTCGCCGCGGGAAACCACATCCAAACTGAGTTTCTCCTGCTTCGCTACCTGCACCATGGCTACTGAAGAAAAAGCCTTACTGGCATATGCTACTTGCGCTTTGACCCCCAATGTTTCAAACGCTTCGACAAATGCCTTGGCATTTTTTCGGATAATGCCAACATCATATACGAATAAGGGTGTACCATATTTTTCAGCTAATGTGACGGCATCTATTCCGCCGATTTCCAAAATGTGCTGATCATTGATTACAAAAGGATGCTGCATAAAATAACCTCCAAACAACGGCTTCATCGGATAAGCATAAAAACGAAAGCCCATCTTTCCGCATAGGAAGAAGATGAGCTTTCGCATCACACGCTACACTACCCGTACTGTCGTAAAAAATAGATAGAGTAAACGTACCATATTCTCATTTTTCTAGCAACTAAGAATTCGGGGCCCTAGTTTTATCAGGAGAATTGGTAATGGTTGGACGATATTTTGTAAGCGGAACCGGTGTACGGTATGCAATTTCCAACAGTGCTTTCAAATTGAAAGGAATGAACGGCCACATATATGGCGTATTAAGTGATTTGGTGCCTACAAGAATCAATATAGCCAATGTGATACTGATGACGAACCCTGGAACCCCGAATATAGCAGTTGCAACCAGGAAAAAGATTCTCGTTATTTTGTTTGATACACTAAGCTCAAAGCTAGGCGTAACAAAGGAACCGACAGCAGAAACCGCTACATAAAGGATTACTTCGGGAGTGAACAACCCTACATTGATGGCTATTTCCCCGATCAGGATAGCCGCGATTAGACCCATTGCCGTAGATAGCGGGGTCGGAGTATGGATCGCAGCAAGTCTGAGGAATTCAATACCAAGATCCGCTAGCAGTATTTGCAGGAATAATGGTATATGTCCATCATCTTTATTGGGTCCGATAAAATCAATGCTTTGCGGCAGCAATTCCGGATGAACCGTGATCAGATACCAAAACGGCAGGAGGAATAGTGAAACAAAGATACCTATCAGGCGGACCCAGCGTATGAATGTTCCTGGTGCTGGTGATTCCCTGTATTCCTCAGCATGCTGCAAATGGGAAAAATAAGTTGCAGGTGTGATGATGACACTTGGTGACGTATCAACAATGATAAGCACGTGCCCCTCAAAAAGATGGACGGCGCCAATATCTGGTCTCTCAGTATATCTGACAAGCGGAAACGGTCTATTTCCTTGCTTCACGAGATATTCTTCCACTGATTTATCCGACATTGGAAGTCCATCGATTTCGATTTCCTTCAATTCTTTTTTTATCAGCTTCACTAATTTAGGGTCAGCGACGTCCTCGATATAAGCGATGCAAATATCCGTCTTCGATCTTTCTCCTACTTGCATCATTTCCAGCCGAAGCCGTTCGTCACGAATCCTTCTGCGTGTTAAAGCGGTGTTGATAATGATATTTTCCGTATACCCGTCACGAGGACCGCGAATGACTTTCTCCGTGTCGGGCTCTTCCGGCTGTCTTCCTGGATAGGATCTTGTATCGACAACAAAAGCAAAGTCACAGCCGTCGATGAATACAACGATCAAACCTGATAAGAACTGATCGACACAATCATCAATGCTTTCAGTCCGCTTCACCTGCATGTGTACCAGTCGGTTTTCGATGATTTCAGGGATTTTGTTCGTGTTTTTTTCGTCATCATTGATACTCATCAATTTAGAAAGTACACGCTGCACAACTTCAGCATCCGCAAGACCGGTCGTATAGTAAATCTCCACTTTTTTCTTGAGAATGATCAAGGTACGATGACCGACGTCGAAGGAGACACCTACACCTACACGTTCCTTCATAAATTCATTTACGTCATCGACCTTAGACGGAATGGGCATTTTTTGTTCATCTGCCATTTCTGCTTCCCTCCCTTTCTAGAATGAGGCGGATCGCTTGTTCTGTTATTGGGGAGCCGATCTCGATTGCGTCTTTCCCATGCATTTTCCCGATATCTCCGATCGCGACTACTAAAGGGAGATCAAGCTGGTCTAGCAGATATACCGTATCGCCATTAATACGTCCGATTTCCTCTGTAATGACGCCTTCCTTATCGACGCCGAATGGCTGTAATTCCCCATCCTGGTCGATGGAAAAGCTGATGCGGCTCCACTCCCGGTTCTGCGTATGAGATGCAACCGCCAAGGCACCAATCACATCAATTTCCGCATCATCAATAATCGATTGGAGCAGCAATTCACCACTGCCCACACCCGGTACACCTCCATCATCAAGCAGGACATAAACCGGTTCGACTTCTGCAGCATGGATGGCATCGATCATGGCTTTCGCATCCACTGTCATCGGATTATCAGCCAAGTAAGATAGAGACGTTCCGCCTATTTTACCAGCTAAGTAATCGATCGTGCGTTTTGCATAAGCGTCTCCGTCTGTAACCAGTATTACTCTCTTCATAAAGGGCTCATCCCCTTGGTTTAAAGAATACAGACACTAGGAACCCGAAAAGAATTGCCGCAGCAATACCTGCGGATGTCAGCTGAAACATGCCTAGTGCAATGCCCCAAAAACCATGTTTGTCAGCTTGTTCCATTGCACCATGAAGTAAAGAGTGGCCGAAACTGGTAATAGGGACCGAAGCACCGGCACCTGCGAATGAAATCAAATTATCATACAGATCAAACCCATCCAGCACACAGCCTAGTACGACGAAGGTACTCATCACATGTCCTGCATCCAATTTAGCAACATCCAAAAGCAGCTGACCGACAACACAAATCAATCCGCCGACTACAAATGCCCAAAAAAAGTCCATGCTTACCCCTCCTCCCTTACGAGAACGACACTATGTGCAATTGCTGGTATGGATTCCTTCTGCCGCAGCAATGTCGGGTTCATTAAAGCACCCGTTGCAGTCACCAATATCCTTTTATAAGTTCCCTTCCGCATCTCATCCAGAAGATGGCTATACGTTACAATGGCAGAACAAGCCGTACCGCTTCCGCCAGCGAGCATTCCTTGATCGCTGTTATAAAGCAAATTGCCGCAATCTTTATGTACGGCATCAATGTTTATTCCATCACTGCGGAGCATATCTTTCAAAATAGGGGAACCGACACTCGACAAGTCACCAGTCACAATCAAATCATAATCCGCAGGTGTAGTGCCAAAATCACTAAAATGGCGTTTGATTGTGTCATATGCTGCCGGAACCATTGCGCTTCCAAGATCGAATGCATTTGTTGCACCAAAATCGACTACTTTACCAATAGTTGCCCCTTCAATTCGGATATCGCTCTTTTCACGGCTTATAAGCGCACAACCAGCTCCAGTTGCTGTACTCGTTGCTGTAGCAGGTTTCTGATTGCCATATTCAGTCGGGAAACGGAATTGCCGCTCTGCTGTTGCATTATGGCTGCAGACAGCTGTCAAAATGCGGTCTGCCACTCCTGCATCGACCAATTGGGACGCTACCGCCAGCGTTTCCATACTAGTGGAACAGGCTCCGAACATACCGAGGTAGCTCATATCCAAATCACGTGCTGTATAGTTAGCACTCACATTTTGGTTCAAAAGATCACCAGCGATGAACATATCAATATGCTGCTGCTTCAAACCAGCTTTCTCCAGCGTTATTTGTATAGCATCCTGCAGAAGCTTTCTTTCTGCCATTTCCCAGTTATCTTCTCCGCAGTAAAGATTATCGTAGGATTTATCAAAGGAGCTTCCTAAAGGTCCTCTCGCTTCCTTCGGTCCTACACTTGTTCCTGTTTCCTGAATATAAACGCGCTGGTTCAGCGTCCAGGATTGCTTGCCTGTTTTCACCATTTTCTTTATCCCCCGATCAGCTGGCTGAATACATACCGGATGATTCCGACGATATAAGCCGACGTAACCCCGAATACAATAACACTGCCAGCAAGTTTGAACATATTGGAACCTACTCCGAGCACATACCCTTCCGATTTATATTCCAATGCAGCACTGGTCACGGCATTGGCGAATCCGGTTACCGGAACCGCTGATCCTGCGCCGGCGAATTGTGCGATTCGGTCATAGACCCCAAGCCCTGTCAATATCGCAGATATAAGGATCAGTGTTGTGACAGTGGGCGTTCCGGCTTCCTGCTGGGACATATCAAAAACTTGCATGTAAAATTTAGTCAGCAGTTCTCCAATAAGACAGATAAAACCGCCGACAAAGAAAGCTTTTAAACAATTTCTCACGTAGGGGACTTTCGGATAATACGTTTTTGCTGTATTGCTGTAATTTTCTTTCTTGAACTTGGAATCCATGATGTCACCTCTTTGATTAATAGGAAAGTAAAAGCCATTGGAACAAGGATCCGGTGATTTTCCCCAGGACGATTGCCATGAAGAACCAGATAAGACTGCCATCCAGACCGATTCGTCTAGTCAGTATCGGAAATACATTCAATACTTCTGTCAGAGCCGCAGCAAGCATTCCGACAAATATTCCATGCAAAAGACCCCACAGCGTGATCAGCAGAATCGGCGCATGAAAATGGAAATAGTGGAAGGAAAGAATCGTTCCGGCAAAAGCACCGGCAGTTACACCTGCTTCATAAGAAATCAGGAAATGATGGGTTTTACTTAGCTGCACCAACCTTGGGATAATACCTAGTACAGTCAAAAATGCGACAAATCCTGCTCCAGTTGCTAGCCCGGCACTGAGTCCGATCACCAATTCAACTATGGCGATCCACATGCTGCTGTTCCAATTCGTTTTCGTGATAAGCTACATAAACATCCATATCACGCTGATATTTGTGCATCTCCACCTCAAGCGGGCTAGGCTCTTCATTCAAACGTTTTTTGAATACATGGTTGAAAAAGAGAATCATCCCTACTCCGATGCCAATGCTGTACGGAATTTGGAGCCATAGCGGATGCACAAGCCTTTCCCCTGTCAATAAGAAATGGATTTGCTGCTGCACCGGCTCCATCGCAACATCAAAATGGAAATTCATGATCGTCATTGCCGATCCTATGAACAAAAGCAGCCAGATAAGAATGACGAGCGGCCATACAATGCGTTTTGTTGTATGCTGGACATGGACAATGGTCTGTTCCGCACCGATCAGCTGCAGTTCATGCTCAGGGAATAGCTTCATCAGCTGCTGGAAGACCGAGAAGCAATCGAGGACAACAATATTGCTGTCTTTCTTTGTAATCCGGTGGATGACCGTATCAAGCATGCGCTCCTTATAGTCTCCTGCATTTGCGATATGTGCGATATCTTTGAGCTTGATCACAGATTCTGGATCAGTAGTGATTTTCCGGATGAACCGGATATATACAATAGCTGGCATAATGCACCTCTCCTCCTATGAAGAAGGGTTTCTGTACTTAGTATGGGAAAAGCGAAGGAAAACATGCTGGTAATTACAGGCAATAAAAAAAAGCTTCTGCACAAGGTGCAAAAGCTACTTTTCCAGCTGCTCTTTGATGGCAGCCAATATTTTCTTTTCAAGCCGGGAAACCTGGACTTGGGAAATTCCAAGCCGTTCGGATACTTCCGATTGCGTCTGATCTTTGTAAAAACGCAAATACACGATAAGACGCTCTCTTTCACCTAGTGCTTGGATCGCTTCTTGCAAGGCAAGCTTATCGAACCAGTTATCATCTTGTTCGGCAATCTGATCCAATAAGGTGATTGGATCTCCATCATTTTCGAAAACAGTCTCATGAATCGAATGAGGCAGCTTTGCAGCCTCTTCCGCATGGATGATATCCTCCGGCTCCAACTCCAGCTCCTTGGCAATTTCCTGGATGGTCGGTACTCGATTGAGTGTTTTTGTCATTTCTTCTTTTTTCTTTCTTACTTTATTAGCTGTTTCTTTCAGCGAACGGCTAACCTTCAGACTGCCATCGTCTCGAATGAAGCGCTGAATCTCACCGATGATCATCGGAACCGCATATGTCGAAAATCGAACGTCATAAGACAAATCAAACTTATCAATCGATTTGATTAATCCGATACAGCCGATCTGGAACAAATCATCCGGATCATAGCCGCGATTTATAAAACGCTGGACGACAGACCAGACGAGCCGTACATTTCTTTCAACGAGGATGTCCCTTGCTTCTTTATCACCATTCTGACTTAACTGGATGTATGTTTTTACTTGCTTATCGGTCAATTGTTCTTTTGCCTTCTGCTGTTTCAAATATACATCCATCTGCCCCACCTACTGACTCATGGCTTTGCTTCGATTGAACTGCTTGTTCATCGTTACTGTTGTGCCTTCACCTTCAGCAGAATGCACATACACATGATCCATGAAATTTTCCATGATGGTAAAACCCATACCGGAGCGTTCCAGATCAGGCTTTGATGTGTAAAGGGGTTCCATTGCTTCATCGACATCCGGAATACCGACGCCTTCATCCTGGATGATCAATTCCACTTCATCATCAGACAATGTACAAATTATTGTAATCATCTGATCTGGATCTGAATTATAGCCATGGATGATGGAATTAGTTACAGCTTCAGATACGACTGTTTTGATTTCGGTAAGCTCGTCCATTGTCGGGTCCAGCTGAGATACGAAGGATGCAACTGTTACACGGGCAAAAGCTTCGTTCCTGCTTTGACTTGAAAAAGAGAACCGCATCATATTCGTGTTCATGATAATACCACCCCGAAAGTTTCCAGCGCATAGCGCTCATTTTCTTCAAATCGGATAATCTTGAATAGCCCGGATAGCTGAAACAGTCTGTCTACAGCCGGTGTCAGACTGCAGACGACCATTTCCCTTCCTTCTGCTTTCAATTCTTTATATCTGCCGAGAATGACACCTAGACCCGAGCTATCCATAAATGAAAGAGATTCCAGATTCAGGACCATATGCTTGATTCCAGGCTGCTGCAGGGCATGCTGCCAGCTTACCTTTAATTCGCTCGCTGTGTGATGATCGAGCTCCCCGTTAAGACGTGCCAGCAAGATGGATTCCTTCAATTCATAATCAACTGTCAACCCCATAGCTTTTCTCCTCCCTTGTCTGCATATAGATTTCTGCAGAAAAAGGCGAATACCTTTCGAGTGACAAAATTAGAAGAAACTCGCAGATCTTAGTCAGAATCAGCGGAATTTCACCACATCATCAAAGCTGCGTTTGATCAGCAGCCAATAGCTCGCCTTTGGTACATCTTCTTTCATGATAAGCGGCGTTGTAGAAATACGTTTTCCATCAGCCTTTACTTCCAGCACACCTACTTGTTCCCCTGCTTTCAGAGGAAGGGAGAGCTCTGGTTTATATACGATTTTCGTCGACAATTCTCCAAGATTTTCTCCTTTTTTGACAAGCAGCGATACAGGTGCAGCTGTCACAACTGGAACGTCCTTATCGCGAGCCTTCAGCATTTCAAGCTTGGCCACAGTCTGATCCTGTTTGTAAAGCTGCTTTACTGTGTATTGGTTAAAGCCATAATCGAGCAGCTGAGACACTTCATTATTACGCTGTTTTGGAGACTCGGCACCCATTACGACCGCGATCACCCTCATCCCATCCTTCTTTGCAGTTGCGGTGAGACAATATCTTGCTTCTCTCGTGAAGCCGGTTTTCAAGCCGTCGACTCCGGGATAGAATTTCACGAGCTTGTTCGTATTGACGAGCCAGAATGGATCGTCAGAATCCTTGCGAAGATAATCTTCATAAATACTAGTGAATTCAGTGATTTCTTCATGTCCAAGCAATGCTCTGGCCATCAATGCCATATCCTTAGCTGTCGAATAGTGATCTTCTGCAGGAAGACCGGTGGCATTTTGGAACTTCGTATGAGTCAGTCCGAGTTCTCTTGCCTTCTCGTTCATTTTTTGGACGAATCCATCCTCGGTACCTGCGATCTTCTCCGCCAATGCCACACTCGCATCGTTACCTGATGCAACAGCTACACCTTTTAAGAGATCCTTCACTGTCATTTCTTCTCCAGGTTCAAGGAAAATTTGTGAGCCGCCCATGCTCGCTGCGTACTCACTCGCTCTGACTTTTTCATCATATCGCAGCTTGCCAGCTTCGATTTCTTCCATAATCAAAAGCATCGTCATGATCTTTGTCATACTGGCAGGGGGGAGTTGTTCCTCCATATTCTCACCCGCCAGGACACGACCGGTATCTCGTTCGATCAAGATTGATGATTTAGCTGTCTTCTCCTCTTGTTTTGCAGCAAAAGTCTGTGGTGGCAACGCCATAAGACTGATAACGAACGCGATCAGCAAACTTACTAGACTCATTTTTTTCATTTAAGGTTCCTCCGTTTACGGTAATACAGTTAGATTCTCCCAAATGAAATGATTTATTAATAAATTGCACACAAAAAAAGCAGCCCTTCAAAAGGACTGCTTTAACATTAGGAAATGACGTCGTAAATCAGTTCCATTTTTTCTGGCTGCGCTGCATTTATTGTATAGGAAGCCAAGACTTTACTTACAGAATCAGCAGCTTCTGCATCACGCGCATGCAAGACTGCTATCGTTTCTCCTTGCTCAACAGCATCTCCTTGCTTTTTCTTCAGGGTGATACCAACTGCGTGATCGATGTCATCGTCTTTTGTCGCACGGCCAGCTCCTAGGTACATCGCTGCCGTTCCGATTCCTTCAGCATCGATACTGTGAACGAAGCCAGCAGCAGGTGCTTTGACCTCAATATGATGATCCGCCTGAGGGAGAAGCTCCAGATTATCGACAAGCGCTGTATCGCCGCCCTGAGCCCCAATGAACGTACGGAAAGCTGCTAGTGCAGTTCCGTTATCCAAGCAGGCTTCCAGATGCGTGCGTGCTTCCTCGTAGCTTGAGAACTTATTAGCCAAAAGCGCCATATGAGCTGCCAATTCAACGGAAATTTCACGTAGATCTGTTATCTTCTCGCCGCTTAATACTTGGATTGCTTCTTTTACTTCGTTGCTGTTTCCAACCTCAAAACCGAGCGGCTGGTTCATATCCGTAATGACTGCTACAGTCTGTCGACCGAGGTTCTTCCCGATTTTCACCATTGTTTCAGCCAATTTTTTGGAGTCATCCAATGATTTCATGAAAGCACCAGATCCTGTTTTAACGTCCAGGACGATGGCTTCCGCACCTGATGCCAGCTTTTTGCTCATGATGGAACTAGCGATTAGCGGAATCGCGTTAACCGTGCCTGTAACATCACGCAGCGCATATAGCTTTTTATCAGCTGGTGCCAAGTTGCCCGTCTGACCCGCAACCGCAAGTTTGTTTTCATTCACCAATCCCATGAATTGCTCGCGGCTCAAATCAATTGAAAAGCCTTTGAAGGATTCAAGTTTATCCAATGTCCCGCCAGTGTGACCCAAACCGCGGCCTGACATTTTCGCAACTGGAATTCCGATGCTGGCGACTAGCGGCCCAGTGATCAAGGTGATTTTGTCCCCTACACCGCCTGTGCTATGTTTATCGACCTTTTTACCTTCGATGCTGCTAAGGTCAAATGTTTCACCGGAATTGGCCATCTCTTCTGTCAGCCAAGCTGTTTCTTCTTCTGTCATGCCATTAAAATAGACAGTCATCAAGAAGGCAGAGGCCTGATAGTCAGGAATGTCTCCTTTTGTGTAACCATGGACAAAAAAGGCTACCTCTTCTTTGGAGAGCGTGCCGCCGTCTCTTTTCTTTGTAATTAAATCAACCATTCTCATATCCGTTCACCTGCTTTATTTTATTGGAAGCTGCTTGACAATTTCTTTAACGAAACGAAGAAAATCTTCCCTTACTTGACTCGTTGTCTCCATCACTTCATCATGCGTAAGCGGCTGATCTAAGATACCAGCTGCCATATTGGAGATACAGGAGATACCCAAGACTTCCATTTTTGCATGACTTGCAACGATCACTTCCGGAACCGTAGACATACCCACAGCGTCCCCGCCCCAAACACGGAGCATCCGCACTTCGGCACCTGTTTCATAAGAAGGACCTGTGTTGCCGACATAAACGCCTTCCTTCACCCCAAGACCGATTTTAGCAGCTACTTCACGCGCATAGCCAAGAAGCTCTTTGCTGTAGACAGAAGACATATCCGGGAAACGGGCTCCCAGCTCTTCGTCGTTTGGTCCAATAAGTGGATTTGTTCCCATATTGTTGATATGATCCGTAATCAGCATCAAGTCGCCCGGCTCGAAGCTTTCGTTGATTCCGCCTGCTGCATTGGTGACAATCAATGCCTGTACACCAAGAGCCTTCATCACACGGACAGGTAGAGTCACAAGCTCCATAGGATACCCTTCATAGAAGTGGAAGCGGCCTTGCATAGCAATCACATCCTGCCCTTCCAGCTTGCCGATGACAAGCTGTCCTTTATGTCCGCTGACCGTCGATACTGGGAACCCTGGAATATCACCATAAGGTACGACCGTCGCTTCTGTGATTTCATCAGCCAGTACTCCAAGCCCTGATCCAAGAATGAGACCTATCCTAGGTGTGGCAGTCAATTTCTCTTTAATATAATCTGCTGCCTGTTTGATTGCTTCTGCCTGCATGTTCATTTCCCCTTTTTCAATGCTTGTAAAAAGCTTGTTCCGTACTCTGGCATTTCGATACCGAAATTATCTGCTATCGTTGCAGCGATATCTGCAAATGTATTGCGCAGTTCCAATTCCTCACCTTGATCCGCTCCAGTGTGGTAAGCAATCAATGGCACATATTCCCGTGTGTGGTCTGTTCCAGGAGCAACAGGGTCATTACCATGATCAGCTGTAATAATTAGCAAATCGTCTTCTTTAAGTTTATCAAGTACTTCCGGAAGCCGTTTATCATAATCCTCCAGCGCCTGAGCGTAGCCCTCAGGGTCGCGGCGATGACCGTATTTTGCATCGAAATCGACCAGGTTCAGGAAGCTGATGCCTGTAAAGTCTTCATCCATACTTTCTACAATCTTCGTCATACCATCATCATTGTCCTTTGTACGGACGGACTTTGTCACGCCTTCGCCATCGTAAATATCGGAAATCTTTCCTAATGCAATGACATCGAATTTCGCATCCTGCAAACTATTCATCGTCGTTCTGCCAAAAGGCTTCAATGCATAATCATGGCGGTTCGAAGTACGTTCAAAAGCGCCTGGTTTACCGATGAATGGACGAGCGATGATACGTCCTACCATATAGGGATCATCCAATGTCATTTCACGAGCGATTTCACAGATTTTGTACAGCTCATCTAGCGGGATGATATCTTCATGGGCAGCGATTTGCAAAACGGAATCAGCAGACGTATATACAATCATATCGCCCGTTTCCATATGCTGTTCACCGAGCTCATCCAATATCTCCGTTCCGGAAGCTGGTTTATTTCCGATGATACCGCGACCAGTCCGCTGCTTCAGTTCATCAAGCAACGTATCTGGAAAACCATCCGGGAACGTGCGGAAAGGCTGATCTATACGAAGGCCCATAATTTCCCAGTGCCCAGTCATTGTATCCTTGCCATTTGATGCTTCCTGCATTTTTGTATAGAAAGCTTTTGGCTGTTTGGCAGCTTGTATACCTTCTACTTCTCGAATGTTGCCAAGACCAAGTGCTGCCATATTCGGCATTTGCAATCCGCCGCGGTGAGAAGCGATATGGCCGAGCGTATCGGCTCCTTTATCACCGAAAGCTTCTGCATCCGGTGCTTCCCCGATGCCGACAGAATCCATTACTATAAGAAATACGCGTTTGAAATCCAAGTTAAATGCCTCCTAGTTTATTGCTCAAGCCCGAGGATGATGTGTTTTGTAAATATCCTTCAGTCTTGTTTTTGTCACATGCGTGTAAATCTGTGTCGTACTGATATCTGCGTGACCGAGCATTTCTTGAACAGCACGCAAATCAGCCCCATTCTCCAACAGATGCGTCGCAAATGAATGGCGCAGTGTGTGAGGGGTGATTTCTTTCTGTATCCCAGCTTCCCGGGCTATCTGTTTCAATACCTTCCAGAATCCTTGTCGCGATAATGGGTTTCCATGATGATTCACAAACAAGATGTCGCTTGCTTTGGACTTCAGCAGCATTTTACGGGACCGGTTTAAATAGTCTTCCAGTCTCGCCTTGGCCATATCCCCAAGCGGGACGATCCGTTCCTTCGATCCCTTCCCGAAACAGCGGACAAAGCCCATTTCAAGATGAAGATCATCCAGTTCCAATGCCAATAGCTCTGAAACCCGCAGACCTGTTGCGTAAAGTGTTTCCAGCATAGCCCGATTCCGGATCGTCAATATATCTGTTCCTGGACATGTGAGCAGCTTGTCTACTTCATCGGAAGAAAGTATCTTCGGCAGCTTCCGTTCTTTCTTCGGTGTATCGATATGTATGCTCGGATCTTCCTTCAGTCCGTATTCGCGCAGCATAAATTGATGGAATAGTCGGATGCTGGATAATGTACGTGCTATCGTCGCAGCTGATTTCCCCTCATCATGCAGCCAGCGCAAATAAGCAGTCAGCTTGGCGCGAGTCACTTGTGCCCACTCTTTCACTTCATTTTCCTGGAGATATCTTGCATATGTACGCAGATCTCGGGCGTAGGATTGCAGTGTATTCTCCGAAAGACCCCGTTCGATCTGCAGATAATGGATAAAATCATCCAGCGCTTCTTGCATGTATCCTACTCTCCTAACCGGAAAAATAACGTCATCCTATCCACTAGACTTTCCTGCTCCATTGCTGCTACTTTCACTGCATTACCCTCTGGAGGGTCATAACGGTGATAGCTCTCGTATTCACTATGGATGAATCGCAATCCAAAATAGAAGAATGCGGAGCAGGCTACAAATACGAGCAGAAGCTTACAAGTGTCGAAGACGAACCGCTTCATGTACATTTCCCCTTTCTTGAGACTTGTCTTTGTAACAGACTATGCCAAAGAAAGCGGAATTTATACGTACAGGATAACGTTACCTCATTCCCGTTGTTTTGTAAATTGGTTAGTGAAACGAAAGAAAGCCTTTTCCATATACTTGGAAAGGCTTCATCTGCTTATGATGTTCGATTCACTTGCACAGCGGCTGCTTCGAGCTCTTCTTCCTTCTCACTAGCCTGACAGACGCGGCAGATACCGTGGAATGTAAGCCGGTGGTCTTTTACTTTGAATCCCCAATCACTCTGGACAATCTTCTCTACGTCCTCCAGCAAGTCTTCATCAATCTCCTCAACGGATCCGCATTCCATGCAGACAAGGTGGTGATGGAAGTGCGTTGCCCCTTCTTTGCGAAGGTCATAGCGGGAAACGCCGTCCCCGAAGTTTATTTTATCAACAATTTTCAATTCTGATAATAATTCCAGTGTACGGTATACAGTAGCCAAACCGATTTCCGGTGCCTTTTCCTTTACGAGGAGGTAGACGTCTTCAGCGCTTAAATGGTCCTCTTCTCGCTCCAGCAGCACACGTACCGTCGCTTCCCGCTGCGGTGTCAGCTTGTAGCTCTGCGCATGTAATTGCTTCTTTATGCGTTCAATGCGGTGTTCCAAGTGAATTCCTCCCTCGTAATCCCACACTTATTATATACTGATTGCGAAAAAGGTGTCAAATTATAATTATTATAAACAGCTAATTATAATCATTCTTAATAGTTTCACTCACAGCAAATCATTGACAAGCATTGACAGAAGCGGGTTTGCAAGGAAAGTTTCAATGATGGATGCTGCAGCAGACCCTGCAATAAGCATCAGGAAAATGGTACTGTATTGGAAAAAATAACGTCTTAATGATAATGGTGACCGTTTGGCAATGAGCTTACGCAAAAGTGTAACAGAAAATAGCATCGCGCTAGTGCCCGCTATGAGATAAAGCGGAATGACTACTAAATTCTGCGGAGCAACAGCTGCTGCTGCAAGCATCAGGCCTTTCCACCCCAGCTGATTGACTAGGAATCCCACACTGAATCCCATCATCAATCCTTTACTGAAGAGCAGCATCCAGATGATTGGTATCCCGATGATGGACAGGCCAAGTACATACAGAAACAGCAGAAACTTGAGATGAGCGAGAAAACTCGACTGGAGGATCTCCTGCTTGCTGATCACCTGTCCTTGCTGAAGCTGTGCGAAGAATCGTTCCAAATAGTAAAACAAGTCTTCCTTTTGCGTAAAGTTCATGCTGTTGACAACAATCGCACCGAATATGATTCCAATCAGGAATAGTACAAGCATGAACAAGTAACTTGTTGCATGCTGTTTTAAATGATGAAAGAGAATAAACTCCCGCTTTTTCATCTTATCTGCCCCCGTATTCTAGTCTAGTTACTAGAATCTATGACGGAAGCTTGTCTGATAGAACTGTTAGTTACTAGCGCGTTTCAAGCGGAGATGCAGCAAAGCATACATAGTTTTCGCATCATGAATCCGCTCCTCTTTTACAAGTTCCTCCGCTTCTTCAAGCGTCAGTTCCATCAGCTCGACAAATTCGTCCTCATCACCAGCTACCTTTTGGGTAAGGAGCTCGAGATTATCAGCTTCATATACATGAAGCAATTCATCGGCAAAGCCTGGAGATGTATAGAAGGAACCAAGTTTTTTTAATTTTTGAGTTGTATAGCCTGTCTCTTCTTCAAGCTCTCTTACTGCCGTCACTTCCGGTTCTTCACCAGGCTCCAGCTTGCCTGCCGGAATTTCAATTATCGATTTTTCCAGCGCTTTACGGTATTGCTCGACAAATATGATTTTTCCTTCTTTTGTTATCGGAATGATAGCTACAGCGCCAGGATGCTTGACCAATTCCCGTTTGGAAGTATTCCCGTCCGGCAAAGAAACGGTATCCACTCTCAAGGAAATCACCTTTCCATTATAGATGGGGGATGTATCGATTGTCTTTTCTTCGAATTTCTTCATTATGTACACTCCTTTATATCGCTTCTTCCATCTTACCATAGCTTGACCAGGACACATAAGTTGTCTGCTGAACTGCTTACGCTTACACTAAACACGTAGGAAAAAAAGGAAGGTGGAACTATATGATGCAGAAAAGACGAGTAGGCACATCTGATCTTCAAGTTTCTGAAATCTCATTCGGGACGATGAGCATCGGTACAGACGAACAGCAAGGAATACGGCTGCTTCACGAAGCGCATGATTTAGGTATCAATTATTTCGACACAGCAGATTTATATGATCAAGGCAAAAATGAAGAGATTGTCGGTAAAGCTTTCAAAGGCAGACGAGACAAAGTGATCCTTGCCAGCAAAGTCGGCAACCGGCTGGATCCCGGAGGCGAGTCGTGGCATTGGGATGCGAGCAAGGAATATATTGTTTCGCAGATCAAAGAAAGCCTTCGCAGGTTACAAACGGATTATTTAGACCTCTATCAGCTTCATGGCGGAACGATGGAGGATGATATTGACGAGACAATTGATGCATTCGAAACGCTGAAAAAAGAAGGACTCATCCGCTACTACGGTATTTCTTCCATTCGACCGAATGTCATCCGTGAATATGTCAAACGGTCGAATATCATCAGCGTCATGATGCAGTACAGCTTGCTGGACAGACGCCCAGAGGAACAAGTACTTGATTTACTGGCAGGGAATGAAATCAGTGTATTTGCGCGCGGCAGTGTTGCTAAAGGCATGCTGAGTGACAAAGCAAGTGAAAAGGTAAAACAAAAAGGAGCAGATGGCTATTTGACACACACATACAACGAGCTGCTGGCTGCAAGCGAAAAACTTCGTGTGCTGGCTGAGCAGGAGGATACCTCCGTCACCTCTCTAGCTGTGCGTTATGTTCTTCAGCATCCTGCTTTGGCAAGTGCCGTTATGGGAGCAAGTTCATTGGATCAGGTAAAGCAGAATGCCGCACTCTCCACTGTTCCATTATCTCATGAAACTTACGATTTGCTTCAGCAAGTCACCCGTTCAATTCAGTATACGAACCACCGATAAAGAAAAAACGGAAGTCAGCAGGAATCTCCCCTGCTAGCTTCCGGTTCTTCATCCAGAAAATCAGTATGTGTCAGATGTGCCTGCGGAATCAATGCATTCAAAAATCCTTCTTTACTGGATAGACGGAACACATTATTACTGAAATCCAGCTTCACTTCCTCGGCGAAATATACCTCCTGCTGCTTATCCACCAATGCCGGTATTGTCTCGCTCTCCACCTCGATGTCCCTAGAGCGCGGTTTTTCAGCAAATCGGACTGTAGGAATGCCATTCGATTTACATCCTACTCCTACCGTATCAAAGTATAAAACCAGGTATCGATGTGCCTCTTCCCGCAATGCTTGTACTTTTTCCCAGGCTGTGTCTGTAATCGTTAATTTCATGTTATGTTCCTCCTTATTTCTTGTTGAATTGACCGCCGAGCAATTTCTCTGCCACTCCCGGCACCAGCTGATACACCTTACTTCCGATGCCCATCCAGCCAGGCAGATTGATTTCACGCTTGTTCTTCCCGATGCTTGAGATGACTTTACGAGCTACTTTATCAGGCTGCAGCATATAACGGGCGCTCGCCTGGCGATATCTTCCGCTCGGATCAGCTGTGTCAAAAAAGTTTGTATCCATCGGTCCTAGATTAACAGTCGTCACATGGATCCCATATGGCTTCAGCTCCTGGCGCAGTCCATTACTGAAGCCGATGATGCTGTGTTTACTTGCACCGTATACTGCAGCTTTTGGCGTGGCTACTTTACCAGCCATCGAACCGATCATGATTACATGTCCTGCCCCCTGCTTCAGCATACCTGGCAGTATGGCTGCTGAAGCCTCCATAACTGCCAGGGAATTGACTCGCATCGTCGTTTCTATCTGTATTGGATCTGTATCTTTAAAGAGACGGAAATACCCCACTCCCGCATTATTGATCAATACATCAATATGCTGATTCTCCCTTACAATCTGCTGCAATGCAGTACGCCATTCTTCAGGGTCATTCAGATCCGCCCTATAAATCGTACTATTTATCTGGAATCGCTCTTTCAGCTCAATAGCTAACTGTTTTAGCTTTTCCTCGGATCTTGCAACAAGCAGCAATTGATAGCCGGCAGCCGCAGCTTCAATGGCCAGTTCCCTTCCAAGGCCGCTTGAGGCTCCTGTTATCAACAGGCTTTTCTTACTTGCTCCCATATGCAGTACCTCTTTCTGTTTACCCTTCTTACAGGATGATTATGTACGGAAAGCAAACCGGATGGCACTTTCCATCAAGTCAGGCAGCTTGCCAAAACTATAGGTCACTTCCAGCCGCTCTGTCCACTGATGTGCATCCTTACCGTATGGTCCTAAATGAAGCACTGGCATTTGCAGCCCTTCCATCAAGTCAGCTGGCAAAGTGAAGCCTTTCTGCTGCAGCGGCATGTTAGATATCAAATCCTGTATCGCGGTACGCGATGTAGGCTTGCCAATGAAACTTGAATCTGAAAGACCCGGGAAAAACTGCACTTCTTTCAAATCAGTCGAATAGGTCGCTTTTGCCTCTGATTGTATATCAGCAATCAATTGCCTTACATAAGGGTCCTTTTTAGAGGAAACCGCAGGATAAAATGGCGGGCTGTAAAAAAGAACGATGACAGGTGCCAGATCATGACACATGCTAACCAGCTCTTTCACAAGCTTAGTCGAAAAATCCCGGTCCCCTTCCTTACGCGTCGTTACGAGCCTGTTTTGTCTTCTTTCCACTTCCGCCTTCCCGAACCGTTTGACCGCATGCGCATAAAGTTCTTCATAAAACATAGTCTTAATTTGGAAAGCTATTGGCTGGAAAGCACTCGATTTAGCTGCAGAAAGATTTGCTTTCTGTTGATAATGTGTTTCTATTCTCCTGGCAGCTCGCTCCATTGCTCGCTTTAATTTCATATTGATTTCTTGAATGGATTGTTCTAAAAACAATACGTTGTACATCGTGACTGCAGATACAGGCGTCTGCACAGAATATGCTTCTTTCAAATCGCGCAGCATCAAGCTAACTGGCGGCGGAGTCACTTCTCCGTCCACTTCTTCTATGAAGGATTCCTGAAGCTCCAATTCCTGTGACAAATAACTGATCATCAGATTAGCATTCAAACCACCAAACGGTTCACCAACATGCGTTTCCTTACCATAGCAAAAGAAACCTGGAAGCACTTTTCCTATGGATCCGCTATACATATAATTACCTGTATCACCTGGGTATTTGCTGAACACAGGTTCTCCGTTCATGCATAATTTGTATACCAGCTCCTCAGTTGTCTGCAGCTGCTGCAAAATTTCAAGGGCGCGCAGCATTCCGGCAGAATTCACTTCTTCGTCGGGCACAGTCAACAATAGGATATTTCCGTCGAACGCAGCATCCATCGCGCGTTCCAGCATAGAAAGATGGATTGCAAGACCAGCCTTCATATCCATCGTCCCTCTGCCAAAGAGCCATTCTCCCTGCTGCATTTCCTTTTTTATATAAGAAGGCAGCTCCACTTCATCATTCGAATAAGCCGCAGTCAGGTCATGCACCTTTGTGGCAAGATGCTGGTAGGTGCCAAAGTCCTCAGTTCCGACGACATCAAAGTGACTGAGCAAGATAATAGTATCTTTTTTGTCAGATTTCTTAACTAATGCTGTGAGGAGCTGACGGCCGTCCTTCAGCGGATGAAGCTGCAAATGAGCTGGGTTCTGCTGGAAATAAAGCTTTTGTTCCAAAAGGGCATGAACATGCTCCGGAAAACGGATTTCTTCCGGAGAACCTGTAATACTCTCGATTTCAACAAGCTCTGCCAGTAATGCTATTAATTCGTCCTTCGATTGCCACTGTTTCATGCATGCACGTCCTTTCAAATTGACTTTTGCCAGTTTTTCTCGCACAATTCAACTATACGTCCAAGTTCGGGGTGAAACCATGTCTACCAAAATATTTGCACATCGCGGTGCCAGCAAATATGCACCGGAAAATACGATGGCCGCTTTTCGGCTGGCAGAGCTGATGCAGGCTGATGGCATCGAAACCGATGTGCAGCTGACGAAAGACCAAATTCCAGTCATCATTCATGATGAAAGCATCAATCGCACGACCAATAAACGTGGTTTGATTCGGAAGCTTACATATGAAGAATTGCTCCAGGCGGATGCTGGAGGCTGGTTCTCAAGCGACTATGCTGGTGAAAGAATCATTTCATTAGATTTGTTTCTGCAATGGATCAAAAAGACTCCTATGCTACTCAATCTGGAGCTGAAAACGAATAAGTATCCATACCCTGGTATCGAGGAAATCGTCTTACAGCGCCTTTCGGATCATGGAATGAAAGACAGGACGATCATATCAAGCTTTAACGCGGATACTATCCGTCGTATATCTGATCTGGATGATGGTATAGATACAGGCTTTCTTACTTCAAGGCGTCCCCGTCAGCTTTTTTCATTGATGGAAGAAATCGGAGCGAAAGCCTTGCACCCAAAATACCGTTTGCTGAACAAAAAACTTATTCAAGAGTGCGAGCAGCATAATGTACCGATTCGGGTATATACAGTCAACCAGCCAGTTTATATACTACGTGCTCTTGAAGCGAAATGTGATGTTATCATCTCGGATGTGCCAGATCGTGCACTAGAATTGCAAAAGGGCTATATCACTAGTTAATCAAACAATCGGAGGTCCTACAATGGCTACACCTAAATTATTTCAACCAATCACATACAAAAACTGTACCTTTAAAAATCGCATTGTCGTCTCCCCTATGTGCATGTACAGCGTCGAAGAAAAAGACGGCAAAGTCACTCCTTTCCATATCACCCATTATGAAAGCAGGGCGATTGGGCAAGCTGGACTTGTTTTCTTGGAGTCTACGGCTGTTACACCAGAAGGAAGAATTTCTGATCAGGATCTTGGCATCTGGTCTGATGAACATATAGAAGGTCTTCGCACCATCAGTGAAAGAATTCAAGCGCATGGCAGCAAAAGCGGCATCCAGCTTGGTCATGCCGGCAGGAAATCAAGAGCGGAAGATCCAATTGTCGCACCAAGCAATTTGCCATGGGATGGCGAATCCGTCGCACCGGAAGCTTTGACAGAAGAAAAGATAAACGAATTGGTCGATTCTTATCGTAAGGCTGCAATTCGTGCGAAGGAAGCAGGATTCGATGTGATTGAGATCCATGCTGCTCATGGCTATTTAATCAATCAGTTCCTATCTCCACTTACAAACAAGCGAATTGATGCCTATGGCGGAGCTCGTGAAAATCGGTACCGTTTTCTACGAGAAGTGCTCGATGCGGTCAAACAGACTTGGGATGGTCCATTGTTCGTCCGTATTTCAGCGGATGAATATGCAGAAGGCGGAAACGGTATAAATGATTTCATTTACTACAGCATTGAAATGAAACGACAAGGTGTCGATTTAATCGATTGCAGCACAGGGGGAGTCGTTCCAGAGGGTCCATCCACTGTGTATCCGGGCTATCAAGTAGTTCATGCAGAACGGATACGGAAGCATGCTCTTGTCGATACTGCTGCTGTCGGCTTGATTACAAACGGACAAATGGCTGAGGAGATATTGCAAAATGAACGTGCCGATCTTGTCTTCATTGCGCGCGCTATGCTGCGAAATCCTTATTGGCCGCTCGAAGCTGCCGAACAGCTGAATTATAGATTGGAAGCACCAGCCATGTATAAACGGGGCTGGTAACTGCAGGAGGCTTTTTATTATGGAATTACATTTTCTTGGAACAGGTGCAGGATTGCCGTCAAAAGATCGGAATGTGACGAGCATCTGTTTGTCAATGCCACAGGAGCGGCAAGCAGTCTGGATGTTCGATTGCGGCGAGGCCACCCAGCATCAGCTGCTTTACTCACCGTTAAAGCCAGGTAAAATCGAAAAAATCTTCATCACCCACATGCATGGGGATCATATATATGGATTGCCTGGTTTGTTATCAACCCGTTCGTTCCAGCAGTCCGACCTGAAGCTGGAAGTCTACGGCCCGCAAGGCATCAAGGAATTTATCGAAGTCTCCTTGCGTGTCAGCGGAAGTAATGTGGCAAGTTCCCTCATCATCCATGAGATTGAGCCCGGGCGAATTTTCGAGGATGAAGGATGGATAGTCGATGCTGTTAAGCTTTCCCACGGTATTCCATGTCTCGGATATATTGTGGAGGAAAAAGCCGTGCAAGGAGAACTCAAAGTGGACAAGCTCAGACAAATGGGCATCTCCCCCGGGCCGATTTATCGCCTGATCAAAGATCAGGAAATCACTGAATTGCCTGATGGGCAGCAGATCAAAAGATCGGATGTTGTCGGTCCGGATAAGCCAGGCAGGAAAATAGTTATTTTAGGTGACACAACCTATCTGCCAGAGCTTAAGGACTCTGTGGAAGATGCTGATATTCTCGTTCATGAGGCAACCTTTTCAGCAGATGAACCGGAAATGGCGAAGGCTTACGGACACTCTACAGCTATACAAGCAGCAAGCTTGGCCAGAGATGCAAATGTTAAAAAATTAATCCTGACGCATATATCTGCACGATATCATCAAGACGATGCACAGATATTGACAGAACAAGCTCGGACTGTTTTTCTGGAAACAGAGCTTGCAGAAGATATGCGCGTTTTTGATATACCAAAAAATAGCAGCGATTCATAAGAATCGCTGCTATTTTGTATAGTCATCAAGAAAATCCTTTTGAAAGCTTGTCCTCATGCTATCTGACGACGATGAGTGTAAAGTACGGAATGGATTTTTCCCAAACTTAGCCGTCAACTGGTCGATTACTTGATATAGCCCCTCTTTTGAAGCCTCTTTTTCATATGTGAACAAATCAAGCTGTTTCCCGACTTCTTTCTTCTCTGCCACATCAAATACACTGACCCCTAACAGACGGATTGGTTCCCCGTTCCAATGCTTCTGCAGCAAGGACTGCGCATAACTGAATACGTCATTGGCCGACTCCATGAAATTTGGCAGTTTCATACTGCGCGTAATCGTCTTACGATCATGATAACGGATCATCAGCTGAATACCTTTTGCGATTGCTTCCTTCCTATGCATACGTTTTTCCACACTTTTGGACAAATCCAGCAGAAGTTTATCCAATTCTTTATCATCTGTCGTATCGTGCGGAAGCGTCTGCGAGCTCCCGATGCTTTTGAAGCTGTGCACTGCTTCTGGATCGACCGGTCTGTCATCTAAGCCATTGGCCCGATTAGCCAGCCTCTCCCCGTTTACACCGAAAACACGTTTCAGCTGGAAGATGTCTTTTTGAGCTAAGTCACCAATCGTCTTAATACCAAGTGAGCGCATCTTTTCTGCAGTCTTCTCTCCGACCCCATGCATTTCTTCGATTGGAAGCGGCCATAGCAGCTCAGGTATATCACGCTTTCGCAATACTGTGATACCAAGCGGCTTCTTCATGTCCGAAGCCATCTTTGCAAGAAATTTGTTCGGAGCGATCCCGATACTGCAAGGTAGATCCAGCTCTTTCATGATACGCTCCTGAAGCGATTGAGCGATCTCCAACGAAGATCCCAAATGCGCACAATCCGTCACATCCATATATCCTTCATCTATGGAAACCGGTTGAATGACTGGCGTCACTTCCTGCAGGATTTTGAACATTTCACTGGATGCTTTCCGATACCGTTCAAAGTTTGGGCGCAGCACGAGCAATTCCGGACATAGGCGTCTAGCTTCCCAAAGTGTCATCGTCGTACGAACACCCTTCTTCCTCGCTTCATAGCTGCTGGTTACGACGATACCTTTCCGCTCGGCAGGATTTCCGCAGATGGCAAGCGGTTTTCCACGGAGTGATGGATCGAATGCCATTTCAACCGAAGCATAAAAACTATTCATATCCACATGGAAAATCGCCCTTCCTTTTGGCTGCATGCTGTCCCTCCTCTCAATGCGAACTGTCGTTCTTATTATAACATGTTTGCATATAAAATAGGAGGCATGAGCCTCCTATTATCAACTGTTCGCAACCTCACGTATGATGCTAGCAACCATTTCAGCTGTTTTAACCAATTCGCTTACTGGTATGCGTTCATTGGTCGTATGAATTTCTTCATAGCCGACAGACAGATTGACAGTCGGGATACCGAAGCCTGCAATCACGTTGGCATCACTGCCGCCGCCGCTTCTTGTAAGGTTACTGTCACGCCCGATGCTTTTCGCAGCTGTGCGAGCTACTTCAACGACACGGTCGCCAGCTTTTTGTTTGTAGCCTGGATACTCAACTTTTATTTCTACTTCCGCACGAGCACCCATACTTTCAGCTGTTTGTTCAAATGCCTGCTTCATCTTCTGTACTTGTGCTTCCATTTTGCTTGCTTCAAGCGACCTAGCTTCTGCCAGTATTTCGACATAATCACAAACAATATTCGTCTGTTTGCCTCCAGCGAATCTGCCTATATTCGCAGTAGTTTCATCATCGATTCTGCCAAGCGGCATTTTAGAAATTGCTTTGGCAGCTACAGTGATGGCTGAAATTCCTTTTTCAGGTGCTACACCTGCATGCGCAGTCTTGCCATATACTTTTGCAAGCACAGAGGCACGAGTTGGTGCTGCAACAACGATGTCACCAACAGGGCCATCACTGTCAATGGCATACCCAAACGAAGCAGTGAGCAGGGATGAATCAAGCGCGCGGCTTCCAATAAGACCAGCCTCCTCACCTGCTGTTATCACGAATTGAACAGTGCCATGAGGCAACTCCTGTTCCTTATAAACTTTGATTGTTTCAAGAATAGAAGCCAGTCCAGCTTTATCATCAGCACCGAGAATCGTTGTTCCGTCACTCGTAATGTACCCGTCTTTGATCTGTGGTTTGATACCTTGACCGGGAACCACAGTATCCATATGAGAAGTAAAATAGATCGTTTCAGCGGATTCGACATTCCCTTTCCAGGTACAAACCAAGTTATTTGCTCCATGGCCGGTTTTCACCATTGAGTCATCTTCTTGCACTTGTACACCTAGTGCAGTGAATTTTCTTTTCAACACTTCAGCAATCTCTTTCTCGTTACCTGTCTCCGAGTCAACTTGAACCAATTCAAAGAATTCTTCAACTAAACGATTTTCATTTATTTTTATCATGATTATGTACTCCTATTCTATCTATTGGTTTCTTCTTGTCCCCTTACCCGCTTCCCTGTACAATGGACATAAACAGATAAGGGGGCTCCATTCCATTGGCCAAGCATAATAAAAAAAGATCCAAACAAAATATCGCAATGAAATTCATGGTTTACTTGATGATATTCACGATGCTTATTTCCACTCTCGCAATCACCCTGAGCTATTTTGTCTTCTAGGAGACAAAATAGCTCCATCTTCTATCCCAATTTCTTCAAATGACTTCCAGCCTGTCATTATTCTTACCTTCGTCCCGACGGGAACCTGTTTATACAATTCTTCCACATCTTCGTTTCGCATCCGTATACAGCCTGCTGAGACTCGGCTGCCGATTGACTCCGGTCTATTCGTCCCATGAATCCCGAAAGTACGACCTTGCGTATCATTAGCGTTAAAACCGATCCATCTGCTTCCTAGCGGGTTGTCTTTGTCTCCCCCAGCAATTCCTTTTCGGGAGTAGCCAGGGTATTCCGTTTTGAACAAAGTGAGAAATATCCCTTCCGGTGTCGACTCCGGCTTCTTTCCAGTAGCTACCGGATAAACCTTGATTACTTCCCCTTTATCCAAAAAAGCAAGCTGGTTTGTTGTTTTATTAACAATGATTAGCGGCCTTCCCGGCATAGGATTCTCACCGAATGGCCATAACGGAGACAAAATTGACAGACAGGTGAAAGCTATTAGCAACGTGCGCATAAGCACATCCCCTTTTTAAATGGTGATGTGCTTATTGTTGCTCCTTCTGTCTATTTCTATGTTGCACATCGCTTTCTTTGAACGATTGTTTCAGCTCCAGGTAATTCTCCATTTCATACAGCAACTGTACCAAGTGGGCTCGCGTTTCGAATTCCTCTCTTGTCTTAGGGAGGGGATCCTCATCAAAAGACTGCCGTAATGACTCGAGTTCCTCCAGGAACAAGACTGCTGTATTACCCGGGTGCACGGAATCAGCAAGACCGGAAAAGAAATGAGCCAGCTGCCCACACTGGGAATAAGACGTCTCCGGAAGCCTGCTGATTAGCGGCAGGATTCTTTTCAGTATGGCAAATTGCTTCGTACGCATCTCAAAGTAATCATAATACGGATGCTCTGACCTGAGTACATGATTCTCCACATCCCTGCCGACTAGCTGGTTTGCTTCCTTCAGTACCTTTTCGGTCTGCGTGATTTCTTCTCCTGACCATGACTGGTCACCATCACGCAGATACAAAGCAATCTCTTCTAAGATCTTCGTAAAATTACGCTCCAGAATAATCTGCTTCCGCCGGATCGTTGCTTCCAGGCTGGGCATATACAAATTCACAATGAGAGCCACGCCTATTCCGACTGTAATGAGTATAATCTCATTGATGATCAAATCCAGCGTGATATTATGGGAATTATATAAGTGCAAAATGATAACAGCACTTGAGACGATTCCAGGCGAGACTCGCAGCATGACAGTGACCGGAATGAAGACAAGCAGCAGAATGCCTATGCTGATCGGGTGGAAGCCGATTGTCTCGAATATGACGAATGACAGTACGATTGCCAGCAGACAGGCTGCCACTCGATGCCAAGCTGCCAGAAAAGATTTCTTCCTTGTTACTTGTGTACATAAAATCGTCAGGATACCTGCTGAAACACTGTTTTCCAGCTGCAGAAGCTCCGCTAACCATATCGCAAGCGGTGTTCCTACGGCCGTCTTAATCGTTCGGTAACCTATTCTCACAATGGTACTCCTCATCAAAAGTGATCAAAAGCAGAATAGCCCCTCATCCAAATGGATGGGGACTTTTTCTGTCAAACTTCT
The DNA here is from genome assembly GCF_002272135.1 of Virgibacillus sp. 7505. Taxonomy (GTDB): domain Bacteria; phylum Bacillota; class Bacilli; order Bacillales; family Amphibacillaceae; genus Terribacillus. The sequence goes on along the minus strand of NZ_NPBF01000018.1, from coordinate 92,667 downwards.
TTACAATGCTCATCGAACAATGATTGCAGTTTATTGACTACCTCCATCGGCTCATGACCTTCGATGTCATGACGTTCGATCATTGTAACGATTTCGCCGTCCTTCAAGAAAGCAAATGACGGAGAGCTTGGCGGAAAGCCAGTGAAATATTCCCTTGCTCTTTCAGTCGCTTCTTTATCTTGACCTGCGAAAACTGTCACAAGCTGATCAGGGCGTTTGTCATAATGCAGACTATGCGCAGCTGCCGGGCGAGCAATTCCGCCGGCACATCCGCAAACGCTGTTGATCATTACAAGTGTCGTCCCGGAGTTCTTAAGTGTGGAATCCACTTCTTCCGGTGTAGTTAATTCGGTATATCCTGCATCGGTAAGATCCTTCCTAGCAGTTGTTACGATATCATTCATATACATTCTGAAATCTGCCATCGGTATTCCTCCTTTTACACTGTTTTAAGTGTATCAGCAATTTCAGTCTCTTTCAATTTCTATGACCTCTCAGTAAACCGGCATCGTTGACTCGGATACGTTCTCCAGAATCTCTTTTACTCTAGCCATGAATTGTCCGCAAATGAGCCCATCAAGAACGCGATGATCCAAGCTGAGACACAGATTCACCATATCCCGGGCAGCGAACATATCATTGATGATGACTGGTCGCTTTACAATCGATTCCACTTGCAATATCGCTGCTTGCGGATAGTTGATGATCCCCATGCTTTGTACTGAACCAAAGGAGCCAGTATTGTTCACTGTAAACGTTCCTCCTTGCATGTCAGCAGCTGTCAGTTTGCCTGTACGAGCTTTCTTGGCAAGGTTTGTAATTTGTTTTGCAATACCTTTTACACTTAGATCATCTGCCGATTGAATAACTGGAACAAACAATTCCTGGTCTTTCGCTACTGCAATGGAAATATTGACTTCGTCGTGCTGGATGATTTTATCGCCAGCCCATGAGCTATTCAGCTGCGGGAATTCTTTTAGCGCCTGCGCGACAGCTTTTACGAAGAAACTGAAGAAAGTAAGTGAATATCCTTCTTTTTCTTTAAAGGTATCCTTCACCTTATTACGGTAGGCAACCAGGTCGGTAACATCTACTTCCACCATCATCCATGCATGCGGAATTTCAGTTGCCGCTTTAACCATATTGTTTGCGATGGCTTTTCTAACACCTGTAACAGGTATGGATTTACCAGCAGCATCTGTTTGTGTCACTTGTGCTGATTCAGTTGTCTGCTCACGAACAGATGATGGCACCTCTGCAGCTGCTGTTTGCTTCTGCTCTTGTTTTTGCGGCTTTTCACCTGAGGCAATGATTGCTTCGATGTCCTTACGGGTGATTCGTCCGCCTTTTCCGCTGCCTGTAATTGCTGTAAGGTCTAGATCATTTTCTTGCGCAAGCCGCATGACCGCAGGCGAATAACGTGATTTCATCGCAGTATCAGCAGAAGCGTTGCTGATTGTTGATTCTTCTGCTGAAGGAGCTGGATCTGCTTCCTTTTTATCCCCTGCTTCTTCTGTTTCGATTGTACAAATCAGAGCCCCTACTTCGACCGTATCACCTTCAGATGCAATCAATTCTTTGATTACACCCGTGAAGCTGCTGGGGATTTCTGCATTTACTTTATCTGTCATTACTTCTGCAATGGCATCATATTTACTTACTTGGTCGCCTGGTTTGACAAGCCAAGTATTGATCGTTCCTTCTGTAACACTTTCACCAAGCTTTGGCATTGTTATTTTTTCTATCGTCATCATTACACCTCGTTTAGAATTCCGCTAATTCCCGCATGGCTGCTTCCACTTTTGCAGGGTTGACCATGAAGTATTTCTCTGTACTAGGCGCATAAGGCATCGCCGGCACATCCGGTGCCGCCAGTCGCTGAATCGGAGCATCCAAATCGAAGAGGCAATTCTCTCCGATGATAGCTGCAACTTCTCCAATGATCGATCCTTCTTTGTTATCTTCTGTTATCAGCAAAACTTTCCCTGTCTTGGAAGCCGCCTCGATGATTGCCTCTTTATCAAGTGGATAAATGGTACGCAAATCGAGGATATGTGCTTCTATACCTTCTGCAGCAAGCTTTTCGGCTGCCTGCAGTGCGAAATGGACACATAACCCGTACGTGATGACAGTGATATCGGAACCCTCGCGTTTCACATCTGCTTTTCCGATCGGCAGTGTATAAGGATTAGCGGGCACTTCACCCTTGATAAGTCGATAAGCACGTTTATGTTCAAAGAACAATACCGGATCCGGGTCTTGGATTGCTGCTTTCAAAAGACCTTTTGCATCATAAGGCGTGGAAGGCATCACAATTTTCAACCCAGGCTGGTTTGCGAAAACCGCCTCTACGGATTGGGAATGATACAAAGCACCATGTACACCTCCACCATATGGAGCACGTATCGTAACCGGACAAGTCCAATCATTGTTGGATCGATAACGGATTTTCGCTGCTTCTGAGACGATTTGGTTAACTGCCGGCATGATGAAATCAGCGAACTGCATTTCAGCAATCGGCTTTAACCCATACATGGCAGCACCTACTGCAACACCGGCGATTGCTGATTCCGCAAGTGGTGTATCCAATGCACGGTCTCCTCCGAATGTACCATAAAGGCCATCTGTAGCACGGAACACGCCGCCTTTTTTCCCGACATCTTCTCCTAATACGAATACTTTTTCATCTGCTTCCATTTCTTCACGCATCGCCTGCGTAATTGCCTGGATATAGGACATTACTGGCATTGTTTCTCCCCCTTAATCGGCATACACATGAAGCAATGCGGATTCCGGTTCCGGATCTTCAGCATGCTCAGCATAGTCTGTTGCTTCATTTACGATTTGTTTGATTTCTTCTTCCATTTGGTTTTCCAATTCTTCCGTCAGCACGCCAACTTCACGAAGATACGCACCAAATGTAAGCAAGCCATCTTTTTTGCGTTCTTCCTCGACTTCTTGCTTTTCACGGTATGTCATATCATCGTCATCACTGGAATGCGGTGTAAGACGGTAGCCCACTGTTTCGATGAGCGTCGGTCCTTCCCCATTCAGTGCACGCTCACGAGCTTCTTTCACTGTTTGATAAACAGCTAAAGGATCATTTCCGTCAATCGTGAATCCAGGCATGCCATATCCTTGAGCCCGGTCGGACACATTGACGCAGCCGAGCTGTTTTTCCTGCGGAACACTGATGGCATATTTATTGTTTTGAACCATCGTAATCACCGGTAATTTATGAACACCTGCAAAATTCAAGCCTTCGTGGAAATCACCTTGGTTTGAAGAACCCTCACCTAAAGTCACAAAGCTGACGAGCTGTTTCTTCTCCATTTTGGCAGCTAGCGCAAAACCGACAGCATGCGGCACCTGTGTTGTCACTGGTGAAGAACCAGTGACGATTCGAGAAGATTTTTTACCGAAATGCCCAGGCATCTGGCGGCCGCCTGAGTTAGGGTCTTCGGCTTTCGCAAACGCGGAAAGCATCAAATCCTTTGCAGTCATACCAAATGGCATTACCAATCCTAAGTCGCGGTAATAGGGCAAAAGATAATCAATCTCCCTATCCAGCGCCATTGCAGCACCAACCTGTGCAGCTTCCTGTCCTTGACAAGAGATAACAAACGGTATTTTACCGGCTCTGTTCAAGAGCCACATACGTTCATCCACTCTTCTTGCCAGGAGCATCCATCTATACATTTCCAATACTTTTTCGTCTGATATTCCAAGAGAAGCATGTCTTGTTTCTGACATCGCCGCTCCCCCTTTCTTCAATATCTTAGCCATGGATTTGCTCTCCATCGACCGCAAGTGCCGCTTCTCCAATAATTTCCGAGAGTGTCGGATGCGGATGGATCGTCTGGCCAATTTCCCAAGGTGTTGCATCAAGCAGTTTGGCAAGCGCAGCTTCTGAAATCATGTCAGTCACGTGTGGACCAATCATGTGAACACCAAGCAAATCGTTCGTCTTTTCATCGGCGATTATCTTAACAAAGCCTTCTGTCTCACCATATACCAAAGCTTTTCCGATAGCTTGGAAACTCATTTTCCCAGTCTTGACACTATGACCTTCTGCTTTCGCTTGTGCCTCTGTCAATCCGACGCTTGCCGTTTCCGGGAAGCTATAGACACAAGCCGGAACCATGCTGTAATCCAAGCTTTCTGTCTGAACACCTGCGATATGCTCAACCGCAATCATGCCCTCCCTGGAGGCAACATGTGCCAGCTGCATACCGCCAATCACATCACCGATTGCATAAATATGGGATTCATTCGTTTGGTAAAAAGTATTTGTCTGGATAAACCCTTGCTCTGATAGCTGGATATCGGTATTTTTGAGCCCGATGTCCCCGACATTTGCTGCACGGCCAACAGAGACGAGAATTTTATCAGACACAAAAACTTGCTCTTCCCCATTCATCTGTGCGGTGACTGTCACGCTGCTGTCACCAGCTTCAGCACTCTCCACTTGCACATTCGTATGGATTACGATGCCTCGCTTTTTAAGCTGCTTAAACATTTCCTTGCTGATCTGTTCGTCTTCTGTTGGAAGAATACGGTCCTGATACTCGAGTATGGTAACCTTTGTACCGAGATCATGAAGCATCGATGCCCACTCGATTCCGATTACACCCCCGCCGATAATTGTCATGCTTTCCGGAAGCTCCTGCAGCGCCAACGCGCCTTCAGAACTAAGGATTTTTGATTCATCAAAATCAATACCTGGTAAGGAACGCGGAGAGGAACCTGTCGCAACGATTACGTTCTTCGGAAGTAGTATCTCATTTTCACTGCCGTCAGCAAATTCCACAGAAATCGTTCCTGCCGTTGGAGAGAAGATGGAAGGTCCGAGAATACGGCCGTATCCTTGGAAAACGTCAATTTTCCCTTTTTTCATCAAATGCTGAACCCCGCGATGCAGCTGATCGATGATTTTTTCTTTTCTTTGCTGTACCCCTGAAAAGTCCAGTCGCACATCTGATGTATGTATACCGAAAGCTGCTGCTTCCTTTGTTTGCCGGTAGACTTCAGCCGAACGGAGCAATGCCTTGGATGGTATGCATCCTCTATGCAGGCAAGTTCCGCCAAGCTCTGCTTTTTCCACTATTGCTGTTTTTAACCCTAACTGGGAAGCACGGATGGCGGCCACGTAACCGCCCGTACCGCCTCCTAAGATGACAATGTCATATTCTCTTACCATTGTTTCTGCCTCCTATACGACATAAACTTTCGCCGCTTCTTCTTTTCGCATGACACGAAGCGCGCCTTCTGTCAGGGCACGAAGCTCGTTTTCGCCTGGATACACAAGCACATCGGCAATCCAGCTCACCCGTTCCTTCATCATCGAGATGAACAGCTCGTCATGTGCAAGACCTCCAGTCACTGCAATGGCATCTACTTCCCCTGAGAGAACAACGCTCATTGCCCCGACCTCTTTCGCTGTTTGATACACCATGCCTTCAAAAATCATCTTTGCTTCTTGATCACCTTTTTTGATCCTGTCAGCAATAAGTCTTCCATCATTAGTTCCGAGGTAACCCATGAATCCGCCCTTGGTCGTCAGCATTTTCATCAGCTGATCCTTTGTGTAGGAACCGCTCAGCGCCAGCTCTATTAAATCCCCAGCAGGAACTGTCCCTGCCCGTTCAGGCGTATAAGGTCCTTCCCCGCTCAAGCCATTGTTCACATCGATCACGCGTCCATGATGATGCGCACCGACAGTAATGCCGCCACCAAGGTGAACGACAATAATATTCGATTCCTCGTAGCTCTTATCTTTGGCAGCTGCCGCTTTACGTGCAATAGCCTTATGGTTCAATGCATGGAAGATGCTCTTTCTCTCCACACCAGGCAAACCGGAAAGCCGTGCCAGCGGATCCAATTCATCAACCACGACAGGATCGGTGATGAAAGCCGGTATCTGAAGGCTGCTTGCAATTTCATAAGCAATCAACCCTCCCAAATTGGAGGCATGTTCACCATTATAGCCTGCTTTCAGATCAGCAAGCATCGCTTCGTTCACACGGTATGTACCGCCCTCAAGCGGGCGGAGCAGTCCGCCGCGTGCACAGACCGCAGTTAGCTTGGACACGTTAATACCTTCGAAATCCAATGCATCCAAGATGATTTGTTTCCGAAACTGGTACTGATCCATTACTCTTTCGTATCCGCCGATGTCTTCTAAATCATGGCGGATCACTCGTTCAAAAATGTTATGCTCGTCATCAAACACACCGATTTTCGTAGAAGTAGAACCTGGATTAATAGCTAAAATACGGTTTTCTGCTGTCTGCACGCGGTTTCCCCCTCGTTTTTATCTTCTGCTTAAAGTATGATGACCGTTACGCAGGAATTGGCTTCTGGATCTGCGCATTGTTTCAATTCTTTCTTCAGCCATTCTATCAGCAGCAATACTAGTCGGAATGTCATCACGCTTAGCGATTTCGAATACGCGCTGCAAGCTGTCATAAATTGTCTCTACTTTACGAAGCGCGCGCTCTCTGTTGTAGCCATGCAATTCGTCCTCAACGTTGATCACACCGCCAGAGTTGATCACATAATCTGGCGCGTACACAATGCCGCGTTCGAATAGGATCTGTCCATGATGCTCTTCTTTCAGCTGGTTGTTCGCAGCTCCAGCTACCACTTTCGCTTTCAATACACGCAATGTATCGTCATTGATTACTGCGCCTAGAGCACAAGGAGCAAAGATATCACATTCGACACCATAAATATCATCAGGATCTACCGCTGTTGCTCCGAATGCTTCTACTGCTTTTTGTACGGCTTCCTTGTTAATGTCAGTAACAATCAGCTTGGCACCTTCTGCATGGAGATGCTCACACAAAGCATAAGCAACATTCCCGATACCTTGGACAGCAATTGTTTTTCCTTCCAAGCTGTCATCACCAAATGCTTCTTTAGCAGATGCCTTGATTCCTTTGTATACGCCATAAGCTGTTACTGGCGACGGGTTGCCTGAAGATCCAGATTCAGCAGAGATACCTGTTACGAAATCCGTTTCAGTATGGATAAGTTCCATATCCTCTACTGTAGTACCAACATCCTCTGCTGTAATGTAGCGCCCATTCAATGATTGTACGTAACGTCCGAATGCACGGAACATCGCTTCGTTCTTGTCTTTTTTCGGATCCCCGATAATAACCGTTTTGCCTCCGCCAAGATTCAGGCCAGCTGCAGCATTTTTGTACGTCATGCCTTTTGCCAGACGAAGTGCATCAACGATTGCCTCTTCTTCAGTTGCATAAGTCCACATTCTAGTACCGCCAAGAGCCGGACCGAGAGTTGTATCATGAATTGCGATGATCGCTTTCAAACCGGATTCTTTGTCCTGGCAAAGGACTAGCTGTTCGTAATCGTATTGTTCCAACGTTTCAAAGATCTTCATCTTAGTTCCTCCTAGGCAAGTGATGCTGCCGCTATCGCGAAGCATATTGCATAATATTTACTAGTGCTGTCGTCCGCTCGGGATGTAAGGATGACAGGTGAATTTGTTCCGATAAGTAAAGAAGCACTTACGGCTCCTGCTGTATAAGTGAATGATTTGTAAAGCATATTTCCGCTTTCGATTTCCGGTACCAATAGGATGTCTGCATCTCCCGCAACAGGTGAATCTATTTTCTTGATGGCAGCAGATTGGGCAGATAATGCACTATCGAGTGCGAGAGGCCCGTCAATCTTGCAATCCTTAATCTGTCCGCGCTGCTGCATGACAGATAACAGGGCTGCATCAGTTGTCGCCGGCATCGCCGAGTTTACCTTTTCCGTAGCGGCAAGTGCGGCGACCTTCGGTTCTGCGTGGAGCATCTTAACATAGGTAGATACGGCATTATCCAAAATCTTCTTCTTCATCTCCAGCGAAGGTGCGATATTGATACCTGCATCCGTTAGGAAAAGCAGTTTATGATAAGAAGGAATATCGAAAATGGCGAGCTGGGACAGGATGCTCCCTGGCTTGAGCGTCGTTTTATCTTTCAAAATCTTACCTGCCAGCACATCAGTACTGACAATCCCTTTCATCAGAAAATCCGCTTTGCCTGATTTCCAGGCTTCTATCGCCATATCCGCGGCTCTGTCTGCAGATGATGCATGGATGCACGTGATTTTCTCTTCTGTAAGCTGTTCTTCCTTTATATACTGCTTTAGCCGGTCAACATCTCCATACAGCAGAAATGTTGCCAGCTGCTGATCGGTCGCTTTTTTTACTGCCTTAAGAATGGAAGGGTCGTCCGCAGCTGCGATTGCAATCGAAAATCCTTGCTTCGCAGCTGCCATTTTTTCAAGAGCGGTAAACTTATGCATCGTATTCTTCCTTCCCCATTATGAAAAATCTTGCATGCCACTTCTATCAAAATCATATTTATCCATCTTATAGTATAAATTACGAATCGACACTCCAAGCTGATCTGCCGTCGCTTTTTTGTTAAAGTCGTTCGCCCGCAAAGCAGATTCAATCAGCTTTTTCTCCAAGTTCTCCACCTGTTCTTGCAACGTGCCCGCTAAGGATTGCTGATCCAAGGAAGACATCTGCAGATGCTTCGGAAGGATAACATGTTCCGTCTTCTCCATAAATGTCATCACTTGGGCTATGGTTGTTTCCAGCTCTTTTACATTATGGAACCATTTCTTGTCTTTCAATACGTCTATTGATGCTTCAGAAACAGATTGAACCGAACATTGCAGCAGCTGATTCTGCTTGTGGACAATTGTGGATAACAACCCCTCGAAATCTTTCATCCTTTCGGCTAAAGCCGGTATATAGATTGTTATACGCTTCAATCTTTCAAAAAAAGGCTCATAAAATCGTTTTTCAAATACTGCGCGTTCTAAAGGATGACGAGCACTGACTATTATCCGGACGTCCACTTTTTTCGATTTACCGGAAGGGCGCTGCAGTTTACCTGTAGCCATGAAATCCGAGAGCTTCTCCTGAATACGAAGCGGCATACCATCAACATCATCAAGAAACAGCGTACCGCCGTCACTTTTTTCTATCATTCCAGTAGAGTGACTGTTGCGCAGAGACCCGAAAAGCTGTTTTTCCAAACTCTCTTCATCACCGACTGTGCAATCGATTCGGATAAACGGCCGATGGCGCCGTTTGCTTTCATTATGAATGATAGCTGCAAACATACTCTTGCCTACACCGGCATCTCCACGCAAAAGACAAGGCGCATCCGCATTGACAGCGAATTTGACTTGTTCAAGTGTTACCTGCATCGTTTCCGAATCAGATATGACATCCTTCAGTGTGTACTTGTTTTCCAAACTGCGGATAATCTTCCGGGCACGCTGCACTTCATCCTGCAGTTCGTGCAGCTCCGAGATATCGTGCAGGACCCCCACGCTCCCGCGCAGTTTCCCATCAACAATGATTGGTGCCGCATTGACCATCATTTCCTTACCATGCTTACCGACACGCATCCGGGCACCCGTAGCTGGTCTGCGTGTCCGAAGAACCTGCATATGCAAGCTCTCCCCTTCCATGATGTCAGTCACTGCCGGTTTTCCGACAATCTGTTCAGGAGTATATCCTGTCAGACGCGTATAGGCAGGATTAACAATCAAACCAATGCCATTTTCATCTACGACACTGATTGCCTCCTGCGAGGAGTCGATGATAGCTTCCAGCATTGACTTCACTTCTCTAACATCAGTAAGCTTTTCTGCCAAAGCAACGATATCGACCGTTTTCTTCATAACCGTAAAAGCACCGGTCACTTCCTCTTGATCGTTTTCCATCGGCGCACAGGTATAGACAATCTCGATACCGGAAGGGAGTCTTAGCTGTTCATCCACATAACGTTCCCTTTTCCGAATGGTTTCTGGCAGCTTGGAATCTGGCATAACAGTTGCTATCGGTTTCCCCAACAATTGACTCTTCTTGCTGCCAAGCAGTTTTTCAGCTGCTTCGTTTATATATATAATTTCGTCCTGGCGATTGACGCACAAGACCCCCTCATGCAAGTACTCCAGCGTTTTACTGCGAAATTGCTGGTTATTATATGTAGAAGTATTCTCTGTCTCTTCTTGAGTTGCGAATGCTAGTATCAGCTGTGCACTTTGTCCGGATATGATCTCCGCCTTGCAGGTAGTCGGTTCAAGATAATCCGCTAATCTCTCTGATGTTTCCAGCACAAAGTCGACATGATCAAGCGCTTCCGCTGTCACGTCTTTCCAAAGAGGGATATCTAATCGCTCAGCTTGATATTTCACAATGGCGCTAGGCTGTTTGACTAGCATCCCGATTATCCGAAAGCCTTTTTTTCGTTGGAACAGTTTGATGAATTGGACTGCTTCTTCTCCGGCTCCAACAACGAGTAAATGTTTCAATATGATCACATCCCGCAAAGTTTTGCACATATATAGACTAAACTAGTCTGCAGAAATTAGCAATAATAAGATTTTTAGCATGCAAGGAGTGGCTTTTTATCCGAAGTTATAACTAAATCATACCCCTGACGCAGTCTTTTATTCCGTCAAAAGACCCCGAATATATCCGCGCACTTTTACGTATTTCGTATTGCAAAGAATTTCATTTATGTATTTCTTTGTTTCATTCGTCCAGCAAAGCAAAATCCCGACGCTATTAAAGGATCACCAACCCTTGCATAAGCGAAACATTTATAGCATTCGTCCATTGAGTTTCATACAATAGCTTCTTTTAGTCTGCAGTATGGAGTAGGTATGGAATTGCCGATATCACAGTAGTGACCTACAGCTACCGCTGATTCTGTATTAATAGATTACTGAGCTAGCAAAAAAAGAATGGCGAAGAAGAGGGTTTCAGCAACCAGGCAAACAGTAATTCTTGGGGTTTTAGGAGAATTGAAGTAAAAAGAAGAAATAGAAAGCCCTTTCAAAAGATTGAAACCACTATTAGCTAATTGCAAGTAAGTTACCTGAAAAGTCCTAACGAATGAGCAACCAGACTCCAGTTATATAGAGATAAAAAAAAAACGAACAACGCCAAAGAAGGCGCTGTCCGGATTTTTTAATTCTGGAAAAATGCTTGATACAAAGATTGCACCGCTTCATTAATCTGACGTGCTTTGACTCCGAACATCAAGGATACTTCAGAAGAGCCTTGGTTGATCATTTCAATGTTTATATTCGCATCACTAAACGCCTTCGTCGCAGTACTTGAAACGCCAATTGTCTCAATCATACCTTGTCCGACTATCATGATCATCGCCAGATCACGATCAATCGATACTTGATCTGCTTTGAGTTCCTCTTTAAGACGACGGACAACTACCGCTTCTTTGTCTGGAGGCAGCTGACTTTCACGCAGAATGACACTCATATCATCGATACCAGATGGCGCATGCTCAAAGGAGATATTTTCTTCTTCAAGTATTTGCAGCAGTTTCCGCCCGAACCCTAGCTCGCGGTTCATTAAGTATTTGCTGATATAGATACTCAAGAAGCCTGTATCACTGGCGATTCCGATTACTGGATTACCCGACACTTCCCTTTCGGCAACTATCATCGTACCCGGCGCAGATGGATTGTTTGTATTTTTCACACATACTGGTATTTTAGCTTGGAAAGCAGGAATCAGCGCTTCATCATGGAAAACTGAAAAACCTGCATAAGACAACTCCCGCATTTCCCGGTATGTCAACGTGTTGATCTCTTTTGGATTATCGACTATATTCGGATTTACACTGTACACGCTATCCACGTCGGTGAAGTTTTCATATAAGGAAGCTTTCACTCCAGCACTTACGATAGAACCAGTAATATCCGACCCGCCTCTTGGGAATGTTGCAAGCTTTCCTTCTTTTGTGTAGCCGAAGAAACCTGGAATGACAAGCACTCCATCACGGTCGCGAAGCTTGTATAAAAGCTCAAAGCTCTCATCCAATATTCGAGCACCGCCTAACTCTTCTCTCACTAGCAGACCAGCTTCTTGGGGATTCACATAAGCTGCTTGCACTCCTAATTTATTGAGATAAGCACTGAATACTTTGGCAAGAGAATCTTCACCCGTTGCCTTCAACGCATCCATTGTATTAACTGCAGGTATCGAATCGGCCAAGATACCTTTTAACTGATCCTCTATCTGCTCGATCAAGTTATTATCCAGCTCCAAATCCTCAACGATGGCCCGGAAACGCGACAGCACCTTTTCTACCTGTGTACTGACGTCCTCCCCTTTGCTATGTGCTTCTCCTATTGCAATAAGTAAGTCCGTCACCTTCGTATCAGCTTTGTCGCGTTTACCTGGCGCAGAAACGACAATGAATTTCCGCTCCTGATCAGCTTTCACGATTTGCGCTACTTTGCGGAGCTGTTCCGCACTTGCTACTGAACTACCACCAAATTTTGCTACCTTCATGTGTCTCTCTCCATTACGCTTTTTCTTTACTTAGGTAAAATAGTATCACAGAGTTTCTTCCGCTGGCTAGGTGAAAGACATAATTTTGAGAAAAAAGTGACGACATTAGTTGACATAATAATAATATTGTTAACTAATGTCGTCACTAAAGATGGAAATCCAGCACCTCTAAGGGAAAGAATTACAAAATGACATACTCTATATCAAGCAATATGGATATCTTCTCCAACTGAGAAGCAATGTGCCCGATCGCCAGTGCGCAATGATGTGTCGGAGCTTCCTTGAACCATCTGGTCATATACGCATCTGGATGCTCATCGAAGCTGATATGCGTCTGCGTATTTCCAATTTGCATGATTGGACCATCTATTGCTTTTCCTTCACTGATGATGAATTTGACTTTCCCTTCAACTGTCTGGGTGACATTTAATGTTGTAATCGGACCAGCTTTCACTTTCGCCTCTACTGCCACTCCAGTTCCCTGCTTTCCATGATAAAGACCCATTCCGCGCAATATAGGCTTATCCTTTGCTATAGCAATATGGAACGGACCATCATGCCCCAGCAAGATCGTTCCTTCTGCATAGTCCGTGAGCACAATTTCTGCAAAACTGCCTCCAGCATCGAGTAAGTCACAGATTTTCATTGCTATATTTGTCTTCAAATCCCCTTCTCCAGCACATGGGATATGGTTGGCTGTCAGAAGACTGTTACCAACAATCATTCCTGCCTGTAATGCTTCTTCCTCACTGCCTGGCGCACCGTGATAATAGTAAGTCAAAGCATCCAAGTTTCTTTGATCAGCAAGCCCTTCCTCCGCTGCAGCTACTTTAGCTGCCCAATTCAATTGGTTTTCTGTGGGCTTCTTGGCAATCGGATCACTGTGCGAATCGTCACTGATTGTAAACACATTTTCTATTTCCGCCCTTTTAGCCTCCACTTCTTTATCAGACACTTGCTCTAACTGCTCTTTCAAATCGCCAATTTCCAATACGTCTACATGAATGCCAAGCTGTGCCTGCAGCATCGTAAAATCACTATACATATCAAGCATACCGCTGTATGTGTTTCCGAGAAAACCGAAGCTGCTATATTGCAGGCTGCGCTTCACAGATGCAGCCATCGTCCACTCCTTGATTTGTTTCCAAGCAGCGATTGCCTCCGGTTCCTCTGCTGTCACTTCATTTGCTTTGGAAACAGATGGCGTCTTCCAAAGCCCAAGCAAACCATTCACAACATGGTACGGAATGTTTGCACGGTGAAAAGCATTCGCGAATTCAGGCACTGGGCAAGCGCCGCAATGCGCAAGCCATTCCTCAGTAGACGTCTCTGTATAATTGATTTGACGAGTCGGCTGGAGATTCAGGAAAATGACAGGCGCAGAACAAATCTGATGAATCGGCAGGATGGAAGCACTCGTACAATACGTTGCTGCATGGCAGAAAATAAGATCCACCTGATTCACTTGAAAATATTCTCCTGCCATCCTGCCAGCTTGCTCAGAATCTACCAAACCGAAATTGCATACATCCGCCCATTGCTCGATTTGTTCGCTTACATGCTTGTTATACCCGAGCAAACGTTCCTTCAATGACGGAAACTGACCCCAATAAGCCTCCAACCCTACCGAATATAATCCAATTCTTGCTTTCCTCATGCATTCTCCTCCTAATGGTCATAGATATTAAACTTGCCAGTTATCAATGATTACGCTTTCAAAATACATCACCAGCTCATTGAGCCAGCTGACCTTTTCCTCATCAGGATTCGGGATAGGTTTTTCTTAGAAAATCCACCGAATCTCCAATCAAGTCTCTTAAAACATCCTCATCAATATCTGCTGTTTTATTAATATACACACACGCCTTCCCAGTCTTATGCTTACCAAGCTTCTGCAAGTGCGCTTCCCTATCAGGTTCACCAGGAGCCAGATACAAACTAATATTGGCCTTTCTCGGTGAAAACCCAACAAGCGGGGCGTCACCTTCGTGTCCGGATGCATAACGGTAGTGATAAGAACCAAAACCAACAATGCTCGGTCCCCACATTTTGGCTTCAAAGCCCGTTGTATCCGTAAAAATATCCAGCAGCTTATAAGCATCTTCTCTTTTATTAGGATTTTCTACAGCTTCGATGAAATCTAGAACGCTATTATCTGTTTCCTTTGTTTTTAATTCATATCCCAATTGTTTGTCCTCCTCTTTTTTTATGTTAAAAAATGGTGTTCGTATTTAATTTGTCTCCTTTTTACTTTTGATAATCTTCCTTTTGAACTGTTATAGCCGTGTCAATAAAGAATCTATACATATGCGGAACGTTGTTGGTCTCTGTTCTTATCTTATTTCCATGGAATTTCTATTTTTGAAAAGCTCCTGCAACAGGCGCTTTTCATCACTATCTTATATAAATAAATCCTCCATTAACACGCAATGTGTGCAGTGGCTTTTCCAATCCCCGACGCATAGGCAGTTATAAGAGCTTTTTTACCTTTCAATCCTAAGTCCATGTTCAGCCTCGTCCTTTTTCAGTTAGATCTATGTTATACGCTATAGCTTGAGAAGCAAGTATGCTATTCCAATGGTTTTAAGTCCTTATATGTATAAAAGCCGGAGATCTAGTCCCCGGCTATTGTTCTTAATATACATCCTTCCATTCATCGATATTTGATTTATCAAATTTGAATGGGTCTCCAAGCATGATTTGTGTGCCTTCTCCGTCCTCAACGACTTCCACTTCACCCAGATCACGTAAATCCACTTTCTCTCCTAATTCACCAGAGATGTTGCCTTCACCCAATTCATAAGCAGCGTAAGCAGCACCCTTCCCTACATCGATCGGATTCCACAAATACATCCAAGGGCTGACTCCGCTTTCAATGTAGGTCGCCATTTCACTCGGCAAGCCAAGGCCGGTCAAAGCGATTTCGCCTTCCAAACCTTTGTCTGTAAGCACTTTACCTGCTGCAGCAATACCAACAGTCGTTGGTGCGATGATTGCCTTCAAATCAGGATAAGATTTAAGCAACGCTTCTGTTTCAGATACACTTTTATCACGCAGATCGTCTCCGTAAGCTACTTTTACAAGCTCAATATCTTTATATTCATCTTTCTCAAGTTCCTTCTTCATCCACTCGATCCATGTATTCTGGTTCGTAGCCTGGCTAGTTGCGCTTAGAACTGCGATCTGGCCTTCGCCGCCGATCATTTCAGAAACTGCTTCGATCTGCACGCGGCCAATCCGTTCCGGGTTAGCTTGGTTCACATGGATATCACGACTGGCAGCGTTGACTGCTGAATCGACGGACAAAACTTTGATTCCTTGATCCTTTGCCTTTTTCAATGCCGGCTCCAATGCATCTGGATCATTCCCCGCTACCGCGATGACATCCACCTTTTGCGTGATAAGCTGTTCAATAATCTGAATTTGGCCTTCCGCAGTTGGCTGATCTGGTGAGCGCAGAATTACTTCTCCGCCTAATTCCTCGATTGTGCTTTCAAATCCGTCCAGCATTTTCTCACCATATGGATTTCCTGTATTTTTAAATACGAAAGCATATTTCTTTGGTCCATCGTCTGACCCTCCACCAGATGCACCACTTGATTCTGGTGCTCCTTGGCTGCAGGCAGCCAGCAAACATACTAATAGCATCATAGCGATCCATTTGCTCCACTTTTTCATCTCGGTCTCCCCTTCTTATCTATTAGTATCAGCAAGCGCTGGAATACTCACTTCTTTTTCATCATCCCGCCTAGCTTCGGAATGGCAACTGACAGGATGAGCAATGCTCCTACAATGATCAAAAACATTTGACTTGGAAGATTGATAAGCCCAAGTCCATATTGTAAATAGCCGATGATGAAGACGGCTATGACGACACCGAGCACCCGCCCTTTGCCTCCTGCCGTACTTACACCGCCAAGTGCCGCCATTGCAATGATATCCAATTCATACATGGTAGCAATGTTCGGCCGCGTACTGCCCATCCTTGATGTAAGGAATATTGCCGTCACAGCAGCCAGCAACCCTGCCAGCATAAAGACGATCACCTTGACCTTATCTACTTTGATACCAGAAAAACGGCTGGCGGTCGGATTGTTTCCGATAGCAAAAACCTTTCTTCCAAAAGTCGTCTTGTGCAGTACGATACCAAATAGCAGAGCCAACGCTGCGAATACAATCAGCAGAAACGGTATTCCGAAAACATAACCCCATCCAAAGAATCCGAACCATTCAGGAAAACCTCCTGCTGCTTGGTCTTCCAAAATGATGTAAGCAATTCCCCGGTAAAGGATCATGGTACCGAGTGTAACGATAACTGCAGAAAGCTCTTTGAATTTCACGATCAAAAGTCCATTGACCAAACCGCATATAGCTCCCGTTGCCAGACAGACAATGATGGCAACTTCCATCGGCAGACCTGCACTTGTGTAAAGCGTGGCCATGACTACTGATGATAAGGCAACAGTCGAACCTACAGAAATATCGATATCCCGCATGATCATGATCATCGCCATCGGAAAGACGATTAACGCCTTATCGAGGAAAACCATCGTCCCATCCCGCAGACTCGGATAATTCAGGAAGTAAGGTGACAGATTGCTTCCAAGCAGGAGCACTGCAACCAAAATGACTAAAAGCATCCACTCCCATTGGAAGAAAAGACGTTTCCAGGAGAACGGCAGATTCGTTTCCAGAGTACGAGGTTGATATGTTTGTTTCTTTTGTTCCATCAGCCAGCCCTCCTAAGCAGATGTGTTCGTTCGACACGGCGTTTCACGATGGCATTTACGATAACCGCTAGCAGGATGATAAAGCCTTGGATGCCGTTCTGCCAAAACGGTGACACATTCAATAGCGGCAGCGCATTGTTCAAAATACCTAATAATATTGCTCCAAGCAGGACACCAGCGAGCTTACCAGAGCCGCCAGCAATGCTGACACCACCCAGAATACATGCAGCAATGACTGTTAGCTCATAACCCGAGGCTGTATCTCCTTGGGCCGAGGCAAACTTGGATACCCACAGCACACCACAGAGTCCAGATAATCCTCCCATGATGGTATAAACCAGGAATAAAATACGTCCTTGTTTAATACCGCTCACAGCAGCAGACTGCGGATTACTGCCGACCGCATAGATTTGCCGACCAGTACGTGTGTAATTGAGAAAATAAAAGAATATGAGGCAGAAGATCGCCGCAATCCAGATCAAATGATTCAGTCCAAGGAAGGTTCCGGTTGCAATTTCCACAAAGCCTTCCGACATTTGATAAGAGCTAACCCACTCCCCATCACTCACCAAGAACGTAAGACCGCGGAAGATGTTCATCAATGCTAGTGTTGCTATGATAGGCAGCAATCCGACTTTTGCAATCAGCACTCCAATGATCATTCCGCAGAAAGCACCAATTACAGTGCCTATAAGTAGGCAAAGGAACGGGTTTACAGAAGGATTAGCTGCCACAAGCTGTGCAGTCAGCATACCGGAAAGCGCAATAACAGCTCCTATCGACAAATCGATTCCCCTTGTGATCAGAACAATCATCATCCCAAGCGCGAGGATGACAAGGATTGACGTATTGGTCGCCATGTCAAGGATGTTTTCTCCCGTCAAAAAAGAAGGATTGCGTAACTGTACCCCGATACATAAAATAACGATGAAGAATAACAGTCCGAGCTCCCGGAATTGATAAAACAGTGCCAGCGGATTTTTCTTCTCCAATTCTAGATTCTCTGTTTTGATTTCCATTGTGACCCCTCCTTCTTTAACCGCTTTTCTCCTGTACTTGCTCTTCGCCCATTGCTGCTTCCAAAATCATCTCCTGCGTAATTCCCCTGTTAACGAAGTCGGCTGCAATCCTGCCTTCTTTCATTACTATGATTCGATCGCTCATACCGAGGATCTCAGGCATTTCAGAAGAAACGAATAGAACCGCATACCCGGCTTCGGCCAGCTGCTGGACGATTTCATAGATGGCTGCCTTTGCTCCGATATCGACACCTTTCGTCGGTTCATCCAGCAAGATCACTTTCAAGTCCTTTGTCAGCAGTTTCGCTACAGCTACCTTCTGCTGATTGCCTCCCGAAAGGGAACTAACCAAGTCAAAGATACTCGTGGCCTTGATATGCACTTTTTCACCGAATTCTTTGGCCTGCTGTTTCTCCTTATCACTGTGGATCCACGTAAAGGTCGATAAATCAGTTAAATTGGCTAGTGTTATATTCTTTTCAATACTCCAATCCACAAGGAGACCTTGATCCAAACGATCTTCTGCCAAGTAGCCGATACCATTTTTCATAGCTTCCTGGGGATTTTTATTGCGTATCGGACTGCCGCTTAGCAGAATTTCTCCCTTATCAAAGGCTGTTATGCCGAATATAGCCTGGCATACTTCTGTTCTTCCAGCCCCAACCAGACCAGTCATACCAAGTATCTCACCGCTTCTGATAGAGAAGCTGATATCATCGAATTCACCTAGCTTAGACAAGTTCTTCACTTCCAAAACTGTCTCTCCTGCACTCGTCTTCTTATCAGGGAAAATCTGATTGATTTCCCTGCCGACCATCGCGACAATCAATTTTTCATTCGAAATGTCTGCTACATCCCAAGTGCCGATATAATTGCTGTCGCGTAGCACTGTCACACGGCTGGCGAGTCGATACATATCCTCGAAACGGTGTGAAATGAAGATGACAGAAGTGCCTTCATCCCGCAGCTTTTCGGTAATACGATACAGCTCTTCACTTTCCCTAGCCGTCAGTGCTGCGGTTGGTTCATCCATGATGATGATTTTTGCCTTTGTACTTATCGCCTTAGCTATCTCGACAATTTGCTGCTGTGCCACGCTTAGCGTATTCATTTGAGCTTTAGGGTCCAAGCTGCTGCCCAATTCACGCAGCAGCTGCCGCGCTTGCTTATGCATCTCCCGCCAATTCAGCGTCTTCCATGCAGGGTGCCTGATTTCATGATTCATAAAGATATTTTCGGTTACAGACAAGTCGGGATAACTTGTCACATGCTGATAAATTGCCGCAATTCCTTGCTGTTGAGCTTGTTTAGGATTCTGGAAAGACACTTGCTCGCCCTCCAAAAGCATCTCGCCTTCTGTTGGTTGATGGACGCCAGTGATGATTTTGATGAAAGTGGATTTTCCCGCACCATTTTCACCCATCAAGGCGTGGATTTCACCCCTCTTCAGCTGGAATTGCATATCGTTCAGAGCCTTCACACCAGGAAAGGCTTTTGATATCCCTTTCATTTCAAGTACATATTCACTTGTCATTTCTTGACCTCCTTTACTACTGAATGCGCTTACATAAAGAGTATGAAAAAAGTCCCGCTTCGAGAAGGGGACGTCTTTCGGAATAGGAGGTTATTCTTCTGTTATTGTCTTATCGACGCAAGCGTCGATATTCAGAAGGAGCAAATCCTGTATGTTTCTTAAACAGTTTGCTGAAATATTTGTGATCATGGTATCCGACAGAATCAGCGATTTTCGTCACTTTATCATCTGTATCCTCCAACCTGCGTTTGGCAAGCTCAAGCCGCTGTTTGGTGACATACTGTAATACAGTTTCTTTCGTGTGCTTTTTGAAATAAGCACAAAAGTAGGTTGGATTCATATAGACGTGTGCTGCTACTTGTTCAATTGTTATCGCTTCTTGCACATGTTGATGGATGAACGCTTTCGCCTGCTCCACAGCAGCGCGATCTGAATGTTTATCCAATTTTGTACACATGCCTGCCAGATCTCTAGTCCAATTTTCAAATCCTTGAAGCACTTCCGGTGCTGATAAAGCTTGGTTCGTGTTCCTCCCTAATTTCTGCAGCATTCGGTTAACGTCATTGACTGGCAAGCGCTTGCTGACATCATGCAGCATCTCAATACCCGCTGATTGTAGGATTGCTATTACCGACTCAAGCGACTCAGCTGCGGAGAGTCCTTCTTTTAACTGTCTTAAAGCAGTATCCAAATCATCGAATACAAACTGCTTAAAAGCAAAACGCAGTGTATGCAAGATATTCTGGATGTTCACATTAATGGTTTCTGTATATGGAACTTCTGCAGAAACAGGCTGGAGTTTTATCTCCATTTGTTCTGCTTCCATCGCCGCAGGAAGCAATTCCAATTCGTGCAGTATCTGTCCTGGTGAAGCTGTTACATTGAAAAAGGAACGATGAGACAAAGTCCGAACAAGATGATCGATAATTTTAGAAGTATTTCCATCCGCTGTATGTACAAGTAAACCAAAGCTTTGTTCCTGATCCCACCACCACCAAAAGGAAGGCGCCGACCATTGGTTTGACAGCTCTGCATTCAGTATCCGGACAACCGCACTAAGCTCCTGATGGAATCGAACAGGATCTCGTTTCACTTTTTGCTGATGGAAGTTTTGAAGCTGCAATCTGCACGTGTAATACGTTCCTGACGGGAATATCTCAGTCCACTGTGTGTCTGCCAAGCTGCTTTCATCCGAAAGTGCTCGGAGCAGCTGAAGCTGCTCTTGTTTCTGACTTTCCCGTTCCAGCTCTTGTTCCATTTCTTGTTTTTTAACATATAGCAGCTGCAGCCGATCTTGCAGCTGCTTCCTATCGATTGGTTTCAAAAGATAATCGGCAACTTGATTCCGTAATGCTTGCTGCACATACTGAAAATCATCGAAACCGCTCAAAACAAGAAATTCTCCTGTGAAGCCTGCCTCTTTTAACTCTGTAATCAGCGTTAATCCATCCATGATCGGCATCTTGATATCTGTCAAAATGACTTCAGCTGCCTTCCCATGTTTCCAGCCATCCAACGCCTCTTGCCCATTGGCATATGTACCAATGATGGTGCATTGCGGCTGATCATTGATGAAACGCTCTAGCCCCATACGGATTCGATATTCATCTTCCACGATCATGATTTGCAAATTCTGCATCGAGACTTCCCCTTTCCGAAACATAGCGAAATGGCAAGTAAAGCCTTACAGTTGCACCCTTTTGATTGTTCTCCAATGAGACACCGTAATCGTTTCCATACAGCATCTTGATTCGATTGGCAACATTGCTTAACCCATAGTGCGCAGATTTTGACGTTATACCTGGTTCCAGACTAAGTTCTTCTTCGAGCTCTGCTTTGACTGCTGGATCGAAGCCTGGCCCATCATCTTTTATTGTCAAAATGAGCATATCAGGTGTTTGATTCATCTTGATATCAATATGAATAGCAGTCTTGGTTTCCAGGCCATATTTAATGCTGTTCTCTGCAATCGGCTGAAGTATGAATTTTGGAACCTGCACAGAAGCTGAGATGTCAGGATAATCCGTCTTCCAAGTGAGCCTGTCATAAAAACGGAACTGCTGAATGGACAGGAAATCCTCGACATGCCCGATTTCATCGGCAAGTGATACAAATTTGACGCCATTATCCAAGGAATACCGCAGCATTCTGCCAAGCGTCGTTATAATATCGATGACCTCTTCCTGCTCTCCAGCTTCTACCGCGTAATTGATCGTTTCCAGTGTATTGAAAATAAAATGTGGATTTATCTGTGTTTGGAGCGCATACAATTCAGCTTCCTGCTGTTTAAGTTTGATCATATAATTCTTCTGGATCAAATCACGTATTTCCATAACCATATGATTATAACTTTCTGTCAGCCTGCCAACCTCATCCTGCTTCGTAACCGGCAGCGTTTGCTGAAACTTACCGCTTTGGACGCTGCGCATGTTATCCATCAGCCGCTTAATAGGCTGTGAGACATTATAGGCAACAAATGTATACAAACACACACTGAATAAAATGAATAGAAGAAAAAGCACAATCGAGATGGTGCGTGTTTGCTGCTGTTTGGCAAACAGCTTTTCTGTGGGTATTTCATAGATCAAAGCATAATCCTGCTGTATGGCTGGAGTGATGCCGATCAGTTTTCCATCCTGCAGAAAGCTTCCGTTATCTATCGGATAAAGATCCTTCGGAACAATTTGATCGCTTTTCTCCCTTTTCGAATCATAAGCTATTCGTCCGGATTCCTGTTCCAAAAGCATGATTCTGGCAGCGTTTTGTTCTTTAATCGTACCTGTGATGCGATCAACAAACGCTACATCCAACGCAAGAAACATCGTACCCAGATAAGCTTGGTTATCACGATCCTGCAGCGGCACACCAATTAACAGATAATCAGCATTATTCTCGAAGACAAGATTTGTATCCTGCGGAAGAAGAATCATACTTCCTTTTTCAAGCTCCAAGCTTTGGCCATAAACAGCTGCTTCACTTTTAGAAAAACCGCTATAACTTTTGGCTGCGGCTGCGAAAACCCTGTTTTTAGAGAAGACGAAAACCCCGAGCAAATCAGAAGAACTGCTATGAAGGAAACTGCTGGATAGATAACGTTCCATCATGTATTGCTCCTGCATTGCTTCTGCATGGGACTGGAAACTATCCTCTCTCAATATTTCTATCATCGGCTGTGATTGATAAAGTCTTTCGGGCATATTCGCAACATCCTGTACATTACGATCAATCTGCTGACTTGCCTGCTCAAGCATTTGCGGTACGAGAGCCCCGATTTGTTCTTCTGCTGCTTGTGTATATGCTGTGTAGATAAAAAAACCGAGCAGTGCGACTGGTATGATGGTAAGCAATGTATAAGAAAGCAGCAGTTTATGCATTAATGACAGATTACGGATTTTCTCTTTAAAAATCATATTGATCCACATTCTCCGCCGTAAAGTCTATCGGTTCCCCCATAATGATCTGCTCTCCCTTTACTTGAATCCTGCCTACACCGTCAATGAGCATGCCGTCTTCAATTACCGCATCCTCTTGCATCAGCTTCGCAATCATGACAGTCAAGTAACCGAGTTTCTTCGGACTCCACAAGGTGATTCCTTGGACATTGCCTTCTTTCAAGTGTTCATTCATGTCACGCGGGGATGCCAAACCGACGATAGCGATATCATTTGATAAATTTTCTTCCTTCAAAACGGCCGCTGCTGCTGGAGGACCAAGAGAAGCGATCCCAATTATGCCCTTCAAATCTGGATAGGCTTTCACAACTCGTTTAGATTCCTGGTATGCTGTGACAGGACTATCATTCGTATACGCTACTTCTCGAAGAATCAGATTCGGATAATAGGCTCGATTATGCTGCTTGATCCAATGCAGCCATTCTTCTTGATTGAGCGAAGACTGTGAACCAGAAAGAACGATATACTCGCCTTCCTCCCCGATTTGAGCAGCTAGGCTGTCCAGCAAATGCTCACCTAGCATTTCTGCATCTACCATGTTGATAAAATAGTCCCTGGCTTCGGGATGAGCATCCGCATCCCAAGTCAGAACCGTTATACCCTGCCGTCTGGCTTCTGCCAATACAGGTGTCAATCTATCTGGATCTATGACACTTACTGCCAAAACGTCAACATCTTGTTTTATGAATGTACGGATGATTTCTTCTTGCTGAGCAGGATCAGCTGTTGCTGGTCCTTTAAAATGAACAGTAGCGCCAGTGGACTTCGCCGCTTCCTCCACTCCCTGTTGTACAGCCTGGAAATAAGGAATTTCCATCACTTTCGGCACAATGACAATATCGATTTGTTCCGTTAGCTCCGGATGCGGCTCTGACGGCGTTTCCTGCACATAGAGTATTTCCTTTTTATTGCAAGCGCTTACAAAAATCAACAGAATAAGCAGGACGAGCGATCTCTTTTGCATAATACCATCCTTAGCAACCCCGCAAAGCTTACCTTGCGGGGTCAGTTGATTAGTTCACAGCCTGGAACTCCATGTTCTGTTTTTCAAAATAGCTTTTAGTAGCAGAATCGATTCCTGCATCCGTGTAGACTTTTGAAATCCGCCCAAGTTCGGTAATAGTCGCAAAAGCCCTCTTCCCGAATTTACTTGAATCAGCTAACAAAATTGTTTTGCCTGCAATCTCGATCATCTTTTTCTTTACGATAGCCTGCTGTTCATTCGAGTCACTCAGACCATGTTCGAGATGCACGCTTTTACAGGAAAGAAAGGTTTTATCCACATAGTAAGTTGTCAATGACCTTTCTGTCAGCGGCCCTACGAAGGATAAAGATTTCGATAGCAGCTGTCCGCCGAGCGAAATGACTCGTATTTGGTCCTTTAAACTGCAGGCAAGCGCCACCTTGATACTATTGGTTATGATCGTCAGCGGCATATTTGGCAATTCCTTTGCCATATACCACGCTGTTGTACTGGCATCGAGTATGATCCGTTCGCCAGCCTGGATTTCCGAAACTGCTGCTTTGGCAATAGCCTGCTTTTCCTGCATTCGCATCACTTCACGCGCTTCATGGGCAATCTCGGTTGCACCTTCTTCGATGCGGACTGCCCCGCCATGACTGCGATGCAGCAGCTGTTCCTTTTCCAGCTTCTCAAGGTCACGCCGTATCGTCTCCTCGGTTACATGAAAGAGAGAGCTGAGTTCGGTAACTCTGACACTTGCCCGCTCGTTGACCAGTTCTACGATCTTCCTTTGTCTTTCTGCAACTAACA
Source organism: Virgibacillus sp. 7505 (assembly GCF_002272135.1). Classification (GTDB taxonomy): domain Bacteria; phylum Bacillota; class Bacilli; order Bacillales; family Amphibacillaceae; genus Terribacillus. Next base: position 67,794 of record NZ_NPBF01000018.1, on the reverse strand, counting down.
TCCCTTTTCCTGCCTTTATCACGTTTTGATTATAGTGTAGCATAATCTAACGTGTTACCGCTGAGCCATTTCGTTTCTTTCGTACTCCTGGACATGCTGCAGCCAAGCCGTCCCGCGCGGTACTTGCATTTCCTGGCAGAAATAATCCCAAACCGCGCCGAATGGATAACTTTTCAGCTCTTCCATCAGCATAAGTCTTTCCGTGAATTGTCCCTTCTCTTGATATTCCTTCAGCTCTGCATGCGGTGTCAGCAATGCATAAAGAAGAGCCTTCTGCATATTGCGGGTACCGATTACCCAAGCAGCAACACGATTGATACTGGCGTCAAAGAAATCGAGCCCGATCCGTATTGTATCTAGCGTGTTATTACGGACCAGCTCATGGGCAATCTCCTTCAGCTCGTCATCAAACGTCACTACATGGTCGCTGTCCCAGCGTACCGGACGTGATACATGCAAAGCGATTTTATCTGTAAATGGAATCGTACCGCTGAGCTTGTTCGAAACCATTTCCGTCGGATGATAATGCCCAGTATCCATCAGCAAATGCTTGCCGCGAGTCAAAGCGTAACCCATGTAAAATTCATGAGAGCCGACAACATAGGACTCCGAGCCGATGCCGAACAGCTTGCTTTCTACAGCATCAATATTGTATTTTTCATCAATTTCGACAGCAAAAATCTGATCCAGTGAGCGCTTCAGTCGTTCTCTTGGCGTTAGCCGATCACTTGGTACGTCCTTATAGCCATCTGGGATCCAGATATTCGTAAGGCTGGCTGAACCAAGCTCTTTTCCGAAATACTCCCCGATTCGGCGTGATGCGATGCAGTGCTCTATCCAAAATTGGCGGATTTCTTCATCCGGATGGGCCAGGGTTAGACCATCGGCTGCTTTTTCATGGGAAAAGATCGTCGGATTGAAATCCAGTCCTAGATCATGCTGCTTTGCCCACTCTACCCAGTTCCGGAAATGTTCCGGCTTCATTTCATTACGCTCCACGTGCTGACCGTTTGTTTCCGCGTAAATTGCGTGCAAATTGATTCGATGCTTGCCTGGAATGAGACGTAATGCCATTTCAAGGTCTGCGCGCAGTTCTTCCGGCGTTGTAGCTTTTCCAGGATAATTACCTGTCACATCGATTCCGCCTGACAGCTCATTCTGCTGCACTTCGAACCCGCCGATATCATCTCCCTGCCAGCAATGGATGCTGATTGGTACCGTTTTCAATTTGTTCAATGCAGCTTCTACGTCGACTCCTAATGCCTCGTACATCGATTTTGCCAGTTCATACGCTTTAATAACTGTCATATGTTTTCCTCCTCAATCTAAATGAAATACTTCGTTCACCGTTTGACTGACCGGACTATGATCAGGGTTCGTCTGCATGATATCCCGCATATATGTCCACCATCGCTGACACACTTCTGTTTGGGCTATGCTAGCATGCTTTTCTTCTGATTCTGCTTCCAAATAGGCGAATAACATAGCAGTTGGTTCATGCAGGAAGATACTGTAGTTGCTGACACCATGCTCCTTCAAAACCTGCTCCATTTCTGGCCATAGCTTATCATGGCGTTCTTTGTATTCATCGAATTTATCCCGGTAAACATACATCACACTAGCTTTTCGAATCATGGATTGTCCTCCTATTTTCTCCGGTTACATCACGACCATCCGGCAAGAAAATCTCGACTGGAAAGGATTCACGGATAAGCTGTCGGCCAGCATCCAACGAATCCAGCTCACCTGCGGCTATCATCTGTACAATCAAATTCCCAAGAGCTGTCGCTTCAGTAGGTCCAGCAACTACTTGTAATCCGCTATAATCTGCTGTCAGCTGATTCAGCACATTATTCTGTGAGCCGCCGCCGACTATGTGCAGAGTTTGAATGCTTTCTCCTGTCAGAGCTTCCAACTCCTTCAAAGCTTCGCTGTAAGCAATAGCCAGATTATGGAACACTGTCAGGCTGAGCTCTCCGATACTTACAGGTACAAATTGATCCGTTTCTCGGCAATAGTCCTGGATTTCCTCAATCATGTTGTCTGGCTTTAGAAATCTTGCATCATTCAAGTTGACTGAAGCTATCTGTTTCAGGTTAGTCTGCTTTGCTTCCTCAACCATCTCGCCAAAATTATAATCAACCGGATATACTCTTCTGATTTCCTGTATCACCCACATGCCGATGATATTTTTCAAGTACCGATACGTATTGTTAATGCCCCATTCATTCGTAAAATTCTTCTCTAAACTTCTGTCCTCCAGGATCGGCTGTTTTCGCTCAGTCCCAATCAGTGACCAGGTGCCGCTGCTAAGATATGCCCATCGTTCCCCACTAGCAGGCACCCCGGCAATTGCAGAAGCTGTATCATGCGACCCTACAGCAATAACAGTACAAACAGGAAGGTCATATTGTTCTTTTAGAGTGTCGCTGAGATCACCGATAATTGTGCCGGCTTCAATGAGAGGAGCAAACTGTTCAGAGTGGAAACCTGTTAAAGCAAGCAAATCTGTATTGTAACCCTTCGTAAGCGGCTGTAACAGCTGCATTGTAGAAGCATTGGTCGCTTCCATCACTTTTTTCCCGGTAAGTCTGTAGTTCAGATAATCCGGAACAAGCAAAATCGTTTCTGTCTCTTGAATCAGCTCCTCGCTTTCTGTGAAGAGCTGATATATTGTGTTAAAGGGCTGAAACTGGATGCCTGTTCTTCGGTAAATCTCATATTTTGATACCTCTTCCCACACCTGTTCCATCACACCATCTGTCCGGGAATCCCGGTAAGCGATCACATCGCGCAATCGCTCACCATTTTCCCCTAGCAACACGTAGTCCACTGCCCATGTATCAATTCCGAGCGTGCATGAAGCGATACCTTGCTGTTTGGCAATTTCCAACCCTCTTAAAATCTGTTCTTCCAGATGATCAATATCCCAGCAGAGGTGGTCTCCTTGTTTCTGGTAGCCATTCGCAAAACGGTGGATCTCCTGGATGACGAGCTTTCCGTCTTTTAGTTCAGCAGAGACCAGCCGCCCGCTTGACGCACCGATATCAACCGCAATATGCATGCGGATATCCCCCTATCTAGTGAAGGCAGCCGGTACGCCGCCGTCCACTGTTATCATGCAGCCAGTTGTTTTTTGCGCTGCATCTGAGGCGAAGAAAGCAATGGATTCCGCGATATCACTTGGATAAATATTCACACCAAGTGTCGTCCGTTTACGATAATGCTCTTCCAATTCATCTGGTGAAATATTATAAGCAGCTGCCCGTTCCTCACGCCATTTAGAACCCCAGATTGCAGACCCTTGCAGCACAGCATCAGGAAGGACACCGTTTACCCGAATCCCATAGCTGCCGCCTTCTGCAGCAATACATCTAGCCAAATGCATTTCCATTGCTTTCACTGCACTGTAAGCAGCTGCATTCTTGCCGGCATAAACAGAGTTTTTCGATCCGACAAATACCATACTTCCGCCAATACCTTGCTGTTTCATCAATCGGAAGGCTTCACGGGCAACGAGGAAATATCCTGTACCTAATACATCCATGTTAAGCTGCCATTCTTTTAATGTCGTTTCATCGAATGGGCTGCTTGTAGCAAGACCTGCATTATTGACGATGTGATCTACTCCGCCAAATTGTCGAACCGCTTTCTCGAACGCTTCAGTGATAGCAGTTTCATCGGTTACATCCATTTTGACCGCTATCGCACGTCCCGCTCCATATGTTTCATTTAGCTCTTGAGCGACCTTTTCTGCACCTTCAAGGTTGATATCGGTCACAACCGCATGAGCACCACCCTCCAGGAAGACGCGCAATGTTGCACTGCCGATACCGCCGGCACCGCCTGTGACGAGAACGACTGAGCGGCTGAACCTTGCTTCAGGTGGTGCCAAGGACAGCTTATACAGCTCCAATGGCCAGTACTCCACAGCAAAGGATTCTGCTTCAGACAAGGAAACAAAGTCACCGAGTGCTGTTGCTCCTTTCATCACTGCAATTGCACGATGATACAAAGCAGCACTGATATCCGCAGCTTTCTTGTCCTTGCCTGTCGTCACCATCCCTACACCCGGAATGAGCACGACTCTAGGTACAGCTTCGAACATCACATCTCCCTCTGAAGCGAGGCGATTGAAATAATCCTCGTATTCTTTCGCGAAGTTTTGGATGCCTTCTTCTACTATTCGAAGCAATGTCTCAGCATCCTCAGCAGATGGATCGTATGCAATGTACAAAGGCGTACGCTTTGTATGTACAAGATGATCCGGACACGCCGCTCCTATCTGACTCAGCTGCTGTGCTTGTTCGCTGTTCACGAATTCGAGCACATCTTCGCTATCGTCGAAGCTTAGAATCATTTTCTTTTCTCCGCTCACTGCACCTCTGATGACTGGCATCACTTTCGTAATAAGCTGTTGTCGTTTTTGTTTATCCAAAGCGGCAACCTTCTCTCCGCCAAAAGCTTTTGTTTCCGATTGCTTTTGTCGAATATAGCTTTCTGCTTCATTGATGACAGCAATCGTCCGATCATAACTCTCTTTCGCTGTCTCTCCCCAAACGACCAAGCCATGCTTTTCCATCAGAACTAGTTCTGCCTGCGGGTTTGCTGCAACTGCTTCTGCGATCATTTTAGACAAAGTGAATCCAGGACGGATATAAGGAACCCAGACGAATCGCTCACCGAATATTTCTTTCGCGATTTCCTGTCCATTATCTGCACAGCATAGACTGATGATGCTGTCAGGATGTGTATGGTCGACATGCTTGAATGGCAGGAACGCATGCAGCAGTGTTTCAATAGAAGCACGCGGATGACTAGCATCAATCATGCATTGACTTAAATAAGCAACCATTTCTTCATCAGACATCGAATCCCTTTCAATCAATGGGCGAATATCCTCCATCCGCAAACCAGTGAAATTATGGGCGCCCATAGATGCTAAATCAGAACCGCTTCCTTTCACATACATAACTTCTACCGGACGTCCGCGGAAGTCCTCGATCGTAGTTTTCATGGATGTATTTCCGCCACCCCAGTTACAGACAGAACGATCACTACCAATTAAATTCGATCTATATACGAGTTCATCGAGCCCTTCGACCTGATTTGCATTAGATTCATTCCATTTATTCTGTACCAATTTTACCACTCCTTCTACAGTTGATGAAGCGCTTTCAAATTATGAATTCATTATATAACAGATTTACTTCCTTGTGTTTATTTATCTTTATTTTTATTTGTTTATTTTTGTTTTGTTAATTTCTCGCATGACGCCGTCTCTCTTCTACACTTCCATACAGCTCTTCCTGAATTTCCTCCAATGATTTCCCTCTTGTTTCTGGTGCCATGATTAAACCAACGACGGCTGCGATAACGAGGAATCCAATCATAATCAAACCAGCTGCCTGGAATCCAAGAGAACTAATCATTAAAGGAACAACTAGAGAAATCAATCCAACTGCTATCCGTGCCAGTGCAAAGATGAAACCTTGTGCCTTTGCCCGGTAACGTGTATGGAACAGTTCTCCAGCCCAAAGGCCATAAAATGCCTGTGCCCCGAATCCAGCTGCAATCCCCCAAAGTACGACAAATGTGAACAGCTCGAACATGCCCATACCGCCAAACGTAAGAACCAGCCAAGCAGCGATGCCCATACCCGCTCCGATTCCATAAAGAAGCTTACGATTTACCCGGTCACCGAGCTTGATGAAGACGAAATAAGTTGCTGCCACAGTTAACGTCCAAAGGAAGCCTTGCAATAAGTTGGCCTGTGATGCGGATAAGCCGCCGACTGTTTCGTAAATATACGGCATGAAGTAGCCCATGACCCCCGCAACAAGATTCCAGAAAACATAAATGCCAACAAGCAGTACAATCGCTTTTAGATTTGCTTGAACGGTAAACAATTGCTTCCACGAAACATCCTGCTTACCTGGTTCTTTGCGGCTCTTTTCTTTTTCTTCCGTCCAGATTGTCGACTCATTGATCTGCTGCTGCATGATCCATGTTATGAGAGCCACGACAAAGAGCTGTGCAAAGATGATTCTGCTGCCAAGCAGACCTAAAGGCGCCAGCAAAACTGACAGAAACAGCGTAATCGCAGGACCAATTGACCAAGCAAATTGTCCCCAGCCGACACGAGCGGCCCTCTCACCCTTGGGAGCTTCTTCCGCTATGTATGTCCAAGCAGCTGGAATAGCCGCTCCGACAGCGATTCCTGTCACAACATAACCTACAAGCAGCATCGGGAAATTAAATGAAAAAGTAATCAGCAAAATCCCCAGCATGTACACAAGCAAATCATACTTATAAATAAACTTCCTGCCGAACTTGTCCACCAAGATACCGCCAAGAAAAGCCCCAATCGCCGATCCAAAGCCATTGGCACTCAATGCACCTAGCAGACCCAGCTTTGCATCATTCAAATTCAGGTACTCCATCCATAAAGTCAAACCACCAGCTCCCGCAACAATTGAACCAGCCTCCAAATAGTTGGACATCGCAACTGTAATTGTAGCCTTTAAACTTCCTTGTTTTGCTGCCACTGTTCATTCCCTCCTATACATTGCGGCAGTAGTTAAAACCACCCTTTTTATAAAGCGCTTACATATTGCCTTATGACAGGATTATACACTAAATTATTTTGTTTGTGTTTATTTATCTTTATTTATTTTGTTTTTTTGCAAAAATCCATCGAAATACAGATCATAATATAATAAGTTTACATAATTATATTATGATTAACTAATAACATAAAAAAGCTTGCATTATCAATAACTTGATAATGCAAGCTTTTTCTTCTCCAAATACGAACGAGATTACTTTTGTGGTTAGAACATCCTAACGAAGACTACTCCAGCCAAGATCATAAGAAGACCAACTATCTGTATGAAATCAATCTGAGCTTTATAAGAACCCATCAATCCCAATCGCTGAATCAGCAAACTTCCAGCAATTTGTCCAAAGAGAACTAAAACAACAGTCTGCCCTGTCCCCACTTGACCTACTAAGTAAATGTTAATTAATACATATGCTGCTCCTAAAAATCCACCTAGCCATACCCACCACGAGGCTTTTTGCTTTATTGGATTTTTTATCCCTGCAAAAGTGCGTTCTTTCAAGGCGACTACAATAATCAAAGTAAGTGCACCAATGAAAAAGGAGACAAAAGCCGCTTGTATGGAAGAATGCAGAACTATGCCAAGCTGCCCATTTATCGCTACCTGAGTTGACATCAGCATTCCTGATGCAATTCCGACTAAACGCCAGATCCACAGATTCAGATTTTTTTCTTTCTTCTTTTCCCCTCTTGATCTGAACTCCTGTATGGCAATAGCAAAAAACACACCAATTATGACTAAAACTATACCTATTATCCGATACATATCAAATGGTTCCTTCATAGAATGGAACCATCCAAAATTATCAATCAGCATACCCATAATAATTTGTCCTAAGATAGGCATGATTGCTGTTTGTACACTGCCCAATTTAGGAAAAAGCAAAATGTTGACTGTAAGAAAAATTACTCCGAGCACACCGCCGAACCAAATCCAAACCGGCTGCTGGGAAATGAATCCCCATGATATGCCTAGCGGTGAACCTGTTATCAAAGTTATAACGGCCAAAGATAGAGCCCCGATCACGAATGAGATCATGGAAGCCAAATACGGAGAAATAACAAACTTTCTCAATTGCGAATTCACAGCTGTTTGAAATGACAATCCTGTACCAATTAGAATGCCTATTAATGCAGTAATCATAGAATAAAACTCCTCGAAAAAATTATTTTATCACTTTTTCTGACAAAATAAGGAGGAGGTAATGAATTATAATACTTGTTGTTCTTCGTATGTATCTTCCTCTCCTTGATGATAGTCCTATTGTATACCCTTGGAATGGCTGTTAGTCAACTATTCCAAAAGGAATAACCAAAATAAAAACGCCTCCCTTTATCGGCGATCGATAAACAGAAGCGTTAACACTTTAAAATATAGTATTTATAGCTAAAGCAAAGCCGTTTTCGGTCTTTTTGGATTACGATCGATCTATTTCAGCTTCAACTGGCACGGTGCTCAAGCCGCAGACGATCTGCTACCATTGCAATGAATTCAGAATTCGTCGGCTTTGCTTTTGAGATGCTGACAGTGTATCCGAACAGGGAGGAGATGGAATCCATGTTTCCGCGGTTCCAGGCTACTTCGATAGCATGGCGGATTGCTCTTTCCACTCGGGAAGCTGTTGTATTATATGTTTTGGCAATGTCCGGATAAAGAACCTTCGTAATCGAACCGAGCAAGTCAATATCATTATAGACCATTGTGATTGCTTCACGCAGGTACATATAACCCTTGATGTGTGCCGGCACACCGATTTCATGGATGATATTGGTGATGCTTGCTTCCAAATTCGGTTTTTTATCACGTTTTTTCTCTTTTGTGACACGAATCGGACTTGAATCATAACTTCCGCCATTTCCGCTTACCTGACGGATCTGTGCTGCCAGGTTCTCAAGATCGAAGGGCTTAAGGATGAAATAAGCAGCACCGAGATCCACTGCCTTCTTTGTCACTTCTTCTTGACCGAAAGCCGTTAGCATGATCACATGCGGCATCGGTGCGGATGTTCTTTCCCTCAATGTACGAAGAACAGCCAGTCCATCGACATGCGGCATGATGATGTCGAGTACGACGACATCAGGCTGGATATCTTCCAGCATATCTAAACAATCTTTTCCATTATAAGCTGTTCCAATTACCTCTATATCGGATTGGTCTTCAAAGTATTCCTCCATAAGCTGCACAAGCTCTCGATTGTCATCGACCAAAACTGCTTTTATCTTATCCATTCCCAGCTTCCTCCCTTAATATCCCTTATGATTCCACGTTATAGTTTCGACACATCAAGGTCAATTCCTGCCAAATTGAAAAAAACCTCACTTTTATTTCCAAAGTATGAAATACCGTCCATCATTCGACAGCATACGACGCAGAGTGTTCCGAACAGGTGTTTCTTGTCTTTACAGTATACCGTATGACTTGAAAAAGAAAAAGACAATCCTATTCGAAAACGAACAGGAATTGCCTTTTTCAGCTTGCTTTTTTATCGCTTTTGTAAATGTCGATACCTGCTTCCTGCAGCATCCATTCAATATGGACACCATAACCGGACGTCGGATCATTAACGAATACGTGCGTAACTGCTCCAATAAGCTTACCATCCTGAATGATTGGGCTTCCACTCATCCCTTGCACGATTCCACCTGTTTTAGCAAGCAGACGTTTGTCTGTAACTTTGATGATCATTCCTTTTGTTGCAGGATGATCCTGGGGTACGCTATTGACAATTTCCACGTCGAATTCTTCAATCTTCTCGCCATCGACTACAGTCCGGATAACTGCTGGTCCTTTCTTTACGTCCTCGCTTAAAGCAATTGGCAGTGCTTTTTCCTCTTCATTTTGACGCATATCACTTTCCAATTTGCCGAAAATACCAAAAGGGCTATTCTTCGTGATGGTTCCGATATAATTGCGGTTCATGCTGAATTCAGCGAGTTTTTCCCCAGGTTTGCCATTGTTTCCTTTTTGAATGCTTGTTACATTAGATCTGACGATTGTACCGTCATGAATCTCAATAGGCTTTTGTGTATCCATATCCGATATGACATGGCCTAATGCACCATAGTTCTTCGATGCAGGATCATAGAAGGTCATTGTACCAATACCGGCTGCTGAATCACGGATATAGAGACCCATTCGGTACTGTTTATCCTTATCATCCAGCGCGGGATTAAGCTCAGTAGTCAAAACTTGGCTGCCGCGTTTCACTTCAATGCTGACAGGCTTACCTTCTTTACCAGCTTTTTCGATCAGCGGAGCAACTTCTTCCATCCTGTGGATTTCCTTCTCATCGATCTTCAACAGAATATCCCCAGTATAGATAGCCGCATCTTCTCCAGGAGATACACTTGCTTCGGCGGTTCTTACTTGGTGGTGACCGACTACAAGAACACCTAATGTATGAAGCTTGACTCCTACTGAATGTCCTCCAGGTACAATGCGGATATCTGACAATACATCAACAGATACCTTTTTTACAGGTATACTTCCTACCGTGTAAACGAGATCTTGTTTGCCTGTTGACTGGCCCTTAAAGGCATCTTGATCGATGGCTTCTATAGCCTTACCGTCACCAAAGGCTGGAAGAACATCAGAAGGATCGTTATTTGAAAACAAAGTCATTGTTTTGGGTATGCTCAAAAAGGACTGTACTGGCTTTGTCAATGGTGCGGCTAATACTAGAGCCAGCAGACAAAGACCAATGGCGATGCGCAGTGCTGCTACCTTATTCTTCATTTTCTCATCTCCTAGAAGTCCTACCCCACAGCAGTTCATACTTGTTTATGTACTTCTAGTTTGACTTTTACAGAGGCTTTTTAAACCCAGAAAACATCAGAAAAAGCGCCTATCTTTTCCTTTATTTAAAACGAAAAATCCTGCCATGTATGGCAGGATTATGATTGTTTGTATTCGCCGGCAAGCGTTATCAGTTCTCTTGCATGCTCTTTGGTCTTTTCTGTAAGTACTGTTCCGGTCATCATTCGGCTGATTTCTTCGACTGCAGTGTCTTGACCGAGCTCAGTCACTGACGTATGCGTGCTGTTGTTTTCTACATGCTTTTCAATTAATAAATGCGTATCCGCCATGGAAGCTACCTGCGGCAAATGCGTGATACACAATACCTGTGAACCAACAGAGATACCGTAAATCTTCTCCCCTATCGCTTGGGCAACACGGCCGCTGACACCTGTATCCACTTCATCAAAAATGACACTCGTCACACCTTGATGTCTGGAGAAAATACGCTTCAGAGCTAGCATGATACGGGATAATTCCCCGCCTGAAGCTACTTTGTGCAGCTCCTTCAAAGGTTCTCCCGGGTTGGTAGAGATATGGAATGTAATCGCGTCAAAGCCATCTGCTGTCAATTGGACAGGCATGCCATTCAATTCTGGATCACCAGACCTACCAGCCTTTAACTGTACGTCGACATGGAAACGCGCTTTCTCTAAATACAAATCCTTCAGCTCATCATGAATTGCGTCTGTTAACTGGACAGCTGCTTGTACACGCAGGTCATGAAGCTGTTTTGCTTCTAGCATTGTGTCTTCACCAAGATCGGCAATCTGCTGCTCCAGCTGATGAATGTGGGAGTCACGATTTTGAATCTGATCGATTTCATCCTCGATACTTGCTGCGTATTCCAGGATTTCTTCGACGGATTGTCCATATTTCTTTTTCAATCGGTTTATTTCATTCAAGCGCATTTCAATTTCATTCAAGCGTTCCGGGTTGTAAGAGAGCGAATCAAGCTGACTGCTCAGCTGGAATGTGAGATCCTCCATCAGATAATATTGTTCACTGATCATCTGATGATGCTTCTGGATATCTTCATCATAAGAACTAGCTGATTCAAGACTAGCCAAAGCATGCCCAACCCAGTCCAAACCCTTTTGCTCTCCGTATAGCGCATTATATGCATCATGAAGGGCTTGATAAATACGTTCATAATTCATCAGCTTTGTACGCTCTTCCGTAAGCTGTTCATCCTCACCAGGCTGAAGCTCTGCTTCTTTCAATTCATTGTATTGAAATTTCAGCAGATCAAGACGCTGGGCCATTTCCTGTTCGTTCGTATTCCATTCTTTATAACGTTTTTTCAATTTTTGAAGTTCTTTGAATTGAAGCGTATAGGCTTCCTTTGCCTTGCCGATTGCTTCTGCATCATATAAATCCAAAAGCTCGATATGCTTTTCAGCATCCATCAAGGATTGGGTTTCGTGCTGCGTATGGATATCGATCAATAATTTGCCGAATTCACGCAATATAGCCAAAGTCACCAGCTTGCCATTTACACGGCAAATACTTTTTCCGCTTGTCGTCATTGTACGTTCCATCACAACCATTCCATCATCAATATCCACACCAAATTGGGCACCTACCGCATAAATAGGGTGATCGGGTGAGTCAATGATAAAAAGACCTTCCAGCTCTGCTTTTTTCTGGCCGTGGCGGATGAATTCAACCGATCCTCTTCCGCCGCTAAGCAGCTGGACTGCATCAATGACAATAGACTTACCTGCTCCCGTTTCTCCAGTCAGCACAGTAAGCCCTTCTTTAAAATGTATCCGTATATGGTCAATAATTGCAAAATCCTTAATCGAAAGTTCTGTAAGCATGGTATCCCCTCATTTCACTTCCGTTTACAGCATGGCCAGCAGTTTGTCTTTCACAAATTCTGTATCAGCTTCTGTACGGCAAATGATCAGAATCGTGTCATCCCCGCTGATCGTACCGAGAATCTCATCCCAATCCAGATTATCCAAAAGAACTGCAAGTGCATTCCCATTACCAGGAAGTGTTTTAAGTACAATAAAATGACTTGTCGTATCGATACTTACAAAAGCATCCATGATAAGCCGCTTGAGTTTTTCAAGCGGATTGAACCGATTGTCAGCAGGCAAGCTGTATTTGTAAGCTCCCTCGAAGGTTGGAACTTTGACAAGGTGCAGTTCCTTGATATCTCGGGACACAGTAGCCTGCGTCACATTGAAACCTAAATCCTTCAGATGGTCAACCAGCTCGTCCTGTGTTTCAATATCGTTGTTTGTGATCAACTCGCGAATTTTGATATGTCGTTGAATTTTACTCATTGTCTTCCTCCATCGCTTCCTCCGACACGCCTTTCTTCGCGGATAGTTGCTGATGCGCATCGTCGACGACTGCTCTAATTGCCTCTGTATCAGGGAATTCACCTGCAGTATCCTTTTCCAAAGCTAAGTGAGCCAGGAATTCGATATTGCCGTCCCCGCCAGTTATTGGTGAAAAAGTCAGTCCTTCATACTGAAAACCGAGCGATTCACTGAATTTCAATGTATCCTCCAGTACTTCCAAATGCACTTTCCGATCTCGTACGATTCCTTTTCTGCCTACTTGCTCACGACCTGCTTCGAACTGTGGCTTAATCAACGCGACAACATCGCTGCCGGGCGCTAGAATACCCTTCAATGCAGGCAAAATCAATCGCAGGGAAATGAAAGAAACATCAATTGACGCGAAATTCGGCAGTCCTTCTGTCAGCATATCTAGTGTGACATAACGGAAATTCGTTCTCTCCATTACTACGACACGCGGATCATTCCGCAGCTTCCAGTCAAGCTGATTATAACCGACATCAATCGCATAGCTGCGCGCAGCACCGCGCTGCAAAGCACAATCAGTGAAACCGCCCGTCGAGGAACCGATATCAACCATTGTCCGGCCTTCGACGCTGATTGCGAAATAATCCAAAGCCTTCTCGAGTTTCAATCCGCCTCGTCCTACATACGGAATCACTTTGCCTTTGACAGTTAAGTCAGCTGATTCATCAACTTTCATACCAGGTTTATCAAGACGGTCCTGGCCAGAATATACTAGTCCAGCCATGATCGTCCTTTTTGCTTTTTCTCTAGTTTCAATAAGTCCTCTCTCCACGAGGAGAACATCCAATCTCACTTTTGCCATTCACTCAAGCCCTTTGCTCTTCATTCATTCTTACAATTTTACGGAGTCTGTCGATTGCATTTTCCTTCGTTAATCCGACTTCCTCCATTTGTTCTGGAACACTGCCATGTTCAACAAAGTAGTCAGGTATACCCATTCGTCTGACAGAAGAAGCATTGTAGCCATTCTCCTCAGCAAATTCCATCACACCACTGCCAAAACCGCCTTTAAGTGCAGCTTCTTCCACAGTCAGGATTGGTAAATCCGAAGAGAAAATCTCATGAAGCATTGCCTCGTCCATCGGTTTGATAAAACGGGCGTTCACGACGCGTACAGAAATACCATCAGCGGCGAGTGATTCACTTGCCTCCATTGCCAGTGGTATCGTTGTCCCAAATGTGAGGATAACAGCATCCGTTCCTTCTCTTAGCACTTCCCAGCTTCCGATAGCCAATGCATGAGTTGTGTCATCTACTGGAACACCAAGTGCATTTCCGCGTGGGTAGCGCAAGGCTATCGGCCCTTCTTCATGTACCAAAGCAGTATGGACCATATGCTGTGCTTCATTCTCATCTTTAGGCATCATAATGGTGAAGTTCGGCATTGCTCGCAGGAACGATATGTCGTATACCCCCTGATGCGTCTCCCCATCCGCTCCAACAAAACCAGCACGGTCGATTCCGACAAAAACATTCAGGTTTTGTCTTGCAATGTCATGAAGCAGTTGGTCATATGCCCGCTGCAGGAAAGTGGAGTAAATGGCAAGGAAAGGTTTTACACCTTGTGCCGCCATTCCAGCTGCCATTGTTGTGGCATGCTGCTCCGCTATTCCGACATCAAAAAGACGATCCGGCATTTCTTTTTTGAAGTTTTCCAGTTTGGAACCGAGAATCATGGCCGGAGTAATGACTGCAATCCTTTTATCCTTACGTGCTTTCTCAAGGACGGCTTCACTAATCACTTTACTCCAAGCAGGAGCTGTAGCAGAGCTTTTGATTTTTTCACCGGATTCAATCTTGTATGGGCCGACTCCATGCCAATTATCTGTTTTATCACTTTCAGCAGGATGATACCCTTTCCCTTTTTGGGTAACAACATGGATGATTTTCGGACCTTTTGTTTTCTTGGCGTAATTTATCGCTTCTTCAAGGTCTTGGAAGTTATGGCCATCAACAGGTCCGAAATAGGTGAATCCCAGTTCCTCGAAAAACATGCCGGGAACCATGAAATACTTCATGCTATCTTTCATCCGTTCTGCAGCATTAGCCAGCTTGCCGCCCACAGCAGGAATCTTTTTAAGCAGCGTTTCCATTTCATCCTTCGCCCGCTTGTACTTCCCTGCACTGCGCATTCTGCCGAGAACATGATGCAGTGCACCAACGTTATTCGCGATAGACATTTCGTTATCATTAAGGATGACAGTAATGTTCTTTTTTTCATCACCTATATTGTTCAGCGCTTCCAATGCCATTCCGCCTGTGAGAGCACCATCTCCAATAACCGGTACAACCTCATAATCCTCATCCATCATATCCCTTGCTGCAGCCATACCCATTGCAGCAGAAAGGGATGTAGAGCTATGTCCTGTCTCCCATACATCGTGCTCACTCTCGATCCGTTTCGGGAAGCCGCACATGCCTTTATATTGGCGTAGTGTTTCAAAGTCAGCTGTTCTGCCGGTCAGTATCTTGTGAATGTATGCTTGATGCCCTACATCCCAGATAAATTTATCCTGCGGACTGTTGAATGCTTTATGCAGAGCTAGTGTGAGTTCCACGACACCAAGATTCGCACCTAGATGTCCCCCTGTGACGGACAGCTTCTCAATCAGAAATGTCCGGATGGTAGCTGCAAGTTCTTTTAGCTCCTCATTTGACATTTCCTTCAAGAATGCCGGGTTCTTAATTGCTGTTAAATCCATATAACCTTCCCCTTTTGTCACCGGCTTGATCAGCCTGACAGCATAGTATGAATAGGTACATTTCTGTGCCGGACGAAGAAATCAATCCTGTAGGTTTATACCCTGTTTCTATCTCCCCTACATCAATATCAGACATTTTCTGCACTTCGGCCGTGCAGGAGCCTATTTAAAAAGAGCCGCTAGCACATATGTGATAACGGCGTTTTCTATGTTCGTACGTATCAGTTCTGTCCTATATTCCTAGTAGCAATATATCACAGTTGGCTAGTAGCTTACAATCAATAACAGTCAGCTCGTCCTTCTGCTTAGATATACGGTAAGCTCATGCAATCTGGAATCCTTGATATCTGCTTGCTCCAGACACTGGTGAGCCAAGCTGACATATTTGTCCATCTGAGCCTTTGCTCCGTCAAGTCCTAGCAGCTTTGGATACGTGCTCTTCTTATTCCCTTCGTCACTGCCGACTGGTTTTCCGAGGACGGATGCGTCTCCTGTAACATCCAAAATGTCATCCTGCACCTGGAAAATAAGGCCGATATAGGTACCGAACTGTTTCATCAGCTCAAGTTTTTCCGGTTTTACCCCGGCTAAATAGGCTCCGGCAACAATAGCATATGTTAATAACTTACCCGTTTTTAAATTATGTATTTGCTCTAATTCAAGAAGCGTACTTTCTTTATCTTCCGCTTCCATATCCAATGCTTGTCCAGCAATCATGCCAGTTGGCCCAGCAGCTTCGGATAAATAAGACATCAGGTATACCTTTTCCTCTGGCTGTAACCCTGCAGCTTCCCCGATGACAGAAAAACTTCTTGTAAGAAGTGCATCACCTGCAAGAATCGCTGTTGCTTCCCCAAATTTCTTATGGTTCGTAAGCTGTCCGCGTCGGTAATCATCGTCATCCATTGCAGGCAGATCATCATGGATCAACGAGTAGGTGTGCACCATTTCAAGTGCAGCAGCGGCTGGAAGGACTTTATCGCCATGTCCGCCGAAGGATTCAAATGCTGCTCGCATAAGAATCGGACGCAGCCGCTTGCCTCCAGCCCGCATGCTATATAAAACAGATTGCGCTAGAGAGTCTGGCAGCATGTTATCTTTTTCGAGCAAGTTCATCATGTACTCGTTTAAGTGGTGCTGCTCTGCTTTCAAATAATCCTGCAACGATTCATTCACTTATTCTTCCTCCTGTACAGTGAATGGCTCGGTTTCGCCGGCATTATTCACGATTTCCACCATCTGCTTCTCGACTTGTTCGAGCTTATCGCCACAAATTTTGGAAAGCTTCATACCTTCCTGGTAATAGCCGATCGCCTGTTCAAGCGGGACATCCCCCTGCTCCAGCTTGCTCACGATTTCCTCCAACTGCTGCATTGCTTCTTCAAAGCTCTGTTTTTTCTCCTCAGCCATTTGTATCCTCCTTCACTTCCTTGACGATACAATCTATTGTGCCGTCCTCCACATGGATTTGCACATCATCGCCTTTAGTAACCTGATTCACGCTCTTTAGAAGGGTATCTTGTTTATACGAGATACTATATCCTCGCTTCATCGTTTCCAATGGGTTCAATAAAGAAAGCTTATTGATCTGATGCAGAAACTTCTGTTGTTCGCTTTCATGCCTTTTTCCCATCGCTTGCTTCAGCCTGGCTTGCAGGGCAGTAAGCTGCTGTCCGTAGTTCTGCGCCTGTTTTCCTGGATGAACAAGTGAAAGCCTATTAACCAAAGTGGTAAATTGCTGCTGTCGTGCTGATACCGCAGTCGTAGCTGCTCTGCTTAGACGATCGGAAAGCTTGTCCAGCTCTATCTCCTTCTGCCTGAGAAGCTGCTCTGGATAGCGGAATGCATAGGAACCTCGAAGTTTTGCCAATCTGTTTGCTTCTTGGGTGTAGCCTTGACGGACAACATAATGCATCCTGTTTGAGAGCTGTGCTAAGCGGTGCAGCAATTCTTCTCGGGCTGGCACAGCCAATTCAGCTGCACCGGTCGGGGTAGCTGCTCTGACATCGGCAACGAAATCACTGATGGTAAAGTCCGTTTCATGTCCGACTGCGGAAATTATCGGAATACTCACCCGGTGGATAGCGCGTGCGACGATTTCCTCATTAAAGCTCCAAAGTTCTTCGATTGAGCCGCCGCCTCTTCCGATGATCAGCACGTCAAAGTCATGCTCTTCTGCATAAGAGAGAGCTTGTACAAGCGACGTAGCTGATCGATCACCTTGTACCGATACAGGGAGAACCGTCACTTTAACAATTGGATACCGCCTTTTGATGGTCGTCAAAATATCCCTTACGGCAGCACCGGTCGGGGAAGTAATGACTCCAATATGTTCCGGATAAGCTGGGAGCGGTTTCTTGTGAGCAGCAGAAAATAAACCTTCTCTTTCCAGCTTCTCTTTCAGCTGTTCATAAGCTTGATACAGCGCTCCCACTCCATCTGGCTCCATATGCTGAATATAAAGCTGATATTGGCCCTGCGGCTCATATAAGCCAATTTCTCCGCGGATCAAAACGGTCATTCCGTTTTCGGGAACAAATTTCATTCCTTTGTTCTGACTTGCAAACATGACAGATTGTATCCGTGCTCCATCATCCTTCAATGTCATATACATATGACCGCGACTGTGGTGCTTGAAGTTTGATATTTCAGCTCTTAGCCAAATATCCTTCAAATGTTTGTCCGTTTCCAGCTTCCGCTTCATATAGCGGGTCAGGGCAGTCACGGTCAAATAACGGTCATCACTCATACTTTACCTGCTCCTTACACTACCGCTGCGGCTTGGCGCCTTGCTGCTTTAATTGTATTAAGCATCAGCATCGTGATCGTCATTGGACCTACACCGCCCGGCACTGGTGTAATGATAGAGGCAACTTCCTTCGCATGTTCGAAATCGACATCTCCTGTCAGCTTGCCTGCTGCATTCCTGTTCACACCTACATCGATGACGATGGCGCCTTCTTTGATATCTTCTGCTTTGATCATATGCTCACGTCCTACTGCCACAACAAGGATATCTGCTTGTTTTGTAAAGCTTCTAAGATCCGGTGTGCGTGAATGCGTATGAATAACTGTAGCATGCTCATTCAAAAGCAGCTGCCCAATAGGCTTGCCGACAATATTGCTTCTGCCGACGATGACAGCAGTTTTACCTGCAATCTCAACATCCTTCGACTTCAGCATTTGGATGATTCCGTATGGTGTACATGGATAGTATGTATCTTCTCCAAGCATCATTTTGCCAACATTGGCAGGATGGAAGCCATCTACATCTTTTTCTGGATCAATGCTGTCGATAACTGCTTGTTCGTCGATATGTGCCGGAAGAGGCAATTGGACTAGAATGCCGTTCACATTCGTATCCAAATTCAAACGCTGAATAAGATCCAGCAGCTCCGTCTGCGTTGTAGAACTTGGCAGTTCAATCAAATCAGAACTGATACCGATTTCGGCTGATGCTTTTTCTTTCCCTTTTACATAAGATCTGGAGGCAGGATCGTCTCCAACTAAGACAACGGTCAGATGAGGCAGAATATCTTGTTCTTTCAGTGCTGCTGCTTCTTGTTTCAGTTCTCCCCGAATCGTTGCTGCAAGTTCTTTTCCATAGATTAATTCTGCTGTCATGCTCATCCGCTCCCTTATTTTTTGATTATTCTAGATAGTACGCCGTTAACGAATTTGCCCGATTTCTCATCTCCGAATAGATTCGAAATCTCGATCGCTTCATTGATGACTACGCCTTGTGGTACATCTGAATGATGCAGAAGCTCATATACTGCGATACGCAATGCTGTCTTTTCCACACTCGCTAGCCGATCGAATGACCAATTCTCTAAATGCTCGGCAATTTTTGCATCGATTTCAGCTTTATGCTCGATTACGCCATTAATAAGACTGGCCAAAAAAGCATTCTGCAAAGGCTCTCCTAATACATTTTCCACAGCCTCTTCTGGCTGAATATCGTTCATGTCCATCTGGAAGAGGACTTGGAAGGCAGTTTCCCGTGCCGTACGTCGTTTCATATTCTATCTCCTTTTAACTCATCTCATCAAATCATAACATGATATATAGGCTTAAATCTATCTTTGAACAAAAGAAAAGACCTCAGGGCCGAACCAGCCAAGGTCTTTTCCAGCGAAAACAGTCTATTCGACAGTGTCCGCTTTTTGATCGAGTTGTATACCTACTATATGGACATTGATCTCTTTGGTCGCAAGTGCCGTCATCGTCTGCAGCGCCTGACGGATATGCTGCTGAATGTCTTTGGCTACCTCGGGCATCCTGCAATCGGCACTAACCGTAATAAAGACGTCGATTGCCACTCCTTGTTCCGTGAGTTCAACCTTGATACCTTTACCATGTGCCTTCTTGCCGAGCTTTTCCGCCACACCAGTGGCAAAGCCGCCCCTCATTGCCATAACGCCCTTCACTTCACTTGCTGCAATTCCGGCAATCACCTCAATCACAGCAGGTGAAAGCATGACGTTGCCAAGTGCTCCCTTATGACCGATTGATACGAAGGATTGCTCCTGCAAAGATCTCACATCCTTTAGGTTATTTACTCCATGATTGTGTAATTTTCCAGGAAGTTCGTGTTGAAATCCCCTTCTACAAACACCGGGTGCTCCATCATACGAGAATGGAACGGAATCGTCGTATGCACACCTTCGACAGCAAATTCACTCAAAGCGCGCTTCATTCTGGAAACTGCTTCTTCACGTGTTTTGCCGAACGTGATCAGCTTCGCCACCATACTGTCATAGAATGGCGGAATAGAATAGCCCTGATAAGCTGCTCCGTCCACACGTACACCGAAACCGCCTGGTGCAAGGTAAAGATCGATTTTACCTGGTGAAGGCATGAAGTTCTTGAATGGATTCTCTGCGTTGATACGGCACTCGATAGCCCATCCGTTGAATGTGATATCTTCCTGCGCATAACGTAATGGCTCATTGTTGGCAATATGAATCTGTTCCTTGATAAGATCCACGCCTGTCACAAGCTCAGTCACGGGATGCTCCACTTGAATACGTGTATTCATTTCCATGAAATAGAATGTATGATCTTTACGATCAAAAATGAATTCAATTGTACCAGCACCAGAATAATCAACCGCAAGGGCTGCTTTCACTGCTGCTTCACCCATTTTCGCTCGGATTTCCGGTGAAACTGCTGGAGAAGGAGATTCTTCGATCAGCTTCTGCATACGACGCTGTACCGTACAATCACGTTCCCCAAGATGGATAGCATTGCCATGGTTATCCGCAAGCACCTGGATTTCCACATGACGGAAATCTTCTATGTACTTCTCTAAGTAGACACCAGGGTTGCCGAAAGCTGTAGCTGCTTCCTGCTGCGTAACACTGATTCCTTTTACAAGTTCTTCTTCCGTACGAGCGATTCGGATACCTTTACCGCCTCCGCCAGCTGTCGCTTTGATGATGACTGGATAGCCAATCTGTTCTGCGACTTGCTTGCCTTCTTCTGCGTCTGCAACGATACCGTTTGAACCGGGCACTACTGGAACACCAGCTTCCCGCATCGTTTCACGAGCAACGTCCTTTGTTCCCATCTTGTTGATGGCATACGCACTAGGACCAACGAATGTAATGTTGCATTCGGCACATAGCTCTGCAAAATCTGGGTTCTCTGCTAAAAATCCATATCCAGGATGGATTGCATCGACACCAGTCAGCGTCGCTACGCTAATGATATTCGAGAAATTCAAGTAACTTTCTTTACTTGCTGCCGGACCGACACAATACGCTTCATCCGCCAGCTGTACATGTAATGCTTCTCTGTCTGCTTCCGAATAGATTGCGACCGTTTCTATATCCATCTCTTTGCAGGCACGGATAATCCGGACAGCAATCTCACCTCGGTTGGCAATCAATAATTTCTTAATCACAACGAGTCAACCCCTTAGTTAGCCTTCACTCTAAACAGAGGTTGTCCATATTCAACAAGCTCTCCGTTTTCCACTAGTACTTCTACGATTTCACCTGATACGTCTGCAGTGATTTCATTGAATAGTTTCATCGCTTCCACGATACATACAACTGTGTCTTTCTCCACTCGCTCACCGACGCTTACGAAAACATCAGAATCAGGATTTGGTTTGCTGTAGAAAGTACCGACCATCAATGATGTGATTTCGTAATCATAATTCTTTGCAGCTGCTTCTGGAGCTTGCGCTGCTGGCTCAGGCTGCGCAGCAGATGCTGGTGCCTGCGGAGCACTTACGGCCGGCTGAACTGGCGCTGGTGCCGCTGCAACTTGTACAACTTCTTTGTTTTTTCGAAGGGAGACTTTTTCCCCTTCAGTTTCATAATCGAATTCATCTATTGAAGATTGGTCAATTAAGGTAATAAGTTCTTTCAATTCTTCTAATTTAAGCATATTGGCACTCCTTTACAATGGTCCTGCAAAATGGTTCCTACAGATTTAATCACTAACATATTTTACGCAAACGTTAAAAAAATCGCAACACCTACGATTAATCGGGGAGTATCAGCTGCTCGAAGCATGCTGTGTTTTCTCATTCTGCAGTGCAGAATAGAAGCCTTTTTGCTCCATCAGCTCATGATGGCTCCCTTGTTCTTTAATTTCTCCATCCTGCAGCACAAATATCTTGTCGGCCTGTTCGATTGTATTAAGTCGATGCGCCACTACAATACTTGTACGCCCCTCCATCAACACTTTCATCGCTTGCTGGATCCTGAGTTCTGTAATCGTATCAATACTGGATGTTGCTTCATCCAGCAAGAGGATATCCGGATCCTTCAATAACGCTTTGGCAATGGACAGCAGCTGACGCTGCCCGTGACTAAGACCGCCGCCATCCTGCCCCACTACCGTTTCATATCCTTCCGGAAGTCTGGTAATGAACCGGTGAGCATTGGCTGCTTTGGCTGCTTCTATCACTTGATCATCTGTAGCATCCAATTTACCATAGCGGATATTCTCAAGGATAGTACCTTTGAACAAGAAATCCTGCTGCAAGACAACTCCGATTCGATTACGGTAGCTGCCAAAATCCAGCTCAGGAAGCGGGTTATCATCTATTGTTACCTGCCCTTGATCAGGCTGATAAAAACCAGCAATCAAGTTCATGATCGTTGTTTTCCCAGATCCGGTTGGGCCGACGAATGCTGCCATTTGCCCCGACTGAACAGAGAAATTGATATCCTTCAAGGCAGGTTCTCCTTCATACGTGAATGTCACATTCTCGAAGCGTATGTCTCCTCGAAGTTTAGATACTGTTTGTTTCGCCGTTTCTTCGTGTTCTTCCTGCTCGTCCAAAATCCCAAAAACCCTTTCTGCACCGGCAAGAGCCGAGAACAAGGAATTAAATTGGTTCGCCAAGTCATTCAACGGCCGAGTGAATTGCCTTGAGTATTCCAGGAAGATGACAATCGTCCCTACAGTTATACCCGCACGTCCATACCCAATAAGGAGAGCACCAGCGCCGGCAATGACCGCAAAACTAATGTTATTCAGCATATTCATCCACTTAGGAATGAAGCCGGAAAAAGTTTGAGCCCAGAATCCCGCATGCTGCAGTTGTTCTGTTTTATTGCGAAAAATATCCGTCACTTTGCTCTCTTGAGCATATGCTTTAATGACTGCCTGGCCGGATATACTTTCTTCTGCAAAACCGTTCACACTGCTGACAGCTTGCTGCTGTGTTCTGAAAGCATGCCGGGTTCGGTTAGTGATCCATTTGATGCCGATGAACATGATGGGTACAACGAGCAGCGTGATGATCGTAAGTACTGGGCTGAGCATGACCATGACAACCAGTATACCGATAAAGGTAATGATACTGGATACGATCTGAACCATCGACGTATTGAGCGTCGTCGAAATATTATCCACATCATTCGTCATCCGGCTCATAAGCTCTCCGTGCTGCCGCTTATCAAAGAAAGCAAGCTTCAATTTCTGCAGATGGACAAAAAGATCCTTCCTGATCGAGTACACAGCTGTTTGCGAGATGGTGATCATCCAGTAGCCTTGCAAAAATGTCATGACAGCAACAGTGAAATAAATCAGCAGCAGCCAGCTCAATTGCTGCAGAAGATATACTGCCGTATAATCCCCACTTACAAATCTGTCAACGATATGTCCCAGAATGACAGGACCAGCCAACGCCAGAATAGAGCTTACAATAATCATACCGAGTGTACTGAAAAGCAGACGTCTCTCGTGAAGCATGTATTGCCAAATTCTTAGCAAAGTATCTTTAGGATTTTCTACTTTTGCTTTCTGTTTACGAGCGTTTGCATTATATGCCGGCCGTTTATATCTGAACGCTTCCGATAACTTTTTCATAATGCCGCCTCCCTCTGCTGGGAAGCCCGAATCTCACGGAACAGCTCTGACTGCTCCAAAAGCTCATCTGCTGTGCCATATGCAGTTCGCTTTCCATCTTCTACGATTAATATCCGATCACACTGCATCGCTGTACTAAGCTTTTGTGTGACAAGTACCGTCGTACATTGGTAGCGCTTGAGCACCTCCAATAGTTTGCGTTCTGTCTGCAAATCCAGAGCGCTTGTACTATCATCCAATAGAAGAAGTGACGGCTGTAACAGCAATGCTCTCGCAATCGTAAGCCGCTGTTTTTGTCCGCCCGAAAGGTTGATTCCATTTTGCCCGAGTCTTGTATCAAGCTTATCTGGAAATTTGTTAATCGTGTCATAAATTTGCGCATCCTTTGCAGCACGTATAATTGCTTCATCGCTTGCATCAGGTACTCCCCAGGCGATATTCTCCCGGATTGTACCAGAAAATAATTGCACATCCTGGGAAACGAAACCGACTTGTCGGCGAAAAGATCTGCTGTCCAAGTTAGATAAAGGTGTATCATCTGCCAATACTCTTCCGTTGTCAGGTTCGTATAATCCAATCATAAGATGCAATAAAGTTGATTTGCCGGAGCCTGTTTCCCCTAATATAGCGACACGTTCACCAGGATTGATTTTCATCGTGAAATCTTCAATGACCGGTACTTTACCATTTGGATATCTGTAGCTCACCTGCTCTAAGTCTATCTTTCCGCGATAAGTTTCAGATGTCGTCTCTCCATCATCTGAAGGAGGATCCAATTCCAGTATCGCAGCAATTCGTGTGCTGGATGCTTTTGCCCGTGCATAAAACGTAATCAGCATGCCGACAACACTCAATGCCCCTGTAATCCTTGTTGCATAGTTAACGATTGCAACTATATCGCCGACATTCGTTTGCTGCTGTATGCCGCCAATAAATAAAATGGCCAAAATACCGATATTCATCACCAAAGTGAGCAAAGGTACCGACAATTCCGTATAACGAAATGCTTTCAGCATATTCTGACGCAGCTCATTGCTAGCCTGCTCAAAGCGATTTTGTTCATGCTCCTCTCGGGCAAAAATCCTGATAAGCCGGAGCCCGACAAGGTTTTCACGCATCACATGATTAACTTTATCCACACCGCGCTGCACAGTCCCGAAATAACGGATGCTCCGTTTCATGATGAAACGCAGAAAAATCAGCAGAATAGGAATGACAATCAGTAGTATAAGTGCAATCCTGGCATTCACTATAAATGCCATAACGGTTCCTCCGATAATCAGGAAAGGAGCCCTGATCATGAAACGGAAGAACATGACAATAGTAAGCTGAATTTGGTTGACATCATTTGTCAGTCTGGTTAAGAGTGTACTGGTGCCAAAATGCTGGATATCCTGAAGCTCCGCCTGCTGGACCTTTTCATACATCTGATCCCGCAGCTCTTTTCCAACACTTTGACCAAGATGATCGGCAAAGAAAATATTGATGATTCCAGCTCCGAATCCTATAATTGCAATGGCCACCATTCCCAGGCCCAGCTCGATTACAAGTCCATTATTGCCAGCGGCAATGCCGTCATCAATGAGCTTTTGCAAAAGAAATGGCTGCACAAGTTCAACGGAAAGCTCCATCATGATAAAAACCAATGAAGTTACGATTATGAGCCAATAAGGTTTAAGATAACTGAATACTGTCTTCACTGCTTACGCCTTCTCCCTGCTTATGTATAGCCTGCTGCTAATCATACCCTAGCATACCACCACTCTAAACAAAATCGTACTAAACACCCTCCTATAGAAAAGGGAGCATTCATGGAATGCTCCTCCCTGGTTATTTCTGCGGAATGTATTTTACATCCACGTTGGCTCCTGCGAATTCATCTGCAGCCATCTGCATGATGCTATTGGCTTCTTGTGCTGTCATTTTGTCGGCTTTTACGGTAACCTGTACATGTCCATCTTCTGCCCGGACAAGCACTTCCTCATAGCCTTTCTCTGCAATGATTGATTCTTCCAGGATGGACTCTTTCGATGCGAATTGCTCCATCAGTTCGATTTGGCTGACTGCTTCATTCTTTTCTTCTGTGCTTGTGGAAGAGCTGGCAACAATTTCTTCAAGTCTCGTTTTTGCTTCGCTTCGCTGATCCATTGTCTGCATCCGGATGCTGGCAAATAGTTCATCTACATTAGCCGGTTCAGTCGTTACATCGGCTTCTCCTTCTTCTTTGGAACCAGTTTCCCCAGAGTCGCCGGCTGTTGTGCTCGTCCCACTTTCATCCGCTTTATCATTTATAAAAGCCAGTTCGTCCCCATTCGGAGAAGTCATATAATAGACACTCAATACGATCAGCAAGCTCAGCATCGTCAATAGCCATACTGTTTGTTTCTTCAACATCCCAATTCCCCCTTAATTTTTCGGCATGACCGAAATTCGATGTGTCGGTACATCCAGCACTCGTGATACAGCTTCCACAACCCATTCCTGAACTGTTGCTTGTTCTGTCCCCTTTGCAACAACAAGCACCCCTCTCACTTCTGGCTTTCTTGTTTCAACCAGCAGCGGCACTTCTTGATCTCCTTGTCTGACGAGCACTACCTGCTGTTCCTCATTTTCATCCTCCACTACCCGTTCGCCGCCGTTTTGGTCGGTTTCTTCGGATGTCTGCTGGCCGATGATCAGATTCTTTTCATAAATCTTCTGATGGGTGCTGTTCAGATTGACCATTACTTCCACTTCGGAAACACCTTTGATTTTTTCCAGCAGGCCGACCAGGTCTTGCTCGTACGCTGCTTCCAAATCTGTAGTCGAAGCCGAAGAAGCGTCGTTTTCTTTCTTTGCGAAAGTCTCTTCTGTTTCTGCTGCTGTTTCATTTTGAATCTGCTTGGTGTTTTGTCCATCTGGCTCCTTCTGTCCCGTGAATAAGCCGCTTACGAGTAAAAGCAAAGCACCTAGCAGTCCGACAATGACCAAATATCCAAGCTTTGTCGGTTTCTTATTCTGGGAATCTTTCAGCTTCCACTGTTCGGAAAGCTTGTCTAGTAATTTCTTCATCCTGTCCCCCCTTTTTGGGTGACCTCAAGCGGCAGATCTTCAAGCTCCCAGATTTCGGCCAGATGGGATTTCACTCTCTCCATGTCCTCGGTCTGTTCATTTGCTTCGATAGGACGGGAACTGTCGATGACGACGTCGCTGATTTCTCCTTCCGGTAATCCCTGGTCGGTATTCTGCACCGTTACTTGGATGGAATCGATTGCTTCGGTCGTTTCCTCATCCTCTCCCTCCTTAAAGGCCACTGCGATGTCTGTAATTTGCATATGAAACTTCTCTTGCAGCGTTGGATTTGCTTGGTCCTTCAATTGGACAGCCATCTGTTCCTCAATATATGCGCGCTGTACGGAATCTATTTCACTTTTCTTCTCTTCTATTGAATTTTCTATCGAGGGGGCGTCTGTCAAAGCAGCAAAGCCTTCCATTGCTTCTTGCACCGCTCTCGTTGAATCTACCTGGAATAATGCGAAAACTGGTTTAAGGAATAGCAGGAGCAGCATGAGCCCCATGACCAGCTTGACGTATTTGCGGATATCGGTATCTGGTAAAACCATATCCAGTACAAAAGCGAGAAGGATGAACAGAATGATCTGCATCACCCATGATTGCAAGGCTTCCAAGTGACCAGCTCCTATCTCAGCATTAATGTGACATTGCTCGAAGCCACAATGATGACAATGGCAATGAAGAACATGAACGCGACTACGAGCAGACAAGCGAATATATAAAGGATATATTTACTCATCACTTGCATTGATTTGATGATCGGACCGTCACCTAGCGGCTGCAGCAAGGCTGCGGCAATTTTGTAGATAAGTGCGATAGCGAGAATCTTGATTGCCGGAAACAACGAGATTGCCAAAACGATCAGCACCCCGACAATCCCGATTGCGTTCTTCAGAAGCAGTGAAGCACTAAGCACAGTATCAGTAGCATCGGTGAACATACGGCCAATGACAGGTATGAAGTTTCCGGTAACGAATTTGGCTGTCTTCATCGCTACACCGTCCTGTACCGCTGTAACGGCACCCTGGACGGAGATGACACCAAGAAAGACAGAAAAGAAAATACCCAACAGCCATAGTCCGATGTTTTTCAATAAATCGGCAAGCTGGGTTACTGGATACTCTTTGTTGATTGTACTGACTAGATGCAAGAGAGCACTCATGAGGAATAATGGGATGATTATCTTTGCGATCAATAGCCCGCTGGCGTGGATAAGGAAAACAATGATAGGATGAAAGAAAGCGACGGCAGATAAACTTCCAAACGAAGCCATCAATCCAAGCAGCAGCGGAATCAAAGCCAGCATGAAATCACTCATACCATTGATAGCTTCCATTGCGTAATTCACGGACAAACGGAAGCTGTTCAAAAGAAGTGTCAGAAGGACCATACATACGATCAGATAAGCGACTTTGCTGATTGAACCTTTATTGAATGCGGTTTGGATTGTCTGTAGGATGCTGCTGAATAAAGTTAAAAGAATCAAGATACCAAGCAGCTTTCCATTGAGCAGCAGCTCATACAGCAGATATTCAAAAAGCCCCTTCAACCATGATTGGATGGAGATATCTCCTTGCTGCTTGATAAAATCAACGAAAGAGCCTTTCTCCAGTTCCGGTATAAACTGGCCGTACTTGTCTGATAAAAGCTCCCAATAACCCGTGAGTTCTTCAGTCGGCAGACTGTCGAATGCTGTGATCGCCGCCTCCTGTTCTTCTCCTTGGCCTGTCTCAGCAAAAGCAGCTGATGGAAGTGCAAGAACACCAAACAAAGCAAAAAGAAATACCAAGCAGCGTTTCAACGTATCCAGCTCCTTATCCGCCCGGCATGAAACTCATGATTGTCTCGATGACCGCTGTCAGAATCGGTATGGCCACCGTTATGATAATGATTTTTCCGGCAAGCTCTATTTTTGCAGCAATTGCTGATAATCCGGCATCTCGTGTTAGATGCGCACCGAATTCCGTGATATAAGCAATGCCGATGATTTTCAAGATCGTTTTGATATAAAGACCTTCCACATTTGCCCGTTCACCCAGCTGTTCAATCAGAAGCAGAATGCCAGTAATCTTCTGCAGGATGAACAGGAAAATGATTATTCCCGTCACCACGACAACAAAAAATGCAATCGATGAATTTTGTTCTTTTACAATCAAGGCAAGCAAACTTGCTACAATGCCAATGGATACGATTATAATGATATCCATCTTAATCGCCTCATCCCTGGAATAAAAACACCGACTTGATCTGCTGGAACAGTTCCGATAATTTGCCCAAGACGATGAGCAGTACCAGGATGAAACCCATCAGTGTCGTGAATTGTGCAATCTCTTCCTTTCCCATTTGCTTCAGTACAGTATGAATGATTGCGACAATCATCCCGATACCTGCGATTTGAAATAGAATCATTGCTTCTCCGAGCATAGCGGACTCCTTTCCTACCTCGTTCAGATAAGCAGTAGTACGATCAGCAAACCTGTCAGGAATCCAAGGTTACGGATCATTTTTCCATAACGCTGACTCGCTTCTTCTGATTCCTCCAGCTCCCGTTCCAGGTGGGTTCTGGCCAGCTGGATATGCTTTTGCTGCTGTTCAAAGTCGTGCTGGCCAAGTGTACGGCCGAATTGCAGCCAAACATCCTTTTCAGCGGGTTTCAGTGCTGTTGTGCCTATCCAAGCCTCTGTCGTCTCTTCCCAGCAGTCATACAGGCCTGCAGGATGCAGCTGCAGCTTATCAGATAAAGAGCGAAAAAACGATGCGGCAGGCTGTGGAACCTGTTTGGCCAGATTTTCGCTTGTTTCAATAATGCTTGTCTGACTGTAGAGTATTTCTGCCTCCATCACCTGCAGACTGCTGATCAGCTGGCGGATTTGCTTTGGTCGCTGCTGCAGTTTGCGGGACAGCTCGAAACCTACCCAAGTTGCGGCAATAAGCACAAGTATTGCTCCTATCCACTTCATACGTTTGCACCTGCCGGACTAGCTGTTTCCAGCAAAGCTTGTACTACGCCAGGAGACATGCCCTTTTTCAAAATGACGATGCGTTCGAATACTTTCTGTTCGAATAAGGGCTTTAAAGAAGGACGTTGTCGGATGGAATCCAAGCTGTCACCGTGAACACTGCATACGATCCTCACACCTGCATGCAAGGCTTCCTGCAATGCCTGGACATCCCGCTCGCTTCCA
The DNA here is from genome assembly GCF_002272135.1 of Virgibacillus sp. 7505. GTDB lineage: Bacteria > Bacillota > Bacilli > Bacillales > Amphibacillaceae > Terribacillus. The sequence continues at coordinate 37,756 of NZ_NPBF01000018.1, read as the reverse complement.
ATCTCGTCCGCCACTATTACATCAGGGGACATCGATCGGATCAGCATCATTAAACCCTCTGCTTTCGGACAGGCATCCATGATATCCGTCCTTTTTCCAAGATCATGCTGCGGTATGCCATTGATGCTTCCTCCAATTTCAGAGCGTTCGTCAACCACTGCAGTCTTCAACGCCGGATATTGCTGCCAGCCTGTAGATAAAGAACGGACTATATCACGAAGAATGGTCGTTTTACCAGACTTCGGCGGTCCTATGATAAGCGTATGGCGACAAGTGCCGTCAGGCTTGTACAAGGAAGACATGATTTTTCCCGCTGCTCCCGGCCTTGCTTTGGCAATTCTTATATTGAAGGAGGATATATGCTTAAGAGCTTTTACGACACCGCCCTCTGTATTGACCTGCCCGCTCAATCCGACGCGATGCCCTCCTGCAATGGTGATATAACCTTCCCGCAATTCATTTTCAAGTGCATATAAAGAAAAATCACTCAATTGATTCAGCATGAACCGAGCATCTGCAGCCTCCATTAGCGAAGCTTCAATCCATTCAGTTCCGTCATCGAAGCACAACTCAAGCTGCTGATTCGTCCGGCAGCGAATTTCCTGCAGCTTGTCCCATCGTCTCCCTACTTTTTCTGACAAGAGAGCTTGTAAAGGCGGTCGAAACAATTTCTGGATTTCCTTCATTCTGCTCACCTCTAACTTCGATTGGACACGTTGTCCATACTGTAATGTATGTGCCTCTGAATGGTTTATGCCACAAAAAAAGAGCCCCTTCCCATGTTGGGAAGAGGCCCTCTCGCTGTCTTATGCACGTGAAACGTATTTTCCATCTGATGTGTTGATGATAAGTACATCGCCTTCGTTGATGAAGAAAGGTACTTGCACACTCAAACCAGTTTCTACGATAGCTGGTTTCGTACCGCCGCTTGCAGTATCACCTTTGATACCTGGTTCTGTTTCTACAACTTTCAATTCTACGTTATTCGGAAGGTCTACACCAAGTGTTTCACCACCGAAAGTCATAACACTGATTTCCATGTTCTCTTTCAGGAATTTCAGCTCATATTCGATCTGCGCTGTGGAAAGTTCCAGCTGATCGTATGTGTCGGTGTCCATGAAAGTATGTGTTTCACCAGAAGCATAAAGATATTGCATCTTTTTATGTTCGATATGTGCACGAGATACTTTCTCTCCAGCACGGAATGTTTTTTCCTGGATGTTACCATTACGCAAATTACGCAGTTTAGAACGTACGAATGCCGCACCCTTACCTGGTTTTACGTGCTGGAAATCGATAACCTGCCACAGGCCATTATCTACTTCGATTGTTAGGCCCGTACGAAAATCGTTTACTGAAATCATTGTTTTCCTCCTTCGAAAAACGGCTGTTACAAAGTAATTAAATCTTTAGTGGAGAACGTCAGGCGTTCACTGCCATCAGCTGTCAGCACGAGATCATCCTCAATTCGGCATCCGCCTACTTCCGGTATGTAGATCCCCGGCTCTACTGTAACAACCATTCCCGGCTTCAATACCGTATCGGAACGGAAGGATAGAGCAGGCGATTCGTGTACATCCATACCAAGCCCATGTCCGGTTGAATGTCCGAAGTACTGACCGTAGCCTTTTTCGGAGATATAGTCTCGTGTGAGCGCATCGGCTTCTTTACCAGTAATACCCGGTTTCACGCCTGCTACTCCTCGAAGATTCGCCTCTAGTACTATATCATAAATTTCACGTAATTTGTCACTTATCTCACCTACTGCAAAAGTTCGGGTGATATCCGAGCAATATCCATTGTAGAGGGCACCGTAATCCAGCGTGACCAATTCGCCCTTTTGAATCTCCTTATCTGATGCTACACCATGCGGCAATGCGGAACGGTATCCGGAAGCGACGATCGTATCGAAACTGGATTGTGTCGCGCCCTGCTTGCGCATAAAGAACTCAAGCTCATTGGAAACTTCGATTTCCTTCATGCCTGGCTTCACGAAAGTAAGGATATGTGTATATGCTGCATCGGCAATCTCTGCAGCGGTCTTCATGATAGCAAGCTCTGCCTCTGATTTGATCAGACGCAGCTCCTCAATCAAGCCTGATGCAGGAATGAGGTCTGCATGTACAGCATTCTGAAACTGCTGGTACAGTGCGAAAGTAACATCTTCATGCTCAAATCCTGCTTGCTGAGCACCTTCTTTAAGAAGCTGTGCAGCAGCTTCCTGAATGATGGACTGTTTATGCTCGATGATTTCAAAATCAGGAGCTTGTTCTGTTGCCTGCTCAATATAACGGAAATCAGTGAGGAACAGCTGCTTCGATTTAGTGATGATGAGAAGACCTGCACTTCCGGTAAAGCCTGATATGTATCGGCGGTTCTGTGCACTCGTTACGATGAATGCGTCCAAGTTCTTCTTTTCCATTAAGGCACGTAATTTCTCTAATTTCTCCATCTGTTTCTTCCTCTCCCTTTATTTCTCCAGCAGCGCTAAAGCCGCATATCGGTATCCTTTAATACCTAAACCGACGATCTGACCCTTACACACGGATGCCAGCATCGAATGATGACGGAATTCCTCCCGCGTATGGATATTCGATATATGCACTTCCAGTACCGGAATCGGGACACTCGCAATTGCATCCCTGATAGCGATGCTAGTGTGCGTATAGGCCGCGGCATTCAGGATAATTCCGCTGCAAGTACGGCCAGCCTCCTGAATCTTGTCGACCATCGCACCTTCGTGATTCGACTGAAAGTCCTCCAGTTCATATCCAAAGCTGTCTGTCACTTTTTTAACTTCCGCAACTACGTCAGACAGCGTATGACTTCCATAAATACCAGGTTCCCTCGTTCCGAGCAAATTTAAATTCGGTCCATTGATCAACATTAAGCGATTCACGTTCTTCATCCTTTGGTTACATTATTTTAACTTTCACATAGTGTAACATAAGACGAAGGCTTTGTGATTGAAAATTCGAAATGCTTAATTTTCCTGGTATGCTTCACTTTGCTGGTATTCGAAGCTGATGCTGTATCCGATAAATACAGCATAAAGCAAATACAAGCACATTGTCGTGATATTTGCATTCCGATCTGATTGGAGTGCACTATCCACGCCATGGATAATCGGGGCCAGCACCAACTGGACAAGAACCCAGAGCACCACACCGAAAATTAAGCTGGGGATGATTCCTTGCTGTTTTTTCAAGAACAGGAAATACAAGTAGGCAACCAAGATGGATAGAATACCGACTATGAAAATGCTGATCAGCTCAGCTACCCAAGTGTCAGCCCAAGGCATCCAAACCCATGAACGGAGGACGAAATCCGCCACAGACAAGTCGGTAAAATGAAAGAAGTATGCTGCCCATGCGATGGCTGACCAAAGCACGCCGCCGACGAATCCGGTAGCGACGGCACTTCTATTAAAACGTGATGCGGTTTTGCGGTTTTGCTGCATAAAATTCACCTCAATACGTAGCATGCCTTAACCAAACGATTTTAATCACAGATGCCATCTAGTGTTATCTGTATTTTTTTAGTAAAATAGAAGGAAATCGAAACGAGGCTGGTGAAATAATGTCAGATAAACAAACCAATACCTATGGCGGGCAAGCCGTCATTGAAGGTGTCATGTTTGCGGGAAAAAACAGCTTCGTTACTGCCGTTCGCAGAAATGACGAGAGCATAGACTACTTAACCGTCGAACGCCAAGACAATCCGAAATTATCCAAGCTGAAAAAGATACCTATACTGCGAGGAATCGCAGCGATCATACACGCTAGCGCCAATGGCACGAAGCATCTGAACTTTTCTTCAGAACGTTACGGGGTCAATCCTGAGGACGATGCACAGATAGTTCCAGAGGAGAAAAAATCAAAGCTGGCAATGATCATTGGTATCGGTGCCGTTGGTGTACTATCCTTTATCTTCGGGAAATTGATATTCACACTGACTCCTGCACTCGTCGCGGATTTCTTCGACAAGTGGCTTCCTTCCAGATTCGAACAGGTTGCACTGGAAGGTTTCCTGAAGCTTATCCTGCTTCTTGCCTATGTTTATCTCGTTTCCCTGACACCATTGATCAGGCGTGTATTCCAATATCACGGCGCTGAACATAAGGTGATCAACTGTTACGAAAACGGTCTGCCGCTTACGGTAGAGAATGTACAAAAGCAATCCAGGCTTCATTATCGATGCGGATCAAGCTTTATGCTGTTCACTGTCATAGTCGGGGTGATTGTGTATATGTTCGTTGCCACAGATCCGCTATGGTGGCGTATGGTGAACCGTATCCTGCTTCTGCCGCTTGTCATCGGTCTGTCCTTCGAGGTACTTCAGCTGACGAACAAGGTTCGTGATATCCCTGTTCTTCGCTTCCTTGGCTATCCAGGCCTATGGCTGCAGCTGGTCACGACAAAAGAGCCAAAGGATGATCAAGTGGAAGTTGCCCTGGCTTCTTTCAAAAAAGTGCTTGAAAATGATTCTGTACAGGTGAATAGTGGTATAAAGATAGTAAGATAACGAAACCATGTCACCATCAAGGCATGGAAAGGAGGAAAATGGGTTGCGTAGATCTGGGTCTTCCATCATCGTGTTTGTTTTGATTGGTCTTGCTGTCATCGGTGTCAGCATGCAGCTCGTGACAAATCCAGGAGCATTCTTCCAAAACGTGCTCGTATGGATCGGAGGTGCCGTCCTCTTTGGTGCATTACTCTACTTCATTCTTACACGCTTGCGTGGCCGCTCCGCTGCAGGCGGCAGCGGCAGCAGCAGTGATATGCAGAAATATAAGAAAGCAGTAAAGCAGTCCAAGCAGAAATACAAGCAGCCAAAATCCCGTCCTGTCAGCAAACCTGCTAAACCAGCAGCTAGTATCAAAAAAGCTTCCGCTGCCAGAAAAAAACGTACGGTAAAGGATCGCTCACGCGGTCCGCAGCTTCGTGTCATCGAAGGAAACAAACAGAAACGCAAAAAGTCGAGCATCTGATGCCCGACTTTTTTTATGGCCAGCGTTTTAGGAAGTGCTCTGCTTTCTCTCTGCCGACTGCTATCAGCTTCTCCTTTTCCAAAGCTGATATATCGAAATCGGCCATTCCGATACCTTCTACCGGAATGAAGATGATGTCCCTTGCTGTTTCCTGATTTATATGACGCATATCATGCGCTACCTTCATCGTCTTAAAAAGCGCATAAAACAGATCAAAAGATTGATGAACTTTCTGGACCGGAATTTTTTGTACTGCTTCACTCAGCTTCATTCCCAGGATAGGACGCCTCAATAGACGCTCCTCCCCTTCCAGTGTCCAAAGCGGGAAGTTGCTCAGCACTCCGCCGTCGAGCAGCAGACTTCTTTTCCGATTGTTATAGAGAAGTTTTGCCGGCATGAATATGTACGGAATACCTGCACTCATCCTAATAGCCCGGGCTACCGGGAAACTTCCTCCATCGATTCCATATGTCTCGTTCAAATCATCCGGAAAAACGATTAATCTGCCTAATGTTACATCTGCTGCGATCACTTTCAATGTTCGAGGCTTCAAATCCTGAAAAGTATACACTTGTTTTCTTGCCAATGCCTCATAAAGCCAGCGTTCCAATGCATTTCCTTTATACAGGCCCATCTTGAAATATAGCGTAAGCCAGTTGGCAAAGGGAATATATCTTGTAAGCTTAATAGGATCGGTGAATTTACTGATATCCGTTTCTTGAAGCAATGCTTCCATTTCTTCCCCGCTGTAGCCTGCTGCCAGCAAGCCGGCGACAATAGCACCAGCAGAGGTGCCAGCCACATTCTCAAACTCGTATTTCTCCTTCTCCACAGCCTGTATAGCACCGATGAATGCAAAAGCCTTCACCCCGCCGCCTGAGAAAACACCGTCTATTTTCATAAGCACGCTCCATGATGACTTTTTATTATACCTAATCTGGAAAGTGCTTTTTTAGAACAAAAAAACCATCCAAATTGGATGGTTTCTGTTAAGACTTCTGTTTTTGCTGTATTTTGATCAATGCTTCTTTCCGTTCATTATCTTCCTGGAAGTACTGAACAAGATTACCGATCCGCTCGATTGAATTCCAGCTCATATGATGCTCGATACCCTCTACATCCTGATAAATATTCTCTTCCTCGACACCGATGATTCGCAGGAAGTCTTCCAAAAGTTCATGCCGATAGACAAGCCGTTTGCCGACCTGCTCTCCTTTATCAGTAAGAATCAAGCCACGGTACTTTTCATATTTCAGATATTCATCTTTATCCAGCTTCTGCACCATTTTCGTAACAGAAGACGGATGTACCTGCAGATTCTCTGCTATATCGGACACTCGGGCATATCCTTTTTTCTCCATTAATATGTAAATTTGTTCAATATAATCTTCCATGCTCGGTGTAGGCATAAAACTCCTCCATTCAATCCACTGCAACTTCTACATCTTAATATGATACACCTTTTCCAGCGGACAAACAAGCCAACAAAGTTGAAGCAGGTCAAAAGTGTTACACTTATATGAACAGCTATAAAAAATCTTTGAAAATAAGCGCCTGCTTGCTATAATGTAAGTTGGAGTATCAGCAGATGGGGGAAATGACATGGAAGCAGTACTAGTTATTGGAGTTGCACTGATTGTATTCATCGCATATAGTGTAATCCGCTATTTCATTCAGAAGAAACACCTGAAAACTCTTACAGAGGAAGAATTCAAAGCTGGATACCGTAAAGCGCAGCTGATTGATGTACGTGAGCCGAAGGAATTCGACGGCGGACACATCCTAGGTGCACGGAATATCCCACTTACCCAGCTTCGCTACCGTTTGGCTGAAATCCGCAAGGACAAGCCTGTTTATATGTATGACCAAAACGGTACACGTACTGTTCGTACTGCAGCAATGCTGCATAAAAAAGGCTATCAGGATCTTAATCAGCTTAAAGGCGGTTTCAAAGCCTGGAGCGGTAAGATCAAACGTAAAGGTGATTAAAAGAGCTTTGCACATTATGTGTGCAAAGCTCTTTTTTCATTCTGGTGTATAGCGAAGAATCGGCTTTCTGGCGGCAGTCGTTTCATCCATTCTGCTGACGACTGTCGTATGCGGCGCCTCTTGTACAATTTCTGGGTTATGTTCTGCATCTGCAGCAATTTCCAGCATCGTATCAATGAAACTATCCAATGTTTCTTTCGCTTCTGTTTCGGTTGGCTCGATCATCAGTGCTTCCTCAACATTGAGCGGGAAGTAAATAGTCGGCGGATGGTACCCGAAATCAAGCAATCGTTTCGCGATATCAAGCGTACGGACACCTAGCTTTTTCTGTCTGCGTCCGGAAAGAACGAATTCATGCTTACAATGCTGTGTGTATGGCAGATCGAATGCTTCACTCAAGCGACGCATCATGTAATTCGCATTCAGGACCGCATATTCACTTACACGTTTCAGTCCTTCTGGTCCCATCGTCCGGATATACGTGTACGCACGTACGTTGATACCGAAGTTTCCGTAATATGGCTTCACTCGCCCGATGGAGTCTGGACGATCTTCGTCAAGGATGATTTCTTCCCCTTGTCTGCGGACAACCGGCTTCGGCAGGAATGCTGCAAGCTCCTCCGAAACGCCGACAGGACCCGATCCTGGTCCCCCGCCGCCATGCGGGCCGGTGAATGTTTTATGCAAATTCAAGTGCACAACATCAAAGCCCATATCTCCAGGTCTTGTATAACCCATGATGGCATTCAGATTAGCACCATCATAATACAATTTGCCGCCTGCCTCATGGACAATCTTGGCCATTTCCAAAATATCCTTTTCGAACAGACCGAGTGTATTCGGATTCGTAAGCATCAACGCTGCTGTATCTTCTCCAACGACGCGACGCAAATCCTCTAAGTCAACTAGTCCTTCTTCATTTGATTTAACTGTTACAGATTCGAATCCAGCAACCGTTGCCGAAGCAGGGTTTGTTCCATGCGCCGAATCCGGCACGATAACCTTCGTACGCTGCGTCTCGCCATTCTTCTCATGCAAGGCACGGATCATCATCAGTCCAGTCCATTCTCCATGAGCTCCTGCTGCAGGCTGCAAACTAACCTCGTGCATACCGGTAATTTCCTTCAGCTGCTCTTGCAGATCGAACATAAGCTCCAATGCACCTTGTGCCGTTTTCGGATCCTGATACGGATGAACGTGGCTGAATCCATCCATTCTGATGACATCTTCATTGATTTTCGGATTATACTTCATCGTACAAGAGCCGAGCGGATAGAATCCGGAATCAACGCCATAATTTCTTCTTGAAAGAGCAGTGTAATGCCGGATGATCTGCAGCTCGCTCAATTCTGGAAGCGCTGCTGGTTCGCTTCGAATATATTCTGACTCGAAAACTTCTGAAAGATCCGTTTCCGGAACATCGAGCGGCGGCAAGCTGTATCCTGTCCTGCCTGCTTTCGTTTGTTCGAATAACAACGGGAAATCAGTATTGTTTTGCATGGACTGCCGCCACCTCTCTTACAAATGTATCAATCTGTTCTTTTGTGCGCTGCTCCGTCACAGCTACAAGTATGTGGTTCTTCAAACGATCATCAATCCGTCCCAAGTGATACCCCCCGATAAACCCTTGTGTAACCAGATGATCATTCAGTGCATCCGCATCATCTTCTACTTTAATTACCAATTCATTAAAGAAGGCACCTTGGAAGATGACTTGCAGCCCGTGTGCTTCAAGCTGCTTTTTCATATAAAGTGCTTTTTGGATATTCAAGTGAGCCATCTCAGCTACACCTTTTTTACCTAATGCACTCATGGCAACTGAAGAAGCCAAAGCATTCAATGCCTGATTGGAGCAAATATTCGACGTTGCCTTGTCCCGGCGTATATGCTGCTCACGTGCTTGGAGTGTCAGAACGAAACCACGTCTGCCTTCCTCATCTTTCGTCTGTCCGACAAGTCTTCCTGGCAGCTTGCGCATCAATTTCGCTGAGCTTGCGAAATAACCGCAGTGAGGACCGCCGAACTGTGCCGGGATACCGAATACTTGTGTATCCCCAACAACGATATCTGCACCGAAGCTGCCTGGCGGAGTCAAGAATCCTAAAGCCAACGGATTGCTGGAGACAACCATCATCGCTTTCGGCTGTGCATCAATGATTTTGCGAATAGCAGCTAACGGTTCGACCTGTCCGAAGAAATTCGGATATTGCACGATGACACTAGCCGTATCCTCATCTACTGCTTCTTCCAGTGCTTCTAAATCGGTCAAGCCATCCTTATGAGGAACTGTGACAATTTCCAAATGCTGTCCTCTTCCATAAGAATCGATCACTTGTCGAGATTCTGGATGAACCGCTTCTGATACAATGATTTTCTTCTTCCGCGTATGGCCAGCGCTTAATGTCGCTGCTTCTGCAAGTGCTGTTCCGCCATCATACATGGAGCTATTCGCAACATCCATTCCAGTCAGCTCAGCAATCATCGTCTGGAACTCAAAGATTGCCTGCAGCTCTCCTTGGGAAATTTCAGGCTGATACGGCGTATAAGCTGTATAGAATTCAGATCTCGATATAACATGATCCACAATCGAAGGAATGTAATGATCGTACACTCCAGCTCCAAGGAAGGAAGCATGTGTTTTCATCGTCACATTACGACTTGCCAAAGCTGCCAGTTCAGCTTTCAATTCCCCTTCACTTTTCGGTTCCTTGATCTGAAGCGGCCCCTTCAAGCGAACTTCCTCGGGGATATCAGAGAACAGCTCCTCCGTGTCTTTCACGCCTATCGTTTGAAGCATTTCTTCTTTGTCTTGCTCTGTCATCGGTAAGTACCTGAAATCCATGCTGTATCCTCCCTCTATTTCCGTTTATAGAATGGTGTTGCAACTACCTTGGCTTGCAGCCGTTTCTTTCGTATCTGCACTTCCACCAGACTGCCTTCGTCGACAGCATCCGCTTGTACGAGTGCAAGGCCGATATAACTATCCAGTGTCGGTGACTTTGTTCCTGTCGTTACCTCACCGATTTGTTCGTCACCGCTGAAAATTGGATAACCATGGCGCGGTATCCCTTTTTCCTGCATTTCAATGCCGACGAGCTTCCGGTTCGCTCCGTTCTCTTTTTGCTTCTTCAAGGTCTCTTTTCCGATGAATTCGGCAGACTTATTCGTTTTCACTGCAAATCCAATACCCGCCTCGATCGGCGTGATGTCCTTCGACAACTCATTGCCATACAGCGGCAGATTCGCTTCAAAGCGTAAGGTGTCCCTTGCTCCCAAACCAACTGGCTGAAGATTGTATGCTTGACCAATTTCCAGTAAAAGTTCCCAGACAGCTCGCCCGCTTGCAGCCGGTCCGTAGATTTCAAAGCCATCTTCGCCAGTGTAGCCTGTGCGTGAAATTAGGAAATCTCCTTCCGCCCCTTCCAGCTGCACTGGATAAGCGAATCGGAAAAATGAAATTTCCGACAATTTTTCATCTGTCAGCTTTTGGAGTATTTGCTCTGCATGAGGTCCTTGCAGGGCAACTTGCATATAAGCATCTGATTGATCTTCGATACTGACTCCATTTCGTTTATGAGAAAGCAGCCACTCCAAGTCCTTTGCTGTATTGCTGGCATTCACAACAAGCAGATAACGGTTCTCTTCCAGCATATAAACGATTAAATCGTCTACTGTTCCGCCATTTTCATAACACATGACACTGTATTGCGCTTTATTTGGAACGAGCAGTTCAATGTCATTTGTCAGGACAAACTGCAGAAAGTCTTTGCTAGCTGGCCCTTCAACCAGGATCTCACCCATATGGGAAACATCGAACAAACCGGCCGCCTGCCGCACTGCATGATGTTCTTCCTGGATGCTGCTGAAATGGACTGGCAGTTCCCATCCCCCGAAATCGATCGTCTTGCTGTTTGCCTCGTAAGCAGGATAAAGCGGGGTTCTTCTCAACTCACTCATCATCTTGCTCCTCTCTTATGTACCTCGCAACAAAAAACAGAGCCACCTCGAAAAAGCTTTGAGGGGCTCTGTCCATTTACCAGAAAGTTTCTTATCGTCCTTGGACCATAGTTGCTTCTTGGGTGGCTTCTACTAGGGAAGCACTCTCCAGAGTTGCGTCGTGCTGGAGTTCTTTTGCCTGAGAGATTCACTCAATATTTGCTCCTTCGGCGCCGCTGTACAGCGGTCTCTCCTCCAACATTCACTCGCGGTTTATGAAATTGGAAAACGCGGGCATACTAACAGACAATCAACCTATAAAAAAGCAAAATCCAAACATTTTAATAAAAAATATTGATAATGTCTGGTTTCAGCCTCATTATAACATAACATTTTTACAATGTGTCTATCTTTTTAAGCTTTTTAAACGAAACTCCGAAGAATAAGGAGATGAAATCACAATGCAGGTGCATATAAAAGATGATAAACCATTCCTCGACATGATGGATGATAAATTGCAGCAAGAAGGAGAAACAGCATCATGGGAGCATTTCAAGATGGCTTATACAGCTGCCAAGGAAACAAATATCGATACATTTACCGGGTTGGTTGCACCTGGCTATCTGCCGCATATGACCTTCCATCCCCATCAGCTAGAAGCAAGCCGGCGAGTTGTGGAAGAAATGAATGGACGCGCCATCCTGGCTGATGAAGTTGGTCTGGGGAAAACGATTGAAGCGGGTCTCGTATTGAAAGAATTAATGATTCGAGGCTTGGTGAAAAAGGTACTGCTGCTCGTACCGGCATCTTTAGTGAACCAATGGGTAAACGAATTGAACTCAAAATTTCATATTCCTGCAGCCTCCCAGCGAAAGCAATATGTATGGGAACATTATGATGTGATCGTCTCCTCCATCGACTTGGCAAAGCGCTCCCCTCATCGGGAGATCATTTTGGAGCAGGACTATGATTTTGTGCTGATCGATGAGGCGCATAAACTGAAAAACAATAAGACAAGAAACTATGCGTTCATCCAATCGCTCAAAAAGAAATATTGTCTGCTGCTGACTGCAACGCCTGTCCAAAACAAGCTAAGTGATATTTACAATCTTGTATCCTTGCTAAAGCCTGGCTACCTTGGCAGCTACAAGCAATTCAAAGATACATATGGAGATGACCGCAGGGATGCAGAAGAGCATCATTACTTGAAGGAGCTTATCCGTAAAGTGATGGTCCGCAACCGACGGGAAGAAACGGGACTTCAATGGACAAAGCGGAAAGTGGAGACGATTTGGATTGATTTTACCGAACAAGAGCGACAGGTATATGAGAATATGCAAGATTCCACCAGTGCTGCAGCAACCTTTGCGAAAATAACCCTGCTCCGCGAGCTGTGCAGCTCCAGGGAAGCAGCATATTTGTCCATGAAAAAGATGGTCGAGGAAAATCCGGAAACCGGTAATGTGTATTTGCCTGTTATGAAAGAGATTGAAAAGCTGCCGCAGCACAGCAAGGCACTGAAAGTTGTAGAGCTGATCAAGGCTGCTCCTCCAGGAGAAAAGTTCATCATCTTTACAGAGTACCGGGCTACGCAATTTTACTTGCAATGGACGCTCAAGCAGCACGACATATCCTCCGTTCCTTTCCGAGGAGGCTTCAAGGCCGGTAAAAAGGATTGGATGCGCGCGCTGTTCGAAAAGCATGCACAAGTTCTGATTGCAACCGAAGCTGGCGGCGAAGGAATCAACCTCCAATTTTGCAGCAATATGATCAATTATGATTTGCCATGGAATCCAATGCGGCTGGAGCAGCGCATCGGCAGGATCCATCGTTTTGGTCAGCAGAAGGATGTACAAATCTATAATTTCGCAGTACGGAACACGCTCGAAGCACACATATTGGAATTGCTTTATAAGAAAATCAACTTATTCGAGCGGGTAATCGGAAATCTCGATCATATCCTTGCCGAACTGCAAGTTTCCGATGTGGAAAAAGAGATTAAGCGGATATTCGCCGATTCTCGTTCCGAAGGAGAAATAAAAGTAAAGCTGGATAATTTGACTGCGGTAATCACCGAGACGGGTGAACAGCTGGAAAGGGATAAATTACATGGATAGACAAACACTCCACCAGTTTCTGCGGAAATTTTTCCTATCAAACGGCTGTCAACTTCTAGAGGAAAAAGATGGGCTGCTTCGGTTCCTTTTGACTCCAGAACTGGATGAAGAATTGATGAATCGGCCGTTTTATTGGCGCTATAAGAAAAGACTTGGCCAAGAAGGCGATCCCATGGAGCTCACCCTTCTGACCGACCCAAACGAGACAGCTGAGAAAGCAGAGCATATTCATTTCGGCAGCCCTCGCCTGCACAAGATTTTCCGTCTGATCCGCGACTCCGCCCAAGTAGCTCGTCTTTATGAAAAGGTAGATACAGCTTCCCGGACACCCTTGTACCCGTGGCTCATCCGCAACATGAGCGTCCACTTTTCCGGTAAACGCAAACGTACGGAAACACATTCTGTTGGATTACAGCTTTTGAATGGACAGCTGGCAACCGATTGGATGGAGAACTTCTCCCAGGTGGAATTCAAGCAGCAAATCAGCGATCAATGCTATTGCCTCTCTCCTATCATCCGATACCAAAGCGGTTACCAGCGAATAAGCAGTTATATGCATACCTATCTGGATACGATCGATGACAGCTGGGTGAAGGAGACAAAAGAGACACTCAAACAAGAAGAAGATTTACTGGCGCATTTTTTCGATCAAAGCGCTCAGGAAGAGCTCGAAGAAGAAATCCGCGAAGAAAGAGCTGCATTATATAAGAACGAACTGGATGCAGTGCATAAAAGACTAGTCCCATCCATTCAAATGGAGACAATCAATGCCGGCATCTTCTATCTATCCGAAGAAACCGTACAGAAACTGCTCCACAAAAAAGAGGCCTGAATCATGTTCAGGCCTCTTACTTTTTACGACTACGGAAGAACAGCTTGAAAGCAAATGGCAGAACACCAAACCACTTTCCGTGCAGCTGGTGTTTTTCTTTTTCCTTCTGTTTCTTCTCCTGCTTCGGTGCATCCATCTTTTTCACCAGCTCCTGGGTTACGAATCGGAAATAATCATTGGAAGACATGTACTTAGCCCCCTCTACTTTTACTAGTAGCGTGACCAATTTCATTTCGTTCCATACAACATACGTGAAGTTCTCTTTCTTAATTAGCAGAAATAAATTTTGTCCTCCAATGCACTGATGTTTCCTGTATTTTCGCAATATGACCGCTGCTATGACTTTGTAGTATTGTAACTGCAAAGGAGGTGATATAAGTGCTGGATAGCCCTTCAGTTTTTGCGGCTAGTTTGATGGAAGAAGCGATACAGCAGCAGGCGTCAGACATTCATTTCACACCGGAAGAAGATGAAACAAGCGTATTCATACGGATACACGGAAAGCGTGTCCTGCACAGTCGCTTATCGACTCCGAGTTTTCGCAAGCTGATTGCTTACTATAAATTTGTCAGCGGTATGGATATCGGAGAGATGCAAAAACCTCAGGATGGGGCAATGCCATTTTCGTATAAGGGACAAAAACAATATTCTCTTCGTCTATCTACCCTGCCGCTGAAACAAACAGAAAGCTTGGCAATTCGTATACTTCCCCAAAGTGATGCACCCTTGCTCGACCAGTTGTTTTTATTTCCGTTCCAAATAAGTTCATTGCGGCAACTATTGCTGGAAAGTACAGGAATTCTCCTGTTCACAGGCCCGACAGGCAGCGGGAAAACGACGACAATGTATAGCATCCTGCAGGATTTATTACGAATCAAAGCGTGTCAGGCTATCACATTGGAGGATCCGATTGAGAAACGAATGGAAAACATGCTGCAGGTGCAAGTGAATGAGAAGGCCGGCCTTACGTATCAAGCAGGATTAAAAGCAGCGCTGCGGCATGATCCTGATGTGCTGATGATCGGAGAAATCCGCGATGAATCCACAGCCAGCTTCGCCTTCGAAACGGCAAGGACTGGACATCTTGTCATCAGCACGCTGCATGCCAAAAATGCAGCAGGCGCTATTCACCGCTTGCAGGAAATGGGAATTCCCATAGCTGACTTGCATCATACGTTAATTGGTGTCGCGTCGTTGGAACTTCTTCCTATCACAACGCCCCATCATTCACGTGCGGCCATTATGGAGCTGGCCGACTCTTCACAAATCAGCCGCATGCTGAAAACGAATAAAACATCTTTCCTGACATTCGCAAAACTTAGGAGGAAAGCCTATGCATATGGTTTTATCACGAAAGAAAATTATCAACTTCAAGAAGGATGACAAACTGTCTATGGAACAGCAGATGCTTTTCCTCCAGCAGCTTCACCGACTCAGAACACAAGGATATGATATGGCTCGCTCGCTTGATTTCCTTCACTGGCAGCCGCAATGGCGAACGGCTACACAGACTCTACAGGAAGGTCTAAAGCAAGGTTTGCGACTGGACGAAGCCTTTTCACACGCTCGTTTTTCATCGTTAATCGTCATTCACTTTTATGTGGCACATCATGACGGAAACTTGGAAGATGCATTGGCAAGAAGCTACACTACAATGCAAAAACAAATACAGCAGCTTACTAAGTTCAAGAAAGTCACTCGTTACCCCATCTTTCTTCTATTGAGTATTCTGCTGCTGCTTCTTTTTGTTAAGCTTTATGTCTATCCTTCTTTTCTATCTCTTTTTGCATATTCTGCAGAATCAGCAACCCTTCTCCGCTTTTTCTCCAATCTGGTGAATTTACTTTTGTATGCAAGCTTACTCCTCGGTGTGATCGGAATCAGTCTATATTTCCTACAAGGATCCTTTAAGAAACGCTGGCCACCCGCAAAGAAACGCTATTACTTGGAGCGCATACCTGTCATTCACAGTATAGCCCGCACAAGGACAAGCTTCCAGTTCGCCATTCAGCTTGGTAATTTTCTTTCAGCGGGACTTTCCCTGTATGAAAGTCTCCAGCTTTTATCAAAACAGCAATATCATGACATGCTTCAGTTGTACAGCAGTGTCTTACTATCCCAGCTGACCTCAGGATATACATTGAAGGAATGTCTGCCAAGTTTTCCACTGCTTGATGCCCAGCTTCAAAGTATTTTGGTGAAAGAAAATGATGTATCATCACAATCGAAAGATTTGCTGATGTATGCAGAGATCATGACAACTAAAATGGAAGATCGAACAAAAACTGTCCTCTATCTGCTCCAGCCTATTCTGCTTTGCATCATGGCACTATGCATCATTATTGTCTATCTATCTTTGCTTCTCCCTATGTTTCAGATGGTTCATACACTATAGAAAGAGGTTAACTGATGCGAAATGAAAAAGGATTCACATTAATAGAAATGCTTATAGTTTTGCTTGTTATCTCCGTGTTGATGATTCTTATCGTGCCGAACTTAGCTGATAAAAATGACCGGGTCCAAACGCAGGGCTGTGAGGCACTATTAAAATTAGCTGAAAGCCAAGTACAAACGTATAAGATAGACAACGGGACCGCCCCAACCTCGATTGCACAGCTCCAAGATGGCTACTTGACTGAAACAACATGTCAGGGTGGTAAGCGTTCCTTGGTACTAAGTCCTGGAGGCGAGGTTTCTTTAACGAATGCATCAGGTTCATAAACAAAAAGGTTTCAGTTTGCTTGAATTGATTATAGTACTCGGCCTCGCTTCTTTACTGATTAGCATCGGAACAGGTGTGTATTCCCACTTACTTGTGGAAGCAGAAGCAAAACAATTCAAAAATCGGCTGGAACAAGATTTGCTTTATTTGCAGCAATACACACAATTCGACAGGTCAGCTAAGCTGTACCTAGATAAAGGTAAATATGAAATCTATTCAAGCAGATTGAAGAAAGTTCTGTTAGTCCAGGAAATACCTGAAGGCTATGCGATTAATATTTATCCCAGTGCATTGTCATTCGGTTTCAATCAAACAGGTACAGCACTTGCTCCTGGCAATTTCACTATACGTACTCCTGCCGGAACCGATAAGCTTGTATTTCCGCTTGGGAAAGGAAGAGGGCGCTATGAAGAAAGCAGATAATCAAGATGGTTTTCTGCTGCTGGAAGCATTGTTCAGTTTCGCGATGTTTCTGCTGCTATGTACCCTTCTGCTTCCGTTATGGATTGACGTGAAAAAGGAACATTACATTCAGGAAAAACGTACGTTCTATTATAGTCTTCTCCAAAATGAACTCGCAAAAGCCGAACCAAAAGATCAGTATTTTAGTGACGATAAGCTATTTATCGCATTAAGATTCAGTATCGAGGATGGACTCAAAAAAGGCTGCATTGATCTAAGAGGAGAAGGGCGAAAGGAGAATCGCTGCCTATATGGTTATCTCGAATAATAAAGGTTTCACGCTTCTTGAAGCAATAATTGCATTGGGCATATTGATTCTGATTCTCGTTTCCGTCCCTCCCCTTCTGACTCCCTTGGTCCAAGACACAAAATCAGAAGCTGTGTCTGTCAGGCAGGCACTTCACTTCATATCAATGGAAGTGCACAAAGGCGTTGCTGTAAATACCGCGGAAGATAAGCTTTACATTCAGGATCAGCAAGGTCGAACAGCAGTTTTTGAGCAATATAAAGATATGATTCGAAGACAAGTTGATGAGAAAGGACATGAAATCTACTTGCACCATATTGAGGATTTAGAATTCAACCAGGATGACAGCTCGATTGTCATAACTGTCAAAGGAAAAGAGGGATTGTCATATGAGAAACGTATTGATATGGAATGAACAAGGGTTCCTTCACCCATTCCTCTTGTTTCTGACAGCTTTCCTTCTGCTCCTACTCACTTCAGGCAGTATGCTTCTTCAAACGAAAGTACAATCGACTGACATGCTTTTCGAACAGTATAAATTAGAGCAAGCTGCATCACTCGCTTTCAAAACAGTTGAAAACCACTATCTTCCGAATCTAAAACCAGATGACGATGATCAGACCATTGAAATCCATAACAAAGCTTTGGATGCTCATATCACGATTAATAGAGAAGAACAGCACCTACTTGTACGATACAAAATCAAAACAGATGAAAGTCTGGAATCGGTCACTTATTATAAAAAATATCCTACATGATGTATAAGATGGACAATCTAGTGCAAAATAGTCTATGTACGATGGGCTATAGCCAAGTGGTAAGGCAGCGGGTTTTGGTCCCGTTATCGTTGGTTCGAACCCAGCTAGCCCAGTAAAAAGATCCCGCCAAAATGGCGGGATCTTCTTTTATATAAGGAAAGGATTCTTCGCCTGTTCTTCCCCTATCGTCGTTTTTGGACCATGACCCGGGTATACTTCATAGAAGTCAGGCAGTGACAATAATTGATCGGTAATACTTTGCATCAAGGTCGGAAGATCACCTCGATAAAGATCTGTCCGTCCAATGCCACGCTGAAACAGCGCATCACCGACGATTGCATACTTTTCTTTATGGAAGACAAGGCTCACACTTCCAGGAGAATGCCCTGGTGTATGACGTACTTCAAATTCGAAATGTCCAAACCCCATATTACCTGGCTTTAGATTCTCATCCGCATCTCTCGCTGTTATTTGCTTGACCGGAAACATTTTTGAACCATTCTTACCTGGATCACCTAGCCAATCAGCTTCCTCTTCATGCAGATACACAGGAATATGATAGATGTCCCGCGCATCATCGACCGCTCCGATATGATCGAAATGAGCATGTGTCAGGAGAATTGCCTGCGGTCGCAGTTCTTTCTGTTTGATCCATTCAATCAGTTTGACGCTATCTCCGCCTGGGTCAACAATCAGGCAGTCGTTCTTTGATTCCAGTATGTAACAATTTGTTCCCATCGGTCCAAGACTTAATGTATGTATTTTCATTTTATTCATCTGCTCCTCCCCTGCGATTTCTTTTAAAAAAGGCTCGACAAGCATATAGGTGTGTACTACTATATAGTATGTATTTGCCAAGCAGTCTTTACCACAAGTATAGCAGGAAACCAACTATTTTGCTCATGGGAGGGCAAGCAAGTGATTCTTTCGATCATCTTGTTTTTTATTGCATTTCTTTGTGTTTGCACACTAATTACAGAATGTAAAAAAAGACAAGTGAAACAAGCGATCTTCACATTTATTTCTGTGGTCGTCATCACATTAGTTTCTATTACGAACTTATTATAATTCATTAAAAAAGGATCGCTGCTTATGCAGCGATCCTTTTGTTAACTTGCTTTTTCTTTACCTTCTTGGAAATCGTAGAACCGGAGCAAGTCACCATAGATAATCCGATCAGAGTAATTCAGTTCTTTCGTTACTTGTTCCTGAATTGGTTCACAGACGCTTTCTATCTGTTCACCGGTCTCACCGGATATTTCTGCTTCTTCTCCTTCTATATTGTCAGCTGGCTCACCCGTCAGTCTGTCGTAGCACATATCATTGGTGAACACATAATCCTCACTGATGAAATCTCCATTTCGAAGAGCTGTGAAATCTTTGCGATCTTCTGCAAACACATCATTACCAAATTGGATGTCGTGTTTAGCGTCGATACCCAACAGACTCAGGATGGTTGGTTTCACATCAATCTGACCAGCTACCTTCTCCATTACCTGACCATTTCCATCGCCAGGAATATGGACGAAGAACGGTACACGCTGGTTCTGGATTTGCTGGTACGGTGTAATATCTTTACCTAAATATTGACTCATCGCTTTATTATGATATTCACTGATGCCATAGTGATCTCCCATCATCACGATGATGGAATCTTCATATTCACCCGATTCCTTCAGCTGCTCAAAGAATTTCTGTACTGCTTCGTCTGTGTAGCGCGCTGTTTGGAAATACTTATTCAGTGTCTGGGAGTTGGAGTCAAACTGATCAATAGTCGCTTCTTCTTCCGGCAAATCGAACGGATGGTGGTTCGTCAAGGTGATGAACTTCGAATAATACGGTTTATCCATTTCCTGAAGGTATGGAATCGACTGTTCGAAGAATGGTTTATCCATCAAGCCCCATCCAACTGTATTTTGGTCTTCTCCTTCGGTGATGACGTCATAGCTGTTTTCATCATAGAAGGTGTCATAGCCCAGGCTGTCATACATGACATCACGATTCCAGAAGCTGGAGTTGTTCGAATGGAATACTGCAGTTGTGTAATCGCTTTGTCCTAAAATTTCAGGAGTTCCGTTGTATTCATTCTGACCGTGAGTGAAAAATACTGCTCCCCGAGGTAACGGATATAAGGAGTTTTCAACTAAGAATTCAGAGTCAGATGTCTTGCCCTGCTCTGTCTGATGATAGAAATTCTCGAAGTAATACGTGTCTTTGTCTTCTGTCAGGCTGTTGAGGAATGGTGTGACTTCTTCCCCGTTCAGTTCATTGTTGATCAGGAAGCTCTGCATGGATTCAAGGGAGATGAAGATGACATTTTTTCCTTCTGCCTGCCCGAATTTAGCTGACTTCTCTGTTTCCACTTCTTCATTTACATAAGAAAGAATCTCAGGAAGTTCATTTCCGTCCGCAAACACGCGCTGCGCTTCCGTCTTTGATTGCATGACTGCATCATATACATGGAAGTTAAACAAACCGATATTCTTGACCAGATATTCCCGGTCAAATCCGCGTGTAAACAGCTGCGGGCGTTCTGCTTCCGCAAGTCCGATGTTTATTACGACAACCGCAGCTATAGCCGCCATTGTTGATACTTTCTTTCTGCGAAGGTATTCAACCGTCATTGTTTCTTTAAAACGATAGCTGAGGAACCAGATGATAGCCAAATCCAAGAACAGCAGAATGTCCTGTGGATAAATGAGGCTTAATACACTGCCGCCAAGGTCAGCGGCATTGCTTCCTTGCATGAGGACCGGCACTGTAAGGAAATCACTGAAGTGTCGGTAAAAAATCAAGTTGATGTACAAGATGATAGAACCCACGAGGCTGATGATCCGGATATACCGCATCTGCCATTTTCGTGAGAATAAAACGCTGATACCAAAAGCTAAAAAGGCACTGACAAACGGATTCAGCAGCAGAATGAATTCCTGCATCGCATTATCCAAGCTGATGTTGAATAAGAAACGATAAATGATATACGTCTTCAGTCCAAACAAAACTGTCGCCAAAATATATAATGGTGCAGTGAATGTTCGTTTCAAGTAAAAATCCTCCTCATTATAGAACCAAGCGTAAAACAGATGGCAGCAACTTGCGCTGCTGCCATGCACGCATTTCTTTATTTATTTTGCGGGCTCTTCCAAGTGCTGTTTGACTAAATAAGCAGCACCGTAGACACCTGCATCATTGCCGAGCTGTGCCGGCACGATTTCACATTCATATGTTGTACGCGGCAGGGCAGCTTTCACGAACGCTTCCCTGATAGGTTCCATCAAAGCATCCCCTGCTTTGGATACGCCTCCCCCGATGATGATGCGGGAAGGGTTGGTAAGGATAGCAGCGTTAGCTAACGTTTTTGCCAGGACGCTGGTGGATCTGTCCACAATCTTTTGCGCTTCTGCATCATTTTCGGCAGCCAGCTCGAAGACGTCTTTGGAAGAAACGCGACCGTTTTCTGCAAACCTTCTTCCCAAGCCGCTCTCTGGATGCGCAGCAGCAGCCTCTGTTGCCAAACGGCTGATACCTGTCGCAGAGGAGATAGTTTCTAAACAGCCTTTTCGCCCGCAATTGCACGGGGCACCATTCTCTTCGACGGTGACATGGCCGATTTCTCCTGCCGTACCATTTATTCCATTCACGATATGGCCATTAGCAATGATACCTGCTCCAACACCAGTGCCTAGTGTGATGGCAATGATATTATCCTGCTGTGCACCTGCACCTTTCCACACTTCGCCTAGCGCAGCCAAGTTAGCATCATTGTCGATGAAAACAGGCAATCCGGATAGTACGCCAAGCTCAGCAGAAAGAGGGAAATCACGCCAGCCGACATTGACTGCTTCTGCGATGACACCGTTACGCGGGACAACGAACCCTGGTGCTCCTACGCCGATGCCTTGGATTGTTTCCTTTGCAATGCCACGTTCTGTTAGCTTTGCTTGGATTGTTTCCCAGATCTGCTTCGGTATGTGCAGACCTTGCTCATATTTATCCGTCTTGATCTCCCATTTTTCAACTAGTTCGCTCGTTCCATCGATGATGGCGAGCTTAATTGTTGTGCCGCCGATATCGACACCGACCAATAGTCCGTCCTTACTCATTGTTTCCCGCTCCTTCTCGACTATCCGATAAAGCACTTATCTCTTTTCTAAGAATCAAATTTGCTTGTCCATATTCCTCTAATGACAATAGGTTATTGTCATACAGCTCCCGCAGCTCTTCCAGCATCATCGTCAAATCGAGCTTGCGGTCTCCGATGTATACGAAAATACCATACGTCTTCAATAGCTGCATCACATCATAAACCGTTTTCATACACATCACCTAAGTTATTATAACAACCTTCACGTAAAATTGAAAATGATTTAAGACTACGTTCACACCTTCTTAACAATATGCCTTAATGTAAAAAAAATAACCTGAAGCCGGTTGACTTCAGGTCAATTCTTTACAATTAAAACATATCGCTCTTCAAATAAGCATCCAGCAAAGTATATGTAGCAGTCAAAGCACTTTCATGTGTGCGTTCAAATGCATGGGATGCAGCAATACCAGGTCCGATAAGACCGTGGCGGATATCGTATCCTGCACGTATCGCGGCTGATGCGTCCGATCCGTAGTATGGATATATATCCAGCTTATATGGCAGACCATTGGATTGAGCGAGCTCTGCAAGCTGTTCTCTCAATGCATAATGGTAAGGTCCGCTTGAATCTTTTACACAGATGGATACATCATATTCTGTAGTGGCTTGACCGTCTCCGATCGCTCCCATATCGACTGCGATATATTCCACTACTTCCGATGGAATGCTTGAATTTCCTCCATAACCAATCTCCTCATTATTAGAAATAAGCATATGTGTGGTGTATGGCAGCTGCAGGTTTTCTTCCTTCAGTCCTCTTAGCAGTTCAAGCAGAATTGCGACACTTGCCTTGTCATCCAAATGTCTTGATTTAATGAAGCCTGAGTCAGTACGAACAAAACGCGGATCGAACGACACGAAATCTCCTACACGAATCCCGAGAGCTTCTGTTTCGTCACGAGATGTTGTTTGTTCATCGATGCGGACCTCGATGTTCTTCTCGTCCCGTTTTGCTTCTCCAGCTTCCTTATAAACATGAACAGATGTTTGATGCATCAGTATTGTGCCAGTGAAGGCATTATCTTTGCTATGTATCGTACAGTATTCCCCTTCGACACTGTTCCAGCGGAATCCCCCTATCATTGCCAAGGACAATGTACCATCTGCTTTTATCCCTCTGACCATGGCGCCTAATGTGTCAACATGAGCAGTCAGCAGTCGGTGGTGAGCTGTGTCTTTACCTGGTACCGTAATAAGCAGACTGCCTTTATTCGTCACCTTTGAATGGTATCCAAGTGAATCTGCCACGCTGCGGCAAAAGTCAATCGCCTGGTCCGTATAACCTGAAGGACTTGGTATATGCACTAGATTTTCCAATGTTTCTGATATTCGATCAATTCGCTTCATTCGTATCCCCTCTTTCATAACATATCGGTCTATTACATAGTATCAATAAGCAAGAGTTTGTCCAATGAGGAGGAAAACAAATGCGAAAATGGCTTATACTTGGATGCGTCTTTTTTTCCATCGTCCTATTCTCCACTTATATTATTCGTATGCAGCAGCCGCAGCCTGTCATTCAGCACTTTCCGCTTGATGGCTCTGCTGCTTTTATCGATACATCTACTTCCATGAAGAAAGTCGATTTCCGGCGCATCCATTGGCGTCTGACAAGCACACTCGATACCGAAGCATACTTACGGCAAGATGTCGGCCTCTTATACGAAAATGGCCGATTGGTTGGCGTAATGAATAAATGGCAGAACCCCGCTAGCCGGCTTACACAGGAGAAGACACATAGACTTCAGCCGAATAAACAGCTCGATGCAGTTTCTTTTCATTTTGCTGAACTGCATAAGAATCAAATTACCAGCACATTTAAAATATCCGGTGTTCGCTCCTACACATCTGGTGCACATGAACTTTTCTCATTTCCAAAAAATGAAAAAGAAATACAGTCCCGTCAGATTGCGAAAACAGAAACGAGCCGGACACTTCAGCAAGTCTGGAACAATGCGAAACAACAATTATCCATTCCAGCAAGTCAATACACCGAGCTACCACTCACCGCTCTTCCGACAGCCGACTTAACGAAAATCCCTGGACTTTCAGAAGATAAGGAAAGACAGGAAATTATCAGCCGGCTATGGGAAGGACTGTATCGAAATTATATTCTGCCGATTGGTCCAGCAGTGGATAAAGGCACAGCATCCACCTATATCCCGCTCTTGCTTTTTGATAAATCAGGAAAGCATCTGCGCGTCCTCTATCAGGATGAGACAGGTCAGTACAGAGAACTGCTGCAATATTATTGAGAGAGATTCTGTTGGAGCTGTTCATACTGGCTGTTATCAGGCTTAAGCTCGACTGCTCTCTTTGCATGCTTCATAGCTTCCTCCAATTTCCCTTCTGCCTGGAGGACAAGCGCCAAATTATAATGAGCAGCATGATCCTCCGGGGTTAATGTCACCAGTCGCTCGTAGTCCTGTGCACTTTTATCCATGTCACCAGTCTTGTAGTAAGCTAAACCGCGATTGAATAAAAGCATCGGTTCATATACAGATTCCCCTTCACTCAAAGCTAGGGTCGCATCGGAAATCACAGAAGAATAATCGTTTTGTCTTAGTGCATCTTCCACGTTAAGAACGTGACGCAGTGCATCATTTACTGGTCCAGTAAATCCATACCAAATGAGACCAGCAATAAATGCAATGGACAAAAGTGTACCGCCAATGCGCGCTCTTGTATTTCTTTTACCAGGCAAGCCAACGAGCAAAGCACTGGCAAAGCCTCCTGCCAAGCCGCCGAGATGCGCGAATACATCAATCACATGACTAGCAGAGAAACTGATGACTAAGTTAATAAGCAGGATGACGATCAAACCGTTCCCGATCGTACGCCAGAACAGTTTCGGATAAACAACACCAAAATATATCAGCGCTCCAAACAACCCGAAAATCGCACCTGATGCTCCTGCACTAAGACTATCTGAGAAAGCAAAGCTTCCCAGCCCGCCTATGATTCCTCCTAAAATGTAGATGAAGAAGAAACGACGATGACCGAATATCTGCTCTGTCAGTGTACCGAGATAATATAATGACAGCATATTTGTCAAAAGATGCAAGGCCCCAATATGTAAAAACATCGAGGAGATGATTCGCCACCATTCATTTTCGGCTAGAATCAATGGATTGTATTTCGCTCCGAGCTCAATAAGCACTGCAGAGTCAGTCGAGCCTCCAAGCAGTGTTTCCAAGAGGAACATTACGACACAAATTCCGATAAGTATATAGACCAAAAGCGGCTTTTTTCGATGAAAGACGGCTTGGTCTGCCTGCTGCTGAACAAGCAAGCTGCGGAGTCTGCTCTTCTCCACCTCAAGCTCATGTT
Source organism: Virgibacillus sp. 7505 (assembly GCF_002272135.1). Taxonomy (GTDB): domain Bacteria; phylum Bacillota; class Bacilli; order Bacillales; family Amphibacillaceae; genus Terribacillus. The sequence continues at coordinate 12,226 of NZ_NPBF01000018.1, read as the reverse complement.
CATCAGCAGAAGTCAAAGAAATCTTGTCATCAAGCTTCAAATGACGAAATAGCTTCTCCGACTCTTTTTCATATGAGCTGCCATCTAAATAATAAAGCTGCATCGGGATAGGACGCTTACTTTTGATGATCATAGGTTTTTTTAGCTTCGACCAATCATCCGCAGGTTCCTGTTCACCAAAATAGACATTATAGATACGCGTCTTCCTGGCGAACAATCCTTTGCTCATATTCTGTATCTGATTCGCCGTTTTCAAAATATCCTGTTTTAAATGATTTGCCCAAGTAAAGGTTCTATAATTAAGTTTCACAACATGGGTGATACCATTCTGCTTCTTCTCGAGCCAACAAACTCTTAAGTCGTCTTCAGCTCTCGCTAATGTAAAACCATGAACGGCTAACAAATGATTGATCATCTTATAATAGGCCGTTTCTTCGTTGTAGGTCATACCTCTCCCCCTCTTGCCTACAGTTTATCAAAAAAGTCATGGAAAAACGCCCAGTTTACACTGAGCGTTTAAATAAAATCGGGAGCATACGGGAACGTAGGGGCTCAAATCCCATTGAAAGCCGTATAAGACCTTTGCGAAGAACCGTTACGGCTAAAAGTGCATTCAGCACCCGATACCGCTCTCGTATCAAAAATACGACACTTGCTGCCAACGTTAACGTTGTGATGAGGGATTTCCACATCTGCACTCTTCCTTTCCTCTGGGATAAGCCTAGTTTAACCCTAAGCCGAATACTCCTATTCGGTTATAACAGAAAACCATCATCTGTCAAAAGATGGTCCACCGGAAGATCTAATGGTCCAACTGGCAGTGACTGCTTAATCTGCCGGCTGCTTGCAAGAGACAACGACTTATGTTGATAATCGGTTAGATAACGATCATAATATCCGCCGCCATAACCAATCCGATAACCTGATGTATCGAAAAGAAGGCCGGGCACTATCAGAAGATCCAGTTCATCCTTCGAAGCTGGTTCGCAACGTTCGGCGATCGGTTCTTTGATGCCAAACGCTCCGTCCGTTAATTGATTGTAGCTTTCGATGTGGTAAAACTGCATACCTCGGTTTTCAATAGTAAGTGGGACACATATTCTCTTCTTCTCGAGCCATGCTTGCTGGGTAAGCTTCGTTGTATCCCACTCATGCGGCAGGGCCATTGTCAGGCCGATGCTTTTTGCATCTTTCCAGATGGAAGAAGCAAAGAGGAGGTCTGCAAGCCGATGCTCAACATGCAGCTTATCTGTAAGCGGCATTTCTTTCAGCAAACGAAGTCCTTCCTGTCGAAGTTTTTCTTTTTCTCCCATCTTGCCTGCCTCCTTATTATGTAAAAAAACTCCCGCCAAATGAAGGGGGAGTCTTTTAGTCGAGCTTATTTTGTTTCGCGGTGCAGCGTATACTTTTTCAAGCGTGGGCTATATTTTCTAAGCTCCATGCGTTCTGGATGTTTACGCTTATTTTTTGTTGTAATGTAGTTACGATCTCCTGTTTCTGTGCAGGCGAGAGTAATGTTTACACGCATGTATAATCCCTCCCAACAATCTTAAATAAGTGTATGAAAACTTAACGATCTTCAGACCATCTAATAATAGCAGAATTATGTAAGGTAAGCAACCGTTAACGATAACTATTTCAGAAGAAAAGTGAAAATTGTCGAAAACTATATATCCTGCATCTGCTTGATATGGTATAACTAGGTTAGCAATAAGTAGGAGGTTTATACTAACATGTTAATTGCTGCTATCGCTTTTGTTGCAGCCGGTATCATATTATGGATTTTCTCTTTTTTCATGCAAGATAAATTCAAACAACTGGATCAACAAATTGAACAATTGACCCTTTCGACTATGCAAGAAACATATACGTTGAATAAGAAAGTCAAGATTCTGGAAGAAGAGCTACTGCCGACTGTACAGCATGAGCCCAAACAAAATAAGACGTCACAAAAACCCGCTATCTTTCAGCAAATTTTGAACCTTCAGCAGCAAGGATATTCCATCAAGGAAATTGCCACGCAGACAAGTCTGGCTGAGGAAGATGTATACCGCATCGCTAAACAGGCAGGAGTTCAGCTATGAAGCAAGTGATCCGAGGGTTCGCAACTGCTCTTCTCTTAGCAGGCATTTGTATGCTTGCGTTTCATTTTACTGAAAATCCTAAAACGGAAGAAACTGCAACAGCTTCAGCTGCAGTCGAAACTGTAAAGCCAAGTATAGATAACATGAAAAAAGAGCTTGAAGAAAACGACTACCATGTGCTGACTAAAAAAGATTATGATCAGCTTAAGGATGCACAAGAGAAAAAACCGGAACAGCCAGAAAAAGAAGAGCAAAAAACATTTACTCTTAAGCTGGAAACTGGCATGACTAGCGCAGACGTAGCATCTGCACTTCAAAAAGCCAGTATTATCGAGGATGCATCCGCATTCCGTACGTATTTGGACATTACAGAAGCAAGTGAATCACTGCAAGTCGGCAACTATCAATTAAGTTCCGATATGGGATACGATGACATTGCTAAATTGTTGACAAAATAAGAAGCAGCGGCATATGCCGCTGCTTCTTATTTATTTAAATCAACTGCAGTACCTTTAACAAGATAAAGGATACTTTCTCCGATATTCGTTATATGGTCTCCTACACGCTCAACAAAGCGCCCAACAAAGACAAGCTGCATCGTCTGTTGATGTTTCCCAGACTGCGCCTTACGCTCATCCAGCATGTCACGGAATAGTTCACCGTACATACTGTCTACCACATTATCCAAATCAGCCAACTTTTTCGCTTTCGTGATATCTTCTTCTTCAAAGGCTTGTACAGCACTATGAATCATTTTACTGACAACTTCCTGCATATCACGGATTGCCGGTGGAATGTCATACGGACTTAATACATTCAATCGGTTTACGCTTTTCGCGATATTCTTTGCATGGTCACCCATCCGCTCCAAGTCGGAAGATACGCGAAGGAAAGCAACCAAACGTCGCAAATCTGTCGCAACAGGCTGCTGCATCGCAATTAATTGGATCGTAGCTTCATTTATTTCCTGATCGCGTTCATTCAATAAATCATCATTTTCAATTACTTTATAAGCAAGATCACTGTCTCGCTCATATAATGCGTCAATAGCTTGCTTTAAAGCTGTGTCTACTTCATATGCAAAAGAAATAATTGATTTCTGGATTGATTCCAAATCTGCTGAAAATTGCTCTCTCGCTACCATACGTTCTCCTCCAATACGTAATTAACCGAAACGACCGCTAATATAATCTTCAGTTCGCTTATCTTCCGGGTTAGAGAATATCTTACCCGTTTCTGCGGACTCCACCACACGACCATGCAGGAAGAAGGCTGTTTTATCTGAAATACGGGAAGCCTGCTGCATATTGTGTGTCACGATGACGATACAATATTTTTTCTTAAGCTCAGTCATAAGCTCCTCGATTTTCAAAGTGGAAATCGGATCCAATGCAGATGTTGGTTCATCCATCAAGACGACATCCGGTTTCGTTGCAAGCGCACGCGCAATACACAAACGCTGCTGCTGACCACCGGAAAGACCCATTGCAGAAGACTTCAGGCGATCCTTTACTTCATCCCAAAGCGCAACATCCTTCAAAGTTGTTTCTACGATTTCATCCAATTCACTTTTCTTCTTAACACCGTGAATTTTTGGTCCATACACTATATTATCGTAAATTGACTGCGGGAAAGGGTTACCTTTTTGGAAAATCATCCCTACTTTACGACGTAAATCCACCAAGTCAACTCTGGAATCAAGGATGTTTTTGTTCTTGTAATTGATTTCACCAGTCATACGGACACCTGGCTCCATATTGATCATCAGATTAAGTGTCTTGATGAAAGTGGATTTACCACAACCGGATGGACCGATAATAGCATAAATCTCATTATTCAACGCTTCCAGGCTAACATCCTTCAATGCATGGAAGTCGTCATACCATAGGTTCAAGTCATTCACTTGGAAAATTGTCTCTTTCTCTGCTGCCACTTGCATAGCTGTCGTTCCTCCTATCCGAATCTACCGGAAATATATTCTTCTGTTTTCGTTTCAGAAGGATTAGTGAAGATTTTTTTCGTATCATCGTATTCTACGACATCCCCATTTAAGAAGAAGGCGGTCTTATCAGATACACGAGATGCCTGTGACATGTTATGTGTAACGATGACAATACTATAATCTTCTTTCAGCTGAAGGATAAGTTCTTCAATCTTGGAATTGGATACTGGATCAAGCGCAGATGCAGGTTCATCCAATAGGAGAATCTGCGGTTCCATGGCCAATGTACGTGCGATACACAGACGCTGCTGCTGACCACCGGATAAAGACAAAGCTGATTGATGCAGACGGTCTTTCACTTCATCCCATAAAGCAGCCTTGCGCAAACTTTCCTCAACAATTTCGTCTAGGACCTTCTTATTTTTCTGACCATTGTATTTCAATGCATGTGTAATGTTGTTGTAGATGGATTTAGGGAATGGGTTCGGTTTTTGGAACACCATGCCGATTTCAGAACGCAATGCAACAACATTGATATCATCACGAAGAATATTGATTCCGTCATAAATGATCTCACCTTCTGCTCGGCTGGAAGGGATCAAGTCATTCATCCGATTGATGGAGCGGATGAACGTAGATTTCCCACAGCCGGAAGGGCCGATCAGTGCTGTTACTGCGTTCTTTTCAATACCCATATTTGCCCGTTTCACCGCTTCATTATTACCGTAGAAAATGCTGAGATCCTTTACATCAAGTACAACTTCTTTCTTGGAAGCTCTAATAGTGGATGCAGCCATATCATCTTCTGTTTTCGTTTCTGTTGGTTTATCTGCTGTATAGTTCATGTCACGAACTCCTCTCTTCATCATTTACCTGCTGTTAGCTTCTTATGGATGACACTGCCCAACCATCTAGCGAGGAGATTGAACACAAGTACAGCAATGACTAGAACCGCTGATGCACCATTAGCTACTTCACGTACATCTGGAATAAGTCCTTGTGTATTAACAGACCAGATATGAACGGCAAGTGTTTCAGCTGGTCGGAAAATGTTCAGCGGAGAATTCTCTGCGAATGGATTCCAGTTTCCATAATCAAGTGTTGGTGTTGAAAGGCCTGCTGTATAAAGCAATGCTGCTGCTTCTCCAAATACACGGCCGGAAGCTAGAATTGCACCTGTAAGAATACCTGGGAAAGCATATGGAAGTATAACTGTCTTAATTGTATGCCATCTTGTAATACCTAAAGCTAAGCTCGCTTCTTTCTGTTCTTTCGGTACGCTCCGGATTGCATCCTCTGTTACTCGCACCATTACTGGAATATTAAAGATAGTAAGTGCCAAAGCACCACCGATGATTGTGTAGCCCCAGCCAGTGATGTTAACAAAGATCAAAAGACCAAACAAACCTACGACGATAGAAGGCAAAGAAGCCAGCATCTCGATACACGTACGGATAAAATTCGTGATTTTGCCCGGTTTTGCGTACTCTGCCATGTAAATCCCGCCACATACCCCTAGTGGTACTGTGATGACCATTGTGATAAACAGGATATACAAGGAGTTGAATAATTGGTCACGGATACCGCCGCCAGCTTGATAGGAGCTGGAAGGAGACGTCAAGAAATCCCATGTCACCTGTGGCAATCCATTAGATAAGATGAAATAGAATAGGTAAAGCAGCAATGCAACCATGATTGCTGCGATCGTGTAAAATACACCTGTTGCGATACGATCTGTGATTCTGCTGTTCATTAGATTTTCCTCCTACCGGACAAGTAACGGACAATAAAGATAAATACGAACGAAATGATCAGCAAGATGAGACCCATAGACCAAAGTGTATTATTCTCAATGCTGCCATATGTCGTATGTCCGATATTCAATGTAACAATTGTTGTCAATGTTCCAGCTGTGTCAAAAATGCTGCCCGGAATATCTCGTGTATTACCGATAACCATTTGTACAGCCAATGCTTCGCCGAATGCACGTGCCATTCCCAATACGATGGCTGTAAGCAGTGATGGTAATGCTGCCGGAATCAATACTTTACGAATTGTCTGCCAGCGTGTCGCGCCTAGCGCAAGTGAACCTTGCCGTAAGCTGTTCGGCAATGAGCGCATGGCATCTGTTGCTATAGTAGTAACCGTAGGGAGAATCATAACTGTAAGGACGATGACACCTGCAAACAAACTAAACCCGATACCTGGAAAATGATCTCTCAATAATGGCACTAGGACAACTAGTCCGATGAAACCATATACTACAGAAGGTATACCTACTAATAATTCAATAACCGGCTGCAGTACTTTTTTACCAAATTTCGGTGCGATTTCAGACATGAATATCGCTGCCCCGATGCCTAGTGGTGCTGCAATTAGAGCTGATAGGAACGTAACAGCTAATGAGCCGAAAATAAATGGAAATATACCGAATGATGCATTCTCGCCACCTGTTGGGTTCCAGTTCGCACTAGTTAAATATGCGATTGGATTAATATTATTGACAGTAAATGACTGAAGTCCTTTTTGCGCAAGGAAAACAGTAACTGCAATGGTAGCAGCAATCATAATTACTGCACATATAGTAACGAGGGAACGTCCGCGTACTTCGTCCCACCGTCTGTTTTTCTTAGTTAGTATCAGCCGTTCTTCAGCTGATGGAGATACTGATGCTTTTGCCAACTTCTACAACTCCTCATGAAAACAGCGGAAAGGAACACCCTAAAAAAGGCCTCCCGCTGTCTGTGATAGCTAATTTATAACCACAGTAAGGTAAATGCAGTATGTCACTGCATCTACCTTATGTTTTAGATATTATTTTTCAGTAATGTTTCCTTCTGCGTCGCGTTCAACCTTCATGTCAGTCATTGGAACGTAGCCTTGTTCAGGTACGATTGTAGTTTGAACTTCGTCGCTTAGCATATAATCCAGGAATTCTTTCGCTAGGCCTTCAGGCTCTCCGTTTGTATAAGAGTGCTGATAAGCCCAGATTGGGAAGTCACCAGATCCGATTGTTTCGTTTGTAGCTTCAACACCATCGATTTTAGCTTTTACGATAGTATCGTCATCGAAGTAAGATAGTGCCAAGTAGCCAATTGCTCCATCTGTATCAGCAACGATTTGCTTAACAGTGTTGGAAGAATCCTCTGTAATACCTTCTGCCGGCGTTTCGCCATCAAGTGCGTATTTTACGAAAGTATCACGTGTACCAGAAGAATCAGGACGGTTAACAAGTGTGATTTCTTGATCTTCTCCGCCTACTTCAGACCAGTTCGTAACCTTACCAGTGAAGATATCGATTAGCTGCTGTTTTGTAAGATCATCCACACCTGCTTTAGGGTTGATAGCTGCAGTCATACCAACTACTGCTACTTGATGATCAACAAGAGTTCCAGCGTCAATGCCTTCTTTCTCTTCAGCGAATACATCAGAGTTACCGATGTCGATAGAACCTTCCTGAACTTGGCTTAGTCCAGCACCTGAACCACCTGCTTGAACTTGAATGTCTGCATCAGCGTTATCAGCTTTGTACTGTTCAGCTGCTGCTGCTACTAGAGGCTGCATCGCACTGGAACCTGCTACAACGATGGAAGTTTCAGAAGCTTCTCCGCCGCCGCTATTGCTGTTCCCGCTTGTGTTTCCTTCTGTTTCTTCGCCGCCAGCGTTACCGCCACATGCTGCAAGTACACCGATAACTAGTGCGAACATTGCAAGCAATACAGATAGTTTCATCTTCTTCATGTTTAATTTTCCCCCTACGTGATTCGATTAGTTCATTTGCCTTACAAGTACAATATTAACTTGTCTCTATTAAGGAAAAATAAACGGAATGTAAAGGTTGTGTAAATTTAAGTATTAATTTGCTGAAAAAAAAAGAACCACCCCGTTTATTGGAGTGGTTCTTTGGGTATAACTATTATTCGTTTTTGTCTTCATCGTCCGGAGCTGTATGCTCGTAATAGTATTCAAGAGCGCGGTTAACGATGTTGTACGTGATAGGATACTGCGTTCCGCCGCTTATGATACCTAAGTTCGGCACCATGACAGCGAATGCGATATCCGGATTTTCGTCATCGGCATAGCCAATCAAAGTCCAGTTCTCCAGGTCAGTACCATTTATACTAGTCTGAGCAGTCCCTGTCTTGCCTGCAATGTTATATGTCTTTGCTTTCGCACTCAGATGGCTGTAAGCAGTACCTTTTTGTGTCTGGAACACCATTTCGAAACCTTGTTTAACACGATTTATCTGGTCGTCCGTAGCTGTAATCTTATTCAATACTTCCGGAGACTTCGTTTCCGCAAGCGGACCAAGTTTATCCTTCTCATTCGAAGGTTCATGGATCTCACTTACAAAATGCGGTTTTATACGATATCCACCATTTGCGATGGTAGAAACATATTGAGCCAGCTGCATAGTTGTGTATGTGTCAAACTGCCCAATCGAGAAGTCAAGCAGGTTACCAGCCTGTCCTGTGGTGCCAACGTAACCAGTTGATTCCGATGGCAAATCAACACCTGTTTCCACACCCAAACCTACTTGGTTATAATAGTTCCGTAATTTCCGGAATGCATCATGGTCAAAGGATACACTATTTCCATATTTGTAGTTGTATTCTCCACCTAATCGTAAAGCTACATTAAACATGTATACGTTGGAAGACATTTGCAATGCCTGCAAATCTGTTATAGTCCCCATATTCTTATAAGAAGATTTTTCAGGTGTTCCTTTAATCTTCATTGGCGTATCGTAGAATGTTTGTCCCATCTTCACTACGCCCTCTTGATACCCAGCAAGCAATGTCGCTCCCTTAACGGTGGAGCCGACCGCATTAGCGCTGAAGACAGTATTCATATCAGCAGATTCATACTTATTATCTTCCCGGTCATAATGCTGACCGCTTGCGGCGTAAATTTCACCAGTATTCGGATTAAGCATTACCGCCATTGCATCTTCTAAGTAGCGGTTTGCACCCGGATGTTTGTTGATGGCACTCTTCAGTTCATCACGCACGATTTTGTCCAGTTCTTTCTGGAAGTCCATATTGATGGACAATTGAAGATCCTGACCGCGCTGTCCTTCGGAGATTACCTCCTGGGACACGATGTTGTTGCTGTTATCCGTTACGTACCGGACGCGTTTTTTGTCACCTTTCAGAAGGCTTTCATATTCCTTCTCAAGTCCGCTCGTACCAATCCGGTCATTAAGCTGGTAGTTGCGTGACTTGTAATAATCCTCTTCTCCTTCTGGGATACCGGTCTTGATCCCGCCAAGGATACCACTGAGGGAACCATCATACGGATAATAACGCTCCCAATCGGTCGCAACATTGATGCCGGACAATTCGCCCATGTTTTCCGCAATCGTCGCATATTCCTCTTCGGTGACATTTTTATTTTTGATTACATGCGGCACAAGTTCTGTAGCACTGTCGATTTCACGTTTGATAGCGATGATTTGTTTGGCATGATCATCACTCTCAAGTTCCTTATAGTCATCCTCCGTTATCCGGTCTAAAGTAAGATCGTAAACTTCTGAGTCATCCAGGGTCTCTTTTTCTGAAGCAGTGATCCTATTGTTTGCTTCGTCTGAGTTCAAAACGTACCAATACTCTTTGTACTCACGCTCGGTGATCTTGTCGATTGCCTTGTCATCCATCTTGATGATATCGGCAAGCTTTGTGGCAATCTCCAAACGTTTTTCAGAAGAATCTCCGTTTTTTGGCGGAGTATATGTGATCGAATAGACTGGCTCATTCCCGACAATCACATTTCCTTCGCTATCATAAATCATTCCGCGCGGAACAGAAATTTCAGCGATATCATTTGTCGTCTCTTCCAATACTGCCTGGTGCTCTTCCCCATTGATTATCTGCACAACTCCGAGCTGCAGAACCAAGGCTGAGAACAGCAGGAAAACAATCGCAAACAAAACATTGAGACGGAAAGGAAGCAGCGCACGCTTCTTCTTCCTTTTTTTAGACATAATGTTCCCCCATTCTTACATACTGGTCCCATTATATCATCATCCTCGGTCCGCTTCTACTATAGACTGTCAGCGATTGTCGTCTCCTGCAATTTCATTTTTCGGAAGCTTCTTAACCGAAGCAGCTGGTGCGAAGCTCTTGATATGCCTCGTGAAAAAGTAGATGAAAAATGGGCCTGTTCCAAGAATGAACATCAGGTAAGGAATGGAAGCTTCTGCCCAGATCCCTACCCCGATAAGCAAAAGCACAACAGATACAATCCTGCCTATGTTTGTTGCTGCATCGCTAAGGACTATATATTCCACCCGCAGTTTTGCAGCATCCCTCGCCTTACCGATCACATCATACGAAAGGGACAAATAAGGCACATAGAGAATCGGATAGAAAACACCGATGATAGCAGCATAAATCAGCAAGGTAGTAAAATTAAGCTCAACCAGTAGAAGCACGACACTTAGTGAAAGCGCAACACCACTAAGGAAGATAGCCGTCTTTCTTTGCCTGCTTTTAATATAACGGGTTGCTATATAATAGAAGATAAACGAAAATGCGGAATAGACAAGATTAAACGTACCAAGCGAAAGCTCACTATTTGTAACGATAAAAACCCAGACAGAGATGATGAATGTATAGATACCTTCTCTCACACCTTGGAACACATGCGCAAGCACTGTATTGCGCCAAGCAGCATCATGTTTGACTTCCTTCCATGCTTGCATCAGCCCGAATTTACCTTCTGCTCCTCTTCTTTTGATACCTGCTGTACATATGACGGCCAAAAGGAACAAAAAGAACGATACAGCGAAAATCAGTGTGTAACCATGAGAATTATTCATTCTGGTAATGATATAACCGGCAACAAACGGTCCGATCATACCTGTTAAAGATTGCAATAGTCCTGATACACCATTGAAAAAGTCTCTTGTTTCTGGTTCTGTTACTTCGAAAGTAAGCACAGAATAAGCCAGCCAGTACATCCCATAGCCTATTCCAAGCACCGCACCAAGAAGCAAGTTATAAGAAGCTGCTTTTTCCCCCGTAAATAAAACAAGAAGGAAAAACACACTAAGGAAAAATACCCCTATGCGGAGTATGATGACTCGATCGATTCGCTTTGCCCAGCTTCCAGATAATGTAAAGAGAATTGTTTGAGCAACATAAATTGCTAAATTGTACACCGCGATATTGATCAGATCATTGGTCTGTTTCCATAAGTAAATATTGACGAACGTATTCGACAGAAAGATACCGAGAGAGTAAAGGGCCCCGATAATTAGCAGCACATGCAGCTCTTTTCTGGCAGAATCCGCGGTAAATAAGTTCGGCTTCATAATGCCATCTCCTTTTACTGCTACTTAGTATCTGCCATCCGAAAAGAGATATGCACAAAAAAAAGACACCAGCTAAAAGCTGGTATCTTTTTGAATAACCGTCTTATTTTGCTTCTCTGTAAAGACGCTCTACTTCATCCCAGTTTACAACGTTCCAGAAAGCACTGATGTAATCAGGACGTTTGTTTTGATATTTCAAGTAGTATGCATGCTCCCATACATCAAGGCCAAGAATTGGTGTCTTGCCTTCCATTACAGGATTGTCTTGGTTTGGCGTAGATACGATATCCACTTCACCGTTTTCTACAATTAGCCAAGCCCAGCCAGAACCGAAACGGCCTGCTGCTGCAGCTGCGAATTCTTCTTTGAATTTATCCAGTGTACCGTATTTGTTTGCAATGGCACTTGCTACTTCGCCAGTTGGCTCACCGCCGCCATTTGGAGAAAGAAGCTTCCAGAATAGGCTGTGGTTGTAATGGCCGCCACCATTGTTGCGTACAGCTGTCTGTACGTCAGAAGGAAGTTCGTTAACACCTGCAACAAGCTCTTCCAAGGATTTGCTTTCCAAGTCAGCTTTTCCTGCGATTGCGTCGTTTAGCTTCGTCACATATGTGTTGTGATGTTTTGTGTGGTGGATGTTCATTGTTTCCTTATCGATATGAGGCTCAAGTGCGTCGTATGCGTAAGGCAATTCTGGTAGTTCAAATTTAGCCATGATTATTCCTCCTTAAATGATATGTAATTCAAAGGTGGTTACCTTTTCGTAAAGCGTACCAAAGCTTGTCTGAAACGGCAAGCATTTTGCTTCAAGAGCCTTGTATATTCTTCCCAGCTTCTTCTTTTTTAACGCACAAAAAAACAGCCGTTCATCTGAACAGCTGTTTA